>NZ_JBHSNO010000011.1:0-10407 GCF_042655805.1 Sporosarcina soli | reverse complement strand
AATACAGAGATCATCTTCTTAATACTGCCTAGGCTTTTTAAAAATGTCCTTTACAAGGGGTACAGTTTACAATGCTCCATGGCCTTTTTCAATAGGTCAACTGACGGATGCCGTTTTCAAGTCGCTCATCCACTTCTTTCGCGTCTTCGATATGTTCGATGAACAAATCCTGTGCCTGTGCGAAAAGTGCTTTTGCTCCAAGCAGTTCATGTTTCACTTCTTCGGATAATCTTTTCTGCTCTTCAATCATCTCTTGAATGGCGCCGATATCTCCCTGACTCTGTTCAACCGTCCCAAGAATGCTTTCAATCTTGGAAGCTGTGTCTAAACTGACCGCCACACCCTTCTCCACAAGCTCGGCACTTCTCCTTGTCGATTCAAGCGCCTCCTCAATTTCTTCTCGCAGTGAAGAGGTCAATGTTTGGATATTTGCTGTACTATCTGACGTACTTTCCGCAAGTTTCCGTACTTCTTGTGCAACGACTGCGAAACCTTTCCCATATTCTCCGGCACGCGCCGCTTCAATGGATGCGTTGAGCGCCAAAAGGTTCGTCTGCGCTGCAATATCTTCAATGACACCGACAATCGATTGAATTTCGACAGAACGGGCACTTAAGTTCGTCATATTCTGTTCGGACGCTTGAATTTGAACGCCAAGATCTTTGATCACTTCAGCGGTCGCATGGACTTCTGTTGTCCCTTCCGATGCTTCTCCTACCATACTATCGGATTGCTGTTCAAGCGATAATCCTTTTTCATAAAGCTCTTGCGATTTCTCAGATGTTCTTTCACTTAATTCCCCGACGTTTTCAAATCTCGTTTCGATTTGGCTGACCGCTTCTCTCAAGATATGATGTTGTGCGTTTACTTTTTCATGCTGATCGACTGCTGCATCCAGTTCGTTTTTCAAGTCGCTCAAACGATTGCGATCCTGTTGTTCTTTCTCTGTATATGAAGACTTTAAACGTTCTAATTCTACTTGTAGAGTTTGATCTTCTACGGCTCTCTTTCTCTTGAACAACTCAATTCCCCCGCTTCCTTTTGTTCATAATACCATAAAAAGTTGCACGGAAATTGTAAAAATTGTGTCAAAAGTCGCAGTGTATTCAATAAAGAAAATTAGTCTTTTAAGTTGAATTTTATCCCGAAAACGAATATTATTGTAAATGTAATTCATTTCGTTCGTATTTTGAAAGGGGTATCCTTGTGTTTCATCTAAAAGAACAGAATACAACTGTTAAAACTGAAATCATTGCTGGTTTTACAACCTTTTTAACAATGGCCTATATCGTTATTGTCAATCCGATCATCCTGGCAGATGCAGGTGTTCCTTTCGAGCAAGTATTTCTTGCCACCATTGTTGCAGCTGTTATCGGGACGTTATGGATGGCTCTTTTCGCCAATTATCCGATCGCCATCGCTCCCGGAATGGGCTTGAACGCTTACTTTACATCCACTGTGTTGGCATCGGATGGACAACTGGATTATATGGCCGCTTTTTCTGCGGTGTTTATCGCCGGACTCTTGTTCATCCTTTTGTCTTTGACACCGTTCCGTGAAAAACTGATCCAGTCGATTCCCGAAAGTTTGAAGCTCGGGATCACAGCGGGGATCGGTTTGTTTATCGCTTTTATCGGGTTACGGTTATCAGGTCTTGTCGCACCCCATGAATCGAATCTCGTGAAACTTGGGGACCTTACTTCAGCGCCAGTCTTGCTTACGTTATTCGGCCTGCTCGTGACCATTATCCTCATGGCCTTGAATGTCTATGGATCGATTTTCATCGGCATGATCCTGACCGGGATTGTCGCATTATTAACAGGGCAACTTAAATTTGAAGGAGCTCTCTGGCAGTTACCCCATTTGCCAGAAGGTATTCTCGTATGGAATCCGATCCAAGCGGCAGGCGATGTCATTTCCCACGGCTTGTACGGTGTTGTCTTGGCATTTCTCATCGTCACGCTATTCGACACGACTGGGACAATGATCGGTGTCGCCAAACAGGCAGGGCTAATGAAAGGGAATACGTTGCCTCGTGCACGCCATGCTTTACTGGCCGACTCTGTCGCCGCTACAGCCGGTGCCATGTTCGGGACAAGCCCTACTTCCGCTTATGTCGAATCCTCTTCAGGTGTAGCTGTCGGCGGACGTACCGGTTTAACGACTTTGACCGTTGCCATCCTATTCATCGTCGCTGCCTTTTTCGGTCCGTTTGTCAGCGCGTTGTCCGGTGTAGCGGCCATTACCGCGCCCGCACTCATCATTGTCGGAAGCTTGATGATCGGATCTGTCAAACAGATTGATTGGGATTCGTTCGATGAAGCTTTTCCCGCATTTCTCGTTATCTTGACAATGCCTCTCACTTCAAGCATTGCAACGGGGATTGCACTCGGCTTTATCACCTATCCGCTGTTGAAAATCGTTAAAGGAAAGGCAAAACAAGTTCCAATCCTTTTATACGTCTTTGCAGTGTTGTTCACCTATCAGCTTCTCTTTTTACCGCACTAAGGCCAAAAACCCTTCCGAAATTAAATCGGAAGGGTTTTTGTTTACCAAGTTTTTATTCGATTCGAAGTAAGGGCTGACAGTAAAAGCGCCACTGCTGTCAGGAGATGCATAATCCAACCGATGATCGGAATAATGCTTACCACACTCGTAATAAGACCCAAAATGGAAGCACCTCTACCTTGCCCCTCCCGGATGGAAAGGATCAAGGTAATCGCGTGAAGCAAGAACATCACACCTAACGCGGAATAATTTGTCCCAATGACAAATGCTCCCCCAATGATTGGGATGGCAAGAAACCCCTCTGCAATTCCGGTGATCCATTTCATACCTGTTGAATAGTTCATCTATCTTTTTCCTCCATATGCATCTAATCTTATATCTTCTTTACGGGATAGGCGTACGAAAAGTTTCAACTTTCCCGGCTTTGTCACAATACTTTGCAATGGACATTTCAATCCTTTGCAAAATAGGGTATACTTAAAAATAGAGACAATTGATTTTACGGGAGGTATAGACCATGACAGTTCTTCTTATTATGGGCGTTTGCTTCGCATTCTTATCTGCAATTTTCACAGGTGGTTATGAAGATAAGCCAGGTAAAGTTAAAAAATAAGCACTACATACGAGTAAACGGGACAAGCTTTTGGCTGTCCCGTTTTTTTCATTCCAACCCTGGATAAGCTTGTTGTCTTAATGCTTCGTAAATCAAGATGGCGGCTGTATTCGACAGATTCAACGATCGGATATTGTCATTCATCGGAATTCGGAGACAGCGCTCTTGATGTGCTTGCAGGACATCAGCAGGCAGACCTGTCGTCTCTTTACCAAACACAAAGAATAAATCCTTCGCTGAATCGGAATAGTCATACGCCGTATGGGGCTTGTTCCCATGCTTCGTCAGAAAATAGAAGTCCGCTTCCGGAAAGGCTGCAAACAGCTCATGAATACCGTCATGATACGTAATATCGACATGCTCCCAATAATCGAGCCCCGCTCGCTTTAACATCTTATCATCCGTTGAAAATCCAAGCGGTTTGATAAGATGCAATTTCACTCCAGTTCCTGCACAAGTCCGCGCAATATTCCCCGTATTTGCAGGGATGAGCGGTTCAAATAATGCAACATGTATAGCCATTTCAAAATTTCCTCCCATTAGATTCTCTCTTTATGTGTCTCTATTGCCTTTTGTAACTCCGCACGCACTTCAAAATCTTCCTCTTTCAATAAGGCTGCCTCTAACGCTTGGTAGCCTTCCTTTGTGCCGATTTCCCCTAACGCCCATGCAATCGTTCCCCGAATAACAGGGCGTGGGTCTGTCCCCAACATTGCAATCAATTCAGATACTGCTGTTTCATCTTTAAAATGGGCCAGCGCAAGAATTGCATTTCGCTGAATCGGATTCTTACCACGCCAAGATCCAGACACTTCTCCAAACCGCTCTTTAAATTCCCGGTTCGATAACCGAAGCACCGGTTGAAGTAACGGCTTCGCCAGTTCAGGATCAGGCTGGAATGCCTGCTGATGTAAATTATGCTTTCCTTTATTTTTCGGGCAAATGGTCTGACACGTGTCACACCCGTATAACCGATTGCCGATTTTCGCCCGGAACTCTTCAGGTATCGGCTTTTTCGACTGCGTCAAAAACGCAATGCAACGCTGGGCATTCAATTGCCCGCCTTGTACCAAAGCACCTGTCGGACACGCGTCGAGACAAAGCGTACAATCCCCGCATTCATCCTCCATCGGGGTGTCCGGCGCAAAGGGAATGTTCGTAATCATTTCCCCGAGATAGACATACGAACCAAATTCCGGTGTGATGATCGCACAGTTTTTAGCCGACCAGCCGATTCCTGCCCGTTCCGCAACCGCCCGATCGACCAGTTCCCCTGTATCGACCATCGAGCGGACTTTAGCATCCGGCACTTGTTTCAAAATAAATTCCTCAAGCAGCGCAAGCTTTTCACGAAGGACGACATGATAATCGATCCCCCATGAAGCCCGGCAAAAAATGCCGCGTCGTTCGCCTTTCTTCCCCTTAGGCGAATTGGACATTTTCGACGGATAAGCAACAGCAATTGCAATGATGCTCTCTGCTTGATCCAGCAATAATGCCGGTTGAGTCCGCTTATCCAAGTCTTTTTCTTCAAAACCGGATTGGTACCCTAGCTCCTGCTGTCGCTTCAAGCGATTTTTCAGTTCCCTGAAAGGGGCAGCTGTTGTAAAACCGATCTTATCGATGCCGATGGACTGTGCATATTCCCTGACCGCCTGCTGCAATCGAACAGCATTCACGCTGTATCATCTCCTCTATGTTAAACTTGATTTATCATTTTATAAAAAAAGGGTGTTGTCATTGAAAATTGAAATGGATACTAAGCTATTCGAAACCATTCCCGATCTAAAATTGGGCATTAACCATTATACCAAAATTACAGTATCGGAATCGCCTCAAATGCTAAAAGGTCGCTTGCAATTATTTCAAGAACAACTTTTCTTTGAACTTGAAGAGAAAAAGTTGACCGACTTCCCCGGTATACAAGAATGGCGAGCCATATGGAAATCCCTTGGTGCAGATCCTAACCGTTACCGGCATTCCACGGAAGCCCTGATGAGACGGATTAAAAAACAGAACTATATCCAACCCTTCCACACGGCCGTTGATCTCAATAACTTCTTTTCCTTACAACACGAAATCCCTGCTGGCATCTACGACTGTGAAAAAATCGTTGGCGATGTCAACGTTACACGCGGCAACGAAGATGATGGCTATGACGGATTAAACGGTCGCTTTAATTCACTCGCCAATATCCTTTTATTGAAAGATGATTATAGCCCTTTCGGAAGTCCATTTGTCGATTCGATACGCACCGCAGTAACAGAAGAAACAACAGAAGCTCTGCATATCTTCTATCTACGACCTTCTCTCGATCCTGCTGAAGCGCTGGAACTGACAACCGCTTGCGGCAACATGTTCTCAAGCATAAGTGGCGGTAACGTACAGTCGTCCGTTTTACATAAAGGACAAACTTCCATTATAATGAATTAATATTGTGCAAGAATCAGGGGGGATGAACAGATGGCCACCATCACACTTGCTGAAGCGGTAAAACTGAAAAGTATTTTAACAAAGCGCATCCACGAGTTGGAAGAGGAAATGAGACGCGTCGCCTTCACAACTGTTGAAAAAGGTAATACACCCGAAAAAGGTCCACGTACGCTTCAAGACGTTGAAATCGAAATGGATGAAGTGCGTTTGGATAGTCGGACACTCGATCGCCTTATGTACCGCGCGAATATTGATCATAATATCGATTTCCAAGGTCAACAACTCGCGATTGTCGAAGCGATCGAACTAGCCACTCAATTACGTGCTAAAGCCCGCTTTTACAAAGAGCTTGCCTCTGCTGAAAAAGAAGAGATTCAATACGGTTTCTCTGAAAGTACAACCATCTACCGGGTTGCCTTATTCGAACCGGAAGACTATCGACTCAAAGCATTACAAACGGAAAGAGATGCTCATAAATTATCCAATCTCATTAATGCGAAAAATTATTCCATCGTGCTAGCGTTTGATGACTCGAAATATTTCTGACCCCTTGGAAAGGTGAGACTCCTTTCCAAGGCATAGTGTGGGGACCACTCCAATTTAAATGAAGGCAAACCAATGACCTGTTCCCATTTACTTTGTGACCAATTTCCAATGACCAACCAAGGCAATGCCAATGGACAATCCTTAGTAGTGTCACCGGGTTCCCCACTATGAAAATCGCTCCTACCGTTTCGGCGGTTAGGAGCGATTTGATTTGGCATTTAGTTTTTGAAAGGTCTTGTTTTCTCACCATTGATCAATAATGTCCAATTCCCCTTCTCCGGGAACATGATTTTTCCACTGAATAGATAAAGTCGATGCGAGTCTGCTGCATCACCTTCCCGCACAAACGTATCTTCGAAAACAATCATACCCATTTCATTAAGCAATTCTACTTTTATTTCCTTTTCGCTTCCTAAAGAACTTTCAATATACGTTTCAACCTCCTCACTTACGTTCATTTCCATTGGCGAATCGATAAGCGTATAGTGTTCCGTCTTCGGAAGGGGAGGAAGGATATTCATCGTGAACTCGTCAAACAATTGGTCCTCGACGAAAAATGATAGTTGCCACTTTCCTTCTATAGGAAATGGTGGGAAGCTCGTCAAAGTATGTGCGTCTTCGCTTCTCAACGGTGTAGAAAGAATCCCTTCAGATAAGGTGAGTGTTGAATTGTACGTATTCTTTGCCTCCACCCGATACTGTTTGCCAATAAGCAACGAAGGATCTCCCCAAAAATAAAGCATCAATTTACTGCCCCTACGAGCATCTTCGGCTATAAAATGTTCATTAGACATTAATATTCCAATTTTCTCATCAATCCCGACTACATCATAATCTTCATTTTTGAAGATAACCGCATTCTGCGCATTCAATTCTACCCGGGGCTGAAACGACAGCTTTAAATCATTCAGCCAACCATCTCTGCCACTCGTTAAGGCTAGCACAAACAGCGTTGCACATAGTAAGGCAACCACAAAAAAAGGTTTTATTATTAGCATCTGCTTCTTTGACTTCGTTTCTTTCCTCAATGCCCTGTTGATTCGATCTTTCTGCTCTTCATCCAAACTATATTTAGGAAGGTCTTTCAGAGTTTCTCGTAATTTTTCCATCTCCGTCATCAGCATATCCCTCCTCCACTAATATTTCCTTTAATCTTTTTAACGATCGATGAAACATGACGTTCACCTGATTCACATTGCTTTTTACGATTTCGCTCACTTCTTTAGAAGGCAACTCCAAAATCCCTCTTAGAATGACAATCTCTTTGTAACGAGGATTCAGTAGGCAAATTGCCCTATGCAATTCAATTGTTTCTTGACTAGCGATTATCCCTTCTTCCAATTCATTTAAAAGCATTTGCTCTTGATAAACCAAATGCCTAAGTCTTTTCCATATCTTTGCCCGACGATATTGGTCAATCACATGATTTCTTGCAATTGAGATCAACCAAGTCTTTGGATGGGAATTTCCTTTGAACAAAGGCATTTTTTTTATTGCGACTAGGAAAGTTTCCTGAACAAGGTCCTCAACATCTATGCTGCCGGTATAGTAAATTAAAAAACTTGTAATATCCTTCTCATACAATTGAAACCATTCCTCAATCGAGTGATTTGCCATTCGCTCTCCCCCCTTTACTAGATTAGACGATTCCATACGAGGAATATTACAGAGAACGGTAGGTCTTCATACCAAAAAGCTCCTATCGCTTAAGCAAAAGGAGCTTTAACTTAATTATTTAATTCCTCTTCCGCAATCTGCCTTAGCGCCTCTGCACGGTTAACAATAAATTTTTTCATGTACCATTCCAAAAACAACTTATCAGCAACCCTCCCGATTGTCCCCAAAGGCGATCGGTAGCAAAAACGATCAATCATCAAGGTACCGTTTTCCTTCTCGATGAACTCATGAACGTGCGTAAAAGAGTGAAATGCGCCCTTAACCATAATGTCTTCAAACATATACGGCCGATCCATTTTCGTGATTTTCGCAGTTAGCCTCTGCCTTACTCCAAAGTGGACGGCCTCCCATGTGACAACGTCCCCGACAGACAGAAATCCTGTTGTGACTCCACCAACGGCTTTCTCCTTCGTATACGCTGTTGTGCGAGTATGTGTATCTACATCCCGCGCCAAATCAAAGCAACGTTCGATTGGCGCACGTACAAATTCTTGATGAACAATTAAAGGCATATAGAGAGCCCTCCGATAGCGTTTGAGTTGAATTTAAGTTCGATGTGGAAAACGTAGCACAATCCTTATCCAGATAACGAAAAAAGACACAACCGAAGTTGCGTCTTTTTCAGGTGATACCCGAGGCCGGACTTGAACCGGCACGCCTCGCGGCATCGCATTTTGAGTGCGACGTGTCTGCCATTCCACCACTCGGGCATATTAAAATAATTTTCCACAGCGTATATCTTAAGCTAATTGGAGGCGGCAACCGGAATCGAACCGGTGATAAGGGTGTTGCAGACCCGTGCCTTACCGCTTGGCTATGCCGCCTTAGATAAAGTGGAGCGGAAGACGGGATTCGAACCCGCGACCCCGACCTTGGCAAGGTCGTATTCTACCACTGAACTACTTCCGCGAAACTGGGGTAGCTGGATTCGAACCAACGAATGACGGAGTCAAAGTCCGTTGCCTTACCGCTTGGCTATACCCCAAAAAGATAAATGGGGCGACTGAAGGGAATCGAACCCTCGAGTGTCGGAACCACAATCCGATGCGTTAACCACTTCGCCACAATCGCCATAATAGTTAATTCATTTTAATTTGGATGTAACACATGGGGCGGCTGAAGGGAATCGAACCCTCGAATGTCGGAACCACAATCCGATGCGTTAACCACTTCGCCACAACCGCCATCATATTGAATCGCAATAGTAATGGCAGGGGCAGTAGGAATCGAACCCACACCAAAGGTTTTGGAGACCTCTATTCTACCGTTAAACTATGCCCCTGTAAAGATGGTGGTGGGGGACGGATTCGAACCGCCGAACCCGGAGGGAGCGGATTTACAGTCCGCCGCGTTTAGCCACTTCGCTACCCCACCAAAATCCATGGTGCCGGCGAAAGGACTTGAACCCTCAACCTACTGATTACAAGTCAGTTGCTCTACCAATTGAGCTACACCGGCATGGTAAATTAAATGGTGGCTCAGGACGGAATCGAACCGCCGACACAAGGATTTTCAGTCCTTTGCTCTACCGACTGAGCTACTGAGCCACATAATATTTTTTAAAGAAAATGGCGGTCCCGACCGGGATCGAACCGGCGATCTCCTGCGTGACAGGCAGGCATGTTAACCGCTACACCACGGGACCATTTGGTTGCGGGGGCAGGATTTGAACCTGCGACCTTCGGGTTATGAGCCCGACGAGCTACCACTGCTCCACCCCGCGATAATGTTATTCATACGTGTTACAAAGATAATGGTGGAGGATGACGGGCTCGAACCGCCGACCCCCTGCTTGTAAGGCAGGTGCTCTCCCAGCTGAGCTAATCCTCCTGGGTTAAAATTGCGATAAGCTTCGCATTACTGCGTCAACTTCATTCGCTCACTCAGTCACGTACCATTGTACGCTTCTTCGTTCTCTCAATCGTTTTCTTGTTCTGCTTGCTTCTCCCAATTTTAACGGGAGTTGCGACAAACTTTGAATTGTTGTATTTAATACTTTTAAATAAAATGGTGACCCCTACGGGATTCGAACCCGTGTTACCGCCGTGAAAGGGCGGTGTCTTAACCGCTTGACCAAGGGGCCATTATTATGTAGTTAACTGGCGGAGAGCAAGGGATTTGAACCCTTGAGACAGCGTTAGCCGCCTACACGATTTCCAATCGTGCTCCTTCGGCCACTCGGACAGCTCTCCAATTGGCTCCGCAGGTAGGATTCGAACCTACGACCGATCGGTTAACAGCCGATTGCTCTACCACTGAGCTACTGCGGAATAATAAGTAACTTACTTACATTCTTTAGGAATGACAGCCCAGCGATGTCCTACTCTCGCAGGGGAAACCCCCGACTACCATCGGCGCTGAAGAGCTTAACTTCCGTGTTCGGTATGGGAACGGGTGTGACCTCTTCGCCATCATCACTGGACCTTTCCAACAAGACAATAATTATTATATCAAACTTATTGGATATTTGCAAGCGTTTTTTAAAATAATTAATTGAAATTATTTTATTTTATTCGCTCAAAACCGGATAAAGCCAACATTGGTTTGCACAAAATCAGGGTCAACCATGCCCTTTTTAAATCAAGGTTAAGTCCTCGATCGATTAGTATCTGTCAGCTCCACACGTCGCC
>NZ_JBHSNO010000010.1:0-21139 GCF_042655805.1 Sporosarcina soli | reverse complement strand
AATACAGAGATCATCTTCTTAATACTGCCTAGGCTTTTTAAAAATGTCCTTTACAAGGGGTACAGTTTAACTTGACCTACAGGCTTTATTAACGAAAAAGAAAGATTGGCCTCAAAAATATCCAAAGAAAAATCATTCCGTCAAGTTCCCGAATCTTTCCATAGAAAACTTGGCAAACTGCAACTATGCTGAAGTTGTTTGGCGAAATGGAGCGTACTGGTTTTGTTATACCATTTCGGTGCCTGAAAAGGACATTTCAACGTATCCTTTTAAAGCAGCCGGAGCAGATTTAGGTGAAATCCATGCAGTGACGGTCTCAACAGAAGAAAAAGCGTTATTAGTATCGGGACGAGCGATGCGCAGTATCTCGCAATTTCGTGCAAAAGCGTTAGCGGAATTGAGTAAATTAATGTCCCGCTGTAAAAAAGGATCCCGTCAATGGAAAAAATATCAGCAAGCAAGGGCGCGAATCCGGCAAAAAACAGCCAATCAATTGGCTGCGTTAGAACATAAAACAACGAAAGAAATTGTTGCCTTTTTAGAAGCGGAACAAGTGACCCATCTAGTCATTGGCGACGTTTCGGGCATTGAAAAAAACACCAAGAAAAAAGGGTCTAGAAAAACCAATCGAAAGCAGCGCCAACAACTATCCTTGTGGAATCAGGGAAAAGTAAAACAAAAGCTGACCTATAAAGCACAATTAAAAGGCATACAAGTGAAAGTAACGGAAGAAAGCTATACTTCACAAGACTGCCCGTTTTGTCATGGCCGCCATCAAGCAAACGGAAGAAACCTCAGCTGTTCTGTTCACAAAACAGAAATCCATCGCGATATCAACGGCGCGCAAAACATTGCACGCAAAAAGTATCCGATGGCTGTCAAAACGATCCTCTCGGTTGTCTATAAGCAACCGGTGTGGTTAAAAAGGCACCTATCGTTCGAAGACAGACAAAAAATAAAGCATCCCAACGATCTGCCGAAACAAGTGAAACGTATCGCCGAGTGGACGGCGTAGTTGGCACAGACCTTGCCCTTTCGAAGGAGGAGTTCTTTCGAATGTTGTTCGCCCAAATTTCGCCTCTGCCTCCTCAATTGGGGAAGTGTAAGTGAAATGTTTGCGAAAAAGAATCCCATTGCTTTAGCTGTGGGAGTGGTCAAAGATTAATATGAGTCCCAACTTTATTGTTAATAGCTTTTTCGTAAAAATACTTTGCCACTACAATGTCTACAACTGCTAATCCTACTGATTTGAATAGCGTAATTTCCTTGTTACTTTCTCTTCCGTTTCGTTCTCCCTTTACAATTTGTCCAAGTTCTCCATAGATATCGTCTGCCTTAAAAATACCTTCTTTTATCGGAACTAATAAATCACCTGTTTCTTCCAGAGCCGCATCACCTGATTCAACCACCACTTTGTCCGCTAAAGAAATGGCATTGGACGGCAACTCTTGCATCGTAGGTCTAAATGATCCTACTGCATTAACATGAACACCAGGTTTCAACGATTCAGTAAATACCGGTGTTGAAGAGTTTGTTGTCGTAACAATAATGTCCGCTTTACGTACCGCTTCATTTGAATCTGAATATATTTGTACACGTTTACAAAATTCACTTCTGATGTACTTAGCAAATTCAACTGCTTTCTGTTCAGTTCTGTTATAAAGGAGAATCTCTTCAATGTCTCTAACAGCTAGTATCGCTTCAACTAGACCTTTTGCTTGTTCTCCTGTTCCGATAATACATAGTTTTTTTGAATCTCCACGCGATAAATATTTCGTTGCAACACCTGAGATCGCACCCGTTCTAATCATTGTTAAATGAGAACCTTCCAACAGAGCGATGGGTTCTCCATTTTCAAAATCCAATAGCATCACAACACCTGCTATTATTTTCTTACCTACCTCTTTGTTATTGGGAGCCACTGTTACCACCTTTAGTCCAACGTTACCAAGCCCTTCCGCTACAGAAGGCATCGTTAATAATGTATTTTGCCCCTTCCCAAAAGGAAGTACCGCACGAATCGGAGTAATCGTTCTTTGGGCTGAAAATTCACTTAAGGCAACAGCCACGCATTCAATGATTTCATTCATATCTACCAAACTGCTTTGTTCATCTGCATTGATAACTAACATGACTCCTCATCCTTTTCCATTTTTATTTAAAGATAGCTTCACTTCTTCCTCTAATTAGATATTTCTCCACTAATTCATAGAAACCCTCTTCCATTCAATCCTTTCATTATGAATGTAGAGTTCCTCTTTCCGGTATTTTACTGCTAGAAATGCTTAACGCGGATAATGAATCAGAACGGTACATTTTGCTACGCTATTTTCACTATTTCTGTATACGTGATTGCTTCCGGCTTCAAAAACAATCACATCTTCTTGATAGACTACATGTTTCTGTCCGTCTACTTCAATCTCTACCGTTCCTTCATTTACAAAAATAGTTTCTTCCACACCTGCGTTATGCGGTTCTGATATGTGTGCACATCCCGGTTCCAAAGTGATTGAAAAAACTTCGAACTGTTTTTCTGGATGAAAAGGGATCAGTGGATAGACGCGGTACTGCCCATTATTTTCATTGATCGGCTCTATTTCATTCTTCCTTATCACAGTCACTGCTGATCGTTCTTGGCTAATGAGCGAAGAGAATGATAAGCGCAACCCATTTGCGATTTTCCAAACGGTTGTTACGGTTGGATTCGACTCTCCTCTTTCAATTTGTCCCAACATTGTTTTACTAACCCCTGTTATTTCAGCCGTTTTTTCTAAACTCAATCCCCTTTCATTTCGAATGCGTTTAATATTTTTACCGATATTTTGATTGATTTGCTCCATACATGTACCTCCAATAATTAATTCCGTTATATTGCACAAAAATACGTTATAGATTATCATTGAACTATATAGCGTATATATATACACTATAACATACGAAATAGACAAAAAGGAGCAATTTGCTATGAAAAATAACGCTATCCTTTCAGGTGTTCATCAAGCGATCGGCAGCACACCAATGGTACACCTTTCTAGAATCACGGAGGGTCTTCAAGGTAATATTTTTGCCAAACTGGAGTATTTAAATCCTGGCTTCAGCAAAAAAGATCGCATTGGGCTTCAAATTATTGAAGAGGCTGAAAAAGCGGGAATCCTTAAGCCAAATCAGACCGTTGTCGAATTGACAAGCGGCAATACAGGAACTGGACTGGCTATTGTATGTGGTGTAAAAGGTTATAAATTTGTGGCGGTCATGTCAAAAGGTAATTCATTGGAACGAGCAAGAATGATGAAAGCGCTAGGGGCTGAGGTTGTGTTAGTAGACCAAGCACCCGGTTCTCCTGTCGGGCAAGTGTCAGGAGAAGACCTTGCCAAAGTGGAAGAAGTCGCCCAACAAATCACCAAAGAGCGCAATGCATTCCGTGCGGATCAGTTTAATCATATCGGCAATCTACATGCCCATGAATATCATACGGGAGAAGAAATGTGGGAACAAACGAACGGAGAAATTGATGTCTTTCTTGACTTTGCCGGTTCTGGTGGTACTTTTACCGGTTGTGCAAAAACATTAAAAAAGTACAAGTCCGATATCCGTTGTTATTTAGTTGAACCGGATTCCGCTTCCTTCTATTCTGGTAAGCTACTCTCGAATCCTAATCATAAAATTCAAGGTGGCGGTTATTTAATGGATTTGCCTCTTCTTGATAAAAATTTAGTAACAGACTATATCCATATTACAGATGAAGAAGCAACACAAGTCACAAGAGAATTAGCCCGAAGAGAAGGGGTATTTGCAGGATTTTCATCCGGAGCAAATGTTGCCGCTGCCTTGCAACTGCTTAGAGGAATAGAAAAAGGAGCCAATATTGTATTAACGATCAATGATTCCGGGTTAAAGTATTTAAGCACAGATCTATATGAATAACAATCAAATAGCAGCTGTCAGTAAATCTGATAGCTGCTATTCCTCAATTACGCCTCGGCGTAATTGCGTACAAATTATGTAGTTAGTATTCATAATGCTTCCGTGTCACGATAAGCAGAAAAAGCACTGGCACTGTAAATAGAATCATACCTAAAAAAGCTAATCCTGGTGAAACTTCATATAGATAACCTCCGAGCATGGTCAAAACTGCTGTACTGAAGCTGAGGGCAACAGCCGAATAAACCCCTTGTGCATTCGGAATTTGCTTCGTCGGCAAGTTTTTAGTGATGTATTGGATAAATGCAAAATGAGCGATGCCGAACGACACTGCATGTAAACTTTGGGAAAGCATAAAAATCCATATATTTGGAAATAAAAAGATCAGAATCCAACGAAGCGATGATCCAACCGCCGCCACGATGAATAAGGTTGAAGGCTTCCAACCTTGAAACAAGTGATCGGCTTTCGCGAAGTAAAGAATTTCAAAGATTACGGCAATATTCAGGATAAGTCCAATAGAATAATTGTTGACCCCCAAATCCTGTAAGTAGATAAAACCATAATTATAATAAGAAGCATGTGCCCCTTGCAACAATACAACGACAAGCAACACAATAGGAAAACTTCTCACTTGCCATAAGCCACGCATTGAAAGGGACTTCTTGCGATCCTTTGCCATCGGCTTTGCAAGCAAAACTGCCGGTGCCGGTTGTAAACACATAACCAACATTAAACAAAGCCCAGCAATCATACTCCATAAGATCGCCCGCTCCCCAAAATGACCTGTCACCATACTAATAATCAGCACTGAAATGACAAAACCGATCGAACCATACTTTCGACTTTTTCCATAATGGATGTTTCCTTGCTGTATAAGAACAGTCGCCGCACTTTCAACTGCAGGAAGCAGCGCTGGATAAACAGCGCTAAAGAGAACTGTAACGATAAAAAGCATGCTGAATGATGAAGTAGGTATATAGAGAAGCGTCGCGATTAGCGAACCGATTGTGAGAATCAGAAGGACCCGTTGGCCGCTCCAAAATTTTGAAACAAATGGAAAGGCAAACAGTGTCGAGACTCCCCTTGCCACTAATCCAAATCCCATGATAAGGCTGGCTTCTGGCACACTCAATTCTTTTGCCTGCACAAGCCATCCCGTCCAGTAAGGCAAAAACACACCCCATGTAATAAAAAACATAAAAAAATTCTGTGAAAGCCAGCGTTGCTGATTCATCATTCATCCCCCCGTAATGATTGAATCATAGCATGAAAATCCGCATAGGCATATTAAGATAGAGGGTACTTACAACCAATCATATAGATGTTATAAATGACCACTGCACAGAGGACGACATATAAAGGTTTCAACCAATTCGTCAATAGAAAGATAGCGCCGACTAGCTAGAAGAGGATCAAATCGATTATGGCATTGGAACTTCCCAGAATCCTAAATGGGATTTTGAAGTTTTATTTGAAGATCCAATTGTCGTCATTATGAGTTCACAACATCCATTCGCTCGGTTAAATCAAATTCCGCTAGAAGCGATCGGAACGACTCAATTTATTCTGCCCTATTTAAACTCGCATTTTGAAGTGCACAATATTTTTAAAAAGGAACAAATCAAACCTCATATCGCTTATCAAATTAGAGGAGACGAAACGATCATTTCAATGGTGCGAAACAACTTAGGAATCAGCCTACTCCCCAAGTTACAATTGAATAGTTGCACGGACGGCCTTGTGGCGAAGGACTTGGACAATCATTTTTTCAGACAGATTGGGATTTTATATTCGGCAAAACATTTGCATACACTTTCTGTTCATAAGATGATGCTTTTTATCAAGGAATGGAACAAGTAAAATACACTCGTTTTGCCGTAAAGTTCGATTACAATTTCCTGTAAAAAAAACAAAATTAGAGCCTGCTTTTGAAAAAATGTTCAAAAGCAGGCTCTAAATGATTGGTTCTAAACTCTTAGCGAGCCACGAAAACCTCTGGCAGCATAGTAGGAATCCGCACCGTTATGATACAAAAAGATATGATCGTAACGACGATCGCAAAAAAGAGCCCCACCGAGTTTTCGAATAGCGTCAGGGGTTCGCACCCAACTCGATGTTTTCAGATCGAAATTTCCAAGCTTTTGCAACGTCCGATATTCCTCTTCCGTTAAAAGCTCAATGCCCATAGTAGTCGCCAAGTCCATCGCGCTATTTTCCGGTTTATGTTTTTTCCTTGACTCCAGCGCTTCACGATCATAGCAAACACTTCTGCGTCCTTTAGGACTTTCCGCTACACAATCATAAAAAATATACTCGTCCTTCTTTTCATCATGACCAACAACATCCGGTTCACCACCGGTATTCTCCATTTCATTGAGCGACCATAGTTTTTCGGGATTTGCTTCCAACTTCGCTTGGATTTGAGCCCATTCAAGCCCTTCATGTCGGTTCATATGTTTCTCAAAACGGGCTTTTAATACGCTAAGTAATTCTTCTCGTTGCTCGAGTGGCAACTCCTTGTTGGTACTGTTTTCATTTTCTTTTGTCATGCTCGTGTCCTCCCTATTTTTATTTACCTTCTATCAACATCCATTAGTTCGGCAAATCAAGTTGCCAAGACACGCCAAAATGATCGTTTATCCAGCCGAATTTCTTGCTAAAGCCATAATTCCCTAACGGCATAAGTTCTGCTCCGTCTGTTTTTAGCTTCTCATACAGATTGTCAATTTCCTCTTCAGAATCACAAGTGATGTAAATGGAAAATGAAGGGGTAAACGCAAACTCATGTTGAATACCACTGTCAATGCACATGAATTCCTGTCCCTTCAAGGAAAATGTTGCATGCATCACGGTTCCTTCTATACCGCCCTCATTCGCACCGTAGCGAGAAATGCTCGTAATTTCCGAATCCTCAATAAGGGATGTGTAATAATTCATTGCTTCTTCTGCCTTGCCATCTTGAAACATCAAAAATGGGGTAACCTTTTTCATTATTTCCAACTCCTTCTAGTTGATTGTTTCAAGCTTGGCCTCAAAAGTAAAAATGGGGATTCCCTCTGGATATTATACGATAACAGAAGCCATTTAGCGATGAAAGCACGGCTGCCCTCGCTCCTTCTGAAGCGTCGAATAAGCCTTACAAAAGAGTTTTTCCAATTGAACAACGTTCGATAACGGTTTACTGAATAATTTAATGTCATCGTTTTAAAACTGTTCATTTCAGAATTTTTGATATACGACTTCTACAATTATGTTATAATGAGTTGTCAAAAAAGTGGGGGGGATTAATTGTGGAACTTCTAACTATGCTATCTTTTCTGGGCGCGGCAATCGTTCTTACCCTTGTGCCAGGACCAGATAACTTGTTCACTTTGGCACAGAGTATAGCGAAAGGGAAAAATGCAGGGATTTTTACAACACTAGGGCTTTGTACAGGATTGCTCGTCCATATTGTTGCAGCAACAATCGGCATTTCAGCAATTATTTATCAATCCAGCCTAGCATTCACGATCGTTAAATATGCAGGAGCCGCATACTTGTTATACCTTGCATATAAATCGTTTAGAGAGCAAGGTTCAACTTTCGATCTAGATAGCGCGGACTCTTTAGACTATAAATCTTTATACAAAAAAGGAATCATCATGAACCTTTTAAATCCGAAAGTATCTTTGTTTTTCCTTGCCTTATTCCCTCAATTTATTAATTACGAAAATGGGAATGTGCCCATTCAAATGCTTGTCTTAGGAGTCCTATTTCTAGCCCAAGCTTTCGTGATTTTCACTTTAATCAGTTTGTTTGCCGGAAGAGTGGGTTATTTCCTACGTAAAAATACATCATTATCAAAAAAGATTAACATGGTACAAGGGACTCTGTTTACAGTTATAGGGTTAAAAATCGCTTTTAGCCAAAAATAATAGTCTAAACATTCCTTCACAATCTGTTACAGCAAAACTTGTTATCCTAATCTCTGTGCCATCACTTTTTCTGTTTATTGATAATGAACTCTTCTTCATATAGCTGATCAATAGATGTTGTTGCACTTTGAAATAAAGTTTGATCAAAAAACTTACAAATCTATATTTCAAGATAAATAAGAAGAATCCATTTTGAAAAATGATTGATCAAAATGGATTCTTCTTATTCTGTGAAGCGAAGTACTAACGATTAATCATTTTTCGGGTAGAAAAGTCAATTACTTGAAATACCATTTCATCGCATTCGTGTAAAGAATTTTATCAACAGCTTGTGCATCAAAAATTCTCATTTTACCTCCCCTTTCTTTTCTAAATATTAACACCTAAGATACATAAGTTAAATTATGACTGTTCAATACAAAGTCATTAGTAATACTTATACACCCAACCTATTTAAAAAGGCGTACCTGTGCATGGTACGCCTCATTTCATGTCAGCCAAAATGTTGCAAGCAAGCCTACTATCCCGATGCCACTTAATTGTGCAAAATGATTTTTTATTTTGTAATGCTCTTCTTCTTGCAATCCAATTGATATCATTCCAAATACAATGATTAACAAAACCAAGAACATTTGGTAAGCTGCCACCAACATTCCTCTCCTCCGTTCCAAATGAATTGTTCGCAAAATCCTCCTCAAATCGTTTAAAAAAATACCGATGCGACAATCCTTTATAAAATTTCCCTTCGATTTTCCTCTATTCATTATCTGATTATTTCGTCACCGGATGCTAAATTCCTCTATTTCTCAAAAACTTTATGATGCAGTGCCGCCATTCCAGTTCACTTTTTACAGAAATCATAGACCATATCATAAAATACGCGATAAAAACCCTTGAAAGGCTTGGCCTATCAAAGGTTTATGCAGAGTCCAGAAAAAATGTTTTCTCCATTGTCACTCCACTTATTTTTTATAGAATAGCGAATCCTTAATGTATCGGGTTCATTGATTGACAAAAACAAAGTAAAAAGAAAGCTACAAAGAATTCAATGTTTCACGTAATTGTTCAGCCGCATAAAAAGCCTTTTTGTCTTGATATATATCCCCTGGTCTATTCCCTTCTCGGATAATATAGTAGGAGGAGATTCCCCTTATATAAAAGGATTACCGTTAATTCGGCAATTCAATTACATCTTTGACTTTGTCGGTCTCCCTTTTGAAGGCTATAGCTAGCATTTTGAACTTTGCTCAATCTAGTGTGACAGCTCAAATAAAAGCATTGGAAGAAGAGCTCGAAAAACCGTTATTTGAACGTTTAGGTAAACGTCTAACACTGACCGAAGCAGGAAAAGAGTTTAAAATATATGCAGAAAAAATCATTAAACTCAATGAAGAAGCAAAAATGGCTATCAGTGGAAATAAAGAGCCGTTTGGAACGCTTGTCATTGGCGCACAAGAGAGCCAATGTACGTATAGGCTCCCCACCATATTAAAAGAATTTAAAGATCAATACCCGTACGTAAAACTATTGTTTAAACCCGCCCATTCTGATGAGTTAGCAAGAAAGGAACTGATGAATGGTACGCTTGATGTCGCCTTCATTATGGATATAACAAAACCTGAAGATGCTTTGACGATCAAACCATTAATACAAGAAGATATTAAGTTGGTTGTTGCTCCAGACCATCCATTAGCTTCGAAGTCAGAGGTGCTTCTGAAAGACATTGAGCATGAAACACTGCTATTAACCGAAATGGGATGCTCCTACCGCACGCTTCTCGAAAAATCTTGTCACGCAGCAAAAGTTTACCCGGTAAATAAGTTTGAATTCGGCAGTATCGAAGCGATCAAGCAATGTGTAATTTCTGGATTAGGCATTGCGGCTTTGCCGACAATGGTTGTTGAACAAGATATTAAAACCGGAACAATGGCGGAATTAAGTTGGAAAAGTGATATTCCCCCTATTTCCACACATATCGCTTGGCATAAGGATAAATGGATGACTCCGCCTTTGGAAGATTTTATTGAACTGACTCAAAAAAGTTTCCTTAATAAAAATGCCTAACAATAATCCCATATCTTCGTATTTTTGCATATCAAAACGAGAAATCAGCCATCTATATGAAATGGCTGATTTCGTTTGCATTATTCGTATAAAGGTACTTCCCATCTCTCCTTGACTTCTTCATAACGCGTCACGGAGACGAGATGCAAGGTCAGTTCTTCCGGTACTTCTTCTAAGTCATACACTTTGAGATCGACGGTTGTTTGATAACGTCCATTTTTGTCTTTCTTAAACAGGATATTCTCGTTTCCAAAGGTTGGATAGGAATTCCCTTTGTCATCCGTTAAGATCCAGGTACCAAGATCAGAGGCGGTTTCTTCCATGCCGCCTTCCATTTCAATCATAAAGACCGATTCCCTTTCAACCGGAATGAGCTCCTTCCGTAACGAATACTCTCCTTGTTTCTTTGCTTTTTTGATCTTGATAAAATTCCCTTCGTATTCAAACGACACAGGATTTCTTTTCAATTCTTTCGGTTTAAAGGTGATGGATAAATCGGAGGGAACTGTTTTATACACACCATCCAACACCAATGTGTTTTTAGGCTCCCCTTTTTGTGGTATGAATGTTTGGTTCCATGTCACTTGTCCAAGTTGTGTTCCCTCATTACCTGAACTCCCGGTTCGCATTAAATCCCCCGGTTGCCCTTCCTCATACAATAAAACTCCATGATTATTTCGGTAAATCGTTTTTTGATTTTCATTTTCGATATGGTATTCTAAAGCCGTTCCATATTTTCGAAGAGCCAGTTCATCTTTTACACTTTCTCCACCGATTTGCGCCTGCAGCTGTTGAACCTCTTTCCGGACCCGCGCTTGCTCTTCTTCTGTAAAACCTGTTTCATACGTTAATTCAGTAGTCGAAGGAGCAAATCGGATTTCCTTCATATCGATCGTTACACCTTGAAGGCTTGTTGAAGCATTATCTAATTGAACAATCTTTGTTAAGGTTTTATGTTTCGTCACATCAATTGGAACCTCTAAAGCCCAGTTCCCTTTCACGCCATTCAATTCCACTAAGTCAAATTTCACTGTAATTTTTTCCATTGCAGGCTGTTCCCCTATGGGAATTTCAACGATCCCATAGTCACTATCTTCCTGCCAGCCTGTGCCCATTCGATCAAGTGGCTCACCATTTTGATCGATGACCGTAATTTTATTATCGGATTCAGCTAGATTCAATTTTGTATCTTGAGCCTTGCCCTTCTGATTGAGCACTTGAAACGATAATGCCACACGCGAGGAATCGATGACAACATCTTCCACCTTGAATGTAATGCCATTATCTTGAACTTCCAAATTGACACGCTCCACTAAACCAGCCTCCGTTGCCATCCGTAACCCTTCATCTACAATCGCGGCATTGGAATCTGCTTGTTCCGGTGAAAACATGCCCCCAATCCAGTCGGCAAAACTTGGGTTCAGTGTAGCACTGACACCAAGTGCCAGCACGACTCCTGCTGCGGATAAGAGAATTCGTTTCCAAGGCTTGCTTTTCTTCCGCTGAATCTTCTGCTCATAAGGCTCCAGCTGATCCAGAACCATAGCAGTGAAATCATCTGGCAATGTCGGGGTTTGCAATGTTTCTTTGATAAAATGCTGTTCACTTTCAAAAGCTGCGACAACACGCTGGCATTTCGTACAACTTTTAACATGGTTCCCGATATCCTTATATGCTTGTCGATCATCAACATATTGTGAAAGTTCATCTACAGTCGGACACTTCATGAAAATTCCCTCCCTCTCGTTTAACAATCTCTCTCAATTTCTTCTTGGCCCGATGGAGTTTATTGCGGACAGTGGCTAGTGAAACATCCACGAGATCACCAATTTCTTGATAACTGAGTTCATTGACATAACGCAATAAAATAATGACGCGTTCATCTTCCGGCAGCGTGGCAATTAGCCGTTCCAGTCTTCTACTCTCCTCATTTTTAAAAAAGAGCAGTTCCGGTGTATCTGCGCAGATCATCGTTCCTTCCTCTATTTCAATCTGTTTCATTTTATAGCGCTTTTTGCGAAATTCATCCATACAATGATTGATAGCCACCCGATACAACCAACTCGAAAATGAACCTGTCTGATCGTATTTTCCAAGTTGTTCATAGACTTTGATAAAAGCTTCCTGCACTAAATCTTGGGCATCATGCGGGTTTTTCGTCATACGCAATATCGTTGCATATAATGGGTTCTTATATTTATTAATAATATGTGCGTAGCTTTGTTTGTCTCCAGCTAGCACATCTCTGATCCACTGCTGTTCTTCTTGCATCGTAAACCTCCTCCCTTAAACGATCATGCGCATGTCTCGTTTTGGTACTTCACCCAGTATAACGGGTCGAGGCATCGAATCATTTCACTTTTTAGGAAAATAAATAAAAAACATCCCACACAAATGGATTCTCCATTGCGTGGGATGTTTCTCTTTTTGCTTTTCATTTTTAGGCAATCCAATCCTCTTTCGGAATATCATGCGCTTCTTTCTTCATATAGTAACGGCCTTTTGTCGCTACTCCAAGGACAACGGTCAAAATCGATGCCATCAGTAATGCGAAAAACGCTGCCGTACTTTGTAGGAATGTGCCCATGTAACCGAGTGCTGCAATCGTTCCGATCAAAGTTGGTACGATTAACGATACAACACCGACGGGATTCCATTTGTATAAATTTTCCTGTCTCGACTCATAATAGCGAGGGCTGATTTTCAACCATTTCTTGAGAACCAATGCGTCCGTCACCAGAACCGCTGCCCAGCTCATCAATGCAACACCTTGGAAAGTCATAGCTGTATCAAGATGGTCAACGATACCGCCAAGCATCAAAATCATTGCAATGACTCCTGCCACCACGACCCAGAAGCGGCGACCTGGCGTAAAGCCGAACATATTTTCAAAAAAGCTTGACAGCGACAGCGAGCTACTGTAAATATTGGTAATGTTGATGCGGACTTGTGTCAGCACGGTAAACAGTACACCACCGAGCCCTAGCAGAACAACAATGTAGACACCCGGATTTGATTCTCCGAGTGTGACACCGAACCAAATACCGAGACCGCCCATTACGCCGAAACAGAAAATCTGCGGAATAAAACCGATGGCGATAGACCCGATTTTCAAGTCTTTCGGTTTTAGGAAACGTGCGTAATCCGAGGCGATCAACGCAGTTAGTCCCATAATGCCGTGCTGCATACCTATACATAATAGCAATGCGGTTCCACCAATTTGAACACCTTCAGGCATATAGGTCCAAAAACTGCCGTCGTAAAGGGACGGATGGTTAAACGCCATAATAATCGCTACGATTAAGAAGACACCGAAAATCGGCAATGACCATTTTTGTAGTTTGTCCAATTGTTTAATGCCGAACCAGTTTAATGGGATGACCAATGAACCAAAGACGACAATCAAGAGCCATAGGGGAATGGCGGGGAAAAATGCATGGACCGCAGCGACTAGAATCATGCCTTCAAATGCACAATACATGATAAAATTCGATGCGTAGATTAATGAGGTTAACGAGGCCCCGATATAACCGAATCCTCCGCGGGATAATAAGTTGACGTTCATGCCAGATTTGGCAGACAAATAAACAATGATGCTTCCAAGGATGCCTGCAACGATAATTGCGTAGCTTGCCGAGATGATGGCGTTGGCCGCTCCAAATTGTAGTGCCATGACACTCCCCATTTGGAAATAGAAAATCGCGGTTGCGATGCCAAAGGTGATGTTGGTGATGCTGACCCATCCCATTTTACGTTCTTCACGCGGGACTCGGTCAAATGAAAAGTCGCCTGTTGTTTCTCCGTCTTGGCGCATGTCTTTTTCTCGTAAGTTTTTTTCGCGTATGTCTTTTTCTCGTAATTTGTGATCTGCGGTAATTTCAGATCGCATTCAACCAGATCCTTTCTTCCTTCAAGTGTAGATGTCTTTGTCTCCGGGAATTTTAGACTGGGTTAGGCTGTATGTTATGTTATTGGGGAAAAGGCAGTTTTCAAGCTATGGGGGAACAGCATTCTGTTGATTCACCAAAGACAAAGGAGCTGAGAGTTATTTCCACCAAAAAAGCTGTTAAAGCGGATTAACTCACCCTGTTTTCTATTTTAACATAATTTAACGTAAATATTGGGCTCTCCGCCCCAACTCGTTCTAAAGACCTATCAAAGCTCCACTTAGCATGGAAACGTATGTCATCATCCAAGTCTGTTAATTTTAAAGTCAAATAACTGTTTTAAAAAATAAAAAATATCCCACTCAAATGAATTTTCTTCAATAAGTGGGATGCTTTTCATTTACTTTTTCGTTGTATAATACGCATTCAATTCTTGATAATACTTATTTAACGATGAAGTAGATACTTCAAACCATTCGGCAATTTCCTTGACGGTTAGTTGAAGCGGTTCAAATAAGGCATTTTCCTGACCGAATCGTATTGCACCAGCCGCAATTGCAACCTCTTTTCGCGCATTTGGTTGTTGCTCCACTAAATAGTCTTCGACAATTTCCAATAGCTTCTCGGAATCCCGTTCTTTTTCATTTAGAAACTCGATCGCTTTCAGAAGGACGCCCGACTCGAAATTTGTAAATTCTTCACCTTCATATCCGTCCTCACCAAGCAACTTCCAAAATGTCATACCATTTTCTTTTAAAAATACGTTCACGGATTGAGTTTGTTGCGTTTGGAACTGTTTCGCAAACTCCCCGAACACTTTTTCGTGATCCGTCGGGAAGAAAATTAGGCTGGAAATCGCCAAGTAGTGATTTTCCTTGGATGTGCCATCCGGTAAAATGAAACAATAAAGATGAACACCGACGGGAACTGGCTTCTCGCTCTCTCGTCTCAGGAAGATCGTTTCACTTTCGAAAATACTTTTTACAGTCAGATACGTTTCTTCCACCGCGACGACCTCTCCAATGAAAGCACGCGGACTGTTCCAAGTGTTCAGTACTTCTAAGACAGATGGACGGACAATCTTCTTGCGTTGTTTTTCCAAATAATTCGTCCAAATGTCCGGCTTGTGATGGAAGAAGAATTCATCTAGCACAATGGCTTCAATCATTTCCTCTACCAAATAGGTTGCCAGCTTCTCTTTCCATTTCTTTGCAATATCCAAATAAGCATGTACATCACGGCGTTCCGGATACTCTTCATAAAAGACCTGCAAGATTCTTTCCAATTCTTCCGCTTGCGCTACTTCTATTGAAAATGTCGCTTTCGCTTCACAACATTTCTTATATTTTTTTCCGCTACCACACGGACAAGGCTCATTACGACCTACCATACAAACACGTCCTTTAACTACTAAAAATCATAGTCAAGCTTAACATGTTTATATATAAAAATTAAGTAAAAATAATACGGAGATTGACATTCACTTTTATCTCAAAAATCAAAACAGTCTATCATAATGAACTTCCTCAATCTCATTTGATTTGCAGTTTACTGAAATAATCAACTATTCCCATCGCACTTACTTCCATGTCCAGCTTAATGATCTCCATTTCTTTGTGGTCATCCGCCACACCTTGCTCTTTTAAGTAATTCTTTACACGCTTTAATAAGCTTTCCGCAAGCAATTCAGGGCCACCTTCTTCGGCCACAACAGTTTGCGCTTCTTCCATGAAGACCGTTAGCCATTCGGAAACTTGTCGAAGTGCCTGCTCCGGTTCAGCCGTCATTCCATAATGTCCATAGTAAATGGCATCCAACTTCATCGCTAGCATACGGTCAATCGCATGTTGCATCGCTTCGGGATCGAATTGATTTGGTGAAGTCGATGGCAGGTAGAGCTGGACACCATCACGGATCAATTGCGAATAACGAACACCAACCGTGTCGCCCGTAAATAGCCCATTACTGACTGGGTCATAAATACTGAAATGATGTTTTGCATGTCCAGGCGTATCCAAAAATTCCAAAGTACATGCGGAGCCAATCTTCAATGTATCTCCTTCCCCTTTAATGAGCAGTCGATCTTCAGAGATAGGTAGAATAGGGTCAAATAATTCCGAAAACTTATCTCCGTATACCGCCTTCGCTCCGGCGATCAATCTTGCTGGATCTGCCAAATGCCGCGCTCCTCGCGCATGCACAATCACTTGGGCATTCGGACAATCTTGCAGCAAGAGCCCAACCCCGCCTGCATGATCCAAATGGATGTGTGTCACAATGATATATTTCACCTGATCGAGCGAAAACCCTAACGTTTGCAATCCATCTTTCACATGCTTTACGGATGGACTTGGGCCAGTTTCTACAATGGTCAGTTCCTGTTCATTAATCACATACGTGCCTGTCCGTTCCGGAACACCCATATCATAGCAGTCTATTAAATAGACTCTTTCGTTCAGTTGGATTGGTTCTTTTTTTGACATACTTGACTCCCCCTCGAAAAGATAGATAAGTATAAACTTTCCATCAATTATAGCACATCACCTTACTTCCTGCTTTTTGCTTGCACTCGTTAAGTATTTGCTCACACTCCTTGTCAAGTTGCTTGCAACTCAGGACTTTCGAACCGAAGCAAATCGATGTGTAAACCCTTTTTTGCTGGTAGCAATAAAAAAACAACCGTTATAAAACGGCTGTTGTAAAAGGAAATCCTTATTTCACTGTCTCCCCCTCGCGTCTAAAGAAACCATAAATCCCCACTGTTTGTACGATGTTTGTGAAGGCATTCGGATCGACTTCCTTAATAATCGTTTCCAAATCATACAATTCATAGCGCGTAATGACGAGATACATCATGCTCTTATCTTCTCCTGTGTAAGCACCTTTAGCGGGAAGAATGGTGATGCCGCGTACCATTTTTTGATGGATCGCTTTCTGCAACTCATCCGCTTTACGTGTCACGATCATAGCCGTTACCTTTTCATGGCGTGTATGAATCATATCAATGACTGCCGTTGTTACATATAATGTCAACATCGTATATAACGCATTTTCAGGCTCGTATACGATTCCTGCAAGAACGATGATGATTCCGTTCAGAATTAAAAAGTAAGTGCCGATCGGTTTATCTTGCAATCGTGATAACACCATCGCTAC
This sequence comes from Sporosarcina soli, assembly GCF_042655805.1. Lineage (NCBI taxonomy): Bacteria > Bacillati > Bacillota > Bacilli > Caryophanales > Caryophanaceae > Sporosarcina > Sporosarcina soli. The sequence goes on along the minus strand of NZ_JBHSNO010000010.1, from coordinate 4,194 downwards.
AATATCCATACCGCCTGTTGAAGCCCCCAATTTCAACGATAATCCGATACCGACTCCAGCAATGACTCCACCAAATACGGCATTTAAAATAATATCGTTTGAAACAGACAAGACCGGTAAAATTTCCATAAAAAGCGTTGCAAATATAACAGAAACAATGCTATAGATGGTAAACCCTCTTCCCACTTTGAACCACCCTAATATGATAACGGGAATGTTGAAGATGAATAAGAGGATTCCAGTGCCAATTGAAATGTCCAGATAATCTGCAAAGACACTGGAAGTCAGCTGTGCAGCACCTGCAAACCCACTTGAATAGACGTTGGCATTGATCAAAAAAAAGTTGAGTGATATGGCCAATAAGAATGACCCAAAAATCACGACGGCTATCCTTTTTGCTTCGATAAAAAACATAAGTACCTCCTACTGGTGTGAATGGCGGTAAATCGAAAATATTTTTCGTTACTCCAGCCTGTAAATCTTTAGAGACCTATTGTACCGAATTTCATATCAAAATGGTACATTTATGAATGCAAGAAAGCGCTAAGTACCCGTTTGTTTTAAGAAAAGTAAAAAGCCCCCATCTGATCAGACAGTCTAATCAGATGGAAGGCGCACGCACGAATTCTTAAAGCATTTTTAACAAAGCCTGTTCTCCACTCATGCCTACATGAATTCCTCGTTCTTCCGCTTCCAGTGTCACTGATTCAAGCGGTGCTTTCAGCAATTGCTCGATGGTCTTCACACCGACCGCTCGCCCTGCGATGATTTTTCGGTCCTGTAACTGTGTATTCAGCAACCCGACGTCCAACGCACCACACATAATATAGCCGTTGTCATTCGAAACGGTTAATAAAGTCGTCTTAGGCAATCGGACGGTCACCGCCGTAAATGTGTAACCTTCAAGTACAATCGGCTCCATTGAAATCATCCTACCCACCCCTTCCTTCTCTATACATATGGGGAAATAGGAGAAGTTGTTCAAAGGACCTTATGAATGGGCGATAATTGCGGGCAGTAATCTGCTTTACTTGTTTTCATCGTGCTCTCTCTTTTTCTCTTTCTTTTTCTCTTCTTTCTTCTTCTCTTTTTCTTTTTTCCGTTCCTCTTTCTTTTTTTCCTTTTCGTGCTTCTCTTTGTCCTTTTCTTTTCGTTTCTCTTTCTTCTTATCCTTCTTGTCTTTCTCTTTCTCTTTCTCTTTCATCTTCTTTTTCTGTTTTTCCAGTTCTTTTTTCTGTTTCTCGACCAATGGTAGTGCAAATGCTTTGGTAGGGTATTCACTTATGGATTTCGTCAAGATTTGTTGAAAAATTGCAGGTACCGTGTAACTGCTCGTTGTCGTCAAATAATGTTCGGCATCGGTTTTATCATACCCTAACCAAATCGCCCCAACGATATCGGGTGTATAGCCTACAAACCAATGATCCTTCGATCCATCTGAACCCGAAAAAGGAAGTTGGGTTGTACCGGTTTTACCGGCGACTTCCAAACCTGCAATTTGCGCTTTCTTGGCTGTGCCTGATTCTACAGCACCTAGTAACATATAGGTGATTTCCTGAGCAACTTCCGGTTCTGTCACTTGAACAGATGTTTCATGCCACTTCCCGATGGTTTCACCTTCGGAATCTTTGATTTCCGTAATGGCATGGGCTTCCATCATCACCCCGTCATTCGGAAAAGTGGAAAAAGCTTGAGCCATCAACAGCGGGGATGTCCCCTGATGCAAGCCCCCTAACGCTAAGCCCAGATTCGCATCATTGTCGTCCAAACGGATTCCAAATCGTTCTACGGTACGTATGCCTTCCTCAATTCCAATTTCATGCAAGAGCCAGACAGGAGGAATATTATAAGAATTGACAACGGCATCATACATAGTGACTTGCCCACGAAATTGTCTATCAAAATTTTGTGGCGAATAGCCATCAATATTAAGCGGTGCATCAATAAGCAAATCAGAAATCTCATAACCTTTCTCTAATGCAGGCGTGTAAGCCGCAATCGGTTTCAATGCTGATCCCGGCTGTCTGACTAACTCGGTGGCATTGTTAAAACGTCCATACGTATAGTCTCCCCTTCCACCGACAAGCGCTTGAATGCCACCCGTTTTTGGATTCAAGAAGATTCCACCACTTTGGATAAGTTGATCTGGCTTACTAGCAGGAAAATTGTTATCATCCCGATAGACTTCTTCAACCGCATCTTGAATAACAGGATTCAATTCTGTATAAATATGTAGGCCGCCAGCTAGCACTTCGTTTTTTGTCAGGCCATACTTTGTTACCGCCTCATCAACGATATGATCTATATAATACGGGTATTTCCCTGTATAATTCGGCAATGTTTTATCTGCCAACAAGATTTTTTCTTCGATTGCCCGTTCATAATCAGCCTGGGTAATATAACCTTCGTTTTTCATTAATGATAATACGATATTTCTTCGTTTTACCGATTTCTCCATGTTTTTGTAAGGAGATAAGTGGGTCGGCGCTTTTATCACACCGGCTAACGTGGCAGATTCGTTTAAGGTTAATTGGCTGACATCTTTTCCGAAATAGACGAGTGCAGCACGTTGAACACCCCATGCTCCTTCACCAAAATAGATTTGATTTAAATAACGTTCCAGTATCTCATCCTTTGAGTAGTCCCGCTCAATCTTTTTAGTCAGAATCAGTTCTTTAAACTTCCGCTTATAGGTACGTTCGTGGGATAAAAAAACATTTTTCGAAAGCTGTTGCGTGATTGTACTACCTCCTGCAACCACTTCTCCTGTAAACAAATTTTGCGCGAATGCCCGTGCGATGCCGAAGTAATTGATGCCGTTATGTTTATAAAATTGTTGGTCCTCAGTAGAGATGATCGCCTCTATCAACTCTTTTGGAATTTGTTCTAAGCGGACACCTTCGATTTTAGAATGCGAAATCTTACTAGCAATCTCTCCGTTTTGATCATAGATAAAGGTAGGTCTTGGTTCCGGTTCTTCTAATTTACTGACATCACTTGAACGAATAAAAAAGTTCAAGATCAATAGACCACACAGAAGCACGGCAATACCACTGATGAAAAGTAACTTTATCAGTTTTTTAGTTTTAAACCATCTCCTTAATCTATCAAACCTGTTCCGTTGTTTCCGTTGTTGCCTTTGTTCCATTCTTCCCAAATGAATTCCACCTTTTTTATCGCAAAATAAATAAAGAAAGAAAACCATTGCTTCTTTCAATACAAAACTTCATTTTAGCATATTATTCGCATCAAAAAGTGAAACTTTCTTTGGCTTCAATCGTAAAATAGGTTAGACTAGGTATGATGGATGTACTTTAAGTTCATACGAAATTGATGGAGGGTATAGAACATGAAAAAATTATTTGCGGCATTACTCGTGCTAACGCTTCTTGTATCACCGATCGGAAACTATGTTTTCAATGATCACCCAACTGCAGAAGCAAAACGCTACAAATCAGGGAAGAAAAGCTTCAACACCAATAATAGCAACAATAACCAAACAAACCAGATCAACAAATCGAACAGCCAAACGAAAAAGGACGACTCTTCAACAACTGCTGCCAAATCATCCAACACAAACAATAAAGGCGGCGGCTTTATGAATGGCGGTCTGATGAAGGGACTATTCATCGGTGGTCTTGCCGGCTTGCTATTCGGTGGCCTTTTTGCCAATATGGGCATGCTCGGATCGATCCTTGGCTTTGCAATCAATGCCATCGCGATTATCCTGATTGTCGTCATCATCAAGAAAATATTTGACCTGATGAAAGCTAAAAAGAAAAAAGAGGAAGTTAACCCATGGAACAGCTAATGATTCCGGAACAAGACATTATCAATGCCATTTGCCTTTACTATGCGCGCAAAAAATATGCCCTTCCTGAAGATGTAGAAGTGGAGCTTTACTACGATGATGAGGATGCACAACCCTTTTCCGCAGAAGCTACGGTAAACGGACAGAAACAAGTGTTCATGACTTCAGACATCATTGCGGCATTACGTTTATGGATAGAGGAATATCTGAACAGAGATCCTTTCGCTACAAGCATCGACCTAAAATTCGATGAAGAAGAAGGGATTGTCGCAGCAATCGATTAAAGCGACTTCCATAGAAAAAACAGCCATTCATGATCTGCCCCGTAAATGTTAGACACCAAACTAACATTTACGGGGTGTTTTTATGTCTAAATATACAGT
>NZ_JBHSNO010000009.1:0-130207 GCF_042655805.1 Sporosarcina soli | reverse complement strand
CTGAAACCAGAAGACAAAGTCATTCTTCATTCCGATCAAGGCTGGCATTATCAAATGAAGAAGTATCAGTAAACATTACAGAAGCACGGAATTACACAAAGTATGTCCCGTAAGGGTAACTGCTTAGATAATGCCGTTATCGAGAATTTCTTCGGCCTATTAAAGTCTGAATTACTGTACCTGCAGGAATTTGAAAGTATGGCACACTTTGAAAGAGAAGTAAAAGAGTATATTGAGTACTACAATCACAAAAGAATGAAGGCGAAATTAAAAGACCTGAGTCCGGTAGAATACCGAACTCAGATCTTAGAAGCTGCCTAAAATATTTGTCTAACTTTATTGGGTCAGATCAATTTTTTTGTCCGGTGTTTTTCTTTCATTTTACTTATTCAGCCATCGCTTCATTAATATCGATGGCGTTGTCTAATACGTCTTGTGGTATTTCGATTTTTTCGATCTCATTGATTTTGCTAATATCCGCTTTCACTTTTTGGACAATGTTCATCTCTTGGCCTTCAACAACCATATTCATGTCCATGTCCATATTAAATGCATTTGTATAGAATGTCTCTTTGTCGATGAAGATTTCAAATTCCAGTGCGTTCACTTTCATGTTTTCCATGAGTTCCATTTCTTCCTCACCCATCTCAACACCGGCCGGAATATTATCTTTTGCAATTTCTTTCAATAACTCTGTAAATTTATCACCTGAAGCAGAGAGAGTTAGAATGTATGCATCATCCGTCTGTTCAAATTTAAAATCGTTGACAAACTCTTTAAACATTTCCATATCGAGGGTCGGGTCTGCACCGCCGCCCATTTCACCGATCATATCTTCATACATGTCATTCGGCAATTTTACCCATTGACCCGATTCCGGATCATTCATGTAGAAGCCTTCTCCTGTCATGTACATTTCGATGTCCATCGAACCTTCGTCACCCAAGTCCATTGTCATCTTTTGGTACATCTCGACCGGATCGATGACCATGTCCATATCCATCTTAATCTTGCTATTCATCTCAAATTCTTCACTTGGGACCTTGATCAATTGATCGACATCCATTTTGGCATGCATGCTCTTTTGCTCTTCCGATACTTCCATCGCTTTTTGGTAAACTTCTTGAGCCGTCATTGTGCTCTCTTTTTCAACTTCTTCTGGCTTTCCTGTTTCAGGATCCTCTTTCGGTGCAGCCGTTTCGTTACAAGCGGCAAGTCCGAAAGCGAGAATGCCAATCGCAATGCCCTTCATCCAATTTTTCATCGTATTCGCTTCCTTTCATTTTCCATTTGCAGCACGTCTAATTATACGGCAAAATATAGAAAGGGTTCCGTTTTTTGAGGTTGAACTTCAAATTGAGCACTTCTTCCCAGGATTCAACATCCTACGATATGCTCACTTCCCATTTTAGTAAAAACTATTTTCTGGATGAGAATTATAAAGTCGTTTTCCATAGCCATATCCGTTATACTATCCTTTATTAAAAGAAGGAGGTCTCTATTCAGCATGCTAAAGAAATTTTTTTCTTACTATAAACCACATAAGCGGCTCTTTATCATCGACTTTTCAAGTGCTATTTTCGTCGCGTTGTTGGATCTTGCATTTCCTGTGGCAGTTCAATGGTTCATCGACGATCTGCTACCGGAAGGGAATTGGGGCAAAATTGTTTTAGTCAGTATTGTACTGTTAGCAGTCTATTTGCTCAGTACGTTCCTGCAATATGTCGTCAGCTACTTAGGTCACAAACTTGGCATCAATATCGAAACCGATATGCGTCAGCAACTGTTCAATCACGTCCAGCGGCAATCATTCCGTTTTTTCGATAACACCAAAACTGGACATGTGATGAGTAGAATTACCAATGATTTATTTGACATCGGGGAACTTGCCCACCATGGACCCGAAGATGTATTCATCGCCATTATGACGATCATCGGTGCTTTCGCAATCATGTACTCTATCAATCCTGAATTGGCAATCATCGCCATCATCATGGTACCATTCCTCGCCATTCTCGTTACATTTTGCAATATCAAAATGAATGCAGCATGGCGAAATATGTATGGAAAAATCGCAGATGTCAATGCGCGCGTCGAAGATTCCGTATCGGGATCTCGCGTTGTCAAATCATTCACGAACGAAGAATTTGAAATTGCTCGATTCAAAAAAGACAATGGTAGTTTTAGAACGGCAAAGCTTGTCGCATACAAAGTGATGGCTTGGACCCATTCAAGCATGTTCATGATGACCAGACTTGTCACACTGCTCGTCCTTGTTGTCGGTGCTTGGTTTTCCTTTAACGGGAAATTATCGTACGGAGAACTAGTTAGCTTCGTGTTATTCGTCAACGTGCTCATCAAACCGGTAGACAAAATTAGTGCTTTGCTGGAACTCTATCCGAAAGGTATGGCCGGTTTCCGGAGATTCCGGGACTTGATTGAGCAAGAGCCAGATATTCAAGATGCACCCGATGCAATCGCCGTGCCGCATTTGAATGGGGACATCGTTTTTGACAATGTCCATTTCCAGTACGATGACAACAAAGCCGTTTTGCAGGGAATTGATTTATCCATTCGCGCGGGTCAAACAGTTGCATTTGTCGGACCATCAGGAGCCGGAAAAACAACCATTTGTTCGTTAATTCCTCGTTTTTATGATGTCAACGAGGGCGCCATTGCCATTGACGGCCTAGATATTCGGAAAATGACGCAACATTCCTTGCGTTCCCAAATCGGAATCGTTCAACAGGACGTCTTTTTGTTCACAGGTACGATTAAAGAAAACATCGCTTACGGAAAATTGGATGCCACGGATGAAGAGGTATTTGAAGCAGCCCAAAAAGCACATCTCGAAGACTTCATCGCCTCGCTTCCAGACGGGTACGAAACGCAAATCGGGGAACGTGGACTTAAACTTTCAGGCGGTCAGAAACAGCGACTCGCTATCGCTCGTATGTTTTTGAAAAATCCGCCCATCCTTATTTTAGATGAAGCAACTTCCGCCCTTGATACCGAAACAGAGCGCATTATTCAACAATCGCTCAATGAACTCGCCGAAAATCGGACTACGCTCGTCATCGCCCATCGATTGGCTACAATCCGCGATGCAGACCGCGTCATTGTCGTCACAGAAGACGGCATTGCGGAAGATGGTAAATACGAAGAACTGGTCAATCAAGGCGGTATTTTCGCTCGCTTGCATAATATTCAATTTCAAGAGGTTTAACTTTCAGCAGAGGGGATATACTAATAACATCCCACCCCCCTTTCTCTTAGATAGAAACGAAAAAAGACCGCATTACATGACAACCCTACTCATGTGATGCGGACTTTTTTTGTTTGCGCTGCTCTCCACTACGCCCGTTCCATTCTTTAATGACTAATAATAAATGCTTCGAATTTCGAGCGCTCCGTTACATCCATCTCTACAGTCATAAGCGTTCCATTTTCTTCATAGGCCGTATTTTTCACGCTAGTCTTATCGTTCAAATACGAGACGAGATCTCCCCGATCAAATGGAATAAGCAGTTTACAGGTAATGTACTGGCCAAAAATTTTCGTTTTAATCAGTTCAATGAGTTCATCCAGCCCTTTTCCCTCTTTTGCAGAAAGCCAAATGCTGTCATCGTTCACTTCCGGATAACGTATACCGGCGAGATCCGCCTTATTGTACACATTGAGCGTCGCCACATTCTCAACCCCGACATCCTGCAATGTGTCATTTGTCACTTCCATCATATACCCGTGTTCTGGATTCGACACATCGACAACATGCAAAAGCAAATCTGCATCACGCGCCTCTTCCAATGTCGAGCGGAAAGCTTTCACAAGATGATGGGGGAGTTTCGAGACAAACCCGACTGTATCCGTTAAGATAAATTGCTTATTATCACTTAATTTCACTTTCCGAACCGATGTATCGAGCGTCGCAAACAACATGTCTTCTTCATAGACATGTTTGGTATGGTCCGCGTCCATTTTCGCCAACACTTGGTTCATCAGCGTCGATTTTCCCGCATTCGTGTAGCCAACAATGGAGACGACCGGTACTCCGCTTTTCTTCCGTTGTTTACGTTGTGTTTCGCGTTGCTCTTTCACATGTTCGAGATCACGACGCAGTTTGGCAATCTGATCCTCAATTTTCCGACGGTCGAGTTCTAGTTTCGTTTCACCCGCCCCTTTGTTCTGGAATCCGCCACCTGTGCCACCCCCTTGTCTGCTAAGGGAAGCGCGCAATCCAACGAGCCTCGGCAACATATATTGCAGTTGCGCCAATTCAACTTGCATACGGGATTCATTCGTTCTGGCCCTCCTCGCAAAAATATCAAGGATGAGCATCGTACGATCAATCACTTTACATGCAAGTTCCTGCTCCATATTACGGATTTGGGACGGCGAAAGCTCATCATTAAAGATGACAAGATTGGCATCCAATTCTTCATAGAAGTTCCGGATCTCTTCGATTTTTCCTTTGCCAACGTAATGGGATGGATTGCGTCTTTCTAATTTTTGTGTCACTTCTCCAAGCACTTCTACATCAATCGCTTCCGCAAGATTTCTCAATTCTTCCATCGCATAATCGAAATGCTCATCGTTTTGTTCATGCACCCCAACGAGAACCGCACGTTCAACTAATACTTCCATTCATCAAAACCCCTTCCGGACCAAGCTATCAGTGTGACCATTTTAACATACACAGAGATTTTCATGAGACAGACAAGGCTAAGCCTATCGCATTAAACTTTTCACCGCTCAGCTTGTCCAATGACCACATCCGCCAATCTGTCATTCTTCACCTGATGCTCTACAAATTTCAAAGTGACATTTGGCAAAGCGATTTGATGGGCATCTCCAACCTTTTGCGACAGTAAGATGGCCCATTCCGCCGTCTCTTTCAACGGATCTTCGACATGAAAAATGCACTCTTGAATAGCTAAGCGTTCATTCTCCGGTGATAGGGAACCTTCTGCTTTTAAGCGTGCCGTCCGGTTCTCTTCCGGTTCTTCCCATTCGATGAAAAATGGGTAAGGTAATTCAGCGGATATTGATTGCTCGACAAATAGCAACTTCCACTTCAATAATTGCCCATCGACCGTTCTGCGTTGTGCGTCCAACACACCTGATGTTCGGAATCCTTTGTTTTCAATTTCCTCGTTAAAGCGCTCAATCCCTTCGACGGATAAACAAATGGCGCCCCAACCTTCCCCTTCTTGAAGGTCCGTTAACAAAAGGTCGATCAGTGGAAGATGTGCTTCCTTTGCTATCTCTGAATGTTCCACTGCCAACCATTCCACATATGCATTTTTCATATACAGAAGTGCATTATACGTTCCCCATTTTTCATGGCGACCGCCGATAATAGCATGACGCCCTTCCCCGCGCTGTCCGTCGACAATTTGGCTCAGATCTTTTTCTGTAAAATAAACGACATGATCCAGTTTCATAACGCTGCCCCTTCTTTCTACCAATTTCTTTGTCAGAAAAGCCTGCGGTTCAACCGCAGGCTTGAATGGTTCATCCATCTCTTTTCAATAACTCCAGTGTATCCGTAAATTCCTGATCAATTTCAGCATTTGGTCTATAAGTGGCGAGACTCACAACAACCGCCACAATGAGACAAATGACGAAGCCTGGCACAATTTCATACAATGTATCTGTTAACACATCTACATTTCCCCAAACCATCACTGTAATCGCTCCAGCCACCATTCCCCAAAGGGCTCCTGCTGCCGTAATCTTGCGCCAATAAAGGGTGAGTAGAATGATCGGTCCGAACGAAGCACCGAAACCAGCCCATGCAAACGACACGATACTTAAGATGGATTCGTTATTTGGCCAAGCAAGTGCCATCGCAATCACGGAAACGATCAGCACGGCCATCCTGCCTAAAAACACATATTGCTTATCCGTACCATCCGTCTTAATAACCGCTTTATATAAGTCTTCCACCAATGCTGATGATGTGACAATGAGCTGTGAAGAAATCGTACTCATCACTGCAGCCAATACGGCAGCCAGCATAATCCCAGCGATAAACGGATGGAAAATAATTTGCCCTAGTACAATGAACACCGTTTCCTCATCGGCAAGCGTAGACCCATTTTGGTAGTAATAAGCGATTCCGACTAGCGCTGTCGCCACTGCCCCAAATAGGCTGAGGAACATCCAACCGATTCCGATACGGCGGGCCTTCTTCGCTTCTTTGACAGAACCGAGTGCCATAAATCGGACGATAATATGCGGTTGGCCAAAATAACCAAGTCCCCATGCAATGGCCGAGATGATTCCAAGAATGGACGCTCCGGATACAAAGTTCAATAATTGCGGATTAACTGCACGGATACTTTCCGTTGTTTCTGCAAAGCCTCCCGTGATGAATACCCCTACGATCGGAACGAGAAGAAGTGCAAAAAACATGATAAGGCCCTGCACGACATCCGTATAACTGACCGCCAGAAACCCTCCGAACAAGGTGTAGAAAATCACGACACCCGACACAATGAGTAAGCCGAAATGATAATCCAATCCAAATGAACTTAAAAAGAATTTCCCGCCTGCAACCATTCCTGAAGAGACATAGAACGTAAAGAAAATAAGAATGATAATACCAGAAGCAACCCGTAAAAGACGCGACTTATCTTTCAGACGGCTTTCCAAATAACTAGGTATCGTAATGGAGTCATTCGACACTTGCGTATAGACACGCAGACGCGGAGCAACGAGGACCCAATTCAAATACGCACCAATCGTCAATCCGATGGCTATCCACGATTCAACAAGACCACTCACATAGATTGCACCGGGAAGCCCCATTAACAGCCATCCTGACATATCCGCAGCACCTGCGCTCAGGGCCGTCACCATAGGTCCAAGCGACCGTCCGCCTAGCATATAATCCGTTAAGTTCGATGTACGCTTGAACGCATACCAGCCAATGAAAACCATTGCCGCCATATAGAGAATAATTGCAATCAATTGATACATTTCACCGGACATCTGAATCCCTCCTTTTATAAATTCTATTCATCACAACACCCTTTATTATACTAGATTGAATTTTTCACACTATCAAGTTGAAATGATAAGTATGATAGACAGTGCGCGACATTCCTATCTTTATTCCCCTAAATTTCCCGGGAAATAACTTGAATTCGACAAAGGGGGGGTAAAAACAACTTCATCTCTCTAGGCAGTACGGCAAACTTCATTTTATTCTACTGGAAAAACACGTCCCCGATCATCTTTGTATACGACATGATGGCGTTCAAACTTAGTTGGTGAGTCAAGCCCCGCTGCAGCTGCAATGCGGAATAATCCTTCACGCATCGTCAAAATGTAATTCGTTACACGGTATTGTTTCTCTTCCACGACGAGTCCTTGCTGCAATGCCTTATCCGTTGTCGCGACGCCCGCCGGACAATCATTCGTATGGCAACGTTGCGCCATAATACAGCCGACTGAAATCATGAACCCACGTGCGATTTGCACAAGGTCCGCTCCCATTGCTAATACGATTGCCGCACGATCCGGTGTGGTGATTTTACCAGAGGCGATGATCTTCACACGATCACGTACTTCAAATTTCCGCAGCGCATCATCCAATAAAATGATGGCTGAGCGAAGCGGCAAGCCAACACCGTCTGCAAGATCCTGATAGGTTGCTCCTGAGCCACCTTCCCCGCCATCGAGGGAGATGAAGTCGGGACCCATCCCAGTCTCAAGCATGAAAGAGGCGAGTTCTTCGGCATCCTGTTTGCTTCCGATCACGACTTTTATCCCGACCGGCTTGCCTGCATGTTGACGGATTTTCTCAATAAATGTAAACAGCGTCGGATAATCGTCGAACTGATGAAAACGGTTCGGACTGTTAATGGTCGTGTATGGTACGACATTCCGGATCGCCGCAATTTCCTCTGTCACTTTCGCCCCCTCCACGTGACCGCCACGCATCTTCGCCCCTTGTGCCAATTTGATTTCAAAAGCTTTCACTTGTGGAATTTCCGCCTTTTCACGCAATCGTTCCCAGCTGAATTCACCATCTTCTGTTCGGAATCCGAAAAGTCCTGATCCGATTTGTGCGATGATATCCGCATCCCCCGCCAAATGATGAGGAGACAGACCGCCCTCTCCGGTATTCATCCAGGCACCCTTCGCCATGCCGATGCCTTTGGAAAGCGCAGTGATGGCATGTTCCCCAAGCGCACCGTAACTCATTGCCGATTGGCCCAGCAAGCTATGAACATGGAAGGGATGCTCGCAGTTCGGCCCTATGACAATCGCGTCCTCTTCCGGCAACAGCCAGGGCAATGTCGGAATCTCTTCCCGATGCTCCTTTCGGGCAAATAGATGATCCGCATCAATGACGTAGCGCATGGTGTCCACCAAATTTTCATTGTCCACGCGCATTTCCTCATTTTGTTTCGTAAACATCGCATTGCGAATAAAGTAACCCGCCTTATTAAAATCCCGCTTTGAACCAAATCCGATCACGCTGCTCAAATATTTGCCGGGCAGCACCATATGCAAATATTCCTCACGATTGAACGGTTCTCCGTCATTATCATCATCGAATAGATATTGCCGAAGCTCCGGTCCCGTTTTTTCCAATACATAACGCATCCGTCCTAAAATCGGGTAATTGCGCAGAATCGCATGTTGCTTTTGTCTTCTGTCATAAATGTACAGAAAGATGGCCAGCGTAATCGGTATGATGAGAAGAATGACGATCAACAATGCCGTTGTTATTGAAATGCCCTCCGTCCAGTTCATATTTCCACCTCATTCTCAAGCTTTATAGGTAGTTTACCACCATCCTACTCTGGTACTCTTAATGCATAGAACAAATTATGGAGGGATTTCATGGTTATCGAATTACTGACTTCACATGCATCTGTACGCAAGTATAAAAATGTACCACTATCGAAAGAAATCGTACACGAACTCGTTCAAGCAGGCCAGCATGCGGCATCTTCCCACTTCGTCCAAGCCTACTCTGTCATTCATGTGACGGACAACACCAAGCGGGAAAAACTAGCTGAACTCACCAAAAATCCGAAACAACTGTTATCGGCAGGTGCCATTCTCATTTTCTGTGCGGATTTTCATCGACTCCAAAAAAGCGCAGAGTTACTCGGGAGAGAAATCGATTTTTCATATGCAGAGAATTTGCTCGTAGGCGTCACGGATGTCGCCTTGTTCGCACAGAACGTCGCCATAGCTGCCGAGTCAAGAGGTTACGGCATCTGTTATATCGGCGGGGCGCGCAATGCACCCGAAGAGATTAGCGATCTGCTCGGCTTGCCTCAAGGCGTCGCGCCGATGTTCGCCATGTCTATCGGGGTGCCCGATGAGTCGAATGAAGTAAAGCCGAGACTACCTGTGGAAGCGATCGTCCATGAAAACGGGTATGACGCGGATAAATATGAGACACTCATCCCTGCATACGATGAAATTTTGAATGCTTATTACTTAAGTCGCGGCTCGAACCAAAAAGACGCCAACTGGTCCACCGCCATGGCAGACTTCTTGGAGAAACCAAGACGGACACATATGAAAGAATTTTTAAACAAGCAAGGATTTGAATTTAACTGAGGTTAGGGAAAAGAATTGTATGGTGTAAGGGGTTGGCTTTTGCCGGCTCCTTTTTGTTATTCTATAGGCAGAAGTGACTTGCAACCTAGGAGCGATGAACATGCAATTTGAAGAATTACTGGATGAACTGACGCGACGGATGATAAGCGGTTCGTTCATTAGCGGCACGATCAGCCAATCCCGCACAAAAACAGACGAGTTGAAACGGGTGAAAGTAAAGCCAGTGGAATTAAAAGGTCAATTCCACATTCAATTTGAATACCAATATGAGCGCATTCTAAAGCACGAAAATGTAACACCTGACGCCTTGCGCGAACAATTACAACAACTACTGGAACGTTTCAAACAAGTACATGCCGAATTTTCAGATGAAAAAATTCATGTGCAACTCTCTAAAAAGTTCAAAGTGATGTGGAAATCGGATCAGACCCAATCCGGTAAAGTCGCTGATTTATCACATAACCGGAAGAAAAATTATTTGCTAGATGAAAATACACCATATCCATTTCTCGTCCGACTCGGCGTCCAAACAGACGACGGCAAAGTGAAAAAGCAGAAGCATGACAAATTCAGACAAATTAACCGATTCATCGAATTCATCGATGATTCCCTTGCTTATTTACCGAAGGGCCGTACCATTCGTATTCTCGATTTCGGTTCTGGAAAATCGTATTTGACGTTTGCGCTGTATCATTATTTGCGTATCGAAAAGGGGCTCGACATACAAGTGACGGGGCTTGACTTGAAGAAAGAAGTAATTGAGGAATGTAGCCGGATCGCGCAAGACCTCGGTTACGAACAACTCGAATTTCTTGTCGGCGATATTAACGACTATAATGACGAATCGTCTGTGGACATGGTCGTCACCTTGCACGCCTGTGACGTTGCAACCGATATGGCGCTTGCTCGTGCTGTAAAATGGGGAGCAAAAGTCATCTTAAGCGTCCCTTGTTGTCAGCATGAATTATTTTCACAAATCCATTCACCTGCGCTCGACATCATGTTGCAACATGGACTCATTAAAGAACGCTTCGCAGCACTTGCTACTGACTCGATCCGTGCGGAATTATTGTCGCTTGTCGGCTATGAAACACAGCTATTGGAATTTATCGACATGGAGCATACACCCAAAAATGTATTGATCCGGGCTTATCATACCGGACGCAAGCCCACTGAAGCTGACTCTAAACGCTACCGCGATTTCAGAGAACTATTGAATGCGGACCCGTTTTTGGAGAGGGAATTGGGCGATTTACTACTTAATTAAGAAATCTGCTGTGACAGGCACGTTCGTTTCGGCGCCTGTCACCCTTTCTATTCCAACACAACATTCAAAAACACATAGCCATCCCGTTCATGCTGCCCTGAAAAGACGACAGGGACGCGCTCGCTGAAAATCGGACCGTCTACGACAACGGTATGGAACTCTCCAGATTCCCCGCACGAATCAATGCCGAGTGCGTCCATCTCATCCATCAATTCAATTGTAAATTTTCGTCCGATGAAGTGTGCCGGCATCATTTTTGTATTCACAACGACAACATAAGCCTCGAATCCGACAGTCACGAACTCTTCCAGTATCTTGCGTCGCGGCTCCATCCACAAGGGGTGCACAGCTTCCATGCCAACTTTTGCACATGTTTTCTG
Source organism: Sporosarcina soli (assembly GCF_042655805.1). Taxonomy (NCBI): domain Bacteria; kingdom Bacillati; phylum Bacillota; class Bacilli; order Caryophanales; family Caryophanaceae; genus Sporosarcina; species Sporosarcina soli. Next base: position 118,969 of record NZ_JBHSNO010000009.1, on the reverse strand, counting down.
CACCCACTCCAAATGGTCGATCAGATCAATATCCCCGAATACCCCATGGTCGATACCTGCACCTTTACATTCCTTCATCGCATGTAAAAACTGTTGCTCATAGCCGCTCCAGCTAGCGCCTCGAATCATGAGCGGAACACCGAGTTGATTGGCTTGCGCTTCCACAACCTCGAAAGGAAGCGCGTGTGATTTCGACCGCTCTTTATCTTCCTCAAACATTGTCCACACTCGTTTCGGGATGCCTCCTGCTTTTACTGCCCGATAATAAGCCATCGCAGAATCTTTCCCACCACTCCACGACGCTACAAATGGATACCCTTTCATCTTGTCCTCTCCCTCTTTCAAATGCCAAAGAATCTGTCTATCTTAGCTAAGATTTTACCATAGGACTCCATGAGTTTTCTGAAAAAACGATCCTTTCCCTTTATGAATGTATACCAAAACTTTTCATGTAGATAGCCCGTCAAATTAAGTAAGACGTGATCGCGACGCGTCGAAAACTAGAGAAGGTGAACTTTGTCATGACAAAAGATGAGAAATTCGAACTCGTAGAAAATTTCATAGTGGAAAATCAGGAAGCTTATTACCGTCTCGCCTATAGCTATGTCCGAAATAAGGAAAACGCACTTGATATTGTCCAAGACGCTATTGTAAAAGCTCTTCATTCCATTGATCGACTGAAGGAGCAATCTTATTTAAAAACATGGTTTTATCGAATTGTCGTCAATACGTCGATTGACTACATACGCAAACATCAGCGAGTATCCGTGATGGATGGAGACATTCTCGCCCTCCATTTGCCACAATTAGAAGACGAGGTGACCGATCTTGACCTACTAGATGCGATCGATCAGCTGCCAACGAAGTATAAAACCATTATCATTCTCCGATTCTTTGAAGATTTGAAGATTGACGAAATAGCAGAAATTACAGGTGACAATGTTAATACAATCAAGACGAGACTCTATGCCGCATTAAAAAAATTACGACTTGAAATGGGAGAGGAGTTCAGCTTATGAACAGAATGAACAAACTGAAGAAAGACTATGAACAGACGGAAATTCCATCCGAATTGAAGGATGTCGTAAACGCATCCATCCGCCAAGCGAAGGCGTCACGCAAGAAAAGACCTCTTCTCAAACAATGGACGATCGGTGCCGCCGCAGCCGCTGCCTTATTTGTCGGCAGCATCAACCTGAGCCCATCCTTTGCCCAAGCGATGGTGAACGTACCCGTTTTAGGTACAATTGTAGAGGTCTTTACCGTGCAGCAATTGGCGGTGGACGAAGACCATTACCAAGCAGACGTCAAGACACCAGCAATTGATGGTTTATCGGACAAAGACCTACAAGCCGCATTAAATGAAAAATACATCACAGAAAATAAAGCACTCTTCGAGCAATTTGAACAGGACGTTGCTGAAATGAAAGAGATGGGCGACGGTCACCTCGGAATCAGTACCGGCTACGAAGTAATGACAGATACGGATCAGCTACTATCGATTGCTCGCTATCAGGTGAATACGGTCGCATCTTCTTCTACCACTATGAAATACGACACAATCGATAAAAAAAATAGCATCTTAATCACACTGCCAAGCCTTTTCAAAGATGACTCCTATATCGATACCATCAGTTCATATATCCTCGATGAAATGCAGCGACAATCAGAAGCTGATGAAGATAGGGTTTTCTTTTTAAATGATGAATTTGGTGATGGATTTGATAAAATTAGACCTGATCAATCTTTCTACATTACAGCAGACAATAAGCTTGTCATTTCATTTGACAAATATGAAATCGCTCCTGGCTATATGGGTGTCGTCACATTCGAAATCCCGACGGACGTAATCAAAGAACAATTGGTTGGAGATTTGTATATTAAATAAGCATCTGGCGCCCGAAGACTAGACGATACAAAAGCGCAGAGCGCCCGCTTAGATGCGACAGGCATAAGACGAGTCGACGGCGTGGCGTTCCTTGCCACAGAGTCGGCTTGACTTATGACCCGAGCATCTGGCGCCCGGAGCCTAGACGACAAAAAAGCAGACACCATCGTGTCTGCTTTTCGTTTGCTTATGCCGGCATTGGTGTATCGGTTGGCGCGGCATAGCCTTCGTTATACGTTTCATCAATAAAATCACGGATTTCTTTCAATGACTTGCCTTCCTGCGTCATTTGGACGGATTTCACAGCAATCTCTAAACATACAAGGCAGCGTGTGCCGTGATCGTCCCAAACGACAGAACCGTCTTCACGGATTTCATCGATGAAACAGTTTGTGTTACTGCGGTGTCCTGCGCTTTCGCCACATCCGCAATAACACGGCATATAGTCAAGAATTTCAGTGGCGGTACCGGCTACTTGATAAACAAGGCGCATATCTTCCGGTTTATCATCCAAAAATGTTGGTAACACATCCGCCGAAGCGGTCACTTCCTGCAAATCGCCATTTGGCAACTGTTTCTGCTCTCCATGGGCCAGATCATGTGCTCCATGATCCGTCTGCGCTTTTTGACCGCATGCTGATAGAACAAGCAACGCTGCAAGTATCATGAACATCCAATGTTTTTTCAAGACAGTCCACTCCTTCTTTAGGTTCCTGTCCTTCCATCATAGCGGAGAGAAGCACTTCTATGGGTTACAGATTTGTGGACGATACAAGAAGGCTCTTATTTTCCGATCATTTTGGAAGGAACCACATACTCATCAAACTGTTCTTCTGTCAGCAGTCCTGTTTTCAACGCTGCTTCTTTCAATGTCGTGCCTTCCGCATGAGCCGTTTTTGCGATTTTTGCCGCATTTTCATAGCCGATATACGGGTTCAGTGCCGTTACAAGCATCAGTGAATTCTGCACTTTGCGATCGATTTCTTCGCGATTCGGTTCGATGCCGACTGCACAATTGTCATTGAAGCTGATCATTGCATCAGACAGCAATGTGACCGATTGTAGGAAATTGTAAATGATGACCGGCTTGAAGACGTTCAATTCAAAGTTCCCTTGGCTCGCTGCAAAACCGATTGTCGCATCGTTCCCCATCACTTGGGCAACGACCATTGTAAGTGCTTCACTTTGAGTCGGATTCACTTTCCCTGGCATGATGGAACTTCCTGGCTCATTTTCAGGAATCGTAATTTCCCCAATGCCCGAACGTGGTCCACTTGCCAGCCAACGCACATCATTGGCAATTTTCATAAGATCTGCCGCAAGCGCTTTGATGGCGCCATGCGTGTAAACGACTTCATCATAACTGGTCAATGAATGGAATTTGTTTTGTGCAGAAGTAAATTCAATGCCGACTGCCTTTGAAATTTCTTCCGCAACACGATCGCCAAACCCGGCTGGTGCATTCAAGCCTGTCCCGACCGCTGTACCGCCAATTGCCAGCTCCTTCATCGCTTGGACGCTGTCAGCAATCATCTTTTCCGTTTTCTCCAACATACGGTGCCAACCACTAATTTCCTGCCCTAATGTTAACGGTGTCGCATCTTGTAAATGTGTACGACCAATCTTAATAATATCCATGAATTCTTCAGATTTCTTAGCAAATGTATCTTTCAACTTCCCAAGTGCCGGTATCAGTTGCTCTTCAACAGCTAGGACACCCGCAACATGCAATGCCGTTGGGAAAGTGTCGTTAGAGCTTTGTGATTTATTGACATCATCATTCGGATGAAGGCGTTCTTCTTCGCCCCATTCTTCAAGGAATTGGTTGCCGCGTCGTGCCAGCACCTCGTTCATATTCATATTGGACTGCGTGCCGCTGCCTGTTTGCCAGACGACAAGCGGGAAATGGTCATCCAGCTTGCCAGCAATGACTTCGTCAGCCGCTGCAGAAATAGCTTTCATTTTCGCTTCAGAAATATTTCCATGCGCATGGCTTGCAATCGCCGCTGATTTTTTCAAATGGGCAAATGCGCGCACGACGCCGATTGGCATTTTTTCTCCACCAATTTTAAAGTTCTGTTTACTGCGCTGTGTTTGTGCTCCCCATAATTTGTCTGCGGGTACTTGAATTTCTCCAAACGTGTCATGTTCAATACGATAGTCCATCCTTCATCCGCCTTTCAATTTGATAAAGTCTACTCTACTACTTCATCATGCCTCATACTTTTGATTATTTGAAATAAAAAGCACTAACTTCGATAGATTTAATTGAGGGGAATTCGTTAAAACTCGTAGCCATTCACAATATTTTTCTTGACGACAAACAAAAAGATACTAAGAGCGGCTATGCTACATGCAAAAATGATAATACCCATAGGGACTGCTGTTTGGTCCCCCATAATGCCGACGATCGGCGAGATGACAGCACCTCCGATGTACGATAGCAAGCCGAGAAATGCAGATGCACTCCCCGCCGCTTTCGCCTGGCTTTGCATCCCTAGCGAGAAAGAAGTGGTCGACACCATCCCGATGCTAGATACAACGAGAAATAAAGCGATGAGTAAGATCGGTAATGGTAAATTAAAGAGTATCGTCAACAACAGCAAAGTACTACCTGTAAGCGATATGCCAATGCCTGTACTCAGCAATCGCACATCCCCGACTGCACTCGATAATCTCCCTGTCATTTGTGCCGCTACGATAATTCCAAGGCCATTGACCGCAAAAAACAGAGAGAATTGTTGTGGCGTGAAACCATAAATATTTTGCAACACGAAAGGAGAACCGGATATGTATGCAAACATGCTCGTCATGATAAATGCCTGCGTACCGGCAATTCCCATGAACACACGATTTTTCAATAAGTTGCCAAACGTTTTCACGACGGCCAATATACTACCTTCCGACCGATTTTGGATCGGCAATGTTTCCGGTAAAAAGAATGTCACTACAAAAAATAAGATGAGACCGATGACACTGAGTAAGATAAAAATCGTTTTCCAAGAAGCAAAGTTTAAAATAACGCCCCCAGAAACAGGCGCCAGTATAGGTGCGACACCATTGACTAAAGATAATAACGCCATAAACTTCGTTAAATCAGCCCCGGAATATAAATCACGCGCCGCTGCACGAGCGATCACGATCCCCGCTGCGCCCGTCAATCCTTGAACAAAACGCAATCCGATGAAAAACCAAATGGATGTGCTAAATGCACATAAGAGGGACGCAACCGCGTAAATGAGGAGCGTATAGATAAGCGGTTTCCTTCTCCCTCTAATGTCGCTTAACGGTCCAAATATAAGCTGGCCACTGGCAAGTCCCAGTAAACAGGCAGTCAAACTCATCTGGGTAAGCGAAGTCGTCGTCTGCAAATCTTCCGCCACAACAGGAAGTGCAGGTAAGTACATATCCATCGATAACGGTCCAAAGGAGATAAGCGAACCGAGTATGAGAACAAACCATACCGTGCTAAGTGACTTCGAATTTGTTGAATCACTTTCTAGCATTTTCATTTCATACAACTTCTTTCTATAAAATTCTTGGTGATTTTATTGACAATTCTTTCACTTCGACTTTCATTATAGCATTCTCTGAACGAAACAAAAGCGTAAGGCGCCTGGAGTCTAGACGACACAAAAAGCAACCGCCTAGGATAGGAGGTTGCCTGTTGCCGTTCAAAGTTCTTGACGCAATGCTTGGATCACATCGATTTTTGTTGCCTTCCGAGCTGGACGCCACCCGGAAATCATCGCCACTCCGATGCTGATCGTAGAAGCGATTAAAACAAGTTGCCAAGGGATGATTGAAAACGTCACATCCATGCCACCGAGATCCTCTTCGCCAAGAGCTGCTGAAACGATAATTGGCAAAATAGAATTTGACACAACACTGACCCCGTATGAAATCACAATGGCAAGCACCGTTCCAATTACCCCAATCCATGCACTTTCCATTAAAAATAGCCGCTGAATCAATTTCGGATCCGCTCCGATCGCTTTCATCACACCGATCTCACGTGTCCGCTCAGTTACCGCCATCGTCATCGTATTGAAAATCCCGATCGACGCTATCAGAATCGCAATGGTGCCCACAAATACCAGCCCCGCTTTTAACGCCAAGAAAAAGACATCGAGTTGCTCCAGTTCGTCCGCAATGGAATACACACTATACCCGTCTTCCTTCAATCCCTTGGATAAGGCTTTCACATTTTCCAGTTGATCGGCATGTACACTAACATTTCCGTAAAATAATGGTTGCTCGTCCTTATCCTGTTCTGCTTCAGCAAAATAGATTTCTTCGAGTGCAGGGATTATCAAAGCATCCCCATAAATGTTCTGGTCCTGATCCCAATCCTTCGCCGGCTTTTTGCCAACCCCGACGATGGTCAGTTGCAATTCCTTGCCAATCGAATTTCCTTCAATGTCCAGCAGTTGGTAAGAAATATGCTTGCCGATCAAGTCGCCTTCATAGCCTTTGACTTCCGCCCCCCCTTCCATCTCTTCTTCACTCATCAAATACTGTCCAAAATGACTACCGACAACGACTTCCTCTGCCGTTTTCGGTAAACGACCTTCCGCAAGGGCGAAGTTCGCTTTCCCTTCTTCCACAAAGTCAGTCACAGTCATTCTGCTGTAACTTGTCAGATCATCGAGTTTCACTTGCTGTTCAGCACTGACAAACTGACGATAGACAACCGCTTTGACATGGTCCCGCTTCTTCAACTCATCCACTTTTTCCTGATTCATTTCACTGCTATACACTTCAAGCTCGGTCACTTTCCGATTCGATAAAATACTATCACGGATAGTTTCGTGAAGACCGAACCCTACAGATGCCAAGACGATGAGAAAGGCCGTCCCCATTGTCGCAGCCAGCACAGTCATAAAGACACGCATCTTATTTTTCTTGATATGTTGCCTTACAAAATCGATTTGGTCCTTAAACTGCATGATGTCTACCCCCTTCCGTCAATTCTCCGTCGTGCATCCGGTAGACTCGGTCTGCTGTGTGCGCCACTTCATCATCATGCGTAATGATGACGAAGGTGATCCCTCTTGCTTTGTTGAGCGACTGGATGAGCAACAGAACATCCTGCTCCGTTTCCGAATCCAAGCTTCCTGTCGGCTCATCCGCAAAGATGACAGGTGGATCTGTGATCAGCGCCCGCGCAATACTTACGCGCTGTTGTTGCCCACCGGATAATTCATTCGGGTAATGGTCTTGCACTTCAGTCAGACCGATACTTTTCATGAGTTCTTTCACTTTCTTCTGTCGTTCGCTTTTGCCAATCCCTTTTAACTTCAGTGGAAGTTCGACGTTTTCAAACGCCGTCAAACCGGGCATCAGCTGAAAGTTTTGGAAAACGAAACCGAAATGATTCAACCGAAATTTTGCATTTTCCGCTTCACTAAATGAAGAAGTCTTGGTCCCCTTCACACAGATTTCCCCACTGTCCGGCGTTAAAAAACCCGCCATGATATGTAGCAATGTCGACTTGCCGGATCCGCTCTTGCCGACAATGGATACAATTTCCCCGTCTGCCACGTCGAACGTCAAACCTTTCAGAACAGGTACTTCCTTCTCTTTCCCTTTCTTTCCAATTTTAAATGAATGATTTAAATTCCTGACACTAATCAATTAGGAACCCCTCCAACTTTCTTTACTGATTTCATTGTAATCGGAGAATCTTAAGGAGGATGAAGGATAAAAATGAAGATTTTCTTAAGGTTTTTGGTTGTTATGAGAGAGGGGTTTGAGCTTGCGTGGGGATTTCTTGAGAGTGGGGGTTCTTGCTTTGAGCACGTGGCGGGGTTCTTGGGCGTGAGGCGGGATTCTTGAGCGTGGCGATTCTCGCTTTGAGCGCGTGGCGAATTCCTTAAGCGTGAGAGCAATCACATTGATCACGCTTAGGCTTTTGGGAGCGCTTGGAGATGATTATTCTTTCCCCACAAAAAATCCAGCACGCATCATGCGTACTGGATTTTTTAGTAATAGTTATTCTGCTTCGTCTGCTGCCATTTCTTGAGCAACACGTGGTTGTGCGGGTTGCTTTTCGTTTGCAGCTTTCACTTCGTTCGCCAAGTGGTCGATGCTTGGGCGGATATTATTCTTGCCAGAATAGTTTTCGAGCATTTCTTTTACATCGATGCCTGATGATGCTTTCAATGATTCTTGCAAGGTCGACATTAAGTTGGTTGCATACGACGTCACTTTATTGGCACCGCCGCCTTCGCCACTGCCTGTATCGACGACTGTGATCTTATCGATATTCGAAAGTGGGCTTGCGATTTGTTTCGCATATTCAGGAACCATGCGAACGATCATATCCAACACGGCAGCTTCTCCATAATGTTCGAACGCCTCAGCGATTTTTCGTTTCGCTTCCGCTTCCGCAAGACCTTTCAGGCGGATAATTTCCGCTTCGGTTTCCCCTTGCGCACGTTCGGAGTCGGCCTTCGCCAAACCATCAAGGCGGATTTTTTCAGCTTCCGCTTTCGCTCTTGCTTCAATACGGTACTTCTCTGCATCTGCTTCCGCGAGCTGGCGAGATTTGTCGGCCGCAGCATTTTGTTCGATTGCGTAACGATCCGCATCCGCTTTTTTCTTCACTTCGGAGTCATATTGTCTTTCACGACGTAATATTTCTTTCTCTTCAAGTTCAATTTGCTTTTGTCGTTCAATGATTTGAATTTGCATCTCTTGTTCCATAACTTCCTGTTTGGAGCGAGCAGATTGCAACTCGTATGCTTGGTCAGCACGCGCTTTTGCGACGTCCTGCTCCAGGCGGAATTCCGCAACTTTCAGCTGATTTTCTTTTTCAGCTTCTGCAATTTCCGTTGCGCGCTCAATTTCGGCTTTTTGTGCTTCTTTCGATGCCTCTGCGTTTTTAATACGTGTTTCCTTCTCTGCTTCAGCCGTTGCGATGTCCGCATCACGTCTCACTTGGGCGATACGCGGTTTCCCGAGTGAATCAAGATATCCGTTTTTGTCACGGACGTCTTTGATTGTAAAGGAAACGATGACAAGCCCCATTTTCGCAAGGTCCTGAGAAGCCACACGCTGCACTTCCTGTGAAAACTTATCACGATTTTTGTAAATCTCTTCAACAGTCATTGAACCTAGAATAGAACGGAGATGACCTTCCAACACTTCTTTCGCTTCGTTTTCACGGTCTTCTTTTGTTTTCCCTAAAAACTGCTCAGCAGCCGTGGCGATTTCAGAAATCGAACCGCCGATTTTAATGATTGCCGTCCCATCTGCCATGACCGGCACACCTTGTTCCGTATACACTTCCGGCGTCGTCACCTCAAGCTTGCTTGACAATAAGCTCAATGGCTCCGATTGTTGGAATACCGGGAAAACGAATGTCCCGCCGCCGCGAATGATTTTAATGCGGTTGCCCGAATCATCCGTATGTACATTTTTTGACCCTAAATAACTTCCTGTCACAATCAATGCTTCATCCGGTCCGACTGTCTTATATTTCGATACATAGACGAGGATGATCGCCAACAACACAAAAGCAACAATTCCAATTGCAATCCAAATACCCATCTTTTTTCCCCCTTTACATTATTTAAAGCGGAATGGTTCATACTCTTTAACGATGAATGTCCCATCCTTCACTTCGATAACCAATACTTCCTTTCCGTACTCAATGGCCTTATTCTCGTATCCCGCTGCCCTTTTCGAAATGAGGCCGTTCACTGTTTCGATGACAATTTCACCGAAACCATCGACCGGCACAGGGACAATCACTTTCCCGACCTGCCCTTGCAGCGATTCATCCGTATAAGCAAGCGACACTTCTGCAGACCTTAGCGGAAGTAGAACGAAAAAATAAAGTAGTAAATCAAGTACAAATGCGGCAATTAGCGAGAGAAGAATAATGATTCCGCTGTTCCAAGCCGTGACAAGTTCTAAAATATAACCGACTGCCGCCCAAAATGTTATGAATGGAAGAATAACCGCCGGATCTAAAAATGGACTAGCCTCTCCTATTCCTTCCGTCATATCACTAAAGAAAAGATATAATAACGTCGCAAGGCCTGCAATGATCAGCACGATTAAATAAATTTGCACAATCGGCATTCCGAACAGTTCCATTTCATCACCTCCACTTTCACCTTTTCACCTCACTTATTTATACGGGCGACATCTGCAATGGTTTCAAATTATTAAATTTTTTATAAGCATTTTAGGTGGATCCAGCTGCTCACGTTAAACAGCGTAAAAAAAAGGGTATACAGCAGTGAACGCTTTACATAAGAACAAAGCGTCATGAAATCACCATTTTCGGTAACAATACTGGTAATTAGCTGGTATTGATTCAAGCACTCCATTTTTCACACTAATCATATTATTGTTGAGCTGCTATAGGTCGTTTGTAAAGATTGTGTAAATTTTTCACGAACTACGTCGAAATTTGTTCGTTTATCAAATTGTTTTTGCTATGATATAGGAATGCAAAATATTATCTCCCTTAACGGGTTGGAGGCGCGACAATGTTTAATCAAAAAAAGACAGATCCTTTTTTCTCAGCTCTATTGACCATTGCTGAAAATGTAAAAGAAGCAGTCCATTATGCGGATAATTTCAAAGTATCCAATGTAGCTGATCTGAAAGAAGTAAGCATTAAACTCAAAAAATATGAGACCGAGGGTGACGACCTCATCCACGATCTTATTTCGAAACTAAACAAATCATTCATGACGCCGATTGAACGGGAAGATATTTTACAATTGGCTATTAAAATGGATGACATTCTAGATGGCATTGAAAGTTTCGCAGCGCATCTTGAAATGTTCTCCCTTACTGAAATTGATGAATACGTTCAGAAATTCATGGAAAACATTGTGAAAAGCACAGATGAAATTGTCAAAGCGATGGAGCTACTTTCACGCAAGAAACTTGAAGCAATGCGCGAACATGCCGTTCTCATTAAAGAATACGAACGAATTTGCGATGAAGTACAGCGTACATCTATCAAACAACTTTTCATCACTGAAAAAGATCCGATTCGTATCATCCAATTCAAAGACATCTATGAGCAACTCGAAGAAATCGCGGATTACTGTCAAGATGTTGCTAACACAATCGAAACCATCATTATGCGTAACGCGTAAGGAGGAGACCAATGGATACAATACTTCTCCTAACGATACTCGTTGTCGTTTTTGCACTTGCTTTCGATTTCATCAATGGTTTCCATGATACAGCAAATGCAATCGCGACTTCCGTATCTACACGCGCGCTAAAACCGCGCACCGCGGTCATGATGGCGGCTGTCATGAACTTTGTCGGTGCATTGACATTTACAGGCGTCGCCAAAACCATTTCAAAAGATATAGTCGATCCTTTTGTACTTGATAATGGATCGCTCGTTATTTTAGCGGCTTTGACAGCAGCGATCGCATGGAATCTCATCACTTGGTACTACGGGATTCCATCCAGCTCATCACACGCTTTAATCGGATCGATCGCTGGCGCGGCTATTTCTGCAGCTGGTTTCGGAATTTTGAATTACACCGGCTTTTTGAAAATCTTGCAGGCGCTTATCATTTCTCCTTTTATCGCTCTTGCTGGTGGATTCCTGATGATGTCGCTGTTCAAGGTTTTATTTAAAAACAGAAACTTGTTCAAGGCCAATAAACGATTCCGCTATATGCAGATCGGTACGGCTGCACTACAATCCTTCACCCACGGTACGAACGATGCACAAAAGGCAATGGGGATTATTACGATGGCTCTTATCGCTGCGGAAATGCAAGCAGGAGACGACATCCAGCTTTGGGTCCGGATTGCTGCAGCAACTGCGATGGGGCTTGGAACGTCAATCGGTGGTTACAAAATCATCAAGACGGTCGGCGGTAAGATTATGAAGATTCGTCCTGTGAATGGAGCTGCGGCAGACTTATCATCCGCAATCATCATTTTCGGAGCGACACTGATCCACTTACCTGTCAGTACGACGCATGTTATTTCTTCCGCTATCATGGGAGTAGGGTCGGCACAGCGTGTGAAAGGCGTTAAATGGGGCGTCGCTCAGAAGATTGTCATGACATGGGTCATTACATTGCCGATCTCAGCATTAATTGCCGCACTCGTTTACCAAGTTTTAAATTTGTTTTTCTAACTTCATTCATTTAGCTTGCATTGTCATTTAGGCTCTGTTATGATAAAGAAGAATTATTTTTGTTCGGCGCGATGGTCTCGAGTACATCTTGACCGCTTCAAGACTTGAGCAAGGATAGTAACACAATGTGTGCACAAAGCACACGAGGAGGAAACAAACATGGAACAAGGTAAAGTAAAATGGTTTAACGCAGAAAAAGGTTTTGGATTCATCGAACGTGAAGATGGCGACGACGTATTCGTACACTTCTCAGCTATCCAAGGCGAAGGCTTCAAGTCTCTTGAAGAAGGCCAAGACGTAACGTTTGAAATCGAGCAAGGCCAACGCGGTCTTCAAGCTACAAACGTAGTTAAAAACTAATTTGAATTTAACCATTCAAAAGCCATTTCCCTCGGGGATGGCTTTTTTCTTTGCCCCAAAAACGTTCTAAGGACCTTATCAACCCGGCAATCGGCATGAAGAAAAGCACCCGAACCTTCATGTGGGAGTTCGAGTGCTCTTTTCTTAATATGGTATTTTAAAGGCGAGATCCCGCCCTTTGAACAGCCTTTTATCATTGCCTCCGAAAGGACCGAATGTAAGGATGGGCGAATCGATTTGTTCCAATTCTTCTTCTGTTAATAAAAAGACGTGAAATTTTTCACCCGATTCCCCCGGTTCAAGAACCCGGATCTTATCTGGTTCCAACATGCCTTCCCGTCGATATCGATTTCCATTTGCATCATAAATCGTAGAGTAAATGGCACCTAACTCCAATGTTTCCTCTGAATTGTTTTCGATCCGGAATTTAGCGGTCAATGCGTAAATCACATCGCCTTCCTCGAATCTGTAGAACTTATCCATTTGGGCAGGCGACACGTCGACCTCTGTATATTCGACCCCATCGAATTCGACATCGACACCCCCAAGGCTTAATACTTGCCCGATTCCCTTCTTCTCAAAGAGCATCGTCTTTGTGCCTAGGTTCTGATTGACGAATTCGTCTTGGTAAAATACAGGGGCAGAAGCTAATTCTTTTTCATATGCATCACTGTATGGAAAATCGAAAACGGCATCCCCATACTTCCGTGAATAATCGTCCTTCTTTTCCCTCGCGTTTCCCGGAATGACGATTTTAGGATGGGTGTTCTCCATCTTCGCATATTGTTCTTCCGTCATGACAAATGATTGGAATCCTTGCTTTTTAAATCCCGGTGAATAAAGATCCAGCTCTTCAGGATGATCGGAACGCAACATTTCATTTTGCGGAACAAAATAATACGTATTGCCTGTCACGCGATCTTGACGACCTTCCAAGTTAATGGAAGCATAGTTTGAATAGTAAACAGGGGTTTTCCGATTATTTTCAATCGTCATTGATGCCGTGACAACATAGCCTCCGGTTTCTCCATTGAAAATACTCTCACTCAAGCGGTTGACATCGGACACTTTTGTAATCTGGTATTTGTCGATGGATACGAAAAAACCGTCCATATCATAGAGCATCACCGGTTTTTCATTCGTATAGAGGATTTCCACTTCCCCTTCCGTCATGGCGGCTAAGTTCGGATTAAGGGTGCCATCTCCAGAAGGGCGTTTTTTTCCTGCTTGCTCTATATCTTCCCCCTCATTCAATTCCTCTCTCAATTCTGCTAACGCGCTTTCCGCATCAAGCTCAGCCAATTCTTCCTCCGCTTGCTCTTCTTTTGCACAGGCCCCCAGCAATGAAACAGCCATCCCTAAAGCAAAAGTCCTCATCCAACCCTTTTTCACTAAACGACAACTCCTTCAGATTGAAAAAGTGCATCGGAGAAATGAAAATCCCAGACGCACTCCTTTCCTATTATCGGGGCAATTTAAATACTAAATCGCGTCCTTTGAACAGCTTTTTCCCGTCTTCTGCAGAGAATGGCCCGAAGTTGAGCTCAAACTTCTCATGGCGATCGAACTGGTATTTATCCATCAGGAACACATGCAGCTTTTCGCCCGACTCGCCAGGTTCCAACTTTTTAGACGTATCCGGCTCAAGCGATCCTTGATACAAATACCTGAAATCATTGTCATCCACACTTAAAATCGAACCGATACCATCCAACCGGACCGTTTCCTCGGATTGGTTATCGACATTCAACTTTACAGTAAGCGCGACAATGCCGTCGTCTGCAAAATTACGGAAGGTGCTTTTGTATTGTTCAGTCGGCTCGATTTCTGTGTATTGGACACCTTCAAGGGTCACTTTTACTCCGTCGAGCTCCAGCTGTTGGCCGATATCCGTCTTTTCGAAAATCATCGTTTTATTGGCAATGTTTTGGTTCGTCAAATCGTCGCGGTAGAAGGCTGGGCCCGTCGCAACCGCTTCTTCGCTTTCCCCGCTGTAGAGAAAATCGAAGACGGCTTCTTCCCGGAAGGATTCTCGCATGTCTTCTCGTTCAGACGCTCCTCCTTCAATAATCAGTTTCGGGTTTGTTGTCCCCAGCTTGTCATATTGTTCATTGGTCATAACAAACGATAGGAGGCCTTGCTTCTTAAAACCAGGAGGATACTTATTAACACTCGCTGGATCATCTGATACTAACGCCGTTTCACGTGGTATGAGTTTATATTTATCACCATAGACAACGTCATAACGATCATCCATAAGCAAGGACATGAATCCGGCATAATACACTGGATTGCTGCGTGTATTCTCATACGTTGTCAAAGCCGTTACTACATACCCCTCTAGATTCCCTTTGAATAAAGACTCGGAATCCCGGTTGACATCAGATACTTTCGTAATTTGGTATTCGTCGATGGTCACGATGAAGCCGTCCATATCATGGGTATAGTTGGGTGCTTTGTTCGTATACAGAACTTCCACATCACCTTCCGTCATTTCCGCGATGCTTGGATTGAGGATTTCTGAGTCGTCTGCTGTAACAGGTTCATCTGTCTGTTCCCGGTCTTCCAGTGCTGCACGCAACTCTGCCAATGCATCATCCGCTTCTGATGTTGCACCCGCCACGTCAGATTCATCCGGCTTCACTTCTTCTGCTTGGCCTTCCTCTTCCACTTTTGGTGTTTTCTTATCTTCACTACATGCCGCTAATAAAAGCGCGCTTGCGCCTAGTGCAAACAATATTCTTCCATACTTCATATTTCCATTCCCCTCCATTTTAAGAAGCTCCCTCCCTTAATTAACCATAGTGAGACAGCTATGAAAATAGGAAAAACGGAAAATTGAGGAAATTGGTTAAGAAGAACCTGTTCGATGATAGAACAGTCATTTACTTTCACCTATATGCATTCGTTCTTTGTAACTAGTGAATTAATCAATTACGCCTTGGCGTAATTGCGTCCAGATTTTGAATCGAGCTTGCTCGATTAACCCCTTTCAAAATCTGTGACATCCGCCGGAGGCTTTATCTTCGTTCAGCAGGCGTTTGAACACCCGCTGAACAGGAAACCAAAACCGCATTCATCTCGCCACCTACAGAGGTGGGAGTCTTCTGCTGAATGAAGATAAAAAAAGACGGGATTCTCACCCCGTCGATTACTCTTTTTCACTTATTCCAATGCCCGGTTCTATCTGACGTTCATCGTTATTGAACGTTGCCATCATCGTAAAATAGATAGCCGCTACAACAGCAATGACAAACAATACAAGTCCGATGACGAGGTGTTGGCCTTTCATTGCGCATCACCTTGTACCCGTTTGAACCGCTCTTCCTTCAAATAGTCGACCGCTTCTTCATAATCGCCGAAGCTGTCTTCCAGATTCAAACCATGATAGATGTTCCATGCATCCAACTCTTCTTTTAACACAAGTTTTTCTCCGTCGCCATTCACCCATGTCTGTTCGATAGGTTCTCTTTCAGTCTTTTCTTCCGACAGTGCTTGAATAGCATCTCCAACGGCTTGTCGCAACTCCGCTTCTGTCGCTTCACGGATATTGACCAAACCGCGCTCGTCCGCTTCGTAACCCGGGATTCCTGCTACATAGACGAAGCCATTGCCGTTTGGATGCAGATGCTGGACAACAATCGTCTTGTCATACAAACTGTCCTCATAATGGTAGTTGACCCGTTTCATCGACACGTCTTTCCGCGTCAGTTCCGGGAAAGATTCAATAATTGCCTGCTTCTGTTCAAATGTCAGCATAGATGTCCACTCTTTTCCACTCGTTTTTCGTTTAGTATACCATCATTCTTCTTTCACGGATAACCCAAGGACACGGGCGAATCCGAGCGCCTGCTCCTTGGAAACGATGCAGCCGGCGAGTTTCGGCAGCGTCACTTCAATGCGCTCGTACGTGCTGTCCGATAAATCGAAGCCCTTCAATTCCGTCTCGGAAAAATTGATATTGTCGATTTTGCATTTTTGAAATCGAACGCCCTTGAAAGTACACTCATAAAAATCGGCGTCCGCCAGATGACATTCTGAAAACTCGACTTCTTTCATGCCTGTAAAGCTGAAATTACTATAACGGCCGTCACATTCCTTCAGTAAAGTGTGACTGATTTGCGCATTTGCAAAATCCGTCCCCGTCAATTTGGAATGGACAATTTCACAACGATGGAATGTAGCATGTTGAAAGTTCGCGTTGGAAAAATCACATGTATCAAAGACAACGTCCACGAACTCTACAGATGTAAAATCTCCGCCTGCAAACAACACATCTTTGAAACGCACATCATCGAATGTCAAGCGTTCCCCTTCCGCACCTGAGAGAACGCCTCCTTCAAACCGAGCTTTTTCAACATAGCCATCCTGATCCCAAATAGCCTCTATCCGCATCTCCGTATGTTCCATGGACAATTTCGGCTTTTGCCTCTTGTCCACCTTCTTGACATTCACACGTAAAACCTCCCTTTAACGCGTCTTCCATTCAATAAAAATGACGAGCAACACAATGACTGCAATAGCAATAATATAAAACGCAATTGGCGTACTACTGATCCCTCCAAACAACTCCCCCAACCCCTTCCTTCAACCGTTCCGCTTCACGCCCAACATGACTGTGAAATCGATGGTGATTTCCGGCAATCCCAACTGGAGCGCTTTCCTGATCTTCTCTTCGCTGGCCCCCCAGGTGAGCGGCGTCATGCGGATGAGCGGCGCAAGATGATGCTCAGCTAATGGGAACGTATACGTCACCCGTTCTGTTTGGACCGCGTCGAAATGTTCTGCGAAGCGTCCCACGGGATCAGTGTCTTCTTTCGGTACGTTCTCTTCATAGAAGATGGCACGCAACTCTTTCAAATAACTCGCTTCCGGAACGGCTTTCACACACAAACCACCCTTTTTCAGGAGGCGTGTAAACTCCGCATAATTTGCAGGTGATAAAATATTTAAAATGACGTCGAACTTTTCATCTTGAAATGGACAGTTTGCAAGATCCGCCACACTCCAAACGGCGCCTGGATGTTCTTTTGCAGCCGCAGCAATACCTTCTTTAGCAAGATCAATCCCAATTCCGCTTGCCTTCCCCGCCAATCGGGAAACGATGTCCGCTAAATGTGATCCTTCGCCGCAACCGGCATCCAAGATAACGGGCGTTCCTTTGCTCCCTTCATGGATGATCCGCGTGATCACTTCCAAAACCGGATCGAAAAAACCGCTGTTCATCACCGTTGTTCTTGCTTCAAAAAGCGATTTATCGTACTTAGTGACATGCGCTTGTGGTGCCAAATTGACATAGCCGCTTTTCGATAAGTCAAAGGAGTGGTTGGTCGAACAGACGAGCCGTGAATGCTCCACCATTTCCATTTCCGCCGTGCATATCGGGCAACGAAAAAGATCCACCTGTTGCTCCATCGCTTGTATATTCCTCATTTTTTTCGATAAAGTCATACGCTTTTAACTCCGTTCATCCGTTGTTCTACCAGTATACCGTTTTTTCATGCGGACTGGAAATGAGCGAGCGGGTATTTGCAAGAAATCATTCCGTTTCGAAAGGTCTCGCTGTATTCTAGCCATATAGAGGGGGTACAATAGAAGGAAGGAGGGACGATCCTATGAAACGATTATTTCTATTTATTCTTTTCATCCTATTACTTTACAGCGCCAAACCATACTGGGAAGGACCAGCCTCCCGCTATGTCAATCTCTCCTTCCTCGAACCAGTGGATGAAAAGATTGATACGCTATTAACAAGTGAATCCATCCATACTGCAATCCGTTTCGTAACGGATGCGACAGATAAAGCAATCCTCTTCCTCACTTCCCAACTGTCAAGTGAGGAAGAGGCGATACCGGCCGAAGAAAAACCGAAGTTGGCCAAACCGGTGCATACCCAACTTTCCATCCACAACATCGAATTAGGCAGTACAGAAGAGCAAGTCGTTGCGGAACTGGGTGAACCGAAAAACCATTCCTTGAACGAATATGGGACGGTTTGGTATACGTATCACGATCATTATCACAATTTCGTTATGTTGTCCTTCGATGAAAACGGAACAGTCAATGCTCTCTACACGAACGATGACCTCATTTCATCCACAAGCGGCATCCGATACGGCTCTTCGAAAGCCGAGGTACGTAAAACATTCGGCGAACCGATCACCGAAATTCGGAAAGGCTTGAACATCTATCTCTTGCAGGAAAATGAAGGATTTGATGTCTTTCAATCCCGGGACGCTTACACCTATGTTTTTTATGATCTCCATCAACAGGACAAGGTGACGGCCGTCCAACTGATTGCTAGGTCATTGGAGGAGAAAAGAAACGGCATCTACGCCGCTGGAGATGCGGCTTTGCGCAGTGGATTCGAACGCCAGCTATTCGATTTGACGAATGCCGCGCGGGTCCGCCACGGATTATCCGCTTTACAATGGGAGGGAAAAGTTGCTGAAACCGCACGCTCTCACAGCATCGACATGGCCGACCATGATTACTTCAGCCATGAAAATCTTCAAGGGAAATCCCCTTTTGATCGTATGAAAGACGACGGCATCACCTTTCGCAGTGCCGGTGAGAACTTGGCATACGGCCAATCAAGCAGTATCTTTGCCCACGAAGGCCTGATGAATTCGGAAGGACACCGCGAGAATATATTACTCGATACTTACAGCCATCTAGGCATAGGCGTCGCGTTTAATGAAAAATCACAACCGTATTACACAGAAAACTTCTTGCTGAAGTGAAGATAAAGTGAAACTTCAATCAGTGGGGGTTTCCCCATCCCCCACTGATTGTTAGTTGAACCAATCGGGCTTTTACGGGCAGTTGATCTCCCACCTATCCTTATTGCTTTACTTAAGTCTTGAGGTGGGAGTCTTACAGCCCGTTAATGCGGGATAAAAAACAACGACCTTACAAACGCAAACCCCTTTCAATGAAGGGGGTTTGTCGCTCTATTCTATTTGTCCGAATGGCGTTTAGATCAGTCTACCAACAATGGATAGACACCTTTTTCGTCATGCGTTTCGTTGCCTGTAAGCGGCGGGTTAAAGACACAAATGAGCCGCATATCCGTCGTGCCGCCACGGAGATAATGCTCGTCATGTTGATCTAATGCATACATGGTGCCGTCTTTGATGGGATATACTTTCCCATCCGCAACGGTTTCGATTTCCCCGTCACCACCGACACAGTAGACCGCCTCCAAATGATTTTGGTAATGGATATGTGTTTCCGTACCCGCGTAAATAATTGTTTCACTATACGAAAAACCCATTCCGTCTTTCTTCAAAAGAAAACGGCGACTGGACCATGTTTCCGCCTTTGTTTCATTTTCCGTCCCAATAATTTCATCTATCGTTCGAACAATCATTTTTAACCCTTCCTCTCTAAACCGATTATTTGTTGAGTACTTCTTGAATGGCTTCTTCTAAAATATCGAATCCTTTATCCAATCCTGCTTCATCAATCGTCAAGGAGCCTAAAAACTTCACGACTTCACTGTCTGGACCGGACGTTTCGATAATCAGCCCTTTTTCGAATGCTTTTGCACAAATTTCACTGCCATACGTTTCCTTCCCTTTACCACATGCAATCCCTTGCATAAAACCTCGCCCTCGCGTAGTCGCCTGCAGTTCAGGGTAATTTTCCACGATTTTTTCCATGCGCGCTTTAATCATTTTCGATTTCTCTTGAACAGACTTAGCGAACACATCCGTTTCCCAGTAGGATAAAACTTCCGTTGCCGCAAGAATCGCCATATTGTTTCCACGAAACGTTCCGTTATGCTCACCTGGTGCCCAAATATCGTATTCCGGTTTGATTAACGTGATAGCCAGCGGTAAGCCATAACCACTGATCGATTTTGATAAACAGACAATGTCAGGGGTAATGCCTGCCGGTTCGAAACTAAAGAATGTCCCTGTACGACCGCAGCCCGCTTGCACATCATCAATGATCAGCAACATGTCATAACGATGACACAACTTTTCAATCGCCTGTAACCATTCGAAACTGGCTGCGTTAATACCACCTTCTCCTTGAACGGTTTCCAAAATAATCGCAGCAGGCAGATCAACGCCACTCCCTGCATCTTCAAGAAAACGTTCCAAGTATTCAATCGAGTGATGGTCTTGCATAAACGTATCATACGGCATCGCAACCGTGTTCGTTAACGGCACACCAGCACCTTGCCGTACTGTCGAATTCCCGGTTATCGATAGCGAACCTAACGTCATACCGTGAAATGCGTTCGTAAAGCTAATAATCGTTTGGCGCCCTGTTACTTTTCGGGCGATCTTCAACGCACTTTCTACCGTATTCGTTCCTGTGGGTCCCGGAAACATCACTTTGTAATTCAAATTTCGCGGCTGTAGGATGACCTCGGTAAATCGTTCAAGAAATTTCGCGCGCACTACAGTTCCCATATCTAAACTATGGGCAATTCCGTCTTCCTGAATATATTCGATAATTTTCTTCTTCACTTTTTCATTATTATGGCCGTAGTTTAAAGCACCCGCTCCTGCGAAGAAATCAATGTATTCCTTCCCAGTTGTATCCCACATTTTGTAGCCTTTCGCTTTTTCAAATACAGTTGGGAAACTGCGGCTGTAGCTCCTCACTTGTGACTCATGGTTTTCGAAAATCTCCATTGCCTTTCGTTCCATCGTCAGTACCATTGGTTGACATTCCTCCATTTTTTTAGTTTCACAATCATTTTTCAGTCTGAAGTGGACCAATTGTGAATAAACGTTCTGCTTCATGTCCCTTTCCGGGAAATTGCTCTTCCCTAAAACAGTTCGTCACCTTGCAGTCTGTCTCAAAGTCTCTTGCCAGTTTGCGAAATAATGCTTGCGAGGCCTTGTTTGAAGGGCTAACCGTCGCCTCTAAATACCGAATATTCCGACATGCATAGCTATGCAAGAGCGCTTGAAGCATACGAGAGGCTAGACCTTTTCCTCGCTTCGAAGCATCCACCGCTACTTGCCAAACAAACAACGTATCCGGTGCCTTCGGTTGAATAAATCCCGATATAAAACCGACTAACTGCCCATTCGATTCTACAACGACACTCGTATCACCGAAGTATTTCGACCATAGCAAATAGCTATAAGAAGAATTTAAATCGAGTGTCCCCGCATCTTTAATGAGCTGCCAAATCTGTTTGCCGTCTTCCACTACCGGCGTTCGGAATAGGAAGTTGTCGCTTCGTTCCAATAATGCAACTGGATGCTTTTCTTCCTCTGACAAAAATCGTTCCCTCCAAGTCTTGGCGTTCATCTCCTAAATTGAACGTTTTTCTTGGTAATCGATCTGCTATTCTCTAAGCTGTCTGGAAAAGTCATTTACCCTTCTGCCGAGCTCGAAGCATTTTTTGCAAACCAAAATTAGTGAATTAGTAGATTGAGGTTGGTAAAGGCCAAGATCCGTCAGTGAGATTGACGCTATCCCGGCATATTATTCGCGGTATTCCATGTGGATATAGCAAGGAAACTTACGTAGATATCACCCAATGCTGATGCAATTGGTGATGGCAATATCGGGCTAACTTTCTGCCTTGCAGTATGAAGAGCAAAAAAGAGCGCCTTATCAAAAGGTGTTGGAGTCCTTTTGTTCATTATAGAAACAGCTTTACAGTAAACATTATTCGCTGATATGAAAGACACTTTCGATATCTTGAATTTCACTAACATACTCGTTCATCCACCCGCACAACTAATTAGGTTGGCAATGTGTATTCATTCGTCTTGGCGAAGAAGTAAACGAAATTTTCCGTACCATCCCTGGCACTTAGTTGACAACTATAGAGGAACATTATACCGCTGTCAACCAATTCCAAGAGATTAAACAGAAAAAATAAGCAAATTAGATATTTCAAAAATACTTACATCCCCTATCCTTATGAGGTTAAAAACGATTTTTGCAGCCACTATAAATTTTCAAAAAATAAAATTAAAATCTACGTGTGACTATTGTTTATTCCCCTCAATCTACGGTTTCCACTCTCATAATTGAGGCGTCTCGTTGAATGAAGTGATGGTTAGAAAATTCTTTAGGGGGAAAACTAATGATGAATGTGTAGAAGGAGGAATTCCATGAAAGCAGTTACGTACCAAGGTCCCAAAGATATTAAAGTGAAAAATGTAGATGCCCCGAAGATTGAAGAGAAGGACGATATTATCATTAAAGTGACTTCCACTGCGATATGCGGCTCCGATTTGCACATCTATTTAGGTGCGTTACCAACACATAAGGACTATGTCATCGGTCATGAGCCGATGGGCATTGTCGAGGAAGTCGGACCTGCCGTCACGAAAGTGAAAAAAGGGGATCGCGTCGTCATTCCGTTCAATCTAGCATGTGGACATTGTTTTTATTGTGAGCATGAAATGGAGAGCCAATGCGACAACTCGAATCGGAATCCCCATGTGGATACAGGCGGATTCCTCGGGTTTACGGAACGATACGGGAATTACCCCGGTGGTCAAGCGGAATATTTGCGTGTCCCATATGGAAACTTCACCCCATTCGTCATTCCCGAATCATGCGAACTTCCCGATGAAGCACTGCTCTTCATGTCTGACGTTTTGCCGACAGCCTATTGGAGCGTGGAACATGCAGGGGTAAAAAAAGGAGATACCGTTGCTGTCCTTGGATGCGGACCGGTCGGGCTCATGGTGCAAAAATTTGCCTGGATGAAAGGTGCAAAACGGGTATTGGCCATTGATCATGTACCTTACAGGTTGAATCATGCCGTTCGCATGAATAAGGTGGAAGCCTTGAACTTCGATGACTTTGACGATATCGGCGGACATATTAAAGAAATGACCAGTGGTGGCGTCGATATTGTCATCGATTGCGTCGGAATGGATGGGAAAAAGAATATAGCCGAGAAAGCCGGTCAGAAATTGAAATTGCAAGGCGGCACTTTAAGCGCCATCCATATTGCCCAAGACGCGGTGCGAAAATTTGGAACGGTCCAGTTAACAGGCGTTTACGGTTCACTTTACAACATGTTCCCACTCGGCAATCTGTGGGAGCGCAACATTACGCTGAAAATGGGACAAGCGCCCGTCATCCATTACATGCCCATGCTGTTTGACAAAATCACAAAAGGTGAATTCGACCCGACGGAAATCATCTCCCATGTTGTGCCGCTCGAAGAAGCAGCAATCGCCTACCAACGCTTTCATGATCATGAAGATGAATGTATCAAGGTGATCCTTAAACCGTAAGCAGATAAACCGGTCCTTGTTGCATGGACCGGTATTTGCGTTTTATTCACTTGCGTGTAATGGCTGCACAAGCGATGCGGGCACCTGAATTGCCCGCCGGATCGGTTTTGTAGTCATCTTCCTTTTCATGGATGACAAGTGCACTGCCGTCTTGATCGAGAATGGAATTTTCGGCAGTCGTTTTCAATGTAAGTTCAGCTGTGGTCACTTTCACGGAAACTTTACCGTCCTCACCCACTTCAATATTCGGCAGATCCCCTAAATGGAACCCTTTTGGATTATCAAAGCCATGCTCTTTACTCGTTGGATTGAAATGTGCTCCTGCCGATGTAAAATCCGGAGGTGTGCACACTCCAGTTTCATGGATATGTAGCCCATGCACGCCAGCAGGAATATTTTCAGCCTGAATGCTAATCGTCAAACCATCTCCCGCCTCTACAAAACTGGCTTCACCAATTTCTTCGCCCTTCGTATTCACAATCGGTGCGACTACCGATTTGACGTTCTCTCCACTTACCGGCAACGCCTTCCCTTTATTCGCGCAGCCTCCCACAACGAGCAACGCTAACAAGCTCATAGCCAATATGGTATTATGCTTCAATTTGCATCCTCCTCTTCTGCCAGCAGGATGCCCATTCTGTGATAAATTAAGTCTGGAAACTTATTCCTCCACGTAGTAAAACAAAACCCACTAGCCATTCCATTTTCGGAATGAATAGCGGGTTTTCATTTACGCTAGTACCAATTTTTCAAGATCCATCGGCGGGATATACGTACCATCTTTGTATACGCGCATATTGCCACCAGAAATTTCGTCAATTAGCATGACATCCCCCGTAGCACCGTCACGGCCGAATTCAAGTTTGATGTCGTACAGTTCAAGACCTTTTACTGCAAGCTCTTCTTTCACTACATCAGAAATTTGTTTCGTCAACGCTTCAAGCGTATCGTATTCCTCTTTTGTCAAGATGCCGAGTTGCGCAAGCCCGTCCTTCGAAATTGGCGGGTCCTTTCGATCATCATCTTTCAGCGTCACTTCAACAAATGCATCCAACGGTTGTCCCTCTTCGCAATAGGCACCATATCTGCGCAAGAAACTGCCGACTGCACGGTATCTGCAAATAACTTCCAAGCCTTTGCCGAACATTGTCGCGGCTTTCACTTCCATTGACACCTCGTCGATATTTGCATCGACATAATGCGTTGGAATCCCTTTCTCCGCTAGCTTCACAAAGAAATACTTCGTCATACGCAGACCTGACTTTCCTGCCCCCTCGATCGTCAAACCGACCGTATTGGCACCTGGATCGAAAACGCCATCTTCGCCCGTCACATCATCTTTAAATTTTAATAGCACATTGCCGCCTTCTAATTTGTATACATCTTTCGTCTTGCCTTGATAAATAAGTTCCATGTCCACGTTTCCTTTCCGTAAGAAAATGGATTACTTTTTTATTATAAGCCAATTTCACATGTGAATCAATTTCATAATTCCCTTTTTCAACGCAAAAGACGAACTATTATATCGTTACTAACATCATCATTCGTAAATATGGCATTCTATTTTCGCTGATTGGAGTGAAATTCAACTTTGTTCGGATTTCGTTACTTGTTTCTTTAGTAACCGAAATCATCCGTCCCCCATTTTTTTGAAGTTTTCACTCGTCATCCGGCGATTTGCTGTTGTATAATTATTGAAGTAATACTAACCGTGAGCGAAAGAGAGTGGTCCCCTATGGGTCGTAAATGGAATAACATCAAGGAAAAGAAAGCCTCAAAGGATGCAAATACAAGCCGGATTTACGCAAAGTTCGGTCGTGAAATTTATGTGGCTGCAAGACAAGGCGAGCCCGATCCTGAGTTAAATCAAGCCCTTAAAATCGTTGTGGAGCGCGCCAAAACATATAGTGTACCAAAAGCCATCATTGATCGTGCCATCGAAAAAGCAAAAGGCGGAGCGGATGAAAACTTCGACGAACTGCGGTATGAAGGCTTCGGTCCCAATGGTTCAATGGTCATTGTCGATACATTGACCAACAATGTGAACCGTACCGCTTCGGAAGTGCGGGCAGCCTTCGGGAAAAATGGCGGCAATATGGGGGTCAGCGGATCCGTTTCCTATATGTTCGACGCCACGGCGGTTTTTGCTCTGGAAGGCAAAACAGCCGATGAAGTACTGGAATTATTAATGGATGCGGATATCGAAGTACGGGATATTTTAGAAGAAGAGGGAGCGGTCATCGTCTATGCCGAGCCCGACCAATTCCACGCTGTACAAGAAGCGTTTAAAAGTGTCGGAATCACAGAATTCACTGTTGCCGAGCTGACGATGCTTGCACAAAATGATGTCCAACTCGATCCCGATGCACAAGCACAATTCGAAAAAATGATCGATGCACTCGATGATTTGGAAGATGTGCAACAAGTTTACCATAACGTCGATTCGGACGATTGATTGCTACAATTCAGAAAACATGTTATGCTAAGGACAGATTGATAATTTCATAATCAATTCGACCATTAGGGGAATCCTTTTAAAGGACTGAGAGACGAGTGTTACTCCGATACCCTTATTACCTGAACAGGTTCGTACCTGCGGAGGGAAGTGGCGCGTCTATGTTTATTTAACTGCATACTTATGCGTAAATGACAGACCACTTTCCATACCTGGGAAGTGGTCTTTTTGTGTGGAAAGGAGGGCTTTGATGCGGTTGATTGCCGTCACAAACAACCAGATGACAGCAGAACGACTGATTGACACGCTGTTGGCTATCGAATCATCCATCGATGCGGTCATTCTACGGGAGAAATCGAAAACCGATGCGGAAGTGATTAATTTGATCGAACAGTTAAAAGAATCTAGATTTGACGCATCCAAAATCATTGTCCATGGACGAGCGGATATCGCCGCCATGACCGGGATGGACAAAGTGCAGCTACCCGGACATGGAGCACCCCTCCCCCTTGTCAAACAGCAATTTCCCGCGTTGTCGTTCGGGCGATCCGTCCACTCCTTCGAGGAAGCGGAAGCCGCCTATACAGCTGGGGCTGAGTGGCTACTTTATGGACATGTATTTGCAACGGACTCAAAAGAAGGTTTGCCTCCACGCGGGACGGAAGAGCTTTTTCAAATCGTCGAGTCACAGCCCATTCCCGTTTATGCGATTGGCGGGATCCAACCTAAACACCTCCCGGCATTGAAGCAAGCTGGCGTGGCAGGCGTCGCCGTCATGTCTTCGATTTTCGGGCATGACAATCCTCGAAAAGCAGCGGACGGTTATCGGGAGGTGCAAAATGTCACGAGAGGTTGATGTCATCGTAATTGGTGGCGGGATCATCGGGTGCAGTATCGCTTATTACACGGCAAAAGCAGGGTTATCCGTTCACCTTCTAGAGCAAGGTTCCATCGCCCAAGGTACAACGCAGGCGGCTGCAGGCATGCTTGGTGCTCACTCCGAATACTTGAACGAAACATTCTATTCATTTGCACAGGAAAGTCAGGCGCTCTATCGAGAATTCCGCAATCATTCCGGAATCGACTTCGGTTATACGACAGGCGGGATCTTGCAATTGGCCTGGACTGAAGAAGAACGGCTGGCCTTATCACGCTGGCACGAGGCCACTCATCTGTCACCCGAACAAGTTTGTAAACGGATGCCTGACATTGTTCCATCTCCATTCGGTGCCTCCATTTTCGAGGTTGACGTCCATGTCCATCCGGAGAAGACCGCCTTCGCGTTTTGGGCGGCTGCGGAAAAACTCGGCGCCACCCTATCGGAACATGTTCACGTAACAAAAGTGGAGACGGTTGATGCAGGTTATCGAATAGCCGATTGGAACGCAAAACATGTTGTCATCGCGGGTGGTGCGGCGAGTGCCGAGCTACTGCCGGGACTGCAAATGACGACTGTGAAAGGACAATGTATGCAACTCGATGCGATGGGAATCGACTTGCCCTATACGTTATTCCATCAAGGTTGCTATGTTGTGCCGCGCTTGGATGGCACGCTTGTTGTCGGAGCGACCATGGAGCCTGATGAAACAGATTTACAGACGAACGTCGCAGGAAATTTAGCGTTGAATGCTATTGCGGAACGTTTCGTCCCGGGACTTTCCCGCTTCCCTGTTCTGAAACGTTGGGCAGGTCTCCGTCCGAAAACGGTCGATGAGCTGCCTTATATCGGGCATATACCCGAGAAAGAAAATATGTATGTGGCTGCAGGTCATTTTCGCAACGGGATTTTATTAGCGCCGGCAACGGCTTGTATGATCAGGGATTTGATTGTAGGTAATGAAGTGCATAAAGAACGGATTGAGGCATTCGATCCGAAAAGGGGGATTTTTCATGGAGCGAACTATCGAACTGAACGGCAACCGGTTTGACGTACCCGCGGAAGTCGGAAATGTGCAGGAATTGCTTAGTCATCTGGAACTGGCTGAGCGGATCGTCATTGTGGAAATGAACAGGGATATTCTCGCGAAAGACGCATACGACAAACCCATCAATGACCGGGATCAAATTGAAATTATTCACTTTGTAGGAGGCGGATAACCATGTTGAAAATTGGAGATAAAACGTTCAATTCGCGATTATTGTTAGGAACAGGGAAATACCCATCGTTTGAAGTGCAAAAAGAAGCAGTACGCGTATCAGAATCCGAAATTTTGACATTTGCGGTACGGCGGATGAATATTTTCGAACCGTCGCAACCGAACTTCCTCGAACAGCTTGACCTTTCGAAATACACATTGCTGCCCAATACAGCCGGCGCAAAAACAGCAGAAGAAGCGGTGCGCATCGCGAAATTGGCAAAAGCATCCGGCCTTTGCGATATGGTGAAAGTGGAAATTATCGGTTGCGATCGTTCCCTGCTTCCTGACCCGGTGGAAACGTTAAGGGCGACGGAAATGCTATTGGATGAAGGCTTTATCGTTCTACCTTATACATCCGATGATGTCGTGCTCGCACGCAAGCTTTGTGAATTGGGCGTCCATGCTATCATGCCGGGTGCTTCCCCGATCGGTTCGGGACGCGGCATTTTGAATCCGCTCAATTTATCGTTCATCATTGAGCAATCGGAAGTACCGGTCATTATTGATGCAGGAATCGGCTCGCCAAAAGATGCTGCTTATGCGATGGAACTCGGCGCGGACGGGGTTTTATTGAACACGGCAGTTTCCGAAGCCGGGGATCCAGTGAAAATGGCACGGGCGATGAAACTTGCAATCGAGGCAGGAAGACTGGGCTATGAATCTGGGCGCATGCCTGAACGGGATTACGCCGTGGCGAGCAGCCCGATGGAAGGACTTGTGCCAAATTGAGTAGCAAATATTCACGGCAGGAACTGTTCGCCCCGATTGGCGAAGCAGGACAAAAACGGATCCGTGAGGCGAGCGTTTTCGTCTTGGGTGCAGGAGCGCTCGGTTCCTCCGGTGCTGAAATGCTTGTCCGCGCGGGGGTCGGTCGCGTTACCATCGTCGATCGGGATATTATTGAATGGACAAATCTGCATCGGCAACAGCTCTATACGGAACAAGACGTCGTCGACCAATTGCCAAAAGCGGTGGCAGCAGAGAAACGGTTGCGCGCCATTAACGGGGATGTCGATGTAACGGGAATTGTCGCCGATGTGACGCCTCAAAATATCCTTGATTTGCTGAGTAGACATGATGTTGTTTTGGATGCGACCGACAATATCGAAACGAGATTGCTCGCCAATGACGCAGCGTTGAAGCTGGGCATCCCTTTTTTCATGGGCGCCTGTGTCGGCAGTTATGGGCTGACATTTCCGATCGGTATTCAGGAAGGCCAACCATGCCTCCATTGCTTGTTGGAAACATTGCCCTCGCAAACAATGACATGCGATACCGTCGGCGTCATCAGCCCAATCGTCGTCACGACGGCTGCCCGGCAAGTGGCGGATGTGTTGAAATATTTGACCGGGACGCAATTTAATCCGAAACTTGAATCCACTGACTTGTGGACAGGAGATCGCGCTTCAATTGGCGTTGCAAGCATGAAAAAAGCCGGCTGCCCGAGCTGTTCGGATAACGCGGTGTATCCATTCCTTTCAACACGTGAATCAATGCGGACAGCGGTGCTTTGCGGTCGCGAAACCGTCCAGTTATCATTTCCGGAGAGTCGAAAGTTTGAGCTTGTCTCTTTCGCAGATTCCATTCAAGGAACCGTCTCAAAACTAATCCATAACCCACATCTCGTCGCTTGTGAATACAATGGACACCGGATCGTCCTGTTCCGCGATGGGCGAATGCTGGTGCATGGCACGAAAGATGTGGTAGCAGCGAAGAAGATTGCGGCAGGGTTGCTGGGCTAGATATATCAGCGCTTGGTGAGTGGTTATCGGCGTTCGTCGAGCATTTATCGGCGCTCAGCAACGTATTATCAGCGCTAATCCACAATTTATCAGCGAATCAAGACTTTACTACTATCACAAAAGGAGAATCCAACCACGCTGGATTCTCCCTCTTCAGCTTCAATCATCATTGCCGATCCGGTTTCCTTCTTCATCATAATAAACATAGTCAAACCGATAGCTTTTTTCATTTGTTCCTGGTATTTCCACCCACGCTACATCCATTGTGTGCGGAGTTATTTCTGTTTCCAGCACTTCGCCATTCACATGTACCTGGATTTTCGCTACTTCGTTATCCCCATTTGCGACGAAAAGCATCACCGGAGCGTCATCTTCCCCCCTGATTCTATTAACCATAAATTGCGCAAGAGATACTCCACCACTTTTTTCTACATACACCCATCGATAATTCCCTATTGAATTTTTTATAAAGTGGGCATATGCAGGCGTATTATCGTAGAGAAAACTGACAACCCGATGTTCCTCTATATCTTTTATTTCCACTAGTTCAATGATCGCAGTTAAATCTTTATCACCTTCTACCTTCCGAATCACCTTGACAATGGATTCCTCATCGTTGCCATAAAGCGTCCGAGGGATAGTAAAATAGAGGATCGCTCCCACAACAAGAAGAACAATGATCAGTACTTTCTTATTCTTCAACAGCTTCACCGCAATCTTTAAGATGTTTTTTATAGAATAATGAAACGACTAATAAACTTAGCAAAAAAGAGTCTATGATTCTGACGACAGCTATACCGTAATTTAAAATAGGGATATAGTCTATCATATACCAAAAACATACAATTACTGCTATTAAAAGAAAAAGCGAGGTCCAAAACCTCAGTTTACGTTGAGTGGACTCTGTTGTATTTTTTTGTCTATACAGTAACGCCCTGACATACAAGTAACCAACTATCAAAGCGATTCCCACTACCGTGCTGCCATGTTGCAAAAACTTATATAAAGGTATGTCAAACCCATAGATGTTATAAGTGTTGGTAAATAATGCAGGAAATCTCAGAACCATATATCCATTGATATGTGTAAAAGAATCCCACACTACATGTGTAAGCATGCCAAACAATGCGGAATAAATAAAAACGACTACCTTCAACTGATTACTAGATTCTACCCTATTTGTAGAAGCATCTTGTAGAAAAACGGGCAAGTGATTAAATAATGTTTGATGGACAAAGGAATGATAAATAAAATAAATGACAGCAACTAAAGGTAGATTAAAATATACAAATCCTGCAAAGGTATGCCCGATTTCCCCCATAGGGCGACCTCTTAAAAAGTATTCAAAATCAGGAGCCATACTCCCTAAAACCATGGCGGAAAAATTTATATATTTGTGTTTTCTGGAGAGTGGCAATATGGCTGCCGGATGTGCAAAAGTTAATGGCATTGTTGTGATCTCCTATATGTTTTCCAAGACTGATGTTGTATAAAAAAAGAAACCCATTCCTCATGGATTCCTTACTCCGTTACTTCTTTACTCATTTCAAACACGTCAAAAATATCTTGTTGAAACACAAGTGAGATGACTTTTCCTTCTTTTTCATAAAAACGAGCATGATCGGAACGTCTTTCTTCCCACTCTGCCCAGCCCCATTTCTTAATTTCTTCCAAGTAATGGGTTGGGGGTACGCCTTGCTCTCCGCCAATCCCTTTCAACTTGTATTTCGCTGATTTCGCAATTTCCGTTGTACACGCTTCAGGCTTTATTTCACTTGCATTTTTCGGAACTGGAAAACCATGATTGATGATTGCCATACGATAGCCTTCTTCTTCACTATATACATTTGCACAACCTGTCATCATGCTGAACAGTAGTAGAAGCAACAGACCTTTTTTCATCGCGACAACCCCTCACAGAATTTTCCTAACCTGTTACTCTTAGCGTACTAAGAAAACCGGCATTTGTCTCCCGACGGATTTGTGACAATACCCTTCGTACTAGCCATCAACCTATATTCCCGATCAACCGGATCGCCATATAGACAGCAACTCCCCAGACAACGAGCGCGGAGATTTTATTCAGCAACGCCATTAGTTTCCCACTCGAATCCAGCTTTCCGAAATACCGTCCGGCCACCGCTAGTCCTAAAAACCATAGCCATGAAACAAGGATCGTAGTCAACGTGAATGCCACCCGAACATCCCCCGCATAATTCAAGGAGTTCGATCCGATAACACCAATCGTATCGAGAATAGCATGGGGATTCAGCAATGAAACAGACGCCGCGAAAATGATTTGCTTCTTCATCGAAAACCGTTCGCCATCCACTTGCATCGATGCCGCATCACTCCGCCAAAGCGTCCACCCTATGTATAATAAAAACAATAGCCCAATGCCAAAAATGATATTTTCCAGCCAAGCGAACGTCAACACAAGAAGCGAAACACCCGACACCGCCGCCACAATCAAAATCGTGTCACAAATCCCCGCCGTCACAACAACCGGAAGCGCTCGTGTCAACGTCGGTTGCAACGCCCCCTGATTAAAAACGAATACATTTTGAACCCCTAACGGCACGATAAGACCAAATGCAAGAATCATACCGTGTATAATTGCTTCAACCACAGTTTCACTCCTTCTCCCCTAATCTATCAAAGTGCTTTAGTCTCTTTCCTAAAAAACGAAGCCGCACCAGTTAAACTGGCTCGGCTTCGTTTTTTATTTCAACTTCTGCAAAATAACAACCTTCAAATAGTTAAACTCCGGAAAATCGCGATTCGTCCGGAAATCCTTTGGCAACGAGGACTCTTCAAGGATTTTATACTTCGATCCGGCTTCGTTGAAAGCCTGTTCGATGAACGTTTTGAACTTCTTCATGCCAAAACTTGAATTGTTCGTTGATGCAACGATAACACCGTTTTTCTCCGTAATGGCGATTGCATCCTTCAGCAATGCCGGGTAATCCTTCGCTGTGCTGAACGTGTATTTCTTCGAACGTGCAAAACTCGGTGGATCCAATACGACAAGGTCGAATTTCAATTCATGCCGTTTCGCATAACGGAAATAATCGAACACATCCATCACTTTAATGTCTTGCTGTTCGTAATCGATGCCATTCACACTGAATTGCTCGATTGTTTTCGCCAAACTGCGCTTCGCCAGATCGACACTCGTCGTCTTCACCGCTCCGCCAAGTGCTGCCGCAACAGAAAACGCACCTGTATAGGAAAACGTATTTAACACATTTTTCGCTTTAGCATAGTTGTCACGAATCGCCTTGCGTACATCCCGCTGATCCAAGAAAATGCCTGTCATGGCGCCATCATTCAAATTGACCGCAAAGTTCATGCCGTTCTCTTTGACAATGATCGGAAACTCCCCTTGCTCCCCTTTGACGAAATCATCCTGCTCGATGTATTGCCCTTTCGTGTCAAAACGCTTCTTCTCATACACACCTTTGTAATCAACGATCTTATCCAACACGCCATACACATGATGCTTCAGCGAATAAATCCCTTCACTGTACCAACTCACCATATAAAAGCCGTCGAAATAATCGATCGTCAGCCCGCCGATGCCATCGCCTTCCCCGTTGAACAAACGGAACGCCGTCGTTTCCGGGTCTGCGAATAAAGCCTCCCGCCGTGCAAGCGCCGCCGCAATTTTAGATTCGAAGAAATCAAAGTCAATCTCCTCATCCTCTTTCCGCGTCAACACCCAGCCAATCCCTTTGTTTTGATTACCATAATAGCCTTTCGCTACGAATTTTCGGTTTCGGTCAATAAGTCGAATGATACTCCCTTCTTCACGGAGTGCATCTGGGTTAATAATTGCTTCTTTTAAGATCAGCGGATAGCCTTTTTTAATGTCGGCAATATTTTTTGCATTCACTTGTACATCGATTGTTTTTGTCATTGTGTCATCCTGTCTTCGTCTTTTTTATTATTATCGCATGTTTGGTTACAAATTGCGAAAACGAAAAAAGCCTCTCAGAGTACATCTCCAAGAAGCTGTTATAAGATTAAGCAAGCAATCGGGTGACTAAACTTTTCCAGACGCCAATTCGGACCGGTTGCCATTCTTGCTGACCTCTTTTTAGATGCAAACAAGTGCGCAAATCACCTTCAAACTCCTGAATTAAAAACGGCACTTTCGTAAAATGATGTGGTTGCACTAAATTTGGCTTGATCGTAAACATCGGCACTCCGCCTTCATTTACGATGGTCGCCACGAATTGCGAACAGAAAAACGCACGATCTCGCTGGATACCAATATTAAACGCCACTCCAAAAAGGCCGATGAAATTATAGCGATACTGCTCTTTGTAGCGTTCAATTTGGCGAATTTTATTCCGCATTCTGTAGTATTCTTCGTCACTGACCTGACAGCTAAATACCATGCAATTCGCATCTTGGAAAATCCCTTCCGCAGCATTTTCTTTCACAAATCCACCAATAAAGGGATTATGACGCTGTTTCCTCCCGAAACTGTACATCTCATTCAATTCCTCGTCAAACGCAATCGACGCATGATTTAAATCTTTACGCGTGTACATGCCGATTGCCTTCGAAAGCAATGTACCCGTATCTGTCAAGACAATATAAATTTTTTGTCCCATGGCGCGCACCCCCGCAATCTCTTACAACCATTATGTACTTCTGGAATAACAAACTAAACCGACTGTAGATGGAAACTGTCTAAGCCCCAAGACCTAGTTCGTGATACGGGGATTCCATACAGTTGCTGGTAATCTTCTTACTTAATTATACGTTTACTTGTGGAGCGAAGTTTCATATTCTTCATTTAAAACGTAGATAATTAAAAATGTAGAATGAATGGGGTTGTTTGCTCTGCGAAGGCAGATAGCTATAATGTTTGCGATCTATGCACTCAGGGAGTAAGCGACACTTGAATTTCAGATGGTAAATTCAAAGCGTGGGATCCCACGCACTCTTGAAGAGTGCGACAAAATGACTGGATGCTAAACCACCCAACACTAATAATTTCAATCCACGCACTCATATAGAGTGCGACTGCATTTGCTGGGGTAAGAAAAACCGTAGACGCCACCATTTCAATCCGCGCACTCATATAGAGTGCGACAGGGCTCTCGCAGGCTCGTACAGCGGAGATAGACCGATTTCAATCCACGCACTCATATAGAGTGCGACTTCAACAACCCCTCCTTCCCACTTAATTACAGTTATTTCAATCCACGCACTCATATAGAGTGCGACCTATCAATGAACCATCATCAGCTTTATGTCCAAAATTTCAATCCACGCACTCATATGGAGTGCGACGGCAAAGTTACCCAATGTTCCTCATTTCTCACACATTTCAATCCACGCACTCATATAGAGTGCGACATTCCATCTCCCATACTCCGCAGA
Source organism: Sporosarcina soli (assembly GCF_042655805.1). Lineage (NCBI taxonomy): Bacteria > Bacillati > Bacillota > Bacilli > Caryophanales > Caryophanaceae > Sporosarcina > Sporosarcina soli. Next base: position 83,620 of record NZ_JBHSNO010000009.1, on the reverse strand, counting down.
AGACTCTTGGATTTCAATCCACGCACTCATATAGAGTGCGACATCAGCAACTACTGTCTCAAATTTCCGTGTCCCGTATTTCAATCCACGCACTCATATAGAGTGCGACTTGACGTAATTCCGGGCTATGCTTGTTAGGAGCAAATTTCAATCCACGCACTCATATAGAGTGCGACGCGCATTTGATCTAAATGGCCATGTACTGTAGATATTTCAATCCACGCACTCATATAGAGTGCGACGGTAAATTATCAAATCCTTGGTTATTAAAAGGAATTTCAATCCACGCACTCATATAGAGTGCGACAATTACCTTGTTCCACATCGACTTGCTCTGGATCATTTCAATCCACGCACTCATATAGAGTGCGACTGTCAAACTTGCGGTTGATTTCATCAGCTGCCGCATTTCAATCCACGCACTCATATAGAGTGCGACGGTTAGCTTCGTAGACTTTTGGCCAGTCCTTTCCATTTCAATCCACGCACTCATATAGAGTGCGACAATAGATACGGAAACAATTCGGCGCGACATCGAGATTTCAATCCACGCACTCATATAGAGTGCGACTCCTGAAAGGATGATGTTTAATGGTTATACAAACATTTCAATCCACGCACTCATATAGAGTGCGACAATCCTTCTACGTTATTCGATCCGGCCTTTACAGATTTCAATCCACGCACTCATATAGAGTGCGACACGTCAATGAGAAAACGAAACTAGCGGAGTTATTATTTCAATCCACGCACTCATATAGAGTGCGACATAAGTTACAATGGCGCGAAGTTAACGACGGTGGATTTCAATCCACGCACTCATATAGAGTGCGACAATACGTGGAATGACAGCGCATGGCGCTTATGTATTTCAATCCACGCACTCATATAGAGTGCGACCTGCAAACGGCAAATTAAAAGACCAAGCACCGGATTTCAATCCACGCACTCATATAGAGTGCGACAAAATCGGCATCGCAAAAATTACGATACGATCCAAGATTTCAATCCACGCACTCATATAGAGTGCGACCAAAGTGTGATAGTGAGCCGGATGGTGAGATGGGGATTTCAATCCACGCACTCATATAGAGTGCGACAAAAAATGCAAACGTTCTCTTACTACCAGGCAATTTCAATCCACGCACTCATATAGAGTGCGACAGTATTGCTGAGCTGGAGCTTGATAACATCAGGGAATTTCAATCCACGCACTCATATAGAGTGCGACTGGCAGAAGAAACGGAACTACTCGACTACGAACTTATTTCAATCCACGCACTCATATAGAGTGCGACAGGACACTTCCCGCAGGAGTTTGACCCCTCCATAATTTCAATCCACGCACTCATATAGAGTGCGACATAAAAGAATCCGTCTTCCCGCTTTGACTTGTCGATTTCAATCCACGCACTCATATAGAGTGCGACTATGTCCTCTTTCCAAGTGGCGGCCAGGTCGAAATTTCAATCCACGCACTCATATAGAGTGCGACCCAACTCTATGGATTCATTTGTTTGCTCAATGCGGATTTCAATCCACGCACTCATATAGAGTGCGACTCTAGCGGGATTTCATCATCGAATAGCCGTACATGATTTCAATCCACGCACTCATATAGAGTGCGACGATGAAATCGAGAACCATATTCGCATGAACAAAACATTTCAATCCACGCACTCATATAGAGTGCGACCAAAGTTGATTGGAAGGCTGCTACCGGTAAGAAAATTTCAATCCACGCACTCATATAGAGTGCGACCGAGGACGATAAAGGCGGTAAATCGACGGTATCTATTTCAATCCACGCACTCATATAGAGTGCGACGCTTGTCTGCGTCGGGCCTGTATTCGGGCGCGAAATTTCAATCCACGCACTCATATAGAGTGCGACTGTACGATTGTTCCGTTCAATTCCAGCCGCATTATTTCAATCCACGCACTCATATAGAGTGCGACTTATTTGGGCAATCAAATAGCGTATCGCTCTCTATTTCAATCCACGCACTCATATAGAGTGCGACCACCCTCCACAATCTCGAGCGGGAATTCAAACGAGGATTTCAATCCACGCACTCATATAGAGTGCGACCGAGGATGCAAACGGGAATTTCGTCGGCATTTCATTTCAATCCACGCACTCATATAGAGTGCGACGTAGGACTGACTTGAACAAATGAGTTTTCAAATTTTTATTTCAATCCACGCACTCATATAGAGTGCGACTGTAACAGCGTCCAAGCTACTTTGAGCAGAAACGAATTTCAATCCACGCACTCATATAGAGTGCGACTCGATGCCTGTATTGACTCCCAAACGTAAATTAGATTTCAATCCACGCACTCATATAGAGTGCGACAAATTGCCCTTACATTAATTGAGCAACTTACTGCTATTTCAATCCACGCACTCATATAGAGTGCGACACATCGTTCTTAAATCACTGACGACTTTTACAGAATTTCAATCCACGCACTCATATAGAGTGCGACCGACGAAGGCTGGTTGTATGAACCCAAATTCAACGATTTCAATCCACGCACTCATATAGAGTGCGACGAAGTAGCCGATAACAACTCAAGGTTAGTATTGAATTTCAATCCACGCACTCATATAGAGTGCGACGATTCCATTATGCCACCACCTATCGTTTAGCCAATATTTCAATCCACGCACTCATATAGAGTGCGACTAGAATCAATTTCCGGAAATTCATAGTAAGTAAACATTTCAATCCACGCACTCATATAGAGTGCGACTGTGGTCTGGTCAAATGCCGCACGGTAACGAGATATTTCAATCCACGCACTCATATAGAGTGCGACCTAAACGCTTCGGTCGGCGATCAATAACCTGATGAATTTCAATCCACGCACTCATATAGAGTGCGACGGAATCGAATATCATTTATTTCGCTATGTCCATTATATTTCAATCCACGCACTCATATAGAGTGCGACAAAAGCCGCGAAGAAGAAATCGAAAACCTGAAAAAAATTTCAATCCACGCACTCATATAGAGTGCGACGCTGTCGTTTCCGCATGAAATCATTATCGAAAACATTTCAATCCACGCACTCATATAGAGTGCGACGATGTCCGCTGGGCGAATAAATTCATCGAAGCGATTTCAATCCACGCACTCATATAGAGTGCGACCCGTAGCCGTTCCCCTCGTTCCGTGTTGACCAGGTATTTCAATCCACGCACTCATATAGAGTGCGACATGACATCGACAATGATTTTGCCGAGTTTATCCATATTTCAATCCACGCACTCATATAGAGTGCGACTTTTTCTTTTATGGTGTCCCAATTCTTATAAATGAATTTCAATCCACGCACTCATATAGAGTGCGACACCATCTGCACTGTTAATTGTTCCTTTCAAGTATTTCAATCCACGCACTCATATAGAGTGCGACAATCACCTTTCGTGACGATTGCACCGGCAGAACCAATTTCAATCCACGCACTCATATAGAGTGCGACTCAAGAGAAAAATAATGCTTTGAACGGTAATAAAATTTCAATCCACGCACTCATATAGAGTGCGACTGGATACTTGTTTAACTAAATGGTCCGATTGCTATTTCAATCCACGCACTCATATAGAGTGCGACTATATTTGATGATGATGATTGGTTTTCCTTCAAGATTTCAATCCACGCACTCATATAGAGTGCGACTCGCAATTGCGCGCTGAATGGGGTTTCGTTTAAAATTTCAATCCACGCACTCATATAGAGTGCGACTGCGAAAAAGTCCTATAAAAACGAGTATTCAGCTAATTTACTGTAAAAATAGATTGTTTTAATACTTTTCCCAAAACCAAAATTCCAATAATATACAAAAACCAACTATTTTTCATCTATTTTTGGTGCGAATCCCCCGGGGTTTTCATGTGAGCTTCAGGTTCGCACTAAAAAATTAGCGGGCCTTCTACGTCCAAACTTTGTTTTGCACCAATATGTTTCACTTTATATTTGTGATTATTTCCTAGTTTATAAAATCTAAGGCTGTCCACTGCCGGATCAATTAATTCTTCTAACTCTATTTCCAAACTTTTTAATTGAGCTGCGTCAACAATACATTCGAAAACTGAGTTTTGTACGCGTACGCCAAAGTCTTCACATTTTTTTGCAACCCTTCTTAGTCTCTTCTTACCTCCATCGGATATTGTACTGACATCATACGTAATTAATACTAAGATCGTAGATCACCTACTTCCATAAAAACACCGGGTATGCATCAAGATCTCCCCTAAGATAACGGGCCAGCAACATCGCTTGTGCATGTGGAACGAGCCCCCATGAAATTTTTTCTTTTAAAAATGGATGTGTAATTTGCTCTTCTTTTTTCTTTTGCCATAGTTGTAAGATTTCTTTGCGTGCTTCATCTTTCATGATTACTGCGCCACTTTCCTTTTTCAAAAAGTCAGAGGCTTGTACCTGCTTTTTATTAATCAATGCCAAAACAAACCGGTCTGCATAGACACCGCGTAACTCCTCCATCATGTCAAGGGCAAGAGACATTCGTCCCGGGCGATCTCGATGTAAAAATCCAACATATGCATCCAAGCCCACCGTTTCTAAAGCAGCACCCACATCGGAAGCTAGCAACGTATAGACAAATGACAAAAGTGCATTCACATTATCTAACGGAGGTCTTCGGTTTCTTCCCTTAAAGTAGAAATCCTCTTTTTGCTGCAAAATCATATCATCCATTATTGAGAAATAAGCACTTGCTGCATTTCCCTCTACTCCCCGTAATACCTCTAAATCATCCGTTATCATCAGCTGGTTGATCGATTCTGTTAAATACGCCGATTTGCTTTTGAATTTTTCTACATCGATTCGTAAAGCATGATCCCTAGTCATTCTTTCTAACGTCCATTTTGCATTGTAAATCTTTCCGACTAGGAAATGTCTTGCGATTTTTGCACTTTCTTTCTCATCATCCGAAATTCGATATTGAGTCTTTCTTAGCACAACATTACCCCTAGACGGTCCAATTACCCTCGCTCGAAATCGACCGCTACTGGTTAAAAAAGTGATTGCGATATCACGTTCTACACATGCAGCCATTAGAGCCGGGCTAGCCCCTTGACGCCCATACGTACAAATTGCCTCCAAATTATGTAGGGGTACCCGACCAATCGCTTCTTCATCTTTGATAATCGCAACATTTTCACCTTTTAACGCAAGATAAGCGTCTGGCATTGTGATGTATAACGTATTTAATAACTTTCTCATTCTGCCAACATCCTTTTCATATAAGTAGCCACGGACTCTTTCGTCATTAACTCTGGCAAGCAAATATGGCGCAGCGAACAGCTTTGGCAATGCTTTCCCGTTTTCACTCGAGGTGTATGTCGCCTACGATAATAATCATGCATCCGTTTAGCCGTTTCCCGCACTTGTATTTTTAGATCTTCCGTAATCTCCACTTCGACTCGACGGCGGATTTCATGATAAAAAAGATCGCCGCGTGAAACCGTGCAATATAGCATATCCTCCAAGCAAATCGCTTGTGCCGCAAGCTGCAAAATATCGGACTGGTCTTTTTTCGGCTTTCCTCTTTTATATTCAACTGGAACAGGCAAGTACGTGCCTTCTTCATTTTGCAAAGGAACACCATTTTCATCCTTATGGAATTCAACGACGTCACAAACGCCCGTCAAGCCCAATTTAGAAGAATGGATCGGTAGTCCACGTACATACAAAATATCTTTTCGTTTTTCTCTAACGAAAGGGTCATCCGCTTTTTCATGCAAATGACTCCCTTCAATTGTTAAAACATTTTCTTCCCATTCTTGTTCGATGTGGATTAGCGCCCATTGTCTTTCACAAAATTGAAAGTGCTGGATGCCTGACAGCATGAGAAATTCTGAAGCATCATAGTCCGTCATATTCTTTCACCGGCAGACCCTCAAGCTCGTCTATCGTAATAGTATAGTCTTCTATCGATTTTGGTAGTTTATTGTTATCCTTTAATTCGACTTTAACTGAGCGATGTACTTTTGCCGAAGAATATTGACCTAATTTTGAATTATGCTCCCACCAATACACTTTATTGACCTCCATACTGCCGTCCGGTCTTGCGGATGAAGCATCATTTGCGAATAAAGTAATCAGCGCTTGCTTTAACTTTTCCGCATCCTCTTCCGAAAAGCCAGTTCTTTCTGCTAATTGCGGATTGATGCTTCCACAGAAGACATATACACCAAAATCGACGCGGTGCTTCATCCCCATTGTGTCTGATGTTTTTTTACTAGGGTCCTTTTCATTTGTTGTAGAGTTGACGCTTTTGGTAATTTGCATGCTAGTAATGTCAACTGGGTTAACACTTGTTGCTGTATGGATGGAAACTGGTCCCCGTACACCAACAGACACATCCGTCCCCTTAAATGCGAAAACTTGTCCAAAGGCTCGCACATCATACCAAGCTTTGCTTGCAAGCGTTTCTACCAACTCTTCTTTATTCGGCTCCTTATTTTTCTTCTCAAAGTACGGGGCAATCTCCTCATTCCCTTGGACTCGATCAGCAATACTGCGATAGCCATCTGTGCGATTTTCATCGGATTGCACTAAAATAGCTTCGCCTTCATCTTGTAAACGATTGCGCAATTTACGTTTAATCGCAACATCAGATACTTCTCCATATCCCTCATAATCTTGCCTCGGACGGTTTCCATTAAGTGGGTCACCATTCGGATTTGCTTTATCCACCGTAAATACAACAGCAAAGTCAATTTTAGTTTTAATTGGCGTCATTCGTATTCTCCTCTTTCTGGTCATTTTTAGTGTACAAAGCCTGTATTTGGCTACTATAGCCAAGTAAAAATTTCGGTCCTAAAGCATTGTTATTCATATCGCTTTCTTGTATACTCGCTTCAATTTCACGAATTAACTTATTGTAATAACCTACTTTTTCTCCTTGCCGAACTTGATAAGGATGTAGCTGTCGTCGAATTGTCAACCATGTACGGGCAGGATGTTGTGAAAACGCGTTAAAGTAGCGCATTGCATTTGTCGCACGTTTTTCATCCCGACGATTTAATTCATTGCGCTCCAATACTTCAGCAACGCCAAGTAATTGACCAAATAGAATGTCACGATCATATTCACGTTTTTTGTTGTCATGGTCTAGTACCATATCGATTTCCTCCTTCTCGTATTGTTTGTTAATTAATGCACAAGCAATATTTAACGTCCGTTGCCACTCTCCTATTGGATTCGATAAATCTTTATTAAAACTCATTGGATTTTTAACTCTGTTGAAAATTGCCCTGACGATATCTTTCGGAATAGCCGCTCCATCAACAATACAAGGAAGTAAACGAGTATATAGTTCTTTTTTGACCTTCTCATCTGCTCTTTCCCCATAAATGGATTCAACAATATGATAAGTTGATGGTGTTCCAGGATAATTAACAACTTTTTTATCTACAGTATTAAAATAATTTTGATACCATTTACACGTATCATGCCAATGCGTTAATTTCTTTAAAAATAACGCGCTATCCAACTCCTGATAATAAACAATCGCCAATCTACCAGTCGTTGCCGCATCTACTGCCATCACCACAATATTCTTAATACCTTCAAGTTCAAAGTTATGCTTTTTCCCTTGGAACGCCTGCTGTACTTGTTCAGCAATAACAAGATCTATATCCTCTTGTTTCATTTGCACTGTTTCAGTTCCCCAATATGCTGCAAGTAAATCTGTCGTCCCATCAAACGGTTGAATATCCGCAGGCTTTTCAACACCAAATGTGATGAAATTTCGTGTATCTGAACGATACCCCTGTCGTTGAATCAGCCACCTTAGCGCATTATGCGCTTTTTGCGAAACATCATATCCAATTTGGACAGCTTGACTTGGTGTATCGAACCGACCACGGTATGTAAAACCTTTGGCGTCATTCGAAGAAATTAACTTCGACATATCGCCCGCATTGCGTAAACGTGAACCATGCCGCTCTGTTAAAGGCATCGTTTCTCCAGTTATATAGCAATAACCCAATTCTGACGTTTCGTTCATTTTATTCTCTAAGTATTGTTGAAAGGTTTCAAACAACGTTTTATCTTCCCAAATAACGACATCGTCTGGTGTTTCAGGTAAAATAGTAAAACGGACTAACGCTTCACTACTTTGACCAGTGACTACTTTATAGATTTCCGGTTTTTCGATACCATATTTCTTATCATCTTGTGCTGTCCATTTTTCAATTAACTTGTTATTTTCATCTACAAATAACACTTTCTCTTTAACCAAGTCTTCAATTAATGTACCTTGTTTCACATAGTTATAAATCAATGTTACTTTGGGATGAACATACTCACTTGTTGCCCAATCCTTCATTTGTTTAATATATTCCGAGAAATTCTCCGATCGCTTCTCTTCTCCACCATATTTCAAATAGTCTCCGGCAACGTAGAAAATTTTATCGTGTAAGAAATGAGCGGCAACTTTTGAACCGGATCGATTGGCTGAATCAAGCGTTGCAGGGACAATCGTTCTGGCTTTCTCCTTAGGCACTACGGTCGCATTGAAGAAATTTCCCTCTCGATCTAGCAATACTTCAATTTGTGCACTTTGCGTAACATGCGATACCGGCAATAGTGTAAAACGTTGCCCTTCTCCACGTGTTTTGAATTCGCCTACTTGATCCACATTATTTTCATAGACGTCATACAAATGCCTCATCCAACTCATCGTTCCACCTCCTCCGGAAACATTTCAAGGTACTCCTCTTCTACAGACTTCAAGTTTTCCCCCAGTATGAATTGTTTCTGCTCTTGCTTCTTAACCGGGCGAATGATTGGGCACTCTTCTGGACGTTTAAATTTAATAAAACCGTCTTTCATAGTCGGAACCCAAATTCTAGCTTCTAACTCATTTCTCCCAGTCTCGTCTGGATAATTAAATCCATGAAACATTGGACCAAAACTAATTTCACCATACCTATCGTAATCACTAGTACCACTACCAAACTCACAAGCCTCCACATACCCTTGGCAATCTCGACTTCCAAGGAAAATATCACGACGTCCACCACGTTTGACAGAGCGTTTTGCGATATTGTGATGTTTGTGCTCGTTACGATCATAAGCAAGGTCTTCACGATTCTCATTAAACTCAAAGTACGCACGCACCTGATACGAGGGATTTCTCAAGTACGTATAATAAGCAAGCTCATTAGACGCATCATGATACTTTGTCGGGCGCACTCCTTTCATTTCCGTCTGAATCGCATTCATTACCCGAATCTCATCGATATACCAAATGAGAGTCGGCTTCCAATAGATCGATTCAACAATCCCCTTTAACGCTTGATATGTCGGGATTTGATACGTGAACTTTTCTCCTCCAATTTTAGTAACTGGATCCGTGAAAAGACCATATTTTCCGTGAACGATAAATTCAATTTGGTTTCGCATATTTTCTCACCTCCTTAAAATAATAGTTGGGACAATCCGCCTTCCCCTTTCATCTCCAAACCGTATTCATCATGATAACCGCTGTCTTTCAAGGCATAGATTGAATCATTATAAAGCGACACGATTAGCCCTTCACTTGCAAGAGCTTGTAATGTATGCCGATAGACATTCACACTATATTGCTGCGCTTTTTTCAGATAGTCATTGAGCTTATCGTAGTCACGTATATCTTCATTTAAGTTGTTAATCAATTCTTTTCCCTCTCCGTATGGCACTAATATTGCTGTCGTCGGGGCTTCAATTACTTCAAAATGAGATTCTAATGTCTTGTACATCGAGCTCATAAATGTTTTGGGATGATCTCTAGGAATTACATCCAAATACTTTCGACTGCGATCCAATAATTCAATAAGCCCAACATCAAGATTCTTATCCGTCATTTTAATCTCTCGTTCCGCTTTTTTGAGATAGAAGTCAAAATACGTTTGAATTGCTGCTGGACTCAACAGGTCCTCCGCTAATTCACCTCGACTAAGAACATCCTCTTCCGTCACCTTTTGCCCAAGCTCAATTTCAGGTAATCTTGATAACTCTTCATCTTTGGCTCGAATAATATAAACTTTTCCTTTTTCATGCTCACCGTGACGATTACAACGCCCCGCAGCTTGGGCAATTGAATCGAGTCCAGCAAGTGAACGAATCACACATTCGAAACTGATGTCCACGCCTGCCTCTATCAGTTGAGTGCTGACACAAATCACTTTTTCATTAGGTAATTTGAGTTTCTTCCTTACTTCTTCTAATATATCTTTTCGATGTTGTGGACACATCGACGTGCTTAAATGATAAACCGTGTAGCCCGGTATCTCTTTCAACTGCTGATATGCATTTAAAACGGCTTTCTTTGTATTTAAAATAATAAGTACAGATTCTTTATCTTCCATTTCTTCCATTGTGAAATCGCAAATTTGTTCAGCTGTCCATCCTTCATTTTCCACTTTACTTTCAATGGATACCCGCTCGAATGCTTTCACGACATCCGGTAACTCCTTAACGATTTCCTTACTTCCATCCATTAACAGTGGATAGGCTGTTTTTGTAAGTGATGGTTGAGTTGCTGTACAAAGGATAATACTACTCCCTCCAAAATGATGTAAAAAATTCACGGCACTATTGAATAAAGGAAGATGCTTAATGGGTGCCGACTGGACTTCGTCAAAAACAATGACTGCATTCGTGAGATTATGTAACCTACGCGCTTTACGGGTCCCTTTCGCATAAAATGTATCTAAGAATTGGACCATTGTCGTAAAAATAATAGGGTGATCCCAATTGTCCCGCGCAAGTTGCATCTTTTTCTGTGCCTCTTGTCGATAATAATCAGGCTCGTCCTCACTCGCGACATCATCAATCACATTCGCATGATGTTCTAAGACCTTATTTTTATTGTTAATAATCTCTCGAACAGCATCTGCATTCTGCTCTAATATCGTTGTGAATGGCACCACATAAATAATTCGGTCTTTTTCTTTTAATTTGGCGTGCTTTAACGCATAACGTAAACTCGCATACGTTTTTCCACCACCTGTTGGAATGGACAATTGATAGATAAATGAAGGAAATTCCGCAGTTTTATCGCACTGTTCCGACATCTCTGTGCGTAGTTTATTAATTGGCTTTGATGCATCTAAATCACTTTCCCATTTTCGGACCTGCTCCATCACATGCCCATAACTTTCTTCAAAAAAGTCTTGATTTGATTCATGCAAATCGGATGTATCTCCCTCGTCAAATCGACGAGAATCCGTCCGATCCGCATCAATCAAACAGCTAAAAATATACTTCATCGCAAGACTGTTAAAAATAAACGGAGAGGTCTTTTCATCTTTACTTCTATTCGGATAATTTTGCAACAGCTGCCGCAAATGTGTAGAAAATGATTGCATTTCTTTTACGGAGGCCTGATACAGTTCTTCCACCCTTTCTTCATTACCACGGATGCTTAAAAATTCTGTACATACTTCTTCGTAATAGGGAAGGTCTTCTCTGCATACTCTCCTAAAAAAATCAGATTGGCTTCCATCAGGTTGCATAAAATTTTGTAGGCCGGAGTGATGGGACAAAATAACCATACCTATCATTTCAATAACAAGGTTACTCATCATATCAGCTTGGGTTTTAGGCGACTCTGCATAATATCTTTCATATAAATACTTCGCACCTGCTGTCGAATGATCTATTCTCTCTAAAGGTTCTCCAGTTTCCTTGACAGCGTTGTCAATATACGTGCTAAAGGCCTTCGCATTTTTCCCCGCATCATGTAAAAATCCAGCCAGTTCTGCCATTGCTGCAAAACCGGCCTTTTTCCCGTATTCTTTTGCAAGGGATGCTACTGATTCTAGATGTTCTTGCACGGTTTGAATTTTGAGATCAGACTTTCTCATATGAGCAATCATCGATACATCCTCCTTCAAAATGACTACAATACTATGTTACCAAATAAAACTTCCTAATTCATCCAATAGTCGGAATAAATTTGGAAGTTTGGGTATAAGAGTCATTCAACTATAGTATTTTAGATTCATTCTAAGTAATATTTGCCGAAATCCTAAAAATCACTTTTAATTTTTAATAAAGATATGATAGTACTTTTTAATATTTCAATTTCTTTCTCAAGTTCCAATACTTCTTTTTGCAAATCTTGCATGTCGTCGTACACAGATTCTTTACAACAAATTGAAGCTAAGTTATTGTTAACATTCTCCTGATATTTTTCAAACCTAATATGAATTTTTTCTTTAGGGAAATGTAACCTTCTCATTAATTTTACAATTAGCTTTCCAATTACAATAATTAATTCTACTACATATACTTTCATTTCTTCTCTCATAGCTCCCCACCTCCTTTTTCTCATCCTTTATTTAACATATGCTAACCCTTCTCAATTTTTTCTAGATACTTGAGGAAGTTTACTTCTAAATTTATTATTTACTGCCTTTAAAAAACAAAAATACCCTCTTTACTGTTAGCAGTAAAGAGGGCGATCTTACTCAACTTCTTCAAGTATCTATTTTCAATCCACGCACTCTGATAGAGTACGACAAAAAAGTTTTACACACCACCTTCTATCTAAACTATAGATCTCTGTTTATACTATTCTAAAAAAATTTCCAATATACATGACATAACGAAAGTTATAATTTACATCTATATTATTCAAGAATAAAAAACAATAGGTTGAATAATGTTTAATAAGTCTTCAATCACTTTCCTTTATTCGCATACACCCCCATCCCCTCACACATAAACCTCGCAAGCCCCTCCCCAAACTGATCAATATTCTTCGTAAACCGCTCATCTTCCACATACATCCGCCCAAGCCCGGCAAATGCCTCCAAAGAATAATCACCTATCTTATTCAAAAACTCAAACCATTCTTCAATGCCCGTTTGCGCCTCATCCGAAGCCGGATCAAGATGTCTTAAACTCGCCAAGTTAAAGTAAATAAGGTTCATCTCTTCCCCTATTTCCGGTCCAAACTGCGCCGCCTTTTTATTCGCCTTGTCAACTGCCTTATCACCCCAGCGATCCCTCGCCTCTTTTTCATATGGATTATGGCTAAAATCGAACCCTTTAAATTTCTCTTCGTTCGTCATCATGATCTCTCCTTTTTCATGTTGAATGGTCTTCTCAATTGTCTCGATGACCCGATCCAGCCTCTCGCGCTCTTCAATCAGCATTCTGCGTTGCATTTCCAATGCTTCTTGACGGTCAAATGAAGGACTATCCAACAATTCTTTGATTTTCTTTAAAGAGAAGCCGAGTTCACGAAAGAACAATATTTGTTGCAAAGTTGCCAAATTATCATCAGAATAAAGTCTATACCCGGCTTCTGTCGTATCATCCGGCGTGAGCAATCCGATGTCATCATAATGATGGAGTGTGCGCACACTGACACCGGTTAGCTGTGCTACTTCTTTCACTTTCATCGTTCGTGGCCTCCCTTCAAAAACAACTATAGAGCATGACGTAACGTAAGGGTCAACATGAAAAAGAAGATATTTATACTCTTTTCCACTGGTTATTGATTCAACAACTCATATATCATTTTTACCGAACTTTTTGATAGCGTGTAGATCGTATGCGTATCATTTGTATTCATAATCGTTCCATGTTCTTCACTCATCCATAGAAAGTAGGCCTCGTCTCCAAATTCCACTCTATAATCCGGATCTGCCATATCAACGATACCTGGTACTCTTTCAGCGCTATGGAATGCCTCCGCAAAAGTAGTCTCAACTTTAGTATCTGTAAAGGTAATCAATGAATTTTTGCGAATTTCCGCAAAGCTTTTCATCTCGTAAACACTTACTTTTTCATCCTCCATACTTGCCCCTGCCGAACATCCACTCATGAAAAGAACGCCCATGATCAGTCCTAAAAACAACTTCCTCATTCAAAACACCTCCGTTAACTAATTAGTCCCCTCCAATCAAATTAAGTTTCATAATTGTTCTTACTTCAACCACAAAAAGAAAATCATCGCATACGCCAGTTTTTCATCGTCCGAAATATGTATGCCCAACTGCATATGTTCATGATGCGCTGTGCTTTGGAATGCCGGTTTCATCGCATGTGGAAAGACGCCAAAGCGGTATGACGCGGTCATTCTGCCTTCTTCATCTTTCACATCGATGTCGCCCGCCATGTTTTTGGCTTCTAGTTCCCGCCAGACTGAACCGTCTTCGTGATAGAGGACCCCACGATTTTTGAGCGCGGATTTGGGTAGGTGCTGAATATACGTACCGATTCGTGTTCCATCCGGTTTCATTAATGTGAGTTCGGACCGCTTCAAATTATCTTTGATGGTAAACGTTGCGATCAGTTGCCCATCCATATCGGAAATGGCGTAGTGCACGGGAATGATAAACCCTTTTTCAAACAGCTCAAAAAAAGTCAGCCACTTCGACACTTTGTCTGCAGATGGTTCTATTTTAAATACAGGTTCGCCATTGGCATCCACATTGTAAACCTTCGGCAAAAACGAAGGTACCCGCTGAAAAATCAATTCGTTTAGACTTTGCAAATTCACTCCGCTTTCCCTTGGACTACTTCTATCATTGCTCAGTTTTTCATACGCATTTTTGAAATAAAAGCCGGCGCCAATGGAAATCAATGCGAATATAACAGCGTACCCTAAAATATCGCCATTTGTTGCAAAGTCCTCATAGCCGAAGAAGTAAAAAAGGATTCCGAAAATCGCGGCACCGATGCCGCCGATAAAACTAACTTTCGATGTTTTCTTATAAATTTCTTTCATTTCCCTCTATTCCCTCCCTTTTCTCTATCGTGGGTGGTTCAGCAAATAATTGTCAACTTTTGACCAATAAAAAGAGACTCTGGCCAATGCCAAAATCTCTTCATTCCTTATTCAACCGGCACCCAAACCTCAATCGTATAACCTTCCGAGCCTTCCAGATGAATGTAGCGTTCAAAGCTAAAGCTGTTTCGCAGTTGGATGCCGTCTGTTTGCATCAATGCGTTAAATGCCATTGGAATTTCGTCAACGCCGCCCTCCACTTGTCCAACGATGAATTTCCCCGCAGGAACGACGGCTTCCTCCGTATGCAGAAACCCTTCTGCCAGTTCCGATTTGATGCCTGCGATGTAGTGGAATTCTTCCCCTTTCATCGTTAAGCAAAGCCCGAATGATTCTTCAGCTAGCACTTTCTGTTTCGCAATTTCCGCATTTAACAAATCCCACTTGCCCGGAATTTCCGAAACCGGTCCTTGCATGCCATATCCTTTTACGGTAAACGCTTCAACTTCTACGATACGTGTTTCCAAGCGCAACGCCTCCTTTCTTCCACTATAAACTTTACATGCATTCACCCACAAAAAAAGTGAACCCCGAAGAGTCCACTTTTTTCACTTATTCAACGATGACATCCGTCTCGATTTTGTCTCTTTTATTGTGCTTCGCTTTCACAAAGAATAGTACTGTCAAAATAGCGGTCAATACGATTCCGACAATGAAGGAAACGTTCAAGTCCAAATTGAATCCGATCTTTTGATTCAGGATATAGACGAAGACCATATAGCTAATGAAAAGCGCTGGGACTAGCGAGACAAAATAATTTTTCCCTTTGACATATAAATACATGGTTGCGATCCACAAGGCAATGGCCGCCGTTGCTTGGTTGGCCCAGGAGAAATATCTCCATAGAATATTGAAATCAATTTGCGTCAATAGGGCAGATACTACAAATAATGGAACAGCGATCATCAATCGTTTCGCAACTTTTTTCTGATCGATCTTCAAGTAATCTGCAATAATCGAACGTGCCGCACGGAATGCTGTATCCCCAGAAGTAATCGGAAGGACAATCGCACCTAATACTGCGATTGTACCGCCAATAGCACCCAATAACGTCATGGATACTTCATTGACAACTGCTGAAGGTGTAGCTGTCGCAATGAATTCGCTCAATGTTTGTCCATCCAACATACTCATCGCCGCAGCAGCCCAAATCATCGCAATCACCGCTTCGGCAATCATCATGCCGTAAAATACATAACGTCCTTGTGATTCTTTTTCCACCGTTCTGGAGATAATCGGCGATTGTGTGGCATGGAAACCGGATAAGGCTCCACATGTTATCGTAAAGAATAGAATTGGAATAATCGGTACGTTATCCGGATGTAAGTTCACCAATGTTAATTCCGGAATTGTATAATCCGAGAATAATAACGCCACGCCAACGCCCAGTGTTCCGATTAAAAGAACAGCACCGAAGTACGGATAAAGACGTCCGATGATCTTATCGATCGGAAGAATCGTAGATAGGAAATAGTAAATGAAAATAACCATAATCAGTATCCACAAAGCGATTTTCCCGTCTACTAATATACTTAATAAAGAGGCTGGTGTCGTCACAAATACCGTCCCGACCAACAGAAGGAGCAACAAGGCAAACAGATTGACAATATGCTTGGAAACCGTACCCAAGAACTTTCCAGCTAGTTCTGGAATATGTGCCCCCTTGTTTCGAATGGAAATCATACCCGTCAAATAGTCATGTACAGCCCCCGCAAAAATCGCGCCAAAAACAATCCACAAAAAGGCGACTGGACCAAAGAGTGCTCCCATAATCGGTCCGAAAATAGGACCTGTCCCTGCTATATTCAGTAGTTGAATCAGCGCATTTTTATGTTTGTTCATCGGCAAATAGTCTACACCGTCGGCATTTGCATAAGCCGGTGTTTTTCTGGAATCAGTCGTACCAAAAAGCTTTTCGATAAATTTTCCATACGTAAAATAACCGATTACTAACAGTAAAATCGAAATAAAAAACGTAACCATCCTAACACCCCTATTTCCCCCAAATTGCATGTATGCGTATACAGTCAGTTTAGGGGAAATGTTCTAAATAAGGGGATTTTCGTCGCAACATGTAAGATTAGAAGGTTAACAAGTCGATAGGCGGAATTAACATGCAGGCATCCCTTCATAATTCCAGCCGTTGCCGCAAATCCTTGACATAATTTCTGCTGACGGAAAGCTTTGTATCAAGTCCTTCCAGTTCAAGCTGATAAGCCCCATTAAACCAAGGCGTTAACCGGCTGACATACATTAAGTTGACGAGATAACCTTTATGGATCCGAAAAAAAGAAAAAGGTTCCAATCGACTTTCAAGCTCTTTTAATGTGGTTCGCACTTCATATTCTTGTGTATGGGTTATGATTTTGGTCACTTTCTCATCTCGATACATATATAATATTTCTTGTGGAAGGAGGTAATTGATTTCTCCGTCTGCTTCCACTGCCAATTTTCCAAGCATTCCAGACGAATCGACGGGCATAGCCGGAAAAAGGACTTTCTCAATTCTGTCAATAGTTTGCTTAAGCTGTTCCTCATCATAAGGCTTTACTAAGTAATCGACGGCATTGATCCGAAAAGCTTCAGCCGCAAATTGCGGATAGGCAGTGGCAAAAATGATCAGCGGCACTTTTTTGAGCTCGACCAATGATTTAGCTGCTTCTAACCCGTTCATTTTAGGCATCTCCACATCCAAGAACACCACATCGGGCTGTAATTGCAATGTTTTTAAAACGGCAGCTTCTCCGTTCTCCGCTTCTCCTACGAGTTGTATGCTCGAAAACTTCCCCAACAAATACGCTAATTCTTCACGGGCATAGCGCTCATCATCGACGATCAATGTCCTGACTGTTCGCATCGATCTCTCACCTCCATTTTAGGTATTCGGAAAGATAGGGTTGTCCCTTCGTTTCGTTCGCTAGTGATGGACAAAGCGGCTTGGTCTCCAAATGTCATCATTAGGCGACGATTGATGTTGTAAATGCCCATCCCGGTGCCGGTTTCGGAATCGACTTTCTCCGATCCGATCATCGCAATCCGTTCAGGTGAGATTCCTTTTCCGTTGTCCTCGATCCGGATTTCGATTTCCTGATCGACACTTTGGATGGATATTTTAATTATACAGCCATGCTCCATATCTCGAATTCCATGATGAATTGCATTTTCTACAAGCGGCTGTAAAGTAAAGGGAGGAATCTGTTCAGCCAATAATCGATCATCCACGTCGTACAGGATGGTCAGCCTATCGATGAATCGTGCTTCTATAATTTCCAAATAGGCTCTCACATGCGATAATTCCTGTTTTAGAGATATTTTCGAAACGGTTGTCCCTGTCACATTTTGCCGTAAAAAATAAGACAGGGAATTAAGCAATTTACGTGCCTGATCGGGATCCGTACGAATCAATGACACAATTATATTCATTGAATTAAATAGAAAGTGCGGATTGATTTGTGCTTGTAATGCTTTGATTTCGGCTTCCTTCGCCAATTGGTACGCATGATCCGTCTCCGCAATTTCAAGTTGGTTACTTAATAATGAACTTAACCCATCTATTAATTCCATAGTGACGTCTGTGATGACTTTTTCGGATGGATAATAGAGCTTTAACGTACCGACCGTTTCGCCGCGTTGAACAAGCGGTGCAATGACAGCCGCTCCCAATGGGCAGTCTGCATAATCACAATGGATGGTACCGTCATTTACGACAATAAGCTCTCCACGTTGAATGACTTCTTTCGTTTTCTCTGTTCTGATTGGACTATTGATTTGATGATGATCGCTGGCGATGCCGATATGCGCCAGTATATTTGTTTTATTTGTAATGGCAACCGCACTCGGCTCCAGTTCACGATAGAGGATCGTACAAACTGCTTGAGCCGTATCGTTGCTCATGCCCTTTCGTAAATAGCCCAGCGTCTGATTAGCGATACGCAATGTTTTTTGCGCCTGAAGAGCTGTCACTTTCTCTTGTTCATGCATAACGTTATGGACAATTAGCAGAAAAAGAGCCGTCCCCACACCATTGGCCAAAATCATCGGTATGCCAATCACTTCAACCAATGCAAATGCTTTGTCAAAGGGTTTGGAAAGCAGCAGAATGACACTCATTTGCATCGCCTCAGCCAATGCTCCGATGCCGAACACAGTCAGCGGCGTAAGGTCTTTTCGTTTCCGGTAAACAACGCCAGCCAGTATTCCTGCAACAATTGTAGAAAGGCCACAAGAAACTGCTGTAAACCCGCCCAAGGTCATGCGATGAATACCCGCGATCAATCCGGCGCCAATCCCTAAACGGTACCCTCCTAACAAACCTGCGACAACCACGCCAATCACCCTAGAATTGGCGATGGCTTCTTCCTTTGCCAATTCCATTTCTACACTATTGAAATGGAGAGTATTCGTATTAAACGCAACGCCAAAATACGTGCCAGCAATGCCAAAAAAACCGAAAAACAAGATCGCTATGAATTCCTGTTTTCGGCTCAGCTTAACGTGATGAACCATGTCTTTGAAAAAAGGAACACGCGTCAAAATGAAAGCGACTGCAATAATCAATCCGACCCTTTCCAACATCACGACCAGTAAATCGAGCAATGCAATCCCTCTTCCCGATATATCTATTTCCCCACTCTTTAACCTATAACAACAAATCAATACAGTATGGACTTCATTCTCACGATTGAATATGCTATTCAAAGCCTCTCCATTTTAACACTATACGTTTTACTACCGTAAGGATTCTAATCGTTTTTTCCAACTGACGCGAGGGAGAACTACTGTCACAATAAAAAAGTGAACCCCGAAGAGTCCACTTTTTTCTTTATATCAATCACGCCTCGGCGTGATTGCGTCCAGATTTTGAATTGCGCTTGCGCAATTAACTCCCTTCAAAATCTGTGACATCCGCCGGAGGCTTAACTTGAATCAGCAGGGAGTTTGGACTCCCTCTTATTGAAATGCATTCTGGCATTCATCCCGCCACTTATGGAAGTGTTGGACTTCTGTAGCTGACGCTTCGCTTTCAGTACAAAAAGATTTGCTGAATCAAGTTAAACACTAACATCAGTTTCGATTTTCGCTTGTTTATTACGTTTTGCCCTGACAAAGAACATGACAGCCAAAATAGCAGTTAGTACGAGTCCCACGATAAAAGCTACGTTCAAGTTCATATTGAACCCGATCTTCTGATTCAGAATATAGACAAATACCATATACGTAATAAACAACGCCGGGATTAATGAGACAAAATAATTTTTCCCTTTGACAAATAAATACATCGTCGCAATCCACAAGGCGATGGCCGCTGTTGCTTGATTGGCCCAAGAGAAGTATCTCCACAAAATATTAAAGTCCATTTGCGTTAACCATGCGGAGATGGCGAACAAAGGAAGCGCGATCACTAAACGCTTCACAATTTTTCTTTGATCCATCTTCAAGTAATCAGCAATGATCGAACGTGCCGCACGGAATGCCGTATCGCCGGATGTGATCGGCAGGACGATGGCACCCAATACCGCAATCGTTCCGCCAACTGCACCTAATAACGTCATGGATACATGTTCTACGACGGAAGAAGGCGTCCCCGTTGCGATGAATTCACTTAACGTTTGCCCATCCAGCATACTCATCGCCGCTGCAGCCCAAATCATCGCAATGATCGCTTCGGCAATCATCATGCCGTAAAACACATATCGACCTTCTGATTCTTTTTTTACTGTCCTCGAAATAATCGGGGATTGCGTCGCATGAAAACCGGATAGTGCTCCGCATGTAATCGTAAAGAATAGAATTGGGAAGATCGGCAAGTTATCCGGATGCATATTCGTGAGGGTCAATTCCGGAATTGTATAATCGGATAATAGTAAAGCCCCTCCTACACCTACTGTCCCAACTAACAACAGAGCTCCAAAATACGGGTAGAGTCTACCGATGATTTTATCAATCGGAAGTACGGTCGATAAGAAATAATAAATGAAAATAGCAAGGATTAAGATCCAAATTGCAACTTTCCCATTAAACACGATGCCCAATAATGCAGCCGGCGTCGTCACAAAGACGGTTCCTACTAACAATAAAAGCAGTAAAGCAAAGAGATTGACGATATGTTTCGACACATTCCCCAAAAATTTTCCAGCCAATTCAGGTATATGTGCGCCTCTATTCCGAATGGAGATCATTCCTGTTAAATAATCATGCACTGCTCCAGCAAAAATTGCCCCGAACACAATCCATAAAAACGCGACCGGGCCAAACAGAGCCCCCATGATTGGACCGAAAATTGGACCGGTTCCCGCAATATTCAAAAGCTGTATCAATGCGTTTTTTTGCTTGCCCATCGGCACATAATCTACACCGTCCGCATTCGCGTAAGCGGGCGTTTTGCGCGATTCAATCGGACCAAACAGCTTTTCGATGAATTTTCCATAAGTGAAATAAGCGGCAACTAACAAAACGATGGCGAGGAAAAACGTAATCATACGAACACCCCTATTCCGCTAGTATCGTTCCCGTACTTCAATCGTCACAAGCATCCTCTTCCAATCAGAAGTATGAATGACTTTACTGTTTGAAATCATCCTTTCACAATCCATTCGTATATCTTTAGTCTATGACAGATTTTTGAAAGTAGAAGTATGAAGAAGGAATCATGAGTACCAGCGCCGTAAAATCAAACCAAAAAGTCGCTTGCGAACTCTAAATCATTCGTAAGCGACTTGCTGTTTAAAAATTTAATACAAGCTACATGTAACTTGCACCCCATCTACATTCGACGATAAAGGTAACCATACTTTTTTAAGATACCGATAAAGAATCGCTAAGCGTTCCTTTCCCGGTTCGAATTCTCTTTTCAGGATTCACAAAAATCCAAAAGGCTAGTCCAAAGACAAATAGAAGTGAAGCGGCCAATGCAATCGAGTAACTGAATCCAAGCGCAACGTTCGCCCCAGCTGATTGGACAAGTATACCTGTAAGCATAGGAGCTATAATACCTGCTGTATTCATAAATGATGTACTTAAACTTGACATTAATCCTGCACGATCTGGAAGAAGTTGCATCAAAACCTGTGGGCTAATCGCTAAAATTGTATAAGATAACCCTTTCGCGAAAACAAAGGCAATCGTTACCCATACCGGATTTTGGATAATTGCAGCCGAACCCAAAAATAATCCTGAAAGCACTAATGCAACACCCGCTAAGTAGACACGGGATATCCGGAAATTCTGGGTTTTCTTGAACAGCTTGTCCGAATAAGTCGAAATCGCAATAGCGACGATCACGGAACCTACTCCGATGATCAAAGCCGTATACCCCATATGCATTGGGGACATATGAATAACATTGGTTAGGTAACTTGGCATCCAAAGCGCTAGCCATGTTGTTAACCAGAAGGCCGAAAAAGCAGCCATTAGCGTTAACAAACAATTGGTTGAACGTAAAACGACAAGAAATTCGGACCATTTAAACTTTTGTCTTGTTGGTTGTATAGCTTCTAATTTCTTTTCTGCCTTCATCTTCGTTTCCGGCAAAAATAGCCAAATCATTAGAAATAGTAAACTAAGTATGCCTAGGGAGGCAAAGCCGATACGCCAACCAAAATTTTCAATCACAGCCACTAAAATAGGTGCTGAGGCTAAAGCGCCTATCATACCACCTGCATTTAGAATAGAGATCGCCATCCCGCGTGATTCAGGCTTAAACCATTTGCTAAGATGACTGATCGCAGTCGGAGCAAAAGGGCCTTCCCCCGCTCCCAATAAAACACGATATAAAATCAACATAGGAAGCCCTACAATTGCAAATGCTCCAAATTGTAAAATTGTCCATCCTAATAACATGAAACCTATGACTTTTTTCGTCCCAACTTTATCTGACCATGCCGCTCCAAAAATGCCTGCTATTGAAAATAACCAGAAAAAACTACTCCCCACTAATCCCCATTGCGTATATGTGAGATTAAACTCACTCATAATTGCATTTGCCGCATATCCTACAATCGATTTATCCGCAAAGTTAACGACCATTGCAAAAAATAAAAATGTAAGTACACCCCAGCGCATATCTCCTTCACCCTCCACTTTGTTATTCGCAATTACAGACGAAGCCTTGAATTCCTGCTTTCTAAAACTGTGCATCTCTCGTGATAGCGTTTTCAATTTAGGTAAAAATTGATTTCCGTACTCCTTTTCCACACATCGTTTTACGACTTTGCATGGTTCCCTTTTATTCACTTGTTGCCGAATTTTGGAGGAGTATGCGTTACTCCCCCTTTTTACTCTTCTTAATTAACCGGACTTTTTACTGCAACCTGAATGATATCCAAGTCTTTCGGGATGATAATCTTACCATTGAACACTTCGGCTGCATCTACCATTGCCTGCTTAGGGTCCATCTTAGGCAAAAAGTGGGTTAACACTAATTGATCTACATTCGCTCTTCTTGCAGTTTCTGCCGCTTGTGCCGGGGTACAATGTTCTTTTTGCAAGTTCTCCCAAATTTTCGAGGCATTTGTCATTTGATCACCTTCAATACGTGTCAAAGCCGAGTCATGAATTAACAAATTGGCTCCCTGGGCCAGCTTCACAAGTTCGTCTGTTGGTGGTGCTGTATCACCTGAGAAAACAACGGACACTCCTTCTTTTTCAAACCGGTATGCATATGTCGGGACATTATGAATCATTCGAGCACAGTGAATTTCCATCGGTAATTCCACATCCACATGTCCTGGCTCTTCAATTTCAATAACTTTCACGTCACGTATCCCCGCTTCTGGTCTACCAAGCGACATCCGATATTCAATATCATCTTCCAGCATTTCAATTAACAAATCGTGCATTTTTTTTGTACCAACCGGTCCGACGATGGTCAGCTCACGGCGTCCTTCTACCCAACCACTTATTAAAAAGTTGGCGTACCCCAACATATGGTCAGCATGTAAATGAGTAAAGAACACATGCTTTACTTTCTGCGGTGGGACGCCCGCTTTCACCAACTGCATCGTCGCTCCTTCTCCGCAGTCGACTAATATAGGCACATCTTCCATTTGTAATAGAGATGCTGAAGATAACCTTTCTGTATTTAGTCTCGGACTACCTGTACCTAACATAATGACTGAATGACTCATTATTTTCCTCCCTTTCATTTATACCAATTTGGAACAAATAGAGCAAAAAAATTAGATAAAACATCAATTTCTTTTTGTTTATTCTATTTTGATATTAATTACGCGATATTGTCACTTTAGCTTAATTTTTCAAAAAAATCAACACTGTTTTTCAAAATAATTAGTGCGACTACTCACTAAAATACGAATCAAAGAGCAAAATAGCGACGCCAACAGCCGCTGCATTTCCTTTTAGGATTCCTTGACCATAGATGATTTCTTTCTCCTTTTGTACATTTTGTGTCGTGTATTGAATAACTTGGTTGTAATACTCTTCAAACTCATAAATAAAGGGGCCATTTACGATGACCAGATCCGGGTTGAAAAGGTTCACTAAATTGGAAAGTCCAGTTCCCAAATAACGGGAAGATCTTAAGATCACTTCCTCCGTTATTTTATCGCCTTGTAAGAAGTACTCCATCATCTCATTAAACGAAGCTTTTTGAAACAGCTCCTCATTCATGTTGTCAAGCAACGCATTTTCTTTTTTCAATTCCGTAAGAATACCTTTAAATGACGTGTATGCAACAATGCAACCCCGCTTACCGCAAGAACATTCATTTCCATCCATATCAATGATCATATGGCCGTATCCATTTTCGCCTGCATAATGATCCTGTAAAATCCTACCGTCCATGACGACCCCGCAGTCCATCCCCCAGCCTCCACTAATGCAATACAGTATATTTTTGTGCATGAAACCGGCAGCATGATACTCAGCAATTGCCGCTGCATTCGGACTTTTTTTCAATAAAATCTTGACCGGGAATTTATCCTGGAGCATTTCTACGATGCGAACATTTTCCCAATTTGCCATCAGAAGGGAATTAGGGCTCAACAGCATTCCCTCTTCCTGGTTTAAAGGACCGATAATCGCAAGGCCAATACCCAATAATTTTTTCTCATCAAAATGATATTTTTCCATAAAATCGTGAATAATGCTTTCTAATTTTCGTATGACAAATTCAGGTGTATGGATAGAAGTCATCACAAATGACTCCTGATCGATCTGTTTGAATCGTAGATCCACCAGTACAATGTTTGTCTTCATCCGAGAAATGTGAACACCGATGATATAATTGCAATCTGATTCCACATCATACAATATAGGCGGGCGGCCTACAGACGATATGCCGTATCCATTTTCCTTTATAAACTTATTTTTTAATAGTTCGTCAATCATACGCGTTAATGTTGTTTTTTTAATTTCCGTTTTTTCGATTAAATCTACTCTTCGAATCGGTCCATATCTATGGATTAATAAATATAACTTTTTCAATTCTTGATTTTTTTGAGTTGTATTTTCAAGGAATCGTTTAAACATTTCGTCACCCGCCAGAACATATTTATGATCAACCTCAGCAAGCTGGTGATTTTAGAATAGTCCTACATCGTTACTTGATAAATTCTACAAAATCCGATATGCCTGCCTTACTAAATCTTTTATTTTTTTGGACGAGCCATAGATTTCTCGTCATTTTTATCCCGGGAACCTCGACTTGGTGCAAGAAACCTTGTTCCAATTCCCTAGCCACCGTCAGCTTGGGTAAGATACTGATTCCAAGCCCAGCCTCTACGGCACTTTTGATCGCCTGTGTACTTCCAATCTCCATATAACTTTCAATTTTTTCTAAGATTCCGTACTCCCTTAAAGTGTTTTCTACAATAAGGCGCGTCCCTGAAATGGCTTCACGCCAGATCATCCGCTCATTCGCCAATTCTTGAATTTGGATTTCTTTTCTGTCTTTCCATGGATGATCAGGTGGGCAAACAAGCACCAATTCATCTTCAGCAAACTTCTCCACCTTAAATGCACTGTTCTCCACCAAGCCTTCAACCAAAGCCAAATCAATCACATCATTCGATAACTCCTCCAAAACTCGAGGGGTATTATTGATGGATAACGTCACTCTTATATCCGGTTTCTGCTTCTTAAATCTACCTAATAAGCTTGGCAGAAAATACTCGCCAATGGTCAATGATGCCCCTACTGTGAGATGGATATTAGACTCTCCTGTTAGTTGCTGAATGACTTCTTTTGAATGGTTAAAGTCATTGACAATCGCTTTGGCAAAGTGATATAAAATCTTCCCCGTTTCGGTCACTTTCAATTTTCCTTCCGAACGGTCAAACAACAAAGTTCCATAGAAATCTTCCAATTGATGGATCTTTCTTGTGATCGCAGGCTGAGAAACGAAACACAACCTTGCAACTTGACTGATACTTCCCTCATCCACAACTAGACAAAATATCTTGAGATTTTCGATGTTCAAGTGAATGACCTCCGAGACTTTTTACACCTCTTCATTATACATGATTGGAACAAATACGGGATATCACGGTTTTTCGTTTGAATACGATGCTGGCTAAAGATTTTCCAGTGATCAAAACGTTTTGTTAGGCCCAATACATTTGTTCCATATTGCCTTCCTCCATTTATTTGCTAACGTTAGATGAAGAAAGTCAATTACGCCTCGGCGTAATTGCGTCCAGATTTTGAATTGCGCTTGCGCAATTAACTCCTTTCAAAATCTGTGACATCCGCCGGAGGCTTTATCTTCGTTCAGCGGGCGTTTGAACACCCGCTGACCAGGAAACAAAACTGCATTCATCCCGCCACCTACAGAGGTGGGAGTCTTCTGCTGAATGAAGATAAAGTATTTATAAAGTTTCCAGAACTTGAAAATTGCTATGCTACATTTGTATTGGGAGGCAGCGACATGAAGGCAAATATTTTAATAGTTGAAGATGATACAGAAATTGCACGTGTGATTCGCGATACGCTTGTTTCTGCTGGACACCATGTGACTTGGGCGACAACGGGTCTTGAAGGATTGGATGATTTTCAATCCGGTTCGTATGACTTAGTGCTGATCGACTTAATGTTACCGGAAATGGATGGTTTTACATTATGCCGCAATATTCGTTGGAAGAGCGATATCCCCATTATCATCGTTAGCGCGCGTAAAGATGATGTCGATAAAATCGAAGGGTTAGGGCTCGGGGCGGACGATTATGTTGCGAAGCCGTTTAGTTTGGCGGAGTTGCAAGCCCGCATCGATTCGCATTTAAGACGATGGTTTCGTTATAACGGCGTACAAGTGGCCATTGAAGAGGTTCATTTTGCACAAGATTTAACGATCAGCTGGAATTTAGAGCGAGCATATTTATGTGGCCAGGAATTATCTTTAACGCATAAGGAATTTGAATTACTTCGTGTCTTGGCACAAAATAGCGAGCGCATATTTTCAAAAAACGAGCTGTATGAACATATTTGGCAACAGGCAGATATGGATGGTGCCCATACCGTCACGGTACACATCAAATCGTTGCGTGAAAAGCTTGGAGACCCTGTGAAAACACCGCGCTTTATCCAAACCGTATGGGGAAAGGGTTATCGCTTCATCGGTGAACCGTTATGAAAATTAAAACATGGCTGCTGCTTTCTTATATCATCGTCATGCTTCTCCCACTCGGCGCGGCTTACGGATTATTCGCATGGATCAATGCGTATCACCAAGACCGGAATGTCGAAGAATATTTTCTGAAATGGACCGAATTACAAGCTATTTTACCGATTGTCGAAGATCCAGCGCTCTACCAGTTTGGGATTGAATATGAACAGCTCGATGCGTTAACTGATGCGCATACGGCGATCGAGCTCTATTCGAAGGATGGTTATTTATTGTACACATCCAACCCTTTAAGAAAGACGGTTCAGTCACTTGAAGCAAAAGAAAATCTATACAAAAACTTATATGTATTTGACCAAAGTTACCGTTCTTTTACGTACCGTGCTCCGGTTTTTTCCGCTAAGGAACTGGTTGGCTTTTACGAAGTAAAGCTTGCTCGTGCAGAGTGGGTAGACGGTGTAACCAACCGCACTTGGTTTGTCGTTGTCCTATTTGTCGTTTTCATTTCTGGCATTTTCCTAGTAGTCGTCATGCTGGTAAATCACAAATTAAATCGTCGACTCGCCCATTTGATGCGACAGATGAAAATTTTTGCCGAGCATGGAACAGTCGAACAGATTGAACAACAAAACGACGAAATTGGAGAACTTGCTGCAAGCTTTGATGAGATGCGACAGCAAATTGAGGCAGCCCGTGACAATCTGGCGCAGGAGCAACGTGAAAAGGCTTATATGATTGCGAGCATTTCGCATGACTTAAAAACGCCCCTTACTTCCATACGCGCATATGCCGAATCTCTTGGGAATGAGCAAAATTTGCCCGTATCTCGACAAAAGGAATACCAAGAAGTCATCATTCAAAAGGCGCATTACATGCAACAAATGCTTGATGATTTGTTGATGTACACATTGCTCCAATCGCCGAGCTACGAGATCGAGCTCGTAGAAGTGGAAGGGAGCGAGTTTTTTGAGATGCTCGTGTCCGATTATGAGCCACTCTGTCTGGAAAGAAAAATTACGTTGCATACATTTTGCGAAGTAGAGGGCGTGTATGCGGTCAATCCGAAACAGCTGTTACGCGTGGCGGATAATCTAATGAGCAATGCGATGAAACATACGAAGAAAAACGGTGAAATTATACTTGCTGCTGTTTCTCCACAATATGTACCAGAGGAAATCATGCCGTTTGCCACATCACTTTTCAGCAAGCAAGATGGGATATATTTCATTGTACAAAATAGCGGAATTGGCATTGCACCTGAAGCGTTGGCATTTGTATTCGAGCCCCTCTATCAAACCGATACAGCACGTACGAAAAAAGAGGATACCGGCACAGGACTCGGTTTAAGTATTACGAAGCGGATGATTGAAAAGCATGGTGGAACTGTGCAAATCGCTTCAGAAAAAAATAGCGGCACTTGCGTTGTATGCTGGTTGCCGACAATTAAAAGGATTGGTGAATAAGATGAAAATCATGAACACAATGAAAGTGTTTGGACTCGCAACGGTCATGTCGATAGGTTTGTATGCCTGTTCAACAGAGGATAGTCAATACTCTCCGGAACAAGTGATCCAAAATGCACTGAAGGATACGGAGAAGGTTTCTTCCTACTATGCGGAGGCAGTCATGAATTCGGTTGACGACTCAGGTGAAATCTTGATGAAAGAGTGGTATGCAGACGGCAAGCGCCGCACAGAAACAGAGTTGAAGGGTACAGAAGATAAGGCCATTGCTGTTAATGATGGAAAACAACTGACCCTATACGAAACGGCAACAAATTCAGCAATGGTAGTGGAGCTTTCAGACGAGATGGCAGCACTAGGTCAGCAATCGCCGAAGGATCAGGCTGAACAACTATTAAAAGGCGTTAGGGATACACATTCTATCTCACTTGTCGGTGAAGAAAAAATAGCAGGTCGTGATGCCTATCATTTAAAAGCAAAAGTAAAGGACAGCCATTCACTTTATGGCGATCATGAGATTTGGGTAGATAAACAGAATTGGTTTGTGTTAAAAGCCGTGTCAACGAGTGATGATTTACAATTCGAAACCGAGTATACAAAAATTGAATTTGACGTAAAAGTAGAGGACGAGCTTTTTGTATTGGACTTGCCAGCAGATGTTGAAATTCAGGATCTTTCAGCTGATTTAGAGGAAAGCATTATTCCGTCTTTGGACGAGGCGATTGAGATAATGGAAAAACCGTTTTTGTATATGAAAGAAAACGAATCGCTAAAGATTCATCAAATCAGTGCAATGTTCATGAATAGCGAGCAAATGAATACGGAATTGACACTGACTTACAGCAAAGATAATGTACCTTACTTCTCGCTTAGCGCTTTCAAAATCGATGAAGAGGATCAGAAAGCTTTGGATGATGAAAGCTTATCGATTCGTGGTCTGCGTGGCGATAAAACAGAGATAGAAAATTTCCGCTTATTGAACTGGGCAGAGAACGGTTATGGCTATAGCGTGATTTTATTAGATCCAAGCCTCACATTTGAAGAAATGTTGGCGTTGATTGAGGATATGGAATACGTACAATAAGAGAAGCGGCTATGTTTTGGATTTTTCGAAGCATAGCCGCCTTTCGGGTAGGCGAATCACTCTGCGTCCAAGTATGGTACACTAGTATTTACCAAAGCGATGATGGAGGAAGATTCATTGACTACTACACAAACGATGTCGATCCACCGTGCTTTAACTGAATTAAAGACCTTGAATGAGCGGATACCAAAAGCGATCTATGAAGCGGATTTCATTGCAACAGATCGCAAATCGGCACAGAAAATCAAAGGCATGTCCATCGAAGACTATGAAAAAACCATCCAATCCGGTTTTGACAAAGCCTCTGCATTAATTGAACGACGCATTCAAATTAAAGACGCGATAGTCCAATCGAACGCGGTTACAGAAGTCATCGTAGCTGGCGAAACGATGACTGTAGCTAAGGCGATCGAGCGCAAGGTTTCCATTGAACATGAAGAAAGATTATTAGCTTCTATGATTGAAGCGCGTAGAACGGCAATCAATAAATTGACAAAAGAAAATGATTCCCTCCCTAAACGGTTGGAAGAATATTTAACGGCCATTTTGGGAAATAAAGAACACGCAAAAAAAGAGGAAGTAGAGCTACATACGAAGTCATTTATGGAGCGCAACGAATACGTTTTAATCGACCCGTTAAAAATCGATAAACGCATCGAGGAGCTGGAAGAAAAAATTTCAAGCTTCAAATCGGAAGTCGACGCAGTCCTCTCCGAATCAAATGCGATCACAAAAATCACGGTTTAACAAACAATCCATCAATTGCATGCGTATTCGAAAACGATGCCCACAAGACCCTTCTTTCGTTGGCATTTCTTTGGGTGAACAAGTAAAGCCAACACTCAACTTACAATCTAATGGTGTACTAATTGACGATAAAAGCTCAAGGTTTAACGCTCAAAGTTGTAAAAATTACGCCTTAAAGTTCTTTATTGTTTAAAGTTTACCGATTAGCGTTCAAAACTCTTTCAAATCTTGGGTTACCAGTTACGGGATTCTTGTGTTCGCCCATCGTCATCTGCCAAGCTGAATACTTCGTGCAATTCGTACCTAAAGTGAAAATCGGTAAGGGAGATGCTCCTTTACCGATTTTTTATCTACGTAGTAAGCTCCGCCTCATTACCGCGGAAAAATCCGTTCTCCACGGTTATGCAATTCAAATGACTCCTCGGCATCATCCCATTTTACATGTACTTGGATAACCTCATCTTCCCCTACTTTTGCTCCTCCTTTTGAACTTCCACTGGTCGTAAAGACAACTTCAGTTAGGGGTTCATCGAATTCCATACTCTTACTCCCGCTACTCATAATTGTTTCATATGCGAATTCGAGTGTTTTCACAGGGGTCAGTTCCTCCAAGGTTCCCTTGTATTTTACCGTAAAGATATAGCTACTTTCATTCGAATAGGTCACACTATTATTCTTTTTTCCCCATTTTTCCGTTCCTTGAACAAAGTATTCTGCTACCCAATGCTCACTTTCTCCTGTAAAAGAATAGTCATAGTCGCTAACCTCTTGATTGGAACAAGCCGTTAGAAATAAAACTGTCAGCAAGGCTGTCAGCATTTTTCTCAACAGAACCACTCCCTCAGTGTCTTCTTAGTGTATGAGTCTTGACTGGATATAGTCTCTGACTTCATCCACGTGATCGATTTCCCGCTTCGGTAGAATATAGGCACTGACTGAGCTATTGTACAAATAGATGTATCCGTCATCTTCTTTGAAACCGGTTATCCCGGACCAAGTTACTTTTGTTTCCCTCTGTGAAGAAGTATCGGCGATTCCTTCCTCCGTCATTTTCATGCAATGCTCGCCTAATAGTCCTTCATTCTTCCCTTCTTTGATCATTTTCTTTGCATTGCGGGTAATGAGGTTGTAAAAATACTTTGGATAGAAAAGGATCCATAGAATGCTCATAATGAAAAAAGTGATAAATAACGGTAGAAAGGGCATGTCACTTATCGCCGAGTAAATATAGGCAATGAGAATAAAGAATAAGGGCGATAAAAACCGCTGCCATGTCAAAGCTTGTTTCCCTGTCTTTGAATTTTTGATATGGTATAAATTGAAGTGTATATAATCTTCTTCTGTTAGGTTGTAGTTTATTACCATTTCAATCTCCTTTTTTGATAGTGTCTTTGTTGATGAACTGCTTTCATTTCGAGCGGCGAGATGACTACTGTCGTTTTTTTGCACAAAGGAATAAATGAAAATAAGCAATCCAATGATCAGCCCCAAGCCCATGATTACGAGGGAAATAAAACCATAAGCCATACCAGCCCACTGACCAATGATGAAGATGCTAATGACCAACAGTGTAACGCCCAGTTGAAAGATGAGATACGGAACAAAATAACGTTTGTGTTTCCGGTAAAAGGATCTAAAATAAGCCCATCCGAAAATACACAAAACGATGCTACCTATCCAAATGAGATACACCCATCCCATTACTTAACCTCCTTGGAAAAGACGTTTGTTGTTGAGGAATTGCTAAAGTTAAAGACTTCCCACACATCATACTTCTATTTCCTGAGCCAACTAACCTTCTAACATTGCCAAATAAGGAATCTCTTCGCCTTCAATAACTGCAATATATACAGCGTTATTCGTCCTATAGATCTTTGTGCCAACGGGTAATTTGTTTGATACGCCGTTAGTAAATACAATTGCTTTGTCTGTTTGTCTGGTTATTTCTCCAACTTGTTCGCCTACTTTATAGTCTATTTGTTGTACCCATTCGATATTTTGGACATTTGAATACACAATATCCTCGAGCATAAAAATATCCACCTCTGCATTCTTCAGAAAATCTTTTGGTGTAGGATTTTCTTTTATTCCTGTATTGCATCCCGCTGTAAACATGACAAGTAGCAGAATCGAATAGATTAAAAGCCCTCCTGATTTTACATCATTTATGAAAACATTGCGTAAAAACATTCTAGTATCCTCCCTCTAATGGATTTCGATTCGTAGACAGTAATTCAGGGTTTGTTATAATTACGGTAGAAACGGCTATAGTAAAAAGACCGCAACGATGTTAGCGCATCGTCGCGGTGCTCATAATAGCGGGTTCCCGTACGGGAGTCAGCGTCCACAGAGGAAATAATCCACCTAAGCCGCGAAACTCAAGGGTGGATAATTTCTTTTGTAGAATCACTCTGGCTCAACTTCAAGCATAAAGGCATAGAAGGCATCCCCATTTGATACTTTCTCTTCTTTTTCATCCATCCACCATGCCCCATAAGAATAATAATAGATTCCTGGTTCAGTAGGCGCAGTAAAATGATTATCTTGCACTGTGACTTCAGTTTCCACACTATCATTCATCTGTAAAACATGAAATTCATTTGGTTTTGGTTCATAATCCATCACAACATAAATGGTTTCTCCGGGTTTTATCTTGATAGGCTCTTTCCCTTCCAAAATTTCAAACGGACCAACCGTATCGACACACGTATTCCCCCAGCAATAAGTGCCAAGCGTGGTTTCATGGGTTTCACCTTCAATTTCAATATAGACTTTCGGTGGCTTTGCTCCTGATATTCCGCCGTTTACACATCCCGACAAAATCAATAAGATCAAAGTGATCACCGGTAATAGCCTTTTATTCATCTAGACCCCTCCCTATCTACTAGACGGTCATATTTACACAAAGTTACAGCTTTCAAAAGTGCAACCACAAAAACAAACACATTCTTTCAAACAGACTTGCTTGTTTGAAAGAACGTGTTTGAATGGGTCAACTTCCATAAAAATGGAGCCAAGCCTCGTGGATGCCTTTCGCACAGTTCTTCTGTGCATGATAAAGACGGGGATGGGGGTCGATCGCAGTCAGCTCGGGTTGAGCATTTCCGACAATAACAGCCGGATAACCGAGGGTGAGCATGTCGAGGTCATTGCCTGAATCACCAGCCACAAGAACTTGGACGTCTTCTGGCGCATACCTTTCAATTACATAGTTCAGCGCTTTCCCTTTCCCACTTTTTTCAGGCAACACATCGACGTCCCGATTGGAACTGATGATCATTTTATGAGGGATGTGGGCTTGGACAAGCGCTTTTTCAAAGTCATGTACAGTACTATCATTAGGTGAAAAAGTGAATGAAATGCGGCGATTATCAGGTAGCGACTGTCTATGCAATGACGGCAAAGCCGAAGCCATTTCAATAATCCGTTCCGGTTGCCATTCGGCCTGCATTTGCTGTTTCCATTCCTCCTCTTCCACTAGCTGTACGTCTCGGTAAATTGCCGTTCCGACATCTGTGATGAGAATGTCCGGCTGCGGCAAATTTTCCGCTTCAATAAGCGAAAGAGTGGAAGCCAGATGTCTACCTGTCACATAGACAAGTGCCACGTCATAAGGCAGTTCATCGTAATACAGCAGCAGTTCCCGTAGCGCCTCTTGATCGCCCACCAACGTACCGTCGAGATCTGTCGCCAGCATATGCGTTTTTCTTTTCATTCAACGTCACCTCATACAATTTATTTATTTTTTTCGATAACGCCGGCCATCTAAACTCCTTGTTGGCAAAGGCAGCCGCTGTCATGCCGAGCCGCTTGGCATATGTTTGATTGGTCAGTAATGTTTTCATGGCGGACGCCAAACTTTGCACATCATTTTTTTCGATATGCAAACCGGTCATCCGATTTTTCACTACTTCCTTAAGACCCCCTACATTCGATGCGATAACCGGGCATCCACAGGCTTGGGCTTCAGCTGCCACCATTCCGAAGGATTCATAATGCGAAGGAACAATGGTACCTGTCGCTCCATTGAAAAGGGAAGCCAGCTGATATTGTGACTGGCCGCCGATAAAATCGATCCGATTTTCCAATCCCTTGATGGTGGCCCGTAATGCATGATGCTTCGGCAACTTTTTGGCAGTATCGACACTATCCGCGTCGCCACCTGCGATGAGAAGCTTCGCGGAATCCGGTACTTCATCCCCTTCAACAAGTCGACGGAAAGCGTGTAAGAGTGTATAAATCCCTTTTGTCTTTTCAAGTCTGCCGGCAAATGCAAAATACGGGTTATTAGATACTTCTTTTTGCTTTTGCAAAGGTTGGAATGCATTGTCGACTCCGATTGCAACGACTGACATAGGAGCTGGCTGGTTGACAAAGCTCCGGATGAGGTCAGCCTCATTTTCTGTTGTGGTGATAATTTGATCCGCCGTACTTAAGATCAGCTTTTCCGCAGCCAATCGAGTCGGCTCCTGTACACCGGTAACCTGTTCTTTCGCTACACTTAGTGAATGGTTCGTATGAATCCATGGCATCGGATACTCCTTCTTCACAATCGAGCCTAATAGACCGGATAACCAATAATGGGTGTGCACAAGATCATAGGATGCAAGCTGAATGGTATTTTTCATTTCGGCATAGAAATCGGGCAGGAGATTGAACATCTCATTTTTAGGAACATACTCTTTGCGGCCCGCCGCAATCCGGATGACACGGCAGGAATCACCAAATACTTCTATTTGCGAATCAGTCGAGTCTACCCAATGGGTGACGACATCCACTTGGTTTCCCTCTTTTTCAAGCGCCAAAGCCAGCTGTTTAACATAATTATTTTGCCCGCCTGCCTGTTCGCTGCCTAATGGTGCTAACGGATCGCCGTGATCTGAGATGAACAAAACTTTCTTCTGCAATTTACAAGTCCCCTTTTCGTTTTTAATAGTGGTATTCTGGATTCCGTCATGCTTTTTATAGGATTGAAAACCTTTCCTGTAGATATAATTTCAATAAAAAACCAACCCCCAACACACTTCAATGTTGTGCTGGGGGTTGGTTTGTAGCTGTTGAATGTGTTGGTTAAACTACATTATTAGTCGTTGTCGTGGCTATGTTTGCCGCCTTTGCGACCTGCTTCGGATCGGCTCATTTTACCTCTTCCGCCGTTATCGTCATCATCGTTATTGTTATTATTGTCATTTTGTCGAGCACGGGCTTCTCCGCCCTTTTGACCGATTTCTTCATAGAACTCACGGTCATGATTCTTGGCAGTCGCCTCTCCGCCTTTTTTACCGATCTTTTCATAAAACTCACGGTCATGGCTTTCAGCTGTCGCTTCTCCACCTTTTCTACCAATCTCTTCGTAGAATTCTCTACCGTGGTTCTTTGCCGTGGCTTCTCCGCCTTTACGACCTGCCTCTTCTAGGGACATTCCATTTTGGTTGTTGTTACGATTATTGTCGTTTTTAGCCATTGCTGAATCTCTCCTTTAAAAAGTTTTGGTCTAACACTCTCTTATATAGCCTTATCCACCCGCCTAAAACGTATATGACAGACTTGTAAGAAATGCAAAATACTTGTCATAATGTTATCGAAAGATAATGTTTGAAGCGAAAGAGAGAGGGAAGACTGATAAGGTTGTAGATAAAGAAAAAGATTACAATGCAACGATTCCGCTTGGTTCGTTGCACTGTAATCTCTATCAATCAAGTGATTTCTTCTATCTCTTTCTTTTTGATAAAACTAAACTTTGTTTCTGAGAGTAGGATCGCCCCAAGAATGAGAATAGCACCGATGATCATTTTCGTTGTCAATACTTCACTTAAAATGACAACCGAAAAGGCCGTGCCCCAAAACGATTCGGTTGACAGAATAATTGCTGCCTTTGTTTCAGTGATGAATTTCTGCGCCACGGTCTGCAGTAAATAAGCAATGGTCGTTGAAAAAATACCAAGATAAAGCAGTGGTAGCAATCCTTCCGATTCGAGCGAAAACGATGTTTCCCCTTTGAAACCAACCACAATCCATCCAATGACCGCCGCTATGACCATTTGAATAATCGTGAGCAATACGGCATCTTCGTCTTTGACAAATTTCGCCGTGTAAAAGATATGGAACGCGAAGCCAACCGCACAACAGAGCGTCAGTAAATCCCCGATATTGATTCCCGTGGATAATTTCAATGACAATACTGCAATGCCGACCAACGCCAGAATCGCGCCGCCCAATTCAAACAGATCGATTTTCCGCTTATACAATAAAAAACCGATAAATGGGACAATGACAACATTGACCGCTGTTAAAAACGCATTTTTAGAAGGGGTCGTATATTGCAAGCCCACGGTTTGAAGCGCAAAGGCGATGTATAAAAAGAGGCCTAGTACGGTCCCTTTAAAGAGCGTGCTTTTCTTGATATATCTTAATTTCTTATAAAACACCAAGCAAAGGATGAGCGTGCCAATTAAGAACCTTCCCGCCAATATTTGATAAGGCGTGTAATGTTCCAAAGACACAGCGCTTGCTACAAAGCCGCTCCCCCAAATAATCGCTGTAATCATCAGCCCAATTTCACCCATATATTTCTTCATCAATTCCCACCGCCATTTTTCTTCAATAGTCTTATTATAGCGGATGAATGAGTTGTGCAAGTATTTCTTTTATTGTTCCTTCTCTACTCATATGCACACTTTCTCCTGCCCATAGCGAGATAAAATCTCGTTTTCCTTGCTGAGCCGCCGCTTTGCGGATTTCTTTCGTCAAATCATTTTGGTAAGGGTATGGCGCAATGATCGCTTCTTTCATGTCCATCATAAATTGGTTGCGAATGCCGCGCGCTGTTTTACCCGAAAAAGCTTTTGTGAATACGGTGCACCCTTCATCCGCCTCCAAAACGGCTTGCTTATATACAGGATGAGCGCCACTTTCTTCAGCCGCAAGCAAGATGGTTCCAATTTGAACTGCTTGTGCACCAGCTGCCAATGCATGATCTATGCTTTCTTTCGTCGCGATACCGCCTGCTGCGATAACAGGGATTTGAACGGATGCGACAATAGATGTAAGCAATTCCTGAAGTGGAATGAACGTTAATTCCCCCGAAAACGATCCTCGGTGTCCACCCGCTTCGCTCCCTTGTGCAACAACGGCATCCATGCCCGCTTGTTCTGCTAGCTTCGCCTCTTCCACGGTCGTTGCCGTCCCAATAAGATATACATCATGCTCTTTCAGCAATCGTATCGTCTCTTCATTCGGCAAGCCGAATGTGAACGAACAGATTTTCACACCTTCTTCCACAACTACCCGGATTTGTTCATCAAATTCAGGTTCCGACAGCGGAGCTTTCCAAAATGGCATGCCGAGCTGTTTACCAATCGGTTGTAATGCCTCATAAGCTTCCCGCAAATAAGGCTGGTCCATCTTGACATTCTCTGGCACAAACAAATTAACCGCAAATGGCTTCTCCGTCCGCTCTTTCACCTCTCGAATAAACTGCCGTGTCGCCTCTGCCGATAAATAGCCCGCACCAATTGAACCGAGCATTCCTGCCTCTGCAGCCGCCGATACAAATTCCGGCGTCGTCACCCCTGCCATTGGAGCTTGAACGATCGGGTACTTGATTGCTAGTATAGTTGTGATCTGATTATCCATTTCCGATTCCCCCTGTCTAATTCTCCCCTTCATGCTTTCAATGCATCATCATTATAAAGAACAAAGACAAAAAAATGATAAGAAATGTGTAAAATCCTCCCGCTATCTTCTGACTACGGTAATACCTGCCATCTTTCATCTTTTGCAGCAAGGTTACAAGATTTAGAAACCACAAAATACCGATGACTGGCGTAAGAATCCATAAAAATCCCATCAAGGCTACTCATTCCTTTTTCAAGTGAATCCCAACTAACAAAACCTTCTGAAATTACCTCATAGTCAAGTATACCTGATTTCTAGCGGACTCGTCACTATCTCCGATAGTCCATCTATCCCTATGCACGGCGGGTTGATCAACACATATATGACATAAATAGAGGTTCCAATTATTATATCAGCGTCCTCATCAGTTATATCAGTGCTTGAAGTGGATTTATAGGCGATTACAATACATATATCGGCGCTTAACCAGTACATATCAGCGAAACAGGCCTATGGACTCGCCTACTTCCATACAAAAAACCACAACCTTGTTGGCCGCGACATATTATTGAAACGAGACATACCCCGTCTTCTCCACAATCTCTTGCCCCTGTTCCGACAAAACCCACTCGATGAACGCATCGATATGCGGGTTGTCACTCCCTGCAGTGACGGCATAAAATTCACTTGTAATCGGATAGTCGCCGGAACGGATCGTTTCTTTTGTCGGTTCGACACCGTTGACTGCCAGTAAACGGATTTTATCGTTTCGAACCATTTCAGTGGAGTAGAATCGGAATGTAAAACCGATTGCATTGTTGTAGTTTGTATAGGCTGATACTTGGTCGATAATCCCTCCCATAAGATCTATTACATTGTCAACTGGAGGTTCCATAATCGGTACATTCCCCATCAGTTTTTGAAGCGCTGTCTGACTACCGCTGTCTTGCGGTCGTTGAAATGCCCGAATGGCTTTATTTTTACCACCGACCTCTTTCCAATTTGTTAATTCCCCCGAGTAAATGCCCCTGATTTCATCCATCGTCAGATCTTCCACTTTATTTTTTGAGTTGACGAAAAAGACAAATGCTTCTTTACCGATAGGGGTCAATTTTAATTCTTTCCCTGCACGTTTTGCTGCCGCCACCTGATCCTTAGAAGGCCCTGCTACAAAAATTAAGTCCACCTCGCCATTAATCAAATTTTCATAAGCGACATGCGTCATATTTGACATCACTTCACTATCATACAAAGGATACGTTTTCTCCGGATAGACTGCCTGCGCGAATGCTGCGTACATCGGATACAATGCAGTAGCTCCATCCAGAATCGGCAAGTCCGCTTTCAACGCCAAAGTCGCGGGCTCGTCCAACTTCACCGCTTTTGTCCCTTCCTCAAATGGCATATACTGATGCAAATCCACTTCTGCATCGCCGACACGATCCAATGATTGCTTGTACCAGTCCGACATCGCAAAGGATAAACCGACGACTGCAATAACCGCTGTCCCCCCGTAAAAAGCTTTCTTGCCGGATACGTGCTTAAACCACCCAAACACTTTGAAAGTAAGTAGATAAACTAAAAAAACATAGAGCGCGATAATCAACGGAATGATATACATCATCCACGGAATGAATAAAAAAGAGCCAATCAACATCGCAAATGCCAAAATAGACGATAGAATAATGATCACGACTATATTCCCGATAACCGACAATATTTTCAAATGAACCCCTCCCATAAAAAAATTTATGTTACTAATTCCGCTTCACCTTTTCTTATTCGATGAAGTCTCCTTTAAAAAAGGGTGGGATTCCCGCCTCTTTTAAGAAATATTTTATGTCAGTCGGGTTATCTACCACTCTTCTTTTAGGCATCAAGATGCTCTCTCTTAACCTCTTAAATAACTCTGCGTCCACTTCAGGGAACCACACTTCATACGAATATTTATGATTATCTTCAATTTGTATTAAAAACCGAATAATATATTCATACATTACAGGAAAGTTTTTCTCAATCTGTTCATGATGTGTAACAAAAGCTTCAACGTAATTATTCAATTCATGACTTGGTTCATTAGGTGAATAGCTACCTATAAATTTACGTTCGTGTTGAGGGTTAAAAGCAAAACTGCACTTTTCATGCCAATTGCCCAACATCACCGTGAATTCTGCGAGTGCACATTTTCGGGTTTCAAAGTCCGGGTCATTAAAATATAAATAATAGTCATCGTATTCACTACCTTCGCCAGTATGAAAGTAACCGAGCCCTACATTTTCAAGTCCCGCTGTCACTTTTTCCACGATGGATTTTCCATTTCCCTCCATCTCTCTTCCTCCTTTTCCCCCGTTAGTCAAATTTGTCTGAGTTGAACTTCTTATTCAGGATAAAGCCAAGGGATAGCTGGAGGCATACCAGCTTCAGGCAAAAGGTAGGCAACTATGAAAAAGAAACAAATCAATAAGCCAAAAAGTAAAATAATTAAAGAGAGGAGTTGTCTTGTTTTTGAAATAAGTCCATATAAACCACAAAGAGCACTTGCTAATCCTATAAACAAATCAAAAAATGCGAAGATGTATACCGTGTAATTGTCGAATACAAACGACCTAATGAAGCTAAAGATGGTTATTGATAAGATAAACACAGTTTGTAATAGTAATCCCCAAAAAGGAATGCTCAAATTTATACCTCTCCTATTTTATGAATTCCCACTTTTTTCATTTCAGATAACTGAATTTCAAGTGAGTTCGTTATTGTCTCCGATAATCATAGACCTCTTTCCGCACATCAAGTTGAACACCGTTGATCAATACCGTGTGTTGATCTATCCAAATAACATCGGCTGTCTCTTCGCGGTATTGCCAATAAATATTTTTCCGTTTATCTTTCTTTTTATGATAAACTACTTCCCCTTTAACAGCGTATGATACCGTCGCACCACCATTTGCTAAATAAGTGTTCACGGTATAATCACCATTCGGAGAAACCGTTTCGGTTAGCAACTCTCCCTTTGGCAGATGATTGAGACTCACAAAGAAATAGTAATAGAGACAAAAAAGAAAGACAGCACCCCCTGCCAATAACGCCAATAAAATCTTCATCACTTTAGTGACCTTCATCATCACACCCCCATGACATACAAGACGCCATGCATCATACAAATGTTTCCAATTCATATGCCGATGCTTCACCAATACCATACATGCGCTACAAGTAGTTGACTAATCAACCAATTGTCTCATATAATTGACTAGGCAACTATTTAGAAAAGGAGCAAGATTCATGCACGATCAAGTTTTTCATGATTATCTTCAGCTTTCAAGGCTTTTAGTCAATAAATTGAATGAACAACTAACAGAAAATGAGTTTTACCATTCTCAATGGCTCGTCTTGAACTATTTAAAAAACTACGGTGCTTCTACACTTGTTGACATTTCCGATTACCTGCATGTGGAAAAATCTGCGATTACAAGAACGGTTAACCGATTGGAGCAAAATCAGCTCATCATGCAAATTCCATCCAAAGACAAGCGGCAACGAAAAATGCAGCTAACGGAGAAAGGCGAAGAAAAATTTGCATTGGGCCGTAAAACGGTGGTAGAAATCGAATCGCAGGCCTTGCATGGCATTTCTCAAGAAGAACAAAAACATTTTTTTGAGACGCTTTCTAAAATTAAACACAATCTCAACAATGGAGGATCATCCGTTGAAAAACAATAAAATAATAAAAGATATAGCCATGTTCGTATTTGGCTTGTTTGCAATGGGACTCGGCGTGGCTTTGGTCACCAAATCCCAATTAGGAACTTCCCCCATTACGAGTGTCCCTTATGTCCTGAGTATGA
Source organism: Sporosarcina soli (assembly GCF_042655805.1). Taxonomy (NCBI): domain Bacteria; kingdom Bacillati; phylum Bacillota; class Bacilli; order Caryophanales; family Caryophanaceae; genus Sporosarcina; species Sporosarcina soli. The sequence continues at coordinate 41,462 of NZ_JBHSNO010000009.1, read as the reverse complement.
TATTCCCGTTATCCATTGGACTATTCGTTCTTCTGATCTGTGCATTCTTCCTACTCATTCAAATTATGATTTTAAAAAAGGACTTTCAAAAGAAACAATATCTTCAACTTTTGGTCGGACCCTTATTTGGACTTTTCACCGATTTAGGGATGTATATATTCAGCTTTGTCACGCCAACGAGCTATATGGCAAAAATCATTGCTTTATTGCTAGGTTGCATTGTGCTTGCCTATGGAATTTATCTACAGATTTCAGCAAAAGTAATTGTGAATCCAGGAGAAGGTCTAGTCATTGTCATCGCTCAAAAAATCGGGAAGGAATTTGGCATCGTCAAGATTGTATTCGACTTCACTTTGATTTTCATCGCACTAGCTATTTCACTCTATTCGCTCGGCTCTGTACAAGGTGTCCGTGAAGGCACCATCATTTCGGCATTTCTTGTCGGTTATATCATTCGTATTTTCAATCGGATTGCACAACATGTCCGCAATAGGAAATTGGAAGTTCAGGAAGCGGTCACTTCCTGAACCTTTCTGTTCACATCACTTATCGAATCGACACATACCCCGTCTTTTCTACAATTTCCTGCCCTTGATCCGACAAAATCCATTCGATAAACGCATCGATATGCGGGTTGTCACTACCTGCAGTGATCACATACAATTCGTTTGTAATCGGATAGTCACCGGAGCGGATTGTTTCTTTTGTCGGTTCAACATCATTGATGGCAAGTAAACGGACGCTATTGTTTTGCGTCATTTCCGTAGAATAGTATCTGAACGTATACCCAATCGCATTGTTATAGTTTTTATAATCAGCTACTTGGTCGATGATTGTACCCATTAGTGACGCTATGTCCTCGACAGGTGGATCCATGATCGGCACGTCTCCCATGAACTGCTGAAGCGCTGTCTGGCTACCGCTGTCTTCTGGGCGTTGGAAGGCACGGATTTTCTTTCGCTTCCCGCCGACTTCTTTCCAGTTCGTGATTTCCCCGGCATAGATGCCTTTGATTTCATCAACTGTCAGACTTTTGATAGGATTTTTTTCATTGACAAAGAACACAAATGCTTCTTTTCCAATCGGCGTCAGTTTCAGTTCTTTTCCTAAACGATCCGCCTCCGCCAACTGATTGGCGGATGGGGCTAACGCGAAAATTAGATCGACCCGCCCATTGATCAAATTATCGTAAGCCTCCCCTGTCCGGTTCGACATCACTTCACTCTTATACGGGTAATATTCCCTCTCTGGATAAATCGCTTGTACAAATGCCGAGTATACGGGATAAAGAGCAGTGGCACCGTCTATGACGGGAAGATTATCATCAATCTTCAAGGTCGCCTTCTCATCGAGCGTCACCGCTTTCGATGTTTCTGTGAAAGGTGCATACTCGAATAGATCTACATAGCCATCTCTGACAACCGGCCTTGTCTTATCATAAATACCGGGGATCATATACACCACTGAAAGCACGATTGCTCCAACGAGTACTCGGTAGATGACCTTTTCATGTTTCCTCCGATTGAACCCCCGGATGATCATCATAACTCCCAGCGACACATACAGCACCGCAAGAAGCGGCAATACAAACAACAGCCCCGCAAGCCACAAGAAAATGGCGCCGCCTAGTACAAATGGCAATAACAAGCCCATAATGACAATGACGTAAATCACATCTCCCGCTTTCGCCAACTTATTTCTCTCTTTCTGCAAGACACTTTCCCCCTGTCCACACAGTTTTGCTGCTACTAGTATACACGAAAAATAGGAATATTCCGGTATTTCATCCGCTTAATTGATGAATAAAGAACATTCAATAGCTCGGTACTAAATCTCCATTCGAAACCATTATTTGTGATTCGCTCTTTATTTGATTTACAATATAGGTTGGTGTGAAAATCGCTCGTATTGGAGGATGCGGAATGAGTGGCTATGTATTATTAAGTATTGCCATACTGGCTGAAGTGTTTGGCAGTTCGATGTTGAAACGAACGGAAGGCTTCAAGAAAATCGTGCCGACCATCGGCGTGGTCGTTGGGTATGTGGTCGCCTTTTATACATTGTCCTTATCGCTTCAAACATTGCCCCTCGGCCTTGCGTATGCAATTTGGGCAGGTGTTGGGACCGCGTTGACGGCACTGGTTGGCGTCGTCTTCTATAAAGAAGAGATGAATCTAAAGAAATCGGTGGGCATCTTGCTTATTATTGGCGGCGTTGCGCTACTGAATAGCGGACTTTAGGAGGTACTGATGAAAGGATATCTTTACTTAAGCATTGCGATTTTCACAGAAATCATTGCAACCATGTTCTTAAAACTATCTGAAGGTTTCACAGTTCTGATCCCTTCCATTATTGTGGTCATTGGATACGGCGTTTCCTTCTATTGTCTTGGGAAAACATTAGCTTTCTTGCCACTTAGTTTAGCCTATGCGATTTGGTCTGGTCTAGGCACCGCACTCACCGCAGTGCTCGGCGTTTTATTGTTTGACGATCCGCTTAGCATTGGATTGGTTTTCGGCATTACGCTCATTATTGGTGGCGTTGTTTTGCTCAATGCGCCTTCTGGTGAAAAAGCAGATAAAGAAACAGCATAGATACAGAAGAAGAAAAGTGCCTCCTTTTCTCCTTCTGTCCATTTTCATTCGAGTATGTCGCACACCCGTCCGACTTGTCCATCTTCAAGCCGTACTTTGATGCCATGCGGGTGAAAACTGGAGTTCGTCAATAAGTCTTTCACAACCCCTTCCGTCTTCACGCCTGTTCGCTGGTCTTTCTTTAAAATGACAGCCACTTTCAATCCTGGTTTGATATCTGAACGATTTTGTCCATTCATTGGTTATAGTCCTCCTCTCTTTTCTGAATCACGCTTTGAACGACGTGCGCTAGGCCTGTATGCAGTCGTCCCTCCTCATGATTGCCTTCCCGATACGGAAGTGTTTTACGAAATAGCCAATCAATCACGCCTCGGCGTGATTGCGTCCAGATTTTGAATTGCGAATCGAACGGCGAAGGGTTCGATTCGCAATTAACTCCTTTCAAAATCTGTGACATCCGTCGGTGGCTTGGGCCAACAGGATGTTGATCACTCAGGCGTTGCCAATCAAACAGCGAAGGGTTTGATTTGCCTTAATTTCTGCGGTTTTTTGCAGAAATTAAGGCACTTTCATTCAGGACGCGGCGACCTTAGCCTGAGTTCCTCTATTCAGCAGGGAGTTTGGACGCTCTCTGATTGAAATGCATTCTGGCATTCATCCCGCCACTTATGGAAGTGGGGACTTCTGTAGCTGACGCTTCGCTTTCAGTACAAAAAGATTTGCTGAATCAAGTTAAACTCACTCTTGGATTTTTTCGGTTTCTCCTATTTCGCCCGCTACGGTTCTTTGTGCTACAATCACACCCACCACTCCCCCAATAAATGCGAATAGAAAGCCGGGCCAATTGAATAGCAGTCCTGAAAGAAGGATGATGATAAAAAAATTTAGGAATGATGGTCGCCAAAGCAGAAGAATACCAAGCAGTGTAATCACTACGCCAACGATGCGCGCAGCATCATAGATTAAAACAATCGGGCTTAAGAACTTTAGAATATCCCTGTAAATCGGATAACGTTTGGCGTCCTCCAATGATTCGTTGAACTCCCGAATTTCTGTGGTCATCGTCAATATCGTAATAATTCCACCTATGATCACCAACAATCCTGGTATCCACTTGAATAACTTCATCATCAAACGAACATCTCCTATCACACCGAGAGCATCATTTCTTAAAGGATTATGCGCTTCCCCCTCTATACATCACTTCACCCGCTACAATCGTCATCACAACGTGTGCATTCACAATCTCTTCCTCATCCACCGTGAATAAATCCTTATCAAGCACTGTGAAATCAGCGTCGAATCCAACTGCAAGTTTACCACGGACGTCCGCTTTACCGATTGTGTCTGCACTGCCAGTTGTAAATAAACCGACCGCTTCAAAGCGGCTCAGTTTTTCATTCGGCAAATAACCTGTATGGCTTTCGCCCGGTTTACGACGGGTTACCGCTGCGTAAATGCCGAGCAACGGATCAACGTCTTCGATCGGTGCGTCGGACCCGCCACCACAAATGAAACCTCGGTCGAGCAAACTTTTCCATGCATATGCCCAATCAAGACGGTCTTCCCCAAGTCGATCCATCACCCATGGAAAATCGGAAGATACGAATATCGGCTGCACATCCAAGATGACCGGTAGTTTCCCCATCCGTTCAACCAGGTCATCGCGCAGCACATTGACATGAATCAGTCGATCACGCTTCCCTTCCGGAACCGGATGTTTCTCTATGGCATCTAGCGCTTTCTCCAATGCTGCATCCCCTATGACATGGACAGCAATCGCTTCCCCATGCTTTCTTGCTAGCGCCACAAGCGCATCAATCTCTTCATCCGTCAAGACGGTGATCCCCGACGTCTCAGGGGTATCTGCATAAGGCTTGCTCAATAATGCCGTTTTTCCACCCAAGGCACCGTCTATGAAAAACTTCATCTCCCCTAATTCAATCCAAGGTTCTTCTGACGTCACTTCGTCTTCCATCATCTGTTCGAAAACAGTTGCCCTCCGTAACAAATGCGCACGAAATTTTTGCTCTGGACCGATCACGTTTTTAAATGCTTGAAGCGGATTGGTGTAGTCACCGTAATAGCCGAGATCATCCGTCACCGCCCCTGTTAAGCCAAGCGCCAACAAATCATCGACCGATTTCCGCAAGGCATGGGTCACTGACTCTTCCGTTGGCTGCGGCATGAGCTTCAAGACGAAGTCCATCGCGCCTTCTTTTAAATAGCCATTCGGCTCGCCGTTGTCATCCCGCACAATGACGCCATCTTCTGGGTCCGGTGTCTCTTTCGTAATACCTGCAAGGGCAAGGGCCTTCGAATTGACGAGCGCCGCATGCCAACAAGTCCGTTTCAGAATCATTGGTGAATCCGTCACCTGATCCAGTTCATAGCGTGTGAAAATCTTTTGATCCGGGAAATTGTTTTCATTCCACCCTTCGCCAATGTACCACTCGTCCGCTTTCAATCCTTTATGCGCCCCAAGTAACTTATCCATCATTTGTTCAGCGGAAGTCGCTTTCGACAGATCAAGACTGAGCAATTTTTCCCCATGCCCAATCATATGCATATGACTGTCGATGAACCCCGGATAAAGAACTGCCCCTTTGAGATCGACTTCCTCATCGGCTTGTTCTTTCAAAGCTCCATATGTTCCGATTGCAATGATCTTGCCGTTTTCTGTGAGTAGCGCTTCGATCTGTTCACCTTCTTGCGCCATCGTATACATTGTACCGTTATGCCAAACTGTTCTCATTCAAACGCCCCCTGTCCCTACTCTTATTCTAAACTTTCCGCCAACGTTCTGCTACAATGGAGCTGAGTATAGAGGAGGGATTGAAGTATGAGACTGACCGTTTACTTAGCTGGGGAAATCCATAGTTCATGGCGCGAAGAAGTGAAGTTGAAAGTGGCGGCACTGAATTTGCCGATCGATTTTGTCGGTCCGATGGAAGACCATGATCGTTCCGATAATATCGGGGAAGAAATATTAGGCGAGCAACCAAATGCAATTTTCAAAGACGCCGCAGCATCCAGCTTCAATAATTTACGAACAGAGCTATTAATGAAGAAAGCTGATCTGGTCATTGCCTTATTCGGAGAAAAGTATAAGCAATGGAATACGGCGATGGATGCAAGTAGCGCCGTTGCATTCGGCAAACCGCTCATCCTTATCCGGAAAGAAGAGCATCACCATGCACTTAAAGAACTATCCCGCAAAGCACACGCTACCGTCGAAACAGTCGACCAAGCCGTAAAAGCATTGCATTATATTTTTGAATGAATCTAAAGGACTCCCTCTATGGGGGTCTTTTTTCATTTACGAAATCTTTACACTCTATTCATACTCCCTCAACATTCTCTGGGTATGATAAATAATGCAATAACTACGACAACTACTCATACACGTCACTATAGATTCCAACATCATTTAGGAGGATACTCATGACCTTACAATTAGAACGTAAAGAGGATGTCCAATTTCGTGTGATGAAAAACACGAAATGGAACAAACCCGTCTACGAAACAAACGGCTTGAATCTTTGGTACGGTTCGACGCATGCCTTAAAAAATATTGAACTGTCCATTAATGAAAAAGAAGTCACGGCGATTATCGGTCCTTCCGGTTGCGGCAAATCCACTTACTTAAAAACATTGAATCGAATGGTTGAATTGGTACCCGATGTCTCCATTTCTGGAAATCTTACATTCAAAGGCAAGAACATACTAGGCAAGTCAGTGCCAGTAGAATTATTACGTTCCAAAGTAGGCATGGTGTTCCAAAAGCCAAACCCTTTTCCAAAATCCATTTATGAAAACGTAGCATTCGGTCCAAAAATCCATGGCATCCGCAACAAAGCGATGCTCGATATGGTCGTTGAAGATAGCTTGCGCAAAGCCGCATTATGGGATGAAGTGAAAGATCGGTTGCACTCCAGCGCCTACGGACTTTCCGGTGGTCAGCAACAACGACTTTGTATCGCCCGCTGCCTGGCAGTCGACCCAGAAGTCATTTTAATGGACGAACCGACTTCCGCACTTGACCCGGTATCGACACACAAAGTGGAAGAACTCATCGACTCGATCAAAAACGATGTGACGATCGCCATCGTAACGCATAATATGCAACAAGCTTCTAGGATTTCCGATCGCACAGCTTTCTTCTTAAACGGAGAAATCATTGAAGTCGATCGCACATCCGTCATCTTTAGCAATCCGACTGATCCTTTGACAGAAGACTATATCAACGGACGCTTTGGTTAATTACCCAAAAGCGCAGGACGCCTGCTTAGACGCGACAGGCACAAGGCAATCCTGCGAAGTGGTGTTCTTTGCCACACAGCAGGATTGACTATTAAGGAACGCAGTCTAGGTTCGCCGCGTCCTGAAAGTGCCTTAATTTCTGCAAAAAACGCAGAAATACGGCAAATCAAACCCTTCGAACGACTGCGTAACTCACATCCTGTGAGCCTCCGAGCGGCTGGCGTCCGGAGTCTAGACGGGAATTTGCGGAAGACATCTAGAAACAAGTATGTTGAAAGACTTGTTTCCAGATGTCTTTTTTGTTACTTTTAGTCTATTTTACAATACATTTACATTACTCTCATACTCGCTTTACATTCAACTACTATACTTACTTTTAGAAAGAGATCATCTTTCTAAAAAATAGATCCGTTTTAGGGGAGGACAATTCAGATGAAACTCAACAAGTATCTTTTGTTCCTAGTATTGGCTGCACTTATGGCAATCGTTGCAGCATGTGGGGCAGATTCAAATGAAGAAACACCGGACAACACAGATTCATCCACACCAGACACTGAGGCGAATGGTGATGCAAATGATGAAGCAGCTGCTCTAGAAGGTAGTGTAGTCATCGATGGTTCTGGTACTGTTTATCCATTAATGGCAAAAATCGCAGAAGAATATATGTTGAATGAACAAGAAAATGTTTCCGTCGAAGTGAGCCGTGCTGGAACAAGTGCCGGTTTCAAAAAATTCCTAGTCGAAAACGGAACAGACTTTAACGATGCGTCCCGTAACATTAAAGACGAAGAACAAGCTGAAGCAGATAAACTCGGTATCGAAGTGAAAGAATTGAAAGTTGCCCTTGATGGACTTACTTTTGTCATCAACAAAGACAATGACTGGGCTACAGAAATGACTCCTGAACAATTGATCAGCATTTTCAAAGCTGACGGCGGCGTACAAAAATGGTCTGATATCAATCCGGACTGGCCTGCTGAAGACATCAAGCCAATGGGTCCAAACGAAAACCACGGAACATATGAGTTTTTCTATGAAAGCATTCTTGATAAACAAGATCTAGTCAGCACTGTAAACCTTCAACAAGACTACTCGACACTAGTCAACCTTGTTTCTGAAGATAAAAACGGTATTGCGTTCTTCGGATTCGGTTACTATGTAAACAACCAAGACAAGCTTGCTGCTGTAAGTGTAGATTTCGGAAATGGCGCTGTTGAACCATCACTTGATACGATTGCAGAAGATGGCGACTATGCTGATTTCACGCGTCCAGTATTCACTTACCTGAATGTCAATCATGCAAAAGAAAAGCCACAAGTTCTTGATTATGCAATCTATGCGATGAACAGCGTTAACACGTTTGCTGGCGAAACAGGTTTCGCACCAATCCCTGATGCAGAAGCAAAAGAGAACGTAGACTTCTTAAATAGCTTGAAATAATCACTGGTGAAGGGGATATTCCCTTCACCTTTCGCCCTGTCTTCCCCTAATTTTTAGTTATATTTCCCATAAAAACTGAGCCTTTAAACAAGTTTAGAAGGAGTGCCTTGCACAATGTCCATTAACAGCAATCCAGCGAGACAGAAAGACATCAATATCAGAGATTTGATCGAGCAAAAAAGACAATCTAGAAATTTCAAAGATCTCTTTGAAAAATCAATCCCAGTCATTCTGTTCTTAATTGCTTCTGTTTCCATTTTAACGACGATCGGGATCATTTACACATTGCTATCCGAAACAATCGAATTTTTCAAGCGGGTGCCGATTATTGATTTCTTCACGGGCACCGTGTTGAAACCCCTTAGCCAAACACCCGAATTCGGTGTGCTTCCACTGATCATGGGGACTGTTACTTCTTCCCTCATCGCGATGGTCGTTGCGGTGCCAATCGGTTTGATGACGGCTATCTATTTGAGTGAATATGCAGCGGATGGTGTAAGAAGAGTGTTTAAACCGCTGTTGGAAATTCTTGCAGGGATCCCGACAATCGTTTACGGTTTTTTCGCTTTCACTTTCGTCACGCCATTGTTGCGGGAATTCATTCCCAGTCTACAAGCTACAAATATTTTAAGTCCCGGCATTGTCATGGGGATCATGATCATTCCGATGATCGCTTCCTTATCAGAAGATGCCATGCGTTCCGTTCCCAACGCGATGCGTGAAGGAGCGCTCGGGTTAGGGGCGACGAAATTGGAAGTGACAAGAAAAGTTGTCATTCCTGCCGCGTTATCAGGAATTATCGCCTCGTTCGTGCTCGGAATTTCACGGGCAATCGGTGAAACGATGATCGTGACGATTGCAAGTGGTAGTACGAAAAATTTCACGTTTGACATTACACAATCCATGCAGACCATGACGGCTTATATTGTAGAAGTCACCGGTGGAGATGCACCAGCCGGATCGACGATCTACTACAGTCTTTATGCTGTAGCGATGACGTTGTTTGTGTTCACACTGATCATGAATGTCATTGCACGATATGTTTCGCGTAAATTTAGGGAGGAATATTAAGATGGTACAAGTGAAACCGAGTGTTGTTATGAGAAAAATGAATATGCGCTTACGATTGAATTCGCTGTCCAAATTCATTTTCCTACTCGCTACACTTTTAGGACTCGTTGTTCTTGCTGTATTGATCTATCGCGTCGTCTCTCAAGGGATTGGCTGGATCAATTTCGATTTCTTGACAGGAAAACTTTCTACTCAACCTGAACGGGCTGGCATTATGGGCGCGATTCTCGGCACCTTTTGGTTAATGCTTGTCGTCGCTCCTGTTACGATGTTTTTAGGTGTCGGTACAGCCATCTATTTGGAACTGTACGCGAAAAAAGGGCGACTACAAGCTCTCATTCAAACGAATATTGCCAACTTGGCAGGCGTTCCATCCATCGTCTATGGGATCTTGGGGATGACTGTTTTTGTCAGAGCATTGGACTTCGGCAATGTTGTATTGGCAGGTGGTTTAACGATGTCCCTACTCATCCTTCCCATTGTCATTGTTGCAAGCCAAGAAGCCATTCGAGCAGTGCCCAACCCGCTAAGCGAAGCATCTTACGGAATGGGCGCAACGAAATGGCAGACCATCAAAAACATCATTTTGCCAGTTGCCCTGCCCGGCATTCTAACTGGCGCAATTTTATCGCTATCACGCGCAATCGGAGAAACAGCACCATTAGTCGTTATCGGTATACCAGCGCTACTCCTTCCTTTCCCAGGAGGCATTCTCGACAAATTCACAGTGTTGCCGATGCAAATCTACTACTGGACACTCGATTCTTCATTAGTTGCTGAATATGCGAACCTAGCTGCGGCAACTATTCTTGTATTGCTTATCGCCTTGCTCATTCTCAACTCAACAGCCATCTTCATTCGAAACAAGTTCCAAAAAAGCTACTGATCAAATACCGCCAAGCTGAATCGCTTGGCGGTATTTTTGAGTTTGCTACAGATATTAGGTATGTGATTGAGCGTTGCTAGCACGGGTTTAAGCGTCAAACGAGGGACTTTGGGCGATTGATGCATACTTTGATTGCTGGAGTCACACTTTGATCACTTGGCTAGCCGCTTTGAGCGTACGACACGCACATTGATCACTTACAAGCCGCTTTGAGCGCACGATACGCACATTGATCACTTACAAGCGGGTTTGAGCGCACGATACGCACATTGATCACTTACAAGCGGGTTTGAGCGCCAAACGAGGGACTTTGAGCGATTGATGCATACTATGATCGCTGGAGTCACGCTTTGATCACCTACAATTGATTTTGAGCGCCTCAGCTGATTTTGAGCGCTTAACTATATAACACCCCATAGCCAAAGCTTATCCCCATAAAAAAACCGAAGATCCCCTGCTAAAGGGTTTCTTCGGTCACTTCTCAATCTATTCCCATCTCTTCTCTTACGATTTCGGCAATGCGTTCGACATGGCGTTGGCATTCTTCCTCTGTTGGGGCTTCTACCATGACGCGGACGAGTGGTTCTGTTCCAGATGGTCGAACGAGTACGCGTCCGTTGCCTGCCATTTCTTGCTCCACTTCGGCAATGACTGCTGCGACGCGGTTGTTATCAGTCACTGCGTGTTTATCTGATACTCGCACATTGACAAGTTGTTGAGGGTACACTGTCATCTCTGCAGCCAATTCGGATAGTTTCCGTCCTGTTTGCTTCATGATATTGACGAGTTGGAGACCCGTAAGCAGTCCGTCTCCAGTTGTATTATAGTCTAGGAAAACGATATGGCCGGATTGTTCGCCGCCTAGATTGAAATTGTTTTTCCGCATTTCTTCTACGACATAACGATCGCCGACAGCCGTTTTGACACTGCTCATACCCTGTTCAGAAAGTGCTTTGTAAAAGCCTAGATTGCTCATGATCGTTGAAACGATTGTGCCTGATTTCAAGCGGCCTTCCGCGTGAAGATGACGGCCAATGATGAACATGATCTGGTCACCATCCACCACGTTCCCATTTTCATCGACGGCTATGAGACGATCTCCATCTCCATCGAATGCTAAGCCGATATCAGCACCTTTTTCAACAACCAACTTACTTAAGCCTTCTGGATGAGTAGAGCCGACACCTTCATTGATATTCAAGCCATTCGGTGATGCCCCCATCGTCGTCAAATCTGCATCCAGATCCGCAAATACATGCGTAGCCAACGATGATGTTGCCCCATGCGCACAATCCAGCGCAACATGGATATTTGTAAACTCTTCATCGACTGTCTGCTTCAAGTATTGAATGTACTTATGGCCGCCTTCAAAATATTCGGTGACCGAACCAACAGCAGCTCCAACCGGACGTGGGAGCGTGTCTTCCTCGGCATTGAGCAATTGTTCAATTTCCTCTTCCTGCTCATCCGTCAATTTGTAACCATCTGCCCCAAAGAATTTGATGCCATTGTCTTCGACAGGATTATGCGAAGCCGATATCATCACGCCCGCATGTGCATTCATGACCCTTGTCAAATAAGCGACACCTGGTGTGCTGATGACGCCGAGCGTCATCACTTCAACACCGGTTGATAAAAGGCCAGCAATCAGTGCATTTTCTAACATATGACCGGAAATACGTGTATCTCGACCTACAAGGATCTGTGCTTTCCCTTCCGATTCTTTCGTTAAGACATGCCCACCAATTCTGCCCAATTTAAAAGCGAGTTCTGGTGTCAATTCCTTATTTGCAACTCCACGGACGCCATCCGTCCCGAAATACTTTGTCATTTCCATTCTCCTTTTCAAACCTGCACATTCAGTCGAATATCAGGCAAGTTCAATATGCATTATCGCCTCAGTGTCAGTTATTTTCCAACTGACATTTTGGGGTCCTTCTACTGAGATAGGAAGGTTTTGTTCTCCTTCGTCCGTTACACCGGATGCATCGACATAGATCACAAAATCCGTCTTTTCCAGCTTATCGATCACGTTCTGCTCAGCCGTAATCGTCAAATCTGTCATGCCATCTTCCGGTTTCTGAAACGAACCTTTAAACTTTTCGTCCAGTCCATTCACTTTCACTGGAATATCTTGAAATTCCTTCGTAGCGATTTGCTCTTCTTTTTCTGGTTCCTCAGGGGCGTTCACTTCCTCCATGTCCTCTTCGGACGAGGATGCGTTCACCTGCACTTTTATTTTGTCGAGGGACATCTTAGTGATGCCTTTCGGTTTCTTCAATGCGACTTCCAAGGTCATCTCTTGCTCCTTCACTTGCGAGAGATCTACATCGACTTCCAACTCTTTTATCTGATCCAATACTTTCTTGGGACCGAATAAAGTGATCACTTCCTCTTTGGTCGACACAGAATTGATCGTGACGTTCGATGTCGGGGCACCGCTCTTCTTTAGAACAATGGGTACCTCCTTATTGTATTCAGCAACCTCCACTTTGACGTTCACTTGCTCAGGGACAATGGTCACATTTAGCTTATTCAAGTCACGATCAAGAACCCTGACGCGTGCCTGTTGTTCAAATGTTTGATTAATCCCTTGTTCACCCGTCGCGGAAGCTTTTACAAAGCTGATTGCTTCAACGATACTTTTCGCGCCCGTCACTTCGATTGTGGAAGGCGTAACATCCATTTTAACGATATGGAAATCTTCCGCCAGCAATCGTTCATTAATTTCCGGATCGACGCGGAAGGAGCGTGTAATTTTCTCTTCGATCATGACGTCGATGGTCGCCGGGTCAATCCGTACATCTAATTTCTCCGATATATTTTCGGTTTGGAGACGGACCGTATGTTGTCCTAAAGTCAAATTCGATAAATCCGCCCGTACAGTGAAGTCTTTCAACAGCTTTGTTGATTGGACGAGATTCGTCGGTCCTTCAATGGTAATATTCACGGTTTCCGGAACGCCTGTGACAACGAGGTTTTCATTATCATAATAGACGTCTACAGGAACATCAGGAATGGCATCCACCGTGTCTCCGACAGCCTTTCCGACCAGTTTCTCATCCTCCGCTTTTACGGAGAAAAAAAGGATGAGCGCGAGAAATAGGGCGGTGAACCGAAGAAACCATGGGCTATCCATAAACTTATCCATTCTTTCTCCACCCCCACTTCCAAATCGAAGAATGCAACTGTTCAGGCGAAGAACCGAACCATGCCTTGCGCAACCGTACTTCGAATTCTTCCATGCTCAAGTTCCGACTGATGTCCCCGTTTGTAGTAATGCTAACTGCACCGGTTTCTTCCGACACGATGACCGTGACCGCATCCGTCACTTCACTCAGTCCGATAGCTGCCCGATGCCGCGTTCCGAGCTCCTTCGAGATAAATGGACTTTCGGAGAGCGGTAAATAACAGCCAGCGGCAGCAATCCGGTTTTTCTGAACAACCACAGCCCCGTCATGAAGCGGTGTATTCGGAATGAAGATATTGATGAGCAACTCTGATGTAAGTGTAGAATCCATCGGCGTCCCCGTTTCAATGTATTCACTCAATCCGGTTTCTTTTTCAATCGAGATCAGTGCCCCGATACGGCGTTTAGCCATATAACTGACCGATTTTGTAAAAGCTTCAATCAGCCGATCCCTTTGCTCTTCCTCCTGCATCGTCGAGCGGGCAAACAAACGGCCCCTTCCCAATTGCTCAAGCGCACGCCTCAACTCTGGCTGGAAGATGATAATAATGGCCAGAAAACCAAATGTCAACACTTGGTCCATCATCCAGAGAAGCGTCTTAAAACCAAAAAATCCGGTCAGAACGCGGGCGATAATGAGAACAAATATCCCTTTTAACAGCTGAACCGCTTTTGTCCCTTTAATAATCGTAATCAGCTTATAAAGAACAAACCAGACGAGCAGCACATCCACAATATTTATAAGCGCCTCGACCGGACTGAAATCTATAAAGCCTCCCCATTTGGGCATGTGCCTCGCCTACCTTCATCCATGAATTCGTATGTGAACAGTATAACATAAAAGCGACCCGCATCCGCAATTAGCAGATGCGACGGTCGCTTCATTCACTCATCCTCTTTATTAGGTGAAGAGAAGATGTTTTTTGCCGTGCTTTTCATCTTATACCAAATCCAATCAAAGACCTCGTCAATTTCTTCCGTCTTGCCGGTCACGATTGCCGTCGAGGCCATATACTTTTCCCCATGAATGACGGTGACATCACCATTTACTTCGCCTTCAATCCGCAGTATCCCATTTTTAACGACGACGTCCCCTTCCACCGTTTCACCCGCGGGAACAAGAACCGTTTGCCCTTCAACGATCAAATTGGGTTGCTTCGACACCGAAAACTGCTGATCGTTTCCATAGCTCGAAAAAAATGTTGCACTCATTAAAATCAAAAACATTGCCGCAGCCGATAGGAGTGGATGGCGCCGCAACCAACGTTGTATACCTGCTTGAGATTTTTCTTTTGGGAGGCGGGCCATGACACCTTCGACAAGGCCCGGAGGGGCTGTCACCGGCGCTGCACTCCCGATGAACGTAATGGCCTCCGTCAGCCCGTTCATGATTTCCTTACACTGCCCGCAACTATCTAAATGCTTTTTCAATTCACGCTCTTCTTCAAGGCTAATGTCGCCATCCAAATAGGAATGCATATAGTGAATAATTTGTTCCGGACACGTATTCATACTTCTTCCCTCCTACAAACTACCCATCTGTTTTCGCAAGGCTTCCCGACCACGATGGACCCGGGTCTTTACGGTCCCCAGCGGTAATTCCAAAATATCACCGATTTCTTGTAAAGGCAATTCCTCAATATACCTAAGAATAATGACAGAACGATATTTATCCGGGAGCCGGCCGATTTCGTATTGGATCCGTTCCTGCACTTCCATTCTTTCGACTTCTTCTTCCGGCAATTCACCGGCATCAGCAATTTGTGAGTACATATTCAGCCCTTCCGTACCTGGTACTTCCGCATCAAGGTAATAGTCTGGTTTCTTCTTTCGAATCCGATCAATACAGAGATTCGTCGCAATCCGGAATAACCAAGTTGAAAACTTCCGTTTCTGATCGAAAGTGTGAATATTAATATACGCACGGACAAAGGCTTCCTGTGCGATATCCTCCGCCTCCTGTGCATTGCTGAGCATCCTGTAGCAAACTTGGTACAGACGATGCTGAAAGAGGGTAACAATTTCTTCAAATGCATCCTGATTCCCTTTCAGGACTTCATTTATTCGTTTATTGACCAAATCATCCAATGCAGTTCACCCTCCGCTCTTATGCGGCTGTCCCTTCTATACGTTTGAAGGTGTCGACAGGTTTCATTTTTTTCGTTGATTTTATTTTAGCAGATTTGGTAGATAATTTCCTCCATCTATTTGGGAATATTTATCTTCATCCAGCAAATGGTTTTGTACTGAAAGCGAAGCGTCAGCTACATAAGATTACCGACTCTAGAGGAGGCGAGATGAATACGTTTTTGTTTTCTTTGCAAGGGACATGCTGAACGAAGATAAAGCCCCCGGCGGATGTCACAGATTTTGAAAGGAGTTAATTGTGCCTATCTAAGTGCCTTATTTTCTGCAAAAAACGCAGAAATACGGCAAATCAAACCCTTCGCTGTTCGATTCGCAATTCAAAATCTGGACGCAATTACGCCGAGGCGTAATTGATCCAAAAATGCCAAGCGGATAATCAATTCCCGCTTGGCTTTCCTGTATACAAATGGAATAGGCTCAAATCAATTTTTCCCCGAATAGTGAGCCCATTAAACCTACAGCTACATCTGCAGTTTTGTTTTTTTCATCCAAAATCGGATTGACTTCCACAAATTCGGCTGATGTGATCAAACCAGAATCTTCCAACATCTCCATCGCCAAGTGGCTTTCCCTATAGCTGATTCCACCTGGTACTGGCGTCCCAACGCCAGGCGTATATAACGGGTCCAACCCATCAAGGTCTAACGATAAGTGAACGCCATCCACAGAACGTAATTGTAAATAGGCGATCGCTTCCTCCATGACCGCTGTCATGCCATAGCGATCAATCTCATGCATCGTGAACACTTTAATGCCTTTCTCCCGAATCAATTGACGTTCCCCCGGATCCACGGAACGCGCTCCGATAATTACGATATTCTCAGGCTTTAATTTGACTTTAGCACTATGTAAATGTACCAGCCGATCATCTCCCATACCGATACTTACCGCAAGCGGCATTCCATGGATATTGCCAGAAGGTGATGTTTCGGCTGTATTTAAATCCGCATGTGCATCATACCAAATAGCACCTAAATTGCTGTAATGATCCGCCAGGCCGGCCAGCGTACCGATTGCGATGCTATGATCTCCCCCTAAAACGAGCGGAAAACGACCATCCTTGACAACTTCCGACACTTTCTGGGCAAGCGCCTTATTCGCTTTGATAACCTCATTCAAATTTTTCAGCTTTGAATCGTCATGATCACGATTTTCTGCAGCATCGACTCGAATATCTCCTTCGTCCAAAACACGATAGCCAATCGCTTCAAGTCTACCGACAACCCCAGCATAACGAATGGCACTCGGCCCCATATCTACACCCCTACGGTTTTGCCCCAGATCGAGCGGTACACCGATAATTGAAATTTGCATGTCTCCCATACGCCACTACCTCCCGTTTCTATGACTCTATTGTATGTCCACGAGAGTATTTGACTCAACCCAACAAATTTCTGAATATTTATTCGTTAACTTTCCATTTCCCCATGAATTTTTCACAGTTTGTAGCCGAGGTCGGTTTACTGTAATAATAGCCTTGTCCTTCCCGACACCCCAATTCATTCAGAACCTTCACTTGCTCCTCGCACTCGATACCTTCCGCAATGACATTAAGCCCAATCGTATTCGCCAACGTCACAATCGCTTTGATGATGGCACGACTTTCTTCGTTCACATGAATATCGTTCACAAAAGCCTTGTCAATTTTCACTGTATCGACCGGTAATTCCTTAATATAGCTAAACGTACTATAGCCCGTTCCAAAATCATCAATGGATACGGTGACACCCAACTCTCTCATTTGTTGCACCATTTCCTGTAGCCCCTCCCGATCCGCAAAGGCGCTCTCGGTCAATTCGATTTCGATGCTCTCTGGTGAAACGTTCGTTTCTTGCAAAATCTCTTTCATTTTGTCCAAAATTGTCGGTTCTTCCAACTGGACGGCAGACATATTAATGGCGATCCGAAGCGTTCGATATCCGCTTTCTTGCCATTTTTTCGCCTGACTACACGCCTCTCTCAATACCCATTCGCCGAGCGCCACAATATTTTTCGTCTCTTCCGCCATCGGGATGAATTTATCCGGGGGAATCATGCCTAAATCGGGATGATGCCATCGAACGAGCGCTTCAACACCGGTTAATGTCCCCGATTTCAAATTGAACTTCGGTTGGTATTCAAGATTAAAATGACCTTGCTGTATACTTTTCTTTAACTCATTTTCCAATAAAATGCGTTCCAACGTTTTCGTTGCAGATCCACGGCGATAGACTTCATACCCTCCACCGCCACGCGCCTTCGCCTCAGAAAGAGCCGTTTCCGCTTTCATCGATAACTCGGAATAATTTCTTGCGTGTTCCGGAAAAAGCGCGATGCCTATACTAAACGTTAACGTATGTAACTGTCCCATCACCTCTATCGGTTCCTCAAGGTAATGCTGAATCGCCTCTATCAATTCTTTAGCATGTGATTCGTCGCGAATATTTTTTAATAAAATCGCAAATTCATCACCAGAAAGCCTGGCAATGACATGTTGACCTTTCAAAAACTCCTTCAACCTTTTCGCAACCACAGATAAGATGAAGTCACCCGCCTCATAGCCAAGTGTATCGTTTACAAAGTGAAGCCGGTCGATATTCAAATGGACGAGCGCAAGATTCTCACCATGCCCATACGCATTTTCGATTTCACTATGCAATTGTTCACGAAAAGATAAACGATTAGGTAGTTGCGTCAATTGATCATTGTACGCAAGGTCTCGAATCATCCGCTCGGATTCCTTACGCTCCGTAATATCATATCGAATTGAAATATATTGATAAGGTTTTCCTTTCGCATTCAAAAAGGGAACGATTGTCGTATCTACCCAATAACGCGATCCATCCTTAGCCCGATTACAAATTTCGCCTCGCCACGTCTTTCCACGCCCAATGGTTGCCCACATCTCTTTAAAAAACGCAGGCGGATGTTGACCTGAATTTACAATACTATGGGTAGCCCCTATCAGTTCCTCTGCATTGTACTGGGAAATGGTCGTAAATAACTGATTCACATAGAAAATTTTTCCTCTTTGATCTGTGATCGCCACAATGGCAGATTGATCCAATGCAAAAACGACATCTTTCAACATTTTCTCCGGATTATAGACGCCCTGATTCCGGGCCAATTCCTCTATCATTCTATGATCTTCCTGCATACGATCATCTCTTTTCCAATAAATTATGTATATAGATTCCTCTTCATTCAATTGTTTTTGTAAGGAAAGTAAAGTGTCAGCTGCTCAGGTTGCTTCTAAATTTTGACACAAGTGGAATGAAGCTGAACCAATCAATACTAGTGTACAACAATAAGTACTGGACAACTATTCCAAATCAAATTTTAAGCAGAAAAAAACCCTTTTCAAGAAAAGGGTTTTGTCGAACTTATAGGTAAATTAACATGGTTTGGTAAAGCAAATGCAGAAAATGGCTGGGGTAGCTGGATTCGAACCAACGAATGACGGAGTCAAAGTCCGTTGCCTTACCGCTTGGCTATACCCCAATAATAAAATATGCTAAATGCTCATGAACACAGATCAATATGAAGTACAAAAGGTTATCGGAAGATGTAGTGATAAAGTTAAAGGGATAAAAAGAGATGATTTTTCCAATTCAATCATATAGAAAAATAAGGGAACCTCATCAAAACTAAGACGTTTGAATTCAGCTATGTGGATATTTCTTCAAAACGGTTGACGCTTCGAATAAAACATAAGAGAAAATGAAATAAATGGTGGGGGACGGATTCGAACCGCCGAACCCGGAGGGAGCGGATTTACAGTCCGCCGCGTTTAGCCACTTCGCTACCCCACCAAGATAAAATAATTACATAATATTTTCATACCGAAAACTTCTTCCGATATTCGGTTTAAAATAAAATGGTGACCCCTACGGGATTCGAACCCGTGTTACCGCCGTGAAAGGGCGGTGTCTTAACCGCTTGACCAAGGGGCCATTGTTAAAATTGCGATAAGCGGCGCATTACTGCGTCAACTTCGCTTGCACAGGATGTGCTGACTTCGACGTTGCGACAGGACGTCGCGACCTTAGTCAAAGTCCCTTTTAAAAGTCAGTCACGTACCTGAGTACGCTCCTTCCTTCTCTCAATCGTTTCCTTGTCCTGCTCGCTTCTCCCAATTTTAACGGGAGTACAAGCCTCTGGAGCTTCCAGCCGGGCTCGAACCGGCGACCTCTTCCTTACCATGGAAGCACTCTACCTAGCTGAGCTATGGAAGCAAATGGCTCCGCAGGTAGGATTCGAACCTACGACCGATCGGTTAACAGCCGATTGCTCTACCACTGAGCTACTGCGGAAAAATACTTAACTGACACTGTTGTCGTTTGATGACAAATATCATTATAACAAGAAAAAAATCTTTTTCAACACTTTTTTAAAAAAAGTTTTTCACTCGCAATAACGACTTCCTGACAGCGACTTTTACATAGTAACACGCGTTATGCATATTCGTCAACACCTTTTCATAAAGTAATATAGATTGTGTACAAGGGGGACAATAAATGCGTATCAGATTTGTCATCATTTTCATCATTTGCTGTGTGATCTTTGTGCTCTTTCCCCCATTGCCCAAGCAAAATCCGCTCACCGCCGTCTTCCGTATTACCGAGGATCCGGCAGTCATCGTACGCGGAACAAATGGATCGGCATTAACGGTGAATATTTCATTTGGTGATGTGGAGGTCGAGCAGTGGATCCAAGATTTAGCCAAGCCCTATCCACTACTATTTGTGGATATGGAATGGGTTGAACGCTTTCCGGAAACAGTTGAACTGATCAAAGATAAAAAAATCCCAGTTGGACTCCTCGGCAACGAAGGGAAGGATTACGAGCAAAATACCCCATTATTCGTCAATCAAATCGAACGTTTTGAACAAACTTTTGGCATGATGCCACTTTGGTTTCGAACAAAAGACGAAGTTTTCCCCCTTGCATTACATACGATGCTGTGGGAAGCCGAAATCAACGCCCTAGGTTCTTCCATCACCTGGCAGGGTGGTAACATTCCGCCTGTTCAAGAAGGGGAAATCCTTTCCATTCCCCATCACCGCGAAAATCGGATTGAATTCACCGAGTTAAAAAAATTATACGATAGCCGCACCTTCATCACGGTGGAGGAGATGTTGTTTCAACCAAAAGTGAAATTGAAGAAAATCCCTGAATGAAAAAACAACAAACCGGGCATCTGTATTAGGAGCCCGGTTTGTTGTTTTTCTTCATTCAGCGGAAACGTCCACCTCAATAGGTGACGGATGAATGCCGATTTGTTACCTGTTCAGCGGACGTCCAAACGCCCGCTGAAGGAAGATAAAGCCTCCGGCGGATGTCACAGATTTTGAAAGGAGTTAATTGAGCTTTGCTCAATTCAAAATCTGGACGCAATTACGCCGAGGCGTAATTGATTATTTCGCTTTTGCAGTCGCCGTTGCCTTTTTTCGCGCTTTTTTCCGCGCATCCAACTTCGCCTTATCTTCATCCGACTGCCGATTGTATTTCGGCAACATTAAAATTTGATAAGCGTTAACGGCAAGCAATGGGTAAAGTAAAATCGTCACCCATGAATCGATATTGCCGGAACGTACCATCAATGCAGGCAACCACTCCAGCGTTGTAATGACGATCATAAAAAACAAAGCCGAGATCAGCGTATGTTTTTTAGTCCATTTTGCTTTAAAATAAGCGGTGACAATCCCGACACCGACAAGCGAGACAAGAAGTAATAAATACAATATTGTGCGACTTGTATCCCCTGAAGTCAGACGGAATCTAAAGAAAATCAAGTCAAATAATACAAGTGAAATGATCAGCAGTTGAACCCAATTCCACAAAGTAAGTGTTTTAAACAAGTTAACACCGAATTGATGGACTGTTAAATACGCAAAGAAACCCATTTGTGCTACGACACTCATGGTAAATCCAAGGAATATCATCCAAAGAAACGCACCGATGAATTGCCAAGTTTCGCCACTCGATACATATTGAGAAAAGAACTCCCAACGAACGATCAATCCGACGATGGCTGTCGTAAGTCCTCCGATTAGTAGGGCATTAAAAAAGAATTTTATCCAATTTCGTATTGTCACGACGATAATCCTCCATCTTCTATTCCTTTCATTAGTGTAACAACGTTTTTGCAAAAAATCTATTTCATTCCTCGTTGGATGCATATTCTGCGCGATAATGTGAACAATAAATGAAAATGCTTATGGAAAGGAATCGGGTTTCCATGAAAAAAAAATGGTTGCACATATTGCTCCTTGTTTTTATTGTATCTGGTTGCGCACCGCAGCAATCCAATCCGACATATGATGAAACCAAAAAAATGATGACCGACGCATTGCAAACCGAAGAAGGAAAAAAAGCGATTCGACAAATGTTCGCCGATCCCGAATTCAAGGAAATGCTCATTTTGGAACAACCCGAAGTGAAAAAGTCGATTGAAGATACGTTGCTGTCAGACAAAGGCGAAGACTTTTGGAAAAAGACGTTTGAAGACCCGAAATTCACGGAATCCATTGCCAAAAGCATGAAAGAGCAACAACAAGAAATCATGAAACAGCTAATGGAGGACTCTTCCTTCCAAAAAAAATTGGAGGAATTTTTCAGTCAGCCCGATATGCAAAAACAGATGGAAACCGCCATGCAATCCGCCAACATGAAAGAACATCTTGAAAAAGTGGTGGAGGAAACGATCAGCAGCCCTTTACTGCAAACCAAATGGCAAGAGCTCATTTTAAAAGCAGGAAATGTTAAACCCGCTGAGGGCGGCGGTGGCGAAAGTGGTGGTAAGTCAGGCGAGCAGAACGGCGGAGGATCTGGTGGGGGAACTAGCGGTGGTGGCGGTGGTGGAAAAAGCGGCGGGGGCTAATCTCCCCCTCCGCTTTTTTCTATCTAGACTCCGGGCACCAGATACTCGGGTCATAAGCCGAACTGGCTGCGAGGAAAAGTACCTCTTCGCGATTCCGTCTTATGCCTGTCGCATCTAATCGGCGCCCTCCGCTTTTCTTTTGTCCAGACTCCAGCGCCTAGCTCACTGTGGAAAAGATGAAAGACCCAAAAGCCAAAAACCGGCTTCCGGGTCTTCCCCTATTTCCTTCGCGAGCTAACCAGGCGCTTGCGCTTTTCTTAGTTTGTTTTTTTGATGATGTTTTTAGCAATGTCCGTGTAAATCTGACCGATTGGATGATCTTCTGCATAAACGGATGGCGCAAAGTCCTCTTCATTCCAGTCCGGTTGCCCGAGTGGAATCTGCCCAAGCAAATCTGTTCTCAATTCTTGAGCGAGCTTCACGCCGCCGCCTTGGCCGAATACAAACTCACGCTCACCTGTCGTTTTCGCTTCGAACCATGACATGTTTTCGATCACACCGAGTAGCGTATGATCTGTTTGCAACGCCATCGCCCCAGCCCGTGCCGCGACGAAAGCTGCCGTCGGATGTGGTGTCGTGACAACAATTTCTTTCGACATCGGAATCATCTGATGGATATCAAGTGCAACGTCTCCTGTTCCCGGCGGTAAGTCAAGGAAAAGATAGTCCAGATCTCCCCACTCCACGTCACGGAAAAATTGATCCAGTGCTTTCCCGAGCATCGGACCACGCCATACAACCGGCGCATTGTCCTCAACAAAAAAGCCCATGGAAATCACTTTGACGCCAAAGCGTTCAACCGGAATAATCCGATCGCCGCGAATGACCGGCAATTCCGTAACGCCCATCATATCCGGCACACTGAATCCATAAATATCCGCGTCAATCAAACCGACTTTCTTCCCGAGTCGAGCAAGCGCAACAGCCAAGTTCACCGAAACCGTCGATTTGCCGACGCCGCCTTTTCCGGACGCGATCGAGATGAATTCCACTTTGCTCAATGGTGACAAAATGTCCTGTACTTCAGATTCCGTAGCTGTTCCACGGAATTGTTCTAACACTTCTTTCGGCAATTCTTCGAAACGAATCCCAACAGAATCCGCCCCCGCTGCCTTCAACTGTTCAACCACCTTCATCTGTAACGCCATTTGTTCAGCTGTATTGATTTTAGCGATGGCCAGCTTTACGCTTACGTGATTTTTCTCTTCTTTAATTGAAACTTCGGAAATGCCACTCGTTTCTGCAAGCGTTTTATGTAAAAACGGATCTTTCAACTGACCTAGTATTTCTCGTACTGTTTGTTCATTGATCAATTTAGACACTCCTCGGAGGTATATTCATTCACCCTCCAAGTATACCATAGTGAACATTCAGTGAATGCCCGAAGTGCTCTCACTTTTCTTCTGAAGTGTGATAATCAGTAATGCCTTCCAAAATGGCATCTGCCACTTTTCCGTGATAAGCGGGATCTGTCAATAAGGCACGTTCTTCAGGATTCGAGATAAACCCTGTTTCCACAAGAACAGCTGGCATCGGGACTTTCTTTAACAAGTAAACGCCTTTGATCGCCATGGCGACACGATCCGTATTTTTCAAGTTCCCCCGGAATGATTCCTGAATGGACTTCGCCAAAAATTCACCATTCGGATCTCCCTCTGGATGATAAAACACTTGCGCCCCCCGCCATTTATCTTGCGGAATCGAGTTGACATGCACGCTAATAAACATATCCGGATTCTCATCAACAGCAATGGTTTCCCGTAATTTCAAATCGGCCATTTTCCGTTCACGTGTCGTTCCGAATGTTTCCTTCGGGGCATGTTCGGCTAAAGCATCCCCCTCCTTCGTACGCGTCATAATAACCGTCGCCCCTTTTTTCTCCAGCCGTTTCCTCAGTTCATGCGAAATGCTCAACGTAATGTCCCGCTCAACAACCTCCCCCGCTGATGCCCCTCCATCTAAGCCCCCATGCCCGGGATCAATAACGATTTTCACGCCCCCTAACTCCTCCGGCATAAAAAAGGCCCGGTCCGACGCATTTACCCCGTACATTACGATCCCTAATGAACATATAAAAAGTACACAGATCACTAACCAACGTTTCACTTGGACACCCCTTTTTCATTCACTATACGCCGAGGTGGCAAAAGATATGTCCTACTTGAAAATAAGATTCTTCGAGGATTGTCGAGTGTTCGAGAGTGGGGTTGAGCGTTTGAGCAGCGCTTTGATCACTTGAGGCGGGGGTTGAGTGTTTGAGCGAGACTTTGATCACTTAATGCGAGGGGTGAGCGCGTGAACGAGGCTTTGATCACTTGAGGCGAAGGTTGAGCGCGTGAACGAGGCTTTGATCACTTGAGGCGAAGGTTGAGCGCGTGAACGAGGCTTTGATCACTTAATGCGAGGGTTGAGCGCATGAACGAGGCTTTGATCACTTAATGCGAGGGTTGAGCGCGTGAACGAGGCTTTGATCACTTGATGTGGGGGTTAAGCGTTTGAGCAGCGCTTTGATCACTTGAGGCGGGGATTGAGCGCTTAATGGAATCTTTGATCACCTTAGCGTTACTTTGAGCGCCGACTTGAATAACAAAAAGGACCCTTGAAAAAGGTCCTTTCCGCTACTGATTTATTCTGTTGCGCCTTCCCATGCCAGCATGCCGCCGACCATGTTCGTGACATCGTATCCTTCTTCTGTCAGAAAATCCGTCGCACGTCCGCTGCGTCCGCCGGAGCGGCATATGAAGATATAAGGCTTCGATTTGTCCAACTCATCCAGACGTGCTGGGACTTCCCCTAACGGGATATGGATGGCACCTGGAATGATCCCTTCTGCTACCTCATCCGCCTCACGCACGTCGACAAGATGAAGTGTCTCACCTTTTTCCAATCGCTCTTGTACTTCAGTTGTTGTGATTTCTTTCATCGAAACCCCTCCTCACTTTACTCTTTTTTACTTTACCATAGAAACCTCAACATTCAGTATAAAAGTGCAAGCTTATCTACAGTATTATCTACGACTTTGTCTATCATCCCTTTTTTCAAAAATAGCAGGGTATCTCCGAGTTTCTCCGCCTCATCCATATCATGCGTCACGATAATAAATGGGATTTTCCACATCTTGTGGATTCGTAACAATTCATCCTGACATTCCAGACGCGTTTCCCGATCTAAGGCGGATAAGGGCTCATCCAACAACAGCACAGCAGGCTCCGTCGCCAATGCGCGTGCCAATGCGACTCTCTGCTTTTCGCCACCCGAAATTTGGTGCGGATACTTCGCTGTTAAATGGCCGATTCCGAGCACGTCGACCAGTTGCTCGACTCTCCCTATCGCCGCCTTGTCCTTTTTATCCTTGATGCCATAGAAGATATTTTTCTCGACCGTCATATGCGGGAAAAGCGCATAGTCTTGGAATAAATACCCGACGTCCCTTTTCTGAGGTGGGAGGGATTTTCCTTTTCCTTGAAAGTAGAGCTGGTCGTTTAATCTGACCGAGCCTTCATCTGGATTGTCTAAACCGGCAATAACATTCAAAATCGTCGTTTTCCCTGATCCCGAAGGCCCGACCAGTACAAGAATTTCATCGGTCGCTTGTAAGTGTATATCCATTGCAAAATGCGCCAGTTCTTTTTTAATGTGAACTTCCAGCATTCGATCACCCTCTTATAGCTGTTCATTTCTATAGCGTTGCATGTTGCGCCTACTCCACCAATTGAGCCACATGATCGTACTGAAGCCGAGTGCGACGATGATTACGACCCAAAACGTCGCTTTTTCCATATGACCCGATTCCACCGCAAAATAGATGGCCATCGGAATCGTATCCGTTTTTCCTGGAATATAGCCCGCCAGCATTAATGTCGCGCCAAACTCACCAAGTCCTCGCGCAAAAGAAAGAACCAATCCTGCAAGCAAGCCCGGCCATGCTAAAGGAAAAGTGACCGTCCGGAACACTTTCCATTCTGACGCCCCCATCGTCCGAGCCGCATTTTCTAGTCGCACATCCAAGTTTTGAAAAGCTGCGCTTGCACTTTGGTACATCAAAGGGAACGAAACGACAATGGACGCGATAACCGCCCCAATCCAAGTAAATACGACTTGAAAATCGAACCACTCCAACAACCAACTCCCGATCCATCCCTTTTTCCCGAAGAGAATGAGCAAACCGAAACCGACAACCGTCGGAGGCAACACAAGTGGCAATAAAAACAAAGACTCTACAATACTTTTACCGAAAAACTGCTTCCGGGCAAATAAATGCGCAAAAAAAGCACCCGCAATGAACACGAAAACCGTCGAGATACCCGCTACTTTCAACGATAGGATTAACGGTGTATAATCAGTTGACTGCACGAGTATCCCCCCTACTTATTGAAAGCCGAACCGCTTCAAAATTTCTTGTCCTTTTTCACTCGTTAAAAATGTTAAAAATGCTTTTGCTTCTTCAGAATGCTTACTGTCCGCCACAACCGCACCAGGATAAACAATCGGTCCATGCCATTCTGCACTCGCTGGGGCCAACACCTTCACCTGATTTGAAATTTTCGCGTCGCTCGAATAGACAACACCCAAATCAGCATTGCCCATTGCAACATGCGTCAGCACTTGGCGAACATCCGAACCTAATACGACCTTACTCTGCAAAGGCTCCCATAAGTCAAGATGCGCCAACACTTCTTTTGTATAGCGCCCCACCGGCACACTTTCCGGCTCCCCTATCGCAAAGTGTGCAATACTCGCCGGATCGATCGCTTCGAACGAATCTACCGATAAAGTGGAATCCTTCTCCGCAATGAGCACCAACTCATTCGTCGCGAAGTTGACATGCGTCGCCTCATCGATCAGCTTTTCATCCTGCAATTTATCCATGTCTTTTGTGCTTGCGGATAAAAATATATCCGACGGTGCACCTTGTTCAATCTGTTGCACCAATTTTCCTGAACTTGCAAAGTTAAACGTTAACGCAATATCCGGATATTCATCTTCAAATGATGCTTTCATCTCTTCTAAAGCATCCGTCAAACTTGCCGCAGCCGACACCATCAACTCAATGGGTTGCTCTGACGCACCCGAAGTCGCTTGTTTATCATTCGTGCACCCCACCACTATGAGCAAAACCCATAAACTAACAACGTACAGCCATCCCCTTTTCATCCATAACACCCCACTTATTACTAGGTCTTAATCTTAATCATGACGATTGTACCGTTACTTTTCAAGGACCAAAAGGGTAAAAAATAATCCATGGGGGAATCTTCTAGTGAATAAAGCGGTAGTCATAAGGAAAAGCCCTTCAATTGATAAATTCGTTGAAGGGCTCGATCTTTTGGTGTCAATTATGCGATTGCCGGTCACTGGATATGAACACGCCATTTCCTTTTGGCAACGTTTGAAATTTTTGTCCTGCCGCACCTTGTTTGGCAAGGAGCGGACACATCGTGATACTGTTGTCGCAAATGGCATCAACATCTTTGCGGTCATGCGTCACAATCATGCAGGTCATATTCGCTTTTTTCAAAATTGACAGCAATTCTTCACGTATAGACGTTTTTAAATCGGCGTCTAAATTACTGAAAGGTTCGTCCATTAATAAGAGTTTCGGCTTTGGCGCAAGCGCTCTTGCAAGTGCAATCCTTTGCTGTTGCCCACCGCTGAGTTCGTGAGGATAGCGGTCTCCAAATTCCTCCATCTGGACAAGCTCCAACATTTCCCGGACACGAGGCTTTCGCTCCTTTCTCGCCATGCGGGATAAGCCGAATGAAATGTTTTCCTTTACTTTCATATGGGGAAAGAGCGCATAGTCTTGAAACACCATACCCACTCCACGGTCCTCCGGCTGAACAAAACGACGTTTCCCAACAACCTCTTTATCCGCAATCTTTATGGTCCCATTTGTCGGCATTTCTAAACCGGAAATCAAGCGGAGCAAAGTGCTTTTCCCACTGCCGCTCTGCCCTAATACACCGACAATCTCACCTGCATTCAACGTAAAAGAAAAATCTTCTATTATCGGTGCTTCTACTCGGGAATAGCCAAAACTAAGATTTTCGATTTCAACTACTTTCATCGCTCCACCTTCCTATCAATCATTTGAAACACGACAACAGACAACACACTGATCCCGATAATCATTAAAGAAGGGATCGAAGCTTCATAAATCATTTCATCTTTTGCATATTGATAGGTTTTGGTCGCTAACGTATCAAAGTTAAAGGGTCTCAATAATAACGCTAAAGGCAACTCCTTACAAATTTCAACAAAGGTTAAAATAAATCCGCTTATTAACGCGCCCCGAAGTAAAGGTAGATCTACTTTGAAAAAAGTTTTTGTCATACTAAGCCCCAGCATTCTTGAAGCTTCCGAATACTTGGTTCCCCATTTTTCAAAACCGACTTCAACTGCATTAAAGCCCGTCGCCAGAAAACGGATCACATACCCGACAATGAGCATCACTAACGATAAACTCAAAACTAGCGGTGCTTCACCCAACCCCATAGAAGAATAGACAGGGGCTAACCATTGATCGAGCGTTATAAACATAGCGAGGACGCCTATCGCGATAATTGCACCTGGAATGGAATAACCTGTCGTCGCTAATTTGGCTAATATGTAAGAACCCGCAGAGTGAGTGCGGCATACATTTGCCACAAGAACGGCAAGTAGGAGAATGAGTATTGTCGCAATGACTGCCACATACACGGTTTGAAAAAACAATATGAAAAAGCTCTCGTTCCAAACTTTGTGAAAGGTCAACTTCGCCCATGCACTCAGCTGGATAAGAGGGATGAGAAAGCCGAGCAGAAAAATGATCCCGCAATATGAAAACGCGGCAACCGCTTTTATCCCCTTTAGTTTCATCGGTACAAGGGGCCTTGACTTTTGATTGACATTGTAGCGCCGCCCTTTTCTGAGAAGCCTTTCCAAGAAAAACAGCCCTACAATGATTACCATTAACCATGCTGCGAGCCTCATCGCCGAATCAATATCATACATGCCGAACCATGTTTGAAAAATAGCTGTAGAAATCGTGTGAATGCCAAAATAGCTAGTCACTCCGTAATCACTTAACACTTCATAAATAACAAGGACTACTCCGGCGACAATAGCTGGTCTTGAAAGTGGCAAAACAACCCGAATAAAGATCGCAATCGGCTTCCTTCCAAGCAGCCTGGCATTTTCAAAAAAAGATGCACTTTGCCTTTCAAGAAAAGCCCTCGTCATCATATAAACATACGGAAACAGAAACAGCGTAAAAATGAAAACAGCGCCCCGTAATGAAGAGATCGATAACAGCTCAGGGTTGATTTGATAATCAAATTGGTTCCGCAATGTCGCTTGAATCACACCTGTATAGCTGAACATTGTTCGATACGTATAGGCCGCTATATAAGGTGGAATAGCAAGCGGCAATAATAATCCCCAACGAAAAAAACGCTTGAGCGGAAAGTCATAGGCTGAAGTCAACCAAGCAAGCGTAACCCCCAAAAACGCAGTAAACATCCCTGTTAACAAGACAAGGATGATTGTATTGGCGATATACGTTTTCACTAAATACTGACGAATCTGAAACCAGTTTTCATTCGGTTCTTGGAAAAGGGAAAAAAAGATATACAGGATGGGTAGCAGTATAACCGCTACCCCCACAACGCTGATGATCCACCAACTATTTAAATCCTTTTGATAAAAACGTTTTATGCGATGTATAAACATTTTTTACTTCCAACCTGTTTTATTGAAAATCTGAATTGCTTGTTGATTATACTCCCCTAAAGTATCAAAATTCAGCTCTTGCATGTTAAATTCGCCCCATGATTGGAGCAATTCAGGCATTTTCGCTTCCGGGTTTACTGGGAACTCGAAATTTTGCGCAGATAAGTATTCTTGTGCCTCTACACCTGTCATGTATTCAATGAGTTTTGTAGCGTTTTCAGGGTTTTTGCTATATTTTGTTAAGCCGATGCCGCTAATATTGACATGTGTTCCATTCGTTTCTTGATTCGGGAAGAATACACCGATGCTTTCGCCAACTTTCTGTTCTTCAGGTTCTTCAGAGTTTAACAGTAAACCAACGTAATAAGTGTTCATGATGGCGACATCACCCACACCCGCTGCAATCGCTTTTGCTTGGTCACGGTCACCGCCGTCTGGCTGGCGCGCAAAGTTATTGACAATTCCTTGTGCCCATTGCTCTGCCATCTCCTCACCGTTCAATTCGATGAAAGATGCAAGTAATGATTGGTTGTAAAGGCTTGTTGAAGAACGAGCAAGTACTTTCCCTTTCCATTTCTCATCCGTTAAAGCTTCATACGTAGAAAGCTCTTCCGGTTTTACTCGATCTTTCGCGTAAACAATCACACGCGCTCTTGTCGACATGCCAATCCAGTAATCCTCTTTGTCACGGAAGTGGGCAGGCACGTTTTTATCAATAATGTCCGATTGTACAGGCTGTAAAATATCGTTATTTTTCGCATTGCCAAGCACTCCGCCATCAACAGTAATAAATAAGTCGGCTTGCGTACTTTCACCTTCACGCTTTAAACGCTCAATAAGCTCTTCCGCTTCCCCTTTTACCACATTTACTTTAATGCCAGTTTCTTCTGTAAATTTATCATATACTGCTTGATCTGCCTCATAATGTCTTGCAGTATAGACATTCACCACTTGATTTTCAACTTTTTGGGGCTCACCGGCTGATTTTTGACCTTCAGAACTGCTATCAGTTTGTCCACAGCCCGCTAGCATGGCCGTTAAGAAGGCACCCGTTAAAACAGGCTTGAGTAACTTGATCAATTTCATCCAACTTTCCACCTTTACTTTTTCGATAATGATAATCGTTATCAATTAATACATTTTCATTTTACCTGTCTAGCTTGCTGTAGTCAACAACATTTTTTTAAGAGTTCAGTCATCATACAAAAAACCTTTCCTGAGCGCCTAGGAAAGGTTTTTGTAACAAATGAGTTCCATAAATTTTTAATCAGCCATGTACCGGTTTCTTTGTTTTTAAAGGTGCCAGGGATTTCACTTCTCCCCCGTTTGATTTTTTAATAAAGAATGCAATCACCATTGCAATGACCGAAATCGCCGTGATGAAGTAGAAAGCATAACTCACGCCAGCCGCTACAATCTCTGGTCCAGACGCATCCGGAAAGGCGGCTCCATACCCTTTTTGACCAGCCGTGAATACGGTAATGGCAATCGCTGTTCCCGCTGCACCAGCGACTTGATTCAATGTATTCATCGCCGCCGAACCGTCTGCATAAAACTGACGTGGCAATTGATTGAGCGCATTCGTTTGTGCTGGCATCATGACCATCGTGATCCCAAAGAATAGGATCATGAACGCAACAATGATTTGCCAATTTGGCGTTGTCGCTGAAATCACATTCATGAACATAATATTGCCAATCAATACGATAATCGATCCGCTAATAATGAAAACACGAGGTCCCGATTTATCAAATAATGCACCAACAATCGGTGACATAACAAAGTTCACAGCATTACCAGGAAGCAATATTAATCCAGCCATTGCAGCGCTAAATAATAATGCACTCTTCAAGTAAAGTGGCAGTAGAATCGCAGTGGATAAAATGATTAATATGCCAAGAAACATCATCATCGTTCCCAATGTGAACATCGGGTACTTAAAGACACGCAAATTCACCATTGGCTGTTCCATTTTCATTTGACGTAAACCAAACAGTAGAAGTCCAATGATGCCTGCAAGTAACGGTCCCCAGACGACAGGCGCAGTAATCGCTTTTTCAGCCAATGTACTCAATGCGTAAATCAATCCACCAAAACCGATCGTTGAAAGTAGAATCGACGGGAAATCGATTTTCGGTTTTGTGATATCAGAGACATTCTCCATTTTGGTCATCGCATAAATCGTCAACAGCACATAGAAAATGGCGCTAAACCAAAAGATATACGGCCAATCCAATGTGCTAATAATCACGCCGGAAAGCGTCGGGCCTAAAGCCGGTGCCAATGTAATCACGAGCCCCATAATTCCCATTACAGCACCGCGTCTATGAATCGGGAAAATAATTAACAGCACCGTCGTCATAACAGGCAGTATCAGACCTGTGCCGACCGCTTGGACTAAACGGCCCAGCAGCAACACAACAAAAGAGGGAGATAATGCCGCTAAAATTGCGCCCGCTAGCGAAATCACTAAGCCGCCGATTACTAATTTCCTTGTCGTATACCATCTCATCAACAGCGCTGTAATTGGCACTAAAATCGCTAATACCAATAAGTACCCAGTCGTCAGCCACTGTGCCGTTCCTGCTTTAATCGTATATTGATCCATTATATTTGTTAACGCCATATTTAAGGCGGTTTCTCCAAATAATCCAATAAACGCTCCTAACATAAGGATAAATGCCATTGTCTTAGGATTTTTTACTTGAATTTGTGTACTCATCAAAATCTCCCTTTTTACTAAATTAGACCAGTCTTTGGCAATTTTCTTACCACTATCAATTACGCCTCGGCGTAATTGCGTCCAGATTTTGAATTGAGCAAAGCTCAATTAACTCCTTTCAAAATCTGTGACATCCGCCGGAGGCTTAACTTGAATCAGCAGGGAGTTTAGACTCTCTCTGATTGAAATGCATTCTGGTATTCATCCTGCCACTTATGGAAGTGAGGGACTTCTGCTGAATCAAGTTAAAATGATGACAGAACGCACATGTTTTATAGGGATCATACCATGGCGATTTTGTATCGATATTCGCGGCACACCTCCCCTTTCCCAAACGGTCTTTTTTCAATATAGCAAAATAAAAATCCTATTGTCAACTAGGTTGACAATTTCTTATTATTAAGATATTATAAACTTAGTTGACAATGATGGTCGGGAGATGTTGGCGAATGAATCAGCCACGAGCAAAACCCCCACTTCGTCAAACGACAAATGTGAGGGTCCTCTTTTTTATCCTGTTACAATAATTCTCTTGCCAATAGTCGATAAACATCCAAACGTTTCGCTTGCGAATGCGGGATGCTTACGATCATCGCTTCATCGAATCCGTATTGCTCCTGTTCCGTTTTCAAAACGGCTGCGATTTCTTTAGCATCTCCCACCAGATGGATTTTCCGATTTTCTTCTATGATCATCCGATCCATTTCCGTCAATGGATAATCGCGTGCCTCCTCGGGTGTCAAAAACGAGGTAAGCTGCCCCCTCATAAATAACAGACGCCAAATATCTTGAGGTTTCGCTTCAAACTCTGCTTCTTCCTTCGTATCAGCCACCGTCACCATATAGGACACGTTGATTTCCGGTTTCTCCATAAAAACGGAAGGTTGAAAGTTATTTTTATAAGCATCTAAGATTTGCTTCGATATTTCACCATTGAAAAACTGCGCAAACGAATAGCCGACACCTCGAATGCCAGCTTGCACAGCGCTATTCCCCGTCGAACCCAATAGCCAAGCTTCCGGCAATACGACTTCGGATGGCGTGGCAATCGTTTGATTGTATAGACGGTCTTCGGGCACTTCATCATTGATATACTGCAAAGCTATATCAAATTTCTCATACATATTGTTAAACATTGGCTGACGCCCCTCCGATAAAGCATAGATGGAACGCTGATCCCCGCCCGGAGCGCGCCCTACCCCAAAATCAATCCGTCCCGGAGAAAAAGCACTTAACGTTTTAAACACCTCGGCTAATTTTAAAGGAGAATAGTGCATCATCATCACTCCACCGGTGCCGATCCGGATATTTTTCGTTTTCGCTGCCAAATGCGCCGCCACCACTTCCGGTGCCGAACTTGCAAAGTCGTTTGTGCCATGATGCTCTGCCATCCACATGCGATGATAGCCTAATTCATCCCCTAAAACCGCTAACTCTGCCGCCTTTTTCAAAGCATCCGCTGCCTTATTTCCTTTTGTGATCGGCGCTTGATCTAAAATACTTAATCTCATATGCGATATCCTTCCAATCGAATTAAATTCTTTATCCAAAAATCATTAGCATGCTAACATTCTATTTAAAAAGGCCGAGCTTACGATAGATTCTCAGCCATTTTCGTTAACAGCCTCTTCAATAAATGCAGCTCTTCGGGTGACATGCCATCCAATAACTTATCTTGCTGCTTCCTCCACACTTTTTCAATCGGCGCTATCATCTCCTGCCCTTCAGGCGTTAAATACACACGATTGATCCTCGCATCGAGCGCATCACGCTTCCGATGGATCAGACCATAGCTTTCCAATGTCTTCACCATATTCGCCACAGTCGGCGGTTCACAACTCAACCGTTCACTTAGCTGACTTTGCGTAATGCCGTCCTCTTTCAATAACCGACATAATAACTGATCTTGACCGATATGAAGATCTAACTGGCGCAACATATCCGAGTAACTTCGACGCTGTTTAGTCGATAGCTCATCAAGAAGTTTCCGGATTTCTTCCTCAATCAAACGTTCACCTTCTTTCCACAGTAACTAGTTAGTATGCTAACCATATCGAGAAATCATCTTCCATTCAAGCAATTTGTCCCGGCAATCCTTAGGATAACCAGTTCTTCACACTTTCGGCAAACTACACAATCTTCTCGCAAAACTTATCAACGTTTTGCTCAAACAAATCAACATACACACAACTTCACAACGTTACTCACAAAGTTCTCAACACTTTTGAACAACTACACAATGCTTCCATAAAACTTATCAACATTTCAAACAATCTTCGCAATGCACACCACACTTTCAACAAAGTTCTTAACGTTTCCGGATAACTTCACAACGCTCCCGCGAAACTTATCAACATTCCACACAAACTTCATTCAAAACTATAAAGGAACAAGTGAAGTAGAACAACCTGCATACTGCTTGATAGCAGCACACAGGTTGTTCCTTTTCAAATATGTTTTAATCTTAATCCAATTCAATGGTCCTCAGAATAGGTACATCGTTTTCACCAACAGGAGGCGCTGACTTTTCAAGCTCTTTGACTTTTTCCTGCAACTCCTTAAGATATTTTTCATGATGCTCCAGATAAGGCTTATAGGATGCACTATAGGAGATTCCGAGCAGTTCCTTATCATATCGGGAGAATGTCATCAAAGCAATTTCCCCATTTTCGCCCGTAATATCAACGGAAATGGTCGGATCATTATTGGAGTAGCCTTGGCCATTGTATTCAACCAATTTGACTGCGCCGTGCACAACATTATGTTTTTCAGCCAGTTCCTTGGCCAATGTCACGAATTCCTGCGGATTTTTATCAAGAGCCGGATCAAAGGCCACCGAAACATTCACTTCCAATGTTCTGTCCCACCGTCCTACGCTGAATAATTCCCCCGTTACCGAGTCCACAGAGAAATAATAACTGCGCTCGCCATTTATCAGCACTTCAGCATACCATGTCGATCGTGGTTGACTATCCGTTGCTTGTTGGTACCCCATTTCAACCACTTGCCCCTCCAAATTCGCGTCGAACACTCTCCAGATAGCCTGTGCGCCAATTTCCGCCGCATCTTCTTTGTCCATATCTTTGCTCATTGGTGTTTGATTGCGGTAGTAGTCAAGGTCAATAGCTCCGATCGTATAATTTGCCGGTTTGTAACCTTCCGGCAAGCTATTTTGTACAGTTTGCGATCCATCCCCTACATAACTTGTGTAGCTAGTCGGAATCGTTTTTGTTTTGTTAAATTCCGCCGCTGTCGCCCCCTGCAAGATGCCCATCGAAAGTAACGTGCTTGCTCCAATAACCACCGTTGCCGTAAGAATCGTTTTTTTAACACCATTTCTTTCCGACCCGTTTGCTGCCATTTAAACCTCTCCTTTATCGTTGTTGTGTGATCACAATAACAGTATAAAAGGGCCATATTATCGAATCGTCACCAAGTTATGATGAAGTTGTAAAAATCAATCTCGCCTCGGCGTGATTGCGTCCAGATTTTGAATTGCGAATCGAACAGCGTAGGGTTCGATTTGCCGTATCTCTGCGTTTTTTGCAGAAATTAAGGCACTTAGATAAATGCAATTCACTCCTTTCAAAATCTGTGGCATCCGCCGGAGGCTTTATCTTCGTTCAGCAAGTGTTTGAACACCCGCTGAACAGTAGAACAAAACCGCATTTATCTCCAATCTATAGAGGTAGTAGTCTTCTACTGTATGAAGATAACTTTGGCGGTCGTTCCTTCGCCTGTATGACTTATAAACTCCAACTCTGCATTGTGCCGTAACACAATCTGTTGACAAATGGAAAGGCCTAATCCGGTTCCACCATCTTTGCGATTTCGTGATTTCTCTACACAATAAAAAGGCTCCGTAATATGCTGGATCACTTCAGGGGGCATCCCCTTACC
Organism: Sporosarcina soli; assembly: GCF_042655805.1. Taxonomy (NCBI): domain Bacteria; kingdom Bacillati; phylum Bacillota; class Bacilli; order Caryophanales; family Caryophanaceae; genus Sporosarcina; species Sporosarcina soli. The sequence goes on along the minus strand of NZ_JBHSNO010000009.1, from coordinate 4,676 downwards.
GTTATCCCGGATGCAAACGGTTTTCTTTCCGGCTTCCATGACAGTATGTACAACAATATGTCCTCCTATTTCACACGCCTTAACGGCATTATCCATTAGATTGACAAACAAACTTTTTAGCAAGTCTGCATCGCCCTGAATAACTTCGATTTCACTATAAAATTCGATTTGAATTTCTTTTTCCATGATCTTATTATGCAATGTCTGTTTAACAGATTGAAACAGCTCGGTGACGTTTTGCGCTTCCCAGACGATTTGATCGTTTCGAAGGTTGGCCAGATTGAGCAACTGATTCGCCAGTGCTTGCATGCGCCGACTTTCGGACATAATATAATTGATTGCGGACAGCCTGTCGTCTTCGGTCAGAACAGCTTTTTGCAAATACTCGGCATATCCATAAATAGCCGTTAAAGGGGTATGGAGCTCATGAGCAAAATTATCGATAAACTGTTGCTTTTTTTCTGCAGCAATCATCAACTCCGCCATTTGATGCTGAATTTCCTCTGCCATATAGTTGAAGCTTTGCGCCATTTCGGAAAGCTCGTCATTTCCAGATACCGGAAGCCTTGTTTCATATGCGCCAGCCGCAATATCGCGGGAAGTTTGGGAAATTTGCGACAAAGGCTTGAATATTCGATTCAGTAGGACAAGAAGCCCTACAGCAAGCAAAGCGGAAAGACCCAATCCCATTAGAAACAATGTGTTTCTTATTTTTTTCCATGCGACGATCGCTTCTGTCGTATCATACTGATAAACCATTGCATAAGAATCGTATGGTACAGGAAGCTTTCCCGACACCATGACATATGTATGATCGCCGGATTCTTGAAAAGTAACGCGTCGACTCCCGTCCTCCGGTGGCTTCAAAAAATTGAGCTGCCATCCCGTTTCCTGTCGGTTGGAATAGACAAGCCGATCCCCCTTATACAGCGCCAGCCCAACCTTGTTATCACTTGAAAAATAACTGTATGGCTGGAGCAGATAATCGACAGCCTCCTCAATTGAGGTCCCGCGGCTTTCAACAGCCTGAAAATCTTTTACAATCGCAGATGTGATAATATAATGCTCTGCCAAACTTCTTTCCTCCGCATGTTTAACCGTGTCTTTGAACATCGTAAACGATAGCATCAGAATGCCAAGATTGAAGGTGAACAGGAAAAGTAGCAGTGTCGTTAAAAAAGTTCGATACTTCATAGATTGACCTCTAGGCGGTAACCTACTTTGTAAACTGTCTTAATCACGTTCTCCCACCCTAATTTTTTCCGCAGCTTTTGGATGTGAACATCAATCGTTCGGGTATCACCTTCATAATCATACCCCCACACAAGTTCCAGCAGTCTGTCTCTCGACAATGCAATATTCCGGTTGTTGACCAACACCTCTACTAACTCATATTCCTTCGGGGTACATTCCACAGGCTGGTCCCTATAAAATACCTGCCGGCTGTCAAAATCAATCCTCACCGCGCCAACTTCAAAAGAACTTTTATTTTTTTGAGTGCGCCGCAATACAGCTTCAACGCGAGCCAACAACTCTAGCATTTCAAATGGCTTGGTCAAATAATCGTCCGCTCCCATCGATAACCCTTTGACGCGGTCTGACAAGCTAGTACGCGCCGTTAAGAAAATCGTCGGCGTTTCTTTCATTTTTTCAAACACTTCAAAGCCATCTAACCCAGGTAGCATAATATCCAAAATGATCAGGTCATATGGATGGGATCGTATTTCAGAAATGGCACTTTTTCCATCAAAGACCGAAGTACATTGATGCCCAACAAGCTGCAAATTCTTTTTGATCAATTCATTGATGGCTATTTCATCCTCGACAATTAAAATGACTGCCATACTATTTTCACCGTCCCTTTTACTACCATAGTATTATCATTTTGTTATAGAGTTGTAAAATTGCGGCATCAAATGTCGTACCATTCACAACGTTACTCACAGAGTTCTCAACATTCCTGAACAACTACACAACAATTCCCCGAAACTTATCAACATTCCATACAGACTAAACAACAATTACACAACCTTAGAACATTACTCACAAAGTTATCAACGTTTCGTCCAAACTAAGCACCTCCTTTTTTCCAAAACAAAAAACCCTCCTCCACGAATGGAAAAGGGCTTAGTTTTGAAAATTAACACTTCGAGAACTGTGGCGCATGACGCGCCCTAAACTTACTTACCTATTTTCCCTATTAATTTATACCATTTCTTAAAAATAAGCCTGCTTAATTCACCCCATCCCCAACTATATGCAAAAGAAAAAATATAAATAAATCCTATAACCATTAACGATGGAGATGTGCTAGCGATTGGTCCTAAAACAGGGAAATGGACAATATATAGAAGAAAACAAATTCCACTCGTCAATAATATAGACGTAAAAACAATGATGCTAATTCGTCTTTTTAAAATAAGGAGAGCTATACCAATTCCTAAACCTACTATCCCTGTTGTAAACGGGAAAACGAAAGATTCGCCAGGTTGGATTAGAATCAGTAAAAAAAACGTTAAAACGTAACTTTTAAGCCCTATAGGAATAGAAATAATGGTACAAATCAAAATAGGGAGCGTGGCAAATGGACTGATTACATAACCAACCCCTGGGAGAAAGTTTCCGGCTGACTGCAGAATAGCTGCTAGTGCTGAAAAAAGGGCGGCTAATACTAGCTTTTTAGAATAGGTAAACGTTTTAAAATACTGATGGAGCCTGTATGATTCATGTGATAGAATGCTAAACCACCCCATAAATTCCCCCTTCTCTTCTTCAAAACGGGACAATGAAATAAAAAATTGGAATCTTAGATGATCCTTATGAAGTACAACCGACAAAAATACCGATTCAAATTAAAATTCACCGACCCTAATTGGATACTAATCGAACAGTTCTCATCATATCCTTATAAAAGAAAACAAGCAGAAGGAGTGTAAAGTTCGTTGAGAAAAGTTAGGGTTCGTTTACGGCCCCTTGTAAGTAAAATAAATTTACCCACTGTTTTAAAAACAGCAATCCTTCCGGGTGACTACATTGAAAGATTATTTATTGCAACTCAGGTAGGAGAGATTTTTTACATAGGTGACGGGGTTATCAGAACTTTTTTAGATATTCGCTCCCGAATCTTAAAACTAGGTACTTCGGAACAAGGTGTTTCTGGTGGTGGATATGATGAACGAGGATTGCTAGGGCTAGCATTTCATCCGGATTTTTATGATAACGGTCTATTTTATCTTCATTATTCAGTAGCCGGAACACAGGGCCCAGGTGCTCTTTCTGAACCTTTTAAGCCTAACCCGTGTGATCCCCAAACTTTAAACCTTAGATGGATAAATAGAGAAACTCAATATGATCATATTGATACAGTTGAAGAATGGATCTTACAATCGAATGGGCAACCTCAAAAACGACGAACATTACTTAACTTACGAAGACCATTTTTTAATCATAATGGGGTCAATAGCTTAAACTTTTCACCGGAAACCGGAAACCTTGTTTTAACAACCGGGGATGGTGGATCTGGCTACGATCCATTTAATTTAAGTCAGAACGATATGGAGATAGCTGGTAAAATCATTGAAATTGATGTAACTAAAAATATATTTATCTCTAATCCACCCGTAGTCTCACGTTTTGATGAACTTCCCATCCCTATCCAAGAAACGCTTACGGTAATTGCCAAAGGGGTTCGCAATATACCAGGCATTTCTTTTCAAAGGTTTTATAATGAGTACATCAAATATGTGGGAAATGTTGGACAGGACTTGGTAGAGTCAATTTTTTCATTCGTTCAGTATAAACCGATACCAGTTATTCAGCTAACTCAAGCTTCTTTAATGAAATCCAAACCTAACCTAGAAGGATTTATTAACTTTGGATGGCGAGGTTGGGAAGGTGCTTTTCCTACTTCTTTTATAAGGCGCTGCTCTCTAAATCCAGCTTTGGATGAGAAAACAATTGCTTATTTCAACGAAGCAATCTCTTCTTCAGCGAAGCGTATTGAGCCTCTAACTAGTTATTTTCATAAAGATCAAAGGCCCGATAAGTTTGGAGGAACTGCACTTACAGGAGTACAAGCATATGCGGGGAATAGAATCCCCAATTTAACGGGAAGCGTTGTATTTACTGATCTTGCCAAGCATACAGCATCCAAGTCTCCCGTTAGAGGGGTTTTAGCTTATACCAGGGTAAGTTCAGATTGTAAACTAAATGATTTTAGCGTTATTGAAACCGATCATCATTTCGGGACTCAATCAGCTTATTATGTTAGTTTGGGAACAAACCTGCTTCAAACAAGACTCTATTTAGGGGTTTATGGTTCGATAAAAGTGACTGATTTTAACCAAGGTACTGTTTTTGAAATTGTTCCATGATCTAAGCTTTACACCCCAGCTACTTGCATGTGGGAAAATAGCTTGGGTGTACTTATTTAACGCTAGCTCCCGTTTGTTCAATACCCGATTAAGAATGAAGAGCTCCCCCTATGCAAATCTCGCACCCAGCATCCCTGTGACCAACCCAACAATCGTGCCAAGCATACACACTGCAAGCCAAACTTTCCTGCTCCGTGCTCCTTTCAAAAAACACCATCCTGCAATGGCAAGTAATGATCTGCCCCGTAAATGTTAGACACCAAACTAACATTTATGGGGTGTTTTTATGTCTAAATATACAGT
>NZ_JBHSNO010000008.1:221-481836 GCF_042655805.1 Sporosarcina soli | reverse complement strand
CTTTACTATATAAAAAATAGTAGTGCGAACCAATGCCTTGGTTTGCACTACTAATCTTAGTATGTTTTATTTAAGAGAAGTAGAAGTTCAGAGCCGAATACTGAAGAAATATTTGGAGAACGAGAAGATATTTTGAGAAAGGTTAATGGGGAATGGAAAATTGCTTCGCGTACTGTTAAAGCCGATCAATCAGTCTTAACGGTTATGAATTTAGCAATGTTTTTATGAAAAAAGGGAGAAAATCCTCCCTATATTCTTTTAGATAAAATGGCCATTTTGTCGGTATTTTGTTGGACTGACCCCGGTAGCTCGGCGAAAAGCTCTGCTCAACTGGCTTTGATCCTCAAAGCCTATTTTCTCTGAAATTTCTTTTAATGAAAGATTGGTGGTTAGCAGGAATTCACGTACCTTTTTTAATCTGGTATTTCTGACGTATTCCATAGGCGCCATTTTCACATTTTGGCGAAATAGAAGACTTAAGTGACTTTCACTTAAGAAAACCTCATCAGCAAGTGTTTTTAAATTTAGTTTTTCAGCTAAGTTATTTTCAATAAAAGTAAAAAGATGTTGGAGACGCGAATCAAACGTGAGAAATAACTCAGTTGCACGAGGTCGCAACAATGTGAAGACTTCTACAAACCAGTCAATCGTTAGTGCATTAAATCGTAAAAGTTCAATCGTCTGGTCTAGGCCAAAGTGTAATTCTCCATTAGTAGGAGAAAAGGGGTTTTTAATATTAGGCGTCCATTCATCTATAAGTCGTCTCCATAAAGCGATTAATAGCGTTTCTTTGGCCGCCGCGTCGATGAGGTTGGTTACGACCGGAAAATCATATAAGGTCATTAAATTAAAGGGTCCAAGTTTGTTTTCTACGGCTATTTCCAAATGGTGCATAGGCATTCCATTTTCAGATTCTACAATTTTAAAAGATGTTTGGGAAGGAAATACGACGAAATCACCTGTTTGAACACTATATTCCACATCATTAATGAAAATGGATTTCTCGCCAGAAATCACATACCAAAAGACGTCATAAGGACGGTCAACCTTATCAATATGCCAATCGGCTGATCGAGTATTTTCAGCGATTCGGTGTATGCGAAAGTAAATTTGGTTCAGCTCGTTTTGTGATTTGATCTCATTTTTAAAATCAGTTGTCTGTAAAGTCAATTAGATCACATCTTTCATAAATGATGATAGAAAATAGTGTCTACTTTCAAACGGATGATTATCTGTGTAACCTAAAAAGACATATTTTATTATATATGAACATAATACAACGAAAATAGCGAATTAACAAAAAGAAAATTCGGAATTATGGTTATTGGAACGCGGAAAGGGGATTGTAAGGTGACTCAAAGTGAAAAAATTTCTGATCTCATTGTGATTGGCGGAGGACCGGCTGGTTTATTTACCGCGTTTTATGCTGGGATGAGGCAGATGTCTGTGAAAATCATTGAAAGTCTTCCACAGTTAGGAGGACAGTTAGCAGCCTTATATCCAGAGAAATTTATTTATGACATTGCTGGTTTTCCGAAAGTGCGAGCCCAAGAATTGGTTGATAATCTAAAAAGTCAAATGGAAGAATTTGAACCGGTTATCTGTCTTGAGCAATCGGTAGAAAAAGTGGAAAAGCAAGCAGATGGGCTATTTAAAGTGCAGACAAACAATCAACAAATCCATTATGCCAAAACAATTATCATTACTGCCGGGAGTGGGGCATTTCAACCAAGGAGGATCCAAATAGAGGATGCGGAAAAGTATGAGAAGAAAAATCTTCATTATTTTATCAACGACTTAAACAAGTTCAAAGACAAACGAGTAGCCCTATTTGGCGGTGGCGATTCAGCGGTTGATTGGGCATTAATGTTAGAGCCTATCGCCAAAGAAGTGACAATCGTGCATAGGAGAGACAAATTTCGGGCCCATGAGCATAGTGTTGAAAAACTGAAAAGCTCCACAGTTACAATGTTGACGCCATTCATTCCGGTAGAGTTGATTGGTAATGAAAGAATTGAACAAGTCGTTTTAGAAAAAGTGAAAGGCACAGAAATGAAAACGCTAGAAGTGGATGAGGTCGTTGTGAATTATGGCTTTATATCATCGCTCGGACCGATTCAAGAATGGGACTTGGAAATTGAAAAAAATTCGATTGTTGTGAATCATAAAATGGAAACGAATATCAAGGGCATGTATGCAGTAGGAGATATTTGCTCTTACAAGGGGAAAATTAAGTTAATCGCAACTGGATTTGGAGAAGCTCCTGTAGCGGTCAGTCATGCAAAGATCCATATTGACCCTACATCCCGGTTACAACCGCTTCATAGCACTAGCATTATGGGTGATAAAGAGCCTATAACAATAGGAGTGTCACGTTAAATAGGAAAAGTTGTGAACCAATTTATTTTTGGAGGCGATGATAATGTCAAAATATACGATTGTTAATAAAGAGACATGTATTGCTTGTGGGACATGTGAATCCATTGCGCCTGATATCTTCGCATATGATGAAGAAGGAATTTCTTATGTAATTTTAGATGATAATAAAGGGATTGCGGAAGTGCCTGAGGAATTCGTGGAGGATTTGGAAGATGCGGAGGAAGCATGCCCATCTGAGTCGATTAAAGTAGGTACGTGCCCATTTTCGGAACTGGCACTAGGATAGCTTGGATATAAATAAAAGTTTATTATCGTAACAACGATTTTTGCCCATTTCATTAATTATTTGTTTATTGGAATTAGGCTTTTGGGGATCTATCAGTATTGGTACGTTGATAGGCCCTTATCGTTTTTGGAAGATAGCCGGGATTCTCATGATTTGATTACAGTTCCCTTTAAGAAACTGGATTTCTACATCGAACTAAGAAAGTGACTAGAAAATTACATCAGTATTTAATTCTAGGGTTGGTAATTGACTGAAAGAACAGTAGAGTGACCTATACAAAAGATTTAACACCCCATTTGTCGCTAATTCCCTAAATGAAAAAGTTGAACCTACGGAATATTCTCTGAAATTCGCTTGTTGACATATACAAAATAATATATGATTAGATTTATAAAATTTTAGGGGGAGAAAATGTGAAAGTACAGTTTCGTGAAAAAAGGAAACCTATTTTCCTTTTACTTATCATTCTAGCAATGGGCATGGTATTGGCAGCATGTAGTAGCGATGATCCAAAACCTAAAGCGAGTTCAGGATCTGCAACTGATATTGCGTTAGACTTGTCCCATGTTTGGCCGCCAAGTCACGCTCAAGAAACGGTTACGGTAAAGGAGTTAATTGCAGATGTTGAAGAAGCAACGAATGGACAGGTAAAAATTACATCTTATCCTGGGGCATCATTAGCGGCTTCGGATGGGCAGTTTGATGCTGCAGCTACAGGAGCCGTTGATATTGGATTTAGTGTAAATAGTTATAACCCAAACCAATTTCCACTTACTTCAGTTATGGAGCTTCCATTTATGAGTGATGAAGGGGAACATGGAGCAAAAGTCTTATGGCAGTTGTATGAAGAATTTCCAGAGTTTGAAGAGGAATATGCTGGAACCGTTCCTTTATGGCTATTCACTTCCGACCCTGGTCAAATATTTACAGTTGGAAAGCCAGTGAAAAGTCTTGAAGATCTAAAAGGAATGAGAATTCGATCCCCATCCGCGGAAACGAATGAGTGGCTGACAGCGATTGGTGCTACACCAGTTTCTATGCCGATGAACGAAACCTATGAGGCGCTTGAGAGAGGGGTTGTCGATGGAACGATTGCTCCGTGGGAAGCATTGCTTGGTCATAGTTTAATAGACGTGATTGACTATGCAACGGTCGGTAATTTTTATTCGACGACTTTTTATGCAACGATGAATGAAAAAAGTTGGGCTTCGCTCGGTGAAGAAAACCAAGCCGCAATTCAAGAGTTAACGGGTGAAAAATTGTCGATGAAAGCAGCGGCACTTCACGATCAATCTGGAAGAGAGGCTGTGGAGCAAGCGAAAGAAAAAGGCGTTGAAATTTACGAGTTAAGTGAAGAAGAACTAGATGAATGGAAAGTCCTTATTAATCCGACAATTGAAAAATGGATCAAAAAAGTAGAAGGAAGGGGCTTGCCAGGACAAGCAATTTATGATCGTGCAGTAGAATTAAGTGCACAGTAAGTTGTCATATGAAAAGGTATTTTGCATAAACATAACGTTTTAACTGATACTCCCATGACTAAAGCCGCGCTATGTCCATTTACAGAAACGGCTGTTAGTTAAGTCAAGCCATGATAGATATGATTAGTTAAAAAGTAAGCTCCTTTTGATCATGTAGGGAACGGATTGAGTGGCTGTTACCTTCTCTAAGAAAAGGAGCTTTTATTTTTGATGACAATTTACTGATTATTTTGTAAGAAAGCAGTAAGTTGATTAGGATAGTATTTTTCTTAAGTTGAATGTTCAAAACATCAGTGGATTGAAGTTTCCGGTGAATGCATATGGTTCATACTGCCGATTCACCAAGGAATAATAATACCTGGATTATTCAATCAAACTGTTGTGGGTTGGACTGCTAACAACTAATAGCACAGACGGGGGAGATTACAATGGGAGCAAAAACAGGATTTATTTACGATGAAAGTTATTTTTGGCATGATACAGGAAATGGAGCATTGTTTCTTCCACCAGGCGGTTGGATTGAAGCGGATGAACATGGCGAAAGCCCAAAAAGTAAGAGACGCGTCAAGAACCTATTGGAAAGAACAGGATTTATCGATGAATTAAAGGTGATAAAACCACGTACAGCTACGAAAGAGGAAATTGAATTAAATCACGACACTTCTTATATTGAAAGAGTTGAGCGATTGAGTAATACGACCGGAGGAGATGCGGGGGATTTGGCGCTAGTGGGGGCAGGTTCCTATGAAATCGCCTTATTATCTGCTGGTGGTGCACTAACAGGGATTGATGCAGTGATGGAAGGGAAGGTTGAGAATGTCTACGCCCTTACAAGACCGCCTGGACATCATGCTGAGAGAGAAAAAGGGATCGGATTTTGCTTATTTAATAACTTAGCAATTGCCGCGAGATATGCGCGAGAAAAATATGGATTGAAGCGGATTATGATTTTAGATTGGGATGTCCATCACGGGAATGGGACGGAAAATTCATTTTATGATGACCCTGAAATCTTGTCCATTTCAATCCATCAAGAAGGGAATTTTCCGCCAAATACGGGATATTCCGAAAAGGTCGGGGAAGGCAAAGGCGCGGGATACAACGTAAATATTCCTTTACCAGCCGGAACTGGAAATGCCGGGTACCTTTACACTTTAGAAAATGTCGTCGTTCCTATCGCGGAACAATTTAAACCCGAAATTATTATTGTTGCGGCCGGTCAAGATGCGAACGTATTTGACCCCCTATCTCATATGTTGGTGACTGCAGATGGATATGGTGAAATGGCCAAGGCTGTAAAAAGTCTGGCTGAACGATTGTGTGAAGGACGCTTGGTGGTTTGTCACGAAGGTGGTTATAGTGCTGCATATGTACCGTTTTGTACGTTGAGAATTATTGAATCTTTAAGTGGATTGCAAAGCAAAGTGACAGAAGATCCATTCCAGGGATCTACACAAGGGCTTCCAACGAATATTTTAGCAGACCATCAAAAGGAAGCGGTGAATCGGGTAATCAAAGTACAGTCTCAATTTTGGAATTTTGAAGTAGTGTATAAATAAAGAGTGGCGACTTACCGTGTAAATTTAAATGGTAAGTCGCTATTTTTTATGTTTTTTTACTTTTTAATTCTTCATAAAGTTTCATTTTCCGATAGATTGTATGTCTTGTTATCCCTAATTGATTGGCTGCTTGCGTCATGTTTCCATTATTTCTTTCTAACGCCTGTTTGATCAGCATTTTCTCCACTTCTTCCAATGTTTGGATTGGATATTCCGGTTCAATATACTTGGAAGGAGTAGATGTTTTTTTCGTTTGATTTAATTGTAGGTGCCATGGCTCAATCACCTTGCCATCCGTTAGAAAACATGCCTGTGTAATGACATTTTTTAATTCACGGATATTACCAGGCCAGGAATAGGATTGAATCACCTCAACTGTTCTTTTGGAAAATTGCATCCCGGTAGTAGTTAGCTCATTTAACAATGCCTCAGCAAGTTCTAGTATATCTTTACGCATTCTCAAAGGAGGTAAAAGTAAATTTATTTCATTCAGTCGATAATATAAATCTTCCCTAAATCTGCCATCCTCAATTTCCTTAAGCAAATTTTTGTTTGTGGCGGAAATAACCCGAACATCAATTGGAATTGGAACATGATCTCCGATTGGGACAACTTCACGTTCTTGCAGTACGCGAAGCAAGGAACTTTGAGCTTGTAAGGACATATCCCCGATCTCATCTAGAAAGATTGTTCCTTTATTTGCCGCTCGAAACTTTCCAATGCTCCCAGAATGACTAGCGCCTGTAAACGCGCCTTTTTTATAGCCGAATAACTCACTTTCAATTAAGTTTTCAGGAATTGCACTACAATTTACAGCAACAAAAGGTCCGCCAGCGCGAGAACTTTCCGCATGAATCGATTGAGCAAATACTTCCTTACCTGTTCCACTTTCACCATTTACAAATATGGATAAATCCGTATGAGCTGCTTTCTTAGATAGTTGAATAGCACGATGGATAGCTGGACAAGTATCGCTGATTTGATCGAAGTTATATTTTACAGATGATGACTGAATAGGCGGATCTAGAAGATAGGATTTGTTATATTTTTGTACCTCATTTAACAAACTCTTATTTTCTATTTCTAATTTTTTTGTAAAGACTGTATTTGTAATGGCTTTTGCAGCGAGAGTTGCCACTGTTAGAGGATAGTTATTCACCTCATTTTTTGTTGTGCTATAGTTTACAATCGCTACCATGTTTCCGTTGTTATCGAAGATCGGACTAGAAGAGCAGATGAGCATTTCTTTATCTAAAAAAAAGTGTTCCCTGCCTATGAGAGTGATAGGTTTTTGATGTTCAATGCTAAAGCTAATGGCGCTCGTCCCCTGGTAAGGTTCTCCCCATTGCGATCCGATGACTAATTGGTTATTATGCTGGATCTCGGTCTGTTGGTGAGAGTACATTAGACATCCCTGTGCGTCAAAAAGATCTATATTATAGGGATATCCTTTTAGCGATTGACCGATATGTTGAAATACAAGTTTGGCAGATTCAATCAGTAGCTGATTTTTTTTTAATACTTCATCTAAGTGCTTCCTTGTAAGTAAATTTACAATTGAATTCCCACTCCGGTCCAAACCACGTGATTGACAGCGCTTCCAAGAAATTTCAAGCAATCTCCTTTTTTCACCATCAGCAATATGCATATTTCCCCAATCCTCCTCAAGCTAACGAATCTTATATATTATTATATATTATTTTATCATTAGAAGAATAAAATACAACACAACTTTACAGAATTTTCGATTTACCGCAGTTGCAAAAAGAGACACTTGTTATATCTCTCTACAACGGATTGGAATAAATTTAAACACAAATCATGGAAAAAAGAAAATAGTTATTGAAAATTAAAGCTTTTAATATTGGCACACTATTTGCAGTAGAAAATATTAAATAAAAAGGAGGTTGTTAGAATGGAGAGTCTTGGTAGTCATTCCCGGTCTTACGAGTGGGAAATTGTGGTGATTATCTTTTTGACATGGGGGTTTGTGTTCTTAGATCGAACAGCGATTTCTTATATTCTCCCAGTACTCGTCGATGAAATGGATCTAACTGCAGGACAAGTCGGGAAAATAAATATGTGGCAAACCATTGGCTATGCCCTTGCCGGACCAATCATTGGAATCATATCTGATCGAACCGGAAAAAGAAAATCGTTGCTTATCGCAATGGTTATTGCAACGGCTATTTTTTCAGCGTTATCCGCATTTGCAAATTCGTATGGTGCCTTGCTGGTCATCCGATTTCTAGTAGGTGCAGCGGAAGGACCAATTTTACCATTGGCTGTGACATTAGTGGCTGCGGCTTCATCAACAGGTCGGTTTGGAAGGAATGTTGGGATTGTTAATGCTGGAGTTGCCGTCATTTCAGGAACGCTCGGTCCGACGTTAACAACACAATTAGTTGCCATCACGAATTGGCATTTAGCTTTCGTCATTGTCAGTCTCCCGAGTTTTATTTTAGCCTTAATCATTTGGAAAGTGGCTATTGAAGTACCTGTTCCAAACGTACAGGCATCAATAATAAAAGAAGAGAAGAAGGTTAGTTTACTGGAAGTCTTAAAGTATCGAAATGTTGTAGTCAGTATCTTCATATCCATCAGCATGATGGCAGGTTTTTGGATTCTTATCGTATTTGCTCCGCTCTATTTAACGACAGTCGGGAATCTTTCGATGAAAAATATGGGATTCGTCATTTCGACCATGGGAATCGTTACGATTTGCACGAGCATTCTTGTTCCGTTGTTTTCGGATAAATTTGGAAGAAAACCGGCATTAATAATATTTGCTTCATTAGCTGGATTTGCTCCCTTAGGTTTGTTTCTATTTCCCGGCGGAGTGATTGGAAACGTTGCAATGATTTTATGTGGGGGTCTGTTCGGTGCTATAGCCCCAATCTATATGAATATTATCCCCGAAGAAACGATGCCGCCACATTTACGGGCGACAACAAGTGCTTTAATCATCGGAATCGGAGAAATTTTCGGCGCTGCATTTGTCGTAGGGGGAGCGGGTACAATTGCAGATTTCTACGGGTTGCCAATCGTTATGATTATCGCTGCTGCAGCTGGACTACTTATCGCATTACTAGGGTTTGGCCTGATTGAGACCAATCCGCGTAAAAAACAGAAAGCTGCCACTATTGAAAGTGAAGCTGTTATTTCATGACAGATTACTAATTGTGTAGCAAAAAGTTACATTGTACCTTTTTGCTACGCAAGAAATGGATAATTTAGTTACAACCCTGTTGGTGCACTATTTAGAAGGCTTGGAATATAGACTTTAAAATAGTGGCATGGTTCTTGCATTTTAAATGCTTGTGAGTAAAAAATTTAATTGTGGGGGAATAGACATGACAAAAATTAGTGGAGAAACTACAGTTAGAAATCAGGGATCGCCAATCAACAAAACGTACCAACTGTTTATTGATGGGCAATGGGTAGATGCTTTAAGTGGAAAAACTTTCAAATCCTACAATCCTGCGACTGGTGAATTGAATGCAGTCGTCGCGGAGGCAGGCACTGAAGATGTAGATCTCGCAGTGAAAGCGGCTAGAAAAGCGTTCGAATCAGGTCCATGGGCAACGATGTCGCCAAGTGATCGGGGGCGTTTATTAAATAAGGTAGCACAAGCGTTATGGAGTAAAGTCGATTTTCTTGCTGAAGTAGAAACGAGAGATAACGGATTACCGATCAACGAAACGAAACATATCGCAATCCCCGGTACAATTGATGTACTTGAATTTTACGCTGGATTAGCCAATAAAGTGCAGGGAGAGACATTATCCTCTCCGCAAGACCGTTTAAATTATACGTTAAAAGAGCCGCTTGGTGTAATTGGGGCAATTATTCCATGGAATTTCCCGTTGATGTTGACGATGTGGAAACTAGCTCCCGCTTTAGCGACAGGTAACACAATAGTTATTAAACCAGCAGAAGAAACGCCGATTAGTACATTAGAATTGGTTAAAATATTCCAGGAAGCGGGAATTCCGGACGGAGTCATTAACGTTGTGCCGGGGTATGGAAAAGTGGCCGGAGATGCGCTTGCCAACCATGCCGATGTGGATAAAGTTGCGTTTACAGGGTCTACGGACACGGGGCGCATCATCATGCAGGCAGCCGGTAAAAATTTGAAACCTGTAAGTTTGGAATTAGGCGGCAAATCACCTAATATCGTCTTCGATGATGCGAATGTTGAGAACGCTGTCAATGGTTCTTTGTTTGGCATTTATTTTGGACAAGGCCAAGTTTGCGCATCAGGAACAAGGTTATTTGTTCAAGAAGGCATTTATGATGAATTTATGGAAAAATTCGTAGAAAAAGCGAAGAAAATTCGCGTCGGTAATCCAAGTGACGAAGCCACGCAAATGGGGCCGCAAGTTTCACTTAAACAATTAGAACGAATTGAGAAATATGTGGAGATCGGGATAAAAGAAGGCGCGGAGCTTCTAACTGGTGGGACAAGAACGACAGACGTTGGGGAAGGACATTTCTTTACGCCGACAATATTTGGGAATGTTACAAACGATATGACGATTGCAAGGGAAGAAATTTTCGGACCTGTGTTGTCTGTCATTAAGTTTAAAGATGAAGCGGATGTGCTAGAAAAAGCGAACGATACAATCTATGGATTAGCGGCGGGCGTTTGGACGGAGAATTTAAAACGTGGGCATCGCATGGCGAAAAAGCTAAAGGCCGGTACGGTCTATATTAATACATTTAGTATGTTAGATAGCGTAGCGCCATTTGGCGGGACGAAACAAAGTGGATTTGGACGAGAACTAGGCATGCAAGCATTAGACATGTTCACAGAAACAAAGCATGTTTGGGTTGATTTAAATGAAGAACATTTTAATTGGTACGGCGTATAAACGAAGCATCATCCAACTACATGTACGACAACAATAAAAACAGGGGGCTATATAATGCAATTTGAATTTGGAATTCCAAGTCAAGTTAGTTTTGGAGCTGGCAGTGCTAAAAAAATTGGGGAAGTATTAAAAGGGATACAAGCAAAAAAAGTTTTATGTGTGTATGACCAAGGCGTTAAACAAGCCGGTATTGTTGAGCATGTTTTGGCTTATTTAAAAGAGAGCAATATTGAAGCGGTAGAATTTTCTAAAGTAGTACCGAATCCTCCTGATACGATTTTGGAAGAAGGCGCAAATTTAGCAAAAAAAGAGGAAGTGGATGCGATTGTAGCTGTGGGGGGCGGAAGCCCAATTGATGCAGCAAAAGCGATTAATATCTTAGTAACCAATCCAGGCCCGATCCACCAATATGAAGGCGTCAATTTAGTGATTAACCCGACAAAACCGTTAATTGCCATTCCGACAACAGCTGGTACCGGGAGCGAAGTCACAGGTGTGACCGTCATTACTGATACTACTGGTGACAAGAAAATGGTAATCGCTGGCCGCCATTGTGGTGCAGATGTTGCACTTTTGGATCCTGAACTGACGGTTGCATTACCACCTGCAGTTACGGCAGCAACAGGAATGGATGCACTTACCCATGCGATTGAATCCTATGTATCAAAATTTTCGTCTGTTCCTACTGAAGTGAACGCTTTAAAGGCGATTGAATTGATCGCTAACAATTTAGAAGAAGCTTATAACAACGGAAGCAATATCGAAGCGCGTACCAATATGCTACTGGGTAGTTTACTGGCGGGTTATGCCTTCAATTCTTCTTTCCTAGGACTTGTACACGGCATTGCTCACCCGCTTAGTGTCTACTGTGGCCTCCCGCACGGAATCGCAAATGCGTCTACGTTACCTTATGTAATGGCATTTAATGCGGAAGAACCATCTGTCCAAAAACGATTTAAGGACATTGCGATTGCAATGGAGATTAATGTTGCGGGGCTTTCTGATGCCGAAGCTTCAGATAAAACAATTGATGCAATCAAAGTGTTATCTGAAAAAGTTAACATTCCCACATTAAGTGAAGCTGGCGTTCAGCGTGAACAATTTGAAGTGCTTGCCGAGGCTACTTTGAAGGAAGAGATCAGTATAGTGGCAAATCCAAAAGCAGTGACGAAAGAAGATGTCCTTGCTATTCTCGAGATTGCTTTTGTAGGTGAGGACATCAAGAAAGGTAATTTAGTTTAACTTGCTTTAGCAAATGTTTTTGTACTGAAAGCGAAGCGTCAGCTACAAAAGTCCGCCACTTCTATAAGTGGCGGGATGAATGCCAGAAAGCATTTCAATCAGAGGGAGTCCAAACTCCTTGCTGATTAGAGGAACTCAGGCTAAATTCACCGCGTCCTGCGGCAACGCCTGAGTGACCAACGTCCTGTTGGCCCAAGCCTCCGGCGGATGTCACGGATTTTGAAAGGAGTCAATTGCGAATCGAACGGCGAAGGGTTCGATTTGCCTTAATTTCTGTGTTCTTTGCAGAAATTAAGGCACCAGCCATTAGAAAATGCAATTCAAAACCTGGAAGTAATCACGCAGAGGCGTGATTGATATAAGAGAAAATTGGGTCTGAAATCATCCATTTCAGATCCAGTTTTTGTTGTGTAAATGATTAATTAATATAAGTAGTAAAAGAAAATACTACAATTTAATAATAAAATTATAGGAATATTCAAGTTATGGCGTTGACACTATATATTTAATCATATATGATATTTCACAAGTAAACCCTTACAATTCAGTAGACCTACATATCCAAGTTGTAAACGTTGTCAAACTATTTTGTAGGACATAATCACTATGGTTACTGTGAATTGATGAGGTTTACAAAAATAAGGGGAGTGAGACATTTGAAGGAACGTTCATTTAAAAAGAGAAATCTTGCCTTACCGCTTTTGTTGCTTCTTAGCATAATATTGGCAGCATGTGGGGGAGCGGGAGAGGCTACAACTAAATCAGGAGACGAAATAGCGCTCGACTTTTCGCATTTCTTCCCGCCAAGTCATGAAGTAGAAACAATCATTGTAAAAGAATTTATTGAAGATGTAGAAGAGGCGACGGATGGTAAAGTGAAAATTACTTCCTACCCGGGATCATCATTAGCGGCGCCGGACGGACAATTTGATGCCGCGGCTACAGGTGCTGTTGATATTGGGATGAGTGTCAATAGTTATAACCCGAATCAGTTTCCCCTTACTTCAGTTATGGAACTTCCATTCATAAGTAAAAAAGGGGAAGATGGCTCGAAAGTTTTATGGAAATTATATGAGGAGTTCCCTGAATTTGAAGCCGAATATTCCGGTACAGTTCCGCTATGGCTATTTACATCGGATCCGGGGCAAATCTTTACTGTTGGAAAGCCGGTCAAAAGTGTGGAAGATCTAAAAGGTATGCGAATTCGATCCCCATCTGCAGAGACGAATGAGTGGTTGACTGCTCTTGGTGCGACGCCAGTTTCCATGTCGATGAATGAGACGTATGAAGCACTTGAGAAAGGTGTAGTTGATGGGACGATTGCTCCTATGGAAGCCATTGAAGGTTATAGTTTAGTGGATGTCGTCGACTACGCAACAATCGGAAACTTTTACATGACGACGTTTTACATTACGATGAACGAAAACAGTTGGGATTCTCTTGGGGAAGAAAATCAGGCTGCCATTCAGGAACTCATCGGAGAAAAGATAGCGATGAAGTCTGGAGCCAATTTCGATGATCTCGGGCAGCGTGGGCTTGACAAGTTGAACGAAAAAGGTGTTGAAATCTACGAATTGAGCGATGCTGAATTAGCTGAATGGAATGTCTTTATTAATCCGACAGTAGATAAGTGGATTAAGAAGGTAGAGGACAGAGGATTGCCAGGACAAGCCATCTATGACCGTGCAGTAGAATTAGGAGCACAGTAAGACGGGAGTGAGAAAGCTTATGGTGCAAACATTAAAAATGCTTGATAACTTATTAAATAAGTTGTCAAGCATTCAACTATTGATTTCAAATGGTTTTTTAATTTTTATGATGTTAATCATCAGTTTTGATGTCATTGGACGAAATTTTTTCAATAAACCGTTAACTGGGACTTTTGAAATGACGGAGTTAAGTTCCGCCTTACTCGTATTCTTTGCTTTAGCAATGACGCATCGACATAAAGAACATATTAGTATTGACTTTGCCGTCTCAAAACTATCCGTTAAAGCAAAGCATATCTTGGACGGCATCATTGAACTTGTCATTTTTGCTACAGTAGTCATTATGGCCAATCAAGTGTTGGCGAATGCTATGCGAATCATGGAAAGAAAAACGACAACTAGTGATTTAGGTTGGCCGATCTATCCGTTTTACTATATCGCTACTTTGGGATTAGCTGTCTTTGCACTCGTGGCGCTAGCTAGTGCCATTAAATATTTTGCATTGGCGGTGAAGAAATCATGAGTGCAGAAATGATCGGATTCCTTGGAATTGTCGCTTTGCTCGTATTGTTTGCGTTAAAGGTACCGGTGAGTGTGTCACTGGTGATTGTGGGGACTGTCGGTATTGGATTCATCCGAAACTGGGAAACAGCACTCGTTCAATTAGGAAGTACTCCGTTCAGCACGGCTAGTTCCTATTCGTTAAGTGTTATTCCGCTCTTTATTTTAATGGGAATGTTTTTATCGTATAGCGGATTTGGAAATGATTTATATAACGCAGTTGATTCGTGGATTGGCCATATAAGAGGCGGCCTGGGTATTACGACGATTGGGACAAGTGCGCTTTTTGCATCGATTTCTGGTTCGGTGAATGCGACGACCGCCACAATGGCGAGAATTGCGTTACCGGAAATGAAAAAGTATAAGTATGATGAGGGCTTATCGACTTCGGCCGTCGCTGCGGGTGGGACATTAGGTATTTTGATTCCACCAAGTGTTATATTGGTACTTTACGGAGTTCTGACGATGGAGCCGATCGGTAAATTATTGATTGCAGGAATTATTCCTGGGATACTTCAAATGGCACTCTTTATGGCGGTCATTTACTTTATCGTCTTGAGAAAACCTGAGCTTGCACCCGTTACGCCTAAAAAGCCGTTTATCGTAAAAGTGAAATCGTTGAATAGTGTATGGCCATTTGCTTTATTATTTTTACTGAGTATCGGTGGAATCTATTTAGGTTTCTTTACACCTACTGAAGCGGGTGGAATTGGTGCATTCGGCGCTTTCTTATTGGCGATCGCTACAAGAAGACTAAGTTGGGCTGACTTTAAAACATCGCTAAATGAGACGACAAGATTAACTGCGATGATGTTTTTCATTTTAATTGGTGCAGATATTTTTAGTAAGTTTCTAGCGTTAAGTCGTATTCCAGTTGCCATTACACAATATGTGAGTGAACTGGATGTCTCTCCGATGTTGATTATGTTTTTTATCTTAGTCGTTTACTTTATTTTAGGGATGTTTCTAGAAGGACTTGCTATTTTCGTATTGACGTTACCTGTTGTTTATCCATTAATCATTGAATTAGGATTCAATGGCGTATGGTTCGGGATTGTGATGGTGTTAGTGATGAATATCGGCTTAGTGACACCGCCGCTAGGACTGAGTGTCTACATAATTAGTGGAGTTGCAAAAGATATTCCGATTGAAAAAATCTTCCGTGGGATCATTCCGATGTTGCTAGCAATGATTCTATGTTTAGTACTGATTGTGCTATTCCCACAAATCGTAACGATTTTACCTGATTTTATGAAGGGGTAGCGTCTAGATCAATTACGCCTTGGTGTAATTGTGTCCAGATTTTGAATCGAGCTTGAGGCCTACAGGGTGTGGGTCATGCAGTCGTTGCGAATCGAACAGCAAAGGGTTCGATTTGCCTTAATTTCTGCGTTTTTTGCAGAAATTAAGGCACTTTATTTAGGACGTCGCGTACTTAGACTGCCTTCCCTTTAATTCCTTTCAAAATCTGTGACATCCGCCGGAGGCTTATCTTTATTCAGCGGGTGTTTGAATCTCCGCTGAATAGTAGACAAAACTGCATTTATCTTGCCACCTATAAAGGTAAGAATCTTCCGCTGAATAAAGATGAACAGCCTTCTATAGGCTGTTTATTTTTTTGAAGCAGTTCAACAAAATTTGTCTGTTTATTAAAAAACATAGACATGTTTTGTTGTATACAGTCTCCGCCGAATTGATTATGATAGATTTAATGAATCGGAAAATAAAGAAAAGTCGAAAAGGGGATGGCTAACCATGACAACGAAAACAAGTACGACAAAGATTGGTAGAATGATGGATGGGAAAGATTATATCGAAAGTTTAAGAGATGGACGGACGGTCTTTTTAAATGGGGAAAAGATTGACGATGTGACGACGCATCCGGCTTATCAAAATTCGATCCGTTCCATGGCGCGTCTCTATGATGCATTGCATGATCCAAAGTCGGCTCCAACGTTAACAACGAAAACGAAAGCAGGAATTACGACACAAAAGTTTTTTAAAGCATCGGAAAGTGCACAAGAATTGCTGGAAGCACGGGATGCGATTGCAGAATGGTCGAAGCTGAGCTATGGATTCATGGGGCGAACGCCAGATTATAAAGCGGCATTCACTGCACACCTTGGGCCATATGCCGACTTTTACAAAGGATTCGAAGATAACGCGCGGAGATGGTATGAAAAAACAACGCGTGAAGTGCCATTTTGTAACCATACGATTATTAATCCGCAAATGGATCGATCCAAACCGCTTCACGAAAACAAAGATGTCTTTGTCCGTGTTGTGAAAGAGCGGGATGATGGAATCATTGTAAGCGGTGCCAAGATGGTTGGAACTTCCGCGGCGATTACAAACTATAACTTTGTTGCCAACTACTCGCCGGTTGATCTCGTAGAAGACGATCTGGATCATGCACTTATTTTCTTCGTAGAAATGAATGCGCCAGGATTGAAAATCATCAGTCGGCAGTCCTATGAGCTAACAGCTGCGACATCGGGTTCGCCATTTGACTATCCGCTATCCAGCCGATTTGATGAAAACGATGCGGTCATCGTTCTCGATAATGTATTTGTCCCATGGGAAAATGTATTTGCCTACCGAAATGTTGACATTGCCAATGGCTTCCGCGCTAAAACGGGCTGGATGAACCGCTATACGTTACACGGCTGCACACGTTTTGCAGTGAAACTCGATTTCATGGCAGGCTTGTTGATGAAAGCGACTGAAATGTCAGGTACAAAAGGGTTCAGGGGAGTTCAAGCGAGTATCGGACAAGTGATCGCCTGGAGAAATACATTTTGGGGACTATCTACTGCGATGGCTGCCGAACCTGAAAAAGGTGAAAATGGTGTAGTTCTTCCGAATCTTCAATATGCAACTGCTTACAGAGTGCTCGCACCGACAGTTTGGCCGCAACTGAAGGAAATTTTTGAAACCGTAGTAGCGGGTGGATTAATCCAAGTGCCATCAAGTGCAAAAGACTTTGCAAATCCAGAACTGAGACCGTACTTAGACCAATATTACAAAGGTTCAGGTGCAGATGCGGTTGAGCGTGTGAAATTGATGAAAATGATTTGGGATTCCATCGGGACCGAGTTTGGCGGTAGAAATGAATTATATGAAATTAACTACGCGGGCAACCAAGATAATATCCGCCTTGAAACGCTTCGGATGGCTGATGTATCGGGACAATCGGCTAAATATAAATCGTTCGTTGACGAAGCAATGAGTGATTATGACCTAGATGGATGGACGAATGATACATGGATCAATGCCCATAAATAATAAGGTTGGGAGGCATTCGAAACGTCAATGAATGTAGGAGAACTGTTAGTGAAAGAACAAGATGGAGTCATTACATTAGATGGTGAGCGCATTGTGCTCACCTCTTCTGCTATTTTCGGGACGCTTCGCAAAGATTTGACGGAAAATCTTGGAACGAAACGGATGAAAGGATTTCTGATGAGATATGGTTGGAATTTAGGTGCAGCGGATGCTAAAAAAGCGCTTGAAAAACCGTATGCTTCAATTGAAGAAGCATTGAGGCAAGGCGTTCAGTTTCATATGCTCAAAGGTTATACGAACGCCAAGACGATCAGTTTCGAAATGGAACAAGCACCAGGTGGGATTGTTGAATCGATTCACGTGACAGGGATGTGGCAAAACTCGTATGAAGCAGAGGAATATCTTCGCATGTTCGGTGAAACGGATGAACCAATCTGTTATACCTTGACAGGCTATGCAAGTGGGTTTTATTCGACTATCTGTAAGCGAGAAATCATCTTTAAAGAAATCACTTGCCGGGCTGCCGGAGATCCGGAATGTCGTTATGTCGGGAGGCCGGTTGAAGAATGGGCAGGCGAGGTAGAAGAAGAGCGGCGACAGTATGAAAACAATGCCATTATAAAAGAACTCGAAGAAACATACGAGCAGTTGCTGGAAGAAAGAAATAATTTATCAAAAGCCGCGCTTATTCATAAAAGATTGTCCGAGGAAGTGATGAATGGAAACGATCTGACCTCAATTGCAAGAGTAATCTATGAAATAACAGAAATACCTATTGTAATTGAAGATGTAAATTATAGAATGCTAGCATCTGCTGGCGTATCCTTTGATGAATATGAACAAATACAAATAGATTTCCAGCAAACAATGAAAGGACAACAACCTTTGCGCCTTGGACAAACGATTGAATTGCGTGCAGTACAACATCGAAGAGTGGTCACGCCCATTGTTTTACAAAATAAGTTATTCGGCTATTGTTCCTTTTTATATACTTTGGATGAGGTGAACATAGGGGAAAGCGATCGAATGATTTTGGAGAGGGCGGCAATGGTTTGCTCAATGTCTATATTGAATGAAAAGACGAGTTTTGAAACGGAAGAACGGATAAAAGGGAACTTTTTAGAGCAGATACTAAGCAGACAACTCGGAGCAAAAGAGGAAATCTATAAACGGGGTGGCTATTTTCAACTTGATTTGGGCCAGCCATTTTATATCATCGTGCTGAAACATGCACATACGGAAAATGATTTCTATTTGCATGAGAAAATAATAGAGGAAATCGTTCATTATTTTAAAAATAGCAAACCGGGGATACTTATTGGACAGAAAGGTGGAACTGCAGTCATCCTTGCCCAAAAGTCGAGATTATTGGAAGCTGGCGGAATTCAGGAACTTGGTGAGAAGTTAAGAGATCATCTAAAAAATACCTATCCAAAATTTCCGGTGAGAATAGGGATCAGTACCGAAAGTGATGATATTGAACGAGCTTCTCAATGTTATGATGAAGCGTTAACAGCATTGAAAATTGGGAGACGTGATGCATCAATCGTGGCATTTGATGATCTCGGAATTACTAGTATTTTAGTTCATGAACAAAATAAAGAAGCTGTTGAACAAAAAGCCCGCCATCTCTTACATCCCCTTTTCCAAAACGACCAACATAAAGAAACAGAACTATTGCAAACGATGTATATTTTCTTATTGAATGGTGGCAACTTGGAAAAAACGATGCAAGATCTATCGATTTCCATGAGTGGACTTCGGTACAGAATTGAAAAAATCGAATCGCTTCTAGGGAAAAAGTTACGAGATCCGGAAACGAGCTACGAGTTCATATTCATTTTGAAAGCACTGCTAGCTACTAAGAAATTAACGTTCTAAGAACAGGTGACACTTTGCGTGTTTCCTAACAAGAAAAAACATCCTTCTATCAGACTAGCGTCATTGATGGAAGGATGTTTTTCTTTTGAGTATTTCATGAAGATGGAAACTTAATGTTGAGATTTAAACGCTTCGAGTGTATTTAACTTATGGGTCCGGGCAATTTCTTCAATTTTTAAACTGTCTGCTTTCTCCTCAAGTAATTGAATAATGGAATCATGTTCTTCAATGGACTTCGGTGTTCGTTTTGAAAAAAAGGTGAAACTTGTTCTCCGGACAATATCCAATCGTTCCCAAACTTGCTGAATGTTAGCGACCAATAGTTTATTGGGACAGAAAGCATAAATAGCGAAGTGGAACTTCCGATTTAAATCACCTAGTTTCTCCAGTTCATAGTTTTCTAGCATTTCTTTCATGGTTTGATTAATGGTTTTCAATTCTTCAATTGCCGCAGGGGTGATATGTAAAGCACTTAACGATGTTGCATAACCTTCTAATAAAGCTAGCAATTGAAGGGATTCCATATAGAGATTTCGGTCAATTCCCCTAACGATGGCCCCAAAATTGGGTTTGTATTCGATGAATTGATCGGACTCTAATTGATGGATCGCTTCGCGAACAGGAATATGGCTGGAGCCCACTTCTTTCGCGATTTGATCGATCACAATCCTTTGGCCAGGGACATAAGTTCCGTCCACAATTCTTGTACGGATGACTTCATAAGCATATTGACGTTTATTTATTTTTTTATCGTTTATCATACCTTAATTATATATGATTTTATATATAATTACAATTTGAAAAGTAAGAAAAGTTATTCGGAAGCATGACTTGAGTTACTACTGAACAAAAGCGATCAGAGCAACTATTTCCCTATAGTTTCGATCTTCAATGAATCGCATTAATTCATCACGTTTATTTCGTCACCAATGGACGTGATAGGCTGCTGTCCATGGGAATGAAAGGTTTCCAATAGGTGTCTTGCACTTTTTGAAAGATACGCGTCTTTCAGCCAAATGACGGCGGACTCCGATTCAATCGGATGATGTTCAATATCTATCGCTTTTACTCCCTCTATAGGATAGGAAATTAAGGAGGACTTTGGCAAGATGCCAGAGGCCACACCCGAATAGACAAGCGATAACAGCATGGTTGGATCTGGGCATTGAAAAATAATATTTGGTTCCAATCCTCTTAATTTAAACGCATTGACGATCATCTCGTATAAGCCTTCTCCACTCTCACGGTACAATACCATAAGTGGTAGTTCAGAAATCTCTTCAAGTGAAATGGACTTACGCTCTATTCCGTCCTCTTGTGTGACAAAGACAAATTGATCAGCCGGTAGAGGAATCGAGTAGAAATCATCGAGGTTCAAAGGAAGCTGGATGATAGCAAGCTCGATTTCCCGTTCCCTCAGCCTGTTTGCTAAACGATAGGAATCCCCTGAAAAAAGCCGAAACTGGACATTGGGGTATTGCTCATGAAAAGGGCGGAGCCGTCTGGACAAATGGAAAAAATTCGTTTCGACAGACCCGATGGACAAGGTTCCGCTCAAGCCCATGCCGATCTCCTGAATCTCCTTGCTCGTATCATCGACATCTTGCAAGAGCTTTTGAGCGCGTTGATAGAGTACTTTCCCAGCTTCTGTCAATTCAATGTTTCGGCCTGTACGTTCAAAAAGGACTGTTCCGAGTGATTCTTCTAGTAATTTCAGTTGCTGGCTGAGTGGAGGTTGAGCCATATGCAGCTTTTTTGCTGCTCTTGTAATTTGCCCTTCTTCAGCGATTGCGATGAAATAACTTAGTTGTCTTAAATTCAAGCCAATCCCTCCTAGAATGATGCATATGATTTTCATATGGGAAACGAACTTTTTAAGTATTTTTAATATTACAACCCCAATGATACTATAAAACTGTAAGCGATACCAATTCAGAATAAACTAACTCTTCGGAAGGGATGATTGTTAAATATGTCTAAACTAGCAAAAATACAAGAAGCAAGAGAAAAACTGAGAGGGTCCATTGCCCCTGTCATTACACCTTTTAAAGAAGATGAAAGTCTTGACTTAGAGACATTCAAAAGTTTAATAAATTGGCAAATCGAAAGTGGTAGCCACGGAATTTCGGTAACAGGTACTTCCGGAGAGCCAAGTTCGTTAACTGTGGATGAGCGTGAGACGGTCATGGAAACGGCGATCAAAGCGATCGATGGCCGCGTGCCATTTGCACCAGGTACAGGTTCCGTAAATCATGCAGAAACACTTCGTCTCACAAAAGCGGCACAAGAGATGGGCGCAGATGCAGCGATGGTCATCGTTCCGTATTATAACAGACCGAACCAAAGTGGTCTTTACAAGCATTTTAAAACTGTTGCAGATTCCGTAGACATTCCAATTATCATTTACAACATTCCAGGGCGAACAGGTGTCAATATGGAAGTCGGTACAATGAAACGACTTGTGGAAGATTGCTCGAATATTATTGGGGTGAAAGAAGCGAACAAAGATTTTGAACATGTGAATCGTGTGATGTTGGAATGTGGAAGAGACTTCCAACTATACTCAGGAATCGAGCTTCTTTGCTACCCGATGCTGACAATCGGCGGCGCAGGTTCCATCAGTGCAACGTCCAACGTAGCACCAGCAGAAGTGGCTGAAATGCACACTGCATGGATGGAAGGCGATACGGAAAGAGCACTTGACCTTCATTATAAATTGATGAATTTGAATGACATTCTCTTTAAGGATACGAACCCAGCTCCGGCTAAGGCGGCACTTGGCATGATGGGCAAAATTGCTCCGGTATTGCGTAAGCCTATGGATCTACCATCCCAAGCTTTACAAGATGAAATTTGCGAAGTGTTAAAACAGTACAATATTCTACCAGAAGGTGTCGCGGCTAAGTAATTGTAGGAAATAAGTTCATGTATATTACTAGTTCCCTTTTATATTAAAAGGGAACTAGCAAATCAAAAAAGGAGCGTGATAGCCATGCAAACGACAATTACACATGAAACGAAGCAATTGAAAGTAGACGATATCAAGCTTTACATAAATGGGAAATTTACAGGTGGGCAAGGGAAAACAACGTATTCCAACCGCAGCCCTTTTACCAATGAAACCATCAATAACATCGCTGAAGGTCGAAAAGAAGATATTGAAGAAGCGGTAAAGGCTGCCAAAGATGCTTTTGAGCAGGGGCCGTGGGGCAGTATGAAAGTGAAAGAGCGCCTCGTTTATATCAATCGGATTGCTGATCTGATTGACGAAGAAGCTGAGGAGATTGCTTTGCTGGAATCGATTGATACAGGACTTCCAATCAGTCAAACTAAAAATCAGGCAGCGCGTGCGGCTGAAAACTTCCGTTTTTACGCACGTATGGTGGAAACAAAACTACACGGTGAATCTTATCCGGTTGATGAAGATTTTATTAACTACACAGTGTATAAACCGCTTGGCGTAGTTGGTTTAATCACACCTTGGAACGCACCGTTTATGCTTGAAACTTGGAAAGTGGCTCCAGCACTTGCAACAGGAAATACCGTTGTCTTAAAACCGGCGGAGCTATCTCCTCTAACAGCCAACAAGCTGGCAGAAATCATTCATAAAGCCGACCTTCCAGCAGGTGTCTTCAATGTCGTTCATGGATTTGGCGAAACGGCGGGAGATGCACTCGTTAAGCATCCCGACGTGAAAGCGATTTCGTTTACAGGCGAAACGACGACGGGTTCAACGATTATTAAAAACTCAGCGGATACGTTGAAAAAGACATCTATGGAACTTGGCGGGAAATCACCCCTTATTATTTTCGACGATGCTGATTTCGATCGTGCGCTTGATGCGGCGGTTTGGGGAATTTTCTCCTTTAATGGTGAACGTTGCACAGCCAACTCACGCGTTTTCGTACACAAGAATATTAAAGATAAATTTGTTGAAAAGCTAAAAGAACGTGTACTGAATATTAAAATCGGCGACCCGTTGGATCCATCTACAGAGCTTGGTCCATTAATCGAAACAGAGCATTTCAATAAAGTGAAACACTACATTGAAGTGGCTAAACAAGAAGGATGCGAAGTCTTCCAAGCGGTTGTACCTGAAGAATTGAAAGCGGGTAACTATGTACCACCTACGCTATTGTTGAACGCTACGAATGATATGCGAGTGTGTCAGGAAGAAATTTTTGGACCTGTCATGGCAGTCATTGAGTTTGAAACGGAAGAAGAAGCGATTCAAGCGGCAAATAATGTCCGTTATGGGCTTGCTGGTTATGTATGGACAAATGACATGAAAAAAGGGCATCGTGTAGCACATGCGGTAGAAGCCGGAATGCTCTGGATTAACTCACAAAACGTTCGTGATCTTCGTATTCCATTTGGCGGAACGAAAGACAGTGGAATTGGAAGAGAAGGCGGTCACTACGCAATCTTTGAATTTTATACAGAACCGAAAGTCATTCATGTGGCTTTAGGGGATCATCACATTCCTCAATTTGGAAAAAAGAAGTAATGAAAGAAAAATTTGAAAGGAGCGAGTGAAGTGGGAGCAAAAACAGGTAAGCAGTATATTGAACGAGTAGATGCAGCACAAGCAAATGTATGGATCAATGGGGAGCAGGTGAAGGGAAAAGTCTCTGAACACCCGGCATTTAAAGGCGTTATGAAAACGCAGGCAGAGCTGTATGATTTGCAGCATGATCCAGACAAAATTGATTATATGACATACGTTTCACCGACGACAGGAAATCGGGTAGGCACATCTTTCATCCAGCCTAAAACAAAAGAAGATTTGGTAATGCGCCGCAAAATGATGCAGGAATGGGCGAAACATAACAACGGGATGATGGGTCGTTCACCAGACTACATTAACGTCGGCATGATGGCTTATGGGGCGGCCGCGGAAATGTTCGGCACGCAGGATTCCATCTATGAAAGAAACATGGCGGATTACTTAGAGTACTGCCGTGAAAACGACTTATCGCTGACACATACGTTAATCCAACCACAAGTCAATCGAAGTGTCACGCTCGACAAACTGCCAGATCCTTATATCGCAGCACGAATTAAAGAAAAAACGTCTGAAGGTGTCGTCATC
This sequence comes from Sporosarcina soli, assembly GCF_042655805.1. NCBI lineage: Bacteria > Bacillati > Bacillota > Bacilli > Caryophanales > Caryophanaceae > Sporosarcina > Sporosarcina soli. The sequence goes on along the minus strand of NZ_JBHSNO010000008.1, from coordinate 457,487 downwards.
AAAGGCGCACGGCTACTAGCAACGCAAGGTGGAATTACTGATGAAATTATGGTTTTCCCATCTACGTTATTGAAACAGTCGGAAGAAGAAAATCCGTATGCATATGCGTTTTCCATTCCAAATAATACACCGGGCTTGAAATTCATCTGCCGTGAATCATTTGACTATGGCAAATCGAATTTTGATCATCCACTCGGATCACGTTTTGAAGAAATGGATACGATCGTTGTGTTCGATGATGTCGTTGTTCCTTGGGATCGTGTGTTCAACCTAGGTGATGTAAATGTTTGTAACCAAGCGTATAACGAAAGTAATGCGGTTGTGCATATGACGCACCAAGTTGTATCCAAAAACATCAAGAAAACGGAATTTATTCTAGGGATTCTTCAGTTGATGGCTGAGACGATCAATATCGGTCAGTATCAGCATATCCAAGAGAAAATTTCTGAAGTGATCATCGCACTGGAAACGATGAAAGCGTATGTCGTTGCATCCGAAGCGAACGCAAAATTGGATAAATGGGGCACGATGACTCCGGACTTCGGGCCGTTAAACGTTGCACGTCATTACTTCCCGAAAATCTACCCACGTTTCACAGAAATCATGCAACTTATGGGCGCAAGCGGTTTGATGGCGATTCCATCTGAAACCGACTTTAACTCTGAAATCAGACCAGATCTTGATAAATACTTGCAGTCCGCTACAGGTAATGCATATGACCGTGTAAAATTGTACCGTTTGGCATGGGATGTTTGTATCAGCACATTCGGTTCCCGTCAAACACTTTACGAGCGTTTCTTCTTCGGTGATCCGATTAGAATGGCGAGCGCGCTTTATAATGGCTACGACAAACAAGAATACGTTGATCGCGTAAAAGAGTTCCTTGAGCGTTCAGATGAACTAGCGAAAAACTAAAAAACAACTCACAAGGGGGAAGCAATTATGAACTTCAATATTACCCGTATCGGCAGAACAATTCTTAATGTAAAAGATTTAGAAGTATCAAAGGCATTTTACCTAGATGCTCTTGGCTTCATCGAAACAGAAAGCAATGATAAGTATGTCTATTTAAGAGGGCTTGAGGAGCATAAGCACCATAGCCTTGTACTTAAAAAATCAGATAAGCCAGGCGTTCATGCTCTTGGTTATAAAGTGGAAAAAGATGCTGATTTGGATGAGTTGGAAAAACTATTCAAGTCAAAAGGTTTGAAGACAAAATGGCTTGAGAAAGGAACACAACACGCGCTTGGACGTGCGCTACATGTACATGATATTTCCAACTTGCCACTTGAATTTTATGCGGAAATGGATGATGCTGAGCGCATGCTTCAACGATACGACTTATATAAAGGTGCCAAAGTATTGCGCATTGACCATGTGAACTGTGCTGTTCCAGATGTTCAAAAAGCTTATGACTTCTTTACAGAAGAACTTGGATTTGCTTGTTCAGAATACACGACGACAGAAGATGAGCGCGTTTGGGCTGCATGGCTTCACCGCAAACAGACGGTCCATGATCAGGCATTTATGAACGGTAATGGACCAAGTCTTCACCATGTTGCTTTTTCATTGCCGGATCCATTGGCGTTAATCCACTGCTGTGATGTGATGGCTTCTCTTGGTTACTCAACTAATATTGAGCGTGGACCGGGACGACATGGCTTATCGAATGCATTCTTCCTTTACTTGAGAGATCCGGATGGGTACCGTATTGAACTTTACAGCGGTGATTACTTAACAGCTGATCGGGATGCTAAGCCAATCAAATGGGACTTGAATAATCCGCAACGTCAGACGCTATGGGGAGCGAAAGCACCGGATAGCTGGTTCAATGAAACATCGACATTCTTGGATATTGAAACAGGTGAACCCGTTGCGCGCATCGAGCCAAATCTTGAGCAACGAAAGCCAGAATTTGTTCTTTAAGTATTAGATGAATGGAGGAGCTTCACATGGATGATCGCACATTTCGCAATGCCATGGGGAAATTCGCGACAGGCGTGACCGTCATTACGACGGATCACGGCGGCGAGTCGCATGGCATGACAGCTAATGCTTTTATGTCGGTATCGTTAAATCCGAGATTGGTCGTTGTCTCGATTGGCGAGAAGGCACGTATGCTCGAAAAAATCCGGGAATCTGGAAAGTTTGCCGTCAACATCTTGTCAGAACAACAACAAGAAGTATCCATGCTCTTTGCAGGCCAGCTGAAAGAAAAGCGGGAAGCGGATTTAGACACGGTTCAAGGTGTTCCTGTCGTAAAAGACGCACTTGCAAATGTTGTTTGCAAAGTGTATGGCACGCAAATTGTAGGGGATCACACATTGTTTATCGGGGAAGTAGAAGACATCGTTCTACGCGATGGAAAGCCCCTTACATTCTATGAAGGAAAATATGGGAAGCTTGCCGAAACGCAATTGATCTAATCTCGGGAAGAGAGGTGCAGTAAATGGAAATCATTCACATTAAACAGGGAGTTTCGTCAGAAGTGGTAGCCGAAATGAAATCATGTGTACTTGCATTGGGATTCTTTGATGGCGTACATCTTGGACACCAAGGAATTTTACAACAAGCAAAAGAGATAGCTGAAAAAGAGCAATGTACATTCGGAGTGATGACATTTTATCCTCATCCGAAAGACATTTTGTTTCCTGATCAAGGACCGATGACGTACTTGACGCCGCTACCATTAAAGGCGGAACGATTTGAAAGCCTAGGTGTTGAGAAACTGTTTATTGTCGAATTCACCCAAGATTTTGCTCGCCTCTCGCCAGAAAATTTTGTTGAAAGCTACATAAGTAAACTTAAATGTGTTCATGTTGTAGCTGGATTTGACTACCATTACGGCTCTAAAGGAGCAGGGTCTATGGAGACGTTGTACGAGCACGGTGGTGGGAGATTCGCAGTCACAAAAGTACAAAAAATAGATTTTGAATGTGAAAAAATCAGTTCAACCGCCATTCGACAGTTACTTGCAGAAGGTAGTGTAGATGAAGTGCCTGCCTATCTTGGCGATTTTTATAAAGTGAAGGGCGAAGTAAAGCAAAACGCCTTTTTCTATAACAACGATCAATTTGTAAAAGTAAATGTTGATCCATTATATCGATTGCCTAAGTTAGGCACATACCGGGTAGAAGTGGAAATTGACGGTCAAGTATATGCTGGAACATGTCACCAAATGACATGGAGTGATCAAGGTTCAACCTTGTTAATTAGGATACATCATTGCTCACCGAACACTTTACAAAAAAGTATAGAAATCCATTGGATTGACTTTTTGTACGGTAAGCAAAACGAAGCATATGGACTCTATGAATATGCCTATCCAGAAGAAAGAGCCATATAAACTTCAACATGATTCGGCTGCAAAATTCCCGCCACTTTTATGAGTGGCGGGATGAATGCTAGTATGCCCTATGATTTAACTTGATGCAGCGTCCAAATTTGGGGAATGGAAAGGGATGGACAAATGACTACACAAACTGAAGTGAAAAAACATTTATTTATTAATAATGAATGGAAGGAAGCTGTAGGTTACAAAGCTTTAACTTCCCCTTATTCAAACGAAACAATTGCCCATGTTCCGGTTGCCAATGAAGCTGAAGTGGATGAAGCGATCGAAGCTGCTTATCGTGCTACTAAGATAATGGCTTCCATGCCAGCTCACGAGCGCGCTTCCATTCTTGAACGATTGGTCGCTCTGCTGGAAGAACGTTCAGAAGAGGCGGCAGAAATTATTGCTAAGGAAGCTGCCAAGCCTATTACAACTGCAAGAGATGAAGTGAAACGCACGATCCAAACATACAAATTTGCAGCGGAAGAAGCAAAACGTATTTACGGAGAAACATTGCCTCTTGATGCTGCGCCAAGCGGAGAAAATCGGATTGCCTATACTGTACATGAACCGATTGGCGTAATAGGTGCGATTACGCCTTTTAACTTTCCAATGAATTTGGTGGCACATAAAGTGGGACCGGCAATCGCTACTGGAAACACAGTTGTGTTAAAACCCGCAAGTCAAACACCGTTATCCTCCTATTTCTTAGCAGAGTTATTAAAAGAAGCCGGATTGCCTGCAGGGGCACTCAATGTAGTGTCGGGAAGTGGCCAGCTAATCGGTGACAAACTTGTAACGGATGATCGAATCGCTGCGATTACATTTACAGGAAGTCCTGCTGTTGGGATTGGCATCCGCAACAAAGCCGGTTTGAAACGTGTCACTTTAGAGCTTGGATCGAATGCGGCCGTAATTATTGACGAAGACGTTGATCTTGATAAAGTCGTTGCTCGCTGTGTAACAGGCGCTTATTCCAATCAGGGACAAGTTTGTATTTCATTGCAACGAGTCTATATTCATGAGCGTGTCTATGATGCATTTGTTGAGAAATTTGTGGAAGCTACGCGCAAAGTTCAAATGGGCGACCCATTAGATCCTCAAACTGTCGTGTCCGCACTTATTTCCAAAGGGGATGTTGAACGTTCATTGAACTGGATTGAGGAAGCGAAACAGAGTGGAGCTGAAGTAGTAGTTGGAGGCACATCTACAGGGAATATTTTACACCCTACAGTCATTTTGAGTGCCAATTCGTCGATGAAAGTATCATGTCAGGAAGTATTTGCTCCGATCGTCATTTTGAACAAATGTCAATCGGTTGAAGAAGCGATCGAACAAGTGAATGATTCGAAGTTTGGCCTTCAAGCGGGCGTTTATACAAATAATGTGCATACAGCGTTGGATGCTGCTGAAAAGCTCCATGTCGGAGGCGTGATGATTAACGATATTCCTACTTTCCGTGTGGACCATATGCCTTATGGTGGTGTAAAAGAAAGTGGTACAGGCAGGGAAGGGATCAAGTATGCAATGGAAGATATGATGGAATTGAAACTTGTTGTGTTTAATCGAAATTGAGTAATGGATAGTAGGATGTAATCCTGGGGAAATGATAACTTCTTAAGATAAGGACGTGGAAGAACATGACAGAAGTACAAATTCGTAATGTGGATCTTCGGCGCGACATTAGAGGGAAAGCGGGAGAGCCCGCTTCCGTTTCGCGAGATTCAATTGAAATTGGAACTGTGTACGGGACGTTATTAAACTATCATGGGACATTTGAGGCACTTGGGAATGCAGTAAACGAGGCTCCCTATAAAGCACCGCCAAAAGCGCCAGTGCTCTATATTAAACCGGTTAATACAGTGAGCGGGCATCATTCGCCTATTCCTGTGCCGGATGGAACGGACCAATTGGAAGTGGGCGCGGCGCTTGGCCTTGTCATCGGTAAAGTTGCAACAAGAGTAAAGGAAAAGGACGCTTTGGATTATGTTACAGGCTTTACCATTGTCAATGATGTCAGCATTCCGCATACGAGTTTTTATCGCCCGGCGATCAGCCAAAAATCACGTGATGGGTTTTGCCCAATCGGACCTTATATTGTGGAGAGAGAAGCGATTGACAATGCAGATACACTGACAGTCAAAGTGTTGGTAAACGGCGAAGTCCGCCAAGAAAATACAACGGCGAATCTGGTTCGTTCCGTTGCACGTCTGCTAGAGGATGTTACAGATTTTATGACATTGCATCCTGGAGATATTTTACTCGTCGGTGTTCCAGAAAATCCGCCTTTAGCAAAAGTTGGCGACCTTGTCCGTATTGAAATCGACGGCATCGGCTATTTGGAAAATACACTCGTTAATGAAAGTGATATAGATGGAGGTGCTTCGCGATGAAAACAGCAAGAGTAGCCTATGGCGGTGCGATTCATCAAGCAGTCATCAAGGATGAGGGAATCCGTTTACAAGATGGTCGGGTTGTGGAAGAACAGGAAGTCGTGTGGTTGCCGCCAGTTGAACCACGTACAGTTTTTGCCCTCGGGTTGAACTTTGCGGACCATGCAGCTGAACTCGCTTTTAAAGCACCCGAAGAGCCACTCGTCTTTTTAAAAGGACCTAATACATTTATCGGCCATAACGCAGAGACACGACGTCCAAGTGATGTCACGTTTATGCACTATGAATGTGAATTGGCAGTTGTCATCGGTCGCCCGGCACGCAATGTGAAAAAAGAAGATGCGTATGATTATGTCAAAGGGTATACGGTTGCGAATGATTATGCCTTGAGAGATTACTTGGAAAACTATTATCGTCCGAATTTACGGGTGAAAAACCGGGATACATGTACGGTGATCGGCCCTTGGCTCGTGGATGCTACAGATGTGAAGGACCCGATGAATTTAGCGATGCGCACGTATGTGAACGGGAAATTGACGCAAGAAGGTTCGACAAAGGATATGATATTTGATATCCCGGCTTTGATCGAGTATTTGAGCAGTTTTATGACGTTGAATGAAAATGACATCATTTTGACTGGTACGCCTCACGGAACGGTTGACACAGCTATTGGGGATGAGGTTGTTACAGAAATCGAATCGATTGGCAAACTTGTCAATACGATTGTCTCTGATGAAGTTTTTTCCATCGAGCAGCCGAAAGAGTTGACGGTCAAAAGGTGAAGGGAGTTGCAACATGCCACATATTATTGTAGAGTACACGGATAATTTGAGGGATGAAGGGAATATTCCTGTGTTGCTGAAGAATGTCAACAAGGTCCTGATCGAACGTAGTCATATCTTTCCGATTGGAGGAATCCGTTCAAGAGCAATCGAATTACAACATTACTGCGTTGCCGATGGAAGTGAAGATGATGCTTTTATCCATGTCACTTTAAAAATTGGCGCGGGTAGATCTCCAGAAGATAAAAAGGAAGCATGTGATGCGCTTTTTCAAGAAATAACGGATCACTTCGCGGAGCTATTTGATAAACGTTACTTAGCGCTCTCGATGGAACTGATTGAATTTAGTGAAGCAGGGACGTATAAAAAGAATAATATTCATAAACGTTATAAGAAGTAGCAGCCAATTGAGAAAATGAAGACGCCATGGAAATCTCTTTCTTTGGTGTTTTCATTTTTTGACTGGCGATATATATCCTTCATTTTTAAAAGTTATCTGAAAGCGCTATCAACGAGACTGGGGGAAATACATATGAAAACAGTTAATCCTATAGATGTGATTAATAAGAGTCGCGTTCATTCGTTTCATATTCTGTTAGTGGCTTGGCTCTTTTTCGTTTTGATGTTTGACGGTTACGATGTTGTGATTTACGGTGCGGTTGTGTCTACGCTAATGGAAGAATGGGGGATGTCCGATGTGATGGGCGGTGCAATCGGAAGTTATACGGTTGCAGGTACTGCAGTTGGGGCAGTCATCTTCGGATTGATGGCGGATAAAGTAGGACGAAAAAGAGTCATTATCATATGTACGGCGTTATTTAGCCTGTTTACTTTTCTTGCAGGCTTTGCAACGAGTGCAGGGATATTCACTGTCTGTCGAATTATAGCGGGTCTCGGTCTTGGTGGTGTCATGCCGAATATCATCGCACTTGTGACAGAGTTTGCACCCCAAAAAAGGCGGACAGCGCTTGTCGCATTTGTCTTTGCGGGCTATTCAACGGGAGCGGTTGTTGCCGCGTTAACAAGTCGTGCATTACTGCCGACAGTAGGATGGAAACCTACTTTTTGGATTGCGATTATTCCAATCATCTTGTTGCCATTGATCATGAAAAGTGTACCGGAATCCGTCGTCTACCTCATTGAAAAGGGGAAGATGGACAAGGTGAAAGGGATTTTGACAAAGGTGGATCCAACCATTAGTCCGGCAGATCGGATCGAAATGCCGAAACGTACACAAAGCGTAGTTGGGTCAACATTTAGCCAGTTATTCCAAGAAAAACGGACATTTAGTACGATGATGTTCTGGATTGCCTTTTTCTGCTCATTACTTCTCGTATTTGCAATGAATACCTGGTTACCGCGCCTCCTAATGGCAGCAGGTTTCGATTTGAGTTCCAGCTTACTCTTCACGGCAGTGATGCAACTAGGTGCCATTCTTGGGACAGTCGTTTTAGGACCAGTGATGGATAGAATTGGATTTAAAAAAGTGCTTGTTCCACTTTTCTTTTCCGGTGCTATTGCTCTTGCTCTCATTGGATATTCAAAGAATACCGCGATTGTGTTGGGGTTGATTACTATAATAGGCGCCGCAACAATCGGTGTTCAAAATTTGTCCAATACATTTGTTTCACAGTATTATCCTACTCATATGCGTGCAACAGCAATCGGTAGCACAATGGCATTTGGCCGGATTGGTGGCATTCTAGCTCCCCTTATTGTAGGTTTACTCTTATCGATGAATCTGCAACCGCAATATAATTTTGGCGTGATTGGGATTGCTTCGTTGATCGGTGGGGTAGCCTTGCTGTTTGTACAGGAAAAGCATGCTATTTACCGTGAGGAAAAGAAAGTGGACGAAAAGCATGAAAAGGAACGTTCAGAAGCGATCCCAAAAATCGCCGAGGCAGATGCAAATTACACGAGTAGAATATAAAGGTTAATGGTGTTGTGATGAGTGGATTTGATTTCTGCCTTTAGCAGTCAATTTTACGATGAGTTATACAATTACAAAGAATTATCTAAAATCCATTAAAGGAACAACAACTATTCCTTTAATGGATTTTTTTGAATACCTTTAATTTGCTTCAGCAAATTTATTTTCACTTGTCGTTCGGCTAAACAGTCTTATTTCAGGTTGATGGAATCGGCTGATGCCAATAAAGAATGAATGCCTTTGTCATTACCAATTTTAGGCGGCCAGGCACATAAGTCGAAAGGGAAATCAGAGCCTGGGACGACTCGATCTTCACCGACGGTTTTCGTTAAAAATTCAATACTGTCCTCACTCCATAAAACGGTGTCATACCAAAATCGCTTGGCATATTCAGACGGAGGGGCCTGCAACTGGGCAGATACCGCCTCCCATTGTTCAAATCCTTTGTCCAATCTCCCTAATTGGTATGGGAGAAAACCGCCACCATGTGCGAGTAAGACTTTTATATTCGGATAGCGATCAATAAATCCGCTTAGCAATAAATCCGTTGCACATACGGTCGTTTCCCAAGGGACACCGATCAGATTCGGCATCATCCTTCTTTTTAACCGAGGATCTTCAGCTAAGAGTGGATGGATGAAGACGATGGCGTTCAATCGGTTTGCTTCTTCGAAAAAAGGGATGAAAAAATCATCCGACAACATATGACCAGGTAAACCGGGGCCGATAATGACGCCTTTTAAGCCGTTATGCATCGCATCTTGCAAAATTCGGGCTGCCTGTTCAGGCGTTTGCAAAGGGACTGTTCCAAGTGCGCTGATTGCATCGGGAAAAGCTTTGGACAGTTGAACTAAAGAGTCGTTATAAACTTTAGAAATATCGGCTGTCAGTTCTGCGTCTGTGTCGTACATGAAAAGCTGGGGAATAGGGGAGAGCATGGAGTGTGTAACACCAACTTGCTCTTGTGCTTCTTGATATTGTGCAAGATCGATAAAGGTTGGTTTAAGTTCAAATCCCCATTTACCATTCACGACTAAAAATTCGTTTTTCGATTCTTCTTTTTGGCGCCATTTTGCCTTTACAACATCCCGATGATCTTTCAGCCATGTGGATACATCAGACGGAATGAAATGCGTATGAAAATCATGCATTTATATGTTCCTCCTAGCTTTCTATTTTCTATAACCTAGGCGACTTGACACTTCAGAACTCGCACGCAGTGTATGGTGTAAAATGCTTTGAATTTTCCCCGAATGGATGCGCTGTTTTGGTCCGACGACGGACAATGCCGCAACAATCTTACCTGTGTAATCGAATATTGGCGTACCGATTGAGATGACACCCTCTGAAAGTTCTTCAAAGCTGTAAGAATGCCCCATTTCCCTTACTTGTTTTAAATGTGTCCGCAATTCATCGGGATCCGTGATTGTTTCCTCTGTGTAAGGCTGTAGGCCATTGGCTATGATCGCCTCGGTAATTCCTTCATCCGAAAATGCCAATAGCACTTTTCCTGAACTTGTACAGTAGGCTGGATTGCGCTTTCCGACATGCGTTAAAAAGCGAACGGGATGATTGCACTCTACTTTTTGTAAGTAGATTACTTCATGGTTTTCCAATACAGAAATGTGGGCCGTTTCTCCGCATGTTTCTACTAACTTATTCAATACCGGCATGGATTCTTGATAGATGTCCATGTTCGTATTGATAATGCCGCTCAGTGAAAGAATGGCCAAACCCAATCGGTACTTTTGCGTCTCGGGATCCTTTATCACAAAGCCTTCACTCGCCATAGTGGACATTGTTCGACTGACTGTACTTTTGTTCAGTTGCAATGATTTTGCAATGTCGCTAATTCTTTTTTCCGGTTCATCCATAGAAAAACTTTGTAAAATCCGCAGCGCATTTTTCACAGATGAGAGTTGATTTCCTTGCTGTTCTGTGTTGATCACTGACAAACACCTCCTTAGATCAATTATGCCTCGGTATAATTGCGTCCAGATTTTGAATCGAGCTTGAGGCCTACAGGTTGTAGGTCATGCAGTCGTTGCGAATCGAACAGCAAAGGGTTCGATTTGCCGTATTTTTGCGAACTGTGCAGAAATTAAGGTACTTTCCTTACTGGACGTCGCGAACTTAGACTGCCTTCCTTAACTCCCTTCAAAATCTGTGACACCCGCCGGAGGCTTTATCTTAATTTAGCGGGCGTTTGGACATGCGCTGATTTAAGATAAATGTTTCATAAATAAAATCATAGTTGCTTTATGTTAAACAAAAATTTGGATAATTGTCAACAAACTAATAAAAATGAAATTTATTTTGTTTTGTTGCGTCTAGCGGAACTAGGGGGTTGTATACGCAATCACTCGCTGATACCATAATATTCGGAAAGTCGTAAAATTCAAATTCCGGGGGAGGAAAACAAATGCTAACAAAAACAAAAATCCAGGCCATCGATTGTCAACATTTTATAAATGGACAGTTCGTAGACTCGCAAAATAAAAAGAGCTTCGAAAATATTAATCCGGCCACAGAAGAAGTGCTTGGTACGGTGGCAGAAGGTGGCAAGCAAGAAGTTGACTATGCAGTCGCTGCAGCTAGGAGAGCTTTGGATGGCCCTTGGAAAACGATGACTTTGGAGGAGCGGTCCAAAATACTTCGCAAGATTGGGGATTTGATCCTTGAAAGGCAGGAAGAGCTTGCCCAGTTAGAATCGCTGGATACCGGGAAACCTTTTTCACTGGCGAATTCGGTCGACGTCCCAAGAGCGGCTTATAACTTCCATTTCTTTGCTGACTATATTATTTCTGTCGGTACGGATGCCTATCAACAGAACCAAGCTGCGCTTCACTATTCGATTCGGAGACCAGTAGGCGTCGTAGGAATTATTAAGCCGTGGAATCTCCCGCTATTACTATTGACGTGGAAGTTGGCACCATGCCTAGGAATGGGAAATACCGCTGTTATCAAACCGGCAGAATGGACACCGATGACGGCAACTGTGCTAATGGAAATACTGAAAGAAGCAGGAGTTCCAGATGGGGTTGTGAATCTTGTTCACGGATTCGGACCGAATTCAGCAGGAGGCGCGATTTCCGAACATCCCGACATTGACGCAATCACTTTCATTGGAGAACCGGGGACAGGTTCTGCCATTATGAAGTCTGCGGCAGATACTTTAAAAAAACTATCGTATGAATTGGGTGGGAAAAATCCCAATATCATTTTTGCGGACGCGGACATGGATGAAGTAATTGAAACGACCATCAAATCGAGTTTTATCAATCAAGGGGAAGTTTGCTTATGCGGTTCCCGGATTTACGTGGAAAGACCTGCATACGATCAATTTTTAGAAAGGTTTACGGCAAGAGTAAAAGAATTAAAAGTCGGACAGCCATTTGAAGCAGATACGAATGTAGGAGCTTTGATCAGTAAAGAACATTATGATCGTGTCAACAGCTATATTGATATTGCCCGTGAAGACGGCGGAGTGATTTTAACGGGGGGCAAGCGACCAGCGGGAATTGAGAAAGGCTATTATTTGGAACCGACTATCATCACCGGATTGGATCGGAATTCCCGTTGTGTCCGTGAAGAGATTTTCGGACCTGTCGTAACGGTCATCCCTTTTGATACGGAAGAGGAAGTCATCATGCAAGCTAATGATACTCATTACGGATTAAGTGCAACAATATGGACAAGTGATATTAAACGCGGTCATCGAGTAGCCCATCAAGTCGAGGCAGGAATTATCTGGGTGAATACTTGGTTCCTACGTGACTTGAGAACACCATTTGGCGGTATGAAGCAGAGTGGGATTGGAAGAACAGGCGGCATGCACAGCCTTGATTTCTTCACGGAGTTATCCAATATCACGATTAAGTTATAAGGGGGAAACCAAATGACAACTGAAGTGGCGAATAAACGTCAACAATTTGCAGACCAATTACGTGTGGCTGAAGAAAGCTTAGAGGGCATCTCACCCCTCACTTCGGTAGAGCCGGAGCTTACGATCGACGAAGCTTATTTCATTCAGCTTGAAAATATTGAAAGGAAGGTAGTACAAGGTCAGACTATTGTCGGTAAGAAAATCGGATTGACATCAAAAGCGATGCAAACCTTGCTTGGGGTCAATGAACCCGATTACGGTCATTTGTTGGATAGTATGGTCGTTGAAAATGGAAGCGCTGTTCCGAAACAGAAGTTGCTTCAACCAAAAGTGGAAGCGGAAATCGCTTTTATTCTGAAAGAAGATTTAAAGGGACCGAATGTCACAACGCTCGATGTATTGCAAGCGACAGACTACGTCGTTCCAGCCATTGAAATTGTCGATAGCAGAATCCAAGATTGGAAGATTCAACTTCCGGATACGATTGCCGATAATGCGTCCTCCGCTTTCTATGTATTAGGCGGAAAGCCAAAGAAAATTGAAGAGGTCGACCTTGAATTACTCGGAATGGTATTGAAGAAAAATGGGGAAGTCGTCAATACAGGCGTCGGTGCGGCTGCTCTCGGACATCCGGCCCATTGTGTCGCATGGTTGGCCAATCGATTGGCCGATTTTGATATTACGCTTCGGGCAGGAGAAGTGATCTTATCCGGAGCCTTATCTGCAGCAGTGGAAGCAACAGAAGGAGATTCCTTCACGGCAAGATTCGCTCATTTGGGAGAAGTGACGGTTCATTTTTAATACGGCTTACAAAGGGGGAAATTCTGATGAATGCAACAACAATAAAAGAAATTGCTAATTATGTAGTAGCGGGTGAAGTGGAAAAAAGAGAGATCAAAAAAGTGACGGCTCAATTAAAACCGGATTTAACGGTGGAAGAAGGTTATCTCGTTCAACAGGAACTCGTTGCGATGAAACTGGCGGAAGGGCATAAAATCGTCGGTCCGAAGATGGGCTTGACAAGCAAGGCGAAAATGCAGCAAATGAATGTCAATGATCCGATTTACGGCTATGTGTTTGATTATATGCTGATTGAAAATGGCGGGGAAGTTTCCCTGAGTGATTTGATCCATCCGAAAGTGGAGGCGGAAATCGCTTTTATCATCGGCGAGGATATTGTTGGTCCGGGCGTAACGGGTGCTCAAGTGTTGGCGAAAACACAATCGGTTCTTCCAGCTTTAGAAATTATTGATAGCCGTTATGAGAATTTCAATTTCACACTGCCGGATGTCGTTGCGGATAATGCATCGACATCACGGGTCGTTTTTGGCACGACGGTGAAAACGCCGGACCAATTTGAACTCGATTTAGTTGGAGCAACTTTATCCATCAATGGAGAGATCAGAGAATTGGGAGCAGGTGCCGCTGTTCTCGGCCATCCGGCCAATGCGATCGCGATGTTAGCGAATATGCTGGCTAGAAAAGGCGACAAAATCCGAAAAGGCAATGTGATTTTATCAGGTGCTATTACGGGCGCTGTATTACTGCAAGAAGGGGATGTCGTAAGCGGCAAATTCGATGGGCTTGGTGAAGTGTCATTCACCGTCACGAACTAACTAGAAGAGAGGAAGAAAAAAATGCCGATTATCCATGTCAATCTGATGGAAGGCAGACCAAAAGAGAAGGTCGCTGAAGTCATTGAAAACATTACAACGACAGTTGCCGAAACATTGGATGCGCCTGTGGAGTCGATCAGGGTACTCGTCACGGAGATTCCAAAAACGCATTGGGGGAAAGCTGGAAAGCCGGTGTCCGATCACAACTGATCGACGACAATCAATTACTCTAGGAGGTAGCTATGACGATTGAATTGAGTATGTTAGTTCCTCATGTTCCGAGTATTTGCCACGAAGACCAAGTGCCAGATTTTCAACAGGATTTAGTGACGGAGATGAAACAAGTTGCCAAACAGATTGAACAGATCAGACCGGATGCCATTGTCCTCGTTTCTTGTCATTGGCCAAGTACATTTTTTCACTATGTAGACTGTACACCCGTCCATAAAGGGATGTTGACTGCATTCGAAGCACCCGACCTCATAAAGGATGTACCATACCATTATCCAGGTGATGAACAGTTGGCCCAGCAGCTGGTGAAAGCCGGCGAGGATGCGGGACTCCAAGTGCAAGGTGTCAATGATCCTTATTTCCTTTGGGATTATGGAAGTGTTGTCCCTTTGCGCTATCTCGTTCCAAATGAGGATATTCCGGTCATCAATTTATCTGTCACGCTTGCGGCATCCCTTGAAGAGACTTACGACTGGGGAAACATCATCGCCAAGGTTTTACGTGAAAGCGATAAGAAATTTGTATTCCTCTCGAGTGGTGCGTTGTCTCATAACCTAGTCAGGGGACGGCATAATAAGCCAACCGTTACCGAGCATGCACTCGATAAACAATTCGTGGAATTCATCATGAAAAAAGACTATCAAGCTGCCTATGACATGCTCCCTGAATATGCCCGGTTTGCAAGGGTCGAATCCGGCGGCCGACATTTGGCAATGTTGCTCAGTATGCTCGATGATGAAATGGAGCCTGCTTATTTGGCAGAGGGCCAATCTTCCGGAAGTTGGAATGCCTTGATTACCTTTGGGCAGCAAGCAGTATCTGGATTGGAGTCTCCCGTGGAAAAAGAGTATGTGCGATAAGGGAGAACTTGAGGTGGGAATACTCGCTTTGGAAATTAAATCAGTCATTTTTCTGATATCTACTAAACTATAAATCACTGTGGCCCATTTCAAGAACCGAGGAATGTAGTGTCTGATTTATCAAATAGATAAGCCGAACATCCGTGGAAGAATATCCCACAGATGTTTTGTTAGCGATTTCATCATTCCAAATGATCATCTTGATTCACTTCCCCTCCCTCACAATTCGAGAAAACTTGATGATGGCAGCACGCAATATGACTAAGATATCAGAGTCCATACCGGAGTATACGCCAAGCAGCGGGACACCTAAGCCGCCACTCAATCACATCAATCCCTTGGTCAACAATGTCCTTAATAAGGGATGGCATCGTAAACCAAGAATCTATCAAGACATAACTCGCGTCAATTCCACTCGCAAGTGCACGCTGAATCATCGCTGGAATCTGTTCGGGAACCGATTGTAACGCATTTACTCGACGTTTATAGCCAGAGGCGCGTTTATCGATAGCTGTTGATAGGACATTGATTTGGGCTTTTTTCGAACTAAGTAAGGAAAAATCAATCGGCATAAATGTGCAGCCATCTGACGAGCCCAACGTAAGAATCCGAAAACCTTTGTAAAACTGCATTTTCTGTGAAGCATGATCGAAACAGCGCGCGAGAAGTTCCACCTTTTTACTACGATTTCGATCAAAAGAAGAGTCATCAATTATAAACACCTTTGGCCGTGTTTGATCCGTGAGGTGGTTCACTTTTTGAATCGTAGAGGCACTAAAAGATAATAAAAACCGGCGCCAATTGAACGTGGACTGATTTAAGAACCGATACACGGCATACTTGGCTGGATAACGCTCGGCCTTTTTTGAATCTAATAGAGAGAACCAGTTTCTATGTTGAAAAATCAGGAAAAAGACAAGTTGAAATAAGTACGAACAGCTGAAGCCAACTGATTTTTTAATACCTGCATTATGTAGGAGGCACCTCTTCTATGTGGTAGTGATTTCTCGTTAATCTCACTATACCAAAAGAATGAGGTGTTTTTTTGGCTTTTTAAAATGTCAATGGATCTATTAGGTCGGCTACAAAGTTAGGCCCGGCAACTGATTACCCTGTTTTATTGTGTGTGAAAGTTGAGTTACATATAATGAGGACTCTTCGTTATTGATGAATATCCTTATAGCTGTACTTTTACAATTACTGTTAGCGCCGCTGTTGAATATTCTAATTTTCATAGGGGAAGAAGTGGGCTGGCGCGGATTCCTGTACCCGAATTTAGTAACACTATACGGCAAAAAGTGACTCATTTATGATGGCATAGTTTGGGGAGTTTGGCATGCGCCAATGATTTACTTTTATGATTTGAATTTCGGGCAAAGTCATCATTTAGGTTTGATCTTCATGATAACTTTTTGCATTTTAGCTGGTATTATTCTTCAATATATTTTTGAAAAAAGTAAATCGATCTACTCGGTTGCCTTGATGCACGGAATGTTAAACATTTCAGGGACATTTATCTTCTTCTTTTCAGTAACGGAAGAACATAGATATGTCATTGATGGCGGAACGGGAATTGTCGGCCTGCTCATTTTACTGCCTATTACCATCATTTGTTATCGCCGCTTTCCGGTGAAGCCAAAAACGGTAGAGATCAAAAGCCGCGAACATTTATGAACGGGAATGTGGAAAATGAAAATCTTCATCATGGGTATCGTTGCAAGCGGGAAAACGACATATGCGAAGGAATTATCGAAGCAAATGGGTTCCCCTTTTGTCGAATTGGATGCGGTTGTTTACCATAACGTGGATGGCGGGCGGATCAAACGGATGCCTGAAGAGCAAGTACAAATCATTCATGAAATGAATGCAAAGGGAAGCTGGATTGCAGAAGGTGTATACCGCCCGTCTCATCCATACTGAATGCAAAAAGCGCACATGAACTGTGCGCTTTTTTTGATGATTATATGCCGAGTCGGTGGTAAACTCTCGCGCATCGGTGGTAAATCCCCCCGTTCAATTCCGAATTGTGTAAGTGCCTGGTATCTTTTGCAATCCAAAGTATAGAAACTCGTAAGTAAGTGAAAAGTAGTAACAGTACCATAAAAAGGGGGGACGCTGGCATGATCCGGAATTCACGCAGGTTTTTGAATAAATCAAGTCAAAAACAGCAGGCAGTTACAGCCCAAAATGCCAAGTCGCAGGAAACCCTACAAAAAGATTTTCAGCAAAATGTCTATGCGTTTCGCTCGATTTATCTTGATTGTTCAGATGTTATTTTTTGGCCATTCCGCATTTTTGGACAGATGGACGCAATGATTATATACATTGAGGGACTTACCGATACGGATCTGCTTGACGGGAATGTCTTATCACCTTTGATGAAAATGGAGGTAAATGAGAATGAGCCGCCGGGGATTGATTGGATCAAAAACCAGTTAACCATATCCGATACAAAGAAAGTGAATCTAGTGGCGGATTGCATTGAATCCATCTCAACGGGCCGTCCAATTTTGTTGTTGGAAGGGGAACTCTATGCCGTTTCTTTCGGTTTAACGAAGTTTGAAAAACGTAGCATAGATGAGCCTGAAGCTGAAAAGGTGATCAGGGGGCCGCGCGGGGGATTTATTGAATCCCTTCAGGTGAATACGTCGTTGTTGCGACGCATTATTAAAAGTCCTGCCATGAAAATCAAAACGATGACGATTGGTGAATATTCAAAGACGAGTGTATCCCTGATCTATATCGAAGGAATTGTTTCTCCACCACTTATAGAGGAAATGGAAAGTCGTTTGAAACGTATAAAAATTGATGGTGTGTTAGAAAGTGAATACATTGAGGAAATGATCGAGGATAATCCGTATTCACCTTTCCCTCAAATCTTGTCAACGGAGCGGCCGGATGTCGTTAGTGCTAGTTTACTGGAAGGCCGGGCAGCTATTTTGACAGATGGGACACCCTTTGCCTTGATTGCCCCTGTTACTTTTTTTACTATGCTTCAAGCACCTGATGATTATTATGACCGCTATATTATTCGCACATTGATCCGTTGGTTGCGATTTGTTTTCCTTTTCGCCGCTCTTGTGTTTCCGGCACTTTACGTAGCCATAACGACTTTCCATCAAGAGATGATACCGGACGCCTTGCTGATTAGCATTGCAGCCGCAAGGGAAAACGTTCCTTTTCCCGCTTTCGTAGAAGTGTTACTTATGGAATTGATGTTGGAGGCGCTGCGCGAAGCAGGTGTAAGGCTACCGAATCAAGTGGGATCCGCAGTTAGTATTGTCGGTGCCCTAGTCATTGGCCAAGCATCAGTTCAGGCGGGATTGGTTTCAGCCCCAATGGTAATTGTGGTGGCGACAACGGGAATTGCGTCTTTCATGATTCCGCGCTATATGTTTGGTTATTCAATCCGAATGCTTCGTTTTCCATTGATCATACTGGCAAGTGTGTCTGGATTGCTAGGTATTATGCTTGGTATTTTAGCTATTGTGATTCATCTATGTGGATTAAGATCATTTGGAGCACCATATTTAGGGCCGCTCGCGCCATTAAAAAAGAGCGACTTGAAGGATGTCCTATGGAGAGCGCCTATGTGGAAGATGGATACGCGTCCCCGTTTTGACAAAGAAATAAATATAAATCGACAAGCCCCACATCAGAAGCCAGGTCCGGAAAGAGGGGAAGGGACTGAAGGGTGATGAGTAAAGTCATTTATAGAACAAAACACACGCTGTTAAAAAAAATGCTCTTATTTTCGACTCTTGTTGTACCAGTCTTTTTTGTGGGCGGTTGCGGAGACAGAACAGAAATAAATGATTTAGCCATTGTCGTGGCAGCCACAATTGATAAAAGTGATAAAGGCCAAGTGGAATTGGCCATTGAAATAGTCGTTCCAAAATCGATGGGCAGTAATCAGGGAGAAGGGGGTGGTGGTGGGGGACAAGCGACCTTGGTCAGGTCCCAAAAAGGCGATAATTTACCCGATGCCCTATCCATGCTACAAGCCGACTTGTCTAGAAAGGTCTTCTGGGGATCTTGCAAAGTGTTTATATTCGGTGAGGGGATTGCAAAGGATGGGATTCAAGATTCTTTGGATTTTCTTGTCCGCGACCCGCTGCCTAGAGAACGTGCCTTTGTCTTCGTAAGTGAAGGCGAGGCAAAACCGTTCATAGGACATAAGGTTCCCCTAGAACGAAATCCGGCGGAAATGATTCGTGAAATGACTGCCAGGGGTTCAGTTAATGGCGTCACCTTGTTGGAGCTGGATGAAATGATGTTAAATGAAGACCACAGTGCCAGTCTTCCATACCTAACGATAAAAGAGGAAGAGACAAGTGATGGTACGCTATCTGAACTGCCAAAAATTAATGGAACCGCGATGTTCAGAAAAGATAAAATGGTTGGCGTTTTGACCGAATCGACAACAAGGGGATTGCTTTGGTTAAAAGATAGGATTAAGGAAGCTTCGATAAATATGACCCCCGAAAATGTAGAAGGTGACTTATCTATGACCCAGATAAAATCTAAAGTGAATTTGACGCCGAAGATTTCCGGTGGAGAATGGACTATGATAATTAAGGTGAAAACAGAAGGAGTTGTTGTGCAAAATAGCACGGTTTTAAATTTGGATGATCCCAAACAGGTAAAGAAAATCGAAAAAGCCTTTGGGAAACAAATCGAGGATCGTATGAGAAAAGCAATTGAAGAATCACAGGACATGAGAGTAGATGCCGCCCACTTTGGGAAAGAGTTTCATCGGAAATATCCAAAGCAATGGAAGACAGTCAAGGGTCGATGGGAAGAGGTTTTCCCGGAAGTGAAAATAGAATTTGTCATTGATGCCCATATTCGTAGTCGGGGATTCGTCGATGAGTCAATTAAGGAAAGGGGGAGTGGAAATTGAAGTGGGGTGCATTCTTTGCGACCATGATCATTGTGATGATTATTGTTTTTTTACAGTGGCCGAAAATGAAAACAAATCCTAAAAAAGATAAAACAGCTTTTATAGTACTCCTTGCCATTGGCCTTCTCTTATCCATGTTTGACCTTCAGTATATAAAAGGACCTTCTGCAGTAAGACAGTTTTTATTTAAACCATTCATTGAGTATATGCAGAATTAACTTTTGTAAACTAGCGAAAGGAAGTGGTAATAATGGAGAAGGGAAAAATTTCAGCTTTGCAAATGGCGATGCTACTGTATCTTACCATTGTTGCCACCGGAATCATTGGGTTGCCTGCCATTACAGCTAAATATGCGGGAAATGATCTTTGGATATCACCTATCATTGCCTCTTTAGCCGGTTTTTTGATTGTATTCATTGCCATTACGCTTCACAAGCTTTACCCCGGGAAAACGGTCATGCAATATAGTGAAGACATCATGGGCCGGATACCGGGAAAAGTGAGCGGCTTTTTTGTCCTTATTTTCTATATGGAGGTTACAGGAAGCGTAATAAGGAATTATAGTGATTTCATTCTTACATCCTTTTTATTCCGTACGCCGCTTATTTTCGTCGTTGTCTCCATGCTATTTCTTTGTGCATTCTGTATATACGGGCGTCTGGAAGTGCTGGCAAGATGCGCTCAATTTCTTTTTCCAATATTTATACTACCTTTGTTCTTTTCTATCCTTTTCCTAGCGAAGGACTTCCACTTCGGCAACATACTTCCCATACTGGAAAACGGCATCATGCCTACCTTTAAAGGGGCAATCCCACCTTCGGGATGGTTCGGGGAGATTTTTGTAATTGCATTTTTACTGCCTTACTTGGCAGATGAGAAGAAAGGCATGAAATTTGGGATGTATTCCGTCTTAGGCACAATGTTGACGTTCGTGATCGTTAATCTAGCTGCCCTTTTTGTGTTAGGCATGGCAACATCCAACAAAACCTATCCGCTCATGAATGCGATCCGTTATGCCAATCTCGGTTCCTTTTTCGAAAACATAGAGGCAGTCATCATGGCGGTTTGGATTGTCGGTGCCTTTGTCAAAATATCCGTTTTATATTACGTGCTCGCTTTGGGAACAGCCCAATGGTTGAACCTCTCTGATTACCGACCTGTCGTTTGGCCGATTGGGATATTGCTGGTTCAATTTACTTTTTGGGGTTTGCCGAGTGAGATGGCAGTTGGCCGCTTTGACGCTACCGATTTCCCGCTTTATTCGTTCTTCATTCAACTATCACTTCCGCTGTTCCTTTTGGTCATTGCCCTCATGAGGAATAAATATAAAAAGAAAAAAGACGATAAACCAGCGCAAACATAGGTATATAGTCTTTAGTGGAGGGGAATACCCAATAAAAAACAAAAGCCATGTCTGAATTCACACACAGACATGGCTTTCTATACTCAGCCTTTGTATTTATCCCTCTCGGCCGTTTCCCGATGGTTCGGCGTCATCGGCTCATGCTTCGGTTGAAGATTACCCAGCTCGGCCAACTCCATCGAAATCTCATCCTTTACTTCTTGTCGATTTCCCGGCGTTTTCGGATTGGAATATAGATTGCTGTGCGTACCTTGTTACACTAAGAAAACCTCCCATATTATTTTGCAATTGTGTTCTTAATATGGTCTAGTTTGCTCGTTTTGATGTGCCTGATTTCTTTCAGCAATCCTCGCCAATTCATTCTCCCGATCGACAATGAAATTCTGCATATACCTAAGCACTCGCAATTTACTGTTTTATTGACTGCAAATCCTATTTCTAAAACTAAAAACGACTAGTTACACCAAGGGATTGGGGGAGATATTAGACTGTGAAAAATGAGTAATAAAATGATTAAATTCGATTGTTTTAACTTGTTTCAGCAGAAGTCCCCCACTTTCATGAGTGGTGGGATGAATGCTAGACATGCATTCAATTCAGTAGGGGTTCATACCCCGGCTGAATCAAGTTAAAGCCTCCGGCGGATGTCACAGATTTTGAAAGGAGTCAATTGCACTTATCTAAGTGCCTTAATTTCTGCAAAAATGCAGAAATTAAGGCAAATCGAACCCTTTGCTGTTCGATTCACGTCCATTAAAGTGAAAGATTAAATCCGCTAAAGAAAAAGCAGCATCTTTTCTGAACTGCCCCGTAAAAGTTAGACACTAATCTAATTTTTATGGGTTTTTTTTTATGGCAAAATTAACAGTTGAACAAAGAATCCAAGCGGTTAAACGATATGTAAATGGACATGAATCCATGAATGAAATTGCGAAAGACATTGGCATTACCCTGCAGGTTATCAGTGCCTGGGTTCGCCTTTATCAAGAAAATGGTATAGAGGCATTCTCAAAATCCTATACAAACTATTCTGCTGAGTAAAAAATGAGTGTACTAAATTATATGAACGAAACAGGTACATCTTCAATCGACACAGCTGCTATTTTTAACATTTCATCTTCAGGCATGATTCGAAATTGGAAGAAGAAGTTTGAAATTGGTGGTTATGATGCCCTTGTTTCTAAGAAAAAGGGGCGACCATCCATGAAAAAAGACACAAAAAAACAACGAAACCTGCACCTGCTGAAGGGTCTGTAGAAGAACTTGAAGCACGTATTAAGCACCTGGAAATGGAGAATGCATATTTAAAAAAGTTAAATACTTTAGTTCAAATGAAAGAAAAATTACCAACCAAATCAAAGTGCAAGTGATTTATGAACTAAAGGAAATCTATGAAGTGGTGGAATTAATCAAAGTCGCTGATATTCCACGTAGTACATATTATTACTGGGAAAAGCGTTTAAGCCGTGCTGATAAATACTCCAATGTGAAGGCTGCTATTCAGTCCATTTATCATGAACATAAAGGACGTTGTGGGTATCGCCGGGTTGCTAAAGAATTAAAGAAATATGGCTTCTATCATGATCTGAAAACAATTAATAAATTGATAAATGCCATGGGCATTAAATGCGAAGTAAGAATGAAAAAATACCGTTCGTATAAAGGTAATGTCGGGAAAATAGTGCCGAACATTTTACAACGTGATTTTACAGCGGAAAACATGATTGAGAAATGGGTAACAGATGTGACAGAATTTCATTTATTTGGTGAGAAACATTATTTATCGCCAGTACTAGATTTGTGTAACGGTGAAATAATCGCCTACACGGTAATGAGTCGTCCGGAGTATAAATTAGTTGATGATATGTTAAAACAAGCATTGACACGTCTTCAACCAGGTGATCAAGTCATTCTTCATTCTGACCAAGGTTGGCACTATCAAATGAAACAATATCAACGAACATTAAAACAACATAAGATTAAACAGAGTATGTCCCGTGAGGGCAATTGTTTGGATAATGCAGTCATAGAAAATTTCTTTGGCTTATTAAAATCTGAGCTACTTTATCTACAAGAATTTGATAGTATGGAGCATTTTGAGAAGGAACTGGCAGAGTATATTTACTATTATAATAACAGACGTATGAAGGCAAAATTAAAAGACCTAAGCCCGGTGGAATACCGAACTCAGGTCCTTGAAGCAGCCTAAATACATATGTCTAACTTTCTTGGGTCAGATCATTTCGATGCTGCTTCCGTTGTGTGCTTATCATTTTGTTTACATTTGATTGACGCGTGTTTCAACGGCATCGACCACATCTCCGATAGACATGCCTTTCATGCTGACGACGGGAAAATCGAATTCGTCATTATTTCCTTCGTTGATGGCTCTGACGACGCCGATATCAAAGCCTGAAACATTTTCATCTGTGTTGAACATCTGCACTTCATGTCCTTTTTGTTCCAAAGCCGCCTTAACGTCTTCAAATGGTTGTTCCACTGCAATTTTTGCCACAGTAAATTCCCTCCACTCATTGAGAAATATGCATGCTATCATAATATTGCCCAAAATGGAGAAATTATATCAGAAACTTCATTCTGATTTTACTTTGTCATCATCATTTCCTTTGTATCGTAACCTTTGAATTTAATTGTTAATTTTAGCGTGGTGTAATCGATGACTTCGAATGCTTCGGAAGCTTTTTTTACCATGTCTTCGGCGTCCATATCGGGTTCGATGGATAGGTCATTGAAAATTTTATCGAGTTTTTCCATTGCTGCGTTACCGTGTAAGTATAGGTCTTCGATTTTGTTTTCGTATTCGGCCTCTGTTTTGTCACGTTTTTCATCGTAATTGGCTGTCAGTGCTTGTTTCATTTCTTTCGTATCAATGGCTACATTGAATTGAGTGAAGCCATATGTTTCGCCAAGGGATTCTTCAGACGTTTCGGAAGGCGGGTTGGTCACAAGATTTTGGTTGGTGCAAGCGCTTATGACAAGCATAGCTGTAAACAATGTAAAGATATGTATGGTTCGTATACTTTTCAAGGCGATCGTCCTTTCCACAAGTCCGCTATCTTCAATTTAACCGAAGAGGAGCGGAGTTATACGGAGAAAGGAAATGTTGCGATGACGGCCCGTTTATGAAATTGTTATACACCAAGAAACAGTAGCACGACAGGTATTGTGAGGATACTGATAAGCGTCGTGACAAAAGTGGTGAACGATACAAGATCAGGCTCTGTTCCGAATTGCAGTGCGAACATTGTCGTATTAGCAGCTGCAGGCATCGAGGATTGAAGAATGATCACCGCTTTTAATAGATCATTGATCGGCATGAAATAGACAATTGCGACGGCGAGTAACGGCGATAGTGCCATTCGAATGACCGAGACGGCAGTCACGTAGCGGTAAGCCACTCTTTTTTTGGCAATGACAGCAAGTTGCATCCCGAGGACAAGCATGACGGTCGGAATTGATGCATCTGCAACAAGACTGATCCCTTCCATTAAAGTATTTGGAACGTGCACGTGCAGCAATTGAAGGGCAAGGCCTAAAAAAGCCGCATAGATGAGCGGCATACGGATCACGCGTTGAAATGATTCACGCCATGTCGCTTTTTCTTCTCCTCCTAATGATGCAAAAAAGATGCCAACGGTGTTCATTAGCAATGATTGGAGCACCATCATAATGACTGCGTAGTCAAATCCGACGGCCCCGAAAGCGAAAAGGACGACGGGTGCCCCGTAATTTCCACTATTCATGAACACGCCGCCAAGAATCATTGCAGAACGTTCAGGGCGTGTTGCCTTCATGGCAAGTGAAGTGAGCCAAACGATGAGGAGCAGAACAATTGTCAAAATTAAACTGAAGAGAACGATATAAAAATAGTCCATCGTTAATTCATTCGAATAAAATGTGCGGAATGCCAAAAAAGGTGACATTAAATAAAGAGCAGCTGTCGAAATCGACTTAATATCGAATCCGATCAGTTTTTGTCCCATATACCCGATGAAGAAAATGATAAAGACGGGTAATAGAATCATAATTAAATCCATTGGTATTCATCCCTATTCACAAGACTTTTAACTTGCTTCAGCAGAAGCTCTTGCACTTTTACTAGTGGCGGTGTTTATGCTAGACATGCACTCAATTCAGTGAGGTTTAAACTATGCTGAATCAAGTTAATGCCTCCGGCGGATGTCACGGATTTTGAAAGGAGTTAATTGCGCTTATCTAAGTGCCTTAATTTCTGCAAAAAACGCAGAAATTAAGGCAAATCGAACCCTTCGCTGTTCAATTCGCAATTCAAAAGCCGGACGCAATTACGCCGAGGCGTAATTGATATAAGTATAGCAGAAATTTACTGAATTCAGGAAAAGAATTTCGGGTTTCGAATTGAAAAAATTGCGTAATTCACTTACAGTTATTTAAAGGAATTATAGTGTGAATCTTGCAAATCTACATATGAGGGGGATTTATCATGAATGATATTGTTTCATTAAAGAATGTTGCATTCCGAAGAGGGGAGAATGAAATTTTACAGGGCATTGATTGGCGTATACAGCCTGATGAGCATTGGGGAATCCTCGGTTTGAACGGTTCGGGAAAGACATCGTTGCTCAATATTGTATCGGGATATCATTTTCCGTCAAGTGGTGAAGTGGAGGTGCTCGGTAATCTGTTCGGCAAAACCAATTTACCGGAGTTGCGGAAAAAAATCGGGTTTGTCAGCAGTTCCTTAGATCGTTTTGCGGATTTCTTTAACAAGGAAAAAGTGGAGCGGGTGATCGTGAGTGGGAAATTTGCGAGTTTTGGTATTTATGAGCAAGTGGCACCCGAGGATTGGGAGAAGGCGGATCATTTACTGGAGAGCTTGCGATTGTCTTATTTAAAAGGGAAGCCCTACCACCTATTGTCGGAAGGGGAAAAGCGGCGTGTATTGATTGCTCGTGCATTAATGAGTGATCCGAAGATGCTCATTTTGGATGAGCCTTGTTCCGGTCTGGATATTTTATCACGCGAACAATTTCTCGGTGTGTTGGAAGAAGTAGTTGGAAGTAAATGTCATATTATTTACGTTACCCATCATATTGAAGAACTGGTAAAAGAGATTACTCATGTGTTGCTTCTAAAAGATGGGGAAATTGTTGCCAAAGGTCCGAAAGAAGACGTATTGAAGCCGGAATTGTTGTCCGAAACATATAAGGTTCCCGTTACGGTGCGTTGGGAACAGAATCGTCCATGGCTTGCAGTTAAGGAAGAAACGACAATCCGATAAGATGTTCACAAAAAAGTGCTCAATTTTGGGGCACTTTTTTGTATATTGCTATACAATTAAAGGAGGCATAATTGATTTGAAAGTGAAGTGAATGTTTTGAAGAATATTGGAGGTACGGCAAAGCCGTTTCAAAAACGGAATTATAGACCGATGATTATTGCATTATCTGTCATCTTGATTGGGGCGATAGGTGTGTTGTCCGGTTTGCCGGGCGTTGAGGATTTCGATTTATTTGATGTGACGATTTTACCGTTGATCAATGCCATTTTGAATAGCTTTACGTTTGTGTTTTTACTGGCTGCACTTATCGCGATTGTGAAACGCAACGTTACAGTCCATCGCCGTTTCATTTACGCGGCGTTTACGACAACGTCCCTTTTTCTTGTTACATATGTGGCGTTCCATTATCTATCGCCGTCAACGCCTTATGGTGGAGAAGGTTTTATGGCGGGATTCTATTATTTTGTGTTAATTACCCATATCCTTCTGGCGGCGGCAATTGTTCCGCTTGCATTGACGACTGTGGCCCGCGCTTGGAATATGGAAAATGAGCGTCATAAGAAAATTGCCCGCTGGACGATGCCGATTTGGCTGTATGTCAGCTTTACAGGTGTGTTGGTCTATATTTTAATATCGCCTTATTATTGAGCGAAGGCGTAGGGATTACAAAAGGTGCCCAACTTGTCGGAAAGAAGACGAGTTGGACACCTTTTTCAGTTAAGGATTTGTTGACCACAGTCCTGCTGATTTTACGAGGATGCGTGGGTGTAGTTTCAATTGTGAGACCATCACTTCTGCGAGGTCTTCCGGTTGCATCACTTTGTCCGGGTTGCCGTCTGTCAGATTTTCAGCGAAAGCCAAATCCGTAGCAACCGTACTTGGCGTCAAGGCGCTGACACGGATATTGTGCTTTCTCACTTCCAACATGAGAGACTCTGTTAGACCGAGCAGACCGAATTTTGATGCACTGTAAGCGCTTGTGACAGGTGCGCCTTTTTGTCCTGCTGTGGAGGAAATGTTTATGATATCGCCGGTTTCCCGTTCGATCATTTCCGGCAATACCGCTCTTGTTACATAATAGACACCCATCAAGTTAATATCGATAATGTTTTTGAATTCTTCCGGAGAAAGTTCAAGAAACTTCCCGAACTTGCCGACGCCTGCGTTGTTGATGAGGATATCGATCGGTCCGAGTTCGGATTTGATATGTTCGACCGCCGCGATGACGGATTCATTATCCGCTACATCAGCAGTCGCCATCGTTACATTCACGCCGTATTCTTCCAGTTCTTTTGCTACCGCTTCAAGGTTAGCAGCCGTTCTTCCAAGAAGTCCGATATTGATGCCTTCTTTGGCGAATGCGATGGCAGTTGCGCGGCCGATTCCTTTGCCCGCTCCTGTAATCAATGCGTTTTTACCAGTTAAATTTTGCATGTAATGTCTCCTTTTTCTTACACATTTACTAGAGCAAGTATATCAAAAGGGGCCCCGGTGGCATAAGGAAATGCTTTTGGCTGGGAACTCAAACCGCGGCTAAGTCATGAAGGTTCCTTAATTTCTGCAAAGACCGAAGAAATACGGCAAATCGAACCCTTCGCTGTTCGATTCGCAACAACTTGGCAATAAGTTTTTAGTAGAATAAAAGGAAGTAAGGAGTGGAATTTATGGCGAAGGATGAAACGATTTTAATAATAGAAGATGAGGAATCGATTATGGATATATTGGCTTATGCTTTGCGAAAAGAGGGCTATCGTGTAAACGGTGCGGCTACTGGGCAAGAGGGGGTGCGATTATTCGAAGGGATTGGTCCGGATCTGGTCATTTTGGATGTTATGTTGCCAGATATGGATGGATTTGATATTTGTAAGAAGTTGACGGCCATGAGCAATGTCCCAGTTCTGATGCTTACTGCACGGGATGATATTGTGGATAAAGTGCTCGGACTTGAACTGGGCGCGGATGATTATATGACGAAACCGTTCGATGTACGGGAAATCATTGCTCGTATTAAAGTACTTCTTCGTCGTCAAGGTCGCACGGTGGCTTCAACGTCATTGGCCATCAACGACCGGATACGGATTGAACCCCGTTCTCACACGGTATTAAAAGATAATGAAATCGTCGTATTTAAACCGAAGGAATATGACTTGTTGCTGTTTTTTGTACAACATAAAAATCAAGTATTCTCCCGTGAAGAGATTCTCGATAGCGTTTGGGATTTTGATTATGTTGGTGATTTACGGACAGTCGATGTCCACGTGCAGCGGGTCAGAAAAAAGCTGGATGATGCTATGCTTCCTTCGATTATTGAAACGGTATTTGGTGTCGGTTATAAGATGAGGGGGAATTGAGCGGATGAGATGGACGATCCAACGGAAATTCATTGTCGGCTATTTCATTTTATTCACATTGGCTGCATTCATTGTCGATCGGGTGATGAAGGACTCGTTGGAAGCAAATAGTACGGTCATGATTACAAATGAAGTGACGAAACTTCAGCATACGACAAGAGAGCATATTAAACAATTTGCATTGATCCATCCTCCAGAGCAGGATCTGTTCAAAGAGTATGGCGGCGTGATTGCGCAAGAATTAAGCAAGCTCCATGGACAAAACGTGGCTTTGTATGATCGGGATGGTCTTTTTTTGTATGAAGCGATTGCGATTGATGAACGGATACTAGTCGAAAATCAAACGTTCCAAAACAATTTGAATGCCAACTCAAATGAGGAGCTGAAAGCAGCTTTCAGCAATAAAGCGGCATTTACACGTGTTGATGTGCCGGGCGGCAATTTGGTTTATTTTGCGTATCCAGTCTATTTGCATGACCAATTATATGGCGTTTTCCGCTTCACAGGGGATTATACAAATTTATTTGCGGCGAATAAGACGATTTTACATAGTTTTCGCGTGCTCATTATTTGCTTATTTGTAGGGGTATTTTTACTGTCTTCTTTATTGACGAGCCGGATGATCAAGCCATTACGACGATTGACGGCTGCGACGAAAAAAGTGGCGGCAGGAGATTATAGCGTTGAGGTGCAGGTGGAAACAAGGGATGAGCTGGAAGAATTAGCGACAAGCTTCAATGAAATGCAACAGCATATCAAACGACAAATCGAGACGATTGAACAGGAAAAAGAAAAAGTTGTTCAGGCGGAGAAGAGCAGAACATCCTTTTTTAATAATGTGACGCATGAGTTAAAAACGCCCCTTGCCACGATTTCAGGCTATGCCCAAATTATCGGGGAGGAAGACTTTGATGATCCCGTATTTCTACGGAAAGCAACCGAAAAAATCCGTTTGGAAAGCGACCGTCTCAATCGGATGGTCATTGAATTGATTGAGCTATCGAAGAGGGATGCAGTACCTTTTTTAAAGAAGCAAGAAACGGTTCATATGCTTCCATTTATCGAATCGATTTCTGAAGATATGACGTTGAAAGCGCACAAACGGCAGATGACAATTGATGTGCAAGGAGAAGACTTTATTGTCTGTGGAAATCGGGACGAGCTCAGACGAGTCTTTCTCAATGTGCTTGATAATGCGATGAAATATGGAGTGACAGGAACGCGGATAGCGGTAAGCATCATGGCTGGAATGGTAACAGTGACGAATGTCTGTGATCCCGTACCTCGTCAGATCGCTTTGCATGCATTTGAGCCGTTTATTCATACAAAAGGAGAGGGGAATAGCGGTCTCGGTTTGTATATTTGTAAACAAATTATCGAGCAACATAACGGGACAATTGCTTTTGAAGACGAAAATGGACAAGTGACGCTTTCCATCTTTCTTCCTCGTCTAGGCTCCGGGCGCCAGATGCTCGGGTCATAAGCCATGTTGGCTATGAGGCAAAAACCGCCTCTTCGCCAACCTGTCTTATACCTGTCACATCTAAGCAGGCGCCCTTCGCTTTTGTTCGTCGGCAACAAGATGGCAATAATTGCTGAAAGGTTGGCAATAGGTGATGTGTATGCTTGGATTGTACGCAAAAAGGAGGAATTGATGATGAAGGGAAAACGGAAAGGACTTGCTTTCCTTGTTGCAGTCAGCATATTGGCAGCAGGTTGTTCAACACATGGGAACGCGCAAATCCAAGAAACGGTCATTGTGAATGAAGACGTTCAGCTTGAAAGTTCGTTGGCGGATAGTAATTTGGAGGTGTCACGGCAACAAGATATTGAGATCGGGCGAAATATTACGAACCAAAAATTCCATAAAGTGATTTATGGGGAGAAAATTTATTTTAATGAAGAGGGAAAGTTTTACTCTTTGGATTTCAAGACTGGGGAAGAAAAGAAACTTGCGGATCAAGAAGTTAGGGAGATTTCAGGTAACGGAAATTGGGCGTTAGCTTATGAAGAAGGGAAAATTTTCATTCATAATTTAAAAAACGGCAAGGTGCAATTACTTGAAAATGGATCACCGGAGGATTCGCGTTTTGTTGGAGACGAAGTTGCTTATTTCGATTACAATACACATACATTGAGCCTTATCAGTATTGAAAAAAATGAAACGGCTATATGGGACTTGAGCAAGTATGAAGATGCTACGATATCCTCTATTAAAAAAACGGGAGATGACGTCTATATCGCTGCTCGTAGTGAAGAGAACGGATACGGTGTCTATCAACTAACGGATCAAGGGCAAATAAATACGGTTGCAAATTTCGGAGGCGAAGATACCCAGTTTAATGATTTCGATCTTTTACAAGATGGGTCTCTGCTTTTTAACGGAACATATGATGGGAAAACGGGGATCTATTATTGGGACAAAACAACAAATGGAGTCCAACAACTTGTGTCGGGAGGCAAGGACAGCGAAGGCATATGGGTACCATTTTATAACCTATCTCCTGACGAAAGTAAAATCATGTTCGATATGCCTGTGCAAATTGAAGGTGATTTCAAAACAAATGTCTATATGGCAGAAATAGCAGATGGTCAACTAACCAATAGCGTAAGAATCATGGAGAATACCGATGATCTATATGCGGTCATTTCATTATCAGGACATTGGAGCGAGGATTCCAAAACGGCTTATATAACCACTTCGAAGGATAACCATGAGCGTGTTGGAGATATTGCCGTTTTTCAGTTGAAGGAATAGGTTGAAAGGCCTTAGTTGCAATCAAATCATAGTTAAGTGCAACCAAATCTTACTTGAGCGCAAGGAAATATCATGTGAATGCAATAAAAACCTGGAAAAAGGATAAAAAAGTGGAGATGCAAGAGCCAAGTGGCGGGTTCTTGCATCTTTTTGTTCGGTTCGTACAAAATTTATTTATTCACTTGCGCTTCACTGCGATTCAGAAGCTCAGATACCGTCACAAATTCATACCCCTGTTTTTTAAGTTCCGGTATTATTTCTTTGAGTGCTTCCACCGTTTGGGAACGGTCGCCACCTGCATCATGGAAGAGGATGATGTTACCAGGAGTAGTACCTGATAAAACTTTATTGATGATTTTTTTGGTTCCTGGCCTTTTCCAATCTTCTGTATCTTGATGCCATGACCACATGACCACCTTATAGCCGCTTTCAACAGCCGTATTAATAGTATGTTCATTATAATTCCCACCCACAGGACGATATAACGCCGGATAAATGCCTGTAATGCTGTGGATTAGTTTGTTAGTCTTTTCCAATTCCATCTTCAGTTGGTCGATTGAGCTTGAAAAAGGATGCGTATACGTATGATTGGCGATTTCATGACCGTCTTCGATTTCCCGGAGAATAATCTCTGGATGCTTTTCAGCCCGTTCGCCGACGACAAAAAATGTCGCTTTTGCATCGTATAACGAAAGCAAATCTAAAATTTGAGGTGTATAAGTGGAATGAGGACCATCATCAAAGGTAAGCGCAATGACTTTATCTTCTGTCTTGATTTCCCAAAGAACAAAACCCTTTTTTTCGTAATAAGGTCTTCCTTTTTCCGTTGCAAAAGAAGCGAGAGCAAAGGAAAAAAACAGGATAATGACCAGACTTGTTTTTAATCCCGGAAATTTCACGACGATATCCTCCTTGCTTTCCGTGTCTAACGATCATTAATTTAGTGTTTGACAAATACATCGATTTATACAGGGGATACTTTCTTGAATAATGTTCTTACTATATAAAAGACGTAAAATTAAAAAGACCAGACTTACCGACAATTTAGCGCTGTCGGAAAATCCGATACTTTTTGTTTGAAATATCTAATTGCTTTACTGTGTTGATTCAGCCAGCTTCAACAAATAATAACTTTCCTCGCGCGCCATATGGTCGGCCATTAATGGGGTCAATGTGCCAAGCGATTCTTTTTTCAGTCCCATTTCCTCCAATTCACGCAAAAAGGTTTTAAATAATGCCATTTCCAATTGAATATCGTCATGAAACTTGTTTAATGCAGGAAACTTCATGACATTTGTCCGTAGGAACCCTGCAAGCTCCACTGCCTTTAAATAAAAGTCTTCCCATTCCTTTGTGAAACCCCGACTTTCTCCTTTTAACTGTTTTTCCACTCGATCGAGATTTGCGTCTATGGCTCCCGCATGACCTGCCGCGTCCAATAACCATAGCAAATCATGATGGAGCGGGTGAACAGACGGAGGTTTTTGTCCATTTTCCAAATAGGAAAACAGGCGGATGGCCTCTTCGACTTCATTGACCATATGGTTAATGAATGTAGGAGTAAGGGAAATGTGAATGGTACCGACTAATTGTTCTTTGATCAAATGCAATTTGAAATTCCGTATTTCTTCACTAGTCTTTTTTGCTTGTTGTAGAAGTGAAAGAAGTTGCTGTTCGTTGAGCGGCTCTTTTGAAATTGCAAATGCTTCTTCAAACCATTTCTTGAAGGAATTTGCTGTTTGGATGTTTTCTCGTTCATTCGGGGCTAATGAGTCGTGGATAAACTGACTATGATTTTCTAGTATTTGAAGCCAAAAATGAAGTTCATACAGCGCTACCTCTTGGAATGATTTAACCAATAAATGACCTCCTTTTCTAACAATCAGCATATGAGGGTATCTGCCTGTTTATGAAGCCTAATAGAATGCATAAAATTACCCAATTGGTATCAAAGACAGAATCTCCACATAAGCTATTTCAAGGAGTGATGAAAAATTGGAGCGTCCGCAATTTAGGGGAAGTTACAGACCGTATGTTTCCCCACTTGATCCATGTCCGCCCATCTTGGTGAAGACGTTTGTATTGCCACCTCAAATTTTTATGAATTTTCAACCACCGGGTCTTCCGCAAAATACTCCTGCAGAGGCACTTCGGCAAGGTTCGCTTTGGCCTGCACTAGTGGATGGATTTTCCCGTGAGGAGGGGATATCGTGAAGTCGTTTGAAGAAGGGCAACAAATGGCTGCGTTTGAAGAAGAGCGCCGCATGATGGAACTTGTACAACAAGCGGATTTCGTTGTGGTTGAGCTCACACTCTATACGAACACGCATCCGAATGATGAAGAGGCTTTGCAGCAATGGCGTGAAGCGATTAAAAAAGCCGCTCAAGTACGCCGTCAATACGAAAATCGATATGGCCCCTTATCGCTCGCATCCGTTCCAACCGAAAAAGCACTTGAAATCGGTTGGCGCTGGAATCAAACCCCATGGCCATGGCAACGATAAGGAGGGTAAATTAGCATGTGGGTCTACGAAAAAAAGCTTTTATATCCTGTTGAAGTGAGTACATGTAATCCGAAACTTGCCAAATTCCTAATGGAGCAATATGGAGGTGCAGATGGAGAACTTGCAGCTGCACTCCGTTATATGAACCAACGTTATACCGTTCCTGATAAAGTGATTGGAGTCCTGAATGATATTGCGACAGAAGAGTTTTCACATCTTGAAATGCTTGCAACGATGATTTATAAATTGACGAAAGACGCTACTCCTGAACAATTAGTTGAAGCAGGACTGGGTGCGCACTTTGTGAATCATGGTCATGACCTCTTTTATGAAAATGCGAGCGGTGTACCATTCACGGCTACGTATATCCAAGCAAAAGGAGATCCAATTGCGGACCTGTATGAAGATATTGCAGCGGAAGAAAAGGCGCGTGCAACGTACCAATGGCTGATAGATGTCTCAGATGACCCATTGATCAATGATTCCCTCAAGTTTTTACGTGAACGTGAAAATGTTCACTCGTTACGCTTCAGGGAATCGGTTGAAATCTTAAAAGAAGAGCGGGATCGTAAAAAGATCTTTTAAAATGTATTGAAAAAATGAATAAACCTAAAAAGCGCTCTCCCCAAAAGAGCGCTTTTTTGCATGTTGGTATACAATCTAGATAGTAAATAGATTGAAAGGATACGGATGAATGTGCAACTGATTATTACATTTATCATTTTGGCATTTAGCATCATTTTATTTATGAGCAATCGGGTCCGTGCGGATCTTGTCGCTGTGCTCGCATTATTGATGTTAGTGTTGACGGGAGTGTTGGATGCATCGGAAGCGCTTGTCGGCTTTTCGAACTCCGTCGTTATTATGATTGCCGGCTTATTTATTGTCGGGGCGGGAATTTTGCGGACAGGGCTTGCTCAAATGGCAGGCAATGTGCTCCTTCGTTCGTCTGGGGATAGTGAGAAAAAATTATTTATTTTATTGCTAGTGATCGTCGCTTTTGTCGGAGCATTTATGAGTAATACTGGGACTGTCGCTTTGATGCTACCGATTGTCGTTAGTGTAGCCATTAGCATGAAAAGCAGTCCGGCAAAGTTTTTAATACCTTTATCTTATATGGCCAGTTTTTCTGGCTTATTGACGTTGATTGCTTCACCACCGAACTTGATTGTCAGTCAGAATTTGGTAGATCATGGTTTTGAAAAGCTTGGTTTTTTTGAAATTACGCCAATCGGGGTGATCGGTGTCATTGTTGGCATCATTTATTTGTATGCCGTGCGAAATATATTGCTTCCGCATGGAGAAAGGAAAAACAGTTCGAAAGACGAGCATCGGCTATCGCCGAAACAGCTTGTTGCCGATTACCAATTAGGCGGTCAATTGTTTCGGGTCACTGTACCGGAAGAATCCCCGATGATTGGGAAAAGGCTCGCCCAACTTAAGCTGCCGGGAAAGTATCAAGTCTATATTTTGAAAGTGGAACGTAAATCTTCAGAAGGTATGAAGTTATTGCCGATGACCTATCAGGAAATGGCTGGACCGAATAGCATTGTGCAGGCGAAAGATATTTTACATATACAAGGTTCACTGGACAATATGGAAAAGTTGGTTATAGATTTTGCGCTCGTGCTGATAGAAGGGGATGCAGAAGCGGACGAACTTGTGTCGAAGCAACTGGGCATGGCGGAAGTATTATTGACACCACATTCCAGCCTGATCAATGAGACCGTAAGAAGCGTCAGTTTTAGGGAAAAATACAATTTAAATATTCTTGGGATCAATCGTCGCGGGGAATATGTCGTAAAAGAAATGTCCAAAGAGCGACTTCGTTTTGGCGATGCGCTATTAGTGCAAGGCTCTTGGGATGAAATTGAATTGCTTGCTCGGGAAACGAGTGACGTGGTCGTTGTTGGACAGCCGAAAGAGCATGCGAGTATGGCTGCTGCGAATGGCAAAGCCCCTATCGCTGGTGGTATCATGTTGCTGATGGTCGCCCTGATGATTTTGGAAGTATTTCCGGCTGTCATCTCTGTTTCCATCGGTGCGGTACTGATGATTGTAACGGGATGCGTGCGGAATATGGACGATGCTTATAGCAAAATCAATTGGGAGAGCATTGTGCTCATCGCAGCCATGTTACCGATGGCGACGGCTCTTGAAAAAACGGGTGGCATGGTCATGCTTTCGGAAGGGATTATTCAAATGCTTGGTGGATTGGGAGCCATAGGGGTTCTTGCAGGCATTTACTTTATTACAATGGTATTTGGTCAGTTTATTAGCAATACGGCAACGGCCGTTTTGTTTGCCCCGATCGCGATGAATGCCGCCATCAGTTTAGATGCCAGCCCGTATACGTTTTTAATCGCTGTAGCGGTCGCTTCAGGGATGGCTTTTGCTACACCTGTTGCTTCCCCGACCAATGCACTTGTCATGACAGCGGGAGGTTATCGCTTCTTTGACTTTGTGAAGATCGGGGTACCTTTGCAGCTGGTGATGTTCGTCGTTATGATGATTGCGATACCGATTTTCTTTCCACTATAAGTGAACTATTCATAAAAGTGATGTGATTGACATGCAAATCCATTTAGTCGCAAAGGACAGATTAGAAGCGGAAGGCATTCGATGGATTGTCGAGAGCCATTTGTCTGGTTCGGTGATGACGACGTTTGCTTCATTGGAAGAATACATTCAACAAGTGGATAAAAATAGTCCGGACTTATTGTTGTTGGATATGGATGGGTGGACTTCTGAAAATAATAGGCTTGAGGAGCAATTGCAACAAGCCAATTT
This sequence comes from Sporosarcina soli, assembly GCF_042655805.1. Lineage (NCBI taxonomy): Bacteria > Bacillati > Bacillota > Bacilli > Caryophanales > Caryophanaceae > Sporosarcina > Sporosarcina soli. The sequence continues at coordinate 420,502 of NZ_JBHSNO010000008.1, read as the reverse complement.
TCGTTGGATCGGGATTTCCTCTGAACGGATCTTTCAAACGGCCTACCGTGGATTGCGATTTCATGCGGAAGATGTGTTGTTTCGCCCGTTTTCTCCAACGGATTTAATTAAGCAAATTCAACAGGTCCGTTATCAGCTGCGGAATGCACAGCGACAGCACGCGATGAAGGTGAGTAGCGAATTGACGGGTGATTCTATCGACTATGCCGATTTGTTCTTTTTGGAACGTGAACGAGCAGAGTCAATGACGATGGCTGCCTTTTTACCGAAACACTCATCGATGCTGCCTTTAATTTATGATGAACTCCAACGATTTCCATTTACGAAGCAGCATCAGTTTTTCGCACTGACGGATTTTATTCTTTGCGTTCATGAAACGCAGGACAAAGTTTTTTTTCAAGAGGAATATCGGACATTCCTCGGTCAATGGAAAGAGCGTGTCGGGGAGCCGCTAGCAATTGTTTATCATGAAAGCGCAGCAGTTCAATCGATCAAAGAAACGTTTGAACAGACGAAACAGAGGACGGAAGAAATCTTTTTTGAAGGCTATGATATTATTCTATCGAATAACCAACAAGTATATTGGCTGCCAATGGATCCCTTTCTTACACCGCTTGAACAGCGGGAATGGATTGAAATGTTGGAGACGCGAGATGTGAAAAGAATCCGTCATTGGGTGGAAAAAGAGTTTTTGACGTATCAAAGACCGTATCCCGATCCCGAAATGGTCCGCATCCGCATGACGAGTGTCCTCGCGCAAATTCGTCGCTATATGAAATCGTATCAATTGCAAACAGATGAATGGGAATCCGCTTATTATGCGGTGTTTCAACAAATTGTTCAAAGTCCGATCATTTATGAAATGGTGCAAGACTTGCTTGCGTTTACAATTCGGCTATTTTCGGATGAAACGGCAAATGTACATTTAAGGAATGGCGAACAATCGCTTGTTGAAAAAACGAGGGCTTTAATTGAAGCGAATTATTGGGATGCCGGGTGGGGATTGGCCAACTGCGCCGAGGCGTTGCGCATTAACAAAAGTACATTAAGTCGTAGATTTGCGGCGGAATCTGATCAACCTTTCCGTGTCGTGTTGCACCGTGTACGAATTGAAGAAGCGAAAAGATTGCTTCAGGAAACGGACCTGTCCCTCGAGGAGATTTCCCGTTTAGTCGGATATGTCCATCAAAGTTATTTCTCCGCTAAGTTCAAGCAAATTGAAAATTGTACGCCGTTCGCCTACCGAATGCGCTGAGATGTCAAACACCATCTTTCAATGAAAGATGGTGTTTTGTTATAAGGAAGTGAATCGTGCGCTCAAAGATTGCTCTGGGAGCTCATAAACGTGTTCCCGCGCTCAAAGATTGCTCTGGGAGCTCATAAACGTGTTCCCGCGCTCAAAGATTGCTCTGGGAGCTCATAAACGTGTTCCCGCGCTCAAAGATTTCTCTAGGCGCTCAAAACCATGTCCCCACGCTCAAAACCCAAACCATACCTTATTTCTAATTCAAGTCAAAAATAATAATCTACTATTACAATTGAGATAAATTATAAAAAGAGCTAATTTAAATAATAATTAATAAACTAATCGTAAAAATAGCACTAAATTATAAAATAAAATAAGAATTAACACCCTATAATGAAATCATAGACAAATAGGAGGCGTTAGTATGAAAACGGTTGCAGAACAAAAGGTAATTCGCTATAGAGGAACAGAATTAAATACAAAAGGCTGGCAACAAGAAGCGGCACTACGTATGTTGATGAATAATTTGGATCCTGAAGTGGCAGAGCACCCTGAAAAACTAGTCGTCTACGGCGGAATCGGGAAAGCTGCAAGAAATTGGGAAAGCTTCGATGCAATTGTAAGATCGCTAAAAGAATTGGAAAATGATGAAACATTACTTGTTCAATCGGGTAAACCGGTGGCAATCTTCAAATCACATACGGATGCACCGCGTGTTCTGATCGCCAATTCCAATATCGTCCCGGCATATGCCAATTGGGATACATTCCACGAGCTTGATAAAAAAGGGTTGATGATGTATGGACAAATGACAGCGGGTAGCTGGATCTATATCGGTTCACAAGGGATTGTGCAAGGGACGTACGAGACATTTGTAGAACTGGCGAAAAAGCATTTCAATGGTAGTTTGCAAGGAACAATCACGGTGACGGCTGGACTGGGCGGCATGGGTGGCGCACAACCGTTAGCTGTGACGATGGCTGGTGGAGTTTGTATCGGTATCGAAGTGGATGAGACGAGAATTGACCGCCGAATTGAAACACGATACACAGATGTGAAAACGGATTCATTGGAAGAGGCGATCCGTTTGGCAGAAGAAGCGAAAGCAACAGGTAAAGCATTGTCTATCGGATTATTAGGAAATGCCGCTGATATTTTGCCAGAAATGATTGCGCGCAACTTCATTCCAGAAGTCTTGACTGACCAAACGTCCGCACATGACCCGTTAAATGGCTATATTCCTTCAAAAATGTCATTGGAAGAGGCGGAGAAGCTTCGCACTAATGATCCGGATGGCTATGTGAAATTATCCAAAGCATCGATGGCTCAACATGTTCGGGCGATGTTGGAAATGATGGAAAAGGGTGCAATTACATTTGACTATGGGAATAACATCCGCCAAGTGGCAAAAGATGAAGGTGTTGAAAATGCATTCGATTTCCCGGGATTTGTTCCGGCTTATATCCGTCCACAATTTTGCGAAGGGAAGGGACCTTTCCGTTGGGTAGCGCTATCGGGCGATCCGGAAGATATCTACAAATTGGATGAAGCGATTTTACGGGAGTTCAGCTATAACGAACATTTGTGCAACTGGATTCGCATGGCGCAGGATAAAATTGAGTTCCAAGGTCTTCCATCTCGTATTTGCTGGTTTGGCTACGGTGAGCGTGCACGCTTCGGAAAAATTATTAATGATATGGTGGCAAGTGGTGAATTGAGTGCACCGATTGTCATTGGTCGTGATCATCTCGATTCAGGTTCTGTTGCTTCGCCGAACCGTGAAACGGAAGCGATGAAAGACGGATCGGATGTAGTTGCGGATTGGCCGATTCTGAATGCGATGATCAATGCTGTCGGCGGCGCGACTTGGGTTTCATTGCACCATGGCGGTGGCGTCGGCATGGGTTATTCGATCCATTCTGGAGTAGTCATTGTGGCAGATGGAACGAAAGAAGCGGAAATTAGACTGGAGCGTGTATTGACGACTGACCCGGGAATGGGAATTGCGCGTCATGCGGATGCGGGCTATGAAATTGCTCAACGGACAGCACGTGAAAAAGGCGTTAATATACCAATGCTTGATAAAGGAAATGATCAATAATGACAAAACCAATTTGGATTAAACATGCATCACAGCTGGCAACACTAGCTTCTTCTGAGAAAGGACCTCGCTCTAAAAAAGCGATGTCCGATCTTGGATTAATTGAAGACGGCAGTCTATGGATTGAAAATGGCTTGATTCAAGCAGTTGGGATCACAGCAGATCTTGAGAAACAATACGCGGGACGCGAGCATGAGGCGGAAGTCGTGGATGCAACAGGACATCTAGTTACACCTGGGTTAGTAGACCCTCATACGCATGTCGCATACGGAGGCAGCCGTGAGCGTGAATTTGAGATGCGGCTCGAAGGTGCCACATATATGGAAATTATGAATGCCGGCGGCGGTATCCATGCGACGACGAGAATGACACGCGAAGCATCGGAAGAGGAATTGATCGAACAGACGACCAAACGTCTTGATTTATTTTTAGAACATGGTGTTACGACAATTGAAGGGAAAAGCGGTTACGGCATGGATTTGGAAACGGAGTTAAAGCAACTTCGGGTCATGAAGACGTTGCAGGAAACGCATCCCATTGACATCGTACCGACATTCATGGGTGCACATGCCGTACCGGTTGAATACAAAGGACGGGAAGACGAATTTGTCGACTTATTGATCGATGAAATGCTGCCTGTGATTGCCGAAGAAAAACTTGCGGTCTTTAATGATGTGTTTTGTGAAAAAGACGTCTATACACCTGAACAATCGGAGCGTGTATTGGAAGCAGGAAAGCGTTTGGGGCTAATTCCGAAAATCCATGCTGATGAAATCGAGTCATATGGTGGTGCGGAGCTAGCCGCAAAGGTCGGTGCTATTTCGGCGGAACATTTACTGAAAGCTTCCGATGAAGGCATCAAAGCGATGGCAGAAGCTGGCACGATTGCTTGTTTACTTCCTGCTACCGCCCTCTATTTGCGAGAGCAAGCGGCAGCTGGACGGAAAATGATTGATGAAGGTGTAGCCGTTGCAATCTCTACGGATTGCAACCCAGGTTCATCTCCGACAACGTCTATGCCGCTTGTCATGAACTTGGCCTGTATTTCCATGCGCTTGACGCCGGCTGAAGCATTGACAGCGGCAACGTACAATGCTGCTTGTGCAATTAAGTGCGAAGACAAAGCCGGTTCTCTCGAAGTGGGGAAACAGGCGGATATCGTCCTATGGGATGCGAAAAACTATCAAGAAATCCAATACTTCTTTGGTGTCAATCATGTGAAAGCCGTATGGAAAAAAGGTGTACAGGTGGTGGGCAAATGAAACAACATTGGCTTCAACCGCCCGAATGGTCCTGGAATATAACCGAAGGGGAGGCAACTCATGTTCATCAATGGGTTGCTCCCCTCGGGGAAGGATCGGATAACCCCGATCTCATCCTCTATGGAGCGCCCTTATCACGGTCATCCATCAGTGTATCCGGCGCCTCGTTATATCCAAATGAATTCCGGAAAATGTGGAAAAGCTTTGCGACCTATAATTTAGATGAAGATGTCGACTTGAGCCCATTTACCGTTGTGGATACCGGAGATGTCACGTTGCATACGACTGACATCCTGGCATCACATCAACGGATTCAAGAAGCGACGGCTTCTCTTGTGGCTAGCTATCCACAGACATTGACCTGCATGATTGGTGGGGATCATTCGACAACGGCATGTGCAGTACGAGGGATCAAGGATGTTTATCCAGGAGAAAAAATCGGAATCTTGCAGCTTGACACGCATCTTGATGTGCGAGATCCAGCCGAATTAGGTCCGGCCAATGGAACACCAATTCGGCAACTCATTGATGGAAGCGTTATCAAAGGGGAACATGTCATCAATATTGGATTGCACGGCTATTATAATGCAAAACCGCTGATCGACTACGCTAAACAGCATCAGATTCAAATGGTGACATTAAAACAAGCGCGCAAACAAGGCATGGTCGAAACGATTAAAGCGGCACTTCACCAACTGTCTACGAAAGTAGATCGGATCTATGTCACTGTTGATATGGATGTACTCGATATATCCGTTGCACCGGGTGTTCCTGCATCTACACCTGGAGGAATGACAGCGGTTGAACTGTTTGATGCACTTTTGGAAATCGGCAAGCATCATTCCGTTCAGCATATCGATTTTGTCTGTCTGGATCCAAGCAAAGATTCAGCAGTATTCGAAACAGTCAAAATCGGAGTCTATGCATGGCTGCAATTTATCACGGGGCGTGTCTGTAGTTCTTACTAGCAAAAGGGGAAAGGGAAGGGGATTCAGTATGACGACAAATCAAGAGGTGAATAGACAAGTAGAAGTCGCTACGCAAAAATCTCCGCAAATGTGGAAATTCTTTGTATACAGTATTATTGGTGCATTCATGTTTTTCATTCCTGTGACAATTGCAGGGAAAAACTCCATTATGCTTGATCATATCGTTTCGTTTATTCAATCGTTTGCTACACCGGCTTTGCCTTATTATGCATTACTTGTCATTGCGGCGGGGACAATTTATCCATTTTTAACAGGGAAATGGAAGAAGTCGAATGTTGACATCGTTTTTTCGATGTTCAATATTATAGGGTTGCTCGTTGGAATCATGCTTGTCTTCCAGTTTGGTCCAGCGTGGTTATTTGAGCCGAATATGGGTCCTTTTCTGTTCGATAAACTCGTCATTCCTGTTGGTCTACTCGTTCCTATTGGAGCGGCTTTCCTCGCTCTATTAGTAGGGTACGGATTCCTTGAGTTTGTCGGTGTATTGGCAAAACCGATTATGCGTCCCATTTGGAAGTCGCCAGGTCGTTCGTCGATTGATGCAGTGGCTTCCTTTGTGGGCAGTTATTCCTTAGGACTTCTCATCACGAATCGTATCTATAAAGAAGGAAAATATTCCGCACGGGAAGCAGCCATCATAGCTACTGGATTTTCAACTGTTTCAGCTACGTTTATGGTTATTGTCGCTAAAACACTTGGATTGATGGACATGTGGAATACATACTTTTGGATTACACTAGTTGTGACATTCGCTGTCACTGCGATCACCGTAAGGATTCCGCCATTATCCAAGATCAAAGATGAGTATTATGAGGGATCAACTCCCCAGCCGGAAGCAGAAATTAGCGGAAGTCGTTTCGCGGCGGCGTGGAAAGAAGCGAAAGCGACCGTAGCCAATTCGCCTCGCTTATTTGATAATATCCGTTTAAATGTAAAGGACGGTCTCGTTATGGCGATGGCTATCCTACCATCTATTTTATCGGTTGGCTTATTGGGATTGGTATTGGCGGAATTCACACCGGTTTTTGACTGGATCGGGTATATCTTTTATCCGTTCACGTTAGCCATGCAACTTCCAGAACCGATGCTTGTTGCGAAGGCGAGTGCACTCGGTATCGCAGAAATGTTCTTGCCGGCACTATTAGTGACAGAGTCTGTGCTGATCGTGAAGTTTGTCGTTGCGGTCGTATCCATCTCAGGCATCATCTTTTTCTCGGCATTCATCCCTTGTGTTGTGTCGACGGAAATTCCGATTTCTATTCCTCAACTCGTTCTGCTTTGGGTGGTACGGGTCATTCTAACAATAATAATTGTAACGCCGATTGCCTATTTAATACTTTAGACAGTATAGAGGAGAAAAAAGTTTGTATAAAAAAATGCCGAAAAGGTGATTTTTTATACAACTTTTTTATCTTCATTCAGCAAAATTTTTTTACTGAAAGCGAAGCGTCAGCTACAGAAGACTCCCACCTTAAAAAAACGCAGAAATACGGCAAATCGATCCCTTCGTTGTTCGATTCGCAATTCAAAATCCGGACGCAATCACATCGAGGCGTGATTGATTGTGCCCTTAATCCTATTGTAAAGAATTAAATGGATTATTTCCCGGGAAACTTTTATTTCTAAGCTGTAAAGTGCATATCAATGCGACTATCTAATTTGCCTAAAACCTCTGGAGAGGATATAGATTTGAATAATATATGAGGCAAATTTACTTTTTTATATAAAAAGTGAAATCGCTTACAAAATAAAGCTGAATCATATTGACTTTCCATTATGAAACCATTAAGATGCTAATAACGACTATTAAGCGACAGTTATTAATTTTGTGAAAATAAATTATTGGGGGGATTTAGATGGAGCAAAGGAATGGGAGAGAAGTTAGTTTTTGGCTGGCGATGTTACCTCTAACAGTCATGATCATTGTCATGATTTTCACCGTCGTTAAATTAGAGCAAGGCCCGCATATTCCGTTGATCATTGGGACGACGACGGCTGCGTTGGTCGCTTGGAAAATGGGGTATACGTGGAAAGACATTGAAGAAATGATCTATAAGGGGATTCGTTTGGCGTTACCGGCAGTTGTAATTATCATGTTGGTCGGATTGACGATCGGAGCCTGGATGGGGGGCGGAATTGTTGCGACGATGATTTTCTATGGGTTGAAAATTATTACACCATCTTGGTTCCTCGTTGCGATTTGTCTCATTTGTTGTATTGTTTCCATAGCGATTGGGAGTTCATGGTCGACGATGGGAACGATAGGCGTTGCGGGAATGGGGATTGGATTGAGCATGGGAATTCCGGCGGGGATGATTGCTGGTGCCATTATTTCTGGCGCTTATTTTGGAGATAAGATGTCCCCATTATCCGATACGACGAACTTAGCGGCCGGTTTGACTGGTACGGATTTGTTTGACCATATTAAACATATGTTGTTTACGACTATTCCAGGGTTACTCATTGCCCTTGGCGTCTATACTTTTTTAGGGAAGAAGTTTACAACGAGTCAAATTGAAGCGGTCGAAATTGCGCAAACATCACAAGTGTTACAAGAAAGTTTCTTGATTACGCCATGGCTGTTACTCGTGCCACTTGCGGTCATCGTTATGGTCGCTTTAAAAGTGCCTGCGATTCCGGCTTTGCTTGTAGGAATTACACTTGGTTTCCTGTCTCAAACTTTTGTACAAGGCGGTTCGCTTGTCGGAGGGATTGAAGCATTGCAGAGTGGATTTAAGATTGAAACGGGCAATGAAATGGTCGATGGGCTTTTCAATGGAGGCGGTTTGGATTCCATGATGTACACGGTTTCCATGACGATTGTTGCCATGACTTTCGGTGGAATCTTGGAATTTTCAGGTATGCTGAAAGCGTTGATGAACCAATTGCTGAAAGTAGTGAAGTCTTCCGCTTCGTTGATTGCATCAACGATCGGGGCTTGCTTTTTGACGAATGCTTCTTGTTCTGAACAGTATATTTCCATTGTCGTTCCGGCACGGATGTTCAGTAATGCATACCGCGATAAAGGCTTGCACTCGAAAAACTTATCCCGTTCCCTTGAGGACGGCGGAACCCTCACTTCCGTGTTCATCCCTTGGAATACTTGTGGAGTCTTCATTTTAGGAACGCTAGGTGTTAGCGTTTTCGAGTTTGGTCCGTACGCTGTTCTGAACTTCATCGTTCCGATCATTTCCATCTTGTATGCGTTTACCGGGTTCACGATTGTTAAATTGACAGAACAGGAAAAAATAGAAATTGCCCAGAAAGAGTTAGAAAAAGAACAGCTGAAAGATCAAGAAGTTAGTTTAGGCTGATTCGTCTCGAACTTGTATGTCCTTATGAACGTATTCAAAAAGGAAAGTCTATCAGCAATTTGATGACTTTCCTTTTTTCTCACAAGTATGTAGGTAGGTTAAGTTCGTAAAGGGAACGAGGTCTGCCTTGTTTGTAGGCCATCTCTTCCCCAATGATTTTGGCATAGTTGAAGTCGACAAGCTTTTTTAGTGTCCGTTCTGCGGTTCTTCGGGAAACATTCAGATAGAGGGCTAAATCATGTGCGGTAAACTGTTTCGTTTGACGGGAATGGCTAAAAGACAGCAGTTTTGAAACATTTGCCGGACTCAGTTTTGTTTTCTCAGCCATTGCCACTAAGGCGGGATCGTTTACCTTCATTTCAATGGCAACGCCAGTTTCAGGAAAAGGACCGTGCATTTTTTTATCGCTATCCAGCACATAAAAAGAATGATCATCGTTTTGGTGTATGAAATCCAGTGCGAACTGCGCGTTTTCAGTCGCTTCGATAATCGTCTCCCCGCAGCCAAAAGCCAGTTTAGCTTTTCCAAACAACTGTTGGTAAGCAGACAGAAAATCGTTCCTTTTCAATGCTTGTTCAATATTCCCCATCGTCGTAAACAACGTAAATGTTCGATTTTGTTTTTCCCAATGGGCTTGTAAGATAGACGCTATCATTTCGGTGATGGGGGCTGTGTCTAAGGTACAGTCGTTATTTTTAACGATGCCAACTGCGATTTGAGCAGAGTTACTCTTATGTAAAATGGCTTGTTGTTTAGCGAGTTCAATCGTACGCAAAATGGAGCTTTCAGGGTCAATCATTTTCATGGCCGGGATATTTTGCTGTTGCAGTTGTTCGTGTACCGCGTGTACACTCGTAATGGCCATATCCGTTTTCTGTTGTAACGCCAATTGTTTATGAAACGCAATAATGGCTTGTATCGGCTCATTGTCTTGCAGGATGTGAACGAAGGGTCTTTCTGTTGTACAGTTTAAATCTGATAATACAGATTCGATATTTTGTTTGCTGCGTACATCAATGGAAATCCGTTTTAAATCCAGCGACCTCTGCAAAGCAAGATGGAGAAGGGTAACGGCAAACTCTGTTTCGTCCTGCTTCAAATGAACGGAAGGGATCGGGACGTTTTCCAAGGCTTCCTTTGCATACAAGTAGGGAAGCGAGCCTGAGAAAAAGAGGACGTCACAAGGTGTAAGCGAACGGATCAAATCGGGCGCCTGCTGCGGTTCTTCATATACATATGAATTCAGCTCGATATCCGTTCGAGCTGAGGTAAGTTGTCTCGTGCGTTCGCAAAAATCTGCAGACCCTATGACAGCAATTTTTATTTTCAATATAGATGACCACCTTTTTATTAGCGACTATTTAACGACAATGATACAATGAAATAAATAATTTGCCAACGGAAAGGACTTTTAGATGATGAAAATTTCAGAAATCGATATTTATGCTATTCATTTACCGCTTTATGAACCATTTGTTATTAGTTATGCCTCCTATGATTACATGCCATCGATTATTGTAAAAATCACTACGGATACAGGTGTTGTAGGGTACGGAGAAGGTGTTGCAGATGAACATGTTACTGGTGAGAGCTGGGAAGGCACATTTGCCATTTTGAAGAATACCCTTGCACCGAAATTGATTGGAGAAAATCCATTGCATATGGAACGGATCCATGCATTGATGGACGCTGAAATTTATGCTGCACCGACGGCTAAGGCGGCGCTCGATATCGCTTGCTATGACGCGGCCGGTAAAGCGCTCGGAGTCCCCGTCTATGATTTGCTTGGCGGAAGATACCATGAGGCGTTTCCGATAACGCATGTACTGAGTATCGGGTCTCCAGAAGCGATGGCGGACGAAGCGGAAGAGCGTGTGGCGGCAGGTTATCGTTCTATGAAAATGAAAGTCGGAACGCAAGTGGCTGAGGATGTCAAACGCATTGAAGCGGTGCGTGCTCGCGTTGGTGAGGATATTGCCATCCGGGTAGATGTTAACCAAGGCTGGAAAAATAGCGCCAATACGTTGCAAGGCTTGAAGAAGTTGGAACATATTACGCTTGACTGGCTGGAACAACCGGTGAAGGCGGATGATATCGATGGCATGGTCGAAGTGAAATCGAAGTCGTCCGTTCCACTGATGATTGACGAAGGCTTGCGCGGATTTCGTGAAATGAGGGAAATCATTGCAAAGCGCGCTGCAGATAAGGTCAATATTAAGCTGATGAAATGTGGCGGTATTTATCCCGCGATGAAACTGGCACATATGGCGGAAATGGCGGGCATCGAGTGTCAAGTCGGTTCGATGGTTGAATCGTCAATCGGATCCGCCGCAGGTTTCCATGTGTCATTTTCCAAGAAAGTTATTACGAGTGTCGAGTTGACGGGGCCTTTGAAATTCAGCAAAGATGTTGGGAATTTACAGTATGACGTACCGTTTATCTGTTTAAATGATAGACCGGGACTTGGAATCGACATCGATGAAGCAACACTCCAAGAACTGACGGTGTTTTCAGAGAAGGTAACCGGATGAACAAGCAACTTACATTGAAAGATGGCCGTAACCTGTCTATTGTCCAATTAACTACTGAACAACTTCCCGAAATTCTCGCGCTGCAGGAAAGAGTGCTTGGCGCTTTGACAACCGGTGCTTTTTTACAGCCGCTGATAGAAGAAGAATTTCTCTCTATTCTTCAAGGGAAAGGTATTATGATCGGAGCTTATTATAAAGAACGACTTATTGCCTTTCGGGCGATGCTTGAGCCGGAAATTGATGCTGAGCATCTAGGGATTGATGCAGGTTTACGAGAAAACGAGCTTCCAAAGGTCATCTATTCGGAAATCTCGAATGTTGATCCTGATTTCCGGGGGAACGGGCTGCAATCCCTTTTGGGCGAGCGGATTTTCCAAGAAGTCGATACAGGGCGCTTCCATTATATTTGTGCTACAGTTGCACCGTTCAATATTGCCAGCCTCAAAGATAAGTTTGGACTCGGAATGGAAATCGTTGCGTTGAAAGTGAAATATGGAAACATGTTGAGATATGTATTTTTGAAATCAATTGCACAGGCGGAGAAAAAGCATTTTGCGGAAAAGCGATTGATTGGAATGGAACAAACAGAAGAACAGCAAAGGTACCTGCAAGAAGGTTGGATAGGTACGGGTATGGAGAAGCGTGTTGATAAGTGGTTCGTTTGTTATGAAAGATAAATAGTTGTTTGATGAAAACCCCTATTCCGAATTGGAATAGGGGTTTTCGATTGGTTTAGATAGGATTTACAATAACTTAACAGAATCATTACTCGTTTGTGATAGAGGGTACTGAACTATTCGATAAAATAGATGTAATGACCTATCGAATGGAGAGGGCCTTTTTGATTAAGTTAGAGGAAAATTATTTACAGCAATTATTTTATCGGATTCTTCACAATCAGGATATACAAACGGTTTTTCAGCCAATTATTTCATTGGAGGACGGAACGATTCTCGGATATGAAGCATTAAGTCGTGGGCCGGTCCGTACCCCTTTGCAAAATCCTGCGAAATTATTTACATATGCGATGGAAAATGGACAGTTATGGGAGTTGGAATTACTTTGTCGAACAAAAGCCTTGGAGACTGCCCATGCATTACAGACAACAGGTAAACTGTTTTTAAATGTCAATCCCAATATTATGAGTGATCGCAAGTTCAGGCAAGGCTTTACAAAAGATTATTTAAGGCGATTTCAGATGGATGCGGAAACCATTGTTTTTGAAATTACTGAAAAAGAAGCCATAAGCAATTTAAATCATTTTAAACAAACTGTTCGTCATTATAAAGAACAAACGTATCACATTGCGATCGATGATGTAGGATCGGGCTATTCCGGCTTGAATATTTTAACGGATATCCATCCGCATTTTATGAAGTTGGATATGCAATTGATCCGGAATATTGATAGTGATCAAACGAAGCAGTCACTTGTGAAAAGTTTATGTGAATTTGCAGCACATTCTCAAATCTATATTATTGCTGAAGGGATTGAAACGAAAAAGGAGTTGGTCAAGCTTATTGAATTAGGCGTCCATTTTGGACAAGGCTATTATATTCAGAAGCCAGCTCCAGATCTATTACCAATAAGGGAAGAGGTCATTGCGTTGATCATAGATGAAAACAAGCGTAAACAAAACCGGTCGTTAAAGAGGTTGGGAGGCCCATTTGTGAAGGAAATGTCCACTCCTTTACAAACATTGGAAGCTCATGTTTTAATTGACGAAGTGAAAACATTGATGCATCAAGATCAATCGGTACCGGGATTTTGTATCGTTGAAGGTAATCGGGTCATCGGTGTGATCACCCGAAATGAGTTGCATGTAAAAATTAGCGGACCTTTTGGATACAGTCTGTTTAGTAATAAACCGATTATTGAAATCATGGATACGGATTTTTTACAAGTGGATGTAGAGACACCGATCCATACCGTCGCAAAACTTGCGATGAGAAGAGATGCGAAGCACTTGTATGATTTTATTACGGTGACGCAAAATGGAGATTATTATGGCATTGTCACGGTCAAAGAATTATTGGAGAAGACAATAGAAATCGAAGTGAATGTTGCTAAACACTTGAACCCTTTAACGGAATTACCAGGGAATCTTTTGATTGAGCAGCAATTACAGCAATGTGTGGAAGTACAGGAAGGGTATGTTGTACTCTATTTGGATTTGGATAATTTCAAGCCATACAATGATGTATACGGTTTTGAAAAAGGCGATCAAATTTTAATGCATGTGGCGAAACTGTTGAAGGAAATTGTGTTGCCGTCTGATTTTATAGGCCATATTGGCGGGGATGACTTTATTGTCGTGGCGTCAACGGAACAAAGTATGATGTATTGTGAACAAATTATTCAGCAATTCGATGCGTCCATCGAGCAATTCTACACACCAAAAGATGTCGCGAATGGATGGATCACTTCCAAAAATAGACATGGGAAGGACGAGTTGTTCCCATTGTTGACGATTTCAATCGCGGGTATTATGAATCATCATTTCCATACGACATATGATTTAGCGAGAATTGTTAGTGAAGTGAAGAAGCGATGTAAACAAATGATTGGGAGTAATTATTTGTTTGCCGAATGAATTATTCTATTATTTTGCGAATAATACTTGCTCCTTGCTGGTGAGAATGGTAGAATGCAGTTCTATTCTACCGCTATGATCCCTCAACGTCTCACCTTCTAAATCGACAGGACGCAAATACGCAAAATGGAGGACTTGTATGACAGAGCAACATCCTGATTTTGAATTTGAGTACCAGCGTCTTGATTATACAAAACAGTACATGCAACAGTTACTGGAAGAATCGAGACGCGATGTAAAATCCTCTCAAGAAGAAATTCGCCAATCGATGGCCGATTTGGATTATTTGGACTCCAGTTTAAGTTACATCAATATTTTGACGAACGCCCGTTTTTTTGAAATGGCCCGTTCTCAGAAGGAAGGCTTGGAAGCGATTCAGCAGAAGCCTTATTTTGCAAGGATTCATTTCCAAAAAGAAGGGGATATGGACGAGTTCCTTTATATTGGAAAAACGTCTTTATTTCACAGAGAAACGCAAGAACCGATTATTGTCGACTGGCGATCGCCTGTTGCGAATGTCTATTATGATGGTAGGCTCGGTGACCTCACCTACCAAGTACATGATGAAACCCATAAGGGGCATCTGTTCTCCAAGCGGCAATACAAGATTGAAGACGGCGAACTGCTTGCGATTCGTGATATTGATCTGACAACAAATGACGAATTGCTTCAAGAGGCACTTGCCGGCAAGGCAGATACCCGACTGACAGAAATTGTTACAACCATTCAAGCGGAACAAAATGCGATCATACGTGCAAATTTAAAACAGCCGATCATCGTGCAAGGGGCTGCTGGAAGTGGAAAGACAACGATCGCTCTACACCGTATTTCTTATTTCCTCTATACGATGGGAGAACATTTTCCCTCTGATAAATTGATGATTTTAGCACCGTCGAAACTGTTTATGGACTATATTGCAGATGTCTTGCCTGAGCTTGGAGTCGGGCGGATTTGTCAGATGACCTATGCGGAGTATATTTTGCAAGCAACCGGTTTGAACTTGAAGCTGACAGATCCGAACAGCAAGTTAGAATGGCTGACGGAGACGGATATACTTGAGAATCGTCATTTATTTAGTACACGTGTAAAAGGGACGCTTGCTTATAGAGATAGCATGCAACGCTATGTGGAGCGGTTGGAGCATGAAATGGCTGAACTTTTCGAAGATATTTATATTGAGAAGTACCGGGTTATGAAAGCTTCCCGTTTGAAAAAACTATTTTTGGACGAGTTTGCGTATATGCCCGTTGAGAAGAGGCTTGAGCGAATCAAAATCATTGTACAAAATGATGTTAAACGGAAGCGGAAACAACTACTGGATAAACTCACCACTAAATATGAGGAAGCGCTTGATAAAGTGCTCTATGGGACCCGGGACGCAGAGAAACGAAAAGTGAAGCTGACAAAAATATTGGAAGAACGTGATGAAAGACTTCCTTCTATTGAAAAGGAAGGCAGAACGACGGCATCCGTTTATATGCGTAGATTTAAAAAGTTCAACATTAAGAAATTATATAGAAATTGGCTTACGAATAAACAATTACAAACGGAGCTCGCTTTCCAGTGGTCTGAAGAGGAAAGGGCTATTTTTTTTGCTGAACATAAAAAGGAAAGATGGGAAATCGAAGACTTGGCTTCCCTTTATTATTTACATGCAAAGTTGAAAGGGATCGGTGATCAGTGGAAAATGCGGGTGGTGTTCATCGATGAAGTACAGGATTATAGTGAATTTCAACTCGCCGCATTACGGGATGGGCTGGAAACCGATATGTTCACCCTTGTGGGCGATTTGGCACAAGGGATCCATAGTTATCGGGCGTTAACGTCTTGGGATCCTGTCAAAGCAATTTTCCCGAGGGCTACGTATACGACGTTGCAAAAAAGTTATCGTACAACGATTGAAATTATGGATTTGGCGAATCAAGTGTTGTTAGAGATGGATGAGGATCTTCCACTGGTTGAACCGGTTGTTCGTCATGGAAGGGAGCCGGAATTCCATGCGATGATGTCTTTTGAAGCTGACTCAATTAGCCAGCTTTATCGTGACATTATCAATCGCGGTCATCGCTCAGTCGCCTTGATCTGTAAAACAAGGGCTGAGGCAGAACGGAATTACATGAGGCTCCAAGACATGGGAATGTCTATTCAATTGTTGGAGGAACAGTCCGACATAAGTGCAGATTGTCTACTGATCGTTCCTAGTCACTTAGCAAAAGGACTGGAATTTGATGCAGTTCTAATTGCGGCTTTCGATGAGCCATTCCGGGATCATCCGATCGATCGGAAGCTGTTATACGTAGCGATGACAAGACCAATGCATGAACTGCATCTTCTAGGTCAGTTTACTTCGGAAAGGTGGTTCGTAAAATGAAACAATGGACAAAGGAAGTTGAAATTGATGCGCCTAATGAGAAAGTATGGAAGTACTTCGATGGGTCGTTGGAAAATATGCAAAAAATCATGCCTCAAGTCGTGGCAAATACATCCAAAAAAATAACGGAAGATAAGGTTGGGAGTGTATTTGTACAAAAACATAGAGGAGGAAAGAGGGTGATGGAGTACGAAGTAGAAACATTGGAGTATGTCGATATAGCAGATGAAAAAAAGATGAAAGTCGGTTTTACACTGGCGAATATGTTCGATATAACAGCGCGCTACGAATTGATCAGGCTAAATGATAAAAAGACTTCATTTAAATATACGGCGACGAATCTCCCTCTAAAATGGTTCTTGAAACTAATTTTATTATTTGCCAGCGACAAAGTTGTTGTTGAATTTGTACAACGTGTAAAAAGAGTTGCTGAATCGGAAAACTAGAGGAACATAATTTGCAAAAGCCATTCCATCAAAGAGAAATTACAGATGGAATGGCTTATTCTCTAATTAGAGTAGTGTATTGCTATAGAAAGGAAGGATGCGTGCCACTTGCTCCGAACTATTTATATCTATAAATTTTGATCTCATCGCTGTTATCGATTGTTGCGAGTAAAATCTCACGCGCATCCACGTTAAAGATTGAAAATTTATCTTCCAGCCATGCATGGTCCTTACCCGACTGGTATAATTCATTAAAATCAATTCTGCCTTCTTTAATGATAATTCTTGGAAAGGAAAATGGTTTTTTGACCAATTGCATATCCTCTGGGGTCAATGCTTGAAACTGGGGGGACAGGAAAAACGAAATCGTACCGTCCGGTTCCCATTGTGCATGTGCAATCTTCTGGATATCTTCAATTTTCTCTTTCCGTAGTTCTGACAATAAATGATCGATCGTGATTCTTGCTTTTCTCAAGTTCGTAAACATGATTTCGCCATTGATGATTAGAGGATAAGGAGAAGGTTCGAACCATTTCCGGAAGACACCCCATTTCAAACTAGTGAATACACAAAGAAGGTATAAAATAATGAGTACTGTCGTTGTGATTAAGGAACCTTTCAGCCCTAATTGTTCATCAGACAATGGGTGGGCAAGTATATTTCCAAGTATTAAAGCGATGGTGAAATCGATTAAGCGCAATTGGGAAATCGATCTTTCCCCCATAATTTTGGTTGCCACTAATAAAAAGATGAATGAAATAATGGCTCTCAAAATCCACTGGATTGTCGTAAGCGTTTCTTGGCCATGAAAAAAATCCATTTACTCCACACCCCAAAAAATTGTTCGTTCTCAATACGTATGGTTGCCTAGTGAATAGAAATTATGTAAGTGGATTGAGTGTTTTTGTATTGAAAGAATGACTTGCATATGAATGATTTGACAACACATACTAAACGGAGGCGGTAAAGAAAGAAGGTTGTTGAGAAATGATTCGTACGATGGGAGTTACTGATGACGGTGAGTTGATTTTTGATTTCTCATTGGCTGACATTCGGGACCTTTCATTGCAATGGTACTGGGTGGATTTTGATCAGCCTACAACAGATGAAGAGTCATTTCTGCATTCATTTTTTCATTTTCATCCGTTGGCAATTGAAGACTGTCTGTACCGGATGCAACGACCTAAGCTGGATTTTTATGATGCGTATGTATTTTTCGTCTTGCATACTATTTGCCAGGAGGATTTAGCATCAGAAGAATTGAATCTATTCTTGGGAGAAAACTATATTGTTACGTTTCATTACAATAAGATGGAGGAACTGACGAAAACACGTGAACAATGGATAGAAAACTCCGGGAAGTGGAAACGGGGACATATATTCAAAGCGTATCAGATCATCGATAATGTAGTCGATCATTATTTCCCGATTCTCTATAAAATTGAAGATCATTTAAATGAAATCGAAGACCAACTGTCACCCACGACGGTTCATTTGTCGATGGATTATGTATTCGAAGTACGCAGTGATTTGTTGCGCTTACGGCGTACGATTTTTCCGATGCGGGAGTTATTGTATCGGATGCTTTATTCACAGCGATTAGACCTCAACTCCCATGAACGTGCTTACTTCTCGGACATCCATGATCATTTGCTACGGTTGGGCGAAATGATTGAATCGAACCGTGAATTGACGTCCGATATTCGGGATAGTCAATTATCCATCAACTCGAATCGGATGAATAGCATCATGATGACATTGACCATCATTTCTTCCATCTTCATTCCGTTGACATTTATAGCAGGTGTGTATGGGATGAATTTCGATGTTATGCCAGAACTGCATTGGCGTTATGGTTATTTCTTTATTCTAGGAATCATGTTTATCATAGGGGCAGCAATGGTCGTGTATTTTAAATATAAAGGATGGCTAAGTTTTTTTAAATATTGAAAAACCCGTTTCCATTGGAAACGGGTTTGTATGCGAATAATGAAGCCGCCTTTGCCGTATGTGATTAGAAAGTTTTAAACCACCACTCCTCAAAGTGGGTGTTCGCAGAAATTTTCCTGTTTGTCCTTGTTATTCAAGAAGAACAAGGCCTGCCATTCCAAATTCGATTTAAACTCCCTTTTACAGCTTAAAGGTTAAAACTTAATGTTAATACGAACAATGCAGCTTGTACTAATGATTATAAATGAAGTACAAAGAATAAGCAATAGTAATATATTGTATACTACAAATAACTGATACGCATTCAAGAAAGCATAAACGTCTCGACAGCTTCATACTTCGGGGATTTCTCTGGATGGATTGTGAATAGAGAAAAGGATTCAACCGGTACTTCAATCGGTTCCCATTCTTCCTTTTGAATATAGAGCGGTTTAGTCGTTTTACGCTTTTTGGCAATTGTTATATGTGGTGTGAATCGGTCCGAAATCGGCCGGTTCAATAGGGCAGCGACTGTTTTATCGACTTCCTTTTGCAGTGTCGTTAATGCCTCGGAAGCGTCAACCGAAAAATAGACAACTCGCGGACCAGCAGATGAACCGAAATACGATAATCCATTGATATGCATGTGAAATGCCGATATCTTTTCCCCGATTACATTCAAATTTTCCGTGAGCAAAGACAGTGATGATTCAGGGAGGGCACCGATGAAAACTAACGTCACATGTAAATCGTCTGGATGAGGAATCGTTTTGTATGTTTCAGTAAAATGGTACTTTTCTTTGTAAGCATTGATGAGCGATTCAAAATCCGCTGGACCTTTTATACCAATAAAGTAATGCGAGGGCATTTAAGTTTCCTCCTTTGAACTTGATGATCATTGTTTCTAGTGTAACCGAATCATGCAAGAACAAGTCAACTGAAGAAGTTAGGATCAGCTACATTTGTTTTTCATTTTATACTAAAGTATTTTTGTAAGAAAATTTTTTTCGCGGATTCCATAGCATATTTTAAAAAATGTTGATATAATCGATATTATTAGAAAATGAATTCCGAGAATGGCTATTTTATGGGATGATCAGTGTCAAGGTTGTAAAGACACTGTTTTCCTTTTGAATTACCAATTTTACGGAATTAGCCAAATTGTCTGGCTTTAAAATTAGAACCAAGGAGATGCAGGTAGCATGACGAATTACCCTATTCAAGTCAGATTGAGCGAGACGAAAAAACAAAAGCCTTTATCCGATCAATTGGAATTCGGAAGAGTCTTTACGGACCATATGTTTGTCGCTGATTACTTTGAAGGAGAAGGATGGGTTGACCATCGAATCGTGCCATACGAACCCCTTCAGATCGATCCGGCTGCAACCATTTTTCACTACGGGCAAACCGTTTTTGAAGGATTAAAAGCCTATATCGGGAAAGATGGCAAGGTTCTACTGTTTCGCCCCGAAGAAAACATGCTCCGCATGAACAAATCGAGCGAACGTTTGTGCATGCCTCAAATCGATGAGGAAAATGCACTTGAAGCGTTGAAGCAACTAATCACGGTCGATAAAGAGTGGATTCCGACTACAGAAGGGACCTCCCTTTATATAAGACCATTTATGGTCGCAACTGAACCTTATTTAGGCGTTTCGCCAGCAAAAAAATACAAGTTCATCATTATCCTATCACCAGTTGGCTCCTATTATAAAGAAGGTATTCATCCGGTAAAAATTCTCGTTGAAAACGAGTATGTCCGTGCGGTGGCTGGCGGAACGGGAACAGCTAAAACAGCTGGCAACTATGCGGCTGGTCTACGGGCACAGGAAATAGCGGATCGAAAAGGCTATTCCCAAGTACTTTGGCTAGACGGTGTAGAGCGGAAATATATTGAAGAAGTCGGCAGCATGAACGTCTTTTTCAAAATTAACGGAGAAGTCGTGACTCCGATGTTGAATGGCAGTATTTTGGAGGGGATCACAAGAAAATCGATTCTTGAATTGATCCGCTATTGGGATATCCCTGTAAGTGAGCGTAGAATTTCAATTGAAGAAGTGTATGAAGCTCATCGTTCAGGCACATTGGAAGAAGCATTCGGTACAGGAACGGCGGCGGTTGTTTCTCCGATCGGCGAACTGAATTGGCGAGATGAGAAAATTATCGTTAATAATGGCGAAACCGGAGAACTGTCCAAAAAATTATACGACGTGCTCACTGGCATCCAAACTGGAGAACTGGAAGACCCGTTCGGTTGGGTAACAGAAGTAACAGAAACGGCTGTTGTAAAAAGCGTTTGAGTCGTCAACAATTATAGATCGAAATGTAAAAGAGCTATTAACCGATTCGGTTATAGCTCTTTTAAAATCTATTGAAAAAATATCGGAAAATTATGTACTAATCATGTATACTGGTATGGAATACGGATAAGGAGAAGATTTCGATGATCAAAACAGTCATTTTTGATTTGGACGATACTTTGTTGTGGGATAAGAAAAGTGTAGAAACTGCATTTAGAAAGACATGTGAGCGGGCTGCTGAAAGTTATCATATCGATCCGGCTACACTAGAAGAAGCGGTTAGAGCGGAGGCGAGGGAGCTATATGCCTCTTACGATACATATGCATTCACACAAATGATTGGCATCAATCCCTTTGAAGGGATTTGGGGGACGTTTGACGATGAAGGGGAGTTTTTTCAAAAAATGAAGGAGATTGTGCCGAGTTATCGGCGCGATGCATGGACAAAAGGGTTGCAGCGATTGGGAATCGATGATGCAAATCTTGGCAGTGAACTTGCAGAACTATTTCCAGCGGAGCGAAAAAAGAGTCCATTTATTTATGAAGAAACATTCAAAGTGCTGGATCGACTAAAAGATAACTACCAACTTGTTTTATTGACAAATGGTTCTCCTAGCCTCCAACAGACAAAACTTACAATCACACCGGAGATTGCTCCTTATTTCGAGCATATCATCATTTCGGGGGCATTCGGAAAAGGGAAGCCGGATCCATCCATTTTCCAACATGTCTTATCTACATGCGAAGTGTCTGCAGATGAAGCCATCATGGTCGGCGATAATCTAATGACAGACATACTTGGAGCTTCCCGTGTCGGCATGCGTTCCGTGTGGATCAACCGCGAGAACAAAGAACGGAGCGAGGAAAGCGTACCAACGTACGAAATCGATCATTTGGAGAAGTTGATGCCGATCCTTGACACGCTTGCAACGGAAGAAGTTATAGGAAAATAAAAGATAATCAAAACCTATCTGCAAGCGCAGATAGGTTTTTTTAAGTGAGGAAATTTTCCATACTCATAAATTCACCCTCGCGCTCATAAATCAGGGGAGACGCTCAATCATCGGTAGCAGTGATCAAAGCGAAGCTCCTGCGCTCAAAAATCCCCCCCCAAGTGCTCCTAGAATCAAAGAAATCGCTCAATCAACCATTTCAATTGATCATAAAACCACATAACTACGCATACAAAAAAGAAGCCCATCTACGAAAGATAGGCCTCTTTTCCACTTTATTATAGATCGATTGCGATAACGTCATAAATGTCTTCCAATTCTTTTAAACGGCTGACGTTTTCTTGTTTCACATGATTATCGACAGTGAGCATCATGATGGCGTCGCCGCCTACAGTTGAGCGACCCACTTGCATCGTGGCGATGTTGATGTTTTCGACAGCGAGCATTGTTCCGACACGGCCGATTGCACCAGGTTGGTCCTTATGTTTGACAAAGAGCAAGTGACCTTCTGGGCTGATATCTACTAGATTATCATCCACTTTGACAATGCGGGCACCTAGTCCATTTAACAATGTACCTGATACGCGACGAATCCCGCTTGCTGTTGTAATTTCCACAGTGATCAAATTGGAGAAACCTTTCGTTGTCGATGTTTTATGTTCGTTCACTTTAATGCCGAAGCGCTCAGCGAGATATTTTGCATTGACATCATTGACATGTTCGCCTAGATTGCGTTTCAGTAAACCTTTTAACGTGTTCCGTGTGAGTGGTCTGACATCCGATTCGGCTAGTTCACCTGCATAGTAGATGTTCACTTCTTCGATGACTTTATTGCTTAATCGGGATAAGAAGATACCGATTTTTTCTGACAAATCGAAGAATGGTTCGATTTTCGCCAATACTTCTTTTGAAACAGAAGGGAGATTGACAGGATTTCGGACTGCCCCTCCATTCAAGAATGTGACAACATCATGGCTGACATCAATTGCGACGCTTTCCTGTGCTTCAATCGTGCTTGCCCCTAGGTGAGGAGTTGCAATCACTTCAGGCAGTGTCAATAATTTATGACCGACGAAAGGCTCCTGTTCAAATACGTCGAGTGCGGCACCGGCGACTTTCTTCGAAACAATCGCATCATAGAGTGCATCTTCATCGATAATCCCACCGCGTGCACAGTTGACGATTTGGACGCCTTCTTTCATGATCGCAAATGCTTCTGCATTGATCATATTGCGTGTTTCTTTGAGTAGAGGCGTATGGATCGTGATGAAATCCGCAGCTTTTAATACTTCTTCGACCGTTCCTGAACTGATGCCCATTTTTTTCGCTTTTTCTTCGGTTAAGAACGGATCGTAAGCAATGACATTCATTCTTTGTCCTTTTGCCCGTGCAGCCACTTCAGCCCCGATGCGACCAAGTCCAATGACACCGAGTGTTTTGTTTTTCAATTCAACCCCGATGAATGATTTGCGATCCCATTCGCCGCTTTTCAATGAATTGAAAGCCTGCGGAATTTTTCTTGCCAAAGCTGTGAGCATCGCTATCGTATGTTCCGCCGCAGAGTTTGTATTGCCATCCGGCGCGTTGACGACAATGATTCCGTGTTCTGTTGCAGCATCCAAGTCGATGTTATCGACGCCGACCCCCGCACGACCGATGATTTTCAAGTTCGGTGCATTCTCAATGATATCGCGTGTGACTTGTGTCTGACTGCGGACTAGTAGCGCATCGTAATCACGGATTTTTTCGGCAAGTTCAGCGGGCGTACAAGTCGTATCTACAACAATGTTCATACCTTCCGCTTGGCGTAATGGAAAAATACCATCTTCACTTAATGGATCACTAATAAGAATATTAAAAGACATCTTGATCGACACTCCTTTGATTTATGTACAAGTTTTTTTATGGACTAGTGGATGTGGGACAACTATGAAAACATGCAAAAGCTAAAAATTACTTCACATCGTTCTTTTCCCCTTTCTAAACAATAAACAATAAAAAAAGCCTTCCACCCCTTACAAATGTAAGGGGCGAAAAGCTGAACTACTCACGCGGTACCACCCTTGTTCACTGTCCTATATTACTAGACAGTCTCGGTTAGCATGCTTAACGGGCATGGATCGGATTGGCCTACTCTCTATTTCAACCAATCTATTCAGAAGTGCTACTTTACGTTGAAACCACTGATTTGCACCACCCATCAGCTCTCTTCAGATTTCTTAGCGTAAAGCTTATCTTCATCGCAATAGTTAAAAGAAATATTAAATTTAGAACTAATCATAACAAATGCGAAAAAAATGTCAAGCGTCTATTTCACTTTCATTTGAAATTTTTAAAAAATAAGTGAAAAGTAGAACGGTTCCACATGAAGGCACATTGTTAGAGATTGTATTTCCATAAAGGTATCATAAAAGAAGAAGCAAAGGAGGAGTGAACTGAAGTGAATGACGAAAAAATAAAGAAATTCAATAATATCCCGCTGTCCGTTTTAGATCTATCGCCGATCAATGAAGGCAGTGATGCAATGCTGTCCTTTAAAAATAGTGTGGAATTGGCTCAGCATACGGAGCGTTGGGGTTTTCATCGCTATTGGTTAGCGGAACATCATAATATGCCGGGTATCGGGAGTTCTGCAACTTCTGTCCTCATCGGACATATAGCGGGTGCGACACAAAAAATACGTGTCGGGTCGGGTGGCATTATGTTGCCAAATCACGCTCCTTTGGTCATTGCCGAGCAATTCGGAACACTTGAATCGATTTATCCGGGACGGATCGACCTTGGCCTTGGCCGTGCACCAGGTTCGGACCAAGCGACTGCTTATGCGTTGCGTCGAACACTTCATAGCAGTGGGGAAGACTTCCCGGAACAGCTAGATGAGCTGCGTGCGTATTTTGAACCGGATCGCACTGCCCGTGTGCGTGCCTTTCCAGGAGAAGGTCTGGAAATACCGATTTGGTTGCTTGGTTCAAGTGGTTTTAGTGCACAACTCGCGGCACAAGAAGGTTTGCCGTTTTCGTTTGCCAGTCATTTTGCACCGGCCTATACATTGCCGGCGCTACAGCTTTATCATCAGCATTTCAGACCATCAAAAATGCTTCAGCAACCGTATTCAATGCTTGGTATCAATGTCATCGCGGCGGAGACGGATGAGGAAGCGAAATTCTTGGCAACATCCCAGCAACAGCAGTTCCTCAGCTTGACGAGAGGCATGCCTACACAGTTGAAACCGCCAATCAGCAACATCGACGAATTGTGGTCTCCTTACGAACGCGCATCCGTCGAACGAACACTCGATTCTCGCTCAACGATGGTCGGAAGTCCTGAAACGGTCAAGCGGAAGTTGGAAAGTTTTATTCAAGAAACAAAGGCGGATGAATTGATCATCAACTCGCAAATATATGACCAACAAGCCCGCTTGCGTTCCTATGAAATTGTTGCAAAAATGATGGAATAATTTTCTCTATTCAATCCACGTTCTTCCAGGAGGAGCGTGGATTTTATTTATTTATAAAATTTTTATTTAAAAATTTATTGGGTGATTAACAGCCCTGCTGAAATTTATGCAGGGCTTTCCTATCAATCGCGCCTCGGTGTGATTGCGTCCAGATTTTGAATTGCGCTTTCTAATGGCCGGTGCCTTAATTTCTGCAAAGAACACAGAAATACGGCAAATCGAACCCTTCGCCGTTCGATTCGCAATTAACTTCTTTCAAAATCTGTGACATCCGCCGGAGGCTTGGGCCAACAGGATGTTGGTCACTCAGGCGTCGCCGCAGGACGCGGTGACCTTAGCCTGAGTTCCTCTAAGCAGCAAATCTTTTTGTACTAAAGCGAAGCGTCAGCTAGAGGGAGTTTGGACTCCCTCTGATTGAAATGCCTTCTGGCATTCATCCCGCCACTTATGTAAGTGGGGGACTTCTGCTGAATCAAGTTAAACAACTAATCGATCGTGCTTGTCTGCAGAAGTTCGTCGGCCAATTGGTTTAATTTCGAATAGGTACCGTTGAGTTCCTCCATGCTGGCATGATGTTCTTCCGTAAAAGAAGCGATGTGGCTGGTCGAGACATTCATTTCATCGATCGCATTTGTAATGATGTCTAATTGTGTTTCTATTTTGGTGGCGCTTTCATTACTGTGGTCAGCCATTTTTCGAATTTCATGTGCAACGACTGAAAATCCTTTACCTTGTTCGCCAGCTCTGGCTGCTTCAATCGAAGCGTTCAGGCCCAAAATATTCGACTGGCGGGCAATATTTTTCACTAATGACAAGACATCGATGATTTTAGAAATATCCTGTCTGACTGTTCCAGATCGTTCAGATAACGCTTGCAGCTGAGTGGTCACGTCTGTCATTGCATTAGTCATCATTTCGGTCATTGCTGACATTTCTTGGACAGCTGCAGCCAAATTTGTCGCCCCCGAGCGCAATGTTGAAACCTTTTCGTATGAGATGAGTGCACTCAATACGCCGATGACTTCCCGTCCATCGAATATGGGTTGAGCCAAAGAAATATAAGGAAAGCCGAAATTGGAAGAATCGTTTTCCTCCCGCAAAAGCCGCCCCTCTCGGAGTGCTTTCATGGTCACGGAGTTACTGAGTATTTTATCTCCGATTTTTACTTTGATATCAATGGTTTTTCCAGGTAAGTATTCTAGCAACGTTCCTTCATGATCGCCTAATACAAGACAGGCATCTTCCGGATATGTTTTTTGGAAGTCTCTCATCGACTGTTTTAAGCTTGCTAATTTCGAATGCAACTTTATTTCCCCCTTAAACGAAATACATTGTGAGATGAGAAAATTTGTACTTTTTATCACAATAATTAGAATTATAACAAATTACCTAGGGCAATGGAAGGTCTAATTGGAGCAAAATGGCAGTCGCTTAGTTATTTGCTAAAGCGTAAAGAGCACAATTGCAAAAAACTCCTTCTTCAGACGGGAAGTGTTAGAGCACTTCCCGAACTGTCAAAAGGAGTGAATATAAAAAAATCAGTTTGTGTACGATCTTTCCATCACTGTCATTTACGTTGCTTATCTTGTCGTTCCCAGACGCGTAAAGAAGGGTAGGGGTCAAAAGACCATTCCGTCCGTCCGTTATATTTGTACATGCCGTAATGCAAATGAGGAGGAAATTTACCGGAAGTTCCTTCTTTTCCGTAGCCGGAACTGCCGACATAACCGACAATTGTTCGAGGTTCTACAACGTCGCCTACCTTCAAATCCTTATTAAACGAAGATAAATGGGCAAAATAGTGGTACGTATTATGATTGTCGCGAATGCCGACACGCCAACCACCGAACTCGTTCCAGCCCATGATCTCAATGACGCCATAAGACGTGGATCGAACGGGAGTACCATATCCTGCAAACAAATCGGTTCCTTCATGAATACGTCTGCCGCCCCATCCTCGGCTTGCACCCCAAGTCCCTCTGTAACTGTAGTTGTAGTTAGTTGGAATTGGAAAAGAGTGTTCATCCAAATCCAAGGTTTCAAAATGATTATACAGTTTTGCAATCGTTAAAATTTGGTTAACCGTCTCTTCGCGTTGATAGTAATCAAATAAAGCCAATTTGAAATCTTCTTCTGTTTGTCCGTATCGACTGAGGTAGTTGACCATCGTATAGAGGATATCTTGTGGATTATTCGGATCGGCAATCCCATCGGCGTCTCCATCTAAACCATTGCCATTAAAGTAAGTGATCGATTCGGGGGATGTATCCGTACTATCCGGGTTTTGGGCACCGCCCCAAAATTCTTCAGAAAACTGAATGGCAATAGGACCTTCCCTTTCTGGAATATCATTCCGTACTTGCTGGATATTCCGTTCAAACTGATCGATAGCTGCTAAATAATACCAAGGGCTTGCAATCGACTCGAATTGCAAATACAGTTGCATCCGCAAATCCAAAAGTTCTTCTTGTGTAGGTTCATCTTTTGCATAGACGACCGTAATGAAAATCCATGATAATGCGCATATATATAGCGGTAAAAGAAATCTGTGGTGCACGAAAAACCCTCCTTTTGATACGTCTGTCTAGAATTCCCCAAATGTTCTTTTTCATGAGCTTGAAGTTAAGGTGTATAATTCGGACTCGTTTTCGATTTTTGTGAGTGACTTTCACCCATCACTAAGCATAAATTAATAATGACCTTCATTTTATTAGGAGTGGAATATAATGAAAATTCCGTGGTTCCAATATTAGATAGTACTGAAAATGAAGAACTAGCTATCGCTCAACTGGTGAATGTGCTGAAAAAGGTCCAAGCGATTCAACCCGATAATCCTTTTTCACTAACAATTGTTCATAATTCTTCAATGATTGGTGAACATAATCGTATAGAATGTGAAATTGAGCCTGTAAATTTTTCTGAATCCCGATTTATAAATGACATTCCTAAAAGTAGTGAAATTTATTGTAAGTGTATAAAAAGCCCATTTTCAACATTTGTAGGAATTGATGATTTTCTTCAAGAGCCTCTATTTAGTGAAATCAATCAAAATACATTTGAGTTTCTGGATCAATCTAATACACAAAGTCTTGAATCAGATACAAAATTCATAACTACAACCACTTGTTACCCAGAACGGCCTTCTTGTCATTTAGTAAGTTCTGCAATTCATGAGATCATCTATTTAACGAATATTAGCCGTAGGGATAGATTGGAAAAACAAGGGAAAACTAGCGGTCAATCAATTGTCACACCTATCCATACTTCGAAAAAAATAGGGAAATCAAAACATATAAATGAAGCTAATGATTACATAAAAATCAGGGTACCGGTCGTATTAGGAGAATACAATATTGAATTATGTATTGAAGAAGAGATTTTGTTTGAAGAAAAGGTAATAAGGGTTAAGGAAGTGACTAATCATATTGTTCTGACGAAATGTCATTTCATACCAATTGGATTTTCTAAATCACTAGGTGATGGCACATGTGCAGTATCCAATGGAATGTTAGTGATTGAAGGACATATCGAACAAAATATTAAATATAGTGCAATGCCACCTAAAAAAAGCCGTAATAGAAAAAGGCGGAAGATCATGAAGTTGCATGAAAAAATTACGTTGGAATTAATAATCCAATTGCTACAAGAACAGGCGATTTATGTGAATCTTAATCATCTAAATTGAGATGACTCTGGCATTTGCACCAGGGTCATTTTCTTTTGATTCTACTGAATTTCATTGTGTTTAATTTTGTAACAATAATTTGGACAACTCCAAGTGTTTTGCCCGTGCCATCAAGCCACTCTAACATAATGTATGAATGTAAGCTTACAAAATTAATTTTTCAAGGAGATGTTTATTTAATGAGTTGTTTTGGTAAAACGCCTGAAAACCAACCCCCTATGGATCAGTCTTGTGAGGTGGCATCGCTGCAACAAATTCCTTTAAGCGATGAAGCAATTGCACTTCAACAAACAGCTGGCACGCCTACGTTTAAAGCACCTGTGGTTTTAGTAGAGAGAACACTTCAAATTGTTGTAGAATCAGATATTTCACTTGATCCACCCGCATCAGAGATAAAGCGAGTGACAAAGAATGTATTTTTAGACCAGGTCAAACTTGTACCTGTTAGATTTAGACGAATTGGCACTACAGACTTTTTTGAAGTAACACGGGCTAAATTGTTCGTATCAGGACACATTCGTAAAGATATTGAATATGCTACACGTGATTGCTTTGGAGGAATTCGGGATCGAATTGCTGAGGTACCATTTTCAGGATTTGCGGAAATTAGGGAGAACGAATTCCTTAATTTCCCTGTCATCGGAATCTCCGATAGTAGCACAGCCCGGTTCCTAAGTGAGAAAAGTGATATCGAACCTCGTCTGGATAAGTTTTTCTTCCAAAATCTTGTGAAATTTAATGAACAACCATTTGGTGAGTTACTGGGTGCCAACTTCTTTGAACTTGATTTTTCACCAAAGCACACGAAACGTGGAGGAGAGTTTGACACATTACGGGAAAAAATCGTCTTGGATCTGTTTTTAAAAGTATTACAAGTCCAGCAATGGCGAGTTGCAGCTACACGAACTCTTCCTATCTTTGACGAAGGTACTCTTGGTTGCTAAGAGTAATTTCTATAAACCACTGGAAATCCATTCATGGATTTCCAGTGGTTTTTTTGTGTATTTCGGGTTTACGAAGACTCAGCGAGCACCATCTCATTTTTATAATGGAGCCATTATAAAAAATGTGTGTTGAAAATCGATTGATGGTGTACAGGTAGCACATCAAAAGGTGTAAGGTGTTCTTGTGCTTAACATCATAGAGGACAGCGACAAAATGGACACGGAAACGTATTTTGAGGAGACAAAAAAGCGGTAGTCGTATATCTCTACACCACCAACAAATTTTATTGGAATGCTCATCCTCAATAATAATATGGACAACTCCGAGTGTTATGCCCGAGCATGAAAGCGAATCGTACATACTTTAGGAGAGTAAGCCAAAAAAATCAAGGAGATGTTTTTTAAATGAGTAATTATGGTCAAAACCAACATGAGATGCCTGATGGGAATCCTTCCTGTAAGGTGAATTCGCTACAACAAATCCCTTTAAGTGATGAAGCTATTGGACTTCAAGAAACCGTTGGTACACCTACTTTTAAAGTACCTGTAGTTCTAGTTGAGAGAACACTTCAAGTTGTTGTAGAGTCAGATATATCACTTGATCCACCCGCATCAGAGATAAAGCGAGTGACAAAGAATGTATTTTTAGACCAGGTCAAGCTTGTACCTGTTAGATTTAGACGAATTGGCACTACAGACTTTTTTGAAGTAACACGGGCTAAATTGTTCGTATCAGGACACATTCGTAAGGATATTGAATATGCTACACGTGATTGCTTTGGAGGAATTCGGGATCGAATTGCTGAGGTACCATTTTCAGGATTTGCGGAAATTAGGGAGAACGAATTCCTCAATTTCCCTGTCATTGGAATCTCCGATAGTAGCACAGCCCGGTTCCTAAGTGAGAAAAGTGATATCGAACCTCGTCTGGATAAGTTTTTCTTCCAAAATCTTGTGAAATTTAATGAACAACCATTTGGTGAGTTACTGGGTGCCAACTTCTTTGAACTTGATTTTTCACCAAAGCACACGAAACGTGGAGGAGAGTTTGACACATTACGGGAAAAAATCGTCTTGGATCTGTTTTTAAAAGTATTACAAGTCCAGCAATGGCGAGTTGCAGCTACACGAACTCTTCCTATCTTTGACGAAGGTACTCTTGGTATGTAAGAGTAATTTCTATAAACCACTGGAAATCCATTCATGGATTTCCAGTGGTTTTTGTCATTATATTTCACCCTCTAAAAATAAGAAATCCCCATGCCGTTGTTGAAATGGCAAGGGGATAATAGGAATAGCTAGTTGTCTCATATTCCTAGGATAAGACATTATTCCGGAAGAGCAAGCAATTATTCGATCGTGATCCCAGCAGCCGCATTCCCTGTTACGGTAACGGCTACAGCTGTGCTTGTAGTGGCTGAGAATACCAGTAACAAGCGGTCACCTACTGATACTGGTACCGGAGCGAAAGATCCATTGCCAGTCGAAACGGCACCAACTGCGATCGGAGCTGGAATTGGTGGAGCTAAATCCACAAATGCGCCAGTAGCAGTAAAGGTTGTGCTTCCTTCTGGTGCGCGATAGATTTGTGCTCTAATTGTTGTAGGTCCAGTTGCAGCTGCGAATGCAAGTGTTGTAATGAAAGACGCGGAGAGTGCTGTAATATTTCCTTCCCGCGGAACTACAAATGCTTCACTCGGTAAAACTCCTAAGTCAATCGTGTTGAGCGCGCTGATGGTAATGCCAGGGACAGATGTACCAAATCCGATAGCGCTAGTTGTACCAACTAACCCGAGAGCAGTCGTAACTAATACTGCAGGTACAGTACCTGAACTGAACGGAATAATTGAAGCGGTGCTACGTGGCTGGACTACACAGTCAGGGTTAATTGCTACAAATGGGCCGAGTAGACCGCAAGGATTTGTGGTAGGAGTGCCACATTGGATATTATTTTGACATCTACCATGATGATGTCTATCACGTCCACCACATCTGCTACATCCATGATGTCGATGAAAATTAGACATTTTAACACCTCCTTTCTTTGCTATACTATTCAGAGGATCGCTGGTCGGACGGGCATTCAACTATTTATTGCAGATAGTTTTTTTGTGAATAGCTGAATTTACTGTACCTGCACGATGATTCTTGGACAAGAAACCGCTGTCCTGGTGATGAGTCAGAACAGCGGTTATTCATCAATTTGATTCTCAAAATGAACTACTTTAACTTTTTCCAGAAAAGTTTTAAAAATGATAAAGTTTCGCTGCTTTTACTTTCTTGTTGTTTTGCATTATCCGGAATCTCAATTTGTTCTACCTTCTTCTGAAGAGGTTCTTTTACAATTACGTTAGGTTCTTCTTTCTTTTGAATAGGTTCTCTTACTTCCTCGGCTGATTCTTCTCTCTCCTGAATAGTCTCTTCTATCATTACGACAGGTTCTTCATTTTTCTGAATTACCTTTTCTACTTTTTCGGTTTGTT
The DNA here is from genome assembly GCF_042655805.1 of Sporosarcina soli. Classification (NCBI taxonomy): domain Bacteria; kingdom Bacillati; phylum Bacillota; class Bacilli; order Caryophanales; family Caryophanaceae; genus Sporosarcina; species Sporosarcina soli. Next base: position 387,898 of record NZ_JBHSNO010000008.1, on the reverse strand, counting down.
CCTCAACAATATTTGGTGTTATATCTTGCTCACGCTTGAGGATTTCTTGTGGCGTTCCAATATGAATTGGCACGCTTTCCGTCAGTGGGATAGGCTTGGTTTCAATAACTTTAATGGAGATACCTTTTATGGGGAAAGGGTTATTTCGAAATCCTGCGAACTTCGGGCTATTGCTTTTATGCATACTGTTATAGAATTCGCTTGGATTCATGTTGTGTAATGGGGTATTTCGTTTGCTGGCATACTGCTGTCCGTCTTGTACGTTCTTTTGAAAAGTGACCCTTTCCGGCTGCACTGAACCAGTCTGTAATTCTTCTATACTTTTCGATTGACTCACGATTTTATGAAATTGATTGTAAGATAGTGAGAGATCTGATTGCGGAATAGAAGGAATGGTTGCGTAGTCTTTCGTTTGAGAAGTTCCACTTCGACTATTATTTTTCTGACTAGCCAAGGAGTCTTGTAAAATAATCGAAGATTTTCTTTCTACTATAAGATTATCGCTATTTTCTTCATCCATTTTGCTCATGATCGACGAAATCTTTTGATTTAAATCCTCAATTGTTTGGTTCAGTGAGTCAATCTGAAGCGAAAAATTCTTTATTTCTTTTTTATACCCTTCGATTTGCATACTATTTTCTTCATCCATTATTTCCATTAACTCTTCTAAATCTGAAATTTTCGTTTTGAAATTTTGAAATTCATCCTTCATATGATATTCGTCTTCAGTCGAATGGTCTTCTTTTAAAGTCGTTAACGTTTCCCGATATGTTGCGATTTTCTGTTTCAGTTTTTCAATATCATGAGCGGAGTATAGCTGAGCGTCTCCCATCATAATTCACTCCTTTACAGTTCATTTCTATACTATTAATGATATTTTCAATAGGTGACAAACCTAAAACCTATGGCTTTGAACAGGTCATTAATAGCCCATGTGCTCAATTATTCACATCATATTATGCTACGAGCGAAAGAAAAAGGAGGTGTGAACAACATGCGAGGAAAAAAGTGCAGTGACCGCCCATACACAAAATCTTCCTTATCATATTCTAAGTACGAAAGAGATCATTTCGGGGGTGAGAACAGGATGCAAGAAGAGAAGTTTGAAGAGAAGTTTGGTGATAAAGAAGTGATGTGTGTTAATGTTGACAAGGTGTATGACTGGATTGTGAAGGAGAACACGTTTGATATTTTCCCGACATCGCCTGTTACTTTTACAGGATTGCCAGCAGGTACATCATTAGTAGGTGCAACTGTTACGTGTGAGGTGGTTCCTGCCACGGCTAATCCAATCGAAATCCTGAGTCGAGTGGATCGCCAATTTTGCATTGATGGAAAGAATATCTGTCTTCAACAGCTGACGATTCGAAAAAATTTCACGGTAACGGTTGTTTTAACTTTAGCAACGGGAGTTGTCTTCAGAAGTACGGGGATTCCGGCTTCTCGTAATGAAATGGTAATTTTGTGTGCGCCTGAAGGAACTGATGTTGAAGTGACGTTTACAGAATTAGACTGTTTCGTGACGAGTACAGGTACGCTTACTCTAGCAGCGGCTGGTGGTGCAGTCACATTTAGCGCACTTGTCATTTCGGTTAATAGTTGTCAAAGTATCCAATCGACATTCCCAGTCACAGTGGAAATATTAGCTGATTTCTGTGAACCAAGAGAAGATTTACCTACTGCTTGCCCACCGCCTAGTCATCCGCCACAATGTCCTCAATTGTTCCCGGATCATGGCCACGGCCATTGCCGTGATCATGGCTGTCACTAATATCGAGCATTGGTGATAATCATTTAGCAGTAAACATATCTTAAAGAGAGGATACCCCTCTCTTTATTTTTGTTTTCATTTGAGGAAAAGGTGGTTAAAAAAGGTGAGACGCAGTGGAAATGATGTAGAAGAGAAGATTACAGAGCTTCATCTGCAAACGACAGCCTACTTGTCTGAAATTAGAAAGTGGGTAGATGAACTTCATCATCCTGACAGACTGAATATTATCAGTTATTTTACGTATTCATTGGACATCTCCCATGATTCCGCACAGGAGAGTTTATGTCTTGGATCCTACCATATATCGAACAGGGGAAATCGGCCTATAACAAATCCCTATGTGTGTATAAAACTCCCTGAACAATCGCCCTTTTCCTTTTCAGGGAAGTATGTGTATGAAAACTTCCAGCAGAGGTTGAAGTCACCCGGCGGATGGCAACGGATCAATGAAAAAGAGAATAAAGAGGAATTTTGGCTTAAACCGTTGGGGAAACGATCGATTGAACCGAATGAAACCCTTTCTTTTTCGGATTTCCAGATTAAATGGAACCCTACTCCATCGTACGCAGGTAGTATCATGGGATTTACTTATAGTGACGAACTGAAAGATGGAATAGCTGTGCTTAACCCCATTAATCTCAGTGGAAGCATTTCGAAACAGGAGGCTAAAGATGAGTGATAGAGAGGGCAATGAGCAAGAGTTGTTTGTGAAACAGATGGTACGTCAAATCATGAAAGACCAATTGAATGAATTAGACAAAGGGAATATGGAAAACAATCATAGCTATGTCTTTTTAGAGAACAAGACATTGAATATGGTGCTTCTCTATTTATTAATGAAAGAAGAGCGTCGGACAAATGGAGAAATGGAAGGAGAAGATAAGAAGCATTCTGAAGAGGAGACTATAGATAAAATTGAACAGGCTATCGCGGATACGAAAAAAGAGTTTGAAGAAACAATCACTTTACTAAAAGAGAAGTTGTTATAACTTACTATAACTGACGCCTTCTATTTATGCTCAAGGAAAATCCGAGATTGGAGGTTCTATTATGAATAGTGAAAACATCAAAAATAATGATCCCATCCAGCTTAAACAAATGATCATCTTTTTAAAAGCGGAATTGACGAAGTATGAGCATAAAGTGAAAGAATACAAAGATAGCTATCACTATTCTGTCATAGAAAATCTTGAGCAGGAAAATGTGCAACTGACTAAAGAGAATAATGAACTTAGAAAGCAATTACATGAAATGCAGCGGAGAAGATATAGCCCAGCTGTCGACTTTGTATGGAAAACAAAAACGGATTGGCTGCCGGTTAACAAACAGTTGAACGAAGTGATGAAAAAATTAAAAGACGACGCCGATACTAATCAAACAAGGCAACGAAGACAGGAACGGCAAATCACTTCTCTAAATAAAAAATTCAAAGCTCATAAATCAAGCTTAGAACAGTTCGAATATAGGCTTATTGACCTCATTCAAAATGTGACCAACCAAGTACATAATCAACTCACAAATGTAAGTGTTACTAACGAAGAACGTCATCGATTCGAGAATGGGAGACGTCGTTTATTAAAAAAAATAGAAGAAAAAAATAATAAGATCGAGGAACTGCAATATGAAATGATAGAGGTGAAAAAACAAAAGGCACTATCAGAAGATAATATGATAACTGCTACGTTAAAAAGTGAGTCTACTAAAACTTCAGACAAACTACTGCAATTAGAGTATCAACTAAAAGAAGTCTTGGCAAAATCGTTGGATGCTGAAAAGAAGTGGGCAGCTAAGCTAGACATTTTTGAGGATGTGAAACAGCGTTACCTGAAGGAGATTGAAGAAAAAAACAGTAAGATCGAGGAACTGCAATATGAAATGATAGAGATGAAAAAACAAAAGGCACTATCAGAAGATAATATGATAACTGCTATTTTAAAAAGTGAGTCAGCTAAAACCTCAGAAACACTTCAACAATTAGAGTACCAACTAAATGACGTCTTGGCAAAATCGTTGGATGCTGAAAAGAAGTGGGCTGCTAAGCTAGACGTTTACGAGGAAATGAAACAGCGTTACCTGAAGGAGATTGAAGAAAAAAACATTAAGATCGAGGAACTGCAACATGAAATGACAGAGGTGAAAAAACAAAAGGTACTATCAGAAGATAATATGATAACTGCCACTTTAAAAAGTGAGGCGGCTAAAACCTCAGAAACGCTTCAACAATTAGAGCTTCAACTAAAAGAAGTCGTGGCAAAATCGTTGGATGCTGAAAAGAAGTGGGCAGCTAAGCTAGACGTTTTCGGGGAAATGAAACAGCGTTACCTGAAGGAGATTGAAGAAAAAAATAATAAGATTGAGGAACTGCAATATGAAATGATAGAGATGAAAAAACAAAAGGTACTATCAGAAGATAATATGATAACTGCTACTTTAAAAAGTGAGTCGACTAAAACTTCAGACAGACTACTGCAGTTAGAGTACCAACTAAAAGAAGTCGTGGCAAAATCGTTGGATGCTGAAAAGAAGTGGGCAGCTAAGCTAGACATTTTCGAGGATATGAAACAGCGTTACCTGAGGGAGATTGAAGAAAAAAACAGTAAGATCGAGGAACTGCAATATGAAATGATAGAGTTGAAAAAACAAAAGGTACTATCAGAAGATAATATGATAACTGCTACGTTAAAAAGTGAGTCTACTAAAACTTCAGACAGACTAATGCAATTAGAGCTTCAACTAAAAGAAGTCGTGGCAAAATCGTTGGATGCTGAAAAGAAGTGGGTAGCTAAGCTAGACATTTTCGAGGATATGAAACAGCGTTACCTGAAAGAGATTGAAGAAAAAAATAATAAGATCGAGGAACTGCAACATGAAACGATAGAGGTGAAAAAACAAAAGAAAATAGCTGAAGATAACCTATCACAAGCTGTTTCAGAAAGTGACTTTAGTACTTCGGAAACGCTTCTACTATTGGAACGCCAAATGAAAGAAGTATTAGCCAAATCATTGGATTATGAAGTTAGGTTGGATGCTAAGTTAGACGTTATAAATGATTTGGAACTTAAACTAGATCAACTTAGTGGAGAAATAGATGATATACAAGACCTTGGTGCTACGGATAAGAATATATAATAATTTTAAGACCTTCCAATTATTGGAGGGTCTTTGGTCTGCATTCCAGAAGTTTTATGAATTGCGAATTGTATTTAAGCTATGTGGATGACTGTCACTCATACACAATGGTAAAATATAAAAGGCAGCGTAATATTTAAATACACAGGAGTGATTTTACATGGAAAAACTACAATCGATTGAACAATTCGAGAAACTGAAAAACGAGGAAAGGACAATTTTTATGTTTTCTGCTGACTGGTGTCCAGATTGCCGCGTCATTGAGCCGATTTTGCCTGGGATCGAAGCGGATTACCCAGAATACACGTTTATATACGTGGATCGGGATGAGTATATTGATTTATGTGGGGAGCTTGATATTTTTGGCATTCCGAGTTTCATCGCATATCATAGCGGTGAGGAAGTGGGGCGTTTTGTCAGCAAAGACCGCAAAACACAGGCAGAAATCGAAGAATTCATTAACAGTCTTTCTGCTTAATATAATAAAAAGAAACAATATTCTACCGGCATAGAAATTATACAGCGTTCCTATTTCAAAGAGGAGGATCTGTGGATGAAACCGGTTATCGGAATTACGGCAGATGTAGATAAAGATGGGAAACACTTATTGAATAATAATTATGTCCAGGCCATCATTCGTGCAGGTGGATTGCCATTCATTATCCCAATCGGCATCGAAGGGGATTCTGCGCAGGTGACGGATCTTATTGACGGTTTGTTATTAACGGGTGGAGGCGATATTGACCCGTTACTTTTTGGAGAGGAGCCACATCCGAATCTAGGGCAAGTGATACCTGCAAGGGATGTAGTTGAGCTCGAACTCACACGTCAAATGATGAAATGTGATAAACCGATTCTTGGAATATGCCGTGGTCTTCAAGTGTTAAATGTAGCTGCTGGAGGAACGATATATCAAGATATTTACAAACAACATGTCCAGCCGATTATCCAGCATCACCAAAAAGCACCTACGAGTCATGCAACTCACTATGTTCAATTAAAGAAGGGGAGTTTTCTGGAAGAGCTTGCGGGAAGCGGTCGAATTCTTGTCAATTCCTTTCACCATCAATCGTTGAAAGATGTTCCAGAGCCGTTTAGCGCGGTAGGCGTTGCCACAGATCAAATTATTGAGGCTATTGAGAGTGCGCAACATCAATTTGTCATCGGTGTTCAATGGCATCCTGAACGATTGGCGGAAAATGGGGATTCTGTATCGTTGGGAATTTTCAATCGATTTATTCGAGCGTGTAATAATGGAAAAAGCTGAGCGGTTTTCTCAGCTTTTTTTTATTGCATAAGGAATCATTTTTTCTGGGAAGTCTGTGAAGATAGCGCTAACTCCGATGTCTCGTAGGGCCTCCGCGTCTTTTTCTTTATTCACAGTATAAGTGCGAATGATTGCACCAGTTTTCAAAGCTTCCTGTATTGACGGTCGGAATGCGGTTCGGAAATACAGATGGAGAGCATCCGCAGGAACGTTATACATGTAATCAAGCGGATCCACAAGCACTTCTTTAAATAACGGTGCTGTTTCTAAATGAGGAGCAACTTGTTTCGCCGCTCGGATTGATTCATGGTCGAAAGAGGAAAGGACGACACGGGTATCGAACTCCATTTCTTCGACTAATGCAACTACTTTCCCGACCATGCCCGGATATGGAAACATGTCCGATTTCAGTTCGATATTCAGATGATGGGATGTGTCGGCAAACAACTCAAGTACTTCTCTTAACGTCGGAATAGTTTGGCCTTTGAAGTCATCGGAAAACCAGCTACCAAAATCAAAAGCTTTCAATTCTGCAAGCGTCATGTCTTTGACAAAGCCTTTTCCTTTTGAAGTCCTATTGATTTTTTCATCATGAATGACAACAAGTTCGCCGTCTTTTGACAGATGGACATCAAGTTCAACGCCCTGAATCGGAAGGCGTGCGGCTTCCTGGAAAGCGGCAATCGTATTTTCAGGGTGTGTACCGGAGGAACCACGGTGTGCGTAAATCTCCATTTTACGGCCTCCCAATGATTTTTCTACATTTTAATACTTATTCAATGTACATACAATTCAGAACAGAGTTAGCATTGGAAAAGGGATGTCCTCATTTTGAAGACATCCCTTTGTTTGTATTAGGTAACATTTTAGTTTTGAATAATATTTTCATCTTGATGATTCAAGAATAATTTCCGTTGAAAGGATAAGCTTTCGGTGCCGCGGTCATTGTTCCACTGGGTGTTTTCTAACTAAACAACGTAAACCCTACCAACTTTTACGTCCTTACGACCCTTTAGTCGCGCCAGTGTGAATAAGTATGATCAAAAACATTACGTAGAATGCCAGATATCCAAATCTAGACAGTTACCTACTTGTTAGATATTTATGTTACCAGTAATGCAATTATAAGTCAAGCATACTGGAAAAGGTTCTCTTGGCATGTCGTTCATTGCCACTCATTCAGTTGCTCTTCTTCCGCGATAATTTGTAAATCATCCGCGGTAATGGTGAACACTTGATAGTCGGAGCGCCCGGCATACTTTTCTGCCGCTTTTTTCACAAACTTAGGTGACCCTTCATTCTCTTCATCATAGACAATCAGTATGCCATCCGAATTGCGCATGAAAAATTTATCTTTTTCAATGAATTGCCAAGGTGCTTCGTAAGGTCTTTTCGTCAAGCTCGTATGAAAATCAGCCAAGGCGACAATTCGATGATACTTCTCTTTTTTTATGTCGCTCCAATTTTTTTCTTGGTCAAGGAAAGGGGTGATGACTGCATACTTTAACGCCGGATATTCTTTTTTTAAGTCGATCACCACTTCCGCCACCCATGTTTCTACCCCCAGTTGTCCGCTTATAATGACCCACTCCAAACCTTCGTCAAGGAACGAGACGAGCCTTTTCTCCAATGCTTTTTTGATGAATCGGATGCCTGGGTGCTTATCGTCGAAAATCCCTAATTCATGCTGTTTGTATCCTGTAACGACCAATCGCTTTACGATGCCCACCACCTCCTGAACTGTTTTCATGAAAAACCGGTTTCCAATGGAAACCGGTTTTGGATAATTATATGTCATGGATCTGACTGATTTTAAATTGAAAAAGATCCGTCACCCAATTGTAGTGTATCAGAAATTGACCGTCACAGATAGGGATACTATTTTGTTTTTTAGTCTTTTAATTGTCAATCCGTTTTTCGCTCATTAACTCACTAACTGTTCCGATCTGGTATCCTTTTTCTTTTATTTCATTAATCATCGTTTCGAGCCCTTCCTCGACTGGTTTTGTCGGGTGCATAAGAATCATGGAACCATTACCGACATTGGAGACGACGCGTGCAACCATTTCGGAAGTGTTCGGTTTTCTCCAGTCCACTGTGTCGACAGTCCAGAGGATCGTTTTCATGCCGAGTTCATGGGCGACGTCGGTTGTGACATCGTTAAAACTGCCACTTGGCGGTGCAAACCATTCCGGCTTCACGGCCAATGTTTTTTCGATAATATCGTTGGTTTTTTTCAATTCGTCCATTGTTTCCGCACGTGATCGAAATTTAAGATCAGGGTGACTGTACGCATGATTGCCGATTTCATGTCCATGAAGATAAATCATGGCAGCGAGGGCAGGATTTTTTTTCACCCAACTGCCGTCAAAAAAGAATGTTGCTTTGACATAGGTGTTTTCCAATGTTTCAAGGATACCTGGAATATACTCATTGCCCCAAGCCACATTAATCAAAAGGGATACCATCGGTTTCTCAGGATTGCCTCTGTAAATAGGGGAAGGTTCTAAATCATCCAAGTGAACTGACGGTGATACTTCTTTAAAGACGATTTTATCAGGATCAAGTACTGTTCTTCCCTTCATGTTTTCATAACTGGCTTTTATATCTACCTGTAATCCGTTGTATCCAGGGATTGCTTTCCAAACCCGGTCAATGGTAGCATCGATCGGATCTATTTTATGTTGGTCGTTGTAGGTGATAATCTTTTGATACAATTCGTCTTGCTCATCTGCCATGAATGTAGGAATCGTATGGTCATTCGTGGCATTGGAAAAAAAAGTTGCAACTGGCTGTGTGTAAATGATGAACATAAAGACGAGGGAACTGGAAAGTAAACCGATAAAAATTTTCTTTTTTCTTTTCATTTTTCTGCCTCAATTGAGAAATTGTTGACGATCTGCAGAAGAATCACTGGGTTCATTGTTTGAAGCATGTAAAATCCTCCAATCATATTCTTGTCAAGAATAGTCTTCCCTGTTGCGGATGGACTATTCTTTCAGAAAATCGGCAAGTGCTGGGTCGATTGGACGATAAAAAACCAAAAGCATCGTCCAAATAGGACGATGCTTTTGGTTGGTATGTGTACTACCGATAAGGCTTTTCAAAAGCCGCATTTGCCGTATGGGTCAAGAAAGTTTTAAACCACCACTCCTCAAAGTGGGTGTTCGCAGAAACATTCCTGTATGTCCCCATTGGTTGTTGAATGGGGCGTGCCATTCCAGTTTCTAGATAAAACTCCCTTTTACAGCTTAAAGGTTAAAACTTCATGTTAATACGCACAACGCAGCTCGTGTTTATAGTGTACAGCAAATGATGAAAGGATTCAAATGAAAGATTTGGTTAGTAAAGTGCAGGCCTGCTGACCCCGCTGTTTTTCTCGATTTCTTCCAATAAGATTCTAGCTCCGTTCGGGCTTAAAAACATGCCATTTGAATATTCCCGGTTTTCCGGTGTGATTTCCCCTGTCACGATACATGCTTCATTAATAGCATATTTTCTCAAAATGATTTTATCATCTTCGACAAAAATCTCCATAGGGGAGCCTGTGTTAAGCTGTAGGGTGTTCCGTAATTCTTTCGGGATGACGATACGGCCTAATTGATCGACTTTCCTAACAATTCCTAAGCTGCGCATTGAAATCTACTCCTTATTAATCTTATTTTTTATACCATAATTGTATTGTACTAGAAAAGATTCAAAAGTCCAAAAAATTTGAATGATTTTAAGTGAATAGGAAGGGCTTATGTATGATGCCATATTCTTTTTCAAAATGACAAAATTCGACCAACGGCGCTTAAGCTACTGGGTAGATAAAATGGAATAACTTGCATGGCAATGGCTACAAGCGGGTTATTTTTTCAGCTTTGCCTCGCTGATTTTTCCTAGGCAACCTGCATAGTATTTACTGAAAAGAAATACATGCAAGGGAAGGTGGGAAAGAATGTATTACCCTTATATGCAAATGCCTCGTCATCATCGCCGAATTATGACGGTTACAGGGATCGGAAACGTAAGCATTGCGCCGGATATTGTTCGAATCCAAATGGAAGTCATTACGGAAAACAAACAGCTTCAACGAGCGCAGCAGGAAAATGCCTCTGTGATGAGTGGAGTGATTGAATCATTAGTGGCATTAGGAATTGACAGAAACAATATTCAAACAGTTTCTTACAATATTACTCCGCAATATGATTATCTTGAGGGGGAACAACGATTTAGAGGATATCAAGTGACCAACGCAATCACGGTTCAAACGACTAACATCCAACAAATTGGACCGATAATCGACACAGCCGTTCAAAATGGGGTGAATCGTGTATCAAACATTCAGTTTACGGTTGCAGATGAACAAAAATATTATCAGCAGGCGCTGAGCCTTGCACTGGAAAATGCAGTCGCAAAAGCGGAAACGATTGCGAGGACGATGCAGCTTCAGCTTGAACCTCAGCCAATCAGAATTGTGGAAGAAATAAGTGGACAGCCCGTCGCTTATCGAGCTTTAGCCAGCGAGGTTTCGACCCCTATCGAACAAGGACAAGTTTCCATCCATGCCAAAGTGGAAGTGCAATTTGAGTATTGATAAATGTAGGTAAAAGTGGTGGATGCGGAGTAGCGTGTTAAAGGAAGGGCAGACTAGCTTGAAAGACTGCTCATCAATGTCTTTGGAAGATGTTTCTGAACCGGTATGAATAAGGAAATTCCCCGTCTTCAGTCGATTGACGGTACGGGGAATTATCCAATTGATTTGCATGATGCGGATGAGTTATTTTCTTTTTCTTTCGTTCGGGATCATACGCTCTCGCTTCGGTTTCAAATAGGCCAGCTCACCAAACTCCTCGGCAAATTCTGTTGCCATATCAGACGGACTGATTTTTTGGTTTTTCGGTGTTTGTGGTAATGAGCGTGAATTGTTTCCACCGGTTTTGTGTTCGTCTTTTCCCATTTTAAAAAACTCCTTTCCGCTACTCAATGCCACATTAATATGCCTCGAAGCTGTTGTTTTATGCTCAGAAATCCCTAGATAAAATGTAGGATCATCGAAGAATTCGTTTACAATAATTATTTTAATAGTATAATGGAAACTAAATGAATATTCTTATCAAGAGAAGCTGAGGGAACTGGCCCGTTGAAGCTTCAGCAACCTCTGACCATGTCAGAAAGGTGCTAACTCCAACAAGATGATTTGTCTTGAGAGATAAGAAATGAGTGTCCAAAACTAACCCTCTTTTCTTATTTAACAGAAAAGGGGTTTTCTTTTTGGACAAAAAAGAGACTTTGTAAATGAAAAGGGAGAGAATAGCAATGCCAATTAACATTCCGCAACAATTACCGGCACGAGAACTTTTGAAGGAAGAAAAAATATTTGTCATGGATGAAAAGCGGGCGACAACCCAAGATATCCGTCCGATGAATATTATCATTCTAAATTTAATGCCTGAAAAAGAAAGAACCGAACTTCAATTGTTGCGTTTACTCGGAAATACGCCGCTACAAGTGAATGTCACATTCATGACTATGGCGACACATGAATCGAAAAACGTTAGCAAATCCCATTTGGATGCATTTTACACAACTTTCGAGCATGTAAAGCACCGTCGCTTTGACGGCCTAATCATTACGGGCGCACCGATTGAGCATTTGGCATTTGAAGATGTGAATTATTGGAAAGAATTGACGGAAATCATGGATTGGACGAAAACGAATGTGACATCGGTATTACATATTTGTTGGGGTGCCCAAGCAGCACTTTACCACCATTATGGTATCGGTAAATTTGAATTGCCGAAGAAATGCTCTGGTGTTTATACGCATCGCCTATCCGATCCGACGATTAAGCTGGCACGCGGATTTAATGATGAATTCCGTGCACCGCATTCCCGCTATACGTCCGTGTCAATCGAAGAGATAAAAAATGATCCGCGCTTAATTTTGCTTGCTGAATCTGAGGATGCGGGGGCGTTTATTATTCTTTCGAAAGATGAGAAACATGTGATGATTACAGGACATTTTGAATATGATGCTGACACACTTGCAGAAGAATATCAACGTGATGTTGCAAAAGGGATCGATATTGATATCCCTGAAAATTATTTTCCGAATGACGATCCGACGCAAGAACCTTTGAATACATGGCGTTCTCATACTCATCTACTCTTCTCCAATTGGTTGAATTATTATGTCTATCAGGAAACACCATACGTCTGGGAGTGATTATCTTCATTCAGCAGGTGTTTTAACGCCTGCTGAATGAAGAATGGAAGGCAGTCTAAGTGCGCGACGTCCTGATAAAGTGCCTTAATTTCTGCAAAAAAACGCGGAAATACGGCAAATCGAACCCTTCGCTGTTCGATTCGCAACGACTGCATGACCTACATCCTGTAGGCCCGCGGATGTCACAAATTTTGAAAGGAGTTAATTCCCCAAAAGCGTAGGGTGCCCAAAGACCAGACGTGAGTTATGCTCAATTCAAAATCTGGACGCAATTCCGCCGAGGCGTAATTGATTGAAGGACTACTTTGCCGCTTAGCGCATAAGCTATGACGACAAGGGGGTTGATGGGGATGGGCCTATTTATGAACCGAGAAGACCATCCGGAAGTCTATACAAATGATTTGGGAAGCTTAGAGCCGAATAATCAAAGGATATCCACGATCGATCCGTTTACGGAGTGGGTAGCCGAACAGAAAGAAGCGAATCTGTCCCTGCAACGACAGCTCCATGATTTACAATCGTTACTGAAAGAACAGGACACGCGGCAGTCCACACAATTCCAAACAATCCACAACCGTCTGCATGGGTTGCATGAACGGGAAGTACGCCAACAACAATTCGAGAACGAGGTCATTGAATCATTCGTGCAACTACATGCCGAACATCACTCCTTCCAGCGTAAATTAGCTGAAGAACGTCAGTTCAACCGGACTGTTGCAAAACAAGTGGATCAAATAAGCCAGTCAACGAATGGAATAGCTGAGCGCTTGGAAGAAGTCGTCGTTGCCAATGACGTGATTACGAAAGACGTGAATGAACAACTTGTTGCGCAAAAACGGTTGTCCGAACAACTCATAAAGCAAGAAGATGCTCACGATGTATTGTTGGAGAGAATCGACAAACAAGAAGGCATGACGGAGAAGTTATTTGGACAAATGGATCATCTTCGTTCCATCCTTTATGAACGATCCACAATGTTAGCGGAAAAGATCGAAGGAAGTTATTTGACAACATTCCATTTCATATCCAAGTTATTGACGAGGCATGAACAGCCGACAGCCCGTTTTATGGTGAATCAGAAGCAAGATAAAAAAGAATGATGATTGAACGATAGAGTGAATGCATCCCACTTTGCAGAGTGAAATTGCACCAATCTACCCGGAAATCACAAATCGCTGCGTTATGAATAGTATAGGATGATTGCATAGCGACAGTATGGGGGGAGATTGTGTGACAAATCATAACCGTTGGGAGAACCATTGGCAACATCAGCAATATCGCCGAATTTCGATCGAGCAAGCGATGAACATAGCATTGCAGCGTGTGCCTGGGCATGTCGTGAAAGCTGAACTGGATTATGATGATGGGATGTTGGTTTATGAGATTGATATACGGACGGCAGAGGGGTATAAATACGAAGTGAAGGTGGACGCGAATACAGGCGCCATTCTTAGAGTTAAACTTGATTGATTCGCAACCAACAAAAAAGTCACAAACAGTAGAAAGTTCTGTTTGTGACTTTTTTGTTGGTTGAACAAGGTATTGATTCGGAAAAACAGTGCGTAGATTGAATGGCCATATGGAATAATTGGACGAATGTATAAGTTTGCGAAGGATGAAGAACACTTAGAGAATAGGGAGGTGTATATCACAAATGAATTTGGATGAAATGTGGGAACTGGATTTTTGGGAAATGATGTTAAGGACGACCATTTCGTTTTTTGTTTTGCTCATACTTGCTCGGCTAATGGGGAAAAAGCAGATTTCTCAACTGACATTTTTCCATTATGCTACGGGGATTACAATCGGTTCCATCGCTGCTGATATTGCCGGCGAATCAGAAACGCCTTTTTTGAATGGACTTATTGCAATGATATGGTGGGCGTTGCTAACAATATTGATGAATTATATATCGCTCAAATCGAAGAAAATCCGTGTCCTTCTTGATGATCAGCCAACAATTGTTATGCATGGTGGGAAATTACTTGAAAAAGGCATGAAAAAGGCTCGACTTGATCTTAACGAGTTGAATATGATGTTGCGGGAACAAGGGGTTTTTTCGATTAAAGACGTGGATTACGCCATATTGGAAACGAACGGCAACTTGAGTATTTTGAAAAAAGCCGGACTGGAACCTGCGACTAAAAAAGATGTGAATGCACCTATTACCCAGCCGAAATATATTCCTACTGAAATCATTTCAGATAGTAAAATCGTACAGAAAAACTTGAAGGAACTAGGGTTAACGGAAGAGTGGGTATATGAGCAGTTGAAAAAGCAAGGTATCGGTCGAATCGAGCAAGTCTATTATGCAGAAATCCAAGCCGACGGAAGTTTACATGTGGATACTCTTGCAGCGGAAAAAAAAGAAAAAGCGCCATAAAACGGATGTTTCCGTATTTATGACGCTTTTGTATTGAAAAAATGTTTACTGTTCGGCAACCCCGGGTAGAGTTGCAACGCCCGTTTCAATAGCGGCCTCGCTTACAGCGCGCGTAACAACTTCTGCAACCCGGTTATCAAATGGATTTGGAATGATAAATTCATCATTCATTTCTGCAACGTCAACAAGCGAAGCAATTGCATAGGTAGCGGCTAGCTTCATCTGTTCGTTAATTTCAGTTGCACGAACATTCAGTGCGCCTCTAAAGATGCCTGGGAACGCCAGAATATTGTTGACCTGATTTGGATAATCAGAACGTCCTGTCGCGATGATGCGAACGCCATATTCCTTGGCTTTGTCTTGAGCGATCTCAGGGTTCGGATTGGCGAGAGCAAAAACAATTGGATCGCGATCCATACTCGCGATAAGTTCTTTTGTCAATAAGTTGGCAACTGAAACGCCGATAAAGACATCTGCGCCTTGCATTGCATCGTGTAATGTTCCTTTAACTTGATTCGGGTTTGTAATCTCTGCCATCTCGTCTTTTACAGGATTCATCCCTTCAGGGCGCCCTTTGTAAATGGTCCCTTTTGAATCACAGAGGATGATTTCTTGGAAGCCAAGGTTTCGAAGATGCTTAACAATGGCGATTCCCGCTGCACCTGCTCCATTGACAACTATTTTAACGGCTGCAATTTCTTTGTTGACGACTTTCAATGCATTTATTAAACCTGCGGCTGCAACAATTGCAGTCCCATGCTGGTCATCATGGAAAACGGGGATATTACACTCTTCGCGTAGTCTGCTTTCAATTTCAAAGCAACGAGGCGCTGAAATGTCTTCTAAATTGATGCCTCCGAATGTAGGGCTAATCGCTTTAACCGTCCGCACGATTTCATCTACATCTTTTGTGTCCAAACAGATCGGAACGGAGTCGATATTGGCGAATCTTTTCAATAGCAATGATTTCCCTTCCATTACCGGTAGGGCAGCTTCTGGTCCAATATCACCCAATCCTAAAACGGCTGAACCGTCAGTCACTACTGCCACCAAGTTTCCTTTGATTGTATAGTCATAGACGGCTGAAGGGTTTTTGGCAATCTCTAAACAAGGTTCTGCAACTCCAGGTGAATAGGCCAAACTAAGGTCTATTTTATTTTCGAGCGGAACTTTGGATACAGTTTCCATTTTCCCTCTATGGATTTGGTGCATCTCTAATGACGTTTTATACTGAATTGACATTGTAAATACCTCGCCCCATTTAATATTTTTGTTTACAATACTAAATTTTTACCACGAAACCGAAAAAAACACAAGACAGAATATTCTGCCTGATCGATATAATTTAGAAATCAAGCGCTTTCAATTGCATAGAATCACTATTCTGTACTTTGAAAAAATAATTTAAAAAAGCGTATTGGAAAGTACCCAAATGACGCTGCATTTGTAATTCCGAAGCAATTTGAGGATAATGGAGAAGGAGAGAGAGGCGTATTGCAATGCAGAAGAATTGGAAGAATGTGTCTAGTAGAAATGCTGGCACTTTGGAATACACAGTTCAAGAAGAGATGGAATTATTACCATTTCTATTGAAGATGATGGCAAAAAACAGTCGGAATTCAGTGAAATCCATTCTTGCACGTGGACAAGTAACGGTCGATGGCAAAATGAGTAAACAGCATAATCATCTTCTGCGCGAGGGGCAAAAGGTTACCATTTTAAAAAACAAATCGGCAATGAATGAGACACAATTGATCGGCATCACAATTTTGCATGAAGATGAGGATATTATCGTCGTAAACAAAGAAGCCGGCCTTCTAACAATGGCTTCAAAAAACGAAAAAGAATTGACGGTATATCGTCAGCTGATGGAGTATATAAAAAAGACAGAACCGAGAAATCGGATTTTTATCGTTCATCGGCTGGATAGGGATACGTCGGGTGTATTACTGTTCGCCAAAAGCGAAAAAGTGAAAGAAGCGTTGCAGTCCAAATGGAATACAGTTGTAAAAGAGCGGATGTACATTGCGCTTGTCGAAGGGGTCGTGAGAAAGAAAGAAGCGACCATTACTTCCTGGTTGAAAGAAAGTAAAACATTTAAAGTGTATTCTAGTCCGAAGGATAATGGCGGCCAACGAGCAATTACCCATTACAAAACAATCCAAGCGTCGAAACAATTCACTTTACTGGAAGTCCATCTTGAAACAGGACGTAAAAACCAAATCCGTGTACATATGGAAACCATCGGCCATCCAATAGTTGGCGATAAGAAATACGGTTCTACAGTCAATCCGATTAAAAGGCTTGGTTTACATGCGGCCAAATTAACCATTTTACATCCTCGAACAGGACAGCTCGTTCATTATGAAGCGGCCGTACCTCGATCATTTTTTGTAAAATCAACATAATAGCATAAGAAAAGTGGAAATAAGAGGTGCGTACTCACGCACCTCTTATTCGTTTTATTGTAAGTGCTGATTTGGCATGGCCGGTTGTCCAACGGTTGCATAGGAATTCAGAAGTTGTTGCATGTCGGCTTGCGCAAGTTGTGGGATCTGATAATAATGATGTTTGTTTTGGTAAAGCGATAATTCATAAGCCATTTCAATACAGTTTGGAACGGAGTCGGCAAGTACGCGACGTACGACAGGGTTACAAGTTTCAGTTGCAGCCATCGTTTTCATGGATGCACCGGATTTTGCCGCTCCCAGTAAGAAGCCTGAAATGATCTGGTCGGAAAGCTCCGCTTCGGTCTGGATTGGTTTCGTCGGTTGCGCAGGCTTCATACCGTAGATGAAGTCATTTCCTGTTTTCATTTCATAACGGCCGGTCGGATGAGAGGGATCTCGCCCTGTTTTGAAACATTCGACCGTTATGTTGTATTCGTCTAAAGCAAAGCGATATTGACGATCCAAAATGTCCAGCAATTCCGGATCTTTGACATGCGGGCGTAATAGCATCATCTGATTCAAGGCTGCGACAGATCCAGATAAAGCTTCATGCACATCGAATAACTCATGTCCTCCATGGTTCATTTCTTGGGAAACGGGGCCTGTGTGCATATTTTCGTGCATTTGACCATCAAATTGGTTGTGAGTCAATCCATATACCTCCTAATTATCAAATCGTCATCACTGGTAGTATGGATGAGATAATGAAAAATATCCGAAAAAGCAAAAACCATTTCTATACAATTATATGCATAATCGCTTTCAAATAAAAATAAGCTTAAAGAGAGGATATTTTTGTCTATGAAAGGCGATGATAAATATGCAAATCCATGTCGTACAAAGAGGGCAAACATTATATGGCATTGCACAAGCTTACGGCATCACTTATCAGGATATTGCCAGTGCAAATGAAATACCGGATCCGTCACGGATTGTTGTTGGGCAAGCATTGGTTATTCCGATTACGGGCAGTTATCACTGGGTACAGCCCGGACAATCGCTTTATCTCATTACCGGACTCTATGGGATGACGGTGAACGAGCTGGCGACGATCAACCGGATACCTGTTTCGCGTCCCCTGCAAGTTGGCCAACGGTTATATATACCACCGAGACCCAAAAGACCAGCAGAATCATTGCTCTATGTAGAGCCCCGAACACCGGTTGCACAATCAATGATCGATGAAGTGAGGCGGCGCGTTAACGATTTGACCTATCTTGCGATGTTCAGTTATGAAGTGCAGCGGGATGGGACCTTAAAAGAACCCTCCATCGCGAATATCCCCGAAATTGCCCAATCGGCGGGTGTAGCGAATGCACTTGTCGTGAGTAATTTGGAAAACTTCGCTTTCAGTGCAGATCTTGCGCACGCTATCTTTACGGATGAAGCCGTTCAGGATCGTTTGTTTGACAATTTAATCCGAATCGCAAATGAAGTCGGTTATAAGGACATCCATTTTGATTTTGAATTATTATTTCCGGAAGACCGTGAACTTTATAACAATTTTTTACGCCGGGCGAGAGATCGATTCCATCCGGTCGGCCTCACATTATCGACCGCGCTTGCACCGAAAGCGAGCGATATCCGAACGGGGATTTACGGAGCCCATGATTATCAGGCGCATGGGCAAATTGTCGATTTTGTTTCACTGATGACCTATGAATGGGGTTATACGTACAGTGAACCACAAGCGGTGAGTCCGATCGGTCCGGTTCGGGCTGTCGTCCAATATGCAGTCAGTCAAATACCAAAAGAAAAAATTTTCCTAGGTCAAAATCTATATGGGTATGATTGGTCATCGCCGTTTCCTCCACAAGGCGGAGCCCCTGCGAGAGCGTTGAGCCCGCAACAAGCATTAGCGATTGCCGTTAATGAAGAGGTGGATATTGAATATGATTATGTAGCCCAGGCACCTCATTTTAACTACACGGATGCAAATGGCGTTCCTCATGAAGTATGGTTCGAGGATGCGCGGAGCATACAAGCTAAATTCGATCTCATAAAGGAGTTTGAGTTACGTGGGATCATGTATTGGAAACTCGGATTGGCTTTCCCACAAAATTGGCTATTGTTAACGGACAATTTTACGATACGAAAAATTACGTAAATCAAAAAAGTAGCCAAGGCAGATTGCCTTGGCTACATTATTTTTTATTCTTATTCTTTATTGATGTAGTTGATGAAGTTTTGAAGGAATTCGATGTCAGGATTGATAAGAAGCGCAGGCAAGAATGCGAAAGTCAAGACGAGCATGATAATGCCACCTATTGTTGCTCGGATAAATTTGCTGATTTTCATATTATTCTCCCTCTTTCTGTTCGTTGTTTTTCAAACCAATCCATCGGAAAGTGGATAGTGAATCCGCTTTCAAAAACATTTTGTTTGAATAGTTGAATAATACTCTCTTTTCCCGCAGAAGTAAATAAATTTTTTTTGGGTATACATAAAAACGACATAATCATACAGGTTCTGCGTGCCACACTTCAAAAAAATCTTGTGCTAACTCACATTTTCAGCGATAATACTAAGATACAAATTGTTTTGAAGTGTGAGAATTAGCTTGGTATTGGGGATAATACTACTATTACCCCTTTAACATATGAAATGAACATGAAAGGGATGTATGCGAATGACAAAGATGGATACTATGCAAGCAAACAATAAAAAAAGAGCAAATGATTATGTACACGAAGTATATGAATTACTGAAGAAAAGAAATCCGGATGAAAAGGAATTTTTGCAAGCTACTCGAGAAATTTTTGATTCCCTCCGCCCCGTCTTCTCCAAACATCCCGAATACATCGCCAACGGTATTTTAGAACGTATTACAGAACCAGAACGGATTATCATCTTTCGGGTTGCCTGGGAGGATGACCAAGGGAAGGTACATGTCAACCGTGGATTCCGGGTGCAGTTCAACAGTGATCTCGGACCTTATAAAGGGGGAATTCGTTTCCATCCATCCGTTAACAGCAGCATTATGAAGTTTTTGGCGTTCGAACAAATCTTCAAAAATGCATTGACGGGCCAGCCGATCGGTGCAGGTAAAGGGGGATCGGATTTTGATCCGAAAGGGAAGTCCGATCGGGAAATCATGCGATTCACGCAAAGTTTCACAACAGAATTGAGCAAACATATCGGACCGGATGTGGACGTTCCGGCAGGGGATATCGGTGTTGGACGCAGAGAAATCGGTTATATGTTCGGTCAATATAATCGTTTGAAAGGCGGTTATGAAGCGGGCGTTTTCACTGGTAAGGATCCGAATCATGGCGGAAGCCTTGGTCGTAAAGAGGCAACCGGTTATGGGACGGTCTATTTCGTAGAAGAAATGCTGAAAGAAAAAGGGTTAAGCTTTGAAGGTACGACTGTCGTTGTATCGGGTTCTGGGAACGTATCGACTTATGCGATCGAGAAAGCGATGCAACTCGGTGCAAAAGTGGTCGCTTGTAGTGATTCGAACGGTTATATCTACGATGAAAACGGCATTGACCTTGAAACGCTCAAACAGTTGAAAGAAGTGGAGAACAAGCGGATTTCAGAATACCTGAAATTCCATCCGGAAGCCAAATATGTGGAAAATTGTTCGGAGATCTGGACAATTCCTTGTGATATCGCGCTTCCTTGTGCGACGCAAAACGAGTTGGATGAAATTGCTGCTCAAATCCTAATTGCCAATGGTGTAAAGGCGATCGGTGAAGGTGCCAATATGCCATGTACACTCGAAGCGATGGCGGCTTTCCAAGAAAACAAAGTGCTCTTTGCCCCGGCAAAAGCGGCAAATGCCGGAGGGGTTGCAGTATCGGCAATGGAAATGTCCCAAAATAGTATGCGTCTCTCCTGGACGGTCGAAGAGGTGGACGAAAGACTGCAAGGTGTCATGAAAAACATTTATAACAGTTGCTTAGACGCTGCTGAGAGGTTTGGAGAGCCGGGCAATCTTGTAATGGGTGCAAACATTGCGGGCTTTTTGAAAGTGGCAGATGCCATGGTAGCACATGGTCTCAGTTAAGAGGATAAACAACAGAAGGGAAGCAGGTACACAACGATATAAGTTGTCTACCTGCTTTTTGTAAGTTGCACTATGGCTTCTCCCCTATCGTAGGGGCGGGGCTTTTTTAGGTGCAAACAAGTAAGGCTGATGCTTTTGTCTATATTGACTTTCTAGTTATATGGAATCATTTATTGGGATTAGGCGTATTTTTCCAATTAAGCTTTGAGGTTCAGCATAGCTTATGATAGTATGAAAAAATGTGAATATAGGAAAATTCTAATTTTAGGATGCCCTTCATTCACCAATGATAGGCAAGGGGGAGCAGTAGATGGAAGACACAGGTGTAAAGAGAAAATTTCCGAAATCAATCATTGTTTTGATTGTCACTGTGCTAGTCTTGATCGGCGGGAGTGCATCGGCATTTTTCATTTTGACAAAATCACCGAAAGTGCAGTACTTAACGGCGGAGGCCAAAACGTATAATCAAATGCGTACACTATTTGAGGAGCGTTATAAAAATGAAATGGATTGGGCCGAAGTGAAAGAAGAGAAGCCAGTTGAAACGACTTATGATCTTTCTGCAGAGTGGAATGATCCGTCTGTCGACTATGAAATGCAGGAAGTGCAAAGCATCATCAATAGTATCGTTATATCGATGAAGCAAGTGAATGATCCAGTGAAAAAAGAGATGGAATTCGGGCTGAGCGGTAAACTGGGAAGTGCATCCACAGGTTTTATAACGATGTATGCAACAACTGAGAAACTTCTGCTGTCACTACCGTTTGCAGATGAGCTGATACGCTTTGATGACAGCGATTATGGTAGACTTATGAAAGAAGTCGATGAAGATTACGATGGCAAAGAGACAATCGGTCTTCCGCATTTATTCGAAGATAATTATATAGTTGCTGAAGAACTACGTACATATTTAACAAAAGAGTATTTGGAGTATATTGTGAAAGAGTTACCTGAAGGGGCTTTTTCGAGTAATAAAGAAGAGCTGACTATTTTCGGTGAAAAGAAAAAGACGACGAAAGTGGTCATGGACTTATCTGAAGAACAAGTGAAAACACTGTTGAAGAATCTATTCGAAAAAGCGAAAAACGATGAGAAATTGAAAGAGGCTTTAGAAGAGCAGATTGCCTTTAGTTCGTTTGGTGAGGACGTCTCAAATTCAGAAGTAGCAGAAATGATGGAGGATTTCGAAAAGGCTCTTGTGGAAATCGTCGATGGTATTGATACATTGAGCATTCCAGATGGTCTTCAGTCGTCAATTTGGCATGATTCGAATATCATCGTGAAACGCGAATTCACGATGACGCTAGGGGAAGATAAGGACAGCACCGAAACAATGACAGTGGACGGTACTCAATTGCTGGAAAAAACACAGCAGAAATGGGATTATACAATCGCTGTGAAGGATTCCTTTGGCGAAGAAGAAACAGCAAAAGTCGAAGGCGATTTGTCATGGAAAGATCAAAAGTCGGATGACTCCATTTCCCTCACGTTCGATGATATGAAAATCGTCTATAAAGGTAAAGAAGAATTGAAAGATAATAAGCGGACATTTACCCGTTCATTCGGTCTGACGGATGGCGAAATCGACCCGGCTGTCATTTGGAGAGGGACGGCTACGTATGAAAAAGATTCAGCGAAAGTGGATCATGAATTTACAATCAGCGAAAAAAGTATTGGAGAAACACCTTTCAATCTGATGTTGAAACAGCAAGGAAAGATTGTAAAACAAGTTGAGATGCCGGAAGAAACAGATGATACGGTGAAAATTGGTGAAATGGATATGAACGAATTGCAAAGGTTTGTTGAATATGACCTCGGCAGGAAGTTCGAAGGCTGGCTCTATAGCTTAATGGGCGAGGTCGAAGGAGAACTATACGATTTTTAAGGGTTGAGTGAGATGCTGTCCATTGGAAGAATATTATTTTTCATGCAACAATATCATAAACAGTTGAAGAAGAAGTGGGGAACCCTTCTTCTTCTTTTTCTATTTCCGATTGTTTTAATTGGTCTATTGTTAGGATTGGTTGCGGGCTTGCTCCTACCAGAGGAAAATTCGCCGATCCGGGTTGCCTTGGTCGATGAGGATCAGACGAAGGAGTCCTTGCTATTCGGAATGCTTTTGGAAGAGAACGCTACGGGAAACCCTTTCCTGCAATTTGTTTCGCTAACCGAAGCGGATGCGGAAGAACTGATGGAGCGCAATGAAATCAGTACGTATTTTTCATTTCCAGAAGGGTTTACAGCGGATTTGTATGAGGGGAAGTCTGTAACAATCCCCATTGTCGGGAATCCGGCTAAGCAGACCGAAAGCTTTGTCGTTAAAGAGTTGGTGGAGAGTATGACTCGCTATATCGCGGCGGCGCAAGCCAATATCCTGACGATCAATGACTATGCGAAAAAGACGGATTTGTCAAAGCAGGAACGGCAGGAATTAATGTTTCAGCAGTTTATGGATTTTACGTTGTATACATTAGGAAAAGATAAACTACTTGATGAAGAAGTTATCACGAATGTAGCAACGTCATCACCGATGCATTATTACGTTTTAGCAGGCTGGTTTATCGTGCTGTCTGTATGGCTTCTCGCTATTTATAGTGTGCTAGGAAAAGAGGAACACCGCTCCATGGTCGTGCGGATGCAGTTATTCGGTGTGACGCTCTGGCAACGGCTTTTTGCACGCATGCTCGTTGTGTTAGCCTATAGCCTCGTCCTTGCAGCTGTGTTGTTTTTCATCATAGATCGAGTTGTGCGTTTTGAACTGTTTGCGATCGATTATGGCCGTTTTGGCTTGTTCACAGCACTTTATGGCCTATTGTTTGTAGTAGGTGCTGCCCTGATCGACGTTTGGGTGACATCCCGCAAAATGGGGCTCCTCTTACAAAGTCTCTTTCTGTTCCTGATGATTTTGACGAGCGGTGCACTCATTCCGACCTTGTATTTTCCGCAAGCGGTGCAAGGCCTATTACCGTATTTGTTTTCTTATGAAAGCATGCGGTGGATGATTGATATTGTGCTGGAAGGCCGGAATTATGCGGACTTTACGGCGCTCACGGTCTATGCAATTTCCGGTCTGGTGTTTGTATGGTGTTCAACACGCCTGAAAGAGGGGTGGGGACGTTGACAATAATTGTATCGACTCGGCTGATGCGATGGAAAAAAGAATGGAAAAGTCTATTGTTTTGGTTGATTTTTCCACTAATCATGACATTTGTGGTGCTGCAAAGTGTGGGGGCATGGCAAGCAGAAACGAAAGTGCCGATCGCACTTGTCGTCGAAGAGGAAACGGAAATGGTAACCCATCTCGTTGAAGAGATTGCCCAGTCGGAATTGCTGTTGATCCATTATATGGAGTTTGAAGAAGCATTGCATAAATTGGAACAGCATGAGCTGGATAGCGTCTTTGTCATCCGGGAAGGTTATGAGGATCATATATTGGCGAATCGGCGTAATCAACTGATTGAAGCGTATTCCTCCAATCGGTCGTTTGCCTACCGTACTGTTGTGGAAATGATCGCTTCCATTGCCCAGCAAGATGCGGCCCGTTCCAAAGCTGCATTTGTCATCAGACAATTGTACAAAGAGCATGGCATGGAAGACGAATGGAGCTATTCTGATATCATTGTGAGCAGTCAGGAACGGCAGCAAAATAAAGCTTTGCTGCAAACAAGCTTTAACTTTTACGCCCAAACAGACACTGGAGAAGAACAATTGGTGTCATTATTGTCTATAAAGGGCGTCTGGTCGTTTTTTGCATTGCTCACCACATTCTTCTTGTTTGATTGGGTCGTCAAAGAAAATCGGCCATCGCTACGACCTCGTTGGCATTTTGCACAACTTCCCTTTAAAACGTACGCATTCTGCACATTCTGGCTTTACTCAGTGTTACTCGTAATCGTGGATGTCGCTACAGTTGTGCTGTTGTCGACTTTCTATAAGGAGAACATCACCTTCATGGGAATCGTTTCACTGTTAACATTCCGGCTCACTATTAATTTGCTGGCGTTTTTACTAGCAACTGTCTTTGCCCAATCGTTTTTCTACTATATAACTGGAACGGCAGTCAGTTTGTTTCTCGTCGTCGGTGGCGGTGGCATAATCCCATTGGAAGGTATTACGCGTAAATGGCCATGGGTGGAACTGTGCAGCCCAGTGCAAGCCTTGTTAAGCGAGATGATCCCGGTCGCATGGCTAATTGTACTTACTGTCTTGCTGATTTTATGGTTTCAGAAAGGAAGAAAATCATATGCTTGAAGTTTCTGGCCTTAAGAAAAGGTATAAGGAGAAGACTGTTATCGATCAACTGTCATTTCAAATGCAACGGGGAGAAATTGTTGGCCTAGTTGGCGAAAATGGCGCGGGAAAATCGACCTTGCTGCAACTATTGGCAACCATCATGCAACCGACAGAAGGTGATATCCAGTTAGATGGGTTGTCCTATCGAAATGATCGTAAGAAAATTCGCAGGAAAATCGGCTATGTGCCGCAAGATATTTCGATTTGGGAAGAGTTCACGGTTGAAGAAAATATGTTGTTTTTTGAAAAACTGTCATGGAAAAGGCGGTCGAAAGAACAGTGCCGACAGCTGTGCTTGGACATGCAACTGACGCATTGGAAAGAAAGTGTTCAGTCCTTATCGGGCGGCATGAAACGAAAGTTGAATTTGGCCATCAGTTTGTTGCACGATCCGATGTTGCTATTGTTGGATGAACCGACAGTTGGCATTGATCTCAAATCGAAAACGGAAATCGGTACGTATTTGCATAGCTTAGCGAAAAATGAAGGGAAAATGATCATTTATACATCGCATGATATGGACGAAATCACCCATATTTGCGACCACGTCTATTCAATTGGAAAAGATCCATTTTACACGGAATTATTGAAGGGAAAAGGCGTAGCAGTTGAGGTCATCGCATGACTAAAGCAAGGAAAATCATATTGTTCGTCTGCCTACTTGTTGTGGCTCTTGGTATTTTGGGTTGGTGGATAACGGGGAAATGGATCGCTGATGGTTTGGAACCGTCAGCAGACGGTCGGAACGACTATGCGATCGTTTTGGGGGCAAAAGTGAAAAAAGATAGTCTGTCACTGTCTCTGCGCTATCGTTTGGATGCTGCGCTGGCCTATGCGAACGAATATCCCCATGTGACACTGATTTTATCCGGGGGACAAGGCTCGGATGAACCGATGAGTGAAGCGGAAGCGATGAGGCAGTTTTTAACGGAAAATGGCATTGTGGAAGAACGACTCATTTTGGAAACAGCCTCTACTTCAACCTTTGAAAATATTCTTTTCTCGAAAAAACTGCTGCCTCCTGACGTCGATGCCATCACAATCATTTCGAGTGATTTCCATCTGGCAAGAGCGAAAAAAATTGCCGAAAGCTTTCATCTCACACCTGATGTGGTGGCAGCCAAAACACCGAAAGTAGTAGAAGCAAAATCAAACGCCCGGGAGCGCATTGCCCTTGTGAAAACGTTGATTATGGGGAAATAAGAGCGCGGAATCATGAGATATAATACCAAAAGAGTACCCTTTAACTGCTGAAGGGTACTCTTTTTTAGGATGAATGCATGGCCAGTGGATATTTTGTATGGAAAGACAAGCATTAGGCAAGTTCCTCGTATTGGATCCGCTCGATAATCCTTCTTTTCCGGTACAGCATTTTGCCGGCTTCGGCGATATCGTTCACCGCAGCCCGGTTGATAAATGCACCAAATAACAGCCCTGCGATCGGAATCATTTGAAAAAGTTTTTTCCAACCGAATTGATCACGGAAATTGAACACGACTTCCCGCCAACCTTGAAGTTCAGATAGGACTTCCCGCTTCACGGATTCATCGTGCTGATCGAATTGAGACAATTGTGCTAGGATCGCTTGTTTCCCGACGATATCAGCGGAGACAAATTGCATGCACTTGACGATAAACAGCCGTTCTTCTTTTACACTTGGATCATAGCCATAGCAAATGGCGATATCCTGCAATGTTTTCAGTTGCAGTCCGAGGAGAACAGGGATGTCGATCGTTAATGTGAAAATGCCACCGACACCTGTACTGGCACCTTGGATCGTCGCAATGTTTTTTCGATTGACGGTGATCTTTTCTGCGGCTCCGTCCATTGCTGAAATCGGAAGTTTTTTCACATCTTCTACTGACGTTACAGCTAAATCGGAATAATAGGACGAGATTTTAGTAGTCGAACTTAAATAATTTCCGCCTGTTTGAATGTACTGACCAAGTTCATCCAGCAACTCGCCGATTTTCCTTTGGATAAATGCAGGGGTCCATTTGTCGATGAATTTAAATGGTAAACGTCCGATTTTTTCCCAAAACCATAGATCACTTTGGTCTTTTTCCCAAGCTTCAATCGTTTTTAATTCTTCTAGTAACCATTCTTGTGATTCTGCCAATGATCCTCTCACCTCATTCTTTGGATACAGTTCTATACGAAAGCCTCTAGTATAAAGTTTCATTTCCAATTTTCCACGAATCGGCCATTCGTATACAACCGACCGAGGTTCATAGTAGGTTGGAAATTGGGTGGAAAGTCGGTTTTTGATTTTCGAACGTTGCAATGTAGCGGAAACCGATCGCCTGGAACAACTCAAGGGATTCGCGGAATTGGAATGCGATGTCTTCGGGATTATGGGCATCCGAACCAAGCGTAATGATTTCACCCCCACATTGTTTGTACAGTTTCAAAATATCATCACTCGGCATGCCATTGGACAATCCATAACGAACGCCCGATGTATTCAATTCGATGCCTTTCCCTTCCGGAATGATGATGTTGAAAATGTCCGTTAGCACTGTGTGAAAATCATTGTCAACCCGTTCTTTTGCATAGCGTTTAATCAAGTCGACGTGCCCGAGTATATTGTATTGCTTAAAGTTTTTGACACAATAAAGCAGTTCATCATAATAAGCCGCAAATGCCTCTTCCATTGTCTTGCCGACGAAAATATCGCCGTAATGGAGCCCTTTCTTTTCAACTGTATGCATGGAGCAGATGATGAAATCGAAGGTTTCCTTGTCCAACAACGCCTCGTATTGACCAAGCAAATGAGGCTGTACCCCGATTTCCACTCCTTTTTTAATACGTAAACGTCCCTCATAGTTCGCTTGCATTTCTTTTACTTTACGATCGTAATCTTGTTTATCAAAATCGAAGACGATTGTCTCATCAGGGTAGTCATAATCGATATGATCCGTGAAACAAATCTCAGTGAGCCCCTTACGAATTGCGCCTTCGATCATTTCTTCCATGGAAGCGGTGCAGTCCGCAGAAAACGAACTATGCATGTGATAATCAAACAAAAAATTCATCTCCCTTGTTGACATTTGTTGTCTATACCTTTATAGTACTAAATAACTTTAGTCTAGTAAAGTGATAAAGCGAGGGTGGCAGAAATGGTCAAAAACGAAGTATATCCTGAAATGCTGTTAAGTGAAAATGAAAAGTTCGAACGCATTATTAAAACGATCCATAAGCGTTTTACAACATACGGCTATAAGCGCATTAAAACGTCCGCTTTCGAACAATACGATTTATACACCAAAGTGAATAGTTCGATCAATCAAAATGAAATGGTGAAAGTGATCGATCGAACCGGGGAAGTGCTCGTTATGCGTCCGGATGTCACGATTCCGATAACGCGGGAACTGGCACAGAATTTCCCGAGTTTAGCAAGTGAACTTCGCTATTTTTACGTACAAGAAGTGTTCAGACAGCAAATTGATCGCAATGAAAGCATTGAAAGCACACAGGCAGGGATTGAATATTTCTGTCAAAGTTCACCGGAATCGGATGCGGAAGTCATCGCTCTTGCCTGTCATACGATGAAAGATCTCGGATTTTTAGATATCAAAATCGAATTGGGGCATGCGGCATTTTTTCAAGAAATCATCCAGAAATTATTGCTGACAGAGCAACAGATCGATCAGTTGAGAGCCTTGATTCAAGCGAAGAATGTCGTTGAACTTGGTCCTTATCTCGCAAGTCTTGATGTTGATCGTGAAATCCGGGACATCATTGAACAGATTCCTTTTCTATACGGCAATCCCGAAGAGGTCTATGAGCGGATAAAAGGGGTCGTCCTGTCACAGGAAATGCAAGAGACGCTGGATTATTTGATGGCCGTTTACGATATTTTAAAGATGTATGGCTTGGACCAATATCTCATTATCGATTTAGGGCTAATCAATCATATGGACTACTACTCTGGTGTGATTTTCCAAGGGTATGTAGAAAAGTTTGGTAAACCGGTTTTAATGGGCGGTCGCTATGACCGATTAGGGGACGAATTCGGGGCGAAGCTGCCGGCAATCGGATTTGCATGTGAAATTGAGTCACTTGTCAAAGCAACGGAAAGCAGGGACATTTCTTCTCGCTCATTGATCGATGTGAAAATCATCTATGAAACAACACAATTAGCAGAAGCCATTGCCATTGCCAATGAGTTGCGGGAGCGTAATTATAGTGTCGTTTCATTGCCCGTACGAAAAGAGCAGGAGATCAGGCAAGGGAGTGTCTGTACAATCCGGTTGGAAACGGAAAAGAACGCGCTATTCTATAAAGAAAAAACGATCTATTTCAAAGATTTGAATGAGCTCGTCGATTTACTTGTTGGGGTGAAGGGAGCAACGAATTAAATGACACAATTGACCATTGCCATGGGAAAAGGAAGGACAGCGGATCGGGCGATGAAGCTGTTTGAACAAGTCGGCATCCGCTTTTCCGATTACCATGATAAGAGCAGGAAACTCGTGATTTATGATGATGACAACAAAGTGAAACTTATCTTCGTTAAGGCGGTTGACGTCCCGACATACGTCGAAAATGGTGCCGCGGATATCGGAATCGTCGGCAAGGATACGATTATGGAAGATCCGGTCGATGTCTATGAATTGATGGATCTTGGCATTGGTAAATGCATTGTGGCCGTAGCGGGCTTTCCTGAGAAGGAATTTACAAATGGTGCCCCGTTGACGGTCGCTTCCAAATATCCGACGATAGCAAAAGACTATTTCAACGGGCAAGGCATTCGGGTCGAGACAATCAAATTGAATGGATCGATTGAACTGGCTCCTCTCATTGGACTGGCCGATGTCATTGTCGATATCGTTGAAACGGGAACGACGTTAAAAGAGAATGGCTTAGTCGTCCTTGAAAAGATTGCGGACGTCAGTGCCCGAGTTATTGTTAACAAAGCGAGCTATGCGACGAAAACGAGCCAAATCCAGCAATTCATCGGGGATTTGAAAGCAGCATTGGAGTGAAGGCGTATGAGAATCGTAACGATGGAGCAATACAGTTTAGAAAATAAGCAAGGAAATGGGTTTCAGCAAAATGATTTTGAGTTGGATAAAACGGTGCTCGGAATTATCGAAACAGTTCGTGAACAAGGTGATCAAGCGTTAAAAGAATATACGGAAAAATTTGATGGTGTCAGCTTGGAAGACTTGATTGTGACACCAGAAGAATTTGAGCAAGCACAGAAGCAGATGACAGAGGAGTTCCGTACCGGATTGCAGAAAGCGAAGGAAAGGATTACGGCTTTTCATGAAGAGCAGAAAGAAAAATCCTGGTTCATTCAGCAAGAGAAAGGCATTTTGCTCGGACAGCAAGTGACTCCTTTGGATAGTGTAGGCATCTACGTACCGGGTGGAAAAGCGGCTTATCCATCGACTGTTCTGATGAATGCCATCCCAGCAAAAATTGCAGGTGTCGGGCGAATTGCGATGGTGACTCCGCCCCAGAAGGACGGAACGGTGAACCCACATGTTCTTGTCGCCGCACAAGAAGCGGGAGTGGACGTGGTGTATAAGATCGGCGGAGCTCAAGCGATTGCAGCGCTTGCCTATGGGACGGAAACCGTGCAAAAAGTGATGAAGATCACGGGACCGGGTAATGCGTTTGTCGCGCGTGCGAAAAAGTGGGTATTCGGGGATGTGGCGATCGATATGATTGCCGGTCCGAGTGAAATTTGCGTCGTGGCAGATGACAGTGCGGCACCTGAATTTGTCGCAGCGGATCTCTTATCGCAGGCGGAGCATGATGAGCGCGCGACAGCGATTTGTGTGACGACAAGCAGCGTTTTTGCTGAAGCGCTCCAACAAGAAGTGGCAGCACAGATCGAACAAGCGGATCGTAAGTTGATTATTGAGCAATCGATTACAGATAATGGACGAATCATTTTGGTCGATACCTTGGAGGAAGCGTTCCAGTTTGTCAACGAGCTGGCTCCAGAACATTTACAGCTGATGGTGGACAATCCGATGGAACAGTTGCCGTTCATTCGCAATGCAGGAGCCATTTTCCTCGGCAACTATTCACCGGAAGCATTGGGCGATTATATGGCTGGTCCGAATCATACGCTGCCAACGAGTGGGACAGCGGCATTTTCTTCGCCACTTGGCGTCTATGACTTTATGAAAAGATCAAGCATTATTCATTACACTGAACTAGCGCTGCAAGATGTGGCCAATGACATTATCACCATTGCGAATGCGGAAGGCTTAACGGCCCACGCTTATTCGATTCAAGTGAGAAAGGCGGATTAACATGCGGGGTAAATCGATTTCAAGACAGACGGCGGAGACGAAGATCAACTTAGACTTCGCCATTGATGGAAGTGGAGAAACAAATATCTCGACGGGTGTCGGCTTTTTCGATCATATGCTGACGTTGTTTACGAAGCACGGAAGATTTGATTTGTCGGTTGATTGTGATGGGGATATCGAAGTGGACCAACACCATTCCGTTGAAGATATCGGCATCGTGCTTGGTCAGGCATTTTATGAAAGTATCGGGACAAAAGAAGGGATCGAGCGCTATGCGACCGTCTCCACTCCGATGGACGAAGCCTTATCGACGGTATCGATTGATATTAGCGGCCGCCCGTTTTTTGTCTATAACGTGGAAGGCTTGAAGGATAAAGTCGGGGAGTTCGACACAGAACTGGTCGAGGAATTTTTCCACGCGTTTACGAGCCACGCCAAAGTGACGTTGCACGTCAATCTACAATATGGTAAAAACAGTCACCATATTATCGAATCGATCTTTAAAGGATTTGGCCGCGCATTGCGGGTGGCGAGTGCGATTAACCCAGAAGTAAAAGGCGTGCCATCTACAAAAGGGACATTATAAGAAGAAATAATGTTCGGAGCGGGGATATCGGCGGTGGAAGATCGTTTATCGGCGTTCGAAGCCTATTTATCAGCGCTCCACACGAAGATATCGGCGAATCAGGACTTAACTACTAACTACTAACCATTAACAGGAGGCTGTATCATGATTTTATTTCCAGCAATAGATATAAGAGGTGGAAAATGTGTACGCCTGATCCAAGGTGATTACGATCAGGAAATCATCTATAATGATTCACCGACAGCAATGGCAAAAGAATGGGCAAAGCAAGGTGCGGCGTACATACATGTCGTCGATTTGGACGGGGCGAAAACGGGCGATTCCTTGAATAAAGAAGCGATCCAAGCGATTGCGGGAAGCGTCTCAATACCTGTACAAGTCGGGGGCGGCATCCGCAATATGGACATCATCGACGCCCATATCGCGGCGGGGGTCAGCCGTGTCATTATCGGAACAGCAGCCATTCAGGATCAGCAATTCCTAAAAGAGGTCGTTGCGAAATATGGCGATAAAATCGCGGTGTCCATTGATGCACGGAACGGTTTTGTTGCGACGGATGGCTGGACGAAAACAAGTGATGTCAAAGCGGTCGATCTGCTCCAAGAATTGGCGGAAATCGGTGTCCGGACCGTTGTCTATACGGATATTTTAAAAGATGGCATGCTCCAGGGTCCTAATTTCGCGGAGTTGGAAATGATGGATCGCGCATCCAGCATTGACATTATTGCTTCTGGAGGCGTATCCACAGAAGAGGATATCGTGCAACTGCGGGAACTGAATCTATACGGCGCAATTATCGGAAAAGCGTTGTATGAAGGGAAACTATCTTTAACTAAATTATTGGGGGACGACAACGATGGCAAATAATCGAATTATTCCATGTTTAGATTTTGATAACGGGAAAGTCGTAAAAGGGAAAAAGTTTTTGGAAGTCAAAGAAGTAGCAGACCCACTGACATTGGCAAAGAAATATGTGGCAGACGGTGCGGACGAACTGGTATTTTATGATATTGCTGCTTCTACAAAGAACCGTGCCATCTTCCTAGATTTGATTGCTGAAATTGCCAAAGAAGTGCCGATTCCATTCATTGTCGGTGGGGGTATCCGGACCATTGAAGATATTGAAAAGATTTTTGCTGCGGGTGGGGATAAAGTGTCCATTAACAGTGCAGCGCTCAATAATCCTTCTTTAATAGAAGAAGCAGCTAAACGATTCGGCTCTGAACGCGTCATTTTGTCCATGGATGTGAATGAAGTCGGGCCTGGCAAATGGTCGGTCTTTGCGAAGGGCGGACAAGAAGATACGGGTATCGATGCTATCGAGTGGGCACAAAAAGCAGAGAAACTAGGCGCCGGTGAACTAGTTGTCAATAGCATCGGGGAAGATGGCGTGAAAGATGGCTATAATCTCGCTTTGACAAAAACCATTGCTGAAGCCGTCAATATCCCTGTCATCGCAAGCGGTGGGGCGGGGACACCTGAACACTTCTACACCGTATTGACGGAAGGGAAAGCTGACGCAGCACTTGCGGCATCCGTGTTCCACTTTGAAGATATCAACATCGGTGAGTTGAAGAGTTATTTGGACGAAAAATTTAACGGTTAGGAATGACGGACGATGACTTTAATAATAGATAATTTGGCATTTGATGAAAAAGGGTTGATTCCAGCCATTGTGCAAGATGATCGGACGGGAAAGGTCCTGATGCTTGCTTATATGAATAAAGAAGCGTTGCAAAAGACGATCGATACGAAAGAAACATGGTTTTTCAGCCGATCCAGACAGGAATTATGGAATAAAGGTGCAACATCGGGCAATCGCCAAACGGTCAAACGCCTGTTATTCGATTGTGATCAAGATGCTCTGTTAGTACAAGTCGTTCCACAAGGTCCCGCATGTCATACAGGGGAAGAGACTTGTTTCTATGAAACAGCATTGGAAGAGGAAACATCGAATCGGGAAGTTGTCCAAGAAGTGGTCGCTGAAATTAAAGACCGTCGCAATAATCCGGTGGAAGGCTCCTATACGACTTATCTTTTCCGAGAAGGATTGGATAAAATCTTGAAAAAAGTCGGGGAAGAAACAACGGAAGTCGTCATCGGCGCAAAAAATCGAGATAAGGCGGAAGTGACAAGTGAACTGGCGGATTTGACCTATCATTCCCTCGTATTGATGGAAGAACTCGGTGTAACAGTGGAAGACGTCAAAAACGTATTGCGGAAAAGGCGTCCAAAGAAAGAAGTGTTGCGCGATGAGTAAATTTTGGAGCACTATGGTGAAGCGGACGGAGCCGTATGTGCCAGGGGAGCAGGACAATCGGCAAGATATTGTAAAATTGAATACGAACGAAAATCCTTATCCACCAAGCCCGAAAGTGCAAGAAGCGATGCTTGGAGAGATGAAGCGCAGTCTTCAACTGTACCCATCCCCGACTGCGGATGAATTGCGGACAACGATCGGCAGACGGTACGGGCTTACGAAGGAAGAAGTGTTTGTCGGGAACGGATCGGATGAAGTATTGGCATTTTCTTTTATGGCGTTTTTCGAACCCGGTCAACCGATTCGCTTTCCGGAAGTGTCGTATAGCTTCTACCCGGTGTATGCCAAGTTATTCGATATTCCTTATGAAGAAGTTCCGTTGAGTGAGGATTTTACTTTGCAAGTAGAACAGTTCTTTCAGTCCAAAGGCGGCGTCATTTTGCCGAATCCGAATGCGCCAACTAGCCTTTACGCTGAATTGGAGCATATCGAGGCCATTGTGAAAAATAATCCGGATCAAGTCGTCATCATTGACGAGGCCTATATCGATTTCGCAATAGAATCTGCAGCGTCACTCATCCGGAAATATGACAATCTGCTTGTCGTCCAGACGACATCCAAATCCCGTTCATTGGCAGGCCTCCGTGTCGGCTTTGCGATGGGCAATCCCGCGTTAATTGAGGCATTGATTCGCATTAAGGACTCTTTTAATTCCTATACATTGGACCGACTAGCGCTCGCCGGGGCTAAAGCGGCATTTGAAGATGAAGCTTATTTTAAGGAATCGACGGAGAAAATCATCGCAACACGGGAAAGAGTAAGTGCAACATTGGAGCAACTTGGATTCCATGTACTTCCTTCCCAAGCGAATTTCGTATTTGCCTCCCATGAAACGGCATCCGCAGAATCTCTATACAAGCAATTGAAAGAGGAAGGTGTGTTAGTTAGATATTTCAACAAACCTGGAATTGATAACTATTTACGCATCACCATTGGAACAGACGAACAGATGGAGCGGTTTGTTGGGAAACTGAAAGAGATTCTTAATCAATAGGAAATTGCCTCAATCAACAACTGGCGGTCATTGAAATTGAAAGACTGCCAGTTGGTTTTTGGGGTTCCACGATTTTCTTTAGAATCTAGAGATAGAAGTAAAAGAAACTGGTATAATTGCCTTATATCTAGCGGGGGAGGTTGTTTTGTTGTTGCGCTCTAAATACATTGATATTGCACTGACTTTGTTTATGGGTTATTTTGCCTTTAGCCGTTTTTCGGATGGACAAGTCGGTTTTGGAATCTTTTTTTCCGTATTATGTGTGTTGAATATTGTGGCACTTGTTATGAAAATTAAGTCAGGAAAAGACGCAGACAATACGGTTCAATCGAAGTGAGATACCTTTTAAATAGGGTATCTTTTTTTCATTTCTAAGGAAGAAATCCTCAATAATTGGGCGGTCAAATCATAGAATAGAGTAGAAATGATTACTTTATAGGAAGTGAGGAAAGGACCGAAAGGAGGTGAGGAAACGATGGCGAAAACATTACTGAAGATTTCTGTCGTCTATTTTATGATTGGGGTTGCTTTCGGACTATATATGTCGTTTACACATATTTTTAACATGACGACTGTGCATGTGCATATCAGTTTGTTGGGCTGGATGTCATTAGCTTTGATTGGACTATTTTATCATCATTATCCAAATTTAGAAAAAACCGGTTTAGCAAAAGCGCATTTTTGGCTTCATAATATTGGATTACCTGTTATGATGATTGCAATTGCATTGGCGATTTCTGGAGCGGGCGATGTGTTTTTCAAAATTGCTACAACAGGTGGGGTATTGACCTTAATTGGTATCTTCTGCTTTGGCTTTAATATTCTGATGAACTTGGATAGACGTCTAGCTTAGCCTTCAAAACGTCCTTTCTCCTGACATGCATTTTACGGAGAGGGACGTTTTTCGTTGGAGGAAAGAAAAAAGTTGTTCCAAACGCCGAATTCCTGTAGTATAATGTGTGGATTGCAATTTATCTTCATTCAGCAAATGCTTTGCACTGAAAGTGAGGTGCCAGTTGCTGAATGAAGATAAAGCCTTCGGCGGATGTCCCAGGTTTTGAATTGAGCTTTGCTCAATTCAAAACCTGGACGCAATTACGTCGAGGCGTAATTGATTGAAAAGAGGCTACCTAATGAAAAAATCAATATATGGGCTAACGATAGAGCAACTGACTGAATGGTTACTTGGACAAGGACAGAAAAAATTCCGTGCGGCACAAATTTGGGACTGGCTTTACAAAAAGCGTGTAACGAGCTTCGCTGACATGAAAAATATTAATAAAGATCTGCTGGAATTGTTGGATGCGAATTTCGCAATCCAAACATTGGAGCAATCCATTAAGCAAGAATCGGCGGATGGAACGATAAAGTTCCTATTCAAAATGCAGGACGGCAACTTGATCGAGACGGTATTGATGAAATTCCATTATGGTTACTCGGTTTGCGTGACTACACAAGTCGGCTGTAATATCGGCTGTAGTTTTTGTGCGAGCGGCTTATTGAAGAAGAACCGTGACCTGGATGCCGGAGAGATCGTCGAACAAATTATGAAAGTGCAATTCCATCTGGATGCAAAAGGGCTGGACGAACGTGTCAGCCATATTGTCGTCATGGGAATTGGTGAACCGTTCGACAACTACAACAACTTGATGAGCTTCCTACGTGTCATCAATGACCAAAAAGGGCTTTCCATCGGGGCACGCCATATTACAGTGTCTACGAGTGGGCTAACACATAAAATTAGAGAATTTGCCGAAGAAGATTTCCAAATCAATCTGGCAGTTTCTTTGCATGCGCCGAATAACGAACTCCGTTCACGCATTATGAAAATCAACAAAGCATTCCCGATCGAGAAGTTGATGGAGGCCATCGATTATTATCTGGAATCGAAAAACCGAAGAATCACATTCGAATACATTATGCTACATGACGTCAATGACCATGTGGAAGAAGCACAGCAATTGGCAAAACTGCTTGCCGACAAACGTCACTTATCCTATGTGAACTTGATTCCATACAATCCGGTAGACGAACATGACCAATACCGACGCAGTAAGCCTGAAGCCATCAAAGCATTTTACGAAACACTGAAGAAAAAAGGCATCAACTGTGGAGTTCGTCATGAACAAGGAACGGACATCGATGCGGCTTGCGGACAGTTGAGAAGTAAACAGATTAAAAAAGAAAAAGTGAATTGAACAAAAAAACGCATCCGAAAAGTGGATGCGTTTTTTCGTTACTTTCTCTTGTTCATTAAACAATGTTAACGATGACTGAAAAAATAGGGACAATCCATACCAACCAGATGGATTGTCCCGTCTTACCTTATTTTTGGGCGATGAGTACAAGTTTGCCCTCATCCAGTTCGCTTTCGGCACGTGCGGCTTCTTCCTTCGATAGGCCGGCTGCCTCCATTTTACTGCGCAATTCGTCACCGCGCGAAGAAAACATATTCTTCATGCTATCCAGGAAACCTTGTTCTTTCATACTGACTTCCTCTGTGTCGAGTGCATCCGCGATGTCTTTCCCTCTTTTTTTATCATGCGCAAAAATGTAAATGTCATCGTGGGTATAGCCTTGCGTCACCAAATCTTCAATTTCTTTTTTAGCTTGTACGGCATTTTCTACTGTCAGTTTAACTGTCATTTAAAATCCCTCCAAATTTGTTGGTGCCTTCTTTATATACCTCGGAAGGTGAGATTTTAAACAATTTGATAACGGAAAACAGTAGATTAGCTGCGCAAATTCTTATAGGCGGAGATGAAATCTGCGGGATCGGTTTCAATTTCAAATGTAAAAACGCCTTGATGCGTATGCAAATAAAAGAGGCCGGTTCCA
Source organism: Sporosarcina soli (assembly GCF_042655805.1). Lineage (NCBI taxonomy): Bacteria > Bacillati > Bacillota > Bacilli > Caryophanales > Caryophanaceae > Sporosarcina > Sporosarcina soli. Next base: position 349,370 of record NZ_JBHSNO010000008.1, on the reverse strand, counting down.
CCGGAAAATGGCTTATAAGAAAGATCAAGTACATGTTCTAATTTGAATTTGTTTTTGGTGGTTGCAATTGTATTGGGATATAAAAGGATTGTATGTTCAGTTCGATTTGTCGTTTGTTCATACCAGCCCATTACCCGTTCAACGACTATATAGGTCAGGGCGGCAATTGCTTCATTATTAGAATGGATCATGTGATTCTCCTCCAAGCGCGGTTTGAACTACTTAAACTTATCCTAACCGTTTTTTCATGGAAAGAACAATAGAAAAGGCCGGCTATTGAAGCAAATTTACTTCGTTTCAATAGCCGGCACTTTTTCACCGCATATGCATTTCATTTGGATCTGAATTATTGCGCTCATTGCGATCTAAGGCAGCAATTTGATCCATATCCGACGGGCTCAATTCAAAATCAAATACATTTAGATTTTCCTGCATTCTAGATGGGGTGACTGTTTTAGGAATGACGATGACATCCGTTTGGAGATGCCAACGAAGAATGACCTGAGCAGGCGTTTTCCCATGCAGTTCTGCGATTTCTTTAATCACAGGGTCTTCTATCACTTTCGTCCCATTCATGAGTGGGCTATAGGCTTCCAGAAGAATATCGTGTTCTTGACAAAATTGCTTCAGTTCTTTTTGTTGTAAATAAGGGTGGCATTCCACTTGGTTGACAGCCGGTTTCACTTCACACTCTTCTAGAATCCGCTGTAAATGCTCGATTTCGAAATTGCAAATGCCGATTGCCTTGGCGCGGCCATCGTAATAGATTTTCTCAAGCGCTTTGTAAGTTGCCACATACGTGTCGAATTTCGGAGTTGGCCAGTGGATCAAATAGAGATCCACATAATCAAGCCCAAGTTTTTCAAGGCTTTCATCAAATGCATTTAACGTATTGTCATATCCTTGATCGCTGTTCCATACTTTCGTCGTAATGAAGAGATCTTCGCGGGGGACATCGCTAGCAGCTAACGCTTGTCCGACACCCACTTCGTTGCCATAAATTTTAGCCGTATCGATCAATCGGTAACCGGCTTTCAGTGCCTGACCTACTGCGGTTGCCGCTTCCTCATTCGGTACTTTCCAAACCCCATACCCTAGTTGTGGAATTCGTATCCCGTTGTTTAGTGACAAGTATTGCATGAAATCCCTTCCTTTCCCTAATCGTATGTTTAGTCTAACATAAGCTTTTAGGAATATAAAATCTTGTTATTCTTATTTCCATTCTTTGTAGAAATGAAATAGAAGACTTGCGAGTATGGAAAAAGCTAGTTTGTAGTAATTTCAATCACATTGCTCGATGGATCTGTAACAATGATCGAATGTTTATTTTCCGCAAATGGAAAGCCCAGATGTTTAAGTTGCAACTTAGCTTCATCCAACTCCTGTTGTGTGAAAACAAGGGTGAACTTATTCAATCCTCTTGCATTGTCTGGTGGTGCAGGAAGACTGGTTCCTGACCAAGTGTTCATGGCGATATGATGATGGTAATGATCTCTCGATAAAAATAAGCTTCCATTGTCTTTTTTCGTAATGTCAAAATCGAGTCCGTTGACGTAAAATTGTTCGGAGTTGTCGAGTTCTGCCACTTGCAAATGCATGTGACCGATTCGTGTATTTTCAGGAAGTCCTGTCCAAGGAGGAGATGCAACTTCGATCAATTTCTCAAAATCGATCGGATACGAGCCTCCGACATAACCACCATCCTTATCACGTTTCCAATTCTCGGGTGGAAGGTCGACATAGATTTCAATTCCGTTACCATCGGGGGCAGCGAGGTAAAGTGCATCACTATACTGATGATTGGCTGCACCTTGCATTAGATATTCGCTTGCAGCCAAATGAAGTAGGGTATTGGCTAAACTGGAACGATCCGGCAAAAGAATGGCGAAATGGTATAGCCCTGTTGTTCCTAAAGGTCTTTCAACCGATCCCTTCATTGTTTCCAATACAAGCAAAGATGTCCGACCGTCTGCGGTTAATGTCACTTTGTTGGGCTCATCTGCTAAAATATCAAATCCAATTAGTTCGGTATAAAATTCAACCGATTGTTCTAAATCTGATACGATCAGATGAACTTCTCCTACTATGACAGGCGAGTTTATATCGTATGTTTCATACGCCACCTCTTCTTTTATGAAGAGGATATAAACGAAAAAGAGCACAATAACTACTCCGATACATCCGAGGATCAATGTTTTATTTTTCATGAATGAATTCTCCTTTCAAATCTGTGACATCTGCGGGAGGCTTTATCTTCGTTCGGAGCGCACTGAATGAAGATGAACTACACTTTGTAGTGTAACAGCGGTTTGTAAAAGAAACCAGTTGAAATGTTACAAATTTATTACTGAACATCTTCGGATATTTCCTTTCTTGACTCCTCTCTTTATTTACACTACACTGAGTAGGGTGAGGTGAAAATCAGTTGAAAATCCGCAAGTTCAAAATGAATGAGAGTGGGTTAAACCGCTTTTTCGGCCCGCTTGAAGCGAAGATTATGGACATTTTATGGAACGACGTGGAAATGACGATCAAAGATGTTCAACAAGTGCTGGATAGGGAAAAATTGACGAATTTCAATACGGTGATGACGGTCATGAATCGATTAGTGGAAAAAGGGATTTTACAGAAAAGGGTAGCAGGAAGGTCATCTTTGTATAAGCCGGTTCTGTCAAGAAATGAGTTTTTACATACACAATCAAAAGAAATGACGAATGAATTGATGGACGAGTTTGGGAATGTCGTCGTCAGTCATATGCTGGATGCACTTGAAGAAGTCGACGAAGATCTTGTTGCTAAGCTCGAACAGAAAATCCAAGAATTGAAAAAGGGTCGATAATGTATGCACAAACGTCATTCTACTACGCTGTTCATCGTTACGCTTGTAATTTCAGGAACGATTTTGTTTCAAATGGGCTACTATCTTCTAGCGATGCTGGCTGGTTGGAACGTCCGTTTCAATCTTGTAGCGGTCTGTCATAGCTGGTTGAAAATGATCGGCCTAAGCTCACTTGAATATGCACTCAATGGGCTCGTCATCTATACGTTCCTATTTTCAATTTATAAAATCATTTCGCAATGGGTTCAAGCATCACGCATGAAAAAACGCTTTGAGCAATATAAAGAGAACAAGCTCACCAGTGAAATGAACGAACATTACGGTGAGGGACATGACGATTTCCTCATTTTTTCACATCCGGTTCCGCTGGCGATTACGATGGGGTTCAAGCGGCCTAAAATTGTGCTCTCAACAGGATTGATCAGCTTGTTGAATGAGGAGGAGCTAAAAGCCGTCATTGTCCATGAAATGGTTCATAAAAAGAATCGGGATCCGTTAGCCATCTTTTTAATGACCCTTTGTGCGGCAACGATGTGGTATATTCCGATTTTGAAATGGTTCAATCAGCAGTACGGCATTATAAAAGAATTACTAGCGGATGAATATGCGATTGAACAACAAGGGACTTCTGTCCATTTAGGCAGCGCCTTGTTGAAAATGTTGAAAGCAGGACAACCTGAAAACATGGGCTTCGCTTATGCATCATTTGCTGATACATCGGTCAATTACCGGATGAATTATTTGCTTAATCCATTGAACGGGTTTCGGCTAAAACTTCCATTGCATATTACGATACTTTCTTTAGCTGTTTTTAGCTTAATCAGTTCACTATTTATTTACGCACTAGCGTAAATTTTTTACCATATTACACTACATATCGTAGTTTGAATTAGGAGTGTTTGAAAATGAACAAGAAAATATTTTGGTTGATCGGTATCATTGCCGTTTGTTTGATTGGTATCATTGTGTTAACGAATACAAGTAATAAGTCGGTCGATGTCGACTATGCAGGCCAACCATTCATAGGGGAAGCGTCGGCACCTGTTGAGATTGTTGAATTTGGCGATTACAAATGCCCAAGTTGTAAAGATTTTAATGATCGAATGTTCCCGATTATCTATGAAGAGGTCATTCAAACAGGAAAAGCGAAATTTTACTTTATGAATTACTCATTTCTTGCTGCAGATTCAACGACGGCGGCACAGTTCGCGGAAACCGTCTATGAGGAATTGGGGAATGACCCGTTTTGGGAATTCCACAACTTGTTGTTTGCTAATCAAACTTCAGAAACAGGACAACCGACTCTCTTTACGGATGATGCGTTAGAAGCGCTGTTAGCGAGCGTGGTAAGTGAAGAAGAGACCGCAAAAGTGATGGCTGCTTATCGTGAAGGAAAAGGGAAAGAATCTTGGAATCAGGATATGAACATCGCCAAAGGTCTTGGTGTATCCTCTACACCTACAATCTTTATCGATGGCAAGGAATTTAAAGGACAAACGATGAATGACTTCACTGAAATGGTGGAAGAGGCGGCTACGAATGGTCAATAAACCGCTCCTGTTCGCCTGGATAACTGCGATTATTGCGATGGCAGGCAGTTTGTTTTTCAGTGAGCGCATGGGCTTCGTGCCCTGCACACTCTGCTGGTATCAACGCATTCTGATGTATCCGTTCGTCCTAATTCTAGGCACTGCATTTTATCGCAATGACCGGAAGATTTACCTGTATGCGCTTCCGATGTCAATTATCGGCCTATTTGTTTCTGGTTATCATTATGCGTTACAAAAACTGCCTGGATTGCAAGAATTCAGTGTCTGTTCGAGCGGTGTTCCATGTTCCGGACAGTATATCAACTGGCTCGGATTTATCACCATTCCATTTTTGGCATTCGTCGCATTTTTCATCATCACCATCATGATGTGTCTGTTGTTGAAAGAAAATCGTCAAAATCAATAATGCATGTGTAAGATTCAGCAAATGGGGAAAACAATGTGCAGGAGGTAGATAAAATGAAGAAAATGCCCATTACCATTTCTGCAATGGCGCTGGCGCTCATGCTGGGTGCCTGCGGAACAACGAAAAATGATTCGGATCCTGCAGTCAACGAACCGGCTACAGGGGAGAGCGGTCAAGAAACAACAAATGGAACGACTGGATCGACCGAATCGACTGATTCATCCGTAACGAATACACCGGATACCAATGCTGGCACTACGGCCGGGAAAAACACGGCAAGCCAGGATGAAATGCAACAAAAGATGAATGACATCGAGTATGCAGAGTTCAGCTTAAGTGTGGATTATGCCAATCATCAGGAGTACGAAGCGGAGCTCGAGAAGCATAGTAATAATTCCGTTGAAGCCGAAATCGATGATTCGCTTAATCAGGTGAAAAAGAAAGGGACAGATGCTTTCAATGAACTGTACCCGCTCGTCGCACAGTTGAAGATCACACAACAGACGAGCAAAGCGGATGCCATTCAAGAAGTGATGAATGTGTTCACTTTACCAGCTGATTATAAAGAGCTTGAGTTAGAAATCAGATTCAAGGATGGTACAAAGGTTGAATTTGAAGACCGAAAATAATAGTTGGAGCAAGAAACGAAATGCGCCGTTCTTTGATGCAAATCATCAAGGACTGTGTATCTGAATAGAGAAAGAGATAAGCTTTTCCAATTAGTTGGGAAAGCTTGTTTGAATTGAACGCAATTATGCAGAATTTTGATAGAAAGAAGAATTTAACTTGCTTCAGCAGAAGTCCCCCCGCTTCTATAAGTGGTGGGATGAATGCTGGAAATGCATTCCATTCAGTGGGGGTTCAAACCCCGGCTGAATAGAGGAACTCAGGCTAAGGTCGCCGCGTCCTGAATGAAAGTGCCTTAATTTCTGCAAAAAACCGCAGAAATACGGCAAATCAAACCCTTCGCTGTTTGATTGGCAACGCCCGAGTGACCAACATCCTGTTGGCCCAAGCCTCCGGCGGATGTCACGGATTTTGAAAGGAGTTAATTGAGCAGACTCAATTCAAAATCCAGACGCAATAACGCCGAGGCGTTATTGATTGAGGTCACCATACGGGACTATTCGTGACAACTTTCATAGAAAGAAGTATGATATGTAAGGTTGATCTAGTGAATATCTTAGAAAGTGAGTACATAAAATGACGATCATTCAGAACTTAATCAGTTTTATTTTGCATATTGACGAACATTTAGTTGATATCATTCAAAATTTCGGCCCTTGGTCGTATGCAATTTTATTTTTAATCGTTTTTGTGGAGACCGGTATTGTGATTTTTCCTTTTCTGCCGGGGGATTCACTATTATTTGCAGCCGGTGCGTTTGCTGCGCTCGGTGCCTTTCACATCGTTCTGCTTCTGATTGTGTTCTTTATTGCAGCAGTTATTGGCGATACAGTGAATTATCACATCGGTAAAAAAGTCGGGTTAGCCATCTCACCTCGAAGTTTTATCGGTAAAATTATCAATCAGGAGAAAATGAAGGCCGCTGAAGATTTCTTCAATCGGCATGGTGGTAAAACGATTGTCATCGCCCGTTTTATGCCTTTTATCCGCACATTTATCCCATTTGTAGCAGGGGCGAGCCGCATGAATTATCGTTATTTCCTTGTCTACAATATCGTGGGTGCTGCAATATGGGTAGGGATTTGTACGATGTTAGGCTATTTCTTCGGGAATATTCCAATCATCAAAGAAAACTTTTCGACAGTTCTACTTCTTATTATTTTCATCTCTATTTTGCCTGCGCTAGTTGGGATTATCCGAGCAAGATTGCAGAAAAAGTAAATTAAATTAAATCAGTATTGAAAACACCTCCCGGAAGAATCCAGGAGGTGTTTTCAGTTAGTCCTTTAGCAGTTTTTTCATCGATTTCAGGAGCTCATCCAGATACGTAGGGTCGACGTAATTCACTTCTTCCACCAGTAGGCCCTGTTCATTGATTAAGTAAAAGTTTGTTCCATGAATGACTTGGTCGGACGAATCGGGTTTATGGATGATTGTCTGGAATTGTTCTCTTGCAAACGATTCAATCTCATCTTGGGTATAACCCGTTAACAAATGCCAATTTGAAACGTCATCTGTGAACTGCCGGATGTATGTTTGGAGCACATCGGGTGAATCGACTTGCGGGTCCACGGTAAACGAAACGAATTCAACTTCAATGGCTTCTTCAGCCAATTTCTTCTGTAAAGCCGCCATTTCCATCGTCATGGGTGGACAGACCGTTTCACAGTTCGTGAAGATGAAATTGGCGATCCATACTTTTCCGGCCAATTGATCACTGCCGAAAGGTTGTCCATGTTGATCGGTAAAGGAAAAAGATTCGATCTGCCGTCCATACTGGGATGTTGTGCTACAGGCAGATAATACCGTCAACAACAGAAGAGAACTCAGGATATAGATTTTTTTATTCACGTTCAATCATTCCCTTCAACCATTGAAAAGCTTGGTAATTGAATCGTGACCGTCGTTCCGGTCTGGGCATCACTAGCAATCATAAATTGGCCGTTGTGCAAACGAATGAGTTCTTTCACGATGGATAGTCCTAAACCGGTCCCACCGGTTGTCCGATTCCTTGCCTTATCCGTTCTGAAAAAGCGCTCCCCGATCCGTTCCAAATCTTCTTTGTCGATAGGTAAGCCTTCATTTGTCACTTGGAATTGGACGAAATCCCCTTCTACTTTCAATGAAACCCGAAGAACCCCTTTCGCGGCGGAATACTTCACTGCATTGTCAATCGTATTGTAAAAAATCTGCTGGACACGTTGCGGATCTCCGCTAATGATCAGGTCTTCTTGGATGGCGGTTTCGATCTTGAGTTCTTTCTCCTGTATATGGATTGTGAACAAGGCCAGCGTATCATGTACTAATTGAGCAATGGCAATCGGTTGTCTATCGATGATGTATAGATCTTCTTGCAGGTGATTCAATTGAATAAGATCATTGATCAACTTGCTCAACCGTTCCGTCTCTTTTTCAATAGTCGACAAATAGTTTTCGGCTTCTTCCGGGGAAGAATAGATTTTTTCCTTCAAGACATGTGTATAGCCTCCGATGTACGTCAGAGGTGTCCTGAGCTCATGGACGATACTCGATGTGAATTCTTTTTTCCGTATTTCCTGTTGTTCCAATGATCGGCTCATTGTATTGAATGCTTTTGTCAATTGTCCGATTTCATCATCACGTTCCGTTTCGATCCGAGTGGAATAATTTCCTTTCGATACTTCATAGGAAAGTTGCTGCAGATCTTGCAACGGTTTGAACAATGAACGCCACGATTGATTGATAACTAGAAAGAGGAGAAAGAAAAATGTCGTACCGACAGCGACGAGGAGTGGGATGCTTCCTCGGAAGACGTCTTGGACTGCGGCAAGCGGCACGTAAATATAAATGAAGCCAAGTAGTTCATTCTCTCCTTTGATTGGGAAAATGGCACCGAGGATTTCGCGATCCAATTCTTTGACGAATCCTTCTTTAAAGATATAGGCGCCATTTTCCAAGGCGGCTCGATCGTTTGCGTCGATCAGTGTTTCATAATTGACCTTGTAAGGGAAATAGGATGATAGATCATCCAAATTGTTGACGACAATAATTTCGTATTCCGAGATAATGTTGTACCATTGGATTTTTTCTATGATCTCATCATTCAATTCACCGTAATGGTAATGGGCAGTCGTTCGTTTACCTTGATAGACAATCGATTCTTCAATGCTTTTTATATATAATTCTGAATATAAATAATGGATGAAGAAAAACGAGAACAGGACAGTAAAACCGATGCTGGCACCGAGTATGAGCAGGATTTTTCTACTTAGCGTTAGTTTCTTCATCCCCTAGACCTCGAATTTGTAGCCGATTCCCCACACAGTTTCAATGAGATCTCCATCTTTCCCCATCTTTATTCGTAATGTCTTAATATGAGTATCGACTGTTCGCTCACTGCTTTGATGTTCTTCCCCCCAGACGAGATGTAGTAATTGTCCCCTTGAATAGACTCGTCCTTTGTTTTTGGCAAGAAGATGGAGTAGCCCGAACTCTTTTCGAGTAAGGGTGAGGGGCTTATCGTGAATCTGGACTGTATGGGCAACGTTATCAATGACAAGCGGTCCGATTGTTAAAGTATCTTCTTCGGTCTTATGTTGGTAGGACCGTCTGAGGACAGATTCAACTCTCGCAACAAGCTCGCCTGGGAGAAACGGTTTGACAATGTAGTCATCCCCACCCAGTTTCAAACCTTGGATTTTATCCCACTCTTCTCCTTTCGCAGAAAGAAAAATGAGAGGGACCGTAGAGGTACGCTTGATTTCCTTAGCGAATGTAAAACCATCCATATACGGCATCATCACATCTACGATGATCAAATGTGGCTGGCATTCGGTCATTAAAGAAAGGGCGTTCAAGCCGTCTGTTGCTTCTACGACGTCATATCCTTCTATCTCAAGGAAAGTGCGGATTAACTTTCTCATCTGTGGTTCATCGTCTATAATCATAATCGTTACTGGATTCATAATAAAACCTCTTTTCGAATATAGATCACACGTATGCTTAGCATCTCAAATAGATGTGAAAAAGGAGTGAAGTCACTGACACTTCACAATTACTTCTAAAATGTTCTATATAATCATAACGAACTTATCGACGTACGTTAAGCGATACGATGTGGGAGGGCTTTGAATGAAAAAACTGTTTGGATTGGTTTGGTTGGTTGTCGTATTGGGTATATTAGTTGCTTGTGCGGAGGATACACCAACGAATGATACCGCAGATGACATGCCTGTTCCGATTGCTGTCGAATTGACGGTAACGGAAGAAGCGGAGGTCAATGCTCCGGTAGCGATGGCAGCTGTCGTGACGCAAGGCGACGACAAAGTGGAAGATGCCAATGAAGTCGTATTTGAAGTATGGGAAGAAGGCCAAAAAGACGCTAGTGTGAGGATTGAAGCAACCAATGAAAAAGAAGGATTGTACTCTTCTGAAACTTCATTCGATCATGACGGACGATTCCACATCCAAGTCCATGTGACTGCAAGGGGCATGCATTCGATGCCGGTCAAAGAAGTGACAGTTGGCGACGGAGGTCATTATGAAGAGCATGCCGAAGAGGGGCACGAGCATGGACATGGGCACGCAGACGGATTTTCTATGCATTTCGTACAACCTGAAAATGTCAAAGGGAATGAAGCGACGGATTTAGTCGTCCATTTAGAACTGGACGAAAAGCCGCTTGAGCAAGCAAGAGTTCGCTATGAAATTTGGAGCGAAACAGATGCCGATCAACGTGCTTGGGTAGAAGCTGAAGAAACGAAAGCTGGTGAATATGCTGCATCGCACACGTTCACGGAGCCAGGAACATTCCAAATTCAAATTCATGTAGAAGATGAGCACGACTTACATGAGCATGAGACGCATACGATTGAAGTAAATGAATAATTGGATCAACCTTCCCGGTGAGCTTTACTGGGAAGTTTTTTTATGAAAGAAGCTTGTGAAATTGTATAATAAGTGTCTGGAAGGGGCGATTGAAATGGCGGAGCATTTATTTCACTTGAAAGCGGAATGGCTGGGTTTAAGGAATGATGTCGGAACAATCGATGCGGGGAATTTGAAAACAAAAGTGTCCATACCGCCTGAAATGGACGGTCCCGGTGTCGGTACAAATCCTGACGAAATGTTGCTTGGGGCTGCGGCGACGTGCTATATCATTACGTTAGCGGCAATGATGGAGCGGAGTAAATTGGACAAGGAAGCATTGACGATGGAATCAGTCGGCGTCGTCGATGTAACGAAGGGCATCATTACGTATAAGAAAATCATTCATAAACCGCGAATCGTTTTGAAGTCGGTTGCAACGGCAAAAGACGAGGCCCTTGCTTTAAGGCTTGCAGAAAAAGCGGAAACATCCTGCATGATCAGCCGGGCGATACAAGGAAATGTTGTAGTGGAGTTGGAAGCGACTATAACGAAATAGGACAAAAAAACCGTATCTTATGAGGATACGGTTTTTTTGTTGGGGGATCCCCTTGTTGATTTTGTAGATGAATTGTATAATTGTCTATGTTATTATAAATTATATAGAAAGGTGTTTGTGTATTTATGAATCCTGCTGAAGATTATCCCATTGATGTATTGGAAAAAGGTTATGTAGAAGATCGACAAGCATATCGTTGTCTATTTTGTGAAGAAAAGGTTGCGAAAGGTGTCATTTATCCCGTTGAAAATGTCCTTTATGAAGATTGGCGCTATATGGAACATCATCTAGCGAGCGTCCACGGATCCGTTTTTGATGTGCTACTTGCTAGCGGTCGTGATCATACGGGGTTATCCGATCAGCAATCGAAATTGCTGGCTTTAATTTATGAAGGGAAAACAGATAAAGAAATTCAACAGGCTTTAAAAATCGGTAGTATGTCGACGATCCGTAATCATCGATTTGCACTACGCAAAAAGGAAAGACAAGCAAAAACGCTATTAGCTTTGATGAATTTGGTAAAACGGCAACAAGCAGAAGAAACAATTGGATCGGATACACATGCTGAAATCCAAAAGACATTCGAACCGCCAGCAGACTTGAAGCGCTATTTCTCTGAAGAGGATGGACGTTTAATAACTTATCGTCTGAAAGAGTATGAAAAAGAGCAATTGCTAGCAGAAGTTGCATTGCTTTTCAAACCGAAAAAAGTCTATGAGGAAAAAGAAATCAATGCCATATTGGAAGAGATTTTTGAAGATTATATGCTGTTGCGGCGGGAGATGGTTGATCGAGGTTTTCTGTCCCGAAACGATGAGGGGAGCGAATATCGCTTAGTCCCTATGAACGAAGAAGAAGAGGGTGAAAAGATGGACTTTAAAAAAGAGATGAAACTGCAAGCCAAAGAAGAAAAAGTGAATTATGGGATCTTTCAAATTAAAAATCTACAGAATGAAAAAATATTCGTCGGTTCCACACCGAACTTTAAAACATTGAATGGTTTGAAGTTCATGTTGAATAATAATACCCATACGAATAAAGAACTACAGCTGGATTGGAATAGGCATGGGAAAGATCATTTTGAATTCAGCATATTGGAGACCGTGGACGAGAAGGAATGGAAAGGGAAAAGTACGAAGAAAATTCTTGAGGAATTGCTTGAGAAATGGGTGGCACATCTACAGCCTTACGGCGAAAATGGCTATAATAAGTAAAAAATAAACAAGTTGGCAGTCAGGTATCCTGATCCCCAACTTGTTTATTTATTTATCTACAGATTTGTCTTTTATTGGTACAAGATTAAAGATTTCATGATCTTCAAATGCATCAACAAGCCGGTCAAGCCATTCGTAATAATCACGCATATAAAGCAATTTTTCCATATCGGCATTCGCTTCCATTTTTACTTCATCTGGAATGTCCGGATCTTTCACCAAATCTTCCAATTCCTTCAATGATCTTCTCACTGCAATTGTGTGTAATGACACGGCCCGTCTCCACTTGATTGAAAATAGATCGATAAAGCTCTGGTACCAATCGTCGGACACTTGATACAGATCTTTTCGAACGCCTCTTTTCCAAGCTCGCTCTACTAGTTTCAAATCGGATAATGCCCTGACAGAAGTGCTCATGCTCGTTTTGCTCATTCCGAGTTTTTCGGTCATGTCATCCAATGTCAATGGTTCGTCATGAAAATACATCGTGCCATATTGTCTGCCGGCAGAAGGCGTGAGACCGTATAAATGTATATTTTGTGCAATTGTTTCGATGATCCGCTCACGGGCTTTTTCAAGTCTATCTTTACCATCCATTGAAATTTACTCCTTCACTATTTAGCACTTCTGAAGTCTAAACAGTTATTCTCCATGATAGCGTAATATATCCCTTCTCAAAAAGCAATTTATAATTATTTTAGTTCGTACAGTTTTTTCCGTACAAACGATTTATTTTGTCGAAACGGTTGTATTACGAAAATATTACAGCTATACTAGTAAACATTCATAAGTTCAGCCTCCGGCGGAGTCAGGGATTTTGAAAGGCATCAATTGCAAATCGAACCCTTAGCTGTTCGATTCCCAATTCAAAATCCGGACGCAATTATGCCGAGGCGTAATTGATTAAATTGAGGAGTGGAACGATGAGTGAACAGATTGCCAGTAAAAAAATCGAAGTGAAGAACACGACGAAGATTTTTGGCAAAAACAGTAAAAGGGCGGCGCAGCTGCTCAATGAAGGTAAGACGAAGCAAGAGATTTTGAAGGCGACCGGCGCGACAGTGGGTGTCAAAAGCGCTAACTTCGAAGTGTATGAAGGTGAAATATTTGTCATTATGGGATTGTCCGGTAGTGGGAAATCGACATTGGTTCGAATGCTGAATCGCTTGATCGACCCGACGATGGGCGAAATCCTATTGGACGGAGAAGATATTGTTCGAATGAACAAAGAACAACTCCGCCAAGTGAGACGGAAAAAAATCGGAATGGTATTCCAAAACTTTGCGCTCTTTCCGCATAAAACCATTCTTGAAAATACGGAATACGGCCTGGAAATTCAAGGGGTCGCCAAAGCCGAACGCGAAGCGAAGGCAAAAGAATCGTTGAAGTTGGTCGGTCTTGCAGGATATGAAGAACAATATCCGAACCAATTGAGTGGTGGGATGCAGCAGCGGGTCGGTCTTGCAAGAGCGCTTGCAAATGGTCCAGATATTTTGCTGATGGACGAAGCATTCAGTGCACTTGATCCATTGATCCGAAAAGATATGCAAGATGAATTGCTGCAGTTGCATAATGATATGGGAAAAACGATCATTTTCATCACCCATGATTTAGACGAGGCACTTCGAATAGGAGACCGCATCGCTCTGATGAAGGATGGAGAAATCGTTCAAATCGGGACACCTGAAGAGATATTGATGAGCCCGTCCAATGAGTATGTTGAACGGTTTGTCGAAGATGTCGATTTATCCAAAGTATTGACGGCAGGACATATTATGAAAAAGGCGGATACGGTACAAGTAGATCGTGGACCACGTGTAGCCTTGCGCCTTATGAAACGGCTGCGTATCTCCTCGATTTACGTTGTAGATAAAGGGAATCGGTTACTCGGTGCCGTGACGGCCCAAGACGCGGTGGAGGCAGCTGATGCAGGTAAATCCCTTGAAGAAGTCCTCATTTCAAATGTGCCGATGTTCCCGGTAGATACCATTTTGACGGAATTATTTGATGCCGTCTCAACGGCTACTATTCCTGTAGCGGTCGTAGATGAGACGAAGAAATTGCAAGGCATTATTATTCGGGGTGCACTGATCGGCGCATTGTCTGGCGACGAACAGTTTATCAATAACAATGGAGATGTTGCGTCCATTGAAAATGACGGGACGATTGATTCACATTCACACAGTGAAAATGAAGTCGATCTCAACGATGAATCGGATTCGGAGGTGAAGTCAATTGGATAAATTACTACCTCGCCTTCCATTCGCAGATTGGATCGATGATGGTGTCGATTGGCTTGTAGATACATTTGGTACTATTTTTGATGGAATATCAGGCTTTCTTGCGGGGATTGTCGAAGGGTCAGTGGAGTGGCTAAATATGGTGCCATCAATTCTGCTTGCTGTTCTATTCTCCTTGCTTGCGTGGTTTATATCTACGCGTCGAATTGCTCTATTTTCATTGATCGGGTTGTTGTTCATTGATTATTTGGGCTATTGGTATCCGATGTTACAAATGCTTGCGCTGGTACTGACATCCGTATTGTTCGCACTTCTCATCGGTATTCCGATCGGGGTATGGGGTTCCCAACAAGCAACGGTTAGGAAAATTATCAATCCCATTTTGGATCTGATGCAAACAATGCCGGCATTCGTGTACTTGTTACCAGCGATCTTTTTCTTCAATATCGGGGTTGTACCGGGGGTTGTTGCGTCCGTCATCTTCTCGATGCCGCCAACAATTCGTTTGACGATGCTCGGAATCCAGCAAGTGCCGAAAGATTTGATTGAAGCGACGGAAGCTTTCGGATCGACGACATGGCAAAGATTATGGAAAACACAAATTCCGCTCGCTCAACCGACAATTATGGCAGGTGTCAACCAAAGTATCATGTTGTCATTATCGATGGTTGTCATCGCGTCAATGGTCGGTGCACCTGGGCTCGGTGAAGAAGTGTATCGGGCAGTCACACAATTGAAAACAGGCGTCGGTTTCGAAACGGGTCTGGCAATCGTCATTGTGGCGATCATCTTGGACCGGATCACACAGCACGCCGGTAAGAAAAAACAAGGGGGAATTACAGGATGACACTTACAAAAAAACTAGTAGGTTTTGGAGCGACAGCTTTACTTGCACTTGGTCTTGCAGCATGTGGCAACGATGACGGAAAGACGGAAAATGAAGGAACGGCAACTTCCGTCGGTGAATCAGTGAACTATAAAATCACTGGCATCGATCCGGGCGCTGGCATTATGGAAACGACTGAAAAAGCGATTGAAGAATATGAACTGACAGATTGGGATCTCGTATCCGGCTCAGGAGCAGCGATGACGGCCGCTTTGAAAAAAGCGTATGACAAAGAAAATCCAATCATCGTAACAGGCTGGACACCACATTGGAAATTCGCTAAGTACGATCTGAAGTATCTTGAAGATCCAAAAGGAGTTTACGGAGGGGAAGAGCAAATCCGCTCCATCGGAAGAATCGGGCTTGCCGAAGACTTGCCGGAAGCACACCAAATTCTTTCACAGTTCCACTGGACTGAAGAGGATATGGGTGAGGTGATGATGGCCATTCAGGAAGGCGAAAAAGAAGAAGTCGCTGCACAAAATTGGATCGAGGCAAATGAAGAAAAAGTTGCGGAGTGGACAGCAGGCGTGGAAAAAGTCGATGGCGATAAAATCAAACTTGCCTACGTTGCATGGGATAGTGAAATCGCAAGCCATAACGTTATGAAAATTGTCCTCGAAGACATGGGGTATGATGTTACTTTAACGCAAGTGGAAGCAGGTCCAATGTGGACAGCAGTTGCGGACGGCAGTGCGGACGCAACACTTGCAGCTTGGCTGCCGATCACCCATAAAACATATGCTGAAAAGTTCGAAGGTAAATTTGAAGAACTCGGCGTCAATATGGAAGGAGTCAAAATCGGTCTTGTCGTTCCAACGTATATGGATATTGACTCGATTGAAGACTTGAAGGAATAAATTCAAAAAAACTCAGTACCGAACTTGATTCGGGCTGAGTCTTTTTTTGCTTAAATGAAGGAAATATGATAACTTAAAAGAGCATGTATGATAAATACTTCGGGGCAAGGTGAAATTCCTTACCGACGGTGATCGAGCAATGGCTCGTCAGTCCGTGACCCGTCCTTCCGTAGTTGGAAGGCGGTGGAGCTGGTGAAATTCCGGCACCGACAGTGACAGTCTGGATGGGAGAAGTTATTTGGAGATGCGTGCAATGCTTGAAAATTCTGCTTTTTTAACTTGGATTAGCAAAGGACGCAGTGATACCTAGCCGTTCTTGATAGTATAAGGAGCAGGCTTCTTAAAATTACCTTAAAATAGATAGGCCTGAACTATTGCAAGTATAACGAACAGTCGAATCAAGCATTCTTCAATTTATCAACTACGGAAAGAAAGTGTACGTCATTTTGAAAGTCGCCGCAATTCTCGTCGGCCGTCTTTCGCTTCTTTGAGTTGGCAATGGACATGCTTATACATAATGAACAAATGTCCTCTCCTCCGCCATACGAAGGAATTGTTTTTTACGTTTACGTACAATCCGTATTATCAACCCTTTCCCTACCACCCGTTTGCCCCACGGTGGAAAGAATCCAATTCTTTTTTTTGAATGTCGGCATCCCAGCATGCCAAGCGTTGCCTGTTTGGATGGACAGCTGTAATTTTTCAATCGATGGAACTACGTGACGGAGCGGATACTCTTCATCTTCTTTATGTTTGAAAAAAATGGAGATACCCTGTCTTAGTTGTTTAGTTCTAGAAAGGAGACTAAATAAATTTGTTTACTGGGATTGTAGAAGAAATCGGGCGTATTGCGTCAGTGAAACGTGGAAAAAATGCAATGCAATTATCAATCAGCTGTACGACTGTACTGTCGGATGTCCATATTGGTGATAGCATTTCGGTAAACGGTGTTTGCTTGACAGTTGCACAATTCACGGAACACCAATTTATGGCTGATGTCATGCCTGAAACGTATAAGGCGACCAATCTCCATCAATTAAGGACGGGAAGCCCTGTCAATTTGGAACGCGCAATGGCTGCCAATGGTCGTTTCGGTGGACATTTTGTTAGTGGACATGTCGATGGGACAGGTGAAATTATAGCGGTGAAGCCGATGGAAAATGCCATTTACTTCGATATCAAGATCGCACCGGCATTTTTAAAATACTTGATGCCGAAAGGGTCGGTCACAGTCGATGGCACTTCGCTGACCGTCTTTGACGTGACGGATAGCGGATTTACCATCTCGCTAATTCCTGTGACACAAGATGACTCGATCATTGGGCGGAAACATGTAGGCGATTTTGTGAATATTGAATGTGACATGCTCGCAAAATATATTGAACGACTATTCACAACGGATAAAGGAAATACAGCTAGCGGCGGACTTACTATGGATACGCTTGCTGCAAGTGGCTTTTTGGACTAAGGAGGCGATCGGCAAATGTTTGCTACTGTTGAACAAGCAATTGAAGAATTGAAAAATGGGAAACCGATTATCGTTGTGGACGATGAAGATCGGGAAAACGAAGGGGACTTTGTTGCACTAGGACAATATGCAACCCCTGAAATTATCAACTTTATGGCGACTGAAGGTAGAGGATTAATTTGCGTACCGATAGAGGAAGCGAAAGCAAAGCAGCTCGACCTTCCACTGATGACTGAAAATAATAGTGATGCACATGGGACTGCTTTTACCATTAGCATCGACCATAAAGACTGCCATACAGGAATATCCGCTTTCGAACGATCGGATACCATTGTAAAGATGCTCGGAAAAGAAGCGCAGCCTGAGGACTTTAGAAGACCGGGACATATTTTCCCGCTGATTGCTAAAGCTGGCGGCGTATTGAAACGGACAGGCCATACGGAAGCGGCTGTCGATCTTGCGAAGCTTGCGGGTGTCGAACCGGTTGGCGTCATTTGCGAAATCATGAATGAGGATGGAACAATGGCGAGAGTTCCACAATTAAAAGAAGTTGCAGAACGTTTAGATCTTGTGTTGTTAACGATTCAGGATCTTGTCACCTATCGTCTGGAACAAGAAGGCATAAAAGCTGTAGAAATCGGCAAATGACTTGTTTGAAGAAAAAATATATTGAGGGGGACTTATAATGGGAAATATTTTTGAAGGACATTTAGTTGGCACAGGGCTTAAAGTAGGAATCGTTGTTGGAAGGTTCAATGAATTTATCACAAGTAAATTATTAAGTGGGGCTGAGGACGCATTGCGACGCCATGGCGTTGCAGATAGCGATGTTGCTGTCGCATGGGTACCGGGAGCTTATGAAATTCCGCTCGTTGCGAAAAAAATGGCAGCTTCCGGAAAGTATGACGCAGTCATCACCCTCGGCACGGTCATTCGCGGTTCTACACCGCACTTTGATTTTGTTTGTAATGAAGTGGCGAAAGGAGTCGCTGCCATCAATTTGCAGGAAGGGCTTCCAGTCATTTTCGGTGTCTTGACGACGGATACGATCGAACAAGCAATCGAGCGTGCTGGAACAAAAGCTGGAAACAAAGGCTGGGATGCGGCAACCTCTGCAATTGAAATGGCGAATTTATTGAAACAGATCTAAATAGTAAAGCCCGATCCCGAGTTTAAATGGGACCGGGCTTTTTAGATAGTGGAATAGCAGATATGTTATTGAAAAAATGTTAAAATTAGTTGGACAACTATGTTTAACTTGCTTCAGCAGAAGACCCCCCTTTCATAAGTGATGTGATGAATGCCAAACACGCCTTCAATTCAGTGGTGGTTCAAATCTCTGCTGAATCAAGTTAAAGCCTCCGGCGAATGTCACAGATTTTGAATCGAGCAAGCTCGATTCAAAATCTGGACGCAATTACACCGAGGCGTAATTGATTACATCAAATGTTAAAGGAATGATAGTCGATGAAGGAACAGCTGATGAAAATGCTTGAAGAGCGTGAAGATGAAATTATTCAAATTAGACGTTATTTACACGAGCATCCTGAATTATCTTTCAAAGAAGAAAAAACGGCACAGTACATTGCTGATTTTTACGAAGGGAAAGATGTGGATATTCAGACGAATGTCGGGAACGGTTATGGCATCATCGTGACAATCAAAGGTGGAAAACCGGGGAAAACGATCGGTTTGCGGGCTGATTTTGATGCGTTGCCGATCCATGAAGAAGCGGATGTACCGTTCAAGTCGAATAATGAAGGGGTCATGCATGCTTGTGGACATGACGGACATACTGCTTATTTGTTAGTCTTGGCAGATTGTTTAATCCAATTAAAGTCGAAATTAGCTGGCACTATCAAAATCATTCATCAGCATGCGGAAGAAGTTCCGCCAGGTGGAGCGAAAAGCATTGTGGAATCCGGCTTGCTGAATGATGTGGATGCGGTCTATGGCATCCATCTATTTCCGACCAATCCGGCTGGGGATGTCGGCTATCGAAGTGGTTTTGCAATGGCAGGCCGAAGTTATTTCAAGTTGAAGATTCAAGGCATCGGTGGTCATGGTTCATCTCCACATTTAGCGAATGATACGATTGTAGCGGGAGCCCATTTTGTTACATCGATCCAAACAATTGTGAGCCGTCGATTAAATCCGTTTGATATGGGTGTTATCACGATTGGTTCGTTTGATGGGAAAGGTCAATTCAATGTTATTAAGGATAGTGTTGAATTGGAAGGTGATGTTCGTTATATGACATCAGAGATCCAGCAATTGATGGAAAAAGAAATCCATCGAATTGTCAGGGGAATTGAAGAGGAATTCGATGTCACTTGTGAACTAGATTACGTTCCGGATTACCCGCCGCTTTACAACGATCCGGAGATTACGGCAGGGGTGATAACAGCCATTGAAAATTCAACGGAGCCGGAAATTAAAGCGATGACAGAATTTCCAATGTTCTCGGGATCGGAGGACTTTGCCTATTATGCACTAAGATTCCCTTCTTGCTTTTTCTACATCGGCTGCAAACCAAAAGGGGTGGAAAAGCCGTATTTTAATCATCATCCGAGATGGGACATTGACGAAGATGCGCTTCTCGTTGCCGCAAAAGCAGTAGCAGAAGTCGTTTGTAGCAATCAGCAATGAAAAATGTGACCGATGCGTGACGAACAGTACTTTTCGAGATCTGAAAAAGGAGGAACCTGTTCGGCAGCTCTCGCAAAAATGGACTTAAATCGGTATGATAGAAGTTAGAGTACGAATATGAAATGAGGCGATTTACATGAAGGAATTACCAGAAAAAACATGCTCGATCGAACGGTTGGTCACCATACCGGAAGACGTAGAAAAAGTATTGAACGGACAAAAAACGGCTACACGCCGGAATGGCGTTTATGCTTATCCAGGTGAGATCATGGTGTTGGATGGCAAAGAATTTGTCATCGATGCGCTTTACAGACAGACACTTGGTGAACTGACAGATGAACATGCGCAGCAAGAGGGCTATACAAATGTGGAAGAATATAAGCAATCGATGATGTCGATGCACGCCCATGCACAAATGCCGTGGCTTCCGACAATGAAGGTTTGGGTACACGAATTCAGTCCGGTTGAGAAATGACGTTCTAAAATGATGCCGGCTGTCTATGGATTATTTGTCTTTCTCCATGTCGTCAGTGCCGTGATTGCGATCGGTCCATTATTTCTTTTACTACCCATTATTAGACGATTGCGTGGCGCGGATTCACAAGCCGAAGAAGCATACTTAACTGTAATCCGTGTCACAATACGTGGTGTCATGCATGCGGGACATGCGCTTGTCATCACAGGGGTTCTTCTACTAATACTTGGACCTTGGCCATGGCATGCGTCATGGGTGATACTGACAATGATTGTTTTGCTGTTATCTGCAGTTTATTTATCGAGAGGATTTACACAAGTTCTCCGCAAATTTCACGAACTAGGGACCAATAAGAATGACATTATCCATCGCTTAAGCCGTACAACATGGACATACATTGGTCTCATGCTTATCATTCTTTGGTTGATGGTTCAAAAACCGATGATTTGGTGAAGTGAAATTCACCGTACATAGAAACAAACATGCACCGATTCAGATTGGTGTATGTTTGTTTTTTATTTTTCGTTTGGATAATATTGGTGATCGTGAAAACTAAAAGGAGTAATCCATTAAGACGGTGGAATGGCCTGATGTTCAAAAAATACTTACAATGACGGTTTAGTGCTATGAATATACAGAATACAACACGATTATTCAATTCCGAGTTGACAGATATAAATTGTATGATAATATAAGAGAAAGTTGTTTGAATCTTGAATTTTCAGAGATGAATAGTATTTAATATGGAAGGAAGATTGTAGATGAAAAGAATGTTAGACAAAGGGTTATTTGCTATTATGGCTGTTTTACTTCTGTTAGCATTGTCTGCTTGTAACAACAGTGAAAATGCTTCGGCTGAAAATGAAGGAAAAGTACTAAAGGTTGGATCTACAGGATTGGTCTATCCGTTCTCCTTCAAAGAAGGTGAGAAACTACAAGGATTTGATATTGAAGTTGTTGAGAAGATTGCCGATAAACTGGGATATGAAATTGATTGGCAACTAACTGATTTTAGCGGTCTGATGGGGCAGTTGGAATCAGGCAAACTTGATACAGTGGCGAATCAAGTTGCCGTTACAGCCGTGCGGGAAGAAAAATTCAACTTTTCCGAAGCTTACGCGTATGATGGAACGCAAATAATTGTGAAAAAAGATAACAATGACATCGAATCTGTAGAAGATTTAAAAGGAAAGAAAGTAGCGTCTGTATTAGGCTCCAATCATGCTGCTAATCTAGAAGGACTAGATTTCGCTAATGAAATTGACATTAAAACTTATGAGGCACATGATGGGATGCTCAATGAATTGGATTTCGGACGGATTGATGCGTATGCGAATGGAAAAAATATATTATTAGCTGAAATCGAAAAAAGTGGCTTGCCACTAAAAGCTGTGGGGGATCCAATATCAAAAGAACGAGTAGCTTTTCCATTTGTGAAAGATGATAAAAACGATGAATTGATAGAAGCGTTTAATCAGGCACTTGCCGAGCTTCATGAGGATGGAACGTTGAAGGAGTTATCGGAAAAGTACTTTAAAGAAGATGTTACGGTTGAGAAGGTTAGCAACTAATGATATAGGCGGTGCACGATAAGGATGAATTTTGAAGTACAATACTTTTTGGAAGTGTTTCCGAGTTTAATAAAATATATCCCGTTAACGATAGGACTAGCAGTACTATCAATGATACTTGCAATTATGATGGGATTAATAATTGCGCTTATCACAAATAAACGTATACCGGTCATCTACCAATTGCTGAATATCATTTTATCCTTTTTTCGTGGAACACCCATGCTTGTCTTATTATTCCTGATCTATTATGGGTTACCACAGTTATTTCCGTCATTTAGTGTTATCAACTCAATTACAGCGGCGATAATTGGATTAAGTGTAAAAAATGCGGCTTACCTATCAGAAATATTCCGAGCTGCGCTGAAATCAGTAGATGAAGGACAATTGGAAGCTTGTCTTTCAGTTGGAATGACTAGAGTACAATCATTGTTTAGAATAATCCTTCCTCAAGCTATCAGAAATGCTATACCTGCCACAGGTAATATATTTATCGGTGTTATAAAGGAAACATCATTAGCATTTACCCTTGGAGTGGTAGAGCTATTTGCTCAAGGTAAAATGATGGCATCCGCTTCTCTTAGATACTTTGAAACGTACTTAGCAGTTGCTATTATTTACTGGGCGTTGACCATTATTTATTCTAATTTACAAGAGTTGATGGAACGTAAAATGAGTAAACCGTATATAAAATAGGAGGAATAACGGTGATCAAGGTACATGGATTACGTAAAAAATTTAAAGACCTGATCGTCCTGGATGGAATTGATATTGAAGTGAAACAAGGGGAAACTGTAGCGATCATAGGTCCCTCAGGTTCTGGAAAATCGACATTATTGAGATGCTTAAACCTTTTAGAAAAACCGGATGAGGGACATATTCAAATTGGAGACATAATGCTCAATGCAAAAAAATATAGCCGAAAAGAGGCGAATGAACTACGGAGACAAACCGCCATGGTATTTCAACACTACAACCTATTTAAAAATAAAACCGCTTTGCAAAATATTATTGAACCATTGCTTGTTTCAAAAAAAATGAAGTATGATGAAGCGAAGAAAGTTGGTGAGGCTTTAATCGAGCAGGTCGGATTGGCTCATAAAGCGGATAATTATCCGATCACCCTATCAGGCGGGCAACAACAGCGCATTGGAATTGCCCGCGCACTCGCAGTTCAATCTCACGCAATTTTATTGGATGAGCCGACATCTTCACTCGATCCAGAATTAGTGGGTGAAGTGCTTCAAGTCATCAAACAAATTGCAGAAAAGCAAACAACCATGATTATTGTGACACATGAAATGGATTTTGCTCGGGAGGTAGCCGATAAAGTCATTTTTATGGCGGATGGACATATTGTCGAACAAGGAACGCCTACAGCAGTCCTCGATCATCCACAAAATCCTCGGACAAAGAGATTTTTGCAACAATCAATATCATTGCCTGAGTATTCACTTGTATAGGAGATTAAATCGCTCTTTCACTTTTGGATACTGTAAGAAAAAGTAATGGGGTAACAAAGCTACTCTGGAAAAACTGAAATAAATGCATCAGTATGATAAGTAGTGTCAGATTGTAGGCAAAAAGGCGTTCAGAATGGTCCCATTCCGAACGTTTTTTGTTTAGACAGGCGATTTGTACTTTTGTGTGGGCTTTCTTCAATATAATGATAAATGTTCAGGATGGAACAAAGCCACCTTGATTGCTTACCCGATTTTGTAATATTAATCTTTAAAATTTTGCATTATTTAAAAAATGAAGGTAATATTGTTCAAGGGGAGGGATGAATGTGATAGCAGTAGATAACATACCGTTTCTCTATTTTGAAACATCATCCAATGATGAAGTGATCAACATGAATGAGCGCCTATTATCCGATATGAAAAAGAATGTTTTGCACCAGCCTGTCAAAGAACTCTTTGACGTGTGGCAAGCAGAGCAGGGGGGACAATTAATCCGAGCCCGCTTGAACGAAAAAAGCTATGTTTTTTTCAAAGAGTCATGGAAAGAAGAGAGAACCTTCTATGTCGGAATTGCCTCTAAAAAACTTGAAAATCAACTTCTTGAACTAGAGGAGTTAAGATTGCTGAATCGGCATCTAGACGCTGTGATTGAAAGTTCGTATGATGGCATTTATATTACAAATAGAGACGGCGTCACATTACGGACAAACTCGGCCATTGAAAGAATTACAGGAATTCCGAAAGAATACTATTTAAATAAAAACGTGGATGCTTTAATGAAGCGGGGGATTCTTGAAAATTCCGTCACAGAGAAAGTCATTAAAAATAAAAGAAGCGTATCCCTTGTCCAACTCAATTATTTAGGAAAAGAAACACTTCTGACCGGCAATCCGGTTTTCGACGATCAAGGCGAAGTGGAAAGCGTAGTGACGAATATTCGTGACTTATCTGATCTGAATAACTTGCAAACCGCACTACGTGAAGCGAATGAATTGAACCAAAGTTATCAACAAGAACTCGAAAGATTAAAAGGAAGGAGATCTTACATAGATGGAAAGACCGTTGTCGAAAATAAGCGGATGCGATTCATCTATGACACTGCCAAACGAATTGCCAATGTGCCAGCTACTGTCCTGATTTTAGGAGAAACAGGTGTCGGTAAAGACGTGCTTGCAAAATATATTTTCAATACAAGTGAACGAAGGGGAACCGGGAAATACATCAAAGTGAATTGCGGAGCCATCCCTGCTAATTTACTTGAATCCGAATTGTTCGGTTATGCAGGCGGGGCTTTTACAGGCGCTAATAAGAATGGGAAGCCGGGTATGTTTGAAATGGCAGATAAAGGCGTGTTGTTTTTGGATGAAATTGGAGAGATGCCATTGGATCTCCAAGTGAAGTTATTGAGGGTCATACAAGAGCGGGAAATCCAGCGTGTTGGCGCCACTACCACCAAAAAAATAGATGTCCGTCTGATTGCAGCAACGAATCGGAATTTAAAAGAAATGGTCCAAGAAGGCACATTCCGTGAAGATCTCTATTACCGGTTGAATGTCATCCCAATTGCAATCCCTCCTTTACGTGAGCGAAAAGAGGAAATACATTCGTTTATCCACATATTTTTGAATGAAATAAATGAAAAATATGGAATGAAAAAAGAACTGGACGCAGAGCTCACCTCCTTCTTTTATCGTTATCATTGGCCAGGGAATATTAGAGAGTTAGCAAACTTACTTGAACAAATGGTGTTGTTGAATGGAGAAGCATTGTTGAAGATTGAACATCTTCCTGTTGAATATCAAAACGAAGAAGGGGTTTCTTCCTTTAAAAAGATTGAGCGGATGACATTGAAAAAAGCGGTGGAACTGGCTGAGGAAAACTTGCTAAGGCGGGCAGTTGAAAAGTATACAACAACATATGAGCTTGCAAAAGCGCTCGATACGAGCCAACCGACGATTGTCAGGAAACTGAAAAAATATAACATACTTTTGAAAGGGAGTAACGTATGAAAATAGGAGTGATGGGAAGCGGAGCTGTCGGCTCTTTTTTTGGTAGTTTTTTATCTGAAGGCGGCCATGATGTGACGTACATTGCACGAGGGGCTCATTTAGATGAAATGAATAAAAACGGACTCACGATTAGGGGAGAGGACGAGAAAAGGGTCATCCGCCAAACTTTTTCTGAAAAAGTTGAAGATCTTACCGATTGTGAGCTCATTTTGTTTTGTGTGAAATCAGGGGATACGAAAGAGGCCGCTGAACGAATGAAAGAAGTGATTCATGAGTCGGCGTATGTCCTATCTCTTCAAAATGGCGTGTCCAACGAAGAGAAACTGGTCGAGATTTTTGGGCAAGATCGCGTATTGTCAGCGGCGGTATATGTCCAAGCGGCGGTCGAATCGCCGGGCATCATTCAACAAAGTGGAAGCCATAAGCTTGTGATTGGTGCGCTTCAAGAAAGCGGACAAGAACTCGAGAAAAAATTTGCGGAACTCTTGAACGAAGCCGGAATTCCTACACGCATTTCCAGTCAAATTCTATTGAGAAAATGGAAGAAATATTTGTGGAACCTGTTATTTAATCCATTATCTGCAACGACTGATCGGTCAGTCGGACAAATACTGGATGATCCTTATTTGAGGGAAATCGCATGGATGATCGGGCTGGAAACGATTGAGGTGGCAACTAGGCTAGGTTATCCGCTAAGTGAAGAGGATTTACAAGTTGCATTTCAAAATGCGGAATATGCCCGGACTCATACAACTTCAATGCTACAAGATATCCGAAAAGGTAAAGTGACGGAAGCTGATGAGTTAGTAGGTTATTTAACCGAAAAGGCAGAAGTTCATAAAATATCAATAAACGCATTGCAAACCGTATATTTACTCTTGAAAAATAAAGAGAATGCCATTTAAACCTGTATCTTTACAGGTTTTTTATTTTGGCTTTTATTGAAAAGAACAAAAATGAATTGACAATACATTTTTGAATCGCATCAAGAGAAGGGGGATCACATAAATTGATTCAAAAATGAATTAATAGAGGAAACAAAAAGTATACAGAACCTTCAAAAAATGCGTTTCGATGGTTGGCATGTTACTTGCAAATATTCTTATAGAGTCATTGAGATTGATCATAAAAGGGAGGCAACAAACATGCTAATGCAATTGAAACCGGAAATTGAGCAGATGAAACAAATGGTGCGAAACTATGTGGAAAGAGAAGTAGAACCATACGCACAGCAAATTGAAGAGGAGGATAAAATTCCGCAGCATTTAATCGAACAGGCAAAAGAACTTGGATTATTCGGAATGAGTATTCCTGAAGAGTACGGCGGAATTGGATTAAATGCGGTGGGTAAAGCGATTGTCCTCGAACAGCTTGGTCGAACACATAATGGTTTTGTGAGCTTAATCAGTGCGCATACAGGGATAGGCAGTACCGGTCTAGTGAAATTGGCTTCTCCTTATTTAAAAGAAAAATATTTGCCAGCAATGGCAGCCGGTGAAAAAATTGCGGCATTTGCGCTTTCTGAACCGGGGGCGGGGTCCGATGCAACCAATCTGGAAACGAGAGCAGAAAAACGTGGAGATAAATGGATTGTAAATGGGACGAAACACTTTATTACAAACGCGCCAGTTGCTGATGTTTTTACCGTCTTTGCTTTAACGGATAAAGAAAAAGGTGCAAAGGGTGGTATTACTGCGTTCTTGATCGAGAAAGACTTTCCAGGCTTTACGATAGGTAAAATCGATAAAAAAATGGGTCTGCGGGGCTCTTATACCGCTCAGCTTATTTTTGAAGATTGTGAAGTGCCGGACGTAAATGTTATCGGAGAAGTTGGAATGGGCTATATGTCCGCATTGAAAATTCTGGGTGAAGGGCGTGTCGGGCTCGCTGCCAGAGCAGTTGGTTCTTGTGATAAATTGATCGAAATGTCTGCCACGTATGCAAAAGAGAGGAAACAGTTTGGTAAGCCGATTGCGGATAACCAAGCGATTCAATGGATGCTTGCAGATATGGCAACAGAAACGGAGGCAGCGCGTATGCTGACGTTGAAGGCAGCCCATATGATCGATGAGGGAAAAAAAGTCATTAAAGAAGCGTCCATGGCGAAGCTCTTTGCATCCGATGTATTTAATAGAGTTGCAGATAAAGCTGTTCAAATTCACGGTGGAATGGGATATGTAGCGGATTATCCGATTGAAAGATTTTATCGTGATGCACGCATTACGCAAATTTACGAAGGGACAAATGAAATTCAACGACTCATTATTGCTCGTAACGTTCTAGAGGATTAATCATTGGAAGTGGGGGTGCAGATGGTGAAACTAATGGTAAATAAACCATGGGAGCAATGGTATGAAGAAAGAACATTATCTCTTCAGCTTCCAGAAAGTTCAATTTACGCTTTGCTTGAAAAAACTGCTCAGCAGTATCCAAACCATATAGCAATTATTTTCGAAGACGAGCCAACAAATTATAGGGAGTTAAAGACGCAAGTCGACAAACTGGCTGGGAAGTGGCAAGAGATTGGATTGAAAAAAGGGGATCGAATTGGACTGATGATGGCCAATCATCCTCTTTATATTGTCAGCTACTATGCCGCGCAAGCAGTGGGGCTGGTTGTTGTCCAAGTGAATCCTATGTATACCCCCCGTGAGTTGATGCAAATTTTGGTTGATTCGCGTGCGAAATATATTGTATTTGATAAGCTGGCGAAAAAGACTGTTGAAGAAATAAAAGATTTGTATGCGTTTGAACAGTGCTTTACGAGTGAAGATGACAGCAGTGGATATGTATCCCTTTCAACCCTGATTGAAGACGGCGTGGCCATAACGGGACCTGAAGAAGTTGATCCGCATGAAGATGTCGCTGTTATTCAATATACTGGCGGAACAACTGGCGTTATGAAAGGGGCGATGCTCACACATTATAATCTTACTTCCAATGTCGTTCAAAGTGTTGAGATGTATGGTGCAGAGATGGTGTCAGGAAAAGGAGTAACACTTACAGCGACACCGCTCTATCACGTGTATGCAATGACGAGTGCTATGAACCTTAGTATTTACCTTGGTTCGACGATTCTTTTGTTTCCGAAGTTTGAAATTCAAACCGTTCTTGAAAATATAAAGAAACATCGACCGACTTTTTTTCCAGGTGTACCTAAAATGTATAATTCGTTTGTCAATTACCCCCAGATTGAAGAATACGATTTGAAGTGTTTGAAATTTTGTTCATGTGGCTCTGCTCCGCTTCCCATCGAGGTCATAAAGCGTTTTGAAAAATTGACAGGAGCTGTTATTGGTGAAGGCTTTGGCTTGTCTGAAGCTTCCCCATCAACACACCGTAATCCTTCATTTGCTAAACGAAAAATAGGGAGCATCGGCATTCCATTTCCAGGTACCGATTGCATGATTATTGACGACAATGGTACAGAATTGGGAGCCAATTGCGTCGGAGAATTAATAATTAAAGGACCTCAAATTATGAAAGGTTACTGGAATAATGCGGAAGAAACAAGAAAGGCGCTACAGAACGGATGGCTGTATACAGGCGACCTGTCGATGATGGATGAGGAAGGCTATTTTTATATTGTCGGCAGAAAAAAAGAAATGATTATTATAGGCGGCTTTAATATTTATCCGCAGGAAGTAGAGAGTGTCTTATATGAACATCCAGATATCCAAGAAGCTGCAGTTGTCAGTATCCCCCAAGTAGAGCTGGAGGAAGTGATTAAAGTGTTTATTGTTCCAAAAGACGGTGCCACAATCGATCTCGAAGAAATCAAGGGGTATTGCTATACAAGATTAACCCCTTACAAAGTACCGAAGGAATTTGAAGTGATTGAAAAACTACCAAGGAATACTGTCGGTAAGTTATTAAAACGACTGCTTGTTAAAGAGGAAATGGAGAAAAGGGGATTGGGACAAGATGGAAAACAATGTAATTAAGCAAGTTGCCGTCGTCGGTTCCGGTACAATGGGCTCGCAAATTGCAATGGTTTGTGCACTGGCGGGCTACCAAACTATATTGCAAGACATAGATCCGGAAAATCTAGAAAAAGCAAAAAAATTTCTTCGAGAGCAGATGGAAAAACGTGTGGCGAAGGGGAGGTATACACAAGAGGAGGTAGAGAGTGCATTTAAACGTTTGAATTTCACTGAAGATATAGAAGATTTGTCGAATACAAACTTAGTTATTGAAGCGATAGTTGAAAAATTGGATGCGAAACGTCATCTATTTGCGAAAATTGATAAAATTGTAGGCCCTAAAACGATATTAGCCACAAACAGTTCGACCATTGTCAGTTCAAAACTGGAAGATGTCGTGAGCTATCCGGAGAATGTTTGTAATATTCACTTCTTTAATCCCGTTCTTGTCATGGAGATGGTGGAAGTGGTGAAAGGGCCTCATACATCTGATGAAACTACTGAGAAAAGCATGGCGTTTGTGAAAAGCATAGGTAAAACGCCAGTCTTGTTGAAAAAAGAAATTTCCGGTTTTATCGCCAATCGAATTCTCGGAAAATTAATGGATGAAGCCTTATATCTGTATGAAAACGGTTATGCCACGCATGAAGAAATTGATCTTGTCTGTAAAAAAGCTTTGAATCACCCGATTGGTCCGTTTGCTTTAATGGATCTGACGGGCATCGACGTAAATTATTTTGTGCGGATGCAGCGATATAACGAAAGCGGCGATGAACAGGACAAGCCATCACGTATTGTCGCCGAAAAAGTAGAAAAAGGCGAACTAGGGAAAAAAACAGGCAAAGGATTTTATAAATACGACGAAAAAGGAAGTAGAATTGGTTCGGCGACATGATTATCTGTGTAATGTTGCAAAGGGCAGTGATGTTATTCGTATACGGGAAGCGGAATTCGGAAGCATTTAACGAAAGATTATCCTTAAGGGGGTCAATGGAATGAGTGAGCGCGTTGTCATTGTTGAAGGGGTACGCACACCGATCGGAAGATATGGTGGTACTTTAAAGGAAATAAATTCTGGATTTTTAGGCGCACATGTTATTGAAAAGCTATTGGAAAAATGTTCTTTATCCCCTGACAAAGTGGATGAAGTGATTTTGGGTGAAGTCCGGCAGACGACAGAATCATCGAATGTCGCTCGGGTCTCGGCCATTCGTGCTGGGATTCCGGTTGAGAAGCCGGCTTTCACGGTTAATCGACTTTGTGCTTCGGGTATGCAGGCAATCGCTTCCGGTGTTCAGCAGATTCAGTCCAATCAGGCTGAAGTTATTGTTGCTGGTGGTACGGAGAGTATGAGCGGTTCAGCAATTTACTTGCGGGGTGCCCGTTTTGGCGGAGACAAAACGTATTTAGTCGATTCTAATTCGGAGGCAGGTCAGCAACCGAAGGAAATATACGGTGAGGATATGGGAATGGGGATTACTGCTGAAAATGTTGCTGAAAGATACCGGATTTCCAGGGAAGATCAAGATGCGTTTGCGCTTGAAAGTCAGAGAAGAGCCGCTGTTGCGATTGAAGAAGGAAAATTCAAGGAAGAGATTGTCTCATATGAAGTGAAGACGAGAAAAGGAACGATTGTTTTTGATACAGATGAGCATCCAAGACCAGAAACGACGCTAGAAAAACTGGGCCAATTAAAACCGGCTTTCAAGAAAGAGGGAACCGTAACGGCTGGAAATGCATGCGGGAGAAATGATGGTGCCTCGGCTGTTCTATTGATGAGTGAAACAGCAGCGCAAGAACAATCACTGACACCACGAGCTGCAATCGTTGACTGGGTCGCTGTCGGTGTTCCACCGGAAGTGATGGGAATCGGTCCTGTGCCAGCAATTCAAAAACTGTTGGAAAAGACAAATTTATCAATTGAAAAGATTGACTTATTTGAAATCAACGAGGCTTTTGCTTCACAGGCACTCGCTGTGCAGCGCGAACTCAACATACATCCGGAGAAGTTGAATGTCAATGGGGGAGCGATTGCACTTGGACATCCTGTAGGATCAACAGGCTCGCGAATTGTTATCACATTGATGCATGAACTCCAAAGACGGGGAGGGCGCTATGGAATTGCATCTCTTTGCGTTGGCGGTGGACAGGGAATGGCCATCTTGATTGAAAATCTACAGATGCAGTAAAAGGGAGAAGAAAAGGGGGATTTGTATGCGTTGGTTTGTGCTTCTTCTACTATTTTTGGGTGCGGTTATTAACTTTGCGGACAAGTCTATTGTGGGGCTTGCAGCTGTAGCCATTATGAAGGATCTTAATTTATCTTATACAGCATGGGGTTTAGTGGGAAGTAGTTATTACTGGCTCTATCCAGTTACAGGGATTTTTGGAGCCGCTTTGGCAGACCGTTTGGGAGCGAAGAAAATACTTGGTTTCCTCATGCTTACCTGGGCGGTATTACAATTTGGCGTTCTAGCCATCACGGCGTTACCGTTACTTATCGTTTACAGAGTATTACTCGGAGTATTCGAAGCTCCTTTCAGCCCAGTTGCTTATAGCCATGCGAACAAATGGTTTCCACCAAAGCTTAGAGGATTTGCGAATTCTGTTGTCGTATCTGGTGGAACTGTCGGTGCCATGGTGGTTGCCCCAATCCTTGTTGCATTAATAGCCACTTTAGGATGGAAAGTCGCTTTTGCCTGTCTAGGTGCCGCAAGCATTGTTTGGTTCTTCCTATTCCAATTTTTCACGAAAGAAAATCCTGTTGAAATGTACAAAGAAAAACAAAAAGAAAAGAAAGTCAAACTAGAGAAACTTAAATTGAAAGATTTTCTAAAGGTGCTCGGTTCACCGACCGCTTTGTTTACAACATTCTGCTATTTTTCCGCTTATTTTCTTGTCGTCTGGTTTGCGGTTTGGTTGCCGATTTATTTAGTGGAGGTTGTGCAGTTGTCTGCTGCTCAAATGGGGTATAGCGTGGCGATTATAGGCGTCGCTTCTATCCTCATTTATGTCGGTGTGTCGATGCTTTCCGATCATTTATTTAAAAAAAGCCAAAATTGGCGTCAATCCAGAGTATATGTGGTTGCAGGAGCAATGATCATCGGTGCAATTGTTATGGCATCTAGCACGGTCTTTCAAAATCCAATTTGGGTAGTCGTTGCAATGTGTCTTGCGAAAGGCCTCACATACGCTATCTTGCCGATCGGTCCGACAATCATGATTAATGAGCTACCTGAAAGAGGTGGGCTGATGACGAGTATTTTGACATCTTCAGGAAACCTGGCAGGTATTGTAGGACCGCTTCTGACGGGTTCCCTGATCGCTTTAGCAGGGGCAAATAAAATAGCGGGGTATAATTTGTCTATTTTATTTATGGCCGGACTCGTCCTAGTATTTTCCATCCTTTTTGCGATTTTTGTAAAACCGATATCAGCAAAGAAAAATGAGGATGTATCAAACGGGAAAGTGGTTGGTGACGAAGGGCAAGGCAATGATTCTGTTCTTGTCTAAAAATAAATTAAAAAGGAAGCGATCCGCAACGGACGACAATTGCTTAGGGAGGACCAGAAATGAAAGATATTCCTGAAATCAATGTCTATATACGATTTTGTGAAACAGATGCAGCGGGCCATGTCAATAACACAAGTTATTTCATCTACATGGAAGAAGCACGGACAAAATTTTTTGAAGCTATTGGGTTTGGAAAAAGTGAGCGAACAAATGTAGATTTTATAATTGCTTCCACACAATGCGATTTTTTAGCCCAATCTTATGCAGGTCAAACGCTAACCGTCTCTACACACGTCGCTAAAATAGGTTACAAAAGTTTTATGATTACCCATGAAATAAAATCCTCTATAACGAGGGAAATCATCGCTGTTGGACATGCAGTAGTTGTCTGCTTTAACTTTCAGGCACAAGAAACCATGTCAATTCCGCCTGAATTGTTATCGGTTTTAGAAAGTTATTTAGTAGCTGTTTGAATCATACAACGCACGCATATGCGATAAACGATAATGGAGGAGATTGGATATGAACGAGCTTACCATCAGTACACAAGGCGGCGTTAGAGTTTTGATGTTAAATCGCCCCGAGAGACTTAATGCGATTAACCCTTCACTTAGTTTACAAATGGAACAAGCTTTGACAGAAGCGTCTATGGATGACGAGGTTCGTGTCGTCGTCATCACCGGGGCTGGACGGGGTTTTTGTTCGGGGCTTGATTTGACGGACCGAAAAAACAGAAGTTCCGATTCAATCACACGCTATAACCGATTGGATGAGTTAGATTGGGTAGGGCGCCAAGCATTGGGAATCGTTCAATGCGATAAACCAGTCATTGCTGCAGTCAATGGCGTTGCAGCAGGGGCGGGGCTTTCTCTAGCTTTAGCGTGTGATATCCGTTTTATGTGTCAAGACGTGCGGGTCACTACCGGCTATATACGGCGTGCATTGACCCCGGATGCAGGGATGAGCTATTTCTTGCCTAGACTTGTTGGCCCAGGAAAAGCAGCCGAGCTGATTTTTACGGGACGTGAGATTGCTGCAGATGAAGCTGAACGCATCGGACTTGTGAATAGCGTGTTTCCTGCAGATGAATTTCATAAGCGCGTCATGGAATTTGCTCAAGGGCTAGCAGACGGCCCCCCGGTTGCTTTGACGCTTTCAAAACGATTATTGACAACAAGTTCAGATGAGGATTTAACAACTGTATTGAAAAATGAAATAAAAGCCATACGAACTTGTTTTGAAACGGAAGACTCAACCGAGGGCGTTCAAGCATTTGCGGAAAAGCGTAAACCAATTTTTAGCGGAAAGTGATGACATTATGAAAGCATTGGGAGGAGGAAGAAGATGAAAACCCGTATCACCGATTTATTGAACATTGAGTATCCAATTATTTGTGGAGGATTATTTAGAGTTGGCCGTGCTCCATTGGCGGCAGCTGTCTCGGAGGCAGGTGGGCTTGGAATTATCACGTCGGCTACTTTCGAAACGGCGGAGGAATTACGCCAAGAAATACGTCTGGCGAAAAAAGCCACGTCAAAACCCATTGCAGTCAACATTAATCTGTTCCCAAGTGTACGGAAAATGCCGAATGAAGCATATATCGATGTATTGATCGAGGAAGGTATCCAAATCGTGGAAACATCAGGCCGGAGTCCGGAAGCGTATATGAACGTGTTAAAGGATAACGATGTCACAGTCATTCATAAAGTGGCAGGAGTGAAATATGCCAAGACAGCAGAACGGGTGGGGTGTGATGCTGTCACTGTTATCGGGTTTGAGGCGGGAGGTCATCCAGGCATGGAAGATGTCGGGAACGTCGTGCTTGTTCCGCAGACGGTTGATGCCGTCAAGATTCCCGTATTGGCTGGCGGGGGTATTGCGGACGGGCGTGGACTGGCCGCGATGCTGGCACTTGGAGCAGAAGGGATCGTGATGGGGACACGATTTTTAGCGACTCAAGAATCTTGGGTACACGACAATGTTAAACAGTGGATGGTTCAGGCATCAGAGCTGGACACGTCCTTAATTCAGAAAACGATTGGTTCTACCTCGCGTGTTGCACGAAATGAAGTTGCGCTGCAAGTGATGGAAGCGGAAAGCAGAGGGGCAGAACTTGATGAGTTACTGCCATTGATTTCGGGGCGCAGGGTTATGAAAGTATATGAGGAAGGAGATATCGACGCAGGTATTTTTTCTTGCGGACAGTCAGTTGGACGGATCCAGGATATTCCAAGCGTGAAAGAACTGATAACAGAGATGGTGTCAGAGGCGAAGCGAACGATAGACAAATTGGAGCGAATCACTACTCAGGTAAACGCTTGAAGATCGTTGTTTTTCCAGAAAAAAGAATGATAGGGGAGTGAGAAAATGAATAAACCTTGGACACCATTTTATCCGAAAAATGTCCCTTATGAAACCGAGATCCCACTGCTCTCCTTATATGATCTATTAAAAAATTCCACCGAGCGTTATCCCGATCAAAAAGCAGTGATAGACGGTGATCAAATACTCACTTATTCTGAACTGAAAAATGCGTCCGATCTCTTAGCGTCATCATTATACCGGCAAGGGTTTAGAAAAGGTGATCGAATTGCGTTGATGCTACCAAATTGCATCGAATATATCATTTCCTTTTATGCAATCCATCGCTTGGGAGGGATTGTCGTCCAGATCAATCCAATGTATGAATCATCTGAATTAGACTATATCTTGAGAGATTCCGAAGCGGTCTGGTTTATCGGCCATGCTAAACAAAAGAAGAAGTTAGAGAATAATGGCATGAGTCATCAGCTCACCATCATTTTAGCGGATAGGAATAGGGAGGAAGAAGATAGTCTTTATGATTGGATTGAAAAAGGAACTCATGAACTTCCCGAGGTACACATACAACCAGAAAAAGATTTAGCTCTACTGCAATATACAGGAGGCACAACGGGAAGGTCCAAAGGGGTGATGTTGACGCATTTTAACATCACCTCTAATGTCTACCAAGATCGACTTTATACAGCAGAAGCACTTCAACTTCGAGATTCAGGCGAAGGACTGTTAGGTTTGTCGCCATTGTTTCATGTGTTTGGGATGTCCCGTTTGAATAGTGCGATTTTTTCTGCGGCTACGTACATTACAATCGAAAAGTTTGAAATCAACAAGGTTGTAGATCTGATACGGAAATATCGGCCGACTATTTTTCCTGGTGTCCCTACAATGTATATATCCTTATTGAATCAGCCTGATTTAACGGCGGACGATTTAAGTTGCTTTAAATATTGCAGTTGCGGTTCAGCGCCACTCCCCGTGGAAATCATCAACCAATTCAAGCGAAAATTTAATATCCCCATTTTTGAAGGATTTGGCATGTCAGAAACGGCCCCGACGACGCACCGGAATCCTGTAAGTGGAAAAAGGAAAGTAGGTAGTATTGGAGTGCCGTATCCGAATACTGACGCCAAGATTGTGGATATTGAAACCGGGACAAGGGAAATGCCACCAGGGGAGACAGGGGAATTAGTCGTGAAAGGACCGCAAATCATGAAAGGATACTGGAAAAATCCAGAGGAAACTTCCGTGGCGTTGCGGGATGGATGGCTATATACTGGCGACATTGCCACGATGGATGAAGAGGGCTATTTCTTTATTGTTGGACGAAAGAAGGAAATGATTATTGCGAGTGGTTTCAATATTTACCCGGTTGAAGTGGAAGACGTACTCTATCAGCATCCGGGAATCGAAGAAGCTTGTGTTTATGGTGTACCTGATTCATATAGCGGGGAATCGGTCAGAGCGGCCATCGTTCTCAAAAAAGGAATGCATATAACTGAGGATGAAATGATAGCGTGGTGTACCGGAAAATTGGCCAAATATAAGGTTCCTCGTGCAATCGAATTTAAAGAGCAGTTACCGAAATCCACGGTAGGGAAAATTTTGAAACGTGTACTAGTGGAAGAAGAAATCGAAAGACATAAAGCGATTCATGAAGGATCTGGAGATTCTTTACTACTTGAAAAATAAGGATGGTGAAGAGATGAATAACTATCAAAATATTTTAGTAGAAAAATCAAATCAACTTGCTTATATTATTATAAATTTGCCTGATCAGCGTAACCCATTAAGTAAAGAAACACTTGGGGAAATGAAAGACGCGCTCGTTAGATTAAAAGATGACAAAGAAATAAATTGTATTATTTTTACGGGACAAGGAGATAAGTCATTCGCAGCGGGGGCAGACATCAGTCAGCTTCAAAAACGCGAACCTTTGGATGTTTTCACACCTGGGGGGATGCAGGAAATCTATGACTATATCGAAGCATATGACAAACCGACAATTGCGATGATCAATGGCTTTGCACTTGGAGGTGGCTGTGAACTGGCAATGGCGTGCGATATTCGGATTGCTTCGACAAATGCCAAGTTTGGCCTTCCTGAGTTGAATCTAGGCATTATTCCAAGTGCGGGCGGCACGCAGAGAATGGCACGCTTAATCGGGAAAGGGAAAGCGGTTGACTTAATTTTAACAGGGAAGATTATTACGGCGGAAGAAGCGGAAAGAATTGGACTTGTTTCAGAAACTGTCCCTTTAGGTGAATTAAAAGAAGCAGTGGAAAAAACAGCGGCTCAAATCCTTTCGAAAGGCCCGTTAGCTGTAAAACTTGCAAAGCTGGCCATTCACGCTGGATTTGATGCAGATATGAAAACAGGTTTACTCATCGAAAAGCTTTCCCAAGCTATACTTTTCTCAACCGAAGATACAAACGAAGGGACAAGCGCCTTTTTGGAGAAACGTACGCCGGAATTTTTATCAAAGTGATGTATTCATGAAAGTCGTAACATCGTGAAACCAAACGATGTTGCGGCTTCTGATTGGAGAAGAACATATAGGAAGAATACAATGTTTAACTTAATTCAGCAGAAGTCCCTCACTTCTTTAAGTGGCGGGATGGATGCTAGTTATGCACTCCGTTCAGTGGGGGTTCAAACCCTGTTTGAATAGAGGAACTCAGTCTAAGATCGCCGCGTCCAGAATTTAAGGCAAATCAACCTCTTCGCTGTTTGATTGGCAACGCCTGAGTGACCAACAGCCTGTTGTCCCAAGCCTCCTTCGGATGTCACAAATTTTGAAGAGAATTAATTGCGCAAGCGCAGCTCATAATAAGAAGTAGTCCCAGATATCGCACTACACTTCCGAAAGTAGTGTATATGGACACTTCTTTTTTTATTCGCAATTTATTATTTTGACCGATTTTATAGAATGTTGTATACTACATAAAACCAAGTCGGTAGATATGAATTTAGGAGAGTGGAGTCATGAAAAAAAGTATTTGGTCATTTCTTTTGCTAATCTGTGCAGTTGTGCTATTGGCTGCGTGCGGAACTGCTAAGAAAGAAGGAAATACAGCAAGCGAAGGAAATAAGGAAAAAACGGGTGGTACTTCCGCAGATTTACTCGCTGATATTCAAGAAAAAGGCGAACTGGTCATCGGTACAGAAGGGGTATATCCACCGTTTACGTTTCATGATGACTCCGGGCAATTGACGGGATTTGACGTGGATATCGCAACAGAAGTTGCAAAACGCCTTGGTGTGAAACCAGTATTCTTGGAAACACAATGGGATGCGATGTTTGCAGGATTGGATGCGAAGCGTTTTGATATGGTTGCCAACCAAGTCGGTATTAATGAGGATCGTCTTGAAAAGTATGATTTCTCGACACCTTATAATATATCGGTTGGTGTTGTCGTCGCCAGTAAGGACAATAATGACATTTCGAAATACGAAGACATTAAAGGGTTAAAAGCTGCACAGACGATGACGAGTAACCATAGAAAAATCGCAGAATCTTATGGTGCTGAAATCGTAAGTGTGGAAGGATTTGTACAGTCGGTCGATTTAATCAGCTCAAAGCGTGTGGATGTCACGGTGAATGACAAGCTATCGGTGCTGGACTATTTAACTCAGAGACCGGATGCCCCGGTTAAAATCGTGGCGCAAGCCGATGAAGTGATCGATATTGGTCTATTGTTCAGAAAAGACAATGAAACATTGGTTGAAGCGGTGAATCAAGCGCTTCAAGATATGATTGAAGATGGTACGCACCTAGAGATTTCCGAGAAGTGGTTTGGCGAAGATGTACTACAATAATGTATTAATCGATCCGGAAAGATTACAACGATTGACGGATATTGCTCAAAGTTCTCTACGGCCATTGTTGGAAGGAGCGATCACTTATACGATCCCCTTAACATTGATCGCTTTCTTTTTCGGGCTGATCATTGCCATCTTCACTGCTTTGGCCAGGATTTCGACGAGCAAACCTTTGCAGATCATCGCAAGGATCTATGTGTCCGCGATTCGGGGGACACCGCTCCTTGTCCAGTTGTTCATTCTTTTTTATGGGCTACCGACTATCGGAGTGGTGATTGATCCGTTCCCGGCAGCTGTTTTAGGGTTTTCATTGAACGTAGGTGCGTATGCTTCTGAAATTCTCCGTGCTGCCATTTTATCGATACCGAAAGGGCAATGGGAAGCGGCGCAGACGATTGGGATGGGCTATGCACAGTCGTTAAGAAGAATCATTTTACCGCAAGCGGCAAGGGTTTCCATCCCGCCGCTTTCCAATTCATTTATCGGTCTTGTAAAAGACACATCCTTGGCATCATTGATCTTAGTGACGGAAATGTTCAGAAGGGCGCAGGAAATTGCCGCGACGAATTATGAATTTTTACTGTTATATGTTGAGGTTGCGGTCATTTATTGGGTCATTTGTTTCATCCTTTCCTTAATTCAAGGCCGCATTGAACATAGATTGGATCGGTTTGTGAAGAGGTAATACGGATAGAAAACAGAGATGGTGAAGGAGTACACTATGATTTCAATTCAAGGGTTACATAAAAGTTTTGGAGAACTTGAAGTACTAAAAGGGATCGATTTAGAACTGGATAAAGGCGAAGTGGTCGTCATCATCGGTCCGTCAGGCTCTGGAAAGACGACATTGCTTAGATGTATGAACATATTGGAAGTCCCGACAGCAGGAACGATTAGCCTGAATGGACAGAAAGCGGATTTTTCAAAACGGGTGTCCAAAAAAGAAATTGATGCGGTTAGAAGACAATCGGGCATGGTTTTCCAGCAATATAATTTGTTTCCCCATAAAACTGCGATCGAGAATGTGATGGAGGGTCCGGTGATCGTTCAGAAAGTACCAAAAGAAACGGCCCGGAAAAAAGCCGAGCAATTGTTGCGGAAAGTTGGTTTGGGAGACAAGCTCGATTTCTATCCATTTCAACTATCGGGTGGGCAACAGCAACGGGTTGGCATTGCAAGAGCATTAGCGCTGGAACCCGAAGTCATGTTGTTCGATGAACCGACATCCGCTTTGGACCCGGAACTTGTCGGGGAAGTGTTGCAAGTGATGAAAGACCTTGCCAATGAAGGCATGACGATGGTCGTTGTGACCCACGAAATGCGTTTTGCACAAGACGCAGCGGACGTCGTCATCTTTATGGATCAAGGAAAAGTCGTGGAACGAAGCGGACCGAGTGAAATTTTCACGAATCCGAAAGAAGAACGGACCCGGCAATTTTTAAACTTGATTTCATAATGAACAAAAAAGAGAGACGACCAATCACTTTTCAGGTGATGGCGTCTCTCTTTTACTTTTTAGTCTAACGAACGTACTTCAATCGGAATAAGGGAGTGTTCCAGTTTTTCACGGAACTGTTCATATTGTGCAGGGAGTTTCAACGCTTTCCCCATTGTTTCTTCCGATTCATCATGTGCGAAACCTGGAGGATCTGTTGCGATTTCAAATAGAATTTCACCAGATTCACGGAAGTAAATCGCATTGAAGTAATTGCGGTCTTTTACTTCTGTGACATGTTGCCCGTTTTCTTGGGCGTGACGTTGCCATTCCAAGTGATCTTGGTCATCATTTGCACGCCATGCGATATGGTGAACGGTACCGACACCCATTGCACCACGAGTGCCTGTTACCATTTTCAAATCGATTGTGTTGCCGATATCCGCACTTGCTTTAAAGCGGATATAATCGCCTTCTGTTGCGAATTCTTCCAAGCCCATGACATTCACCAAGGTGTTTTTTGTCTGTTCAGGCTTGCTCGAATACAGGGTTGCACCTGCAAAACCTTTAATCGCTACATCAGGCGTTACATCGCCGAACGTCCAATGATTGGTCGGACCTTCTGCACGCTCTACCAATTCAAGATGCAGGCCATGAGGATCGTCGAATTGGACAACATTTTCACCGAAGCGTTCTGCTTTGGTGAAAGCAATGTCGAATTTTTCAAGGCGGTTGACCCAATAGTCCATTGAGCCTTCAGGAATGGCATAAGTTGTGACGCCGACTTGTCCGTCTCCGATACGTCCTTGATAAGCGTTAGCCCAAGGGAAGAATGTGATGATTGTTCCTGGGTGGCCGCCTGCGTCCCCGAAATATAAATGATATGTTCCTGGATCATCAAAGTTCACTGTTTGTTTGACGAGACGTAAACCAAGTACGCCTGCATAGAAGTCGATATTTTCTTGTGGATGTCCGACAATCGCTGTAATATGGTGGATACCAGTAGTTTGTTTTTTCATTATACTCCTACTCCTTTTAATTAATAAATGTAACGAATTCCCCGACAGGTTTGCGATAGCCCCGTAAACGGCGGCTGCTTTCTTTTTCCTTGCCAACTGTCATCATTAGAACGATTTCCTGATTGTGAGGGATATTCAAAATTTCCTTTACTTGATCTTCGTCAAAACCGATCATTGGACAACTATCGATTCCTCTGTTTTTGGCAGCAAGCATAAAGAGCATGGCCGAAAGAGAACCATTCCGAATCGCCTCTTCTTTCATAAAATCTTCTCCACGGGATTCATAGAACTTTGTATTATCATCAATTATTTCCTGTAATTCAAATTCCGTTAACATCCCCAAATCCAGCATACCTTTATTTAATCTTTCTGTTTGACGATAGGCGTAGCGGTCTGCTGTCACGATAATGACAGCGGAAGCATTGTGCACCTTGTATTGCCCAAAGGCAGCCTCACGAATTTTCTCCTTCAATTCCGGATTGAAAATGGTTATATACTCTGTATGCTGTAGGTTGAAGGCGGAAGGAGCCAACTTCACATCTTCAAAAATCGGAACTAAATCTTCTTCGGTTAATGTGACATCTTCGATAAAATTATTCGCAGAACGTCTTTTTTCGATTAACTTTAAAAAGTCCATTGCGCACTCATCCCTTTAATCTATTTGTTTTAAATTGCGTTCAATCTCTTCACGTTTTGTTTCCAAAAAAGGAGGCAAATCAAGTTTTGTCCCTAAGCTTTCAACAGATGCATCTACTGTAAAGCCAGGTCCATCTGTTGCCAGCTC
This sequence comes from Sporosarcina soli, assembly GCF_042655805.1. NCBI lineage: Bacteria > Bacillati > Bacillota > Bacilli > Caryophanales > Caryophanaceae > Sporosarcina > Sporosarcina soli. The sequence goes on along the minus strand of NZ_JBHSNO010000008.1, from coordinate 306,897 downwards.
GAACAGTATGCCGTTTTCCTCTTTGAAATATAAACTTTCAAAGTAAAAGCGATCTTTCATAAAGAGGATATCATAGCCATAATCTTTGATTTTTTCAGCCCAATAACGAAGGTCCTCGCCATCTTTTACGCGGATAGCGAGATGATGGACGCTTCCTTTACCCGGTTTTTCAACAGGCCCATCTTGCTCAACTATTAAAATCTCTCCAAATGCATGACCTTTTGTAGATTGATACAGTAAACCTTCCCCTGTGTGTTTTGCTAGTGTATAGCCGAAAATTTTCTCTAACGTAGCACTTAAACTTTTCGCATTTTGGACCGTTATTTCCACCGGACCCATACCTAAAATGCGGGACTCTTCTGGGATAGGGGAATCAGGCCAAGCTGTCCAGAAATCAGGGAGTGTATCCTTTTCGCCATTGAGTAATACTAAACGTAGTCCGTCGGGATCTTCAAAATGAATCGCCTCACGATCAGCGTATGAAGTGATGCCACTATGTGAAATATGATGTTCATCTAAACGGTGTAACCAGTCATGTAAGGCTTGTTGTGTCGGGACGAACAAACCGATTTTGGTAATTGCATTTGTCCCGCGATGCGTCCGTCCGGCATTTGGGATTTCAAAGAAAGTCAATTCGGTTCCTGGGCTACCAGTTAAATCGCCATAAAAGAGATGATACATTTTCGGGTTTTCCTGATTGACGGTCTTTTTTACACGGCGTAAGCCTAAAATATCTCGATAAAAATGATGATTTTCGCCAGCGGTTTTTGTAATCATCGAAATATGATGGTGACCTGCAATTTGACTCATTTTATAAACCTCCATCTTGTAGTGTGCAGTATGACTATATACAAAGGAAAATAGTCAAATCGCATTGACCACTTTCCTTCATAATTAGGGAGTCATGGTTGAATGAGCAACCATGACTCTTGCACCATTAGCGAATTGTGTAAAGTGCTTTAGACCAAGGGATGACTTGATCGAGCATTTGATTGACGGAATCTTCTTGAACTGCTTTCGGTTTGAAATCTGTTCCATTTTCAAAGTCAGTGAATAAAGACAATGCTGGATGTACCCGTACGTCAGCGACTAATAATTCGCCTAAAATGCCACGCAAATGTTCTGCTGCACGTGCACCGCCGACTGAACCATACGATACGATACCCGCTGCTTTGTTGTTCCACTCTTCACGTAAGTAATCCAAAGCGTTTTTCAGCGCACCTGTAATGGAGTGGTTATATTCTTGGACGATAAATACAAAACCGTCTTGTTTTGCGATTGCTTCAGACCAAGCTGTAGCACCAGATGCATCGGCACCTGCTTCACCTAAAAGTGGTAATTTGTAATCTGCAATATCGATAATTGTATAGTTTGCGTCACCGCGTTTGTCTGCAATTTCTTTTACCCATTGTGCGACTTGTGGAGATACACGACCTTCACGAGTTGATCCGATAATAATCCCAATATTTAAAGTTGCCATTTGATTTTCATCCTCCTGTTTTGAACCGAATAATTTATTGAAAAAGCTCATGATGTTATATTTCACCTCCAAGTGATTGTCTCTCATATCCGGAATTCATTTATCTCGAATTCGAGATAAATATACCATGAAGCCATTTATGTTGTCAACAACTTTACGCTGAAAGATCCAAATAAAAAACATACTAACATTAGTAGTGCAAACCAAGGCCATGGTTTGTGCTACTATTTTTTTATAGTAGAAGTGGAGGAAAGCCGAACAGCCTCGTGGATCAACAAAGAATCCGTATTAAAAACCGGCCCACTTCACACCCTTATTTGAATCAGATTAGTATGTTGGGTCCTTCGAGATCGTGTATAAGAAAATAGAATCGATAAGGCTCTGTGAAGACTTCTATGATTGGCTATAAAGGAGAAGGATTAATGATTAAACATGTCGTGGCATTTGATGTCAGTATGGGGAAAAGTACAATGGTCATTTACAATCAATATCGTCAATGTGAATTTGAAGGAGAAATCCTACATAATCGTCCATCTTTTGAAAAGCTCCACGATACTCTTTAAGAGCTGAAAGGACAGGATGAGCAAGCACCTGAAATTGTCTTTGAGGCAACGGGCGTCTATTCCAAAGGGTTAGAAAGATTTCTTCAGGATCATCAATACGCCTACTGCTGTCTAAATCCGATCCAAGCAAATGAAGAAACCAAGACGATGAGACGACAAAAAACAGATAAAGCAGATGCCCATGGATTAGCCCGGACACACTTCCGTAACGAACGTGTTCATACCTACGTTGAAGAAGATTATTATCGACAAATGCGGGCATGGTCACGCTATTATGATGAGCTGGATACAGAAATCAATCATTTACATAATCGAATGCATGCGATCTTACAACTGAGCTTTCCAGAACTTGAAAACGTATTTTCCACGCGTTCTGCGCTCTTTTTAAATATTGTCCAGTTATATCCGCATCCTGATGAAGTGCTTAATCATTCGAGAACAGTCATTCGCAATCGTTTAAAGCAAAACACTAAAAAGAACTTGTCTCTCCAACGTGCAGAAGCAAAAGGAAAATGTCTACTAGAGGCAGCAAAGCTTTCCTATCCAGCCATCCCAAAAGACGATGTACGATGTGAACAGGTACGTGACTATGCTTGTAGAATAAGTGAATTAAAGGAAAAGAAAGAGCAGCTCATCAAACAAATGATAACCCTTTCCGAAGGAAAAGTGGAATATCGGGTACTGATTTCGTTTCCAGGAATCGGCGAGACAACAGCCGTCAGGATTATAGGGGAGTTAGGAGATATTCGTCGTTTTAAAACCCATAAGCAAGTAAATGCGTATGTTGGTATTGATTTGCGTGTCTATCAATCCGGGAAACATCAAATGAAAGATATCATCAATCGTCGGGGGAACCGTCTTTTACGAAAGATCTTGTTTTTCATGGTGAAGACGATGATTACGTTACGAAAAAAATAAAGAACCATCTCGTAGATTATTATGACAAACTAAAAACGAAACCCCAGGGAAAACCCCATAAAGTTGCGTGTATAGCGTGTATAATCCATTATATTCACTATATCATAAATGACCTTGCGAAAAAATGAAAAATCGTTAGGTCTTTTTGGCATGCTTATTCTCTGTTCGGGAGGGGCCCCCCTCCCGAATAGAGAATGTATCCCACCATACAAATTAATTCATAAAAAGCTATTGACTGGAGGTAAGAATTCAGGCAGTCTATAAATCCCATGAGTTTCCAACATGCCATGTGAACTGAACTCTTTACCGTATAAAATTGATAATATTATAGCAAAGTATTCTCCATAATGAGAAAAATTCCGTCTGAATAATGAACCGTCATGAATGTCTTCGAAAGCAAGTACAAAATAGGTTGAAGAGTTAGGATTTTCCTTTATATGGGGTCTTACCAACAAAACGCGGAAAACATACGCTAAGCAATTTTCGAGTTACAGAAAGCCGATATTTCCTACGCTAAGAGAATATTTGGGTGCTTTTAATTAAGATTGCCGTAAATATATACATTTACGAACAGTTAGGAATCCCTTTTATTCCCCATTTATTAACGTTCGTAAATGATTGTTTTACGGCTTGTGAACGTTCATATATCCGCATATACATTTATGAATAATATCAATCGAAATGTTGGTAGTTCTCCAATAAAGGTGATTTCATTGGAATAGATGGTGGAAATTGAACTTTATTCCTTTAAAGTATGTCCAAAGGAATATGATTAAAAATTGTTCTTTAAAATTATTAAAAGCTACCTCAAAAAGAAATTAAATCGCTATTACCTTTTTCTCATCTACTTATTAAAAAAGCATCCAGTCTATGAAGACAAACATCCAGATGATCTTAAAAAAATATAAGATAAAGAAGGTACTTGGCAAAGATGATACTTTTCACCTAGTTGTTTTACAAAGAGGATATCATCACCTTCCGAAACTACTTTGGGATCTACTTCGGATTATAGCCGACCCTATATATTCTGTTAATACTAATTAAATAAATTAGGCACTAGCGGCGTTAACTGAGATTTAAAAACTTTTATAAATTCATTATAAATAGGTGGGAAAGATAGTTTTTTTGAGTAAATACATCCGAAAGTAAGACCATTAGGTATATCTGTAACAGGTAAGGGGATGATATCACCACTTTTAACATAAAGGTCTTCACTTAAAAAAGTGCTTAACATAAATCCAATGGCCAAGCCTTCGGTAATTACACGCTTGGAAATTTCGTTATTGGTAGAGGAAAAAAGTGTCTTTACTTCACCAAATTTCCTCAATTCGTTTATAAAATTAGTAATAGATGCAAACCGAGAACCAAAATGAACAATCGGATAATTAATAATTTGCTCAGGTGTAAGTGATCGAAATGAAGCAAGGGGTGAATTCTTTCCTACACAGGCCATTACCTCCCCAACCGCAAGCTTTTTATAAACAAGTAAATCTTCGTCCCCCCATAAGTTATTTGGTGTAGCTATTATCCCTATGTCTAATTCGTTGTTTTTTACCTGATCCATTATTTGTTGACTGCCATCCTCTACAAATTCTAAATCAATTTTGGGGTAGCTTTTTTTAAAAGTATTAATGGTCCCTGGAATTGGGGTCAGAATATTAGGTATAACTCCTATAGACAGTTTTCCAGTATATTCACTATCAAACATATTGGATACATTGTTAATTTCCTCTACAAGTTTTAATATTGCTTGTGCTTTTCTTGCAATGTCCTCCCCTATTTCTGTCAAGGTTATACCGGCTCTTGACCGAATAAATAAATTAGTATTTAATTCATCCTCAAGTTTTTTTATTGCTTGACTTATGCTGGGCTGAGAAATATGCAAGTTATTAGCAGCAGTTGAAAATGAGCGGGTACGTGCTATTTCTAATAAATAAACTAAATCTTCAATTCTCATTGAAAAACCTCCATAGGTAATGCCTATCGTAGTATAAAAAATGTGTATTTCACATACTCATTCAACTATTATACACTATAAACAATATTAAGAAAATATTGAAAAGTGGAGGTGGATTAGTAGAGCCAGTAGCAGTAGCTTTAAACAGCGTAAGTTCGAGCCCTTTTAATTCCAGTGACACAGTTACAGTAAATGGTGTAGGCCCTATTACCATTCTCGCATTTAAGGCTTTTGGTTCAAAAGACATTATTGCTATTGGAGGTGATTTGTATGATTAAAGATTATCTTTCTATGTGTATATCAAATACATCCATAAACTCACTAATAAGTCTCCCTGATTTAGTATTTAATAATTATTGTAGAGATTCCTATCGAATAAACAGAGGCATTTACAACACGATCGAGGCGTGGTTTTATAAAAATGGCTATATAGATATTTTGGAAAGAAGAAGAAAAATTCTACGTTTCTTAGAGGCTCATAAACATCGCGCAGAAAAAAACGGCAAACTGCGATTTGGCCGTGGAAATTTAGTTCCTCATTTAGAGGATTTTGAATACACTGAAGTCCAAGGGGGATAGAGCTTTACCGTCGTTTAGATTGCTTGACGTCATCATACCCGTAAGAATATATTAGCTCTTTGTACTAACAGTCAGATAGTCCTTATAGCCGAGCTAGTAGACGATTTTCTCCCGTTGCTGTTCTTCTTGACGCGCCATCTAGGGTCAATCGGATCCTTGAATTTATGGCTCATGATTCAGATTACAAATCTTCTAGAGATATTGGCAAGGAAGTAAATATGTTAACAAGATTAAAAGACCTAAATAAGCTTCGATTGGAGGAATAACAATGATTGTAAAAAAACAAAAGGTTGATTTATATAAAGAAATTATGGGCGGTTACCCAACAGGTGTAACAATTATTACAACAAAAGATAAAGATAATAATCCGGTAGGTATGACGGCGAATTCTTTTGTCTCCGTTTCAATAGAACCACTAATGATTTCGTGGTGCATCGATAAAGGATCTAGAAGATACGAAACATTTAAAAACGTTGATTCATTTGCAGTTAATATTCTATCAGGTGAACAAAAGGACGCATGTAATATATTTGCCAGTAAACAAGAAAAGGATAGTTTTTCTAAAGTGGAATGGGGACCATCTTCTAATGATCTTCCAATTTTAAAGAATGTATACGGAGCTTTGGAGTGTAAGAAAGTGCAGCAAATAGATGCTGGGGATCATCTAATCTTAATTGGGGAAGTGATCGATATGAAGAAAAACGATATAGACCCCATGTTATATTATCGTAGAAATATTGGCTTCATTCCCGAAAAGTGGGCTGATTTCTAATTATAATCGAATGATTAAAGCCCTTGAAAACAAGAACCTGAAGCATGAAGAAAATTACATCCGTTATAGGTAATCCAAAATTGGAATCGGATATGAACAATTTGCCTGCCATTATAAGCGCATGGCTAGATAAATCTATGATCTATCAATTCAAATATTTTTAAAGAGACACTATTATTATCAAATTCATACTGTGGTTTTTAAGTAGATTTTGAATATATATCAAGGTATTAGAATTCAGAAAGGAACGGATTGATATGACTAATAAAAAAATGAGATTAGGTGCTTTTGTTTTAACAACTGGGCATCATTTAGCGAGCTGGCGATACCCAACAGCTGGAACTGAGCGTATTTTTGACTTAGATTACTATGCTGAAATTGCGCAATTAGCAGAACGAGCAAAGTTTGATATGTTTTTCCTTGCTGATGCTCATATGCGACCGCTTTCAAAGGATAGTTATCCAGGTTATCAAATAGATCCTGTCACTCTAATCTCAGCTTTAGCTGCTGTTACAACAAATATCGGTTTAACAGCGACTTTAACATCTACGTACAATGAGCCTTTCCATATTGCTAGAAAATTCAATGCTATTGATCATTTATCAAAAGGACGGGCGGCCTGGAATGTAGTTACGTCTTTTAATAGCGAAGAAGCGTTATTGTATGGCTTTGAACAGCATGTAGATCATTCTAAACGTTATGCACGTGCAGAGGAAAGTATAGAGGTGGTGAAGAGGTTCTGGTCTTCAATTGAAGAAGAAGCCATTTTAAACGATAAAGAACGAGGGAAGTACCTCGATCCGAAAAAAATACACCCAGTTAATCATAAAGGGGAATTTTTTAAAGCACAAGGTACACTCGAATCACCTACAACACCACAAGGACATCCAGTGATTGTACAAGCTGGCAATTCTGAAGCGGGAAGAGAATTAGCTGCCAAAACAGCAGACGTTGTTTTCACTGCATGGCAAACATTGGAAGAGGCACAGTCCTTTTATCGTGATGTAAAAGGACGGTTAGCGAAATATGGTCGACAACCGGATGATTTGAAAGTCATGCCAGGTGCCTTTATTATAGTTGGAAAAACAGAAGAAGAAGCAAAGAGGAAGCGAGAAGAATTAAACAGTTATATTACACCTCAAGATGGATTAGCCTATTTATCTTTATATAACGTTTTAGATTTTGATCTAACAGGATATGATATTAATGATCCGTTGCCAGAAGGTGTCGGACAAAATAAAGATAGTACAAATCCTAATATGCGTCCAGCCCTTGTCAAAGCAATTGCTGAAAGAAATAATTTAACGACTTTACGTGAAATTTATGAACATGTTGGAGGTGCACGTGGACACCGTGAAATTGTTGGCACTCCTGAACAGGTCGTTGATCAATTAGAGGAATGGTTCTTAAATGATGGAGCAGATGGTTTCAATATTATGGCACCGCATTTTCCAGAAGGTTTTAAAGATATCGTTGAACTTGTGATCCCTGAATTACAACGCCGAGGTCTCTTCCGTACAGAATATGAAGCTTCTACGCTACGTGGAAATCTTGGAGTACCAATACCCACTAACCCGCTAGTCCAATTCACATGATGATTTGCTTAACTATGGTAAATTGAAGCCATTTTGAACAGTTGAAACTATATAGAGATGGAAATCCTAAAAAGTTTCTCGTGTGAGTGAGAAAGCCTTTGTTCTACCTGCCTTGGCGACACTGAGAGTCAGATTATATTACCGCTTTTTGTATCCGCTTTCATAAAGCGTGATTTTAATAAAAAGCCATTCCTGTAATGAAAAAATTTGAGGGTGTGACGCCGTGTTAATGTGAAGATCCAAGATACGGTCACAGGAAATTATTCAACTAGTTTTAAAACAGATAGTTCAATTCCAGGATTGCCCCCTCCCGGCAGTATACTGCTGTATTTATCCCAATATTAATAGAGGGAAATTAGAGAAAAACAACAATATTTTAAGAAGAACGAAATTAATGAGGGGAGATTTGCTATGCGTTGGCTCATTCTAGTTTTTTTGTTCTTAGGGATGCTCATAAACTGGATTGATAAATCCGTAACTGGCTATGCTGTTTTATGGATTATGGAAGAATTAAATATGGGTTATATCGAATGGGGGTTATCTGGTAGCTTATTCTTCTGGTGTTATGCCATTGTTGCTCTATTTGGGGGATCTATCTCCGATAAAATTGGAGTTAAAAAATTATTAACGATATTACTGATTGTCTGGTCAGTGCTCCAATTCAGCGTTGCTTTTATTGCAACAGTTCCGCTGTTCTTGCTTTACCGTTGCTTGCTTGGAGCATTTGAAGGACCCTTTACACCAACGAGTTACAATTCAATTACCAAATGGTTTGGACCTGAGTCACGAGGAAAAGCCAACTCAATACTCATCTCAGGGGGGATTCTTGGAGGCACGTTGTGTGTTCCATTAATCGTGTGGGCATTGGAAAGTTACGAATGGAGAATGACATTTGTTATTTCGGGTGTAATTAGCCTGATTTGGGTAGTATTATGGGTTACATTCGCTAAGGAGGAGCCTGTATCCCCGGTAGAAAAATTATACTTTGAAGAGGCACTTCCAAAGTTAAGAGTAAAAGAATTGTTGGACGTATTACGTCAACCCGCTTGTTATCTCACATTATTAGCACTATTTGCTGCATTCTGGGTGCTCTCATGGACTTCGATATGGATGCCGGCTTATCTTTTACAAGTCATAAAATTGTCGCCAGTACAGGTGGGCTATGCAGCGATGGCTGTTGGACTAGCTAGCGTGACAGTGTCCATTTCTGTTAGTTCATTTTCAGATCATCTGTTTAAGAAAACTCAGAGTGATCGTAAATCAAGAGTACTCGTTTTAGCAGTCTCTTTGCTCTTGTCTGCCGTGTGCCTTTGGTCCATTACGGTGAATCAGTCTACCATTGGTGTGATAATTGCAATTGGCTTGGCTTCCGGCTTTGCTATGGTAGCCTTATCCGTCCCGATTCCATTTTTAATGAATTTTATGCCTCGACGAAAGGGACTTATGGGGAGTATCACTGTATCCTCATATAATCTAGGAGGCGTAGTTGCCCCGATTATTACCGGCTGGATTCTCGATGCATACAAAGACAATCTATCATTTGCATACAATGCATCGTTACTTATAATTGCATGCTTTTTCGTTATAACGGCGGTTCTTCTGGCCATTTTCGTGAATCCTGACCGTCCAAAAGAAAAAGGCAATCTCTCTTATTCTATAGAAGCAACTAATCAATAATTTCAGAACAACGATATGATGTCAAGATATTAACCGGGAAGTATGTGTCAAGTTTTTCTCGATGTTGCTTTCATACCAATATTTCAGGCACTATCATTTTGTACACTTTGTTCGGCTACCGCGTTATCGCTCGTCCCGTTTGATGGGGACATTGGAGTTGGTTGGGACAAACCATTCCTATTCACCCAATTCCAATGGAAGGAAGGGATGCTAAAAATAGTTTTATTTACAAATGGGTAACTTGAAATACGCAGTGGAGTGAAAAAATGTGAGGAAGAAGAGTGATGGAGTTTTAATTTAGTGTCTAAAAACTATCACCTATTTTAAAATTAAGGTTGTATTTGTTAGGTATAGGATTACGAGGAAAGGGTTATTAGAAATAGACTCTAGAAATGTTTCAAAGGCCAAAAACAATAAAAAAATTGGAGGATTATAAGATGAGCAAAACTAAAATCAGTATCTTTAATAATGTTTATAGTAATACAATTAATGGGAAATCTGTAACAACGGAAGATTCTATCAACGTTATCAATCCGGCTAATGAAAAGGTGATTGCCTCTGCTCCAAATGCAACGAAAAAGGATTTAGATGAAGCAGTTAAGGCAGCAAAAAATGCTTTTAAAGAATGGTCCCGTAAACCGATTGAGGAACGTGGTAAATACGTAAGTAGATTAGGAGAAGCGATTGAAGAGTATCAAGAAGAGTTTATGAATCTTTTAACCCTCGAGCAGGGCAAACCTAGACCAGACGCAGAATGGGAAGTCGGTGGCTCTGTATACTGGGCTAAAGAAATTGCAAAACAAAGGTTAAAAGTAGAAGTCATCGAAGAAACGGATGACCATATCGTTGAAAAACATTATACGCCGCTTGGAGTTGTAGGCGCCATTACTCCGTGGAATTTCCCTATTCTTTTGTCCGTTTGGAAAATCGCTCCAGCCCTTATGGCGGGTAATACGGTTGTATTGAAACCGTCTCCATATACACCTTTATGTTTACTTAAATTAGGTGAGATTGCTAATGAGATTCTTCCAAAAGGGGTACTTAATATCGTTTCAGGCGGAAATGAACTTGGACAATGGATTACAGAGCATCCAGAAGTGAGTAAAATTAGCTTTACCGGTTCATCGGCAACTGGTAAAAAGGTCATGAAAAGTAGCGCATCTAATTTGAAACGTGTAACGCTAGAACTGGGTGGAAACGATGTGGCAATTGTTCTACCAGACGTTGATCCGAAGGCTATTGCCAAAGAGCTATTTTGGGCATCTTTCCAAAATAATGCACAATTCTGTGTTGCGACTAAGCGGCTTTATGTACATGAGGATATCTATGATGCTGTTCTTCATGAACTAGTTGAGTTTGCCAAAACTGTAAAAGTCGGAAGTGGAAGTGATCCTGATACTGGCATTGGTCCGATACAAAATCAAATGCAATATGAAAGGGTGATCGAACTTATAGAGGATACAAAGAAAATAGGTGCGAAATTTGCCTTGGGCGGGCAAGTTAAGGAAAAGCCAGGGTACTTTATACCTGTTAGCATTGTAGATAATCCACCGGAAGAATCAAGGGTAGTAACCGAAGAGGCGTTTGGTCCTTTACTTCCTGTTTTAAAATATAGTGATTACGATGAAGTCATTGAACGTGCCAATAATTCGATTTATGGACTTGGTGGATCAGTATGGGGTAATGATGTTGAACAAGCAAAAGATCTTGCCAAAAGACTTGATACTGGAACTGTCTGGGTCAATGAAGTGCATATTTTTGCACCAAATTACCCGTTTGGCGGCCACAAACAATCAGGCATAGGTATTGAAAATGCTGGGCTCGTTGAATATACTAATTCGCAAATAATTATGGTAAATAAAAAAGGGTAGAAAAATCAAATGTAGATCTTATTTTTAATAGGTTTTGCCTTAGGTATTGAATGATAGGCTGTTATGCCTGCAAAACTTTTCTGATAAAAACATAATGTGTTGGGGCTTCAGCAAATATTTAAATATGATGAAATCCGAACAATCCTCTGAATTGTATTTTTAAATATATGGATACCCCTGTGGGAAGCAAGGCATTGGTGAGACCCCGTAGTGCGATAGCACACGAGGCTCACCTGCCGCCCACGAAAAGTGTGGTATATTTCCAAAGCGATATTCTTGCTAACTTCCAATTGTTTGGATTTGCATTACACTTTAAGATTTAGTCCCTCAGCCGCTTGCATGGCCTCTTTCCTATGCACGATTCGGATGGCATTCAGAAGAATTAGAAGTATTTAAGGGAATCGCACCCGCAAGTTTACAGGGGTAAATAGATAGTTTAAGTAAATAGGAGAACAAGTATATTAAGCAATAAAAAAGAACGTTTAATTGGATGGTGTGAATTTAACCTAAATTATAGGGGGATTAAATATGCTGACATTAGGAAGTATTCTCGAGCAAAATGCTAAAAAATATCATAATAAGCGTGCTGTCATTTTCAAAGACAAGGTGCTTACATATGGTGAATTAAATGAGCGAGCAAACAAAGTTGCTAATTCATTATCTGATCGCGGTTTTAAAAAGGGTGATAAAATTGCAGTTTTTATGAAGAATCACCTAGTATATGCGGAATTAATTGTTGGATTTGCGAAAGCTGGTATTATTATGGTTCCAATTAATTATCGTTTAGTTGGAGCAGAAATTGACTATCTTATAAATAATTCTGATAGTACAGGGATTATTTTTACAGAAGAATATGTAGATGTAATAAAAGAAATTTTACCAGGCTTACCCCAATTAGACACAGTTATTATTGTTGGTGATTCAACTTCTGAAAATATGATTAGCTATGAAGAACTCCTAGATAATGGGGATAGTTCTAATCCTGAGGTTGACATAAAAGAAGAGGATCCGCTCTATCTTGGTTATACTTCTGGAACGACAGGGAATCCAAAAGGAATAGTAATTTCACATCGTTCACGTGTTTTAACAGGAATGGCTGTGGCATATGAATTTAAATTGGATGAGTCAGATATTCATTTAGTTGGGGGACCGATCTATCATGCGGCACCTTTGATATTTTTGTTGACGCAATTGATTGTTGGTGGAACAATCATTATCCATGAAACCTTCCGCCCTAACAAGGTATTAGCTGATATTGCTTCCTATCAAATTACAAATACCTTTTTAACACCAACAATGCATGCTTTTTTAGTTGAAGTACAAGAAAAGGTAAAAGCGGATATTTCTTCAATGAGGGTGTTGAGTTCTGGTGGTGCGCCATTACCAACACAAATTAAAAAGGATATTTTAAATACGTTTCCAGATGCTGGTTTACATGAATGGTATGGAACAACGGAAAGTGCATTGACGTTAAATATGAAACCGAAAGATATTCATCATAAAGACCAAAGTGTAGGACATCCATTTCCATTTGTGGAATGTGTTATTTTGGACGATAAAAAACAGCCTGTTCAGCAAGGAGAAATTGGAGAGTTATATTTTAAAGCACCATATTTACTGACTGAGTATTATAAAAACCCCGAAGAAACAGAAGCAGGTTTCCATGAAGGATATTTTTCAGTCGGCGATATGGCTATGCAGGATGAAGAAGGCTTCTATTATATCGTTGATCGGAAAAAAGATATGTTAATAAGTGGTGGGGTCAATATTTACCCACGTGAAATAGAAGATGTACTTCATATGAATCCGAAAATAAAGGATGTTGCTGTTCTCGGTGTGCCTGATCCTGTTTGGGGAGAATCAGTGAAGGCATTTATTGTTGCTGCTGAAGGTAAGTCGCTTACAGAGAAAGAAGTAATTACCTATTGTGAAGGGAAAATAGCAAGTTATAAGAAACCAAAATCAGTTAGTTTTGTAAAAGAAATTCCTCGCAACCCGTCTGGTAAAGCTTTAAAAACAGAATTACGTGCTTCAATTAAAGTAGGGGGATATAACTGAAAAAATGCTACATTATAAAGGAACCTACATCGCTTCTTGAAAAGTGAGTAGGTCCTTTTCAAAGAGTCTGAAAAAGGGGATAAGGGAGGATGATGGAACGAGATGGATATAAAAAATGTCATGGTAATTGGAGCTGGACAAATGGGGTTAGGGATCGCTCAGGTCTTGGCCAAGTCCGATTTCAATGTGTTAGTAAACGATACAAATGAGCAGGCATTAGATAACGGGATGAAAACAATTGAGAAATTGCTGACACGCTCAGTTGAAAAGCAACGCCTAACGGGGACGGACAAAACGGAAATTTTAAACCGCCTACATCCTTCGACAACGTTAGCAGATGCTTCATCATGTGATGTTGTCATTGAGGCAGTGGTCGAAAATATGGAAATAAAAGCAAGCCTATTTTCTGAACTGGATAAGATGGCACCAGCACATGCGATTCTGGCGACCAATACTTCTTCCCTATCGATAACAGAAATTGCAGCACATACCAACCGCCCGGCACAAGTGATTGGCATGCATTTTATGAATCCGGTTCCAGTAATGAAACTCGTTGAAATCATACGTGGTTTACAAACGAGTGACGAAACCTACCATCAGATTGAACAAATGGCAAAACAACTAGATAAAACATCGGTGAAAATAAGCGATCTGCCAGGTTTTGCTGCGAATCGTATCTTGATGCCGATGATCAATGAAGCAGTATTTGCACTTCATGAAGGTGTAGCGTCAGTAGAAGATATTGATACGGTCATGAAGCTTGGCATGAATCATCCCATGGGTCCATTAACCTTGGCTGATTTTATCGGCTTGGATACGTGTCTCTATATTATGGAAGTACTCCACGAAGGCTTTGGCGACAGCAAATATCGCCCATGTCCATTACTTCGGAAATACGTAAATACCGGATGGTTAGGTAAGAAAACAGGACGTGGGTTTTACCAGTACAGCTAACAACAAGGCATACATACCATAGGGGGCGAATGTATGAATGGACATTTTTCCGGCGAACAAGAAATGATGCAAAAAGGAAAAAAGATGGGGTTGTGCATGGGGCAACTACCGTCCAACTGAATTTTGACCAATGTGTGATACCACAGGAACAGTCTACGTACAATGAGCCTTTCCATATTGTTAGAAAATTCAATGTCATTAATCATTTATCAAAAGGACGGGCAGCTTGGAATATAGTTACGTCTTTTAATAGCGAAGAAGAGGTTCTGGTCTTCAATTGAAGAAGAAGCCATTTTAAACGACAAAGAACGAGGGAAGTGCCTCGATCCGAAAAAATACACCCAGTTAATCATAAAGGGGAATTTTTTAAAGCACAAGGTACACTCGAATCACCTACAACACCACAAGGACATCCAGTGATTGTACAAGCTGGCAATTCTGAAGCGGGAAGAGAATTAGCTGCCAAAACAGCAGACGGCCCGCAAGTTAAGAAAAGAAGGCTGGATTAAACAAGATGAGAAGGTTGTCGCCCTAAATACAGGAGCAGGAATTAAGTATCCTAATACTGTTCAAGTTGATGTTCCTGTCTTAGAACCTAACGAAACTATTAAATCAGTAAAAGTAAAATAACAAAGTTTAAATATTCTACGAAAATTACAATTTGGAAAAGGAAGGTGCCATATTCTGTAAGATGGTTATGATTTAATTCTCATAACCATGAGGAATGGCACTGATTGTCGGACACTAGATATATAGAGGAGAAGATGGATACCATGTGGAACACGATAAGTAAAATTATACCAGGAATTTTACTGTGTCTTATCATTACATTATTAGGAATTTATATAGCTGATTTGATAGGGCTGATTTTAGTTGCATTGAATGTTGTACCTGCTGGTAGTGCTAGTCCAGTTTCGGGGATATTTGTTGCCATTTTAATGGGATTAATTATAAGAAATACAATTGGATTGCATAAAACCTTTGAAAATGGTGTTTCTTTTTCTTTAAACTATGCTTTGCGGGCTGGGATTATTCTATTAGGACTCAGGCTTAGTCTTATAGAAGCATTAAAATTAGGTGCTTGGGGATTGCCTCTAATAATCATCTGTATATCGAGTGGATTACTTATTACTGTGTATTTCACAAATAAAATGCAACAGCCGGAAAAACTTGGCACCTTAATTGCTGGAGGTACAGGTGTTTGTGGAGTTACAGCAATTATGGCAATCTCCCCTGTAATAAAGGCTAAAGATAATGAAATTTCTTACGCTGTAGCTAATATTACTATTTTCGGTTTAATTGGAATGCTTTTATACCCTTATTTAGCCAATGCTTTATTTAGTAATGATCCAATAAAGGCTGGTTTGTTTTTAGGAACAGCGATTCATGATACTGCTCAGGTGACTGGATCTGCTTTAATCTACAGTCAAGTATATGATATGCCCAAAGTTATTGATGTAGCAACTGTAACAAAACTCACTAGAAATTTATTTATAATAGTAGTTATACCCGCCTTATCTTATTTTTTTTATAAAAGATCTAATAGTTCAAAAGGACAGAATGCGATTCCGAAATGGTATAAATTCATTCCATTATTTGTAATAGGATTCTTATTGCTCTCAATGTTTAGAACAATTGGTGATATGACGGTAGAAAAAACAAGCAAAGCGTTCGGTTTTTTAGATATTGATTCTTGGGTAGGACTATATACTTTTTGGAGTTCTTTTGGTTCGAAATATTTATTGGGTATGGCAATGGCAGGGGTCGGCTTATCCACAAACTTCAAATTGTTTAAAGGACTTGGCCTGAAGCCATTTTATATTGGTCTACTTGCTGCGGTTTCTGTAGGTTTAGTGAGTCTCACATTAGTATCGTTATTTGGTCATTTAGTTCGAGTTTAATAAACATATAATCAAATTTATTATTATGCAAGAAATAACACACAAGCTAAAGTTGCTAGTTAATTAGCGTTATTCCAGCTTGTTGAAGGTTGTGCAACCCCTTTGAGATAGGACTGCTCAACTTTGAGCCAACCTCCAAATTATAGGTATAGATATTACTGAAATGACCATAGAAACAATTGTTTTAGTGAAGGAAATTAAATGAATGACAAGGAGGTTCAATTATATAGAACAGCTCCTATATAAAGCACAGAGAATAAAAGACGGTAAGTTTGTAATCGGTGCA
Source organism: Sporosarcina soli (assembly GCF_042655805.1). Lineage (NCBI taxonomy): Bacteria > Bacillati > Bacillota > Bacilli > Caryophanales > Caryophanaceae > Sporosarcina > Sporosarcina soli. The sequence continues at coordinate 290,286 of NZ_JBHSNO010000008.1, read as the reverse complement.
TTACTACACGTACCTAAATAGTCCATTCGCATATAGGAGAACTACAGACATTTCGCAAGATATTGAAAGAGAATTTTTAGAAACAGAGTCCTAATAGATTATGGGGAAATACGGATGATGAAAATGTTTAGTGTCAATTAAACGTTAAATCATGACGGTTCGAACAAAAAATATTTGATCGAACCGTCATGATTGTTCGAGCGATGTTTTTGGAAGTTCGTGACACATTGTTTTGATCTAGATAAAGCTCATTTGGCAGATTGATCTGATTTAGTTAGCCGGCCTTGGACCAACGGGCTTGCCGGTATTTTCAGCTGTCAGGATTGGGCGAACAGTAATATCTCCGTTCACAAGAATTTGACAAGATAAACGCAAACAATCGTCAATTAAAGTATCGTCAATTCCTTTATCCGCAAAAGCTTTCTTTTCCTTATTGGTTACCTCCAAGTAATCACCTGCTAAAACCTCTACTCTACAAGTCGTACAAATGGCATTCCCTCCGCAACGATGAAGGATACTTACGCCGTTATCTTCCAGTGCCAAAACTAACTTTTTACCCTTTTCCACCTCAAAAGTTCCTCCGCCGATTACGGTCACGTAAGGCATTTTGCAGCACCTCAACAATGTTTAGTTTTAAATGGTTTTTACAATAGTTATTCTCTTGCTTTCCATCCTTAAGACATGAAATGCATAAAAAATTCCCACTGGGCCAATCTTTAAGTATATTTAGAAGATAAATTTACGTAATAAGAGTGAAAAAAGAGGAGGAGAGTATTCGTGAATAATGTTGGTTGTGATTTTTCACCGATGAAACAAACATTAACAGAGGATATTCATCAAGTTATAACAGCCTTACAAAATAATTTAGAAGCAATAGATAACGAAGAGAATTGTCTTCTTGGTAATTTTGAGAAAATTAAAGAGGATTTTTTGGACATTGAAATGAAAGCTGCAACATTTTATTTGAATTGTTATTTGTCTCCGTTTACGGGCAAATATCCGGAATTGTCAATTTGCGTACAAAATATGTCTAAGCTGAGACATGGTGGCTTAATTGTGATTCAGCGGGAAGACCCTCTTGAGCTTTTGGTGAAACCGGGTATTCCAATTGGAGCAGAATTGACTCATTCTTTGTTGGAATCCATTTTCTTCCCTGGAAATCCACTACACGACGGTGCTGTAATGGTAAGTCTTGATCAAATTGTTTCCGCAGCAAATGTTCTTCCGCTATCAGACAAATTTACAGGTGATAAAAAAATGGGTACTCGACATCGCGCCGCTTTAGGTTTATCCGAACGAAGTGACGCCCTTGTACTCGTAGTATCTGAGGAGACGGGGCGAGTTTCATTCGCTTTTAAGGGAAGTATTTACCCCGTCACTACTCATGGTTCTCTCTAGTGATTTATTGTTTATATGTTTACAGGCGGATCTATGAATTCTAAAACACATAGATCAGCCGAAAATCACTTCTAATGCCTTGACGTAATTCAATATATGATTAAACCTTCTACTTTGGGGGAATATGTAGAACGGTACTACATTGAAAATATGTATTTATTGTCGAGGTGATTCTAATAAAGATCATGAAAAAATAACAAATAGTATATGCGAATTTGGTCTATCAGAAAAATAATGAAGAAATCAAAGGAGCGAAAAAAATGTCAAATGTAAAATTAGCTGTTGTTTTTTATAGTATGGGTGGTACAAACTTTCAATTGGCAAAATGGGCAGAAGCAGGAGCAAAAGAAGCAGGAGCCGAGGTTAGAGTGCTGAAAGTACAAGAATTAGCCCCACAGTCAGTCATAGAGGGAAATGAAACTTGGAAATCGACTGTCGAAGCAACAAAAGATATTCCAGTAGCGACATCAGAGGATCTTGAATGGGCAGATGCAATCATCTTTAGTGTCCCAACACGATTTGGAGTTATGGCATCACAAATGAAGCAATTTCTTGATATTCAAGGTGGACTATGGGCAAGCGGTAAGACGATTAATAAAGTGGTAAGTGCAATGACTTCTGCGCAAAATCCACATGGTGGCCAAGAAGCTACATTATTATCCTTATATACTGCTATGATGCACTGGGGTGCCATTATTGCTTCCCCTGGCTACACTGACCCTGTCCTATTTGGCGCAGGTGGAAATCCTTACGGAACAAGTGTAACCGTTGATCAAAATGGAAAAATGATTGAGGATGTGCAAGCAGCTGTTAAGCATCAAGCAAAACGTACAGTCACAGTCGCGGAATGGGTTAAAAAAGGGAACCAATAAGATTATTTCATAATCAATTACGCCTCGGCGTAATTGCGTCCAGATTTTGAATCGAGCCTGCTCGATTAACTCCTTTCAAAATCTGTGACATCCGCGGGCCTACAGGATGTAGGTCATGCAGTCGTTGCGAATCGAACAGCGGAGGGTTCGATTTGCCTTAATTTCTGCGATCTTTGCAGAAATTAAGGCACTTTCCTTTTAGGACGTCGCGCACTTAGACTGCCCTCCATTATTCGTTCAGCGGGCGTTTGGACACCCGCTGAACAGAGAACAAAACCGGCATTCATCTCGCCACCTATAGAGGTGGGAGTCTTCTGTAGCTGACGCTTCGCTTTCAGTACAAAAAGATTTGCTGAATGAAGATAAATAATGAAAAAAGGCAATTAAAGCGATTTAATTGTCTCTTCTTAAATAAGTAAACTATCAGATTTGTATTTGGTAAGTCGTACATATGGCATCTCTTCGCGAGATGAAAGATGTTTCTTCTGTTATCCTCCAGTTCCAAAATTAACTTTTCCCTTACTGTTGAATTATTTATTTTTAGTAATGATTAATGTCATTACCCCTCGATTCTGGTAATTCTGTACGTGGAAGAGACTTTGGCATAGATTTTTAAAATAAGAAAGTGGATATCATTAAGTGACTATCAGTTGACAATTTGGAATTTGGTATATATAATTACCTTGAATTCGAGATAATTGGGGAAGGAGTGATTATCATGAATCATCAAATGAATGGGTTTGAAGAAGATTTGTCTTTGAAGGTGTTTATTGTCCTGTCTAGGGCGTTGCAATCCATCAAAAAACGTGTGGAAGAGGATATCAAATGTTTAGGACTAAATCCAACTGAGTTTTCTGTTCTGGAATTAATCTATAGTAAAGGCGATCAACCTATACAAAAAATTGGCGAAAAAGTATTGATTGCGAGTAGTAGCATTACCTATGTAGTCGATAAGCTTGAGAAGAAAAAATTAATTGAGAGAAAACCATGTATGAAAGATCGCCGTATCACATACGCAGCAATCACAAACGAAGGAACTGAATTGATGAATGAAGTTTTCCCGAAACATAGAATTGCTATGAAAGAAATTTGCGGCAAATTAGATTCGAAAGAAAAAGAAGTCCTAATAGAACAGCTGAAAAAATTAGGTTATCATGCGCAAAATATTTAAATTTTTTTATCTTAATCTCTCGAATTCGTTATTTGTTAAATCAAGATAAATGAACTCGAAATTATATGAAATAGGGGAATACTTATTATGACAACAACTCTAACAACAGATTTTTACACAGCGCTCAAAGAAAGACGATCGATTTACGGGATCAATAAAGATGTAAGCGTATCTGATAAAAGAATTAAAGAAATTGTTGAATTTGCTGTGGAATATACACCTTCAGCTTTCAATTCTCAAACTGCTCGTTTAGTTGTTTTATCAGGCGAAGCACATGATAAATTATGGGACATTACAACTGAAACATTAAGAAAAGCTGTTGGTGATCGGGATTTTACAGCAACTCAACAAAAAATGGATTCCTTTAAAGCAGGATATGGTACCGTATTATTCTTTGAAGATGAAGCAATCGTTAAATCTCTTCAAGAACAATTTTCTTCTTATGCTGATAACTTCCCAATTTGGTCAAACCAAGCATCAGGTATGCACCAATTAGTCGTATGGACAGCATTACAAGCAGAGGGACTAGGAGCGTCTTTACAACATTATAATCCGGTAATTGATGATGAAGTGAAAAAAGAATGGAATATCCCTGCTAATTGGAAACTGATTGCACAAATGCCATTTGGTAATCCAATAGTTCAAGCAGGAGAAAAAGAATTCCAGCCACTGGAAGATCGAGTAAGATTCCATAAGTAATCTAACGTTTTATAAAGATGAAAGTGTGTGTCTAGTTCCTGGGGAAATAACGGTATGATCTCCGAGGTATCTAAATTTTTTTTGGGTGAATACCTTGAATTGGCGATGTATTAATTCAAGGTAAATGATTAAATAACTTAATTTGATAGTGAAAACAGGAGGAAATATTTGATGTCGAACAAAAATGAAGTTGGAAAATTGCTACTACGTATTGTACTGGGGCTTGTCTTTTTGGCAAACGGATTTACTAAGTTTCAAGGTGGTATAGAAAATACAGCAGGTTGGTTTGAAAGCATAGGGATTCCAGGCTATCTTGCTTATGCAGTAGGTACGATTGAATTAGTAGGGGGGATTGCTATTATCCTCGGTTTAGGGACACGGATTGTATCTTTGCTATTCGGTATTATCATGGTTGGTGCAATCTTTACAGTGAATTTGCCGGCTGGTTTTCTAAATGGCTATGTTTTCGATTTGGTATTATTAGTCCTTGCGGTGCACATTGTCTTAAACGGCAGTAAATTATATTCTCTTGATCAACTGATCGTTAAAGGAAAAGAAGCTAGGAATTCCTAAACTTTAATGTCTTGCCGTCGAGAGACAGGAAATTAATTACGTTAAATAATAAAAAGAGACAATCAAATCAGTTTTGATTGCCCGGACTGTAGTTAATACTGGTAAAACAGATTTGTCTACAGTCTCTTCTGTGTTGGTATCGGTGATAACTGGATAATTAAGAAGATGTGATATTTTGTTTTTGAAACAGCGCTTGTCAGGGATTCAAACGATGGTAACGCTCGGCAACAAATGCCAAGTCTTGCACAAATAATGAGCGCAAGTTCGGACGGCGTCTTATAGCGAGTGGATGGTACGCGACTGCTGTCGGATAGCCTTGGACGTCATGCCAACTACCGCGCAATGATTTTACTTCGGCTTCGGGATCTTGGAAAAAAGATTGAACCGCCACATTACCTAAACAAAGAATGAGAGATGGCTTTTTTTCTTGTAGCTGTTGTTCTAAATGCTGCATACAAATTTGACGAGTCTGGACTTTATCGTAACCGCGTACAGGTTTTCTTTTTAGAATAAACGTAATGTATAAGTCATCCATCTGCAAACCAGCATTATTCGCTGCTTGTTGGAAAGTTTGGCGCGTTCCGCAAACAAAAGGATTCCCTTCGAGATCCTCACGGGCGCCAGGATTATCTAAAAGAACGAGAACACGGGCTTCCGGATTTCCTTCTCCCCATACCATACGTGTCCCGTGTTGATATAAACCGCAATCCTCGCAATTTTTAAGCTGTTCAGGTGTCGGTTCTTCAGGTAATGCAATTGGGCAAAATTCGGTCATGGTTTCCAACTCCTAATCGAACTTCATCCCATAAGTTTACCTAATACATAAAGTTTTTATTCGGAAGGATTTCATTCTACTAAGCAAGCAAGTGCCCTAAACGATCCTCATGTACATATACTAGCGTATAAGCTAAGAATAATCATTCAACCACATGGTTAGAGGAGCGATGGCTTTGTGGCAAAATAACCAGTTTTTTAACGATGATGAGAAACCAAATAATGATATACCTCTGAATAGGGGAGCAAAAATATCTCTTTGGGGTTCGGCGATATCGACATTGGGGGATGCGCTGCAAACGCTTGGTGGGGCAATTTCGATTGAGGAAGACCGGATTTCAGATGCTCAGCAACAACAGGCGATGGATAAATTGCAAAGTCAGATAGATGAGCTGAAAAAACAACAATCGCAAAATTCCACAGATAGTTCCGACGTTGAAAAGCTTGGAAAACTGTTGGAGAGACTGATTGAGCGATTGGAAAAAATCGATGAACAGAAAAAGTGAAGTGCAGACTTGTCACTTGTTTCCTAATCTTCAACTTGGCGAAACTGTCGTATATCAAAACGATCCCAACGCCTTTTCTTGTTGGGATCGTTTTGATGTTTATGAAAAAAGGTTCAACTTTTCAATTCTTCTTACGGCTTCTCTTAAGCGTTCCTCATCATCCAGTAGACCAACTCGGACATAGCCTTCGCCGTATTTACCAAAACCGTTGCCAGGGGCTACCGCGACATCTGCTTCATCCAGTAATAATTGGGTGAACGATGCACTCGTATAACCTGCTGGGACTGGTAACCAAGCGAAGAACGAAGCGGCGGGTGCTTGGACATCCCAACCGATGCGTCTGCATTCGTCAATAAAGACATTGCGCCGACCTTCATATAGAGCAATGAGTTCGCGTACATTTTCCTGATCACCAGAGAGGGCTGTAATGGCAGCACGTTGAACAGCCGGGAATTGATTGATGAATAAATGATCTTGCAATAAATTTATCGCTTCAATGATACCTGCATTTCCGATCGCGAAACCGACGCGCCAACCTGCCATATTATACGTTTTGGACAATGTATACATTTCTATCCCGACTTCTTTTGCCCCTTCTGCTTGCAAGAAACTGACCGGCTTTTTGCCGTCAAATCCGATGCCGCCATAAGCGAAGTCATGCATAATGGCAATGTCATGTTCTTTGGCGAGCGAGACTGTCTCTTCGAAGAATGGAAGTGTTGCTGTTGCACTCGTTGGATTGTTTGGGTAGTTCAAGTACATTAATTTAGCTTGCTTTTTTTGTTCAGCTGACAAGCTGTCATAGTCTGGAAGGAAATTATTATTGGCAAGTAACGGGAACATTTCATGACGAATATTGGCCAAGCTGACGCCGGATAAGTAATCGGGATAACCCGGGTCAGGAAGCAAGAGCAATTCGCCTTCATTCATAATGGCAAGCGGCAATTCAACCAATCCTGTTTTCGTGCCGTATAGGATGGCGACTTCCGTATCCGGATCGATATCCACGGCATACTCACGTTTATAAAAATCTGCAACAGCACGCTTCAATTCAACTGTTCCACCAAATGGTGCGTAACCGTGTGTTGCCGGATCCTCGACGGCCGCTTGTAAAGCTTCGACAATATGAGGCGGAGTCGGTTGATCGGGGTTCCCCCGTCCTAGATTGATGACGTCCCGACCTTCAGCGAGCGCTGATTCCACATTTTTGACGAGTGTGGAGAAGAAGTGGGGAGGTAAGCTTTTTAAGCGATTCGATATGGTCATGGAAAAACCTCTTTTCAATTCATAATGGAATATAGATCTTGTAATGAAGTAAGTATACTAGGTTCAAAGTCGAAATGACAACATTCATAGAATTCTTACTGAAATGAAAATCATGTTGACTTTTGCGATTGTACAAACTATTATATGATGTATACTCAAATTCAACTTCATATTGTAACTTATCAAGAGCGACCGAGGGATAGGCCCGATGACGTCCAGCAACCCCTTGTATCATACAAGGAAGGTGCCAACTCCTACAGGGTGATTTTCATTCTGAAAGATAAGCTGAAACAATTTTTCGGTGCTTCTTTCATTGATGAAAGGGGCGCCTTTTATTTTATTGAGGTCAGACAGGAAAATATATGATTTTCAAAAATATGAGTGTCTAGACTCCGGACGCTTTTCTATAGAAAGTATAGAAAGAGGAGAAATTTATGATTCAAATTCAAAAAGTGTCGAAAGTCTATCAAACAAAAGATCGGCTTGTAAAAGGGGTTGACAATGTATCCCTTGAAATTGGAAAAGGTGGAATTTTTGGTATAGTTGGTTATTCCGGGGCGGGGAAAAGTTCTTTGCTTCGTTGTTTGAACCTATTGGAGAAACCGACAGAAGGTACAATTCTTATAGATGGCATCAATTTGACGGAGTTAAAAGGGAAACAGTTGCGTCAGGCTAGATTGAAAATAGGAATGATTTTTCAACATTTTTATTTAATCAGTCAAAAGACTGTATATGAGAATATCGCCTTCGCTTTGCGGGCTGCCAAAACGCCTAAGCAACAAATCGATGATCGGGTGACTGAACTGCTTGAAATGGTCGGATTGTCGGAGAAGCGCAACGTTTATCCGGGTCAATTGAGCGGTGGTCAAAAGCAACGGGTCGCTATTGCGCGTGCCCTTGCGAACAATCCGAGTGTTTTGCTCTGTGATGAAGCGACGTCCGCATTGGATCCGAAAACGACATTGTCCATCTTACGGTTACTGAAGAAAATTAATCGGGAATTGGCTATTACAATCGTTTTAATCACCCATGAAATGCATGTGGTGAAAGAGATTTGCGACCGTATGGCCATTATGCAGGATGGAAAAGTGATCGAGGAAGGGCAAGTGTATGATATCTTTTCGAATCCGGTGGCAGAGTTGACGAAAGAGTTCATTAGCAGTGTTGTATCTTTTGAAGTTCCGGACACGATTTTGGCGCAATGTACAGGAACCATAGTGAAATTATTGTTTAAAGGAAATGTGGCTGGAGAAAGCGTCATATCAGAAACCATTCAGCAGTTTGATGTCCACGGGAATTTCTTGCACGGTTCGATTGAATACATTCAAGAGATGCCGCTAGGAACATTTTTAATGGAATTGCAAGGGCGGGAACCGGATATCGAGCGTGCCATTTCCTATATGTCCACCCGCCATGTCCATGTGGAGGTGATCAATAATGGGGATTGAGGTTCAACGGATCGTCGAATTATTGCCGGATATGACGAAAGCATTTGGCGAGACACTTTATATGGTAGGAATTTCGTTACTTGTTGCACTCATCATTGGGCTTCCGCTAGGCATTTTGTTGTTTGTGACCGATAAAGGATTGTTTCTTGAAAATACAGTTATCAAATCGGTTATCGGTTTTATCGTCAATATGGTGAGATCCATTCCGTTTATCATTTTACTTGTTTTACTGATTCCTTTAGCGACTCTATTAGTAGGTACAGCATATGGACCGACAGCTGCCAGTGTATCCTTATCGGCAGCGGCCATTCCTTTTTTTGCAAGGATCGTTGAGACGTCGTTTCGGGAAATCGATAAAGGCGTAATTGAAGCGGCGATTTCAATCGGTGCCAGTCCGTGGATGATTATCAGGGATGTTTTATTGCCAGAAGGGAAATCGAGTATTATTCAAGGTTTGACGTTAACGGCAATCAGCTTGGTTGCTTATGCTGCAATGGCGGGAGTTGTTGGCGGTGGAGGAATCGGGGATTTAGCCATCCGATTTGGGTACTATCGCTACGACAAGACGATTATGGTTGTGACAGTTATCATTTTGATTGTGCTCGTGCAACTTATTCAATTTGCGGGCGATCGACTTTCAAAAGCAGTCGATAAGAGATAAGAAGGGGAGAATGACAGATGAAGAAATTATTATTGACAGTACTGATCCTTGTACTTGGTGCGGCTTTAGCTGCATGTGGCGGCAAAGAAAAGGCCGGTGACGATAAAACATTGACGTTTGGAGCAACAGCAGGTCCATATAGCGATATGCTGAAAAAGGCGATCATTCCGGGTCTTGAAGATAAAGGTTACAAAGTGACAGTGACGGAGTTCGGTGATTATATACAGCCAAATAATGCATTAAATGACGGGAATGTCGATGCGAATCTCTTTCAACATACTGTTTACTTGGAAAACTTTGCAAAAGAAAATAACATGGAATTATCGAGCTTGATCGTTGTCCCGACCGCACCGCTAGGAATTTATTCGAAAAAATTTGAGTCGATTGACGATATTGCAGACGGATCAACAGTCACGATTCCTAATGATCCGGTCAACGCGGCGAGAGCGTTAATCGTGTTGGAGGCTAACGGTCTAGTCGAAATCGATCCAAACGTTGAGCCATTGAAGGCATCTGAGAAAGATATCGTGAAAAACCCGAAAAATTTAGTGGTGACACCGATTGAGGCTGCACAACTTCCCCGCTCTGTTGAAAGTGCAGACGTGGCGGCAGTACCGGGTAACTTTGCGCTCGCGGCAAGCATGAATTTAACGGATGCGCTTGTTTTGGAAGATATGCCGGACCAATTCCGTAATGTGGTTGCTGTAAAAACGGAAAACAAGGACGAGCAGTTTGCAAAAGACATCATTGAAGTGATTGAATCGGAGCAATTTGAAAAAGTGATCGACTCGGATTTCCAAGGGTTTGGAAAACCGGCTTGGATGCAATAAGTAGCCAAACAACCAGTCGATTGAATATGAATAGCCAAAAAGCCATCTAAACGGATGGCTTTTCTTTATTTCAACCTATTCATCGGAATAGTCGCCGCGCAGTTGTCTTTTATTTTTTTCAATCAATTGTTCGAAATAGGAGGTTGGCTTTTCCGAGGTTTGCTTCGGTATAGGGTCATCTGGAATACTTTGCGGATTTAATTCTGTACGGTCCTTAGTTAAGTCTAGTGAATATTGCTTTATGTCGACATCAACCATAATTTGTGTCTTTTCATTAGGAGGATCTTCTTGGAATAGATCTTCATGGTCAGTTGGTTCGGTAATTTCAAGCGGTTGTTCGACATTTGAAGTGGCGAAACTTTCTTCAGTCTCATCGATTATGGTTTCTAACCTGGTAAACCATTGCTGAAGGCTGCTGTAGTGAACTTGATATTCGGGTGAATCTTTTCTTATCCGCATGTTCGGCGAATGATAAAATCGGATTAGATACCTCGGATTTACGTTGTTGTTCACAATAATTTCAAGGTCCATTGAACTGATTTTATCGATAGGAGGACCAGATGCATTTTTCGATTCTACTTTTTCCTCACTTACTTTATTGAGCAAGTAGTGGGTGAAATGGGTATCCCTCTGAACGATAGCTGTCTGATGATGATCCTCTGTGAACTTCACGGCTAGAATATCGGAGTAATTGTAGGATTTGATAGTATAGGGCATTCCAACATATGCTTTTGTGACGTTTTGTACTTTATCTGAATCGGCTGCCCAGAAGTACACTTTTCCATGCTGGTCATCGATAGCGATTTTGGTCAATAAATCATAAGAGGTAAAGGATTTTAGTTTATGGAAATCGTCCACATCAGGCTGGAAGGTCTGAAGGAAATCCAGCTGTTTTAATTTGCGTTTTTCTTCAATCCGGATACCTAATGCGATGAAGATAATGGCTATTACGAAGGAAACTACAATGGAAATGACTCCGAGTGAGATAGAGCTTTGGAACAAAAAATAGCATAATAGCACAATACCGGTAATCGGTGTAAGACAACCGAGACCGGCCAATAGATTTGAAAGTTTAGATGGCATGAAACGGACCTCCACTGGCACAATACATTTTTAGCGATTTATATCTATACGGGACATCATCAAATAAGTTTCAAAATGCAATAAGAATGAAGCATTTCCCTAGTGATCAAGTGGGAAATGCTTCGTTTTTTAGTTATTCATTCACTTTTGCCGCTTCAATTTCCTCTGTTAACGCAACGAGTTCGTCAATTAATTCTCCGATATAGGCAATAGTGTCACGCAAAGGTTGCTCTGTTGTAAGATCGACACCTGCCATTTTGGCCAGTTCGACCGGAGATTTTGTACCACCCGCTTTCAAGACGTCCAGCCATTGATCGACTGCAGGTTGTCCTTCCTCTAAAATGCGCTTGGATACTTGTGTAGAAATGGTCAAACCAGCACTGTAAGTGTATGGATACAAGCCCATATAATAGTGTGGCTGGCGCATCCATGTCAATTCAGCTCCGTCGATTATGTCAACATCTTCACCCCAGAATTCTTCCAGGACTCCGCGCTTAAGATTATTCAATATGTTGGCATTGACGCTTCCGCCTTCATCGATGCGCTCATATACTTTTCGTTGATAAGCTGCTTCCAACAAATGCGTGACGAAGTTATGGTAGTAGGTTCGCGCGACTATAGATGAAATGACCCATCGCTTGAATTTCGGATCGTTCGAGTTTGCGAGTAGATGATTCGCCATCAACATCTCATTCATCGTTGAAGGTGCCTCTATGAAATAAAGGGATGGACGTGCGTTGAACACATTCTGCTCACGATTGGCATTGTAAAAATGTCCTGCATGTCCCAATTCATGGGCTAATACGAAGACATCTTCCATGCTGCCTGTCCAGGAAATCAAGATATATGGATGGTTGCCGTAGGGGCTTGAGCAGAATGCACCCGTCGATTTCCCTTTGTTTTGTACAAAGTCGATCCAGCGTTCTTCATAAGCACGATCGACCATATGGATATAATCATTACCCATGATTGCAAGGGCATCATCGATGTATTTTTTCGATTCTTCAACTGTGATTTTCGGTTCATAAGTTGGATCGAGTGGAATTTTTAAATCAGCAAATGTCATTTTATCGATTCCGTGTACGCTTTGAAGAAGTTTTGCGTATTTACGCATATGGGGTGCGAGTTCGTTCATAATTAGATCAATTTGACGGTCATGCATCGATTGATCGACTTCTTGATTGAAAAGCAAATAATCGAAAATCGATGGGTATCCGCGTAAATCGGATGTCGTTTTTTCAATTTGCAAATGCATATCATATGTTTTTGCCGTTGTATGTTGGTACTCTTTCAGTTTGGCGGAAAAAGCTTCAAATGCTGCACGACGCACAGCAGTATCGGGTTCCGATTCCCAATCGCCTTCGAAAGTGACATAGCTTAACGGATAGCTTTTTCCGTCAACTTCGAAATCTTCAAAAGCCATATCGACCATTTTCGTTGTGTTATACAAGCCATAAGGTCCATTGAAAGTGGAGGAGTAAGCGGCTAATGTTTTCTCGACTTCCGGATGTAATTGATAGTCTTTTTTGCTGATCAGTTTCTCTAAAAAGTTCTGGAATTCAGCGGATTTTTGCATCGCTTCTTGTAATACTTTAGTCGGCAACGATAAAAGTTCGCTGTTGACGAAGCTCAGCTGACTTTCGATTTGTGCAGCAATCGATCCGAATTTGCTTGAACGCATTTGCGCTTCATCATTCGTTTGGTCCGTACTGGCTGAAAGGCGGGCGTAGGTAGCAACTGGAACGATTTTTTCGGAAATTGTGGCATAGCCTTTCAAGCCTTCAATGACGGTAGATGCATCTGTCAGCTTTCCTTTGAATTGATCTGCATAAGATGCAACTTCTTTTTCCAGTTCGGTCACTGCGCTATTATAGTCTTCTTCGGTTTTGAAGAGGTCTTGTAAATTCCATGTTTCTTCACTATTTACTTCTGAACGAAGTGGTAAACTTTTAACCAATTAGATCTCTCCCTTTTTATTACGGATGTCGAACTAATACCAGTATATAGTAGAATTAGATGAAAGTAAAAATACGAATCGATCTTTTGGCAACTTTCAGACTAACGCTCTCCCAATTAAGATTTTAGAAGCCGTTCCATTTCTTCGGCCACGACAAAAGCAAGGTCTTCATTACCGAATAATTGCAAGACATCAAGCATCATTTCATGATCGATGTGGATGTTGTCTTCATCATCCATTTCTTCGATTATCCTCCGCATTGCTTCGTTTTCTTGCTGAGAAGGATAGGCCCGTTGATATAATTCTTTTGGGTCCAGTTGATGATTGGCACACCATTGAACAAATAATCGGATCATCAGTTGCTCATCTTCTTGATATTTTTGAATGATTTGTTCATCCATATTTTTGAAATCCATACAGTCAAACTCCTTTTTTGGTACACTCATAATAAGTATATAGGAAATTTCATCAGTTTGTTTGGAAGGGGTAAGGGGAAATGAAAATTTTTATCATCATCGGAATAATTATATGTTTGTTAGTCGGTGGGGAATATGTACTGAAAAAGAAATTGAAAGTAATGAAGCATGAGAAAATGGATCCTAGTCCAAAACGGATTGAAAATATTGGTGTAACCATTCTCTTTATAGGTTATCTGGTTGTTTCTGCTACGTTCATTTTCAAATATGACGATGTGAATGTATTATTCCTCATGTTACCTTTTTTCATTGTCTTGTCTTCGTTCAGAGCTTTTATGGAATGGCGATTTAATCGGCAAGCAAGAAAATGGGCAATGGAAATCTATTCGCTCTGTGCGTTTAGTGTCTTAATTATTTTTTTACTCGTTGCGGGGGATCAATTATTTGGATAAAGGACAAGAGACGTCTCTTATCCTTTTAGCCAACAGGGAAAAAACCCTTATTTTACATAAATCGATTTAAATTTGATTTTCGACGAAGAATTTGACTAGCCAGTTGACATCGAGCGGTCCGTCAACAATTTCGTAAAAGTTTTGTTCGTTTTGGATGATGAGATTCTTGGTGACAATCACGCTAATCAAATTGTCGTTTTCGTCTTTTAAACTAATGACAAATTGATCGAAACGATCATCTGTATTGATTTCTTCAGGTCGAAGTTTTCGAACGTGATAATCTTGAAGGAAATCGAGTAAATCCGCAATTTCTGTTTCGTTTGATACATTCCATGATACAGATCTGACACCATCCGGGGCCGGTTTTGTAAAAATAAGCGAGGTGAATGGCGTAGGATGAGAACCGAGTAGTTCTGTCATCGCTTTTGCCTTGTAGTCATGAAAAGATTGGAACATGGCATAAGCGCCGCCCACCATAATGAGTATAAGTAGGAATGCTCTTATTTTCATTTTGAATTCCTCCTGCAATTCGTTTCTATATTATACGCGAACGAAGCTGTAGAGTCTCCAGCATGTGACTATATGAAGATATGCCTACCGTCCAAGAAAAATTTGTCTAAAGGGGGTGTTTGCGTGTTTTTGAAAAAGGTAACATTGCTCCGTGGGAAAGGGGAAAAAACGACATCTTATCCGTTTACAATCCCTTCGATTCAATCGATGACAGAATTGGAATTAACAAAGAAAGTGACTTTTTTCGTCGGGGAGAACGGTTCGGGTAAATCGACGCTATTGGAAGGGATTGCTGACCTATGTGGGTTCAATCCGGCAGGTGGAGGTAAGAATAATCTGTACGAAGTGGATGCTTCCGAAAGTTCATTAAGTGATCATCTGCGCTTATCGTGGATGCCAAAAGTGAAAAATGGTTTCTTTTTACGGGCAGAGTCCTTTTATCATTTTGCTTCACACATCGATGAGTTGGCTAAACAACCTTTCGATACATATGGTGCTTATGGGGGGAAGTCATTACACAAACAGTCACATGGCGAATCGTTCCTTTCCCTGTTTTTAAATCGGTTCAAAGGCAGAGCAATCTATTTATTGGATGAGCCCGAAGCCGCTTTATCTCCGCAAAGACAATTGACATTTTTGCGTGTCATGCACGATTTAATAAAAGAGGCGGATTGTCAATTTATAATTGCAACGCATTCGCCCATTATTCTCGGTTACCCGGATGCGACAATTTTGAGTTTTGACGATGGTGTCATAAAGGAAATGGATTATGAGGCAACAGACCATTATCAAATTACGAAGTATTTCTTGGATCATCGGGAAAAGTTTCTGCAAGAAATTTTGAAAGATAAATGACCTGTCGGAATGTTATAATAAGTCCGAAGGGGGAATGAGGGAGATGAAAAATGAAGTAGTGCATGCAATTCAAGATGATTATCCGGATGATTTTGCGTGGTGTTTCGGCTGTGGCCGATTGAATGAAGAGGGATATCATTTTCGGACAGGCTGGCTAGGAGAAGAAACAGTGACGTATTATGAGCCGTCGACCAAACATATCGCGATTCCTGGATTCGTTTATGGCGGATTGATCGCTTCACTTGTTGACTGTCACGGGACAGGCTCGTGTGCACTGGCGTTGCTTCGGAAAAACGGTTTCGAACCGGGGAGCGGTGAAGTGCCTCCACGATTTGTTACAGCTTCTTTGAATGTGAATTACTTGAAACCGACACCTCAAGGGAAATTGCTGAAAGCGGTTGGAAAAGTGGAGGAAATCCATCCGAAGAAATGGAAAGTGACCGTTGAAGTCTTTGCGGATAAAACATTATGTGCAACGGGGGAAGTTGTCGGTGTTGTCATGCCGTCAACATTTGCACAGAACGAATAAGCCTATAACATAAAACAAGCTGATTGCCATATGCGATCAGCTTTTTTGCTGTTTATGAAAATAATCAATTACGCCTTGGCTTAATTGCGTCCCGATTTTGAATCGAGTTTGAGGCCTACAAGACGTAGGTCATGCAGTCGTTGCGAATCGAACAGCGAAGAGTTCGATTTGCCGTATTTCTACGTTCTTCGCAGAAATTAAGGCACCTAATCAGGACGTCGCGCACTTAGACTGCCTTCCATTATTCGTTCAGCTGGCGTTTGAACACCTACTAAACAGGAAACATAACCGCATTCATCCTGCCAACTATAGAGGTGGGAGTCTACTGCTGAATGAAGATAAGTGAATGAAAACTGAATAGTTGGGTAGACTGCTTAGGATTCTTCGATTTAAACGTAAAGAAGATAATGTAATATGGAGGGAAATGTGATGAGAAAAATAGTCGAAATTTTTGCGGCTGTTTTGATGATTGTGATGGGTGGAAAACGCGAGAGCGACTTGATCCAACAATTAGTGAAAGAACGAACAAGATGAAAGAGTGGTCCATTTTGAAATTCGACGGATGTAGAGTTGAATAATGATTGACATGAAACCATTTGGTTGCGTATAGTAATATATGCAACCAAATGGTTTCGCTTTTGAAAGTGGGAGGAATTGATATGTCAAAAAATGAAAATTTTGCAGAAGTAAGAAAAAATGTAATGATCCATGCACCAATCGAAAAGGTGTGGGAATATGTTGCGACCGCTGAAGGGATTGCGGCTTGGTTCATGCCGAATGATATGGAGCCGATTGAGGGGAAAGAATTTATCATACAAGCCGGGCCATGGGGTAACTCTGCCTGTAAGGTAACTGAAGTGAGTCCGCCGAACCGTTTATCTTTTGAATGGGGAAAGGATTGGCTTATCACGTTTGAGTTGAAGGCAACGGAAAACGGAACTGAATTGACATTGATCCATGCCGGTTGGAATGAAGAGGAACAGACAGAATTTGGGGAATCCCATTTGGAAGTGCGTTCACGTATGTCATACGGATGGGATGGACTCGTTCTCAAACTGAAAAATGTAGTGGAAGCATAAATGGCAGAAGGGCATCAGCAATATGATGTTTTTCAAGCAATCGCAGATCCGACGCGACGTAAACTGCTCGAGTTGCTTGCTGGTGATGAAATGTCGATTTCAACCATTAGCAAGCATTTTCCAATGAGCAGAACAGCAGTGACCAAGCATTTGAGCGTGTTGGAATCGGCGGAACTTGTCCGTTCTCAAAAAATGGGACGTGAAAAGATATACCGTCTGGAAACAAAGCCCCTACAGAAATTGCAGTCCTGGCTGGAATTTTTCGGACCCTTTTGGGAAGCTAAACTTTCGGATCTTAAAAGAATCATTGAAAAAGAGCAGCGTGAAGATTGATTTCAAAACTTATGATTTGTTGCGACAGTTTACCTGGAAAGTCAGGGCAATCTCATCTTATGCTACTTAATCAATCGAAAGAAAAATGATGTACTTGATTCGCGTACATCATTTTTCTTTCATGTTTTCATATGTCATTTACGACTTCTTTCACTTGTATGGGTGTCAGGGCTTTTGTCTGATCGAGGTAAATGAAAGCATCGTACCGTTTGCCGATTTGGGAAGGGACGTAGTTTCCAAAAGCTTCAAATTCGGGATTATAGACGACCCCGATCGCGCGGTGACCAACCCATCCGGAAAAAACATCCCGGTTGGTATCATTGAATACATACAATTTGTCGTAAGCACCAGCTTTGTGTAGTAGATCTTCCCACGAATGTTGACGCGCAGGCGGTACATCGATGCTATCGAAGGGGAGTCCCCATTTTTCGGCTGCAATGACTGTGCCACGATGCGTACCGAATCCGATTGCAAAGACCTCTTCTTTTTTATGTTGTTCACGCAGCAATTGACCAACATTTAACATGCCATCGTCCTGCATCGTAGTTGCGCGGGCATCCCCGATATGTGTGTTATGCTCCCAAACGATGATTTTGGTATCCTCTCCGTGATGGTTCCGTATTTCATGTAGGGCTTCGACCATATGTTCATCACGGATATTCCAAGAATGGGCATTGTCTTGGAGCATCGCCCGGTAATAGTCTTCCGCATTTTTGGCGACGAGTGCATTTACTTTCAAATTCAATTCTGATTCCTGTTCATCATCATAGTGTTTGGCGTGTGAACGGATGGATGCCAACAGATTACTGACTTCTTCAATGCAAGCTTGCGAAAAATGCGCGGTGGAAATGGCATAATGTTCAGGCATGCCGTTAAACGGTTCAAAACAGGAAAAGGCTTTCTTAGCCAATTCCAAATCGGCGCCAGTAGGATTGGTTTCGGTTAAATACCGGATGATTTCATCGATGGATTCCCAAAGGCTGTACAAGTCTATGCCGTAAAAACCGACCTTTTGTTCCGGTGCTTTAAGACTGTTATGGATTTGCAACCAGTTGATGAGCGCTGCAATTTCTTCGTTTGCCCACATCCACGTCGGCCATCTACTAAATGCGCTTAACACCTCATGTACCGTCAAAACTTGCTTCCCATATCCTTTTATAAATCTGTTCACCTGCTGAGCGGATGGCCAATCGCCTTCCACCGCAATGGCAGAGAATCCTTTCTGTTCAATCAGCAATTTAGACAACTTCGCCCTGACTTTATAGAATTCCGAAGTGCCGTGACTCGCTTCCCCTAATAGAACGATTTTTGCATCTCCGATTGCTTCGAGAAGAGGTGCAAAATCTGCATCCGATTCAAAAGGGAGTGCGTAGCGCTTTACCGCTTCTGCAAGTGTGTCTTTCATGTGAAAACCCCATTTCTTTCAAGGTATTCGGATAGTATGTCCATCTAGCCGTTTGGTAGCCGTTAGAATGTGGAATACAACAATAAAAAAAGTGGGATCGTTCATTTCAATCATGTACAATTGAAACAAATGAACGGTAAGGGGAGATTATCATGCTGACCGCTGTACTAATCGTTGCAATTGTCATGACCGTACCGATTACTGCCATCATTACGGATCACAATCGTAGAATCGCGAAAATTAAAGCGGAAACGGTTCGTGATGAAATCGAATTGGAGAAATTAAAACAGCAGAACTTTATTGTAGAAACGGAGAAAATGAAACTCGAATTGGAGAAGATGAAGCTGGATTATACATCGGGGCAAAATGAATTACTGAAAATCGATAAATGACATCCTGTGAATCGAGAACGTTCAAAAATGCTATTGGTTCAAATTCAATCGAAAGTCGATGAAACTTCCTCTTTCTATATACGTATAATTAGGTACAAGAAGAAAGTAGGGAGGTTGTTCGAGTGGAAAAAACAGGGATGAAAGTGTTGATACACGCCAGTGCTTTTTTTGCCCCCTTTTTAGTGCCATTTATTATTTTTCTCGTTGCTCACTCTACCGAAGATGACGAAGTAAAACGGTTATCCATACAAGCGATTCTGTTTCAACTTGTGATGGGTGTGATCCTCTTTATTTCGACGTTGCTCATCGTTGTGATTATCGGGATTCCGATGGTTATCGGTTTTGGACTTATGTGGATCATCGTCCCGATCATCGGTATTGTGAAAGCGGTGAATAGCGAAACGTATAATTATCCGATTGTCGGCAGATGGATCTAATGAAAAAGGAAGGACTGACTCGAAAATCATTGTCATGGATTTTCGAGTCAGTCCTTTTTTATGTAAGCTCTATTGGGAGCGTTTGGTTTTTAGGTAACCGAATGCTCATATAAGAAGCGATGATCAATAAAATGATGGAAGCAACAAATGAAATCGTATAGCCTCCGGTCATTTCAAATAATACACCGGGGATAAAAGAACCTAAAGCCGCCCCGAATTGATGGCCGAGAAACAACCAACCAATGACACTTCCAACGGATGTACCTTGAAAATAATCCGTCGCCAATTTGTTCGTCGGCGCTACCGTTGCGAAATTGACGATGCCAAAACTAATCGCAAAAATTAATAGTAAATGGGACTGAGTAATAAAGATTCCTATCAAGGATAAATCACTTAGGATGACTAACAATAGTATAATTGTCAGCAACCTTACTCCGTACAACCCGAACAGCATATATCGACAGCTCCAGCGATCGGCCAGGTAGCCTGAAAATGCGGTTCCCAGAATATTGAAGCCTGCCAATAAACTCACTGCAACCCCCGTGACAGTAGGCGATATGCCACAAAATTGCGCGAACGGTATGAGATGTGTATCCATTAAGCCTGTTGTTGTGACACCACATACGAAAAATGGGAAAGCTAAATACATGAAGTCTTTTCTTTTAAGCAACTGAAAGATTGATAGGGATCGCTTGATCTCCGTTTTGACGTTATACTCATTCTTTTCGTGACTTACCTCATTCGATTCTCCATACGCTTGAAGATTCTTTTCTCCAGGATGTGTACGCAGGAAAAGAAAAATTAGCGGGAAAACGATGACTGTTAAGAAAAAACCTAATACTAATACAGTCGAACGCCACCCAAGTTGATGGATTAACAATAAGGCGGCAGGAACAAGAAAAAGCTGGCCTGCTGCAGTTCCAGCAGACATTAAACCTAATGCGAACCCTTTCTTTTCCTTAAACCAGTTTGCAATGATAATAGCACCCGCCACATTTGAGGCCCCGCCAAAACCGATTGAAGCAATCACACCGTAAATAACGATAAGTTGCCAAGGACTGGTCGCAAAAAAGGTGGAAATGGTAGCGAAGCCGATTAGTAATATACTTAGGGAAATAATTGGTCTGACACCGAATCGATCAATCAATTTTCCGACATACGGTTGAGTGAAGGCGAACACAATATAACTAATAAAGGAAATCAACGTAATGACGCCTCGGTTTGTTGAAAAGTCGGTTTCCCAAGGTTCGATAAAAGCACCAAACGACAAACGTACACCTTGTGCGGCTAATAGTGTAAAGAAAGTGAGTAGTAAAATGATCCATGCGTAATGTATTTTCAATTTCAATTCAAAACCCTACCCTTTTCAAATTCAATAGCTACTAAATTTACGATAGCTGAAGAGGACTTATTTGTAAATTAGAAATTATGAATCGTTCTGTTCATTTTTCTCTCACAATCGGAATTGAGTATTTATCGGTGAAGATTTTGTTAGCACAAGCATATACATCTACAAATAAAACAAAATGGGTGGGGTTTGGTGTATCTTTTGCAGAAAGCTTTGACGATCCTAATCGGTAGTTTTTTAGTCGCATGCGGTGTTAATGCCTTTCTTTTGCCGCACAGTTTGCTCGATGGAGGCGCATTGGGCATCAGTTTGATCTTCCATTATGTTTTGGATGTCAAAGTGGGGATGACTTTTTTACTGATCAGTATTCCGATTTTTGTTCTTGCTTGGATTTTTTATCGCTCTTTTTTCTATA
Source organism: Sporosarcina soli (assembly GCF_042655805.1). Taxonomy (NCBI): domain Bacteria; kingdom Bacillati; phylum Bacillota; class Bacilli; order Caryophanales; family Caryophanaceae; genus Sporosarcina; species Sporosarcina soli. Next base: position 268,877 of record NZ_JBHSNO010000008.1, on the reverse strand, counting down.
ACGGTATCCATGGGATGCTCTTTTCTTCGCTCATTATCGATGTTTGTTATCCGTTGCAGATAATCGGAAGAGAAACTCTCCTATCTCCATTAGTGAGTGCAGCATGTGGGGGGATTTTGATTGGTTCGGGGGTCGGCATCATGCTTCGACATGATATTAGTATTGGTGGGACAGACTTACTTGCGCAAATGATTGCAAAAAAAATGACGATCAATCCAGGCATCATGATTTTGATCATAGATTTTCTCATTGTCTCGGTCGGCAGTTATTTGATCCAATCGGTCCACTTACTTTTATCGGTTACGACCGTCTTATTTGTCGGGCTTACTACGAGTATGATCGTTTCAATTTCTCCTAAAGCCGTCGATATGCATACACAATAAAAGTGATCAAATTTGAGTGAATTCTCAAATTTGATCACTTTTTTCCTTCTCTTTCTCCTTCACCATATTAAAACCGCTGTACGTGTCGATGATGTTTGTGACGACAACTAAGCAGACGACTGCGTTCATTACCAGTTGAATGATATCCGTCATTTTTTCAGACGTGCTGTTATAAGTACCGGCCAAATACGTGGCAAATTCAGGATTGAACAGTTTCGGATCCATTGCAACGACAAGGATGAGTACAATCCACATTAAGTTGACGAACAGGTTTCCGACTGCATGCTTTGCCGTCCATTGGTAAACATCCGACTTATAAATCGACATAATGACTTCGAAGGTGATCAATAGAAGAGCAGCAGGAAAATAAGTTATTAGCACTTCACCGTTAAGTATGGACATATGCCTTTCCAACCCTTTCTAATGTGATTCAGTCATATGAAGAGTGTAGCCAAAAGAATTGTCAATTATAAGTGAAGTTAAAGGGATGTATGATACTTCCTGAAATAATGGTGAGCTTGTAGGGCATATCGATTCATATATTTGTTTGCTAAGTTCAATTGTTCTGCTTCGACCAAGAATGGATTGGTCATCCTTATTTTTTTATACCCCAATTATCTTGTTGTTAATCACTTTTATCTATTTTCAAAGGGATATGGATGTTCTGAATATCTAAAAATAAGATTGGTTGTGCTAAATGAGATTCTCGCTTTACTGATTTTCACAAAAAAACCCATCAAACAGTTTGATGGGCGGTAGATGATTATGCGTCAATCCAAGTTGTCAATTTTTTGGCATCTGTTTTCGTATAAGGTTTCGGTTCGAAATCCGGATAACCGAGGTAAATAAAGGCGGAGAGTTCTCCTTTTTCGGATAACCCGAAGAAGTCGCGCACTTCTGGACGATAACAAATGGCGCCCGTTCTCCAAACGGCACCGAGTCCGAGTGCATGAGCTGTTAATAGCATGTTTTGAACTGCGCTACTTACAGCGGCAAATTCTTCTTTTTCAATGATTTTGTCCTCAGTACCCGGTTCAACACCGACAGCAATGATGACAGGTGCACGGAGCGGATTGCGTTCACTACGTTCAATTTTTGTTAAACTGTCCGCAGAGAGAGGATCGTCCTGTTGGGATTTTGTAATAGAGGCAAGAACTTTTCCTAATTTCTTGCGACCATCGCCACGCAGGACGAAAAAACGCCATGGTTCTGATTTATGGTGGTTGGGCGCATAGGTGCCTGACTCAATAATTTGTTCGATAAGCTCTTCAGGCACTTCTTGATTTGTTACAAGGGAAATGCTTCGCCGTGTTTTAATCGCTTCATGGATATTCAAATGGTTTCGCCTCTTTCTATTGATAATGACTCTCAACTACTAGTATAGCGTACGTAAAGGATATAATCATTGTTTTCGCTTTTGTTCATATCCCGATAACGCAAGTGTTTTCAAAATCTGGATATAATTCATTTCATTTTCCGGAATTTACGATATACTAAGTCTATTGAAAAATTTAGAAGACAGAAAGAGTGTGAGGACTAATGGCTACAATGAAAGAAACATCGATTTTGGGCAACCCGGTTTATCCGATCATGTTTGCAATCGGTGGTTGCCATTTACTAAATGATACGCTGCAAGCAGTCATTCCGGCGTTATTTCCAGTGTTGGAGCAGGAGAAAGGTTTAACGTTCACTCAACTTGGATACATCGCTTTTGCTCTGAATATGGTTGCATCTGTTCTACAGCCTGTTGTCGGCTTTATCAGTGATAAAAAGCCGATGCCTTTTGCACTTCCAACAGGTATGATTTTTTCACTGATCGGCATGGCGGGGATTGCATTTGCACCAAATTATTGGACGTTGTTAGTTGCCGTCATTATACTCGGATTGGGTTCAGCTGTTTTTCATCCGGAAGGTTCGCGTGTATCATATATGGCGGCAGGTTCGAAACGGGGGCTTTCCCAATCGATTTACCAAGTTGGCGGGAATTCGGGACAAGCGCTCGCTCCGTTGATCGGTGCATACATATTGGTGCCTTATGGTCAAAAAAGCGCAGCCTTTTTCATAATCGTTGCGGCAATCGGTTTTATTATTTTGATGAAAATATCGACATGGTATAAAAAGCAGTTAGAACAAGAACAGACGACAAAGCGAAAAAAAGTACTCCTGTCTTCGTTGGGGAATTTGACGAAAAAACAAGTTGGTACTGCTCTTACATTGATTTTTGTTATCATTTTTGCCCGTTCATTTTACGTAACGAGCATTACGAGCTTTTTTATTTTTCATTTGATGGAGAAATACGATTTACAAAGTGAACGAGGGTTTTTGTATATCTTCTTATTTATGGCATTCGGTGCGTTAGGCACATTATTCGGAGGACCGATGGCAGATCGGTTTGGTAGAAAGAATATCATCATGCTTTCACTCGCAGTACCGCTTCCTTTCTGTCTGATTTTGCCGTATGTTCCGTTGTGGGCGGTTGTCATACTCTTGATGTTCATCGGGTTTGTCATCATGCTCAGTTTCACGGTAACAGTCGTCTATGCACAAGAATTAGTCCCGAGTAAAATTGGCACAATGGCAGGCTTGACGGTCGGACTTTCATTTGGGATGGGAGCAGTTGGAGCAGTCGTTGTCGGGATTTTTATGGACCACTTAGGAATTCTTCCGACAATGATAATAATATCGTTATTGCCAATACTTGGGCTTGTTGGCTTGGCACTTCCACGTGATCAGAAACTAACAGCAGCACCGAATAATGGATAAAAAATGCCAGCTTCCACAAACGGTGGAAGCTGGCATTTTCTTAGGTCATTTTAAAAAAATAGTGACAATGCACATAGGAAAGATTATAATAGGAAGTCTGTGAAAAAATGAAAAGAAGGTGAACTGATTTGACGCGTGATCAAAAAAAGAAAATGCTTATCTTAATGGTGAACATGTTTATTGCGATAGGAAGTTTTGGTATTATTATTCCCATTTTACCGGCGTATTTAATATCGATCGGACAAGGGGGCAAAGCGGCAGGATTGATGCTCTCGATCTTTGCGGGTGCACAGCTGATTATGTCTCCTATTGCAGGGAAATGGGCGGATAAGTATGGGCGAAGAGTGATGATTATTGCAGGGGTAAGTGTCTTGGCCATTTCGATGTTCGTTTTTTACTTTTCGGACTCAATCGGTGTGCTGTATCTTTCACGTGTTATTGGCGGAATCGGAGCAGCGCTGTTAGTGCCGGCGATCTTTGCTTATGTTGCTGACATTACGTCGATGGATCAGCGGGCAAAAGGAAATAGTCTTATTTCTGCATCGATGTCGCTCGGCATTGTAATTGGCCCTGGTATTGGTGGTTTTTTAGCGGATTTCGGTTTGAAAATGCCGTTGCTCGTTTCAGCGATCGTGGGGGTTTTTGCGGTTGTTTTCTCAGCATTCATGCTGAAGGAAAGCCGTGTCGCAAAAGTGGATGCTCCTAGTAAAAAGCCAGAACCGATGGTGAAAGAAATTGCTCAATCCGTTAACAAACCTTATTTTATCCCTTTAGTCATTACGCTCGTTATGAGTTTCGGTTTGATGGCATATGAATCGGTTTTAGGCCTTTTTGTCGATAATCAGTTCGGGGCTTCTCCGAAAGATATTGCGATCATGGTGACATCAACAGGTATCATTAGCGTGATCATTCAATTATTTGCTGTTGATCGGGTTGTGCGTCGGTTTGGGGAAAAAGCTGTTCTGAGTATTTTCCTCGGAGTTGCTGCACTCGGGTTTTTACTTTCCATCATTGCTCCAAGCTATATCCTGTTTTTTGGGGTGACAATGATCATTTTCCTTGCAACTTCTATTTTAAGACCTGTTCTGACTACGCTGATTTCAAAATTGGCCGGAGAGGAGCAAGGGTTCGCAATGGGCATGAACAATGCGTATATGAGCATCGGTAACGTACTCGGTCCGCTTCTTGCGGGCGTATTGTACGATGTACAGATTTTGTATCCGTTCATGCTAGGGTTAATTGTCCTTGTGGGAACGATGTTCTTATCGATGAAATGGAAAAGTCCACGCGCAACAGTTGTATAAGGTTACTTGCAGCCATCCATTTCCCTTGGATGGCTTTTCTAATGGTGTAAAATGGTATCGTTCAAGAAACAGATCGCTTTACAAACTTCGGGTTGCGAAGTATACTTTTATAGTTACCTAGGTAAATAAGGGGGATGAAATGATGAATCCGTTATTTCATGTCATTTTTCAAATGACGCGCATGTTAAATAAAGAAGTGAATCAAGCGCTAAAAAAACATGAGTTATTTGCTTCACAATGGACAGTTTTATTATGTGTCTATCAACAAGGGGAAATGACGCTGACGCAAATATGGAAGTACTTAAACGTTGAAGCACCGACGATTACGCGTACGGTTAACCGTTTGGAAGAACTGGGATGGTTGATCACACATGAGGGGAAGGACCGTCGAGAAAAGATTGTTCGTCTTTCGGATGAGGCGATTACCAAGTTTCCGGAAGTCGAATCATCGATTATTCAATTTGAAAATGAATTTCTGACCGGTTTAACAGTCGAGGAGCAGGTACAACTGATGACGTTGCTTCGGAAGATGGATAAGGAAGGATTGATGTAATTTAATGAATAAAGAACCAATATGGACAAAATCATTTATGAGTCTGTTTATTACGAATATAGCTGTTTTCATCGTATTTTATGGTCTTGTATCTGCTTTACCGTTATATGCGATCGGTGTGTTAGGAAGAACGGATGAAGAAGCCGGATTACTCATGACGGTCTTTTTATTATCCGCAATTGCAGTCAGACCGTTTACAGGAAAGATACTAGATATAATCGGTAAGCGGAAAATGTTATGGATTGGACTTGTACTATATTTACTTTGTACGATACTTTATTATTTCATCAAGCCGTTTGAAGCGCTTTTAGTATTACGTTTTGTGCAAGGGATCTGGTTTAGTATTATTACGACGGCAGCCGTTTCGCTTGCTGCAGATTCGATACCAGCTGCGCGGAGAGGTGCTGGTTTGGGTTATTTTACGATGTCAACGAATCTGGCTGTTGTACTCGGTCCAATGATCGCATTATCGATCATTCAAACAGCATCTTTTGATGTGTTATTTATCGTGATGAGTATTTTGATGGTATTCGGTGTCGCGACATCCGCATTTGCTCCGGTGGGGACGGCACCGGAGGAGTCAGTTAAGAAAAAAAGATTAACAATCGGCGATCTATTCGAAAAGGGAGCCATGCCGGTAGCGCTCCTCGGCAGTATGATTGCCCTGTCATATGCAAGCGTCCTATCCTTTTTATCCATTTACGCACAGGAGAAAGGGCTTTTGCCATTGGCGAGCACTTTCTTTCTCGTATTCGCTGCGGTCATGTTGCTAACGCGACCTTTTACGGGAAAGCTTTTTGATGAAAAAGGGTCTCAGTATGTGCTCATCCCAGGTTTTATCACTTTTGGCATCGGTCTTGTCCTATTGGCGTATATGGATTCGATCTTGGTCTTTTTAGTCGCTGGAGCGTTTATCGGATTCGGATATGGTGCGCTCGTTCCGTGTTTCCAAACACTTGCGGTGCAATCGACGAAAAAAGAAAGAAGTGGTTATGCGACGGCAACGTTTTTTACGTTTTTTGATACGGGGCTAGCACTCGGATCCTATGTGTTAGGGATTATTGCTGTCCATTTTGGCTATCAAAATGTCTATTTGTTATCAGCTGGCTTGGCCGTCGTTGTGTTTATCATCTATTTGAGTACCTTTATGAAACGAAAAAATAAAGCGATGATTAGTAGTTAATGATTGTGAAATAAGAAAAGCGAAACCTTATAATTTGAGGGTTCGCTTTTTGATGTGGAAAGATCCTACCGAATGTCATTTCTTATGACTTCATTTGCTTATCATGATAAAGTGATAGGTAGCATACACCATTAGAAGCTAAAATTGTGTGGACGCAAAAACTGATGCTATTCTTTTCCTGGGGAATATTTTGAAAACTTAGGATGGAAGTTGGTTTGACATTGATCGTAAGGGGGAGAAAAATGCTTGCTGATTTAATGAAAAAATCAAACTATACTATCGTTTACACAGGCGCGGGGATGTCCACGGAAAGTGGCTTGCCTGATTTTCGCTCTGCTAATACAGGTCTTTGGGAAAATGAAGACCCTGCCGCAGTGGCAAGCACTGAAGCTCTGAATAAGGATGTGGAGCGCTTTTTCCAGTTTTATCGTACACGAGTACTCGGGGTGAAAGACTGCCATCCGCATAAAGGGCATGAACTGTTGGCGAAATGGGAAAAGGAAGGCATCATCCGAGGGATCATTACACAAAATGTCGATGGCTTCCATTCAGTTGCAGGATCGGAAAAGGTTATGGAGTTGCACGGGACATTGCAAAAAGTCCATTGCCAGTCATGTGGAAAAAAGTATGGGAATGAGACGTATGAGGAGGAAATCTTTTATTGTAAATGTGGTGGGAAGTTACGCCCATCAGTTGTTTTATTTGGTGAAGGGTTGCCAGAAGATACCTTTATGAAAGCAGTCGAGGAAAGTGAACGCGCAGAGTTGTTCATCGTACTCGGTTCTTCACTCACTGTTACTCCGGCGAACCAGTTTCCTCTCCTCGCAAAAGAAAGTGGCGCCAAGCTCATTATTGTCAATATGGAGCCGACAGTATTTGACGAATATGCAGATGTAGTCATTCACGATCGGAAAATCGGGGATGTATTAGCTGAAGTGGCTGAACAGTTATAAAAAATAATCAAGCGTCCGTCCCTGTAAGAAGGTGGACGCTTGATTGCTTTGGTCTTCTATCTGTTTTTTTCACGTGAACGCCATCATCCGATCCAGAGGGCCGTCGGGTTGGATAATGTCTGCTAGATCAAGAATCGGGATTGGGAAATAGGGGAAGCCCCATACATAAGGTGTGATTTCGTAAAGTTGGAAGTAGATGACGAGAGAGGTGTCTGCAATATAGAAATCCTGATCGCTGCGAATACCTTTGAAAGGCGGGTCTAACAATTGAATATCCCAATCCTTGATCCGCTGTGTAATTATTTCAGAAATCCGCTTTACATAATCACTTCCCGGCTTGAATAATTCTTTTAGTGTATACTGCTTGCCTGTTTTCGTATCGAACGTTAAGGAGTTGACGACTGTCATGCCATGAGCGCCACCAGTGAATGAATAGACGATCAGATTCAAGCTGAGGATGCCTCGCTGATTGTTTTTCAATTCAAAATTAGCAAGCAGTTCCACAAGGTTTGCGTCGTAGAAGTTCTGCTCAACTAGCAGTTTGTTCAGTGTTGTAATGATGGCATGATTGATGCGGCTTTGTACATTGACGTTTGGCAAATGGACAACGACAGGGTAATAAACCGTCACTTTTGGGGAAGCATGCGGTAATCGCTTGGTGACAATTGAAACCGGTAAATCCATAATTGCCGTCCTTTCCTTTTCAATAGAGTCCGTACATCTTATGTTGGAGAAGGTAAGGAAAGACGGAAGTATAAGATAAAAAGGGGGCAAAATCCGTCATTTCGGATTTTGCCCTCTTTTCATTGACCGGTAGTGGCAAACTTTTGGATACGTGCCTCTATTTCATCACGTACGCGTTGAAACACTCCCCATTTTTGTTCATCTGACCCCGTAGCACGAGCCGGATCATCGAATCCCCAATGCCAGCGGGGAATATGAGAAGGTGTAACAGGACAATTGTCATGGGCATCGCCGCAAAGCGTCACAATAAAATCCGCTTTTGCCAGAAGAGCTGGATCGATCCTATCTGAGGTTTGTCCACTTATATCAATCCCAAGCTCTTGCATCGCTTCGACTGCTTTTGGATTGAGACCATGTGCCTCAATACCTGCAGAATATATTTCGAATGTGTCACCTAAGATTTTTTTACCAAATCCTTCAGCCATTTGACTGCGACAAGAATTGCCCGTACAGAGAAAATAGATAATTTTCTTATCCAATTTCATCATTCCTTTCTTAACTCAAAATTTGTAGCCATACTGCGAGTGCGGTCAGCGTGATGAACAACGTAGGCAATGTCAGTACGATACCGACTTTAAAATAATAGCCCCAAGATATGTTGACGCCTTTTGCATTGAGCACGTGTAACCAAAGAAGCGTTGCAAGCGAACCGATCGGGGTCATTTTCGGCCCGAGATCCGATCCGATGACATTGGCATAAATGAGTGCTTCGCGAATGGATTCCGGCACATTTGCATCGTGGATTGCGAGTGCATCGATCATGACGGTCGGCAAGTTGTTCATGACAGATGATAAAATGGCTGCGATGAAGCCCATACCGATTGTTGCGGCATATAGCCCGTGACTTGCTGTCCATTCGATAACAGCTGTCAAAACAGAGGTCAATCCTGCGTTGCGCAAGCCGTAGACAACGACATACATCCCGATGGAAAAAAAGACGATTGCCCAAGGAGCGCCTTTTAACACCATGACGGTATCCACCGCAGGACTTCTCCGTGCAATCAGAAGGAAAACAAGCGCGACGACGCCAGCAATCAGTGATACAGGCACGTTGAGCGTCTCACTGAAGAAATAGCCTGCAACGAGAAGCCCAAGAACGATCCAGGATATCCGGAATATTCTCGTATCTTTCAATGCTGTTGCCGGCTTTTGTAACCGCTTTTCGTCAAACTGTTTTGGAATCGATTTAGCGAAATAAAGATAAAGAACGAGCATACTTGCGACTAGACTAAACAAGTTCGGGATGATCATGCGAATGGCATATTCCGTGAAACCGATGCTGAAAAAATCGGCGGATACGATGTTGACAAGATTGCTGATTACGAAAGGCAAAGAAGTTGTATCGGCGATGAAGCCAGATGCCATGATGAATGGCAACACCATCTTGTCTTTAAAATCAAGTGCGCGCACCATCGCAAGGACAATCGGCGTAAGGATCAGTGCCGCTCCGTCATTTGCAAAAAGTGCTGAAACTCCAGCGCCTAATAAGGTGATCAGGAAAAACATCCGGATGCCGCTTCCCTTTGCAAAACGCGCCATATGTAAAGCCGCCCATTCGAAAAATCCAATTTCGTCGAGAATGAGGGAGATGATTATGAGCGCAACGAATGTTAGGGTTGCATTCCAAACAATGCTGGTTACATCCCATACATCGCTGAAACTGACAACACCGACGAGAAGTGCCAGTGCTGCTCCGGCAATTGCAGACCATCCAATCGACAAACCACGCGGCTGCCAAATGACAAAAATAAGTGTAATGATAAAAATGAGTGCTGCAAATATAACTTGCATCATCGATCTTCCCATTCATTTGTACAGCATTGTTTAGCGATCTCCCGGTCTGGAAGGAGGTCGAGCAGTTGTAGGAGAATGAAATGATGAGGGTGTTCAGTATTCAAAGACCAAAATGTCCACTTCCCCCGTTTATCGTCAAGTACAATCTGTTCTTCTTTCAATCTGCGCATATGTTGACTGACGGCAGGTTGTGACATGTTTAACGAAGCGGTCAAATCACAAATACAGAGTGGACCGTGATGAATGTCCTTCAATATTTGTAACCGGGTGCCTACACCAATAGTCTTTAAATAACGTTCAAGTTGCACAATCTCCAAAGGTATCTCCTCGCTTATGATTGAATATCCGTACAAGTATTATCATATAAGTATGCGCTTATATATACAAGGGGAAATTTAGCGACCGACAGTATGGAATGACACATCGCAAGGTTCCATGTAGAATTAAGGAAACGAACATGCAATTGGGAGGCATTTTACATGACGAAGGAACGGAAAGACTATGAAAAAGAATTGATTAACTTGGATTCAGAATCGAGCATGCAAGGAACAGAAAACCATTATTCGGACCGGAAATTTTGGGACAAGGTGAAAAAATACGGTAAACAGGCGGGGAAGCAGACCCTTTATTATAGCTTGCTACTTTATTACACGGCGAAAAGTCCGACAGTGCCGAAATCATCAAAAATGATCGTCATCGGAGCATTGAGTTATCTCATTTTCCCTGCCGATCTCATTCCTGATTTCATCCCGGCAGTCGGACTTGTAGATGATGCGAGTGTAGTCGCAGCCGCAGTGGTTAAAATTGTCCAGCATATAGATGAGGATATTAAACAGAAAGCGAAGAAGAAGTTGCATAAGTATTTTGGCAGAGATGAGAATTACGAGGAAATCGATAAGCAATTATTATAAAAGAGCAAACAAGGAGCACTCTCCTTGTTTGCTCTTTTTTCATTCATAAACAATGCGCGGTGCTTTGCGGATGACGATTTCCCAATTGGTACCTGTGCCGACTCGATACGCATCTGCGAAAGAGCCTTGATTGATGGCGATGCCGATGTTATCGAGTGAATTGACATAGACGAGCGGTTCGCCGATATGCAAATCCGCAAACGACCTGCCATAGGTCATAATGTTGTTGTAAATTGTACGGCCATCCGTTGTAATGGTGACTTCGAAAGAATCCCCGTGTTGTTCGGCGATTTCCTTGAATTGAGCGCGGCTAATATTCGTCCAAAGGTTACCGAATGGACGGTCGATGATATCGACAATGCCTTTGATCACTTCATCCACTATTTTCGACATTTTAAGAGGTAAGGAAACTAGGACAGCCGGGTCGATCGCCGGTCCGACTCCTTCATATTCAATGACACCTGCAGCAAGACGGGCTCCTGTATAGGCGAAAATATCGCGTCCATGGAATGTATGGGATTCCCCTGATTGCGGTAGCCGGTTAACGGATTCATCAATTTCGCGCACTTCAGAAATGCCGATAAATTGCTTCACATGAGTCAAAGTTCCGTTATCTGGCGTGATGATATAGTGATCATTCACCGTTTTGGCAACGACGGCCCGGCGATCGGATCCGACACCCGGGTCGACAATCGAGACGAAAACCGTGCCGGCAGGCCAATAGCCGATCGATTGCAATAAGCGGTACGATGCTTCCCAAATATTATATTGAGGAATTTGATGGGTGATTTCGAAAATCGGTATACCGAGTTGAACTGAATTCGCTACACCATGCATAGCGCTGACTGCACCGTCACTTTTTCCAAAATCCGATTGAAAAACCAATAATCCTGTTGTCATTACCTATCCACTCCTCATTCTTATAGTTTATGAAAGTCAAAACAAAAAATCTCGCCCCATTCAATCATCAATCGATTGAAAAGGACGAGATGAATTCTCGTGTTACCACCTTTTTTCGTCGCCTATTCACGTAGACAACCTCAGCAAGTACAGAATTCAGTCGATATGAATTCTAGACCGTAGTTCGGATAACGGGTACCAACTCCCGCTGCTGTCTACTGATGCACAAGATGCACGTTCAAAGCAGAGCTCAGAGGCCATTTTCAAGTGGGGACAACCTGCTTCTTTTCAGCTCCCGAAGCTTTCTGTTAGGAAATCCGATCACTTTACTTCTTCTCTTCAACGCTTTTGTATTAAAGAATAATGTACACGAAAAACAAATATCTGTCAATGTTTTCGGAAAATAAGTTCAATCAGATCGACAGGTTCTCTGAACGTCTTGCTGATAGTTGTTCGATGGACGTGTCATATAGGTGGCGATCTGAAAATACTACCACTTGAATTCTTGCGAACAATGTCCGATAATTGGTAGAGATGAAGAAATGTATCGGAAAATGAAGAAACGGAGGGGGCTATTATGACACAAGTGACGAATGAAACGATCTTAACAGCAATCAGCGAGTTATCGAACTATGTGAAAACACTTTCCGCAGATATGATTGAAGTAAAGCAAGAAATAGTTGAGATAAAAGAAGAGATGAAGCGGATGAATGAAAAAATCGACGAGAATCATAAAGTGACAAAATCATTCGATCGAAAAATTTATGTGCTGAATGATGAAGTTCTTACAATGCGTGCAGATATTGTTGAACTGCAACGTGCAAAATAAAAATGCTTGCGACTCCTAAAAATTAGAGTTGCAAGCATTTTTTAGATTGAGTTACATGATATTGACCTTCGCTTTTTCAGCCATTTTATGCTACGATTGAAGTTCACAAAAAAAGAGGACGTGAAGTTGAATTGATTACGATTACGATACCGAACCCGGATGTAACGATTGTGCAGCGCAAGCAAGAAATGAGTGCGGATACAGCGCCGATTAAACCGGTCAATGGCTTTATTGATTTGCATGAGATTCCGCGTGATAAAGGCGGTATTATCTTATTTTATAATAAGCAGGACGAGTTGTTGTTTGCTGGGAAGGCCCGCAAACTGCGTCAACGTGTGAAAAAACATTTTGAAGATCAAGTTTCTCCGATTAAAAATCACCGTGCTGAAGTGAATAAAATTTCCATTATCATTGTGGAAGACCCAATGGAACGTGAAATTTACGAAACGTACATCATTAACACATTGCGCGCGAAATATAACGTCGATAAAGTGTTTTTCAAATAAGCTGATTGCCAGGTGCATTCAGCTTTTCTTTTTGAATTTTTAGAAGAAAAGAGTGAGAATATGGATGAACGGTTACAAAAAATAGTGGATGAAGCACAAACAGAATTTGGACTGGATGCGTATCGGTTAGAAAGGTATGGAATCTATAAACAAAGGGATTCAAAAGGTGAAGCATACTATCAATTTAGTATGGAGTGGTTCCCTAAAGAATTGAATGAGCCTGTGGAAGAAGATTTAAATCCGGAGGGAACGGCCAGCATTGCTTATAATATCCAAGAAAAACGTTTTGAAAGTGTTATTTTTGTGCAAGGGCAATCTTTCTCAAAGAAAAAGCATTTTGTAGGGAAATCCGTTGAGGAGGTCGTTGCATGGGTTGAGCAACAAACAGGGTGGACGTATTTGGATGACTTTAAGCTAACACAAGTGAATGAGCATGAAATTGAATTCGAATTTGATGTGAATGGAATTAGAATTTCACCGGGTTGTAGCATTACGGTGAAGTTCGACGATGAAGGGAAGCTCACTCATTTTTCCACATATGGATCGCTTCCGTATCGGGAAGAAATTGAGAAATCAGATTTCACATTGACGTTGGAAGAAATTGAACCGCTTGTCAAACGGCAGCTTCAGCTTATCAAATTTCCGTCCGAAGCGGATATGCGGTTCGTTCCGGCGTATGCAATGGAAGAGGTGTTTGTGACAGTCGATGGAAAAAGAATCATTCCGTTTTTCGAACACGAGCGCACAGAAGTGACAGTGGACGAAGTGATGAAATGGGATACGCCGCTTGAAATGGAAATTGAACGTCAACAAATTGAACTCACATCTGTAGCTAGTGTGGAAGATGCATTTGGGAATGTCGATCTTGAAAAACAGATGCTGACTGAAGAACAGCTCGAACAGGCGAAAAAAGTAGTACTAGACCTTCTGCGAGCCGAGTATCCGGACGAATCAGGACAGTGGAAGCTGTATAAATTCCAACGCCAAGAGAATTTCATTGAAGCGCATTGTAGAATGATTGAAGAAAATCCTTCAATTTTGAAAAGGAAATTAGTTGTATTCATCGATCCTGAGCAGATGTCTGTGTTGAATTTTATGGATAACGATGCCATGTTCGAGATTTTCGAATCATTCGCGCCAGCGGAACAGGAGAAGGTTACGCATGAAGAGGCTTTTGAAAAAATGATCCCCTACATTACGCTTGATCCGACTTATCTCTATGATGAGCTTTCCGGAAAATATATTCTTTGTGGTTTGCTCGATGCAGCGGAAGCAGTGGATGCGGTAACGGGTGAAATTATTGCGTTGAGCGATTTATAAAATGGAGTCGTCATTCTGAGAATTGTCCTTATGATGGCAAGGACGGTGTCGAAGGATGACGATTTTTCGTTGTCATGAATCTTTGCTTCAATACTAGTAAACAACTAAGTATAAAATGTTTTGAATTTTTAGAGTTGTGTGGTATAGTCGAAAGTATAACTGAATATGTGTGAAAAAAGGTGCACATCCATCGTAATCTATGAATGTGCTTAAAAGGGAAGTTCGGTGTGAATCCGACGCTGTCCCGCAACTGTATATGGGAGCGATTTCGTGTAGACCACTGCTTTTTGATAAAGGCGGGAAGGGACGAATAGCGATGATCATTAGCCAGGAGACCTGCCTTTTTTTAAAACACGTATGGACCTACGAGGATAGGGGGTGTTAAGGATGCGCAGATGAGCTGTGCCTATTTGTGACGGGCAGCTTTCTTCAGGAGGTATTCTGACGCTCTTTAACAACTTCTTAGAGAAGTTGTTTTTTTGTGGTCAGAAATAGCTAAGCGTATAAAATGTTCGGGGCCAAACTGTTTTCTAACGGATTTAAAGCGCTTACAAAGTACAAGCAACTACTATTCGGATAGGGGGAAGATTGGATGACGGATACGATGACATTTTCACCGGGATTAGAAGGGGTTGTAGCTGCTGAGACCGCCATATCATTATTGGATACGGTATTGGGACAGATTGTTATCAAAGGATACGATTTAATTGAGCTCTCGAAAACAAAAGGTTATCTCGATATCGTGCACTTGCTATTGGAAGATGGATTGCCGACTGAGGCGGAAAAAGCGGATGTAGAAGCGAAGTTAAAAGCGGAATACGACCTCCCAGAGGACGTGATGAAAGTTTTGCAACTGCTTCCGGAAGAGACTCATCCTATGGATGCCTTGCGAACGGGGATCTCTGCCTTGGCAGGCTATGACCCGACTATCGATCATCATACGTTGGCTGCCAATAAAGCACGGGCTTATAAATTGCTCAGTCAAATTCCTGAAATCATTGCCAATAGCTATCACATTTTACAAAAGGAAGAAACGGTTCGTCCGTTAAATGAATTATCCTATAGCGCCAATTTCCTCTATATGATCACTGGGAAAAAACCTACAAACCTTGAAGCGTCCATTTTTGATCAATCGCTTTTACTTTACAGCGAACATGAAATGCCGAATTCCACTTTCACCGCTCGGGTGATCGCCTCGACGCTTTCGGACATATATGGTGCGTTGACTGGTGCTGTCGCTTCCTTAAAAGGAAATTTGCATGGCGGTGCCAATGAGGCAGTGATGCATATGCTGCTGGGAGCGGGCTCAGTGGAGGCATTTGAAACATTGCTGGAAAAACGTTTACAGAACAAGGAAAAGATTATGGGATTTGGTCATCGCGTCTACATGAAGAAAATAGATCCGAGAGCATTGGTCATGAAAGATGAGTTAAAAGCCTTATGCGAGTTGAAAGGGGACGACCTTCTGTACCGCATGTGTGAGGCAGGGGAAAAAGTGATGGAAAGGGAGAAGGGGCTTTATCCGAATTTGGACTATTATGCGGCGCCTGTCTATTCGATGCTCGGCATTCCAATTCCATTATTCACACCGATTTTCTTTGGGGCAAGAACGGTTGGCTTATGTGCGCATATCATCGAACAACACGAAAATAACCGCTTATTCCGACCGCGGGTTCACTATAATGGCGAACGACACAGTCATCAATCAACTGGGGAGTTGTAACTGGCCGTTCACCTTAAGAAGGGATGCAGTATGCATCGCCTAGTTCTATCTTAAACAATTCGATTGCAGAAAGGAAGCGTTGGGATGTTGAAACTACAGGAACAGACGTCGACAGATGCATTGATTGAAGAGATTACAGAATATGTGTTGCAGAAAGAGATTACAAGTGAAGAAGCGTATACGACCGCTTACCATGTATTGATCGATACGATCGGGTGCGGCATACTGGCCTTGAATTATCCAGAATGTACTAAATTACTAGGGCCGGTTGTTCCGGGTACAGTTGTCCCGAACGGTAGCCGCGTACCAGGCACGCCTTATGTTCTTGATCCGATAAAAGCGGCATTCGATATCGGCGCGATGATTCGTTGGCTAGATTATAATGACACTTGGTTAGCCGCTGAGTGGGGGCATCCATCCGATAATTTAGGGGGCATTTTAGCGACAGCGGATTATTTGAGCCGTGTCCGATTGGCCGAAGGGAAAAAACCGCTTACGATCCGGGACGTTTTGGAAATGATGATCAAAGCGCATGAAATTCAGGGCGTCCTGGCGCTAAACAACAGCTTGAACCGTGTCGGACTAGATCATGTCCATTTCGTTAAAATCGCTACAACTGCGGTTGTCACCAAAATGCTTGGCGGAGGCCGCACGGAGATCAATAACGCGCTCACAAATGCTTGGATTGACGGAGCAAGCCTACGGACCTATCGTCACGCGCCAAATACCGGTTCACGGAAATCATGGGCGGCAGGAGATGCGACGAGTCGAGGGGTCCGGCTGGCGATGATGACCATGACGGGGGAAATGGGTTATCCGTCGGCATTATCCGCACCGCAATGGGGATTCCAAGATGTATTGTTCAAGCAAAAGGAAGTGACACTTACACGTCCATTGGATGCCTATGTTATGGAAAACGTGCTCTTTAAGGTTTCGTATCCTGCCGAATTCCATGCACAGACGGCTGCTGAATGTGCAGTCACTCTCCATCCAAATGTCAAGGATCGACTCGACGAAATCGATCAAATTTTGATTACGACGCATGAATCCGCGATTCGGATTATCGACAAAGTGGGGCCGCTCCATAATCCTGCCGATCGTGATCATTGCTTGCAATACATTACGGCACTCGGTTTATTGTATGGGGATATTGTTGCCGATCATTATGAAGACGATGCAGCGAGCGATCCTCGCATCGATCGATTAAGAAATTTGATGGTCGTTGTAGAAGACGAACAATATACAAAAGACTATCTCGATCCGAGCAAGCGCTCAATCGCTAATGCAGTGCAAGTGAAATTTAAAGACGGTTCGACGACTGAGAAGATTGTGTGCGAGTATCCGCTTGGCCATCGCTTTAGAAGAGAAGAAGCCATCCCTAAAATACATGAAAAGTTTTCGGCAACGCTAGTGACACACTATCCTGAAAAGAAACGCGGAGAAATCGAAGCGGCGTGTGCAAAGCAAAGCGAATTGGAAAAGATGCATGTCAATGCGTTTGTCGACTTATTTTTGCTATGAGTAAGGAGGGGAAAGAATATGGCTTGGATTGTTGATCAGCCATCATCACAAGAAACATTGGCTAAGAAATTCCGTTCGCTTATGCAAACATCGGGAATTGTACAGATTCCTGGTGCGCATGATGCAATGGCAGCGCTCGTTGCGAAGCGTGCCGGATTTTCAGCTTTGTATTTATCGGGGGCAGCCTATACCGCGAGCCGCGGTTTGCCTGATCTAGGAATAGTGACGTCAGCCGAAGTTGCGGATCGTGCACGAGATCTCATACGGGCAACGGACTTGCCAGTGCTCGTCGATATTGACACAGGATTTGGCGGCGTGTTAAATGTGGCACGTACCGCCTGCGAAATGGTAGAAGCGAACGTCGCTGCTGTACAATTGGAAGACCAGCAATTACCGAAGAAATGCGGTCATTTAAATGGCAAAAATTTAGTGACCATTGAAGAGATGGTGCAAAAAGTCTCGATTATTAAACAGGTCGCCCCTTCTCTCAACATTGTCGCAAGAACCGATGCTCGAGCTGTAGAAGGATTGGAAAAAGCATTGCAAAGAGCACTAGCTTATGTGAAGGCGGGGGCGGATGTCATTTTTCCGGAAGCCCTTCAATCGGAAGAGGAGTTCCGTTTGTTTGCAAAAGAAATTCCGATTCCTTTACTTGCCAATATGACCGAATTTGGAAAAACGCCTTACTATAGTGCTGAACAATTTGCGGATATGGGCTTTCAAATGGTCATTTATCCTGTCACTTCTTTAAGAGTTGCCGCTAAAGCTTATGAACGTGTGTATGAAGAAATAATTAGCAGCGGATCCCAAGAACGATCATTAGCTGCTATGCAGACGAGAAGTGAATTGTATGAAACCATTTCTTATGATGAATTTGAAGCATTAGACCAATCCATTGCCAAAACGGTTTTAACGAAAGGACAATAACTAGGTTTCACAATGATGGTTCGTATTTTGAAGAATGCTCGTTTGGCATTCTCAGGAGCGAGCCATCATTTTTTTATCCCGCATTAACGGGCAGTAAGACTGCCACCTGAAGACTTAAGTATAACGATAAGGATAGGTGGGAGATCAACTGCCCGTAAAAGCCCGATTGGTTCAACTAACAATCAGTGGGGGATGGGGAAAACCCCCACTGATTGAAGTTTCACTTTATTTTCACAATAACGCTGCACCGATCGGGCTGTTCGTTACGAAGGAATTTTCTCGGGTTATGGCGAAGTTAAATAAACAACTTTATTTTTGATCTACTATTTAAAATAGTAGGAATTTGGATTGGAGGAAGTGTTGAAAGGGGGAGCGACTATGGGTTTGGTGAAAGAATGGATGGATGTTTCTCTGCAAATGCTGACAACAAAGCATAAGCTAAAGGACGCATTTCGGTTGTTGGCTGATGGCGAATGGGTGGAATTACCGCTCGTGGAAGATGGAAAGATGATACGGGTCGTTAACATAAAGGATTGTCTTGCTGCAATTGAAGGCGGGATGGATTGGGATGAACCGATCGGTTTGATCGGTAGTGTAAACTTTCTGACGATCAACGAGGGTTTTTCGATAAAGGAATTGAATCATTGTCCACTCTATGTCGTATGCGAAGAAACAAAAGTTTTAAAAGGCGTCATCACACAAAAAGAGCTGTTGTCCATCTATCAAACAGTTGTTCAACAGCATGAAAAATCGCAGGAAACGAATGAGTGGTATCAACTTTGTTTTGATACAGCCTATGAGGGGCTTGCAATTGTGGATGAAACGGGAATCATCAAATTGTTTAACGAAACGTATAGTCGTTATGTCGGGATGAGTAAGGAAGAAGCGATTGGGCGCCCTGTTGAGCAAGTAATCGAGAATACAAGAATTCCGATCGTCCTGACAACAGGTATTCCCGAGCGGAATCAAATTCATCGGTTACAAGGTCAAGAAATGGTGGTGCACCGAATGCCCATTTGGAAAAATGGGCAAGTAGTTGGGGCGGTCGGTATGCTCATTTATGAAGGCGTTTCTGAAATTCAACAAATTATGACGAAAAAAGGTGCGCTGGAACAACAAAAAGGGGACAGTTCGCACCAAAGCAACAAACCTATTGCCCGGAAACGAATGTCTTTTGAAGAGATTCTTGGCGAAAGCCCTGCCATCTCCCAGACGAAAAAGATTGCGAGAAAGGCAGCGCTGTCCAAAGCACCTGTTCTCATTAGCGGGGAAAGCGGTGTCGGAAAAGAGCAATTCGCCCGTGCGATCCATGATACAGGTATTATGCGGAACGGGCGTTTTGTCAGTGTCAATTGTGCTGCCATTCCGGATAACTTACTCGAATCTGAGTTGTTTGGCTATACGGAAGGTGCATTTACAGGTGCACAGAAAGGAGGAAAACAAGGAAAGTTTGAATTGGCCCATAAAGGGACCATTTTTCTGGACGAAATTGGCGATATGCCCCTTTCTACACAAGCGAAGATTTTGCGGGTTATTCAAGAAAAAGAAGTGGAGCGGATTGGAGGAATGGAACCGATACCGGTCGATTTTCGCATCATTGCCGCGACCAATAAAAACTTAGAACAAATGGTGAGAAAAGGAGAATTCAGGAAAGATCTCTATTATCGGCTGCATGTTCTCCCTCTGCATATTCCGCCTTTAAGAGAACGGAAAAAAGACATCCCTCTCTTGATTTCAGGTCAGCTGTCCATTCTTTGTGAAACATACGGCATTACACAGAAAACGATTGATAAAGATGTTATGCAATTGTTTTTCCGTTACCATTGGCCGGGAAATATACGGGAGTTATTGAATGTCTTAGAGCGATTATTTGCTTTGACAAGTGAATCGCATGTGAAAGTATCTGATTTGCCAAAGGAATTTTTTCAAACTGAAAAGATACAAGCTTACATGACAAACTCTTCGCCGCTCCATGAAAGAAGGGAAGCCAGACAGCTTGATCAGGAGGAAGAAGAAAAGACAGTCATTGAAAAAGTATTAAAAGAAGTGAGAGGCAATAAATCGGAAGCGGCTAAGCGTCTTGGTATCACAAGAGCGACTCTTTACAATAAACTATCCCGTTATCAACTATGAATGGATAAACTGTCAAACTGTCTAGTCACTTATACAAATCCCCTTTTCAGGAGCTGCCAGCTGCCTTCATTTTTCTTGGCATAAAAATTGCAATTATAATTTGATAAAGTGAATGGAGGGAAAGAGGAATGGATCAAACACAGTATGCAGAATCAAATTCCAATTTGACTGACAAGGTGGAGGATTTAACTTTTTTCACACCTGAAGACTTTGCAGACGAAGAAGAAATGATTGCAAAAACGACTGAGCAATTTCTCAAGTTGGATGTAAGGCCTTTAATGGAAAAGGCTACACCAATCGAACAGCAAGCGGTACGTACTCTCTTTGAAAAAGCGGGGGAGATTGGTCTTCTTGGGATCGAAGTACCTGAAGACTTTGGTGGCTTGGAACTGGGAAAAAAAGTGGCGGGTCTCGTTGCGGAGAAGATGGGGGCTGCCGGTTCATTTAGCGTATCATTCAATATCCATGCTGGAGTTGGTACATTGCCCTATGTTTACTTCGGAACGAAAGCCCAAAAGAAAAAATATTTACCGAAGCTCATAAGTGGAGAATGGATCGGCGCCTATGCATTGACGGAACCAAATGCGGGATCGGATGCATTGAATGCACAGACAACTGCCGTTTTGAGTGAAGAAGGGACCTATTGGACCTTGAATGGAGAGAAACAATGGATTACCAATGCGCAACTTGCAAATTGCTATGTCGTATTTGGAAAAACCGCCAAAGGGATGACCGCGTTTATCGTGGATCGAACCTTTGAAGGGGTCTCTATAGGGCCTGAGGAAAAAAAGATGGGAATCAAAGACTCTTCAACTGCGACACTTATATTGGAAGATGTGAAGATTCCTGCTGAAAATGTTTTGGGCGAAATTGGAAAAGGGCATCAAGTCGCCTTAAATATCTTGAACATGGCTCGTTTGAAATTGGCCTTTGCCAATATCGGTACAGGAAAGCATGCATTCCAACTGGCGCTCGCTTATGCGAAAGAGCGAAAACAGTTCCAAAAATCATTAGTCGACTTTACGATGATCCAGGAAAAGATTGCGAATATGGCCGTGCAACTATTTGGCGCGGAGAGTGCTGCATACCGGACTGCCGGTGAATTGGATGATGCCGTACAACATCTGGCATCCACTGAAGAATTTGTGCGTGTCGTTGCAGGTTTCATGATGGACTGTGCGATCAACAAAGTGAATTGTTCTGAAGCGCTTGACTATATCGTCGATGAGGCTGTACAAATTCATGGTGGATACGGCTATATGCAAGAATATGAGGTAGAAAATTTATACCGCGATGCGAGGATCAATCGGATTTTCGAAGGAACGAATGAAATCAATCGTCTTGCCATTGCCAAAGTAGTTCTCAAAAAGGGGCAAAGTGTTTCCCGAATTGAACAAGCGGATTATCCAGCTTGTTTGGAAAGATCCTATGACTATATTGTAGCGGCGAAACAACAGGTGGATATCGTTTTGAAAGCGCTAACACTTCATTTGAAAGAATCGATTGGCGAACAACAAGAATTTTTACGGCTATTGGCCAATATAAATAAAAGACTGTTTATACTCGAATCCGCGTTCAAACGGACAGAAAAGGCGATAGACAAACAGGAGGAGGCCTCAGAAAAATTAAAACGTCTCCTCACTGAAATCCTCTGTGAAGAAGGATACCGCAGTATACAAGCGGATGCGATAACCTTTGTGTCAAGCGCGTATACCGATGAGAATAGTCGGCGAAAAATCGTTTCAGAAATTGAAGCCGTCTCATTTCCGCTCTATAGCAATTTGTTTGAAAAGAAAAGAGAAATTGTCCAAGCGATGATCAAAAGCGGTCGTTATACCGTCTAATTGGAGGAGGAGAACAATGGAAATTGGTGTGATCGGTTTAGGAAACATGGGGATGCCCATGGCGAAAAATCTGCTGGAATCAGGATGTACCGTTTATGGAATGGACAAAAGCGAAGCGGCGGAAAAAGCATTTCAGGAAGCGGGAGGGAGCATCGGTCAATCTATTAAAAAAATGGCGGAGAGTTGTGCGATTATACTAACGAGCTTACCTTCCTCTGCTGCTGTGGAATCCGTTTTTTTAGGAGAAGAAGGGCTCATTCATCATAGCAGTGACAAGATTCTATTAATTGATACGAGTACGGTCGCTCCGGAAGTGAATCGACGCATTCATGCGGAAGCGGATGCGAAAGGGGTTGCCTATTTGGCTGCTCCAGTCAGCGGAGGGGTCATTGGAGCGGAAAATCGGACGCTAACGTTTATGGTCGGGGGCTCTACAGCTCATTATGAGCGTTCGTTACCTGTACTTTCATTGTTAGGCGAAAACCTATTTCATGTCAATGAACAGATCGATAGTGGGACTGTTACGAAATTGATTAATAATCTACTGATTGGCTTCTATACGGCTGGAGTGGCTGAAGCGTTAGTGTTGGCCAAAGAAAGCGGCATGGATTTGGATAAGCTTTTCGACATGTTGAATGTGAGTTATGGGCAAAGTCGCATCTATGAACGAAACTATAAGTCTTTTATCGCAACTGAAGATTATGCCCCTGGCTTTGCCTTGAAACTATTACGAAAAGATATGGGATTTGCGATGGATTTGGCACAAGAAAAGAATTTGCATTTACCGATCAGCCAAGCACTGTTAGCTGTTTACAAAAATGCGGAGCAATCCGGATTTGCGGAGGAAGATATGTCGGCGCTTTATAAAAAAGTGAAAGAACAAGCCACATCTTTGACAACGGAAGGGGCGAAATAAATTCTTACGAAAGGAATGTTCATTTACGGAGAAAGTGAGGAAGCACACAAATGTCGATGCTGATATGATTGGTGTCAACGTCAATGGATCCGCTACATGAAAAATGGAAAAGCCGAGCTCCTTCAAGAGGATTCGGCTTTTTTCTTTAATTATGGGCGATTGTTGACTCCGCTATGAAAAAACGGTTGACCATTTCTTCGGATACGGATGAAAGTAGCGGATAGTTATACTGTGGTGTCAAATCTTTATCGATCAAAACGGAACGGACACCTTCGAAAAAGTCTTCATGTTTCATAAAGTTTTTCGCAAGAATCAGGTCTGTTGCGAGACATTCTTCCAATGTTTTAGATTGACCATCCACTATTTGTTTCAGTGTCACTTTTAAAGAGACAGGTGATTTCGAGAGCATCGTTTCACGTGTTTCTTTTGCAAATGGGGTGTTGCTTTTCCCGAGAGAGTCGATGATTGCTTCAACTGTTTCTTTGGAAAAATGCATATCGATTTCTTGTTGTAAGGAGGCAAGCTTGCCTTCTTCAGGTTGATTCGCCGTATATTTTGCCAGCAATGTATCGAGAGTTGAATCTTGCCACTCGATTTGCTCCAATTCCTGAAGGAAAAGTTGAAGGTTGTCATGCAAAATAAAATGATCGGCAGCATTCATATAAAGAACGTCTGCTGCTTTCCATTGCGTAGCTGTCAGTGCGAGATAGCGGCCGATGAAACCTGGAGCCTTATTGAGAAAATAGGCTGCCCCTACATCAGGGAAAAAGCCGATCGTCATTTCAGGCATGGCCCAAATCGTCCGTTCCGTGACAATTCGTGTGGAAGCACCATACGTTAAACCGACGCCGCCTCCCATGACAATGCCATCTAAACAAGCGATGATCGGTTTAGGAAATTGAGCCACCGCTAAATCCGTCCGATATTCCGTTATGAAAAAATCATGCGCTTTTTCAAGTCCATCGGCACTATCT
Source organism: Sporosarcina soli (assembly GCF_042655805.1). Taxonomy (NCBI): domain Bacteria; kingdom Bacillati; phylum Bacillota; class Bacilli; order Caryophanales; family Caryophanaceae; genus Sporosarcina; species Sporosarcina soli. The sequence goes on along the minus strand of NZ_JBHSNO010000008.1, from coordinate 244,696 downwards.
TTGGCAGCATATAATGTTTTGATATCCCCGCCTGCACAAAGCCCTTTTGTACCTGCCCCTTTCATGATGACCGCTTTGACTTGATCGTTTTCCGCCCAATCTGCCAAAGTTGTCCCGATGGCTTGCACCATTTCCAAAGACAATGAATTGAGCGCTTTAGGTCGATTCAACAAGATGGTTGCCACACCATTGTCGCTGATTGAAAATAACACTTCATTTGTCATCCATTCCACCCCTTTTACTTATGTGTGAAGAGCGGTTTTCTTTTTTCGATAAATGCTTGTACCCCTTCTTTGGCATCATCGGTTAAGAATAGTTCGGCAAATCGAGAACGTTCCCGTTCAAGCCCATCTGCCAAAGATTCATTGGCTCCTCCTATAATACATTCTACAGCTCTTGTAATACTTGTCATGCTTTTCCCCTCGATAAATGCCTTGGCAATCGTTTTGGCAGACGGCAATAGTTCTTCCGGTGATACGACAAGCTGGACAATACCGACCTCTTTGGCTTCCTTGCCTTTGAGCTGTTTGCTCGTCAAAATCAATTCCAAAGCAGTTGCTGTTCCAGTCAATCTGCTCAATCTTTGTGTTCCGCCAAAACCTGGAATAAGACCTAGTTTGAGTTCCGGCAATCCAAGTATGGCGTCAGGCACTGCAATCCGATAATGGCAGCCCATCGCCAATTCAAGACCGCCCCCGAGACAGGCACCGTTAATGGCCGCGATGACCGGTTTTTTCATATTTTCAATCTCATCGCAAATCGCTTGTCCGGCTACTGCCATATCAAGTCCCTTATCCTCATTGCCGAAAGCCGCTACAAATTCTTTAATATCGGCTCCTGCTACGAAGAAGCGGCCCGCTCCAGTTAAAATAATCGCTTTCACTTGCTTATCATTTGACAAATTATTAAATACTTCCCTTAGTTCTGCGATACATGCCGATGACAATGTGTTGGCAGGTGCATGATCGATCTCCACAATTGCAATCGCATCTTCAATCAATACATTCGTGAAATTTTTGGACAACCCAATCCCTCCTTATCTAGTTGAACATGCAAGAATTGTACCAGTCTATGAAGTGTTCAATACGGACAATTACTCAAAAGAAAGTGTAAAACTGTCTAGACAGTTTTGCGGTTATTTGCTTAATAAAAAAAGTTAAAAAGTTTTGCTTTACATTTCAGCGGGTATATTTTATTATGTAGAAGTAAAGTTTCCTTCGGGAAACAAAAGTGGTTTTCTTTTTTTTACTTGTAAAGTTGCCTTAGGGCAAAAAAATTTACAATAGAAGTTGCCTTAAGGAAACTATTGCATATAAATAGAACTATGGAGGTGCTTTTTAGATGAAAAATGCGATAACAGTTTCGGATTTGCATGTCTCATATTACGGAAAAGAAGTGTTGCATAATATCGGGTTTACGATTCCAGAGGGCAGATCTGTAGGGATCATCGGGCCTAATGGCGCAGGCAAATCCACGCTACTAAAATCGATATTGAATTTGATTTCAATAGATAAAGGAGAAATTTCGATTCTAGGTGCTAGCCTGAAAGAAGTGCGGAAACGGATTGCTTACGTACCGCAGCGTAGTACAATCGACTGGGATTTCCCGATTACAGTAAAAGATACGGTACTGATTGGTACATATCCAACAATCGGTGTATTGAAAAGACCAGGAAAAAAAGAAAAAGAATGGGCTTTAAAATGTCTGGAAAAAGTGGATATGATCGAATTTCAAGATCGTCAAATCGGTGAATTGTCAGGTGGTCAGCAACAACGGGTTTTCTTGGCTAGGGCGCTTGCGCAGCGGGCGGATTTGTTTTTATTGGATGAACCGTTCGTTGGGATTGATGTGACAAGCGAAGAGATGATTGTGAAAATTTTAAAGGAACTGCGGGATGAAGGGAAAACGATTCTCGTTGTCCACCATGATTTAAACAAGGCAGAAAAGTATTTTGATGAACTTTTATTATTGAACAAGGAGTTGATTGCTGCAGGAAGTGTGAAAGAAGTATATACGCCACGTACCATCGCACAAGCATATGGCAGCCAATTATCGTTCTTAGATGAGGTGATGGCAAAATGATGCATTTTATCGAATCAGTCATGCACTACGAATTTCTGCAAAAAGCACTCATGACTTCTGTTATGGTCGGTGTCATCAGTGGAGTGATTGGGTGCTTCATTATCTTGAGAGGAATGGCGTTGATGGGGGATGCGATTTCCCACGCGGTATTGCCGGGGGTTGCAGTTTCCTATATGTTGGGTATCAATTTCTTTATCGGCGCGGTTGTTACTGGGATTTTAACGGCTATTGGCATTGGGTTTATTAGCCAGAATAGCCGTGTGAAAAATGATTCCTCCATTGGGATCATGTTTACATCAGCATTCGCTTTAGGGATCATTCTCATTACGTTTTTGAAAAGTAGTTCCGATTTGTATCATATTCTGTTCGGAAATGTGTTGGCTGTACGGCCGTCGGATATGTGGATGACCTTGGTGATCGGTGTCATCGTCTTAGTGAGTGTCTTCTTATTCTATAAGGAGTTGCTTGTCAGCTCGTTTGACCCGATTATGGCGCAAGCATACGGTCTGCCGAATAAATTGATCCACTATTTTCTAATGACGCTGTTGACACTTGTCACAGTTGCTTCATTGCAGACGGTGGGCATTATTTTAGTCGTTGCGATGCTTATTACGCCGGCATCCACCGCTTACTTATTGACAGATCGCTTATCGATTATGATCTTTCTATCGGCTCTTTTCGGCGCGATTGCTGCCATCGTCGGTTTGTACTTGAGTTTTACGTATAATCTCGCGTCAGGCGCGACGATTGTACTTGTTGCGACTGTGTTATTTATTGTGGCATTTGTTTTCTCTCCAAAACAAGGGATTTTATGGAGAACGATTCGATCTAACAAACAGAAATCAGCTGTTTCTTGACAGCTTAGCCTGTTGACAAACGCTCGCATCCGTTGCCAATCGAACAGCGGAGGGTTCGATTTGCCGTATTTTTGCGTTCTTTGCAGAAATTAAGGCACCTTCTTTTAGGACGCGGCGCCCTTAGGATGCCTTCCTTATTCGCTTGTCCGCTCATGAACCTTAGTTCAATTCGCGTCTTTGCGAGGGCTTGCAGGATGCGAGTCATGCAGGCGTTGTGACAGGACGTCGCGTTCTTAGCTTGCCTTCCACGTGACAAGCGTTTTCAATCAGGCTGAAAGAATTCCTGAGTAATAGCGTATCTCTAAGAAAAGGTGTAGACAAAGTTAAGAAACAACTTTGTCTACAATCTATAAATAGAAGGGAAAGTTGGGAAATGAAAAAATGGTTGATGGGGCTAGCGATGCTAGTCGTTGCTGTCTTCTTGACGGCGTGTAATGAAGAAGAGGGGGGGACTACGAAAGAGAAAGGTGACCAGTTGCAAGTTGTGACGACCTATTCGATTATCTATGATATTGTGAAAAATGTCGGGGGAGATCTGGTCGATGTGCACAGTCTGGCGCCGATCGGATCGGATCCACACCAGTATGATCCGTTGCCGCAAGATGTCGCATTGACAACAGATGCGGATGTCGTCTTTTATAACGGATTGAATTTGGAAGAAGGGAATGGCTGGTTTCAAAAGTTGATTGAAACGGCTGGGAAATCAGAAGAGGATGGGCAAGTCTTTAAAATAAGTGAAGGTGTCAAAGCGATGCATTTAAACTCGGAAGAGCATAAAGGGGAGGAAGATCCTCATGCATGGCTGGATGCACGTAATGGAATCATTTATACGGAAAATGTCCGTGATGCATTGAAGAAAGTCGACCCTGATAACGCTAAGATTTACGAAGAAAATGCACAAGCATATATCGAAGAACTTGAAGCGCTTCATGAAGAAATTCAAGAACAGGTGAACCAAATTCCAAAAGAAAAGCGCGTTCTTGTCACAAGCGAAGGAGCATTCAAATATTTCTCCGATGCCTATGACTTTAAAGCGGCCTACATTTGGGAAATCAATTCCCATAGTGAAGGAACACCTGAACAGCTAAAAAGCATCATCGAAATCGTGAACGACGACCAAGTGCCTGCCTTGTTCCTTGAAACGAGCGTCGACCCAAGAAGTATGGAAATGGTAGAGCGGGAGACGGGGGTACCGATTGCAGGGAAAATCTTTACAGACTCTTTAGGGAAACCTGGTGAAGACGGCGATACGTATATTAAAATGTTGAAATGGAATGCGGATATGATTGTTAGTGGGTTAGCTGAATAAGATAACCATCAAATTACAGGTAGGATTTTTCTTGTAAAGAAGAAATCCTACCTGTTTTTTTATCGTTTTATCCAAAGAGGATGGGAGCCTTCATGATGTTCTCGATTATAAAATTTCAAGCGGTGCATTCCGGTTTTGGTTGTTTTTGATTGTTAAATAGAGCAGGAGGCAATGGTTATAATTCGTTAAATCCAGTCTTGTCAGCTCATGAATGCGTTCCAGTCGATAGATGAATGTATTTCGGTGGATGTACAAGTGACGTGCGGCTTCACTGACATTCATTTTACATGTGCAGTATGCAAGAAAGGTTGAGGCCAATATGTCAAAGTTTACATGTGTCATCAAGGATTCAAATTTTCCATGTAACTCGTCGAAGAAGTTCCTTGGCAAGTCATTTAGCAATATTTCCAATTTGATAGAGAGATCATCGTAATAAAATACATTGCCATCTCCTGAAATCTTCTTGCCTGCCGATAATGTTTTTAAAGCGTTTTGATAGGATTTTTTAAAACCGCCAATGCCGGGATGAAAATCACCTATTGCAACTACTGGGCACAAGTGATATTTGTTTGCTAAGTGTTGTGTGAACTTTTTTATCCGTTCTTCAATTTCCTTTACGAAGCTTTCTAAAGTCTGGTAATTTGGCAATGCTGCCAATACGATGAATTGGTTGAAATGTAAGTGGCCGATTAAGTTTTGCGGATTTGCTTGAAAGAGATGGTGAAGATAGTCTTCCAATTCAGCTTGGATTTGTTGCGAAACAGATGGGTCGACGTAATTATGATCGGACAAGGTACCAACTTCAATGATGAGGCAAATGCGGTCTAAACATAAATCGAAACCTAACATCTTTCCATAGCTGATTAGATGTTCCAAATCGCTTATGTTTTTGTCAAAATGAAGAATAAGTTGGATCAATGTATTTAAATTGCTTGTTTCGATCGACTTCATCTCTTTCCGTAAAGTCTCGTGACAAACCATCTCGATATGATTTTTGACGAGTTGGATATAATTATACGATTCGGTGTCTTCTTCCACTTTACCTAAGAGTCCAACTGCACCTACCACTTCTCCATTCAAGATGATCGGAGTGGCAACGCCAGGGAAAATTCCAGGCAAGTCTTGTGCAGCTTCTTCACCGTAGTAAGTTAACTCCTTCGACTTTATCACCCCATCCAGCAACTTATCGAATAACCCCAATCGTTTTGGGTCCGATACACCAATCAGAATCCCATTCTCATCCGAAATACTGACTGGATAACCGATAATCTTCGTCGTATCATCGGAAATCTTTTGGGCGATCTGTTTTAAAATCAATCGACTTCATCCTTTCTTGTTATCTAGATACTGAGAACAGTACCTTTATGCATTTAGTGAACTTGTCCAAATTATTTTCTGAAGTATGTAAGGTTATGTGGGAAAAACTAGTTTAAATGAAGATGCGAAAGGGTTTCTATCCGCCTCATTTGATTTATAATATCAAATATTTGTGCAAGTTGCACGAAGATAAATAGTTTAATATTTGAAATTATTGTTCAAATTTGACGTAGAAATGACTGGGTGTATCCTCTAAACTTAGTCTTAGAAGTTTTGATTGAAAGCGCTTTCTTATGGGGTAGAGTTACATAATATGATTGATGTAAAGGAGACAGCTATGACTAAAAAATTTGACATGATTATTGTTGGTGGAGGGATTATGGCAGGTAGCCTTGCTTATAACCTTATGAAAGATGGCTATACAGGGAGCATTGGTATTTTGGAAAAAGATCAGGCGTATGAATACTCATCTACACCGCGCAGTGAGGGGGGGATCCGGCAAACATTCAGTACAGAAATCAATATTAAAATGAGTCAGTACAGCTATGAAATCTATAAAAACTTCGAAGAAGAAATGGCGATTGACAGTGAACCTTGCCATATCGATTTTCGCCAAGATGGCTATCTGTATTTATTGAATGATCAAACGCTCCCAGTCTTCAAAGATATTATGAAAATCCAAGAACAGCTCGGTGTTCAGGCCGATTTGTTGGATCAAAAGGAAACGAAAGATTTCTTCCCGGAACTCAATGTGGAGGATTTGGCTGGTTCAGTATTCGATGCGAACGCAGGCAATGCTGATCCGTATTCAGTATTGCAAGGATATGTCAAAAAAGCTAGACAGATGGGCGTTACATTCATTTACGAAGAAGTGGATACAATTTTAACCGAGCAACAAAAAGTGACTGGCATTCGAACGAGAAATGGAGATACGTATCAAGCCCCTATCGTTGTCAATGCAGCAGGACCATGGTCAGGGGAGTTAAGTAAAAAAATCGGATTGGAAATTCCTATTCAACCATTGCGGCGCCAGTTATTTTCAATCGATACGACCGTGAAATTTCAAAATACGATTCCATTTACGTTTGATCCTACAGGTCTACACTTTCGTGGAGAAAGATCAAAAGTTGTTGTAGGATGGGCGAATGATGTGCCATTTGGCTATGATTTCCGTCTGGAAAAATCCTATTTTGAGGAGGAAATGTGGCCGGTATTGGCGCATAGAGCACCAAATTTTGAGCAACTGAAAGTCGAAAGCGGATGGGCGGGCCTTTACGATTATAATCCGGTCGATCATAACGCTATCATAGGCGGACACCCACTAATGACGGGCTATTACATCATCAGTGGATTCAGTGGACATGGTTTCCAACACGCGCCGGCAGCCGGCAAAGGACTTTCCGAATTAATCCGTCTAGGAAAATACGAGACGATTGATATGTCTGTATTATCGGTTGAACGTTTTGCAACGAAAAATCTTATATTGGAAACAGCTGTATTTTAACTTGCTTCAGCAAATGTTTTTGTACTGAAAGCGAAGCGTCAGCTACAGAAGTCCCCCACTTCTGTAAGTGGCGGGATGAATGCCAGAAATGCATTCAATTCAGTAGGGTTTCAAACCCGGGCTGAATAGATGAACTCAGGCGTTGCCGCGTCCTGAAGGTGCCTTAATTTCTACAAAAAAAACGCAGAAATACGGCCAATTAAACCCTTCGCTGTTTGATTCGAAATTCAAAATCCGGACGCAATTACGCCGAGGCGTAATTGATCAAATCATTTTATAAAATCTGAGAAAAAAGGGGAGTTTGGAATGAGATTAGAAGGAAAAGTAACGATCATTACAGGTGGAAGTCAAGGCATTGGGGAAGCAACGGCAAAGAAACTGGGGGAACACGGCTCTAAAATTGTCATTGCCGATATCGATCAAGAGACGGGTATGAAAACGGCTAAAGATTTGCAATCACAAGGTATTGAGACGATTTTTTGGAAAACGGATGTGAGCAATGAGCAAGATGTGCAAGATTTGATGCATGTAACGGTTGAACAATTTGGCGGCGTAGACGCATTGGTGAATAATGCCGCAGCTACGATTCGAAAATCTGTAAAAGATACTTCATTAGCAGAATGGCAAAAAGTGATCAATGTCAACTTGACAGGTGCATTTCTCTGTTCAAAGTATGCCATTGCAGAAATGGAAAAACGCGGAGGTGGCGCAATCGTCAATATGGCTTCATGGCATGCTTACCGGACAATTACTCGCTTTGCCGCTTATGCTGCGTCAAAAGGCGGAATGACAGCGTTAACACGACAAATGTCACTAGATTGCGGTCCTTTGAATATCCGTGTCAATGCGGTATGTCCAAGTACAGTCGATACACCAATGCTCTATGAAACATTTAAAAGTTTGCCAGACCCGGAAGATGCGTTTCAACAAACATTGGATTATCAGCCATTAGGCAGAATTGCGACGGGAGAAGATATTGCGAATGCATGTTTATTCCTTATTTCGGACGAATCGAATTATATTAGCGGACATTCCTTAATGGTCGATGGAGGCACGTATAATAAAGTGGCAAGACCGTTGATGTTTGACTAATCAATCCCTTTCAATTCTAAACAAGCTAGGCGAAAGCGATGAGTAGCCGTTGCTGAAAGCTGTTCATGCAGTCACTGTTCTATAGAAATGAAATGGATAACTGGGGAGTTGTGAAAGTATGGAAGAAAAACAAATTCGTTTACCCAACTCATTTGAACTCTTACTTGTCATGGGATCGTTTTTAGTCATCATGTATTTTTCACTTGCAGTGTTTGAACTGCCGCTTCATCTGGCGTTAATAGCGGTTTGGTTTGTGCTCATTTTTCTTGGGTTACGCCTTGGTCATGCCTATGATAATTTGCAAAAATCAATTGCCACAGGCATCTTCACGGGATTAGAAGCGATTCTTATTATATTTTTTGTCGGCACGTTAATCGGATCGTGGATTGCAGGGGGAATTGTCCCTACGCTAATTTACTATGGTCTACAGATCATTCATCCGAGTATATTTCTCGTCGCCACATTATTGATTTGCGCGTTAACTTCTTTAGCGACAGGAACGTCTTGGGGAACGGCGGGGACTGCTGGAATTGCGATGATGGGAATCGGTGAAAGCTTTGGACTACCGTTGCCACTCGTAGCTGGAGCCGTTGTATCGGGTGCCTATTTCGGGGATAAATTGTCACCGATTTCTGATTCGACAGTGATGACGGCCTCTCTCGCAAAAGTGGATCTCATACAGCATGTTCGATCGATGTTATTAATCAGTTTTCCTGCACTTGTCCTTTCGGGGATCATGTTTTTAATAGCCGGCTTTTTCTTTTCGAGTCGTGGAAATGATCTCGGTGTCGTGACAACTAATATTCAGGCATTGGGTGCTAATTTTAACGTCTCATGGTATATGCTCATCCCGATGGTCGTGGTCATTGCCATGTTGGCGAAAGGAATACCAGCTATGCCGACATTGGCTTTCGGATCTGTGCTCGGCATCATATGGGCAGTTCTTTTTCAAGGGAGTGACCTCTTGACAGCGGTTGGGACATTATATAGTGGATTTGTGATTGAATCAGGAGTTCCGTTTATTGATTTATTATTCAATCGCGGGGGCATTGAATCCATGTTAGGAGTCATTGCCATTATGATTTTAGCACTAGGTTTCGGTGGCTTGATGGAGCAGGTCGGAATTTTGACGGTTCTTACGATGATTTTAGCAAAGTGGGTTACCAATGCAGGCAGATTAACTTCTTCAACCATTTTCGCGGCCTTTTTAGGCAATTTCTTTGGGAGTGCCGGCTATGTTTCGTTAATTACGGGATGTAAAGTAACTGAAAAAAACTATGACCAGTTAAAAGTGGATCGACGTGTATTATCAAGAAATATGGAAACGGGTGGAATCTTAACCTCTCCGTTAGTACCGTGGGCAGATAACGGTATCTATATGGCGGCGGTTCTAGGTGTTTCCACGATGTCTTATCTTCCATTTGCCTGGCTAAACCTTCTTGGTCTTGCGATTGCTTTGTTCTACGGGTTCACTGGTAAGTTCATTTGGTATACAGAAGAGGTCGAGGGCAACGTCAAAAAGGACAGAAAAAAAACCATCTCGGCCGAGAAAGCTGAACAAACGATTAGTTAGAAAGGGGGAATTGACAATGACGAAAATCATTGATCTAAACTGTGATATGGGTGAAAGTTTTGGTGCTTATAAATTGGGGATGGATGAAGAGGTCATTACGCTCATTTCATCCGCTAATATTGCTTGTGGATTTCATGCTGGAGATCCGAATGTCATGGATCATACAGTAGCGATGGCCAAGGAATATAACGTAGGTGTCGGTGTGCACATCGGCTATCCCGACCTGTTAGGATTTGGTCGCCGAGATATCGATATTTCACGCAAAGATTTAATGAATTATATCATTTATCAAATTGGTGCATTGGAAGCGTTTTGCCGAAAGCATGGTGTGGAAGTCCAACATGTCAAAGCACATGGAAGTATGGGCAATATGTCATTTGTCAACCGAAATATTGCGGATGCCATCGTCGATGCGGTCCAAGAAGTGTTACCGAAGACAAAACTATTTGTCTTACCGGGAACGGAAATTCATAAAGCCGCACAAGAAAAAGGCATCTCACATGTCCTCGAGGTATTTGCAGATCGTGCATATAACCGAGATTTAACGCTCGTATCACGGAAACTGCCAGGTGCAGTCATCAAAGATCCTCAGGAAGCGGCGGACAATGTACTAAGAATGATCCTAGATGGAAAAGCGCAGACCATTGATGGAGAACTCATCGATATTCAAGCGGATAGCGTATGTGTGCATGGAGATACGCAAGGGGCAGTGGATATTGTGCGGCACTTGAGAAAATCCATTGTAGAAAAAGGAATCGAAATTGCACCAGTCGGTCGTTGGCATAAGTAAGCCCAATCATAAATATATAAGAAAAGGAGACTGCCCATGTTAACGAATGTTGCTTCCAAGACCCCGCTCTATTTTCCGATGGGTGACCAAGCGATCGTTATTCAATTTGAACATGTCATATCTCTTGAAACGAACAAGCGCGTTCATACGACTGCTCATTTAATTGAAACAAGGGAAATTAGAGGCATTACACAGCTCATTCCTGCTTTCAATAATCTGACGGTCTGTTATGACCCGGTGCTTATCGGATTTGGTGAGTTAATAACAGAGTTGAAAAAGCTAGAAGAATACGATTTGGAGCAAGTTGAAATACAAAGTAAAACATTGCATATTCCAGTCGTCTTTGGTGGGAGATACGGTCCTGATTTAGAGGAGATTGCCAACCATGCAAAGTTAACAATTGAAGAAGTTGTGGCATTGCTTCAATCCAAACGTTATTTTACCTATATGATCGGGTTCATCGCCGGTTATCCATATTGTGGTGATATTGATTCAAGATTGTCGCTCCCGAGACGAGCCAATCCACGTGTCAAGGTAGAGAAGGGAACGATTCAAATCGTGAATAATTTGACAGGGATTTTTACGATGACTGCACCTTCAGGGTGGCACATCGTAGGCTGGACACCTATGGAAATCTTCAATCCAAAATCAGATCCACCGAGTCTTCTGCAGGCGGGCGATTACATCCAGTATGTTCCGGTGAGCGAGGAAGAAGTCCAGCAGTGGGATCAGGATAGTCAGAAAGCGTGGGACCAAAAATGGAATATGTAAGCGTACTGAGACCAGGATTATTGACCACTGTGCAAGATCTAGGTCGTCCCATGTATCGAGCAATGGGCGTATCCGCTTCGGGAGCAATGGATGCTTTGTCACTTCGTTTAGCAAATATTCTTGTCGGCAATGAGGAAGGCACTGCGGCGTTGGAAGTGACGATAGTGGGTCCCCATTTACAGTTTCAGAGCGATGGAGTCATTGCGATAACGGGAGGCAATCTCTCTCCCGTACTCAATGGGCAGGTCGTATCGATGTGGAAAGCCTTGCGTGTGAAACAAGGAGACGAACTACGATTTGGAAAATATATAGATGGTTGCCGAGCGTATATCGCATTTTCTGGAGGCATCCAAACCCCGTCTGTAATGGGAAGTCGTTCGACATTTACGCGTGGAAACTATGGTGGAATGGAAGGGAGGGCATTGGAGGCTGGTGACCGTCTTCCATTAGGTCCCACAAACTATGAAGTGGGAGATTTGGTGGGAAGAAGATTGCGTACAGCGGATATCCCGGACTTTAGAACAACTCGTCCTGTGCAGTTCATATTGGGACCGCATCACCAAGAGTTTGCGGAGAAATCGGTCGCGGCCTTTTTGCATGAAGCTTATACCGTTTCCAATGAATCGGATCGGATGGGTTACCGTTTGCAAGGTCCTATCATGGAGCATTTGAATAGCCCAGACATAATTTCGGATTTTATTACGGTCGGTACAATACAAGTTCCGGGAAGTGGACAACCGATCATTCATATGGCGGACTGTGGCACATCAGGGGGCTATACAAAAATGGGCGTTATTATTACGACGGATCTTTCTTACGTTGCTCAACGAAAACCAGGAGATAACATTCAGTTTCAACCGATTGAAATGGCAGAAGCACAACGACAATTACGAGAACAAGAAGGCTTACTTGCAGATTTACGGCTTGTGAATAAAGTATTGCCAAAAACCAATTTAGTTTAAGAGAACAATTAGAGGAGTGTTAGTTGTGTTTAAGATTGCAGAAGTTCGCGAGATTTTCCAGTTATTCAAAGATTCCTCCGCCCAAGAATTTGTATTTGAACAAGATTCTACGAAAATTGCATTGAGGAAAGAGCGTGCGACGTCTGAAACGGATTTGAGCTTTGCGACAAGTGTCAGTGCAGTTGCCGTTCAAGAACGACCAAATGCACCATCCGTTGAAAGTGTAACAGAAGCGGTGAGTGAAGAGGCGATGCAGGTACAGGAAATTACGTCTCCGATGGTCGGAACTTTTTATTTACGTGAAAATCCGGAAGCAGCGCCTTATGTGGAGATTGGAAAAGCAGTACAGCCAGATGATGTCGTCTGTATCGTGGAAGCCATGAAACTTTTCAATGAAATTGAAGCGGGAGTCCATGGAGAAATTATTGATATTTTAGTACAAGACGGCGAAGTTGTTCAATTTGGGCAACCATTATTTCGAATAAAAGAATGGTGAATGCTTTGGTAAACAAATAGGGGAGGTGTAACTATGTTCAAAAAAGTACTCATTGCCAATAGGGGAGAAATTGCAGTTCGGATCATCCGAGCATGTAAGGAACTTGGCATTGAAACGGTGGCGGTGTATTCAGAGGCCGATAAAAACGCGTTACATGTACAAATGGCTGACGAGGCATATTGTATCGGCAGAGCGGCAGCAAAAGATAGCTATTTGAATATCAAAAGTATACTCAGTGTTGCGGATGTCACAGGGGCGGATGCGATTCATCCAGGTTATGGATTTTTGGCGGAAAACGCTGACTTTGTGGAGATGTGTGAAACGAGCCAGCTGACGTTTATTGGCCCAAGTGCCACGGCAATTCGAAAAATGGGTGACAAAGCAGTAGCCAGAGAGACAATGCAACAGGCAGGCGTACAGGCGGTGCCAGGAACAGACGGATTGATTGAAACTGCCAAAACCGTTAAGGACATTGCAGCTACAATCGGCTATCCTGTCATCATTAAAGCCACCGCTGGAGGCGGGGGAAAGGGCATGCGAGTCGTCTATGAAGAACAAGAATTAGCCAAAGCGATCCGGCAAGCACAGCAAGAAGCACAAACAGCCTTTGGGAATGCCGGCGTGTATTTGGAAAAGTATTTGGAAGAACCCCGGCATGTGGAAATCCAGATTATGGCGGATCAGCAAGGCAACGTCATTTACTTGGGTGAAAGAGATTGTTCCATCCAACGACGCCATCAAAAATTGGTAGAAGAAGCACCGTCCCCGGCACTCGATGCTCAGTTGCGTAAGGAGATGGGAGAATCGGCTGTTTTAGCAGCTAAAGCCGTTCACTATGAAGGAGCCGGCACCGTTGAATTTCTTGTAGATAAACACGGAGCGTTCTACTTTATGGAAATGAATACGCGCATTCAAGTGGAACATCCTGTCACGGAACTCATTACAGGAATTGATTTGATCAAGGAACAAATTACGGTTGCTGCGGGTCATCCATTGTCCATTCTTCAGCATGAGGTGCAAATCAATGGATGGGCGATCGAATGTAGGATCAATGCCGAAGATCCTTCAAGAAACTTCCTGCCAAGTCCAGGAAAAGTAGAGAAGTATGTAGCACCTGGTGGGAATGGTGTTCGTATCGACAGTGCAGTTTACCCGGGATATGAAATTCCACCTTTTTATGACTCGATGGTCGCGAAAGTGATTGTGTGGGGGAAAGACCGGCAAGAAGCGATCAGTCGAATGAAAAGAGCTCTAGAAGAATTTGTGGTCACTGGCATTGAAACAACTATTCCTTTTCACATGCAGTTGATGGAACATGAAAAGTTCAAAGAAGGAAATTTCAATACAAAGTTTTTGGAGCTACATGATCTAGAAATCGAAAAAAGGCAACCAGTTCTTAAGTGAAGCATGATATTTGTACGGTGAAAAGTTAGATTATTATAAATGTTGGAGGCGTTTAGGGTGGCAAAAGTAAATGAATTGGTGAATATCGAACAAGAGCGTCAATCACGGAAAGAAAAGCTGGCAGGAGCGTTTCGTTTATTTTCCTTATTTGGATTTGACGAAGGAAACGCGGGGCATATAACGGTGAAAGATCCTGAATTTGATGATTGTTTTTGGGTGAATCCATACAATATGCACTTCAGTCAAATAAAAGTATCTGATCTTGTCATGGTCAATCATGAAGGTGAAGTGGTCGAAGGACATCGTGAAGTGAATAAGGCTGGTTTTACGATCCATTCACAACTACATAAAGCTAGACCGGATGTAGTTGCAGCTGCTCACGCACATTCAGTTTACGGAAAGGCATGGTCGACGTTAGGTCGATATTTGGATCCTATCAATCAGGAAGCATGTGCTTTTTACAATGACCATGGGCTGTACAGTGATTATACGGGGGTCGTCCATCAGTTGGATGAAGGGGCGAGAATCGGGAAAGCGCTTGGAAACAATAAAGCATGTATTTTGCAAAACCATGGTTTACTGACAGTCGGAGGTTCGTTGGAGGAAGCTGTTTGGTGGTTTGTAAGCATGGAGCGTTCATGCCAAGTGCAAATTCTAGCTGAATCCGTTGGCAAACCGGTTTTAATTGCTGAAGATCATGCAAGACATACGGCAGCGCAAGTTGGATCGCCAGAAGAAGCGAAACGCTGTTTCCAGCCATTATGGGAAAGAATTGTCAACCAACAGCCGGACTTTTTCAATTGATAGGGGGGCTTCCATTATGAATATTTACGTATTGGTGAAACGCACGTTTGATACAGAGGAAAAGATTACGGTGGAGAACGGCAAAATTGCCGAAGGTGAAGCTGAATTTATTGTTAATCCATACGATGAATATGCCGTTGAAGAGGCGATTCAACTTCGTGATGTACACGGCGGTGAGGTGACGGTTGTGACGCTAGGCGAAGCGGATGCAGAAAAACAGTTGCTCACGGCACTTGCTATGGGGGCCGATCAAGCGGTGCTTATCAATGTGGAAGACGACGTGGACGAAGTGGATGAATTCACAGCGGCAATGCTCCTAGCGTCATACTTGGTAGAGCAAAAAGTAGATCTTATTTTAGCAGGTAATGTAGCAATCGACGGCGGTTCTGGACAAATTGGTCCGCGTGTAGCGGAATTGCTCGGCATAAATTATGTGACGACGATTACGAATCTTGAAATTGACGGAACATCCGCGAAAATTATTCGTGATGTCGAAGGGGATTCCGAGACGATTGAAACGTCCTTGCCGCTTTTAGTGACAGCGCAACAGGGCCTCAACGAACCGCGTTACCCTTCGCTTCCAGGTATTATGAAAGCGAAGAAAAAGCCGTTGGAAAAACTTGAATTCGATGATCTCGACTTGGACGAGAACGATGTGGTGGCGAAAACGGAAATAGTCGACGTGTATTTACCACCTCAAAAAGCTGCGGGACGTCTGTTGGAAGGCGATCCGACCGATCAAGTTCGGGAACTTGTGAATTTACTGCATACGGACACAAAAGTAATCTAATAGGGTGCGCGTACCCATAAATATTTAGGTTCCGAATATGTTGAATGGGACCGAATCGAGTCGTTGGAGGGATTAGGTATGCCAAAAAAAGTAGTGGTGCTTGGGGAAGCACGCGAAGGAGCATTGCGAAATGTCTCATTTGAGGCAATTGCTGCCGCAAAAAAGATAGCGAATGGCGGGGAAGTTGTAGGGGTATTGCTTGGTGAAGACGTCCAGTCATTGGCGGATGAAATGATTCATCATGGAGCTGATCGTGTACTGATTGTACAACACCCACATTTGAAATATTATACCCCGGATGGGTTCGGACAGGCATTCATGGCGGTTTATGAGCAGGAACAGCCGGAAGCCGTTGTCTTTGGACATACGGCACTTGGGAAAGACTTATCACCGAAAATCGCAAGTAAACTCGGGACAGGTTTAATCTCCGATGTGACGGGCATCGAAGGTGAAAGCGACGATACAGTGTTTATCCGTCCAATTTATTCAGGCAAGGCATTTGAGAAGGTGAAAAACAAGGACGGGCTGTTATTTTTGACCGTGCGTCCAAACAATATTGAGCCACTGGAGCCGGATACAAGTCGTACAGGTGATATCGTAGCGGTCTCCATTGTCATTGACAGTTTGCGTTCTATCATTTCGGAAGTCATTCAGAAGACATCAGAAGGTGTTGACTTATCAGAAGCGAAAGTTGTCGTAGCAGGAGGACGTGGTGTGAAAAGCACGGAAGGCTTCCAGCAATTGCAAAAACTCGCGAATCTATTAGGAGGAGCAGTAGGCGCTTCCCGTGGTGCATGTGATGCTGATTATTGCGATTACTCCTTACAAATTGGCCAAACGGGAAAGGTCGTCACACCAGATCTATACATTGCGGTAGGGATATCCGGAGCCATCCAGCATATGGCGGGCATGTCCAACTCTAAAATCATTGTCGCCATCAATAAGGATCCAGAAGCCAATATTTTCAAAGTAGCTGACTATGGGATTGTTGGAGATTTATTTGAAATCGTTCCGTTATTAGTAGAAGAAATTGAAAGGCTTAAAGTAGGGGTTTAGGGCTTCTCTTGGTATTAGCGTACTATTTAGCAGTGAACATTATACTTTAAGTATCGCGTGATTAGCTAAGGGGTGTGCTAAAAAGCAAAAACTCATGTTTAAGAACATATAAATATTTTCTGTCATCCTTAACTTTCTGTGCAGTAGAAAGTAAGGATGACAGTTTTTTTCTTTAGCAAATGTTTTTATAATGAAAGTAATATGTTAGCTCCAGGCAACCGAATGGATTATCCTCGCTTCCTTTTATTCCTTTTGCCATTAATATTGAGGAATTCACTTTCTTCCGCAAATTCCACTTCTTCATTTTTCGGTGCTGTATCATATTTCGGCATGACATTTCGCTGGTTACCCTTATCTTTATTACGATTTTTGTTATCTTCCGACATTGCACAGTCCTCCCTTTTGTAAAATCCTTTGTTAGTATGTTCAAATGGAGGTTGATTATTCGGAATAAAAATCGAACATTGCTCACTGCATATTGATAAATATTCCCTCAAGATCCGCTTCTTTTTTCAATAAACCCGTTTCCTTCATCCAATCCGCAGTCACCTTCCACGTTTCTTCGTTCTGTTCGCCAAAATTTCCGGGTGAAATCATTTTCGGAAGAAGAACAGCAAGCGATTCTTTTTCCACTTCTTCAATAAGCGGGAAATTGGCTTCGTCTTGGTGTTTCAGCAAGATGGACAATGCTTCATCTGGATCTTTTTCCATATCGGCAAATGCTTTTCCGGCGGCACGCCAAAATGCTTCGATGTTCTCCTGATCTTTTTTCCATGTGTCATCACTCGTCACGACAACAAGTTCGTAAAACGATGGTACACCGTAGTCTGTCGGATCGATGTAGCCTGTAGGGAATCCTTCATATTCCAGCAACGGCACTTCGTGATTGATATATGCCCCGATGACGGCATCTGCTTTCTTTGTTATTAATGAAGAATTTAATTCAAATCCGACATCGACCATTTTTACTTTATTGAAATCAGCGTCGTCTGCCTCCATTATTGTTTCAAGCATTGCTTCATTCAATGGAATTCCAGAATAGCCAATTGTTTTTCCTTCTAAATCTTTTGGCCTTTCAATCCCGCTCTCTTTTAGAAAAGCGATATGATTTAATGGTGATCGGACAATGACGCCGACCGATTTAACACCGATATCTTGTTCGGATTTTGCAATGATGACATCTGGCTGATAGGTGATGCCCATCGTCACTTTTCCAGCGGCGGCAAGATTGATCGGGTCAGTGGGATTTGCGGGGAACTGAATATCCAGTTCAATCCCTTCTTCTTCAAAATAGCCTTTCTCCTGTGCGACATACAAGAAGCTATGTACGGCATTTGGATACCAATCGAGCATAATGCTCACTTTTTCCGTATTTGTTTCATCTTGATTGCAAGCGCTCAGCAATAGAATAATTACAGCACTTGCTAATAATAATGAAATCTTCTTCAATTTATATTCCTCCGTTTTACGAGACGTTTTTCAATAAAAGTTACACAGACAAACAAAACAATTCCGACAACAGTCAAGACGAAAATAGGTGCGAAAACGGCTGCTCCGTCAAATTGCGTCATCATGCGGCGGCTGAAATATCCGAGTCCGGCTTGCGCACCGAGCCATTCCCCGATGGCAGCCCCGATCACGCTCAATGTCACAGCCACTTTCAAACCGGAAAAGAAATGGGGGAGGGCGGTAGGAATCGAATACTTCAAGAAAATATCCTTTTTCGTTGCACCCATCGTTAACAACAGTTCCTCCGTTTCTTTCTTACCGGATGCTAATCCGTCAAATGTATTGACGGTAATCGGGAAAAAAGTGATCAGTACCGCAACAGCCACCTTACTCCAAATTGTGTAGCCGAACCATAGCACGAAAATCGGTGCCAATGCAATGACAGGAATCATTTGGGAGGCGATCAGAATCGGATAGAGTGCTTTTCGTACCGAAGGATTGGAAAACATCCAAACAGCGATTGCCGTACCTGAAACAATTGAGATGGCGAGCCCGATGATGATGGTCAGTAAAGTGACGGGCAAATGATTGATAATCAGTACTTCTTTTAATTCCCAAAGCTTGATAGCAATTTGAATTGGTGAAGGAAGGATGAATGCTTGATTGGCCAGTCGTGCTCCGATTTCCCACACACTGAGAAATAGAAGGACAATGAGCAGAGAAGATGCGTTTTTCATTGCATCACCTCTTCCCGTAATGCACACAGCAATTGTTCTTTCAATTGAAGAATCTCCGGATTATGTAAATCATTCCGTGAACGAGGTCTTCCCAGTGGCACTTCGATTTCTTCAAAAGATGTGACAGGTTTATTCCGCAACATGAAAATGCGGTCTGATAAGAACAGTGCTTCTTCTACATCATGTGTAATGAAGAGCACGGTGGCCGTCCGCTTTTCCCACCGTTCGATCAACCACTCTTGCATCGCTAGTTTTGTAATAGCATCGAGCGCAGAAAAAGGTTCGTCCAATAAGAGGAGCGGATTGCCGGAGAGGACAGCGCGCAAAAAAGCGACGCGCTGTTTCATCCCACCGGATAATTCCTCCGGATAGTTGTTTTCCGTTCCGGCAAGGCCGAACTCTTGCAATAGAGGCATGATCTGTTCATGGGCACTCTTTTTCTTCATCCCGGCAATTTCAAGTGGTAAACAGGCATTTTCCAATACAGTACGCCAAGGCAATAGAAGATCTTGTTGCGGCATATAACCGACCTTGCCGAGGCGCTGCCCGTTCAGATTGCCGTCCAGTGTAATGGTTCCTGTTGACGGTTCGTCCAATCCTGTAACGAGGCGGAAAATCGTGCTTTTCCCCGATCCACTTCTCCCGACAATCGAAATGAATTCGCCTGGGCGGATTTTGAAAGATAGCTGATCTAAGATGTTGTCATTCGATCCATAACCGAATGTTACTTTGTCAAACGCTAACATTGACGGTTTCAGCTCCAGGCCACATCTGTTTGGTATTCGCCATATCCCAGAACATATATTCAAAACGAGTCGTATTGAGGAAAATCTCTTCTAGCTTCAGCAATTCATGTTCCGGTTTGCCTTCCGCCGCTTTGTCCATCAGTTCGATACACCAACCGGCGAGTTCCCCAAATTCTTCTGAGGAGTACATACGCACCCAATCCCCATATAATGGATGATCAGCAGCTCCTGGAATGGCATTGAGCTCCTTGCCGATCTCCCAATAGCTCCATGCACAAGGAAGCAATGCGGCAATGACTTCAGCGGTTGTGCCATTTTGACAGACATGCAACATGTAGTGCGTATAAGCAAGAACGATAGGAGAAGGCTTTGCCGTTTCAAGTTCTTGTTCGGAAATACCAAATCGCTTCACGTAGCTTCGGTGAAGGGCCATCTCCGTGTTCAATGTACCGTCGAGGAGCGAAGCGAACTTGCCCATCGTTTCCAAATCGTCCGCTTTGACTGCCCCGATCGCAAACACTTTCGAGTAATCAATTAAATACAGATAATCTTGTACCATGTAAAATCGGAATTTATCCGGATCGAGCGTCCCATCGCCAATTCCTTGTACAAATGGATGACTATGATTCTGTCTCCAGATTGGTAACGTCTTTTCAAGCAAGCGATCAGTAAATTTCATTTTTCCAACACTCCCTTAAATTATTGAAACCAATCCATTCCATCCGCTTTGGCAATCATCGAAGGCTCTCACTTTATCTTCAAAATAAAGCGAAAAACCCACTCATGAAGAAGGAGTGGGTTGTAGACAGCGTGCTCATACCGAGAGACAGAACGGCAGAATTCATTGTCAGCACCTCTTCCTTACGCTGGTATTAACCAGTTCAAGTTATAAGGGTTAAGGCAATGCCTCTCTCAGCTCTGTTTGAGCACCCCTAGCGGTGGAGCGTATGCAATTGGATTCGCCCCCATTATAGGCATAGTTGAAATGGAAGGTCAACCTTTATTGTTGAAATAGTAAGAAAGGAATGTATGTTTCCTTTTTCGGACTTTGTCCTGTAAAATGAAGAAAAGAAGTGCAAAGGGGAGAGGACATTGAAGTTTTTTCATACAGCGGATTGGCATTTAGGCAAGCTGGTACAAGGGGTTTACATGACCGATGACCAGCGCCATGTGTTGGATCAATTCGTCGAAGCAATCAAAGAAGAAAGGCCGGATGCAGTCGTCATTGCGGGTGATTTGTATGATCGGGCAGTCCCTCCAACGGAAGCGGTTGCGCTATTGGATGACGTGCTTGAGAGAATCACTATTGAATTGAAGACGCCTGTCTTGGCTGTCAGTGGCAACCATGATAGTCCTGGTCGTCTACATTTCGGAAGCGGATTGATGCGCGCGAACGGCTATCATATTGCGGGCCAGATGACGCAAGTGATCGAACCGGTTGTGTTGGCGGATGATCACGGCGAAGTCCATTTTCATCTTGTCCCATTTGCGGATCCTTCCATTGTCAAATACCTACAGGATGACGAGACGATTGCCAATCATAACGACGCGATGAAAAAAGTAATCGAGGGCATTGAGCAAAACATGGCGAAGCGTGCACGACATGTGTTTGTCGGCCATGCATTTGTGACACCACATGGGGAAAGTGAAGCGAATACGAGTGATTCAGAACGACCATTGGCGATTGGCGGGGCGGAATATGTTTCGGCTCATCTGTTTGAACCGTTTCATTACACAGCACTCGGCCATTTGCACCAAGCGCATTATGTGTTGAATGAAACGATCCGTTTTGCGGGTTCACCCTTGAAATATTCCATTTCGGAAGAACATCATCAAAAAGGATTTTTGGTCGTGGAATTGGATGCTGACGGGCAAGTCAGTGTGGAAAAGCGTACATTGAACCCTCAGCATGATATGCGCACTGTCGAAGGAACGATGGAAGAAATTCTGTTACAGCCGATCAGTGAAGATTATGTCTTTGTCAAATTGCTTGATGAGACACCGGTTTTATTCCCGATGGAGAAAATACGGTCGGTCTATCCGAATGCCATGCATGTCGAGCGGAAGATGACGCTACCGAAAGGGCGTTTGGAAAGTGAAGGGCAAATCAGACATGAAAAACAAGATGACATTGCTCTTTTCAAAGCGTTTTACGAAGAGGTGAAAGGGGAGGCAGCCGATGAAGAGACGGAAGGGCTATTCGTGGGAGTGCTCCACGAAGTGATGCAGAAGGGAGGATTTGGCTCATGAGACCGATTCAGTTGACAATGACGGCATTTGGACCGTATAAAGGGACGGAAACGATCGATTTTAGGGAGTTGAAAGAGAATCGGTTGTTTGTTATTTCGGGAGCTACTGGCGCTGGAAAAACGACGATTTTCGATGGAATCTGCTTTGCGTTGTACGGACAAGCAAGCGGTGAAGATCGGACAGATATCAAGGCGATGCGCAGCGATTTTGCGGACGATGCCGTTCAAACGACGGTAGAATTGACATTTATGATCCATCAGCGGACATATCGCATTATGCGACAAATTCCCTACATAAAAAAAGGAAATAAATCCGAAACGGCCGGCCGTTGTACGTTTCATGAATTGACAGCGGAAGGGGAAGTACCTTGTGTCGATCGGCAAATCGTCTCCGAAATTAACAAGAAAGTGGAAGAACTCATCGGTTTTACGCAAGCGCAATTCAGCCAAATCGTCATGTTGCCGCAAGGGGAATTCCGGAAGTTCCTCACATCGGATACCGAAAACAAAGAGACGATCATGCGAAAGATCTTCAAAACGGAGCCTTATCGTGAGCTCGTAGAAAGACTGAAAGTAAAGAAAGACGAAGCTCAATTGGACCTGTCGAATGAGATGCAACTGAGCGAAGGACATATCCAACAAATTCTATCGTTACTCCCGGAACGTGAGTCATCGATTTTCGAAGTGTTGGATCAAGAACATTATAATGTCCAGCAAGTTGTCCTTGGTTTGGAGGAAGAACATTCCTTTTATGAAAGGAAGACAGTCGCTGATAAAAAAAGTACGGATGATGTCTATGTGCAACAGTTAAACATGCAAGAAAGCTATCATACCGCTAAAACGATCAATGAACGGTTAACTGAATTACATGAAAAAGAACGTGCGCTACAGGAATTATCGACAAAATTGCCGCTGCTCAAAAGAAAAGAACAACAATTGGCGGATGCGGACCGGGCTGTCACCATCGGAGAAATCGAAAGACAGTTTACTGCGTTGCAAGAAGAGATGATTGTGAAGGACAGTGAATTAAAAAACGCTACGGTTGCCCTCCAAATGGCGACTGAACAGATGGAGGCGGCAAAACATCGTTACCTCGTGGAGGAAGGGAAACAGGAAGAACGTGAGAAAGTGACAGAAAGCCTGATCCGCCTTCATGATCATCTGCCTGCTGTTTCGGGTTTGGCTGCGAAAGAAGCCGATCTTGAAAGGTTGAAACATGAGGTAAAACAATTGGAACAACAACTTCTTGTAGCAGAGAAAAAAGCGGAAGACGAAGCCGTCAAATCGACAGCATTCATAACAGAGATGGAGCAGATCGAAACGAGACTCGGTTCATATGACGAGCATCTCGATCGGTTGACAGAACTCACAGAAAAATGCAGAGTGCTTGATGAATTCAACGGCTTGGAAAAGCGGAACGCTGTACTGAAAGTAGAGCGAAATGAAAAGGAGATGCTTTACCGAAAACATAAAGCGGAATATGACGAAACGGAGCAGCGCTGGTTTGCCAACCAAGCGGCAATGCTGGCGGAGTCACTTCGCGAAGGAGAAGCATGCCCGGTATGTGGAAGTGCACACCATCCCGCTAAATCGCATAAAAAAATCGAGGGAGCCTTATCAAAGGAACAGCTTGAAAAGCAAAAAGAACAGCTGGCGCAAGTTGAAAAACAGTATCGTCTGGCGACAATCAATGTTGAGAACTGCTTACAATTGTTGAGTGAAAAAAAGAAAGAGATGGAGCGTTTACACATTGAAATGCCAAATGATGAATTGCATGATCAAAAGCGGAAACTGGAAATTGAAATGGCTCAACTGCGGGAGGAGCGAAAAATTCTTGCTGAATTGAAAGAGAAAACGAAACAGCAAGAAATGGTGACTGCTCAATCTGTTCAAGCCAAAACAGATTTGGAACGGGCGTTGCTTGAACGGCAATCCGACTACCAAACGAAGACCGCTGTTTTGGAAACGACGTTACAGACGATTCCGGGGGATGTCCGTGTACTATCCGTCCTGCAAGAACGGATTGCTGACATAGAAAGTCGGAAGAACCAGCTTGAGCGTGAGTGGAAACGGGTGCAAAAACTCCGGGAGGAAGCGGCCGAAAGGTTGGCAGCTGCTACATCTGCAAGAATGCATGCGGAAAAAATGCTGGAAGACGTAACGGGGAAAAAAGAGCTTGCGGAAGCAAGGTTCAAGGAAGCTTTGAGAAACTCTGATTTCCCGACCGAAACCGCATATCGCGAAGCGAAAATGACAGACGCGGATCGTCTTTCATTGAAAGAAAACATCACAACCTTCAAACAGCAGTACCATTCGTTGAGGGAAACGGTCGCCGAATTACAGGAGTTGTTGAAAGGGAAAGAAACTGTTGATTTGGTAGTCTTGGAAGCGGAGATGAACAAGCTGAAATTGGACTATGAAGCGGCATTGAAAGCGTACAATGCTTCTTCTCAATATGAGAGAACAGCGTTGGGTCTGAAAGAGAAGCTTGTCCAATCTTCCACTAAAGTGATCGAGCTGGAACGGACGTATGGGAAAATAACGGATCTATACGACGTCGTCAGAGGGCAGAATGGGCTGAAACTGTCATTTGAACGGTATATCCAGATAGAATATTTAGAACGGATTATCCAATCGGCAAACGAACGATTGAAGGACATGTCGAACGGGCAATTTGTATTGATGCGCAGCGATCGACAGGAAGTACGTGGGAAACAGAGTGGTTTAGGATTGGATGTCTATGATGCGTATACAGGCCAAACCCGTGATGTGAAAACGTTGTCGGGTGGAGAAAAATTCAATGCATCCCTTTGTCTAGCGCTCGGTATGGCCGATGTCATCCAAGGGTTCCAAGGGGCCGTCTCGATCGATACGATGTTCATCGACGAAGGCTTCGGTTCACTGGATGAGGAATCGTTGAACAAAGCGATTGATACTTTGATAGAACTGCAGAAATCAGGCCGGATGATCGGCGTCATTTCCCATGTACCCGAGTTGAAAGCCGCACTTCCGGCGATTCTTGAAGTGAGGAAATCGAAAGAAGGGCATAGTAAAACTAGGATTGTAGTCAAATAACTCATGATTAGCTCCGTTTGTATGGTAAATAATGCAAACGGGGTTTTTTCTTTGGATTAAAGGGAATGGGAAAGTAGGTGGATTAACATCTATGGTTAACAATTTATTATTCTGAAAAAAGGATAAAAAGATTTTAGTTGAATTCTTTCTGATGATGTCAATACCTACATATTCATCGGTTATCAATCTTGTTAATAATCTATAATAATTCTATTAGATTGCTTAATTTTTTAATTATTATTTGAATCTTCTAATGAAATTAAATCCTTTATTTACAGGGTTTAATTAGGACTTTTTTTATTTATTCGAATAAATAAAGTTCTCAGTATTGGATTGCATTTTCTAAATGAAAAGAGTATTATTGTTTCAGCGATATATTGTATATATATTTATATTTTTTTACATTTGAGGAGGAAATTTGTATTATGCAACCCAAACTATCGTTTTCATCATATCTAGTTATCGGTGTGATGTTATTCGCTTTATTTTTTGGTGCCGGAAATCTTATTTTCCCTGCACAACTTGGTCAGTATGCTGGGTCAAATTTATGGCTAGCGGTTCTCGGATTTTTAATTACGGGTGTCGGTTTACCGTTTCTCGGAGTATTGGCGATGGGATTTTCGGGAAGCCGAAACCTGCAAGATCTTGCAACTCGAATCCATCCCGTGTATGCAGTGATTTTCACATCACTTCTCTATTTGACGATCGGCCCGTTTTTTGCAGCGCCACGTACAGGGGCTGTTGCGTATGATATCGGAATTGCACCGTTTATTGCCGAGGATTATACACAGCTCGGCTTACTTATTTTTACGTTACTATTTTTTGGTCTTACGCTTTGGCTTTCATTGAACCCGGCTAAAATTGTCGATAATGTTGGGAAAATCTTATCCCCCGGAATCATCATTCTATTGATCGGTTTGTTGATCATGGCCATTGTCAATCCGCTCGGTACAATCGGATCGCCACAAGATGTTTATGCCAATGGTGCCTTCATGAAAGGATTTACAGAAGGTTATAATACGATGGATGCTCTTGCTGCTCTAGTATTCGGAATCATTGTTATCAATGTACTTCAATCAATGGGTGTGACATCAAAACGTGGTATCTTGGCAGCTACAGCGAAAACAGGTGCCGTGGCAACTGCTTTTCTTGCACTCATCTATGTAGGAATTGCCTATTTAGGAGCTACTAGTGTGGAGGAATTTGGCTTGTTTGATACGGGTGGTCCTGTTTTAAGTGAAGCAGCTGCTCACTATCTTGGAACATTCGGACTTGTGTTATTGGCAATCGTTATCATTCTTGCTTGTTTGACAACAGCTATCGGGTTAGTGACGGCTTGTGGGGAATACTTCAATACGCTTATCCCGAAAGTAAGCTATAAAATGTTCGTTATCATCTTTACAGTATTCTGTTTTATAGTGGCAAACTTCGGTTTGGCGAATATCATCACGTATTCCATTCCGGTATTGATGTTCCTTTATCCACTTGCAGTTGTACTGATGTTGCTGACATTCACATCTCCACTCTTCAAACATGCCCGTCTCGTTTATGTAGCGGCGACAATCGTTGCTTTCTTAATCAGTACAGTAGATGGATTGAAAACACTTTGTCAATTACTTGAAATCGACTATTTTGGTTGGTTGGCACCCATTATTACTTTCTATGAAAATGTATTGCCATTCTACCGCGACGGCCTTGGCTGGTTATTGCCAGTTTTAGTGGTCATGCTCATTACAGGAGTAATTGCCCGTCTGACACAAACCGAGACGGTTCAATCATAATGCAGAATAAACCGGTTTCCTCATCGGGAGGAAACCGGTTTTTTTGCTGTGTTTTCATTTAAATGATGGAATTCGTCGATCGCCCGCACCCAGTTGTTGCGCATGATGGCAGATACCCCTTCCGCATCACCCTGTTTCATCAGTTCGATGATACGTGTATGTTCTTCGATCGAGTCTTTTGTCAAGACGATGGAGTTATGGAAGAATAATCGTCTGACATGCACTTGAAGGGTGGGTACCGTCGTTTTGATATACGGATTGTTTGCAGTGTCGACGATAATCTGATGGAATTCCTCATCGATCTTCAAAGCAGAAAAATAATCTTCGGCAAGGACCGCATCTGCAAAGCGTTTATTTGTATGTTCAAGTAGCTCGATTGTTTCCGGTGTAAGATTCGGAATCGCAAGCTCGGCGGACAATGCTTGTAAAGCGGCAAGGGGAGGCAGTAAATCCGAGATGGATTCTTTCTCCACTTCCGTCACTTGAGTTGCTTTTCCGGGATACATTTTTACAAATCGCTGTACTTCGAGCAACTGAAGCGATTCACGGATGGGCGTCCTGCTCACGCCTAATGCCTGGGCCAGTTCTGTATCGTTCAGCTTCTCGCCAGGTTGTAAAGTTCCATCGATAATCCAATCTTGTAGCTGTTCGAAAGCGTTCTCTTTTGCAGTTTTACGTACCGGTTTAGATAGATCGGTAGGTATCGGCATGATGATTCACCATCCTGTATAAGTCAGTATTTTTTTATTATACCGGATTTTGATGAAAGATAAAAGGTATACAATATATTGCATTATGAATTTACTTTTTTAAATGTTGTATCCAAGTATGGGATCAGTTTCTTTGCTGCAATGTACACCCCGTATCCGAGCATAGTGCCCGTAGTGTTCAACCATAAGTCATCAATGTCGCTGCTTCTTGCTTGTGTCAATTGCATTGTTTCGATAAAAAAGGAAATACAGAAGCCGAAAAGCGTCGTTTTCCAAAATCTATTGAATGCTCGCCACAGCATTGGGACAAGAAAACCGATCGGCATGAAGATAAAGATATTTCCCAAAAAGTTGATAATGAATGGTTGCCAGAAGCGCAATTCCGTAATGGCGTAATAATTATCTACAAACACTCTGAATGGAACAAGATTTAGGTTGGTAAAAGACCGCGTAACAACTGGACCTGTATAAAGGAACGTCAGAATGGTTTGAGAGAATAACGCTGTCATGAACAATAAAAAGGCGATTACACCTATTTCATGAAAAAGGTTCGATTTTTGAACGCCGCGTATTCGATTATAGCCGAACCGAGCGAGCAGGATAAAAGGTAATGCCGCAACCATATAAGGAAGCATTTCTCTAATATAACTTAAAATGGCAAACATAAAAATCTCCTAGCTTATTCAAAATGTGCCGCTTAAATTTCCCGTTTGTACTTCAGGGATATGTCCTGATCCTCTTCCCTAGTACCGTAGGTTAGTTCTTCATGTTGAAAGGTGAAGCCTCGTGCCTCATAAAAAGGGATGCCGTGCTGATTCCCCTTGGCTACAGCTACCCACTGTTCCTGTGCACCGTATGTAAACTTTTGGTGTTTCGTGAAAAAATCAAGAAGTCGAGTACCGATACCTTGTCCACGCAGAGAAGGATCGATGTAAAAGACATACACTTCCCCGATGGAAGCATCTGTTATTCCACCTCCGATGACCCCGATAATCGATTTCTCCATTTCTGCTATGAAATAGCCGTGCCAGTCCTTACTAATGAAGACGTTTTCTTGTTCAATACGTTCCACATTGTAATATTGGGCGATTAAGTTTTCGATATATTCATCGGAATAGAGCGTTTTGTAGGTGAACCATTGGCACTTTGCAAGCAGG
The DNA here is from genome assembly GCF_042655805.1 of Sporosarcina soli. Taxonomy (NCBI): domain Bacteria; kingdom Bacillati; phylum Bacillota; class Bacilli; order Caryophanales; family Caryophanaceae; genus Sporosarcina; species Sporosarcina soli. Next base: position 215,985 of record NZ_JBHSNO010000008.1, on the reverse strand, counting down.
TCCGCCATAGGTTTTGCATCATGTCTAGTCGCTCTCCGAATCGAAATTGTTTTCATTTTATATAACTCCATTTCTGTAACAATCTTTTCTACTTTGTAATGTGAAAGGAAGATTATTGTAATCTCTCTGTAATAGAAGCTTGTTAATCTAAGTATAGACTAAAAAGCACGGGGGAGAGCATTTGAAGAAAATTCTTGGAGCACTCATCATTACGATTGCGTTATTGGTCACCGGGGCAACGGAGAGTCAGGCGGCTTCTTCGACTTACACGGTACAAAAAGGAGATTCGTTGTATAAAATCTCCAAAAAGTATCAGATATCTGTCTCGGAATTAAAAGCTTGGAACAATTTGAAGTCTGACGTCATTCATCCAAAACAAAAATTGAAGATTACAAAAGAGAAAACAACTGCTAAAGCAGCGACTAAATCAAAAACAGTGGCAAAAGCAAATACGAAGACCCCTTCCCGGTCAGATTCTGAAAAGGTTGTCAAAGAGTTCACCGTCTCGGCAAGTGCATATACGGCAGGCTGTAACGGCTGTACTGGTATCACTGCAACCGGCATTGATCTTAAAAAGAACCCGGATGTGAAAGTTATCGCTGTCGATCCAAAGGTCATTAAACTTGGGACGAAAGTGCATGTGGAAGGGTACGGGTATGCCGTTGCAGCCGATAAAGGAAGCGCCATCAAAGGGAATAAAATCGATGTATTTTTCCCGACTAAGAGCGAAGCGTATAAATGGGGTCGTAAAGACGTCAAAATTAAAATATTGGAATAAACATACAAGAACCAATTTTTCTTCGGAAGAATTGGTTTTTTGGTTGTTTTTGGGCATTCAATTCGTCGGTCTATCAACGAAAGCCACTGTATAGTAGTATGAATGATAGTGGATGAAAGGGGAGAGTTATATGGAAGTGTATATTGTGACGGGTGCTTCAAAAGGAATCGGATATGAACTGGTGAAACAGCTTCGAGAAAAAGGAAACAAGGTGATCGGCATAGCAAGGACGCCCCAAGTAGATTCTAAAGATTTTGTAGTAGCAGATTTGTCGGCTACAGAACATCTTGAAGAGCTACTTTCGAAGATTATTGACGATCATTGCGAAACAGCGACTTCCTTCACGCTTATTAACAATGCTGGGATGGTGGAGCCGATCGGACTGATTGGCGCTGTTGATGCAGACATGATGCGTCAAGCAGTTGCGCTCAATCTGACAGCTCCGATGATTCTTTCAAATATTTTCATTTCAAATTTGGTTGGTTTTGAAGGACAGAAGCGAATTATCAATATTTCATCTGGAGCAGGAAGAAAGGAATATGAGGGCTGGGGAAGCTATTGTGCGACAAAGGCGGGCCTTGACCATTTTTCGCGTGTTGTCGCCTTGGAACAAGCAAGTGTTGACTATCCGGTAGACATCGTTTCCATCGCGCCGGGTATTATTGACACGGGGATGCAGGAAACGATTCGGTCGAGTCATGAAGAGGCATTTCCATTGTTGGATCGGTTTGTCGAATATAAAGAAAAGGGATTATTAAGTAGTGCACAACAAACGGCTGAAAAGTTGATCAGCTTTATGGAAAAAGAAAACTTTCGAAAAGTAGGTCCGATTGCAGATATTCGTCACTTCTGAAAGATGGATGCACGTTATAAAGAAAAGGTTGCCCCACATTAGGCAACCTTTTCTTCTCGTCTAGACTCCGGGAGCCAGACGCTCGGGTCATAAGCCGTTTTGGCTGTGAGGCAAAAAGCGCCTCTTGGGCTCACAGGATGTGGGTCATGCAGTCGTTGCCAATCGAGCAGCGGAGGGTTCGATTTGCCATATTTCTGCGTCCTTTGAAAAAATTAAGGCACTTTCTTTCAGGACGCGGCGAACTTAGACTACGTTCCTTTAAGGCAGGCGCCCTGCGCTTTTGTTCAATCAATCCACTTGTTTGACCGTTTCAAAGTCTCTCATCTTTTCGAGGGCTACGAGGAAAGGTGGGTTGTTGCGCTGATTTAACAATTCGTAGCGAATGACGTGGACGTCCGCTTGGTGCAGTGTTTTTACATAGCTGAGCAATGCGTCCCGCTCTTCTTTTCCGCCTTCATGACCATCATAGACAGAGATAGCAATGATGCCGCCTTTTTTTAATAGGCCGAGTAACGTATGGATTGCTTTAATCGTCGTTTCTGGTTTCGTCACGATTGACAAATCATCGCTATAAGGCAAATAGCCGAGGTTGAAAACGGCGCCGCCAATCGGTCCTGTTACGTATTGTTCAACATTATCATGGCTATCGAGAATAAGCGAAACGCGTTCATTCAGTTCCCCTAGACGTTCAGCTGTCGAGTCCAGGGCGGCTTGTTGGATATCGAACGCGTAAACATGTCCTTCGGCTCCAACATGTTCGGCCAGAAAGAGGGTATCGTTCCCATTACCGGCTGTTGCATCGACAACTGTTTCACCTGCCACGATCGTTTCACTGAGTAGATATTTTGAAAATGGAAGTACGCGAAGCAGTTTCATTGTTGTTCCACCGCCTTTGCATAGTGCTTTCCTTGCCAGCTGCCGCGTCGTACGAGTTCTTTGTCGATCCCGTTTAGCACTTCCCATTTCGTTACACTCCACATCGGCCCGATTAATAAGTCAATCGGTCCGTCACCTGTAATGCGGTGAACGATCATTTCTGGAGGTAAGATTTCAAGTTGATCGGCAACAAGGTTGATATATTGTTCTTTTTCTAGGAACTCCAATTGTCCTTTTTCATATTGTTTGACCATCGGCGTTCCCTTCAATAGGTGTAGGAGATGTATTTTGATGCCTTGAACATCAAGTTTTGCAACTTCACGCGCTGTCTCCATCATCATATCGTAATCTTCGAGTGGCAAGCCGTTGATGATGTGCGAACAAACGCGAATCCCATGCTTGCGAAGCTTCTCGACCCCTTCCACATAGGTTGCGAAATCATGTGCACGATTAATAAGCTTAGCAGTTTTTTCATGGACGGTCTGTAGGCCAAGTTCCACCCACAGGTATGTCCGTTTATTCAGCTCTGCCAAGTATTCGACAACATCATCCGGCAAGCAATCTGGACGGGTTGCGATGGATAAGGCGACGACCCCTTCTTGTGTAAGAGCTGCCTCAAATTTCTCCTTCAGTTTAGGCAGGGGAGCATGCGTATTCGTATAGGCTTGGAAATAAGCCATATACTTGCCGTCTTTCCATTTTTGGTGCATCTTATCACGGATTTCTGCAAATTGGATGTCAATCGGATCGACGCGATCACCTGCAAAGTCACCGGATCCCGCAACACTGCAAAATGTGCAACCGCCAAACGCGACAGTCCCATCCCGATTGGGACAATCAAACCCTGCATCCAATGCCACTTTAAATACTTTGAAACCAAATTCATCTTTTAGATGACGTGACCATGTATGATAACGTTTCCCTTCGGAAGGGAACGGTAACTCGATGTTTTCCATATGGTTCAACTCCTCTAACAGTAGATTGTATCATGTTTCTGGGGATGCTGTATCATCTGAATTGCTGAACTTTTCCTGTTCTCCTTGTCGAAATGATAGGAAAAGCATACACTCTAAGTAAGTTTATTGTAGAAAGGAGATGATGGCATGCCTAAAAAGGTTTGGTTGCTCATTATCGGTATGCTGATCAATGTCATGGGGAATTCATTTCTATGGCCATTGAACACCATCTATATGCATGATTATTTAGGCAAGTCGTTATCCGTTGCAGGGCTTGTCCTCATGGCGAATTCGGGAGCTGGCGTTGTCGGGAATTTGCTTGGGGGAGTACTATTTGACCGGATCGGCGGATTTAAATCAATCCTCTCAGGGATCATCATCTCCATATTTGCTCTTGTAGGTCTAGTTTTTTGGCATGGATGGCCTCATTATGTATGGTTTTTAACATTGCTCGGCTTTGGCGGCGGTATTATTTTCCCGAGTATGTTTGCGATGGTTGGAACGCTTTGGCCAGAGGGCGGACGGAAAGCATTCAATTCGATTTATCTTGCTCAGAACGTCGGCGTTGCGATTGGCCCTGCTTTAGCTGGACTAGTTGCCTCTATAAGTATCGATTATATATTTTCAGCAAATCTCTTTTTTTATGTCTTCTTTTTCATGCTCGCTTTTTTTGGTTATCGAAATTTGGAAATCGCACCGGATCGCCATACGAGTGTTATAAAAGAGCGAAAGAAAATACAGCAAAAAGCTCCATTTTACGCATTGCTTATCATTTCAGGTGGGTATCTGATCATGTGGCTTGCCTATTCTCAATGGGTGACTACGATTTCAGCGCATGCCTTGTCCATCGGCATTACGTTGAGACAATATAGTTTGCTATGGACAGTCAATGGCTTGCTGATCGTACTTGGGCAACCGCTCATCAAGCCAATTATCAGGCGATTGGAGCACCGGATCAAGGCTCAGATGCTTTTAGGTCTCATCATTTTTATCGCATCCTTTATCGTGCTCAGTTTTGCCGGCACTTTCAAGGTATTCGTCGTTGCTATGGTGATTTTGACATTTGGCGAAATGTTCGTTTGGCCTGCGGTTCCAACGATTGCTAATCAGCTGTCGCCGAAAGGGAGAGATGGTTTTTATCAAGGGATCGTGAACTCCTTTGCGACGATCGGTCGGATGCTTGGGCCATTTTTCGGAGGGGTCCTTGCAGACCAGTATGGGGTGCAAGTGATGCTATTCGTGATCACAGCCTTTTTGCTCATCCCGATTTGCACAAGCCTCTTCTATGATCGACCTTTAAGAAAGGTAGGGGGGCAGTCGGAGTATGAAGGATAGGATTCAAAAGAGGACCCTTTTCGGGATCCTCTTTTTTTTGCCTATACTTTGTTGGCGTTACCGTGGCAATTAGATATTTTTCAATAGCTTGGCTGGGTTTCCGGGTTACTCCATTAATTCAATTGATAAGTTTATTTGGTAGATTTTTCTCGGTCTTCCTCGTCCTGGTGGTTGTTCTTCGCCGTTCACTTTTGCAAACCCAGCCACTTCCAATTGTTTTAAAAGCCTGCTAGCCGTTCTTAACGATACATTGAAAGCTTCGGCAAGTTGGTGGACGGTTAACTGATCATTGTTATTTTGTTGCAACAAGGAGACAAGGCGGGAAATCGTAACCGCGCTTAAATTTGCTTTAGTGGAGATTGCTTTTAATCGATCATCTTCTAAACTTGTCGTGAAAGTAAGCGGTGAACTATCTACATGTTGAAGTGGACCATGAATATCCCCATTTGGAAAAGTGATATAGGCGCAGGAACTTTTCTTAAGTTCTGCGAATTTCATTGCTTTTTCGGCAAAATACTCCGCTTTTGAATTGTCAACACCAATGCCTATTCCTATAGAAATTCGATTTCCCAATTCTTCTTCCAATTTATGAATGAGTGGAAAACTCCGGAATCCATTCGTATACTTTTTAAATTCCAATTTATTTGTATAAATATTTGCCTGATTGTCATTAGCGAAAGTCAAAGATAATTTCAGATCTTCACAGAAATTAAGTATGTTTTGTTCAAATTTTAACTTTTGCCGATAAAAATCGTAGCGGGTTTGAGGTCTACGATCAGACTCATGCCATTTAATCATCATCGCAACGGTTTGCAAATGACTATTAAGCAAAATCTGTGAATTGGCGTATAGAAGTTCGAGTGCTGCATTGACTGAAGCATGGGTCGGCATGACCCGTTTAACGGGGACGTTTCTCTTTTTTAACTCCTCCGCAACACTTGTTATACATGTAATAGCATATTTACTTTTTCCTTCATTGTAAAATCCTTCATGAACATCCGCCCATTCAGTTGTTGAAAAGGTGGAGTGTCCTTCCACTGTAATGATATTTTCTTCAAATATATGTACTTCTTTCAACGACTCATGCACTTCTGACTGACTCAATACATCAATGGTAAATGGGGTAAAGGAGGGAAGTGCTCCTGCATTTTCCATTGCTAATTCATACAAAGTCTTATAAAGTGCAGAGCCATCAAAGCGAAGGATAATAGGGATTACATTTTCATTTTGGAAAGAAGCAGGTCTGTTTTCCAAATAAACTTTATAAGCCATTTGCCCCGTGAAAAACAGCAGATCGCAGTTATGTAATTGAGTTGTATCAAGTTTGCTCGTTTCTTCCACCTGTTGGATTATAAAAGGCTTGAATTCAATGTTTTTAAGTTTTTGTAAATTCGTTTGATCGGCAACTTGTCTGACCAAGTCTTTCGGACCTATTATGCCAACTACTAATTTTGTCACCATTAGAAATAAGCCTCCTTTCAGTTTCACTATTCATTCCACTTGCTATTAGTATATAGGCCAAACTTTCAGAATGAAAGAAAGACTGCTTTACCTTTTGAAGCGCATGACGGATAAATTCCACTTGTATAACTATTCGGAAAAGGAGCTTGCAATTTCGAAATAAATGCCCTACTATATGGTTAATCACTAAATTAAAGACTATTAATCAACCTTGTCAATAATTAATTGTTGAGTGAAAAAGTTGTGCTGAAAAACGAGTAAAGGGGACTAACAAATGACAGAGACAGTTTTGACAGTTGGACATTTTATCAATGGGGTAGAAGAGAGCCTGGCTGCAAATGATTTTCCCTCTTATAATCCGGCTACGGGTCAAGAAATAGCGCGTGTCTCATCAGGGACGGAGAAGGATGTCGATCGAGCTGTCCAATCGGCAAAACAGGCTTTTGAAAAATGGAAAAACATGAGCCCGTCTGAAAAAGGGGATATTTTGAGAAATATTGCGCGAAGGGTCCGAAAAGATCGAGCGATTTTTGGACGAACGGACACAATGGATGCAGGTCGGCCGATTAGTCATACGACTTATGGCGATACAGAAGCGGTGGCAAGATTATTTGATTTTTTTGCTGCCCTTCCCGAGTATGCAAGGGGAGCGACTATCCCGACCTCTTCGTCATTCTTAAATTATTCAGTTAGAGAACCGTACGGAGTGATCGGTGCGATCGTCCCATGGAATTATCCGATGATCAATGTCGCAACAAAAATTGCCCCCATTTTAGCGTGTGGTAACACAGTTGTCCTTAAAAGCGCTGAACAAGCACCTCTAGCCGCAATTCTGTTAGCTAAAATTGCAGTCGAAGAAGGCTTGCCTCCTGGCGTATTCAATGTAGTCAACGGAGGGCCGGAAACAGGGGAAGCGCTTGTTTCACATCCGGATATTAAGAAAGTAACTTTTACAGGCTCTTCGATAGTAGGACAAAAGATTTTGGCAAATAATAGTGGCATTAAATCTTCTACGCTTGAATTAGGCGGGAAAACTGCGAATATCGTTTTTCCGGATGCCACAATGGATGCCGCGGTAGAAGGCACTTTATTTACCGCATTCATGAATCAAGGGCAAACCTGTACAGCGGGGACAAGACTTCTCATCCATGAGGCTATTCAAGAACAATTTCTAGAAAAATTATTGAACCGGGTCAAAGAGTTAAGAATCGGTGATCCTTTTGACGAACAAACACAAATTGGCGCTGTAATCACAGAGAAGCAGTTAAAGAGAATTGAAGATTACATAGAGATTGGAAAAGCTGAAGGGGCTACTCTATTATGTGGCGGTGAACGATTGCACCTAGAAGGGTTTGAGAACGGTTACTTTATGAGTCCGACTATTTTCACAGATGTATCGCCTGATATGCGAATTGCGCAGGAAGAAATATTCGGTCCTATCCTTTCTGTCATCAGCTTTAAAGATGAGGAAGAGGCTTTGGAAATTGCCAATGGGACGAGATATGGACTGGCAACGAGCTTGTGGACGAACGACGTGAAAAAAGTGCATGATTTGGCAAGTAAATTTGAATCCGGAATTGTTTGGATCAATACCGTCCACACACTTTCCCCTAGCTCCGGTTATGGCGGATATAAGGATAGCGGAATTGGGCTCGAGGAAGGGATGGAGGCAATGGAGCAGTATATGCGACTGAAAACAATTTGGGTGAATTACGGCGAGTATGTCGGACCATTTCAAAACAAGTGAGGGAGAGAATCAGATGAATCCGAATGATTTTAAAGAAGGGTTTCAAGCGCGCGAAGAAGTGCTAGGGAAAGAAAATGTGGAAAATTTCATTGCAAATACGAATGATTTTAATCGTTCTTTTCACGAGTTGGCAATGAAGTATTGTTGGGGGGATATTTGGAATCGTCCCGGTCTTGATCGTAAGACGAGAAGCTTAGTCAATATCGCTCTTTTAACGGCTTTAAATTATCAGCATGAATTGAAAATCCATCTTGACGGTGCAATCAGAAATGGGTGTACAAAAATAGAAATTGAAGAAGTGCTCTTACAATGTGCTGTTTACTGTGGCGTACCAGCAGCAGGAAATAGCATTGCGACGGCCATGGAGTATTTTAATTCAAAGGAAACAAACGATTAACTTCGTTCAATGTCAAGGGGGGCGCTGAAATGACGACAATTGGAATAATTGGTTGTGGATTAATGGGAAAAGGTATTACAAAATGTTATGTAGGTGAACAATATAAGGTTGTAGTTTATGATCCTGATCTAGCAACAGTGGAATGGATTAAGCAAAATGGGGCAATTGCAGCCGCTTCGCTTCAGGAACTTAGCAGCGAAGCGTCAATTGTCATTGCCTCATTGCCAACAGTAGACATTGTGAATGACTCTTTCTTGGGAGAAAATGGGGTTTTTAATACGATTCAAGAAGGCGCAGTCATTATTGATATGAGTACGACAGATGCGGATACGGCCATTCAGTTAGCAAATCAAGCAAAACGTAAAAATCTTTATTATTTTGACAGCCCGGTAAGTGGGGGACCAGATGGAGCGAATAATGGTACTCTTACGTTGATGATAGGCGGAGATCGCGATAAGTTTGAAGAAATAAAGCCGATCTTACGGGTTGTTGGAAAAGATCTTCATTACTTGGGTGAAAGTGGAAACGGGCAAATTGCCAAGCTATGTAATAATATGATCGTATCTTCAATGATCCTCAGTCTTGGTGAGGCATTTATCACCGCGGAAAAGGCGGGGCTTAGTCGTGAGAAACTTTCTGAAGTACTTTCGACAGGAAGCGCTACAAAAGTTTTCGAAGTATTTGGGCAAAATATTATTCAAAAAGAATATGAAAACGTCTTGTTTAGTTTGAATCATATGCATAAAGATCTGTCTCTATATATGAAGACAGCGGCTTCTTTCGCTTCCCCCTCCTTCTTAGGTTCTCTTTCTTATCAGCTCTTTGAAGCGGCAAAAGCAACAGGAAAAGGTTTCAAAGATACAACATCCGCTATTGAAGTGATCGAGAGCTTATCATAGAATAATGAAGTGAGGAGGCGTGTTATGAAACAGAAAAAAGAAATGAGTATGGCGAAAAATTGGAAACTACATATAATTGTGCTAATTTTCGTCTTACTCGGTGAAGCAATCGGAGTTAAACAGTTTAACTTAGGAGTTGGAACTGTTGCCTTATTCCCGATGCTCTATGTGTTAATATTGGGTGGAATTGTCAGCTTCCCAAAGTTGAAGCTTTTGAACGAAGCGCAAATGAAAAAAGCTGCAGGAATATTGGGTATATCGTTCATGTTATTTGTCGCGAAGTTGGGCACGATGCTCGGTCCATCCCTTCCGAAAATTTTCGAAGCTGGGTTTTCGTTGGCATTTCAGGAAGTCGGACATGTTATCGGAACGATTGCCATAGGCTTGCCGATTGCATTGCTGATCGGCATGAAGCGAGAAGCGATTGGTGCAACATTCTCCATAGATAGGGAGCCAAACTTGGCGATTATTTCAGAAAAGTATGGCGCTGACTCACCTGAAGGTAGGGGAGCGTTAGGTGTCTATGTGTGTGGAACGGTATTCGGTGCCATTTATTTGGCGATACTTGCAGGATTTTTAGGAAGTCTTGGCATTCTGCATCCAATTTCTTTGGCGATGGGCGCTGGTGTCGGATCCGGAAGTATGATGGCGGCTGCTTCTGGTGCACTTGCGGTCACCTTCCCGGATGATGCAGAAGATATCGCTCTATTTGCAGCGGCAGCCAACTTGATCACGACCATTTTGGGAACTTATATTTGCGTATTTTTCTCTCTACCTGTAACAGCTCGTCTATACGAATGGCTTGAGCCGAAAATTGGACGCACGCGCAAGGAGGGAGCAAAATAATGATTGAAAAATCTAAAGTACTCGCTTTGATCGGGGTCATTGCTATCTTGGGGAACTGGGTCGGTTATGGGGTATCTCCGATAGCGGCATTGCCAGGAATGATTGTTATTGTCATCATTACCATTATCGGCTTAGCATTGAATGCCGTTTTACCAAAGATGCCGTCTGTCATATGGATTTCGCTCATTGCACTCATTGTAACGACTCCCATCTTCCCTGGAAATGGATGGCTCGTGGAAAAGACTGGGGAAATTAATTTTATGGCACTGGCAACACCGATTTTAGCCTATGCAGGACTTTCGCTTGGTAAAGATCTGGAGAGCTTTAAAAAGCTAGGCTGGCGCATTGTCGTTATCTCACTCGTTGTATATACGGGGACATTCCTTTTCGCAGCATTGTTTGCAGAAATTGTATTTAAAATACAAGGAAGATTCTAAAATTCTACTAAAAAGGTCCTGAACAAATTTGAATTGTTTAGGGCTTTTTTGGTTTCTTCACTGATTGGTTTTATCCTCTTAAGATTACAGACTTCTCACAACGAATACATTTGTCGATTTGGACGTATAATCCTTGTGAGTCAAGAAATCTCGCAAAAGTAAACTGGTTTCCAAGATTACCTTTTTGATCTAACGTCTTACTGTTAGTAGCCGAAAGACTTTGATATAAGGCATGAAAGCACTCTTATTCCAGGGTAAAGAAGTTAAACTATTCTTCTGCAGAAGAGGTTGAGAGGAAAATAAGCCTAAATTAAAATGCCAGATTTACTCTGGGAAAATACAAATTTCGGGGGAATGGTGATGGGGATCTTAAGTATGATCGGTCTTATCGGTGGCTTGGCATTACTGATCTTTTTGACGATGAAAGGGGTTAATATTTTAATTGTCGGACCGATATCTGCACTCTTTGTTGCCATAATGAGTGGGATGCCATTATTTTCACAGCTTGCTATAGGGGATGAAGCAAACTTTGTTACGAGCTATATGACGGGGTTCACGGGATTTATCATGTCATGGTATTTGATGTTCTTGCTCGGTGCTGTATTCGGAAAAGCGATGGAAGATAGCGGAGCTGCGGATGCTGTCGCCAAATGGTTTGTCGAGACATTAGGGATGAAATATGCAGTTTTAGCAATCGTTGCGGCATGTGCTGTTTTGACGTATGGCGGGGTAAGTTTGTTTGTCGTTGCCTTTTCTGTTTATCCGATGGCGATTTCTCTGTTTAAACAAGCTGATTTGCCAAGAAGGTTCATACCTGCGACGCTTGCACTTGGTTCTGTAACCTTTACGATGACATCAGCAGGTTCGCCGGAAATTCAGAACTGGATTCCTATCGAATTTTTAGGGACGTCTCCGTGGGCAGGTTGGCAAGTTAGTGCGATTGTCGCGGTTTTTATGGCTGTATTTGGCTATTGGTGGTTAAAAAAGATGGTCACCAAAGCTCTAAACAGAGGAGAACGGTTCTTAGATCGGGAAACGGATCCGAACTTCGATACGACACGCGAGTTGCCAAATCCGTTCTTGTCAATGATTCCTCTGCTTGTTGTATTAGGAATATCATTTGCTTTCCATGATTCCCTTGCACAATCCGCATTGATCGTTGCACTTTTAGGCGGAGTCATCACGACCTACTTTGTAGGACGCAAATACTCAGCTAATTTCGGAGGGGCTGTCTCTGCCGGCACTCTTGGGGCCATCGTTGCCATTGGGAATACAGCAGCAGTCGTCGGTTTTGGAGGAGTGGCAAAAAATGTTCCTGCTTTCCAGACGGCGGTGGATGCAATGACGAGTATCCCGGGCTCTCCGTTAATCGGTGCAGCAATTGCCGTTTCCGTTATTGCGGGGATGACAGGATCTTCATCGGGAGGTCAGGCAATTGCATTACCGTTATTGGCGCCACACTATATGGATATGGGCGTCAATCCAGAAGCCTTGCACCGCGTTGTGGCGATTTCCTCGGGTGCACTTGATTCACTTCCGCATAATGGTTATGTTGTAACGACAATCCAGTCGATTTGTGGTGAAACGCATCGTGCTGCGTATGGAGCAGTCGGGGCAGTAACCGTTATAGTTCCAGCCATTGGTGTTGTCATCGCTATTGTTTTATTCTCATTGGGACTAGGGATATAATAAAATATGAAAATAGCCGCTGATGGCGGCTTTTTTAACGGTTCGAATTAATTGATTTGAGGGGGAGAATGGACATGGTAAAAGGGAAAGTGCTTTTGATTACGGGGGCTGCTCGGGGGATCGGGTTTGAAATTGCGAAAGAATTTTCACAGGCCGGGGCTAAAGTAGTACTGACCGATTTAAATGGGGATGCTGTGGAGAAAGCGGCAGCCAGTCTTGGGAAAGATGCGATCGGTTTGAATTGCGATGTCACTTCTGAATCCGAGTTGCAACAAGCGATGGATGATGCGATCGAACAATTTGGACGTATCGATATATTAATCAATAATGCGGGGATGCAACATGTCGCTTTGCTCGAAGATTTTCCGACTGAAAAATTTGAACTGCTTGTAAAAATCATGTTGACGGCCCCCTTTGTGGCGACGAAACTTGTGCTGCCACATATGCGGAAGAATGGTTTTGGACGTATTATCAATATGGCATCGATTAATGGCTTGGTCGGCTTTGCAGGAAAAGCCGCTTACAATTCTGCCAAGCATGGTGTCATTGGATTGACGAAAGTGGCGGCATTGGAGACTGCAGCGGACGGAATAACCGTTAATGCCATTTGTCCAGGCTATGCGGACACGCCGCTCGTTCGCAATCAGTTGCAAGATTTAGCGGAAACAAGGAATGTTCCGCTGGAGTCGGTGCTGGAAGAAGTGATTTACCCGCTCGTGCCCCAAAGACGGCTGTTGGATGTAAAGGAAATAGCGGATTTGGCGCTGTTTTTATCCAGTGAAGGGGCGAAAGGGATGACCGGGCAAGCCGTCGTGCTTGACGGCGGGTATACAGTTCAATGAAAGCTTGTAATTCACCAACAATTCGGGTACACTGTAACCAATAGTTTGGGCGTTGAAGAGGATTAGTAATCTGTACGATCGATTTTAGAGAGCAGGCGGTTGGTGAAAGCTTGTACGACGAAGATGAACTCGCCTACGAGCCTGCATTGGTGAATGATTAGTAATCAATGCCGTTTTCCGCGTTAAGGATTCAAGTTGGGCGGCTTTGTCGTCAATTTGGGTGGTACCGCGGGAGTATGGATAAAACTCTCGTCCCTTCTTTTGTTAAGGGACGAGAGTTTTTTTTATTTTGAATAGGAGGAATTGTCAGATGAGTTATAATCATGGGCAGATTGAAAAGAAATGGCAGAAATATTGGAAGGACAACCACACGTTCAAGATGACGGACGATCCTTCAAAACCGAAGTTTTATGCTCTCGATATGTTCCCGTATCCATCAGGTGCCGGGCTTCACGTCGGGCATCCGCTTGGCTATATTGCGACGGATATTTTAAGTTCATTCAAACGGAAGCAAGGTTACAATGTGTTGCATCCGATGGGGTGGGATGCATTCGGGCTCCCGGCAGAACAATATGCCCTTGATACGGGGAATGACCCTGCTGAATTTACGGCCAAAAATATCGCGACATTCAAACGTCAAATGAATGACCTCGGTTTTTCTTATGACTGGGATCGTGAAATCAATACGACAGATCCGAAATATTACAAGTGGACTCAATGGATTTTCATCCAATTGTATAAGAGAGGCCTGGCCTATGTAGATGAGGTAGCGGTGAACTGGTGTCCGGCACTTGGCACTGTGTTGGCCAATGAAGAAGTAATTGATGGGAAATCAGAGCGCGGAGGGCATCCGGTCGAGCGCCGTCCGATGCGCCAATGGGTATTGCGCATTACTGAATATGCCGATCGTTTGCTAGAAGACCTCGATGAATTGGATTGGCCGGAAAGCTTGAAAGATATGCAGCGCAACTGGATCGGCCGTTCAGAAGGGGCACAATTGACGTTCGACATCGATGGAACGGATTTATCGTTCGAAGCATTCACAACACGTCCGGACACGATTTTCGGAGCGACATATGCAGTGCTTGCACCTGAACACAAGCTCGTTGAAAAAATTACGTCAGCCGAGCAGAAAGTAGCGGTTGAGAATTATTTGAATGAAGTGAAAATGAAAAGTGACCTTGAACGTACCGATCTAGCGAAAGAGAAGACGGGCGTATTCACAGGTGCTTATGCTATCAACCCGGCGAGCGGCGAGAAAATGCCGATCTGGATTGCAGACTACGTATTGGCTACATACGGAACAGGTGCTATCATGGCGGTTCCAGCCCATGATGAACGGGACTATGAGTTTGCAAAGGAATTTGACCTGCCGATCATTGAAGTGGTTGCGGGCGGCAATATTTTACAGGAAGCTTATGTAGGAGACGGAGCTCATATCAATTCCGGATTCTTAGATGGTCTAGGCAAAGAAGAAGCGATTGAAAAAGCGATTGCTTGGTTTGTGGAACAAGGTAAAGGCGAGAAGAAGATCACATATCGCTTGCGTGACTGGTTATTCTCCAGACAACGTTATTGGGGCGAGCCGATCCCGATCATCCATTGGGAAGATGGCACAATGACTCCGCTTGACGAATCTGAACTACCGCTGAAATTACCGGTCACTGATGATATCAAACCGAGTGGGACAGGCGAATCACCACTTGCGAATATCGAAGAGTGGGTGAATGTTGTACATCCGGAAACGGGCATGAAAGGCCGTCGCGAAACGAATACGATGCCGCAATGGGCGGGTAGCTGCTGGTACTACTTGCGTTATATCGACCCAAATAACGACGAAATGATCATCGATCCAGAATTGGCAAAACGTTGGTTGCCGGTTGACATTTATGTCGGAGGTGCGGAACATGCGGTGCTCCATCTTCTATACGCAAGATTCTGGCATAAAGTGCTATACGATATCGGTGTTGTACAGACGAAAGAGCCGTTCCAAAAATTGTTCAACCAAGGGATGATCCTCGGAGAAGGCAATGAAAAAATGTCGAAGTCGAAAGGCAACGTCATTAACCCAGATGATATTGTTCATTCACATGGCGCAGACTCACTTCGCTTGTATGAAATGTTCATGGGACCATTGGAAGGATCCAAAGCATGGACAACGAACGGTCTCGACGGAGCAAGGCGCTTCCTAGATCGCATCTGGCGTCTATTTGTCAATGAAGACGGTACCTTAAGCACGAAAATCGCTGAAGGATCAGGTGGAGAACTTGAAAAAGTGTACCATCAAACCGTGAAAAAAGTGACGGAAGACTTTGAAGGAATGCGTAATAATACTGCTATTTCCCAATTGATGGTATTCATTAACGATGGCTACAAAGTCGATTCAATTCCAAAAGAATATGTGGAAGGCTTCGTGAAAATGATTTCACCTATCGTTCCGCATTTAGCAGAGGAACTATGGGAGAAATTGGGCCATACGGATACTATTACGTATGAAGCATGGCCGACGTATGATGAGTCAAAACTGGTTGACGACACGGTTGAAATGGCCGTTCAAATTAATGGTAAAGTCCGCGTGAAAATCGTTGTTTCAAAAGATGCAACGAAAGAAGAACTTGAAACAAGTGTCCTTGACGACGAACGAGTGAAAGAGCTTCTGGAAGGAAAAGACGTGAAGAAAATCATCGCAATTCCTGGAAGACTGATCAATATCGTTGTAGCTGGCTAATCACATGAAATCCGCGGGAGCGTTTATCGCTCTTGCGGATTTTTTTTAGGTGATGGGAGTTGTTGGTGATTATTTGTCTGGTTTTTATGCGAGATTTTTAAGGGGGATGATTGTTTGAAGGGCTTATAGAGCGCGATCCAAAGTTAATGATCGTTAGAAGTAATAGAGCGCAATTTAAAGTTAATGATCGCTATTAGTATTCTAAGAGCGCCAATCAAAGAGTATGATCACTAAGTAGAATAATAGAGCGTCAACCAACAATGTATGATTACTTGAACCAGTTATAGGGAGTTTATTCCTCACTCCCCGCTGTTACAACCTATAAATAGGCGCCGACAGATTTAGTCAGGCGCCTATTGCATATACTATAGACTGGTCGCGTATTCGCCGGCGCTCATTCCTGCGATTCTTCCGGTGACGAGAGCGGATGTGATATTGTAGCCGCCAGTGTAGCCGTGGATATCTAAGATTTCTCCGCAGAAATAGAGTCCCTCTCTTTTGCGGGAAGCCATGGTTTTTGGGACGATTTCTTTCACGGAAACACCGCCGCCAGTGACGAAAGCTTTTTCAATCGGTTGTGTGCCGTTGACTTTCATCGAAAAAGCTTTTAATAATTTAGCGAGTGAACGAATTTTCTCAGCGGACATGGAAGCTCCGGTTTCAGTAGGATCAATAGCCGCCTGTTCAAATAAAAAGAGCAACCATCGTTCCGGAGCGATCCCTTTCAATGCGTTTTTCACCGCTTTTTTTGGATCTTCTTTCAGTGTAGAATGGAGCAGTTGAAAGGCTTTCTCTTCATTCATGGAAGGGAGTGAGTCAATGCGCATTTCAACTGGGCCTTTCCCGTTTTTCATCTGTTCTTTGACGACGAACTGGCTACACCGCAATATGGCTGGGCCGCTTAAGCCGAAATGGGTGAACAGCATGTCCATTTGGTGAGTGATCAATGTTTTGCCTTTGGCGTTCAGGACAGATACCGCCACATCACGAAGGGCCAGTCCTTGCAATTCTTTAGAGACGATGAAAGGTTCGCTGGATAATAAAGGCACTTCTGTCGGATAGAGCTCTGTCACTGTATGACCTGCTTTTTCTGCCCAAGGATAGCCGTCCCCTGTTGAACCGGTTTGAGGGACCGCCTTGCCGCCGACTGCGACAACGACCGCATTTGACCGGATTTCATCGCCGGAATCGAGCCGTACGCCAAGAATACGTTCGTCATCCATTAAAAGTTTTTTGACACGTGTTTCGAGTTTCACTTCGACTTTCAAACGGGCCATTTCCGTTAGGAGGGCATCGACTACGTCTTTCGCTTTGTTGGACACAGGGAACATACGCCCGTGGTCTTCTTCTTTTAAAGCGACCCCAAGGCCTTCGAAAAATCGGATGATATCTTCATTGTTGAAGACAGAGAATGGCCCGTATAGAAATCGGCCGTTCCCGGGGATGTTTTTCACGATTTCTTCCTGCGGCAACCGATTGGTCACATTGCAACGCCCGCCTCCTGAGATGGCCAGTTTATTACCAAGTTTTTTTCCTTTTTCAAGAAGGAGAACTTTCTTTCCTTTTTCAGCGGCTGCAATGGAAGCCATCAATCCAGAGGGACCCCCGCCGATGATAATAACGTCATACATAGTGGAACCACGCTTTCGGTTTTTCTCTCATTATACACAAATAACGGCAATGCATTGTGAAAAATGTCGACTGAGGGTAAACTGTATAAAGTGGATTTAGCCGCATGAACGGACAAAAAGCGCCATCAACTGTTGAAAGGCAAGGGATATGATCTGTCAATGTCCGATTCACAGATGCCGATTACAGAGGCTTTGCCGTAAGCTTTCTTGCTGTTCGTTTAAATCGGTAGAGGGTATGTCCTCACGAATTGAAGTTTCACTTTATGGAGATTGGAAGGATTACATATGTCATCGAATCTTGTCAAAGGCAGTGCCATTTTGACGATTGGGCTCTTTTTATCTAAAGCGCTCGGTCTTTTATACCTTATGCCGTTTTATGCAATTGTCGGAGAGGAAAATATCGGCCTTTATCAATATGCCTATATCCCTTATAATATTGCGCTCTCTATTGCCATTTCGGGTGCTCCGCTCGCCATTTCGAAATTTGTTTCAAAATATAATGCGCTTGGAGATTATGCGACGGGGAGGAAAATGCTGAAATCGGGCATGCTGGTGATGGCCCTTACAGGCATACTCTCTTTTTTAACGCTGTACTTTCTAGCTGAGCCGCTCGCGCACCTTGTGCGGAGAAATGATGAACAAATTTTTACAGTGGAAGAAATCGCGGGTGTGATCCGTTGGGTGAGCTTTGCATTGTTAGTCGTTCCGATCATGAGCATTGTGCGTGGCTTTCTGCAAGGGAATCATAAAATGATGCCGACATCGGTTTCACAGTTGGTGGAACAGATTGTAAGGATTGTCGTTGTACTCGTAGGGGCTTTCATCGTCGTCAATTTCATGAATGAATCCCCGAGGACTGCAGTGAATTTTGCTGTATTTGCGGCGTTTATCGGAGCACTTGCCGGTTTGGTCGTCCTTTATAAGTATTGGAGAAGTTACAAGCCTGAATTCGATCATCTGCTCGCCAATAGTCCTTCTGCCAGTAAGGTATCCATCACAGATATGTATACGGAAGTATTTGCCTATATTTTACCGTTTGTCCTTGTCGGGGTCATCAATCCGCTTTATCAGTTTGTCGATATGATCACCTTTAACAATGCAATGGCATCAATTGGATTGGCAAATGTGACAGACACCTATTTTGCGATGTTAAATCTCCTTACACATAAGTTTGTGATGATTCCTGTGATGGTCGCAACAGGGTTTTCAATGGCGCTCATCCCCGTCATTACGGGTTATTATGCGAAAAATGATCAAAAGGGGATTACACGTTCTCTTGATCAAACCTATCAGATCATGTTGTTTTTGACAGTTCCGATGGTGATCGGATTGATCGTGTTGTCGGATGAACTTTATCAATTCTTGTACAGCAAGAGTGCGGCGGGATCTGAAATCCTGGCACACTACGCACCTGTGGCCATTCTGTTCGGCTTGTTCACGGTCACGGCGGCGATTTTGCAAGGGATTGACCGCCAAAAATGGATTGTTTTCACATCGCTGCTCGGCTTGCTGTTCAAATTGGTATTGAACATACCACTTATTAAATTGTTCGAGACGGATGGAGCGATTGCCGCTACCGCCATCGGATATGCCATCGCAGTCGGTTTGAATATCGCTGTTATTACAAAAACGCTTCATTATCGTTCGAAAATGGTGTTCAGAAGATTGATCCTAATTGGGCTATTAAACCTGGTCATGTTCATAACAGTGGCGCTCACGCTGAAAGGTTTAACAGCGATTAGTGAGGCGGATGGGAAAATGCATGCGCTCCTTTATGTTTTACTATGTGCAATGGTGGGAGCAGCTGTCTACGGTTATCTGTCTTTTAAAACCGGTCTTGCACAAAAACTATTTGGAAATCGTTTGACTAAATTGACGAACAAGCTTGGCTTTAGGAGATGATGGATATGCGCTTGGATAAATTATTGTCAAATATGGGTTATGGTTCACGGAAAGAGGTACGGCAACTTTTGAAAAAAGGCGCGGTCCGTGTCAATACAGAAACCGTGAAAGATGCGGCTTTACATATTGACATAGATAAAGATGAGGTAACGATCCTCGGTGAAAAAGTGGTCTATAAAGAATTTATATATTTGATGATGAACAAACCGCAAGGCGTGTTGTCGGCTACGGAAGATTTGAGGGATCCGACCGTGATCGATCTATTGGATGCGGAATTCCGCCATTTTGAACCGTTTCCGGTCGGGCGGTTGGATAAAGACACGGAAGGCTTCCTGTTGCTGACGAATGACGGGAAGCTCGCACATAATTTATTGTCGCCGAAAAAAGGGGTGCCGAAAACGTATTTTGCTCACGTTGAGGGGATCGTCACAGAAGAAGATGTGGAGCGGTTTGAGGAAGGGGTCATCCTCGATGATGGTTATGAAACAAAACCTGGTCGACTGGCCATTCTCAAATCAGCTCCTGTATCTGAGATCGAATTGACAATAACAGAAGGGAAGTACCACCAAGTGAAGCGGATGTTCGAAGCGGTTGGGAAGAAAGTTGTCTATTTAAAACGCTTATCGATGGGGCCGCTCACTTTGGACGAAGGGTTGGGCTTAGGTGCCTATCGGGAGTTGACGGTAGAGGAGATAGCGCTGCTTGAGGAACTAGCATGAAGAAGGCTGAGCCGCTTTACGCGATTCAGCCTTCTTCTGATAAGGATATGCAGAAATCAAGAGGTTAGTTTCACTTTTTTTGCTGTCGTCGTCCATTTACCGCGGACCGGGCTCATAATGAGCTCATTGTATTCGAGGACATTCAAGTCCCGTTGAACGGTACGGTGAGTGATGCCAAATTCTTCGGCCAAGCTTTCTGTTGTAACGGTACCGTTATCAAGAATGTACAGATAAACATCCTTGATACGTGTAAGCATACGATCAGTTGCAGGTTTCAAGTGTTGACCCACTCCTTCATCATCATTTTCCAAAAACATGGTCATGAGACTTATGAATGTTGCCTTAGCTGTACTGAAACTACCCCGACCCTGCACATCCTTTCCATTGGCAATCATGCAAATAATATTGTCAGATCAAATCTTCTGACAATACTAGTATAACATATTTTTTGTAAGGATTACATGAAGTTATTGTAAAAAAATCAATGGCGAAGGTAATTCTTTCTTTTGAGCGCTTTCCGTGTGAAAATAGAAAGATGACGAAAGAAGGTGTGTTGAATAATGAATTGGAAACAGGAAGCATTGAAAAGAGAAGCACAACTGATTCAAGACTTACAGCAATTGATTGCCATACCTTCCGTCCTCGATGAGGATGCGGCGACGCCGGATGCCCCATTCGGACCAGAGCCCAAACGTGCGCTTGAATGGTTGCTTGAACAAGGACGCCAAGAAGGATTTGTTGTGAAAAACATCGATAATCGGGCTGGACATATTGAAATGGGAGAAGGAGACGATATCATCGGAATCCTTTGCCATGTCGATGTAGTTCCGGCTGGCGGTAATTGGTCGACTCACCCTTTTGAAGGAACCATTTCGGATGGCAAGTTGTTTGGCCGGGGAGCAATAGACGATAAAGGTCCGACAATTGCCGCTTGGCATGCGATGAAGATCGTGAAGGATTCTGGGAGAAAGTTCAATAAGCGGGTTCGCCTTATTATTGGAACAGATGAGGAAAGTGGTTTTCGCTGTATGGACCGGTATTTTGAAAAAGAGGAGATGCCGACACTCGGGTTTGCACCAGATGCCGACTTTCCGATCATCAACGCTGAAAAAGGGATTGCAATGCTCGTATTCAAACAACGAGCGGAAGACCCGGATGGTCAATTATTGCGCTTCCAATCTGGGAATCGGACGAATATGGTGCCAGACTATGCAGAGGCGCATATTACAGCGAGAATCGAGGAGATTGGTGAACAATACCGGACATTTCTGAATGTCCATGATGTGATAGGTGATTTGCAAGAAGTGGATGGGAAAACGATCATTACGCTCCATGGCAAATCGGCGCATGCGATGGAACCCGATGACGGCGTGAATGCAGCCGTGCTACTTGCATCGTTCTTGAATCGGATCTTCGTGGAAGGATCGTCGAAAAACTTTACCCAATTCATGTCGGAAGCGTTTGGGAGTGAAACACGTGGACATTTTCTAGGGCTGGCGTTCAATGATGAAGTGTCGGGCGATACGACGCTCAATGCGGGTGTAGTTTCCTTTCATCCGGAAACGATGGGCGAAGTGCATGTCAGCATGCGCTATTCCGTCACTTACCCTTTTGAAGAAAAAATGACGACTTGTATGGCGCGTCTAACGAATTCACCGTTCACCGTCGATGTTGAGTCCAATTCACCTCCTCATCATGTCGATGCTACAGACCCGCTGATCCAGACGTTGCAAGCTGTTTATACCGATCATACGGATGAGGAAGCGACTTTGTTAGCAATTGGTGGGGGGACGTATGCGCGTGTTCTTGAAAAAGGCGTCGCGTTCGGAATGCTTTTTCCAGGCCGGGAGGACGTCGCACACCAAGCGAATGAATATGTCTATATTGAAGATTTATTAAAGGCAACTGCCATGTATGCGGATGCCATCAATCGACTGTTATAAGATCAATCGCGCCTCGGCGTGATTGCGTCCAGATTTTGAATTGAGCAACGCTCACGTCTAGTCTTCGGGCGCCTGGAGCTCGGGTCATAAGTCAAAGTTGTTCTGTGGTAAAAAGCACCACGCCGCATCTTCTCCTTATGCCTGCCGCTCCTAGGCAGGCGCCCTACGCTTTTGGAGAATTAACTGCTTTCAAAATCTGTGACATCCGCGGGTCTACAGGATGTAGGTCATGCAGTCGTTGCGAATCGAACAGCGAAGGGTTCGATTTGCCTTAATTTCTGCGATCTGTGCAGAAATTAAGGCACTTTCCTTTTAGGACGTCGCGCACTTAGACTGCCTTCCATTATTCGTTCAGCGGGCGCTTGGACACCCGCTGAACAGGAAAACAGTACCGCATTCATCTCGCCACCTATAGAGGTGGGAGTTTTCTGTAGCTGCCGCTTCGCTTTCATTACAAAAACATTTGCTGAATGAAGAGAATTGGGAAGGGGAATGACGAATGGCAATTTACTTTGTTGATGGTCAATTTACAGAAAAAGAAAATCTGAAGATTTCTGTGGAAGATCGAGGTTATTATTTTGGTGATGGTGTCTATGAAGTGATAAAAGTATATGAGGGCGAGCTATTTACTGCTGAAGAGCATTTGAATCGATTAGTTGAAAGTGCAATGAAAATCAAACTGACAATCCCTTTCACGCAGCAACAATTGTTTGGAATAGCTAAAAAACTTGTACAAGACAACCAAATCGGGACGGGGCATGTCTATATGCAAGTGACAAGAGGCGTTGCACCGCGGATCCATCAGTTCCCGGATCCAACTGTAGCACCTGTTGTCATCGCCTATGCAGTGAATAATCCACGGCCCGAAAAGGCGATTGGAAATGGAGTTCCCGTTAAATCCGTTGCAGATGTCCGCTGGCTGCGTTGTGATATAAAAAGTTTGAACTTGCTCGGCAATGTGCTGGCAAAGCAGGAAGCGTTCGAAGCGGGATGTACCGAAGCGGTCCTTCATCGGGACGGGGTGGTAACAGAAGGTTCGTCATCCAATCTGTTTGGTGTGAAAGACGGTAAGGTGTATACACATCCTGCGAACAATCTGATCTTGAATGGCATTACACGTCAAGTCGTCCTGAAACTATGTCGTGAGCAGGGGATTCAGGTGGAGGAAACGCCGTTTACCCTCGACGAAGCATTTGCGATGGATGAGTTCTTTTTAACATCGACAACTTCGGAAATTACACCGATCACGTCAATTGATGGACGACCGATCGGTACTGGCAAACCAGGTGCTTTTACGGTCGACTTACAAAAAGCGTTTGCAACCCAATTCCCAGCATTCGTCCCAGGTGAATGATTGATTACGCACGGTTGTGAGGAGAGTGGTGAAAAATGGCGCAACTCGTTAAAATGTTGGACTATGTTTCGCGTTATGAACAGGATTTATCCCGTTACCCAACGCAATATATTCGCCTGAAGAAATATCAATGGGAGCGGATGAAAGCCCAATGGGAAAACGGAGCGGATTTGACGGAGTGGCATCAGCAAGTGGAGGAGGAACCTGAAGAGCGGGGGAACGGAAAATGGTTTTCCCCGATTTTCCGGTTGTTCGGGCAACGGAAAACAGCGGAGGAGGAAGAACTTGAATCGAAAGAGATGGAAAAGGATGAAGAGCCGGACTTAGGATTTAATCCGAACATCATCTACAATCCAACCACTTTGAAACAATTAAGGAAACTGTATATCGATCAATTGTTCCATTTTCAGATCAAATGGGCAAGCTCCACATTGATGGACAGGTCCCGTGTGGATCCACGCTTCATGCGGGATTCCTTATTACGCAGTTTTGCCCAACAGCTTCCGGATAATTATTTGCTTTTCTATTACCCGATTCTATTATTGAAAAAAGCGCCTATTGAACTGGATATCATCATTGTCACTCCTGTTGAATGCATGTGCATCACCGTCCTCGAAGAAGAAGATGTAGCAGCATTTGTCGGGGGAGGGGAACGGTTTTGGATAAAAAAATTCGGAGAAAATGAGACAAAGTTGCTCAATCCATTAATCGCCTTGAACCGGATGGAAAAAATCATCAGCGGACTTTTTAAGGCGTCGGATATCGACTTTCCCGTCAAGAAGTACTTGTTGTCTCGCAATGGCTTTATCGATTATCCAGGGACGTCTTTCGATGTCAAAATGATTGACAGACGCTCCTATCCTGAATGGTTTGCCGCTCTGCAAAAGTCAGTGACCCCGATGAAGTTTTCCCAGTTTAAAGCTGCCCAAGCGATATTGGATGTCGGGCAGAGCACTTCGATAAGTAGGATCTTTGATGCGGATGAAGAACAAAACGACAGTGAAAAACTAAACAAAGAAGAATTTTGAATAGAAAAGAGTGTATGAAATGCGTCTTCGAAATAAACCGTGGGCAAGGGATTTCATGGCTGAACATCCCGACGTCCTTTTAGCAGAACCCGAAAAACTGAACAATGGGTGGCATACCCTATTTGGCAATGACCATCCAATCCATATTGAAGTGGGAACGGGGATGGGGCAATTTATCATCGGGATGGCACTTGCCAACCCGAATGTCAATTATATTGGAATTGAGCATTTCGATAATGTCATCGTCTCGGCTCTTGAAAAAGCGATAGAGGCAGGAAAACCTTCCAATCTTCGTCTTTTCCGTGCGAATGGAGTGGATCTTTTGAAGATTTTCCATAAAGGAGAAATTGACCGGGTGTATTTGAACTTTTCAGATCCATGGCCGAAAACAAGGCATGAAAAAAGAAGATTGACACATGAATCCTTTTTGAAGCTCTATGAAACGGTCCTCGTGCCGGGAGGAGAGATCCATTTTAAAACGGATAACCGGCATTTATTCGAGTATTCACTTGTTTCCATGTCCGCTTATGGAATGCGATTAAAAGCTGTATCACTCGATTTGCACGCGGAGATGCCCGAAGATAATATAATGACAGAGTACGAAGAGAAGTTTTCCGCAAAAGGACAGCCGATCTACCGACTTGAATCACAATATATGAATGTTTGAGAAGGGTGTGAACGTTAGGGAAGGGGAGTTTTGGGATGGATGCATTTACGTTTCACGATATGGAACTGACGTGGTTGGATGGAGGGCTAAGTTATTTAGATGGCGGCCCAATGTTTGGGGTTGTCCCAAAGGCACTTTGGTCAAAACGGTACGCACCGGATGAAAACAATTTGATCGAAATGCGAACAGACCCGATTTTCATTCGTTATGCAGGAAAGAATATTTTGATCGACTCGGGAATCGGGAAAGAGAAGCTCAATGACAAGATGAAACGGAATTTGGGCATCCGGGAAGAGACTCGAGTCGAGGAAAGTTTACAAAAGCTAGGGTTAGCACCTACCGATATCGATCTTATCCTGATGACTCATTTGCATAATGATCATGCGGCAGGATTGACAGGGGGAGAAGGGGATCGCTTCGTTTCTGTTTTTCCCAATGCAACGATTCATGTTTCCAAAATAGAGTGGGATGAGATGCGCAATCCGAATATCCGCTCCCGAAATACGTATTGGAAAGAAAATTGGAAGCCAATTCAGCAGCAAGTGGAAACGTTTGAAGACCGCTTTACCGTACTTCCTGGCATCGAGATGATCCATACGGGAGGGCACAGCAATGGCCATTCGATTATTCAACTGACGCAAAACGGCGATACGATTTTACATATGGCGGATATTATGCCGACGCATGCCCACAGCAATCCGCTATGGGTCCTCGCCTACGATGATTATCCGATGGATTCGATTTTTGCGAAAGAAAAGTTGATGAAGGAAGGGTTGGCGAATGGATATCGATTCATCTTTTACCATGATGCTGTTTATCGGCTTGTGAAATGGGATGAGAGTGGTCAGAAGATTATTGAGTCCGTGAAACGAACTGGGTGAAAAAAACCGTTACATGCCGAAAAATTCGGGTATGTAACGGTTTTTTTGTGTGTTAGCGTTTCACAAGTTCAACGACTGTGCCCGTTTTGGCATCCGCCGCGAATTCAAATTGTTCCAGTTCGCCGTTTTTGATGCGTGAAATGCCCCCGCGGTATACATCCATTGAAATGACATTATTTTGAAAAGGCTCTGTCTTCATGACAATCCATGAGCCGTCTATCGGTCCTTCGGTCTTAAACGCTTCTTTTACAGTGTTTAGGACGGTATCGGCCGAGACATTTTTGTTCAGACGATCTATTGTTTCGCTGACAACGATGCCTGCCGCTACACCAGTCAATACTCCTGCTAGGAAATTATTCACTTTCATTGCTGTATCCCTCCACTATCAGACTTTTAACTAGTGTACCATAAATTTGCTTCGGAGCGGTGCTGGCTTTTGAACTTCAGTTAAACGAAAAAAGTGGAAAAAAGTATTTCGGAAGGTTGTATGGAACGTTGGATACTATCGGCAATATCGACTACAATAAGGATTATACATAAAGAAGTGGAGGTCTTTTCATGCACAAAGAGACGATGGAAATGTTTAGGACGTTGACTGAACTACCAGGTGCCCCCGGTAACGAACATGCTGTCCGGGACTATATGCGCGAGGAACTTCGAAAGTATGCCGATGAAGTGATTCAAGATAATTTAGGTGGAATCTTTGGTGTCCGAAAAGGACCCGAGGATGGCCCGAGAATAATGGTGGCGGGTCATATGGATGAAGTCGGCTTTATGGTGAGTCAAATAACGGATAATGGCATGATCCGTTTTCAACCGCTCGGCGGCTGGTGGAGCCAAGTTTTGCTCGCACAACGTGTGCAAGTGATGACGGATAACGGTCCGGTCATTGGTGTAATCGGTTCCATTCCACCGCATCTGTTAAGTGATCAAGTGCGTAATAAGCCGATGGATATCAAAAACATGCTGATTGATATCGGTGCGGATGATAAAGACGATGCGAAGAGAATCGGGATTCGTCCTGGTCAACAAATCGTTCCGGTTACGTCGTTCACACCGTTGGCAAATGAAAAAAAAATCCTTGCCAAAGCATGGGATAACCGCTATGGCTGTGGTCTCGCCATTGAATTATTGAAAGAATTACACGGAGAATCTTTGCCGAATCAGCTGTATTCCGGCGCAAATGTATTGGAAGAAGTCGGACTCAGAGGGGCTGCCGCGGCGGCGACGATGATTGATCCCGATTTATTCTTTGCGCTGGATGCAAGTCCAGCCAATGATGCGAATGGCAATAAAAATGAATTTGGGCAACTAGGGAAAGGAACATTATTGCGTATTTTTGATCGTTCGATGGTTACTCATCGTGGAATGCGTGAATTTGTTCTCGACATGGCGGAAACACATCAAATTCCTTATCAATATTTCATTTCACCAGGCGGAACAGATGCGGGGCGTGTCCATACGTCCAACAAAGGTGTGCCGAGCGCTGTCATCGGGATCTGTTCACGTTATATTCATACATCAGGCTCCATCATCCACACAGATGATTATGCGGCAGCGAAAGAACTACTTGTCAAACTGGTAAAAGCATGTGATAAAACGACTTTGGAAACGATAAAAAACAACGTATAAATGCTCATGACATAACCGTCCTAAACTGTTGTGGGACGGTTTTTAGTAGGTCTAAAATGATTAAAGAGGTGAAAGCATATGGATTTTATCATCGGATCAACAAATTCGGCAAAACTAAGTGCCGCGAGACGTGTCATTGCTCTTCATTTTCCGCAGGCCGTGATTGAATCGGCGGAGGTAGGTTCAGGCGTATCGGAGCAACCTTTTGGGGATGAAGAGACAAGACTTGGCGCGCTGAATCGGGCTTTACGGGCGTCAAGCCTGAAAGAAGGTGCGATTGGCATCGGATTGGAAGGAGGGGTTCGTACACTTGATGGTCAAGTGTACCTTTGTAATTGGGGAGCGCTGAAGTTGCCTGACGGGACAAAATTTACCGCGGGCGGTGCCCAAATACCACTCCCGCCTGCCATTGCGGAAGAGATGCTGAATGGCAAGGAACTTGGACCGGTCGTTGACCATTATTTTAAAATGAATGGCATCCGTCAAAAGGAAGGCGCAATGGGTATGTTCACTGCCCAAGCTGTCAAAAGGGATGCGTTATTTGAACATATTTTGCAATTGTTAATCGGTCAATTCAAGTATCGTCAAATGGACGAATAAACCACGATGGTTGCAACTGCTTTGTAACATCTCTAAAATGGGAATTGGAATTCATCTTAAAGGATGGGGGGAAATCGAATGTCCCGGGAATGGAAATGGATAATCCTTGTGATGTTATCGGTACTATTGCTCGTTGGATGTGGAAAAACGCTCGATGAAAGGGCAGCAGCCGGAATCCGGGCGGCTCAATTGGCATTTCAATCAAATGATGAGAACGTCACAGAAGAAATTGAAGGCGTTAAACTATATAAGCCCGCGGGTTTTAGTTTAAGTGAAAACTCGGATGCACAAAATATCATTTTCACGAAACAGGATGAAACCTATATTCTTTTCAATAATCCAAATGAAAAGAAGGATAGCAAATTGTTTTACGAATTACTGTTGGCAGACCAAGCAAAAGAAATTGTCAAGCAAGCCACATTTGAAGAAGAAGACGTTTTTGGTTTTGTTGCCGTTATCGCAACTGGCAATGATCGAGTGGAACTGATTGCTAGCGTGGGCGGTGCGAAAATGACGACAATGGCAAAACCAAAAAATATTGAAGAAGATTTGACTAGAATGATGGAAATCGTGCGCTCCATTAAGCGGGATTCCTGATTGGAGGCATAAGTTATAAATGAACTCTGAACAATTGATTGAAGTATTGAAACAGCATCTACCTTCCGAACATTTTCAGTGGCAGTTTGACCGAAAACATGACAAAGTTCGATTGGAACACACGCTATTGAAAAAAGGAATGAGTATCTCTTTACCTGAAATTCTGGCAAAGTATGAACAGAAGAAGGAAGTGGCCATCGATGAGGTGGTCTATACGATCCGTGAAACATTCCAAGCGATGGAAAAAGAAGAGGCTGAAGGATTTTCTAGTGAATCGGTCATTTATCCTGTTATCCGATCGACGTCGTTTCCTCGTGAATCTACTGCAGGACGTCGGTTCATCACGAAAGAACATACAGCTGAAACGCGTATTTACTATGCGCTCGATTTAGGGACAACTTATCGTCTGATCGATGAAAGCATGGTAGAATCAATTGGACTGTCCGTGCAGGAAATGACGGAGTCGGCGTTGTTTAGATTAAGAGCGTTGCCGACGACGATGAAACGAGATGAAGTTTCGGGAAATATCTATTATTTCGTCAATAATAATGATGGCTATGACGCGAGCCGAATCTTGAATAGTGCATTTTTGAAGGAAATGGCCGGGAAAATTGAAGGGCATATGACTGTCTCTGTTCCTCATCAAGATGTGTTGATCATCGGGGATATCCGTAATGATACTGGATACGATGTGTTGGCGCAGATGACGATGCATTTCTTTACAACTGGCGTTGTACCGGTTACTTCGCTCTCATTCATCTATGAAGATGGCAAGTTGGAACCTATTTTCATCATGGCAAAAAATCGGTTGGCAAGAAGGGAAGGAAAGAAAAAATGAATTTGTTTTATAATGTGAACGGTATCGGGGATGTTTTACTTGTCCAGTTGACAACAGCCCGTTCACAATCGGTTACAATAAAATCTTATGGGGATGTCACAGCCATTCACGATGAAACATCAGACGAGTTGGTTGCGTTGAACCTTTTCCATGCATCTATTTATGTAGATGTAGAAAAACTTAGTGGCGATGAGTTATCGGAAGAGATCGTAAAACAACTCCAAGAGGCACTTCATAAGAACGGCGCTGACATTCAGTTGGAGGTTGACCTGTCTCCGAAGTTCGTTGTCGGGCATGTAACGAAAAAGGAAAAGCATCCTAATGCAGACAAACTAAGTATTTGTACAGTAGATATCGGTGATGAAACCGTGCAAATCGTTTGTGGGGCTCCGAATGTCGATGCTGGGCAAAAAGTAGTTGTTGCGAAGGTCGGGGCAGTCATGCCTTCCGGGATGGTCATTCGGGATGCCGAATTGCGCGGCGTTGCTTCGGCTGGTATGATCTGTTCAGCGAAAGAACTTGCCTTGCCGGACGCACCTGAAGAAAAAGGAATTTTAGTTTTAAATAGCGATGCGGTTGTAGGGACTTCGTTTAAAAAGTAATTGTGACAACGTCCTGTTCGAGCATATTTAGGAGTGTAGACAAAGTGTTTTACTTGTCTACACTCTTTTTGAAATAATAATTGATTTTGGGATATGGACATATTGCGTACGTAGACTACAGTCCTTATTGATGTAGCCCCTACGCATTTCCTATTTTCACGGATTAAATTGATTTCGTCTTGATATTCCTGTTAAAATAGAGTGATTGAGATGAAAAGAGTGATAGTCTTGAGTTGGTTTAAAAAAATAATGAATCGGTTTATTGGACCGGAAGAAGATACTAGCACAGAAAGTGTAGAGCAGTATGACGATGAGCAAGTGGAAACGGTTGAAAAATTTGAACGGAAACAAGGACCATCCTTTCGATTCCCCATCATTTCGGATGCGGAAATATACGGTTGGGAGGACGAGTCGACAACGAAACGTGCATCTACTAAAAACGATAAGGATCGAAAAGATACTGAAGATGATTATGAGACGAAGCCGTTATTTGAAAACGAAAGATGGCCGGGCGACAGCAGACCTGTCAATGTGTATCGGGTAGGAGATATAAAAAAATATCCGATTTCAGATGAGAAAGAGAAGGAAGTCTTCCCGTTAAAAGCGGACGCCTTGCCTAAGGAAAGTACTGCAAAGAAAAAAACGAACCCAAAATATTTCAGTAAAACGTTTATACCGTCCTCGGTCCCTTCTCCGATATACGGATATACTCGGCCGAACAACATGATGTCAAATGAATTGAAATCACAAGAATCGAAGCCGGCATTTCCGGACAGTCGGGAGCGCATTTTGGAAGAAACGTCTTCTGTGGCAATAAAAGAAGAACAGACCTCCATTTATTATGATGAGGAGCTTTCTTTACTTACAGAACAAATGGATGCAAAGATTCCAGATGAGATCGAAACGGTGGGAATTGTAACGGAAGAAACTGTGCATCCTATGGATAAGCTTGCAGAGGTTCCGGAACAATTGAATGAAATTGATTTGATGGAAAAGGTTGAGGAGGTAAAGGAAAAGAATCAGCCAGAACCTTCTATTTTTGAAGAAGAAACTGTGTATTCGACGCCTGATTTTGAAGAAGCTTCTGAACAATCGAATGAAATCGAGTTTCAGGAAGCGGTAGAAGAAAAAGCGGAAGAACAGCTGGCTGAGTA
Organism: Sporosarcina soli; assembly: GCF_042655805.1. Lineage (NCBI taxonomy): Bacteria > Bacillati > Bacillota > Bacilli > Caryophanales > Caryophanaceae > Sporosarcina > Sporosarcina soli. The sequence goes on along the minus strand of NZ_JBHSNO010000008.1, from coordinate 184,593 downwards.
TCCAGTTGAAACCCCACCAGCTAGTGAGGACCCGCTGGAACTTATGAAAGAACCTCTAGAAATTCCAGGACAAATGGATGAAGCCGACTCCATAGAAATGGCAGAAGAACAGCTGGCTGAGTATCCAGTTGAAACTCCACCAGCTAGTGAGGACCCGCTGGAGCTTATGAAAGAGCCTATAGAAGTTCCAGGACAAGCGGATGAAGCCGACTCCATAGAAATGGCAGAAGAACAGCTGGCTGAGTATTCAGTTGAAACTCCACCAGCTAGTGAGGGCCCGCTGGAACTTGTGAAAGAGCCTTTAGAAGTTCCAAGACAATTGGATGAGGCCGAGTTCGTGTCCATGGAAGCGGTAGAAGAGCAGATGGTGGAGCATCCGCTTGTAACTTCGACTCCTCCTGAGGAAACAGAGGAACTTATGGATGATCCGACAGAAGTTTCGGAACGACTGGAAGAAATCGAGTCCATGGAAATGGTAGAAGATGAAAGAGCAGAGTATGCAATGGAAGGCCCAACTTCCCTCGAGGAAACTTTCCATTTTCAGGACAAGCCGACGAGAATTCTGGAGCAATTGCCTGAGACCGATACAGTGGACATGGTGGATGAACTAGTAGAAGAACGCGCTATTGAATCTTCTATTTCTACTGAAGAAATTTCAGAGCCAGTGATTGAACCTGTCGTACAAGAGCCGGAAGAGAAGTCGGAGAAAATCGTTCCTTTCAATGTGTTAATGTTGAAATCGGACAAAGAAAAACTGCAGGCTTCGCAACCATCCACTATCCATGCATTGTTAGAACGTAACGAAAGAGAAGAAAATTTTTTCCGTGCCAATAAAGAGACCGTTGAACGTGAAGTGATCCAGAAGGAGACCGGCAGTTCGTTTCATGCTGCTGCGAGCGAAGTGGAGGAAACAGTAGAAGAAGAGCCTTATTATGCTATGCCTCCTATGGATTTTCTCATTCCTCCTGAACTTCACATCGAAGATTCAGAATGGTTGGAGTCACAATCGGAAAAGCTAGAAGTAGCCCTATCCCATTTTTCTGTACAAGCCAATGTCATTGAGGCGGTACAAGGACCGACTGTCACCCGTTTTGAACTGACGGTCGGACAGGGAACCAAGGTGAGCAAAGTCCGAAACTTGACCGATGACCTGAAGCTTGCACTAGCGGCAGAGGATATTCGGATTCAAGCACCGATTCCAGGCCGGAGTTCCATAGGGATTGAAATACCGAATCGAAAGACAAGGGCTGTCCGGATATCGGAAGTGATTTCGACAGAACAGTTCAGTGCGTCTACTTCTCCGATGGAAGCTGTCCTTGGGCTGAGCTTGACCGGTGAACCTGTCACGTTGGATTTGCGGAAAATGCCTCATGGAATGATTGCAGGGGCCACGGGATCTGGAAAATCGGTCTGTATCAATTCCATTTTGGTCAGTCTTCTCTATAAGGCTAACCCGGCAGATTTAAAGCTGATGTTAATCGATCCGAAGATGGTTGAACTCGCACCATTCAATGGCATACCACATCTGATCAGCCCCGTCATCACAGATGTGAAGGCGGCTACTGCAGCATTAAAGTGGGCTGTTGCAGAGATGGAAAGACGGTACGAACTGCTTGCACATGCTGGGGTCAGGGATATTGAGCGCTATAATAAGCTCGCGATGGAAAATCGACAATTTTCATTAAAGATGCCTTATTTGCTCATCGTCATCGATGAACTGGCGGATTTAATGATGATGGCGCCAGCGGATGTTGAAGTGTCGATTAGCCGTATTGCACAGAAAGCACGCGCTTGTGGAATCCATTTGATCATTGCGACGCAACGGCCTTCTGTAGATGTCATTACAGGTACCATTAAAGCGAATATACCGACACGCATTGCGTTTTCAGTGTCATCCCAAATCGATTCCAGAACGATCATTGATACTCCGGGAGCGGAAAGGCTACTCGGAAAAGGGGATATGTTGTATATTGGCAATGGACAGTCATCGGCTGTGCGGCTTCAAGGTACATTTGTCACGGATGATGAAATTGAACGTATAATAGAACACGTTCAAAACGAGGCGGCTCCGGACTATCTATTCGGACAGGAAGAGCTGCTCGCCACTAGTATAGAAGAAGAGGAGACTGACCCTCTTTTTGAAGATGCCTGCATATTCGTCTATGAACAAGGCGGCGCATCTACATCATTATTACAACGTAATTTTAGTATTGGTTATAATCGGGCAGCTAAGCTGATGGACCGCATGGAGAAAAAAGGGTTCATCTCTGAACAGCGTGGAAGCAAACCGCGTGATGTCTTTTTGACAGAAAGTGACATAGAAAAATTGACAGAGCGTCCGGATTATTAAGATAATTCATCGTTTCACAAAAACGATGTTACAATGAAGTAGCTCATGAACGAGCTTGATTAAATTGGGAACAGAAATGATCCCGGGAGGTTGCACTATGACATTGTTCCATTTTACGGGCATCAAGGGAGCCGGGATGAGTTCACTCGCCCAAATTCTCCATGATTCAGCCAACGAAGTACAGGGATCGGATGTGGAAAAGTGGTTCTTTACAGAAGAACCACTACATGAAAGAAAAATTCCTATTCTACCCTTCGATGAAAACAATATTAAACCCGGTATGACAATTATCGCGGGAAATGCTTTTCCAGATAGTCATCCGGAACTGATAAAAGCAAGGGAATTGGGGCTTGAAGTGATTCGATATCATGAATTTCTTGGGAATTATATGGGGAATTTCACATCGATCGCAGTGACCGGTTCACACGGCAAAACGTCGACGACCGGTTTGCTTGCCCATGTTCTATCCGGCCACTCGGCCACTGCCTATCTGATTGGGGATGGTACGGGAAGTGGGCCGGAAAATAGTGAATACTTCGTATTTGAAGCATGCGAATATAAAAGGCATTTTCTTGCCTATGCGCCTGATTATGCAATTATGACAAATATCGATTTCGATCATCCCGATTACTTTAAAGATTTGTCGGATGTATTGAATGCATTTGGCGAAATGGCATTGCGCGTCAAAAAAGCACTGATTGCATGTGGAGATGACATCCATCTTCAAAAGATCCAGGCGAACGTGCCTGTCCTTTACTACGGTTTTGAGGAGTCAAACGATTTTGCTGCAAAAAATATAAAGAAAACAGTCACGGGTTCAAGTTTTGACGTATTTGTTCGCAATGAGTTTTACCATACTTTTACTATTCCGTTGGCCGGTGATCATGCCATCTTGAATTCGTTAGGCATTATTGCCCTTTGCCATTATGAAGGTGTGGAAGCTTCTGTTATCCAGGAGAGACTTACAACGTTTCATGGCGTGAAAAGACGTTTTACCGTAACGGAAATGGATGATCGAGTCATCGTAGATGATTATGCACATCATCCGACCGAAATCCGGGCGACTTTGCAATCTGCAAAACAAAAATACCCTGATCGTGAAATTGTGGCGATCTTTCAGCCGCATACGTTTACAAGGACCGCTGCCCTTATGGAAGAGTTTGCATCGAGCCTTTCTGCGGCGGATCATGTTTATTTATGTGATATTTTCGGTTCTGCCCGCGAAAAGGCCGGCGATCTGACGGTTGAGGACTTGGTGAATAAAATACCGGGGGCAAAACATTTGCCGTTGGAAGAGAGTCATATGTTGAATACGCATAGAAATGCCGTGTACTTATTTATGGGTGCCGGTGACGTTCAAAAATATATGAATGCTTTCAAATCCTTTCTCGAAAAGGGAAAAACAGCTTAATCCATATGGATTGGCTGTTTTTTCTTTAGTTAACTTGATTCAGCAGAAGTCCCCTACATCAAAAAGTATTGGGATGAATGTCAGAAGGCATTTCAATCGGAGGTAGTTCAAACGCCCTGCTGATTCAAGTTAAGCCTCCGGCGGATGTCACAGATTTTCAGAGGAGCTTTTCGAGCGAGCTCGAAAAAATCTGGACGCAATCAAGCCGAGGCGTGATTGATGGAAAAGTGGAATGTAAGAAAATGATTTTATTTAAGTGCAGGAAAAAGAAGATTGTTGTCGAAGTTGTTGTAGAGGTATAACGTTTATTCTTCAATGAAAAAGGGTAGACAATAGTTAGCAAGATGAAGGAGGCATCGCCATGGAGAATTTATTGTACATAGCGGCAATTGTTGCTGCGATTGCATTTTTGATCCTATGTATAGGACTTGCAATGACGCTGTTCTCGTTAAAGAAAACGTTGAAAAGTGTATCTGAAACAATGGATGAAATGACCGAGCAATTGGAAGGTGTGACGAAAGAAACGACGGAGCTTCTACATAAGACGAATACGCTTGCAGAGGATATCCAACAAAAAGTGGTCAAGCTAAATTCTGTCGTCGATGCAGTTAAAGGGGTGGGGGATTCCGTTACGGACTTGAACACATCCGTCCGACGCGTTTCAAACTCCATCGCAAGTGGGGCCGAGAGGAATAGTGAAAAGATTGCTCAGGTCGTACAATGGAGTAACGTAGTCATTGACGTTGTTGATAAAGTGAAGAGCAGGAAAAAGGAGAGTACAGGATGGACGGTCTACAAACCTTAAGCTGGACCGAAAATAGAAAGCGAAGAGAAATAGGAGGAAACAGCTATGAGTGAAAATAACACAGGAAAGCCGAATTTTAACGATCCAAAGGTTCATCATGAATTTAATGGTGGTAACAAGTATTACGAAAACTCTTTCGGAGAACCATCTTATTTGCCAGCAAGTTATGACGATCGAAACTATAGAAGCTCCTTTTATGATGAGGAGAATGATAGTCATGCTGGAAGCTTTCTATTTGGAGCGCTCGTAGGTGGTGTGATTGGAGCCGCTACCGCCCTTTTTCTTGCACCGAAATCAGGCAGTGAAATGCGTGAAGATTTTTCATCTCAAGCTACCCAGTTAAAGGCGAAAAGTATTGAAATCAGTTCGGTGGCCAAAGAAAAAGCAACAGAATTCACTTCCGTTGCGAAAGAGAAGACCGGTGGTTTATCGAAAACGATTCAAGAGCAATCGGGGCAACTCGTTGACAAAGTGAAATCCATGACATCGAAAACTTCTGTACCGATGGACGACGGCACTGTTTCGTCAGAAGGAGAAGAGGCGATTGAATACACTGGAAAAACAGCTTCTACTCAAACACAGAAGAACGAAACGGGAGAGGAACCAGTAACTTCCACTGCTGAAGCGCTCAAAGAAGCCGTCATCAAACCGTTTGACAAACATGAAAACTCTTCACCTGAAAAGCAAAAAACAGGAAACAGCAGTGTTTCCTACAATAATGCCGAAAATATTGGAGAAGATAAAATCACCAATCAAAATTATGTCTCGGATATTAACGACGACAAATCAAAATAAAATGTTAAGCAGAAAAGCCCGTCAAATTGACGGGCTTTTCTACTTGTATTAGAGATAAGTTGTTGTTATGTAAAAATAATTTCCAATGCATCTCCTCCAAAAATGGGTTCATTGAAGCCAATTGGAGAAGCGTTCCGCAGTAACTGGTAATTACCCGAAGTGTTTTTCGGTAATTGATAATCCGAAGAGGTAAAAATATCACTGAATCGAATAGGATCGGCTTGCAACGTTATAAGGTCGAGCTGATCGCCCGCTTTGATGAAATCTTTGGCGGATGCCTGCTGACCATTTACTGTTATGGCGATTCGTTGCTTTTGGATAAGAAGGGTTTCGCCATTGAATGTGACGGTTATTTCATCTGCTAACTTTTTGCCAAGGTGATTAATAACCTCGCCTATCGTCAGTTTGTCCTTTTTTTCGCTTGTGATGTTATCGCCATTTTTCAGGAGATAAGAAGTGCCGATTACTGTTCCGTTAGCCATGAATTCGACCGATTTCACTGTGTGTGCAATCGGTTTTCCATCCAATGTGATCGTAAAGGTACTTGTTGTCAATAGATCATTTCGATTGAGTTTTTCCAGTGCTGTTGCAAGTGTATGTAGTTCTTGGATGATTATTTTGTCGCGATCTTGGAGTATCGTTTCTAAAGGTTGGTTAACTCCATTGATGGTAATTTCAGGTACTAGTGTAAGGGGAACCTCATCAATCGTTACATCAATGGTTCCGCTACCTTCGACTACATCTGCCAAGGTGGCGGATGCGTGACGGCCTTCTTTTCCGGCATGTAACTCGATACAATCCCCGTCTGCGATACGGTCTTTCGTACTGGCGATCTGTCCGTTCACTCGCACGATCGACGGCGTTCCATGTTCACCGGGAATGATGATGTCATTGTCATTGACTGATATGGACATCCCGAGTCCAGGTCTGCCATATAATTGGCGTGCTTTAACATTGGCGGCTAGCAGGGCATCGCTCACTGTCATTTCCTTCAATTCGAAAAGTCTGATTGTTTTATCGTTGACCGTCACTGACATATAGTGAATCGGTGCTCTTCGAGCTGCAATGGCAATGCCGATCGGTGTTACAAGTTCTGGAGAGGAAGGAATCTCCGTTGCTAACGTGACATTGGTGAGCGCATCCAACCCTCGTATAGCCACACGGTTTTCGGGAAGCTCCAGACAAGTGCTCAACTCTTTCATCAAAGTTGGCGTTAAACTTCCACCACCTACAACCATGACCGCTTTTGGTGATTGTCCGCCATTTAACCGTTTGATTTCGTTTGAAATCGATTGGGCCAATCGCTCAATCGCTGGTCGGATAATGGAGATCACCTCATTGGACGGGACGATCTGTTCAAAACCAAGAATATCCGTCACGACAATATCGCTACCGGAAGAAAGGCTTCTTTTTGCTTGTTCGGCAAGTGGGAAATCGAGTAAATAATGATTGCTGAGCGCTTCTGTAATTTCATCACCGGCAATCGGTACCATACCATAGGCTACAACTGTATTGGAGTCGGTAATGGCAATGTCGGAAGTACCCGCTCCGATATCGACAAGAGCGACGTTGAGACGCCTCATGGAAGGCGGAATGAGCACATTGATGGCAGCAATCGGCTCGAGAGTCAGCGCCTCCATTTCAAGTCCGGCACGTTTTAAAGCGGATAGTAGAGATTCGACAACGACCCGCGGTAAAAAGGTGGCAATGACGTCAACGGAAGCAGTTTGTCCAGTTTGATCGAGCAAATGGCCGATTTCTTCTCCATCCAGCTTATAGTGCAGAACCGAATATCCGACACAATAATAGTATTCATCTTTTGACATCGAAGCGGATGATAATAGTTTTTGTTGAGCTTGCTGGACAGCTGCCAGCTCCAACCGATTAATATCTTCATCGTTCATGAGGGTATTTTCGGAAATATCGATGGTCATCGATCCTTCTGCTGTTTTCAATGCCCGTCCAGCCGCGGCTACGCTTACCCGTTTTAAGGGGCCATGCTTTTTTTCAAGTCGTTCTTTAATATCTACAATGACATTGGCAACGCTTAAAATATTATGTATTTGTCCGTCGATCATAGAGCGTTCTTGATGTTCAATCGAGACAAGGTCGTCGACGGAGTAGGCACCGTTTTTTTCCTTCAGGATGATACCGACGACGGAACGGGTTCCGATGTCAAGTGCAAATAAGGTTGTAGCCAGAACAATTCATCCTTTCTGTCGTAAAATCAACTTTTTTATGAAATCTTGCAGAAATAACGTGACTTTTCAAACAGTCTTCATTATACTTGGTCTATTATCTAAAAATGTAACATATATTCCTGACTTCGAAAAGGGAATCATATGTGGGGGAGGAGACGGACAAATGAGACAAAATGAACTTGAAGCATTACGTAGCCAAGTAACTGAGCTAAACGACAAGATTTTGGATCTGATTAATGAGAGAACAGCTGTAGTTCAAGAAATTGGCAAAGTTAAAGAAAAGCAAGGTGTCAATCGCTATGACCCGATCCGGGAGCGCGAGATGCTCAATTCCTTGAAAGAGAAAAACAATGGTCCGTTGCCAAACGGCGTTTTAGAACAGATATTTAAGGGCATTTTCATGTCTGCTCTTGAAATACAAGAAGACGAACAACGCAATGCTTTGCTCGTTTCACGTAAACGGAAAAAGGAAGATACGATTGTTGACGTCAATGGCCATAAGATTGGTGACGGCGCACCATCATTCATTTACGGTCCATGTGCAGTCGAATCATATGAGCAAGTATCCGCTGTCGCAAAGTCCATTAAAGCGAAAGGCTTGACGATGATCAGAGGCGGTGCTTACAAGCCTCGTACCTCTCCGTATGATTTCCAAGGTCTTGGTTTGGAAGGTTTGCAAATTTTGAAGCGTGTTGCAGATGAAACAGGTTTGTCCGTTGTGACAGAAATCATCACGCCAACCCATTTGGAAGAAGCACTGGATTATATCGATGTCATCCAGATCGGTGCACGTAATATGCAGAACTTTGAACTATTGAAGGAAGCAGGTATGGTCAACAAACCGGTCCTTCTGAAACGAGGTTTGGCTGCGACGATCGATGAATTCATTAATGCAGCTGAATATATCATATCTAAAGGAAATAGCCAGATCATCCTTTGTGAACGCGGTATCCGGACATACGAACGCGCTACTCGCAATACATTGGACATTTCGGCAGTTCCGATTTTGAAACAAGAGACGCATTTGCCGGTATTTGTTGACGTGACGCATTCGACAGGTCGAAAAGATTTGTTGTTGCCGACAGCAAAAGCTGCAATTGCAGTAGGTGCGGATGGAGTAATGGCAGAAGTGCATCCTGATCCGGCTGTTGCCTTGTCAGATTCTGCACAACAGATGGATCTGCAACAGTTCGATGAATTTTATGAAGCCATTGAACAATTCATGAATACCCATCAAACAATCTCATGATTCGACGCCGGAACTTTCATGGTTCCGGCGTTTTGTTTATAATGGAGTTAAATCCAGTTAGTTGAAAGGAGAAAAGACGATGGCAGTAACAATTTACGACGTAGCCAGGGAGGCAAATGTTTCGATGGCGACGGTCTCCCGCGTCGTTAATGGCAATCAGAATGTAAAGCCCGCAACGAGAAAGAAGGTTCTCGATTGTATTGAGCGGCTTGGTTACCGCCCGAATGCGGTAGCAAGAGGACTTGCCAGTAAGAAGACTACAACGGTCGGGGTCATTGTACCGGATATTTCTATCAGTTTCTATTCCGAGCTTGCCCGAGGGGTGGCAGATATCGCCACGATGTACGAGTATAATATCATTCTTTCCAATTCCGATGAGCGCACGGTGAGGGAAGTCGAATTGATCGAGGACCATCTAGGGAAACAGGTGGATGGGATGATTTTTATGAGTGATTCAATTTCTGATGAAGTGCGAAAGGAAATGGCTACAGCGAATATCCCGATTGTCCTGGCTGGGACGTTGGATGTTGAAAAGCAATTACCATCCGTGAATATCGACTATGAAGAAGCTGCTTATATGGCGGTCAAGAAATTGATTGACAGTGGGCATAAAAGAATTGTCTTCGCATCTGGTCCGTTTACAAGAGATATAAACCGGGCGAGTAAAAAAGTCGGCTATATCCGGGCGCTTGAAGAGGCAGGCCTGCCTGTCGAGGAAGAATTGATCATCGAATTGGATAATTCATATGATACTGCCTATCAGAATTGGCACAGGATTGCAGAATTACCTGGAAAGCCGAATGCCATTGTTGCTACAAATGATCGCATTGCTGTAGGCATTTTGAATGGGCTACGGGATAATGGTCTATCGGTGCCAGAGGATTATGAAATCATCTGTTTCGAACATTCTAATATGGCAAGAGTCGTTCGACCGCAATTGACGTCGATTGTTGTGCCACTTTACGATTTGGGAGCGGTGGCGATGCGGCTGTTGACAAAATTGATGGATGGGGAAGAGGTTTCTGAGGAGCAAGTGATCTTGCCGTTCAGACTAGAAGAACGGGACTCCATGAAAAAATAAGCATCGTGCGTAACGGTTGAGAAAAAGGGAGTCAATCCTACCGGAGAAATCCAGTAGCGATTGACTCTTTTTTTGACTAAGGGGAATTATTTGTTTATATTTTCGTTACGAATGATATGAAGTGCGCGATCTAACATTTGGGCATTTTTTTCTGTTATTTCCTTCTTTCGCGGAATCGGCTCATAGAGCGGATCCGGATCTTCCCAAGTAGGAATAAGGGGCACGGGTGATTCTCCTTGCCACGAGGAAAGCCAATCAGCTGGAAGCGGCCCAGTGGGCGCAGGAAGCTGTTTCATGGCCAGCCAGATCTGTGCCCACGCTCTTGGTACAACACGCCAAATATCATATCCGCCGCCACCGACCGCGATCCAGCGCCCTGCACAATACTGTTCGGCAATTTCACGTGCAATCCGTGGAATTTCATTGTAAATGGCCATCGTTCCATACAAGTGGGTCAATGGATCGAAGTAATGGGCGTCTGCTCCGTTTTGTGTTAGGATGACATCCGGTTGAAAGTATTCGGCTACTACCTTAATTGAGGTACGATAAACCTCTAAAAATGATTCATCTTCTGTGAAGGCATCGATCGGAAAGTTGAATGAAGTTCCATAACCTTTTCCATTTCCCCGTTCCGTAATATGGCCGGTACCAGGGAAGAGGTATCGACCTGTTTCGTGGATCGACAATGTACAAACGTTTGGGTCATCATAGAAGCTCCATTGAACCCCGTCACCGTGATGGGCATCGGTATCGATATACAGAACACGCGCCCCATATTTTTGCTGCAAATATTTAATGGCTACTGAACTGTCATTGTAGACACAGAAACCCGAAGCCTTTCCGTGAAATCCATGGTGTAACCCTCCACCGAGATTCAATGCATAGTTTGCACGGTCGTTCATAACTTCGTCGACAGCGGTCAATGTCCCACCGACTAGCAAGGCGCTTGCTTCATGCATATTTGGAAAAATCGGTGTATCTTCAGTACCAATTCCGTAAATGGCCCCGACATTTTCTTGCAATTCGCCTTTGCTCGCTTTTTTAACGATTTCGATGAATTTGACATCGTGAGCGAGGAGTAATTCCTCCTCTGTAGCAATCCGAGGCGGAATGATATCCTCATCAGAGATCGCTTGCATTTTTTTTAACAGATCAAGTGTCAATATAATTCGCTTTTGGTTAAATGGATGTGTATCTGAAAAAGAGTAATTCAGTTGGTCTTCAGAATAAATAAAGACAGCATCTTTTTTCATACGTCAATTCCTGGTACATTTGGCCATAACACTTCAAATCCATTTTGTCTAAGTCCTTGGATAACTGGAAGCGGATTCATGGAGTTGATGCGTATGACAATTATTTTATTTGTTGCATTCTCTTTATCAGGATACACGAGTACACTTAATACATTCGTTTGTTGTTCATGAAACACTTTGGATACTTCATATAGAATACCTGGCACATTTGGTACCCGAACTTCAATTTGTGATCCCGGCTGATGTGCACCCGTCAATTCGATGTATTTATACAACAAATCGGTTTCTGTAATAATGCCGACCAATTTGTCAGTGGAGACGATTGGTAGCGCCCCGATTTTATGTTCGTAAAATAGGATGGCTGCTTCCTCGACAAAGTCCATCGGATGGCCAAGAATTGGGTTGGGCGTCATAATATCGACAAGAAGGGGATTGGGCACATCGTGATTGGACCCTCCTATTAGCGTGGGAGGGTCGATATTCTTTAAATCCCGGTCCGACACAATGCCGACAACAGTTCCATCTGACTCTACAATAGGCAGATGCCGAATTTTGTTTTCCTTCATAGTCTGAAGGGCATCCTTAGCTGTATTTGATGGTGAAAGTGTAATGACATCCTTAATCATAACTTCTTCTAGCAGCATGCAAGCTCCCCCTTTCAGTACATGAATCGGTTCATTAACCGAAGACTATCAAATTGTTGAATGGACTCCTGATCGACACGTCTCCCGATTTTTGCCATCAAGCAATTGGCTGGGTGAGAACAGATTTCCGGATCATCGGTTGCAAAATATTCTAATCCGCCTGCGTTCATCATTTTCTCCATTACTTTGCGGTATTCCCATACGTTTAAATTCGTGCCTTTCAAGTCCCAATGCCAGTAATATTCCGTCGTTAGAATGATATAATCTTCCATTGCATCATCCATCATTGAAACGCGTAGCAGTGCTTTTCCGACGCCACCTTCCCTGAACGCCGGAATAATTTCGATGGCTCCGAGCTCAATCAAGTTTTCCATGTTTCCCTGCGACCATCTTTCCAATGGATCCGGATACAAAAACGTGACATAGCCGACGATTTCGTTCTGATTTCGTGCAATCAATATGCGACCTTCTGGAAGGTCTGCAATTTCGACTAGAGCTTTATGTTGCTGGGCAGGTGGTCTAAATGCGATGAGGTCTTCATGAAAATCGAGACTTGCCAGCACTTTTGAAGAAATAGGTCCTTCAATAATAAGGTCCCCGTTCTTATGCTTCACTTCCATTGCATTGTATGTTTTTACATGGTTCACGATTATCACCGCCTTACAAAATGTACAGCCAAGTCTAGTATACAACAAAAAAAATTAAAGAAAACGTAATAATTCTTTACAAAAATGGAACTATTGTAAAAATAAAATAAGTTAGACATTTCCAGGGGGAAGTTGTAGAATATAAATCATAAAGTTTTGAAAGGGTGAGAAGTATGGTGATGAAAATGTTACCAGTCATTCAAGGGGAATTTCAACTAGAGGATTATGATCGTACCGTCGAGTCGTTCAATTGGACAGACGTGGAAAAAGATTTCAGTTGGTATGAAAGCGGTCTCATCAATATCGCCCATGAAGCGGTAGACCGTCATACTGAAACCTATAGAAAAAATAAGGTTGCACTTTTTTATAAAGACGCAGATCGAGAAGAGTCCTATACGTATAATGAAATGAAAAAGATGTCAAATAAGGCTGCCAACGTATTGCGCAATCATTCCTCGCTTGAAAAAGGGGATCGGATTTTCATCTTCATGCCGCGATCTCCAGAACTGTATTTTGCACTTCTAGGCTCATTGAAACTGGGAGCGATTGTGGGTCCGCTTTTTGAAGCGTTCATGGAAGGTGCAGTCTATGACCGATTGTCCGATAGTGAGGCAACAGCGATTGTGACAACACCGGAATTGCTTCATCGTGTACCAATCGACAAATTACCACATCTAAAAACAGTGTTCCTTGTCGGTGAGAATATCGAAGAAAAAGGAATGTACGTCGATTTTACGAAACATTTGCAAGAAGCGTCATCTCATTTCCAAGTGGAATGGCTGCAGCGGGAAGACCCTACTTTGCTGCATTATACATCAGGGTCTACAGGCAAACCGAAAGGCGTCTTGCATGTTCAAGAAGCGATGGTGCAACAGCTTCAGACAACTCGCTGGGTACTTGATTTGAAGGATGAGGACATATTCTGGTGTACCGCTGACCCTGGCTGGGTGACAGGTACGGCTTATGGCATTTTCGGACCGATGCTTGCGGGTGTTACAAGTTTGGTGGTCGGTGGAAGATTCTCGGCAGATAGCTGGTACAAAGCCATAGAGGACTATGGAGTAACGGTCTGGTATAGCGCGCCGACCGCGTTCCGGATGTTGATGGGCGTAGGGGAAGGTCCACTGCGCAGCCATGATCTCTCTTCACTTCGACATATCCTTTCTGTCGGTGAGCCGCTTAACCCAGAAGTCATTCGATGGGGGACGGAAGCGTTTAATCTGCGCATTCATGATACATGGTGGATGACGGAGACAGGCGCACAAACGATTTGTAATTTCGGCTGTTTGCCAATTAAGCCGGGATCTATGGGGAAACCGGTTCCGGGAATTGAAGCGGCGATCGTTGATGATCAAGGGAACGTCTTGCCTCCAAATCGTATGGGCAACTTGGCCATCAAAAAAGGCTGGCCGGCAATGATGCGCCAAATTTGGAATAACCCGGAGAAGTATGATTCCTATTTCCTGAATGGGGAATGGTATGTTTCCGGCGATTCGGCTTATATGGATGAGGATGGATACTTCTTCTTCCAAGGGCGCGTAGATGATGTGATCATGACGAGCGGCGAGCGTGTCGGACCGTTCGAAGTGGAGAGTAAGCTGCTGGAGCACCCGGCAATCGTTGAGGCTGGTGTGATCGGGAAGCCGGATCCGGTTCGCGGTGAAATCATCAAAGCGTTCGTCGCATTGCATGAAGGGTATGAGCCGTCTGAGGAGTTGGAAGAGGATATCCGTGCTTTTGTCAAGAAAGGTCTTGCAGCACATGCAGCCCCACGGGAAATTGAGTTTAAAGATAAATTACCGAAAACACGAAGTGGGAAAATCATGCGCCGTGTACTAAAAGCTTGGGAGTTGAACTTGCCGACAGGCGATTTGTCAACGATGGAAAATTGATTGAAAGAAAAAGAGCTTGTCCACAATTTACAGTGGACAAGCTCTTTTTTATTCGGAATCGTCATCCGGTATGTCGGTTTCTTCGGCAGGTGGGGTATCGTTACCGCCGTTACCATTGCCGGGATTTCCTGTTTCCTCATTGGTATCGTCCGGTGCAGTTTCATCCGGATTTTCCTCTGGTAAACTGTTCTCCGGAGTGACGACATTGGACATTTCGGATAATTTGCCCGTGATATCGACTGCTCGGACGGAATAGGAACCAGAACCGATCGCTAAGGAATTTGACATCCCATCTCGGATTGTCCCGATTTTCGTGCCACCTTCATAGATGTAATAGCCGATAACATCGTTAGAAGATGAAGCGGTCCATGTAAGCGTTGATCCATTGATGGCCGCTTGAACGGGTGCCGGTGCACTATTATCTGCATTGAACACAGCTCCGGATACAACACGTGAAGCGAAAGCGGAATTTGCCGGAAACAGCTTGGATGCATCGCCTTTCCACGGACCGAGCATCCGGTTGATGAAGCCTTCATTTACCCCTGTCCCGCCCGTTTGGATAAATTCAGCTGGTGTCGTAGGATGTGCAAGGTATCTTGTTCCTTTTACCATGACATACGAAGATGAAATAATGCTGTCATCTGCGGCTGTCGGTAACATCGCTTTTGCGTTAAATAAATCTGATTTGACAAGTCCCGCATTCGAACATGCGGCAGACGGTGCAAGACCGGAAATGCCACAGAATGATCGTGTTACGACACCTTCCGGACGTTGAAACTTGTCAGTTGCTCCGACAATTTCAGGACTCACTTCGTTGGCTGCATTCATAAGTCGACCGAACAGCATACTTGTCCGTGTTGATGGATGCAAGGTTTGTCTTTGGAGCCCATAGTAAAGACTTCTGGACTGTTCCTTATAGCCGAGCCAGACACCGAGGGAGACATTCGGATTGTATCCGACAATCCACGCGTCACCATACCCTTGAGTGGTTCCTGTCTTCGCTGCGAGGTCGATATTGAAATTCAGATTTTGTTTAATCAAAGTACCTGTCCCGCCAGGTTTCAAAACATCGCGCAACATATCAGTAATGATATAGCTTGTCTCTGGGCTGAAAACGTCAACAGGTTCGGGCTTATGCTCATAGATGATATTGCCGTCCATATCTTCAATCCGTTCGACGATGTATGCATCGATGAACTGGCCGCCATTTGCAAATGTCGCAAATGCATTGGTGTTTTCCTCCACACTCATCCCTCGGGTCATGCCTCCATAAGAAGTGGAGTAGTTGACATAGTCACCCGGATCAAGTCTGGAAATCCCCATTTTTTCAAGGAATTCTGCTGGACGACGATCAATGATATCCCGGTAGAGTCTTGCTGTAGCCAAGTTCAATGATTTCGCAAGAGCTTCCCTGGCCGGGATGATGCCAAGTTCTGATGTTGCATTATAGTTACTTGGTGACCACGTTGAGCCGTTAGGCTGTCGTACGTTAAATTTCACATCGACAACGGGACTGCCGGCTCCAATGACTCCGTATTCGATTGCCGGTGCATAGACGAGCAACGGTTTCATGGAAGAACCATTCTGCCGGTACGCCTGTGTTGCGTGATTGAGGGCTTCTTGTTCATGATCGCGCCCCCCGATGAAAGAAAGGATTTTTCCGGTACTGTTTTCGATGAGAATGGCACCGACTTGAACAGGGTCTTCTTTCAATTCGATTTCTCCGGAGTGCGGATCTTTCACTTCACGTGTATATGTGAAACCATAGTGTTCAAATGACTTACTGATTTCATTCATTTTATCGTATAAATTTTTATCGATCGTTGAATAGATTCTGTAACCGTCATTTTTCATAGAACGTGTAGCGAGAATTGCATATTTCTCGTAAAGTTTCTTTTCGATATCAAGTCGTTCCGGATCGACACCATCTTGTTCAGCTATGATCTTTGCTAAGATATCGACTGTCCGGTTTTGGATTTCTTGCGTTAAGTATGGATAACGTTCACTTGCACGAAGGACGGGTTCACGGAAATCTTTTGTAATATCATAGGTGACTGCTTCGTTATATTGCTGTTCATTGATGTAGCCTGTTTCTTTCATCCGATAGAGGACGGTTTTCATCCGGTCGATACCCGGTGTTAAGTATTCCGGATCCTTCATACCGCCACCACTTTTAAACGGTGTATAGGCAAAAGGGGCTTGTGGAACTCCGGCGATGAAAGCGGCTTGCGGTAAATTCAAATCAATTGCTTTTTTGTCGAAAATGCCTTCAGCTGCCGTCTCAATCCCTGCAATGTTTTGGCCATTCGCATTTCGGCCGTAGGGGATGATGTTCAAATAAGCCTCGAGGATTTCATTTTTATCCATAAAATGTTCCAATCGCATGGCGAGAAGAATTTCTTTCGCTTTCCGCTCATAAGACACTTCGTTTGTTAGCACTTGGTTTTTGATCAATTGCTGAGTCAGTGTCGAACCGCCTGTTTGGCTTTCAGAATTTGTCACGTCTTGGAATAGCCCACGAAAAATCGCCTTCGGCACAATGCCATTATGCTGTTGAAAATATTCGTCTTCGGTTGCTAATACCGCATCAAGGACGTATGGAGAGACTTGTTCAAGTTTTGTTTCTTTTCGCTCTATATCGGAATTGACTTTACCGATATAGACACCGCCAGCAAGATAGATTTCGGATGTTTCTTCATAGTTAAAGATGGCATCGCGCATTTCCGTTTTAGAGCGTAAAGGCTCTTTGGAGACGAGCGATGCAAAATAACCTGCCCCGACCGAGGCGCCAAAGATAGATAGCGTCATACCAAAGATAAGAAATAGAAGAAATAGGTTCCAAAAAACACCTGAAGTAATCCGTAAACCTCTCGCCCATTTGGTTTTGTTTAACGTTTCAAGCTTCTCTTCTATAAGATCAAGTCGTTTTTTTTCCTGTTCACTCAAGTAGATCAACCTCCTGAAATCTTACCTATTATAGCATATTTTTGTATTCACCAATCGATAATATTTGACAAAGTTAAAATATAGGATAGAATGAGTCTTATATATTTTTTCGCATAATGAAAGAACCGCAGTAGTGGCGTGGAATCCGTATTAGAGAGGTAACGGCTGGTGAAAGTTGCCCGGACCACGATCATGAATTACAGTTCTGGAGTGTGACGTATGCGCCGCGATAGGGCGTTTTGAGCGGAGAAAATTTTTCTCAAGCCGGGTGGTACCGCGTTAATGATAGAATTAGCGTCCCTGCATGATTGTGATAATCGTGCAGGGACTTTTTGCTGTCTTTTTGAGAGTGCTAGAACGGATGAGACATGAATTTGCCGCTATAGTCTGTGAATTATTAGGAGGGATTCAGATGAAAAATGCATTGATGGAAGATTTGAAATGGAGAGGTCTGTTGTACCAACAAACAGACGAAAAAGGCCTTGAGGACTTGCTGAACAAGGAGAAGATTTCCCTATATTGTGGTGTCGATCCTACGGCGGACAGCATGCATATCGGACATATTGTTCCATTGCTAACGCTTAGACGTTTCCAACTGCATGGGCATCGGCCGATTTTACTTGTCGGTGGAGCGACGGGGACGATCGGGGATCCATCTGGCCGCTCAGAAGAAAGACAACTGCAAACTATGGAACAGATTGTGAAAAACGTGAGCGGTATTAAAAAACAAATGGAACAGATTTTTGATTTTAATGCCGAAAACGGGGCGCAAATGGTCAATAACAACGATTGGATTGGGTCGATGAGCATCATCGAGTTTTTACGCGATTACGGTAAATTGTTGGGTGTCAACTATATGCTTGCAAAAGATAATGTCGCATCGCGTCTGGAAGGCGGCATCTCCTTTACTGAGTTTTCGTATATGCTCATCCAAGGAATCGACTTCAATCATCTATTCAACCACTACGGCTGCCGTGTACAAGTAGGCGGTTCGGACCAGTGGGGCAATATTACAACAGGCCTTGAAGTCATTCGAAAAACACATGAGGAAGAAGTAAAAGCATTCGGGATTACCATTCCGCTTGTCACAAAAGCGGATGGCACGAAGTTCGGAAAAACTGCGGGTGGCGCAGTATGGCTTGATGCAGAAAAAACATCCCCGTATGAGTTTTACCAGTTCTGGATCAATACAGCTGACGCTGATGTCATCAAATACTTGAAGATCTTTACGTTCAAAGAGCGCGAAGAAATCGAAGCGATGGAAATTTCCGTGCAAGAGGAACCGCACTTACGGAAAGCGCAGCAAACATTGGCAGAAGAGATGACGCGTCTAATTCATGGACAAGAAGCGCTAGACCAAGCGATCCGCATTTCCAAAGCGCTGTTTAGCGGCGATTTAAAGGCATTGACAGCTGCTGAAATGAAAGACGCATTTAAAGATGTTCCGTCATACGAAATGACGAAAGACGCTAAAAACATCGTCGACTTTATCGTTGAAGTGGGCGTGTCGCCATCGAAGCGTCAAGCGCGTGAAGATGTGACGAACGGGGCCATTTCCTTGAATGGGGAACGCATTACGGATACAGCGTATGAAGTAAGTGCTGCAGACCGTTTGGAAGATGCATTTACGATTGTTCGCCGAGGGAAAAAGAATTATAAAATGGTGAAATTCGTTTAATTTTTTAAGTAACGAAAAGGCTATTTTCCTGATTGCAAAGGAAAATAGCCTTTTTCTTTTTATGTGTCTGCAACCCAGTGCGGTAGTTCCAGATCCTTATACGTCTCAGGATGAATCATATTCCCCAATTTTAACGCACCCTCAAGCAATCGAGGGGAAGGGCGGCAATATAACTCTTCCTCCATAATCGAGAGACGGCCACCTTGAATTGCTTTAAGTTCTTTCCAACCAGGTCGTTTCAACACCACTTCTTTTTTCACTTTTTCCGGTCGGACGCCAACCCAGGCAAGTAAAATGTAATCAGGATCTCTTTGCAAGACATCCTCCCAATCGGTTTGGACGCTGGAGAGTTCGACATCACTGAATTCGTTGGAGCCACCTGCAATCGCACTGATTTCAGTGAGCCAATTGGTAGAGCCCGGTGTGAACACCGGTTTCGGCCACCATTCCCAGTAGAGTCGCGGTGATGTTGCGACGCTTGTAGCACGCGCTTTCATTTTGTCGATAAACGACAAGAACTCATCCCGAATCAGTTTGGCCCGTTCTTCAATGCCGCACGCCTTTCCAACTAGCAGAAGGTTGGCGGCGATATCATCCAGGCTATGCGGATTGAGGACGATATGGGGGATATTGCGCTTTTGCAGTTCCTCCACATTTTTTTCCATGCCTGGTACGCTAAGCGAAGCAAGCACTAAATCAGGCTTGTATCGTTCTAATTTATCCATATCGATGTATAAATCCGGTCCGAGTCGGGGAAGGGCTTGAATGCTTACAGGCCAATCGGAAAAATCATCAACCGCCACAAGCTGATCTACCAGATCCAGATAAGCTAGTAACTCTGTATTACTTGGACAAATCGATATCAGTTTCATAAAGCCACCTCATTCATGTGGAATGTCTTCATTGTACACGAAGTGCATGAAAAAAAGAGCCCTGAGAAGGACTCTTTTTGGGTGAAGCGATTAACGAGAGTAGAACTCAACGATAAGTGCTTCGTTAATTTCAGCTGAAAGTTCGCTACGCTCAGGTAGACGGATGAATTGACCAACTTTAGTATCAGCGTTGAAAGAAACGTATTCAGGAACATAGTTGTTCACTTCGATTGCTTCGTTTACGATGTCAAGGTTTTGAGATTTCTCGCGAAGAGAAATTTCTTGACCAGGTTTTACGCTGTAAGATGGGATGTCAACGCGTTTGCCATCAACCATAACATGGCCGTGGTTAACAAGTTGGCGAGCTGCGCGACGAGTGCGAGCAAGACCCATACGGTATACGAGGTTGTCCAAGCGAGTTTCAAGAAGGATCATGAAGTTCTCACCGTGTTTACCAGGCATTTTACCAGCTTTGTTGAAGATCGTTTTGAATTGACGTTCGTTTACACCGAACATGAAACGAAGTTTTTGTTTCTCTTGTAATTGCATTCCGTATTCGGAAAGTTTTTTACGTTGGTTAGGACCGTGTTGTCCTGGTGCGTAAGGGCGTTTTTCGATTTCTTTCCCAGTGCCTGAAAGTGAAATTCCAAGACGACGGGACAGTTTCCAAGATGGACCTGTATAACGAGCCATGAATGACTCCTCCTCTGTTTTTGGTTTTATTTTGTTGTAAAATAAGAACCAGATGTGTTCAATCCAAATGCCATTCTATCATCTTGTATCCTCGCCTTTGCAGCCAAAAGGTTACGCGATACACCTTTGTCAAAAGGAATAGACTGGACGATTCGAAACACACAACTGCTGCAACTATTTTACACAAGATTTATCATAACAAGGACTAAGTACGGAGTCAAGTATTAACAATTCATTTCCAGAGTCCGCAATCCGATTTATGAAAATAGATGGATTATCTAGTTCTAATGTATTAGAATGGGGTTAAACCTATATACCTTATATGAATTTTCTTATTCACGAAATCGGGGTGATTGCATGATAGATCATCAAATGACATTGTTGCAAATAAAGAGTGAACTGCTGTATTTATGGACGGAAGGCATCACAGTCCAATATTATGAACAATGGTTTGAAGTGTTGCAGCCGAAGCTGTTCAGGCATTTTGGCATTGAGCAGGCAGACTTCTTCATCTTCTCGAATAATAAGTTTATGCAGCTGACAGGACGAACATTTACATCGGTGAGAAATGATGCGATTCCGCATAGTCCTTTCGAATTAGATGAAACCGAAAGTTCAACCGCTTTTCTTACTCCTTTTCACGAAAAGGGATTTGCGTATGCGGATGATTATCTTTTATTCCGGAACGATAAAGGCGAAGTAGTAGGTCTTTTGATTGTGGGATCGACGGGCCATTGGAAAGCGTTTAGGGGAACGTCATTTTTACAGGAGTTGGAGGAAATCGTGAGCAACGTCATCCAACAGATTAAGAAAATGGTTTTTCTCGTCAAGGAGGAGAAAAGTTTCAGGTGCCTGTTTCGTGTAACAGAGTTGTTCAATTCGACGATGGAAAGAGATGTGATTCTTGACGGCATTATCGAAGTGGTCAAAGAGTCCTTTCCGAGGTTCGACATTGAACTATTATTATCACATGATCAAAACAAGCGACAGCATACATATAAGCTATTCGATTATATGAATGAAAGACCGTCCGCAATCGATGCCTATGTTTCCGGAAAAGTGACCATGGAGCAATTGCCTGAAACAGTTACCAAACTGATTAACGCGCCAATCAAAGGCAGACAAGGGATTTACGGAGTGTTACAAATCCATGCTCCTGTTGATTTTGAATATTCTTTAAGTGAGAAAAACTTCATACGGATGGTCGCGAATACAGCAGGGAATGCATTGGAAAATGCCAGTCTATATGAACAATCCCACCGAGTGATCGAGGATTTACAGCTCGTGAATGAAACATCGAGAAAATTGAATAGTCATATGCAATTTGATGAAATGCTTTCTTTTTTGAAACAACAATTTATCAAAGCATTCAAACCGGAAGAAATCGCATTCTGCTTTTACGATGAAAGTGGAAATGATGCTATTTCACCATTAAGTACGGAAGTATTTCATACCATATCCGGCCAAACATATATCGCTTTTGCCTCCACTTATTTAAAGAACGGAAAAGAAGCGTTGTTTGACGCGAGATTCAGCAATGCGAAGAACGATACATCAGTTTATGAATCACTAATTGCCATTCCAATCATGAACCAAGAAAAAATGAGAGGTTTTATTCTACTATTGCATGCAGATCCTTATTATTTCTCTTTCGATAGCTTTAAGCTCATGCAAGCTTTGATTAGCCATTCGTCTCTTGCCCTAGCAAACTCCATGTTGCGAGATCAATTACAGGAACTCGTGGATAAGGATCATTTAACAAAGTTGTACACCCGAAATTATTTAGATGAGATGATCGAGCGTTCCATTGCAAATGAGGAATCAGGTGTTTTCCTCTTATTGGATGTAGATGATTTTAAGCAAGTGAATGACGCCTACGGGCATTCGACAGGTGATGAGGTGCTGAGGCAAATTTCGAAGAGCATCTTAGCAGAAGTCGAGGGGGAAGGGATAGCTGCACGATGGGGAGGGGAGGAGATAGCCGTCTATTTGCCTTCGAGTACATTAGATGAAGGAGTCCTCTTTTCCGAGCGACTTATTCAACAGATTCCTATGGCGACAGAGCCAAGAGTGACTATATCAGCAGGCATCAGTTGCTGGACTTCAGAAATGCCGATGACATTCCAGGACATCTTTCAAACCGCTGACAAAGCACTCTATTCGGCTAAAGAAAGCGGGAAAAACCAATTGATAATCTATCAACCCACGATCTTGAAGCTTTGAAATAGGCATTGAGCCTGTTCCTTTTCGTACTTTAGGTGTAAAATGAAAGTAAGGTAATCCATTAGTTCTCTGTGCTATGACGTTCGATTTTTGCATTGCGCATAGCTAGCTCAGGACCCATCAGTAGCAAGCAAAAAGCCGTCATGAAAGAGGTGGCGGTTATTTGCTGGGATCTTATGAAAACGCTTACTAATAGGAGGTTGATCGGCTATGAAAGGACAGGAGAAACATAAGGATACGCTCGTTGTACACGAAGGTTATGAGGACACCATGCATCACGGTAGTCTTGCTGTTCCACTCTATCAGACTTCGACTTTTTCATTTGACACGGCGGTTCAAGGGGAGAATCGGTTTGCCGGGATGGAAGAAGGGAATATTTACTCAAGGCTCGGTAATCCAACGGTACGCGTTTTGGAAGATCGAATGACGGCACTTGAGAATGGAGAAAGTACGCTTGCATTCGGTTCAGGGATGGCTGCGGTCAGTTCGGTTTTAGTTCACTTAACGAAGGCGGGCGATCATATTCTTTGTTCCCGAGGGATTTACGGTTGCACATTTGGTCTACTTGGCATTATGCAACGGAAGTATGGCATCAGTCATGACCTGATCAAGATGGAATCCGAAGAGGATATCGAACCGTTCGTCAAACCAGAAACCGTTTGTATCTATGTCGAAACACCGATCAATCCAACGATGGAACTTGTGAATTTGCATGCGGTTGTCAAGGTAGCGAAGCGGCATGGGATTCGTGTAGTTGTGGATAATACTTTCACCTCCCCTTATTTGCAAAATCCGATTGATATCGGTGCCGATTTCGTCGTTCACAGTGCTACTAAGTATATAAATGGACATGGTGATGTCATTGCAGGGTTATTGGTTGGCAATGATAAAGAAGAGATGGAATCAATCCGCTTGACGATTCAAAAGGATTTTGGTGGGATTATGTCGCCGTTTGATGCGTGGTTATTACTTCGCGGTTTGAAAACATTATCGGTCCGAATGGAACGCCATACAGCGAATGCAGAAAAATTGATCCGCTATTTAAAAGGGCAGAAACTGGTCGGGGAAGTTTATTATCCGTTCGATCCAGACAATCCACAATATGACATTGCAAAACGTCAGATGAGGGCCGGTGGGGGGCTTATTTCGTTTACTGTGAAGGGCGGGAAAAAAGGAGCCCAATTATTCATGGATCACCTTGCCCTAATTAAAATTGCGGTGAGTCTAGGTGATGCAGAAACATTGATTCAACACCCTGCAACGATGACCCATTCCAGTGTTCCGGAGGAGGAAAGGCTCCACATGGGTATCTCAGATTCCTTATTGCGCTTATCGGTCGGCCTTGAACACGAAGATGACTTGATCCAAGACATGGAGTCGGCATTCATGAAGTTGGAGCAACAGTTGGATAAAATAGGGGAATAACTAACAAGTCCAGGAAGTCTAGCGGGATAAGACTTCCTGGACTTTATTTCATTCAAAAATAAATGACTGTTAAAGATGTTTGACAAGCACATCGACGAAGTGTTCGAGACCGATACAATCTTCTTCAGTGAATCGATCGAGTTCTGGACTGTCGATATCCAGTACGCCAAGAAGTACATCGTCTTTTATTATCGGCACGACGATTTCGGACTGCGAGGCAGCATCGCAAGCGATATGGCCTGGAAATGCATTGACATCCGGTACGATAATTGTTTCTTTACGCGCCGCAGCTGTTCCACAGACGCCTCTTCCAAGCGGAATCCGGATACAGGCAGGCAAACCTTGGAATGGACCGAGAACAAGTTCCCCTTCATCCATCAAATAAAATCCGACCCAATTGATGCGATCGAAAAACTGGTTTAGCAATGCAGAAGCGTTGCTTAAGTTTGCATATCTATTTTTCTCGCCATCCAGCAATGCGTCCAGTTGACTGGCAAGTTGTTCATATTTTACTTTTCCATCCGTAGCATAATCGACTCCAACGAACAAATCGAACACTCCTTACTATCTTGAAATGAATTAATTATTAATTATTAATTATACACATTTGGGCTTTGTTTAACAATTTTTCCGGACCGCATGGCGGAAAAACAGATTTTTCCCTATAAATCATTCATTTTCGCAACCAAAAATCTTTAAACGTGGTACTATATAGGATAATACTATGGTACAGTGATTTGGAATAGGGGGACAACGATGAAAACCTTCATCATTGCAATAATAGTGCTCATTATATTAACAACAATCGCCTTCTTATTCAGGCGTAAACATATACAAGAAATTAGCCGTTTAGAAAAAGAGAAACTACAGATCCAACATAAGCCCATATTAGAAGAGATGACGAAAGTGAAACAGTTGAATATGACTGGTGAAACTGAAGAGAAATTCGAGCGTTGGCGTAACGATTGGGCAGAAGTGATGGACGTACATATGCCAAAAATTGATTCGTTGTTATTCGATGTAGAGGATATGGTTGACCGTTTCCGCTTTAGAAAAGCAACAGAGACGGAAAAAGAAATCCAAGAGAAAATTCGTTTCTGCGATCAGAAAATGAATGAAATCCTCAAAGAGTTGAACGAGCTCGTTGGTAGCGAAGAGAAAAATCGGATTGAAATCGAAAAGTTAAAAGAACAACATCGCGCTGCCCGGAAAACGGTACTAGCCCATCAACATTCTTTCGGTATGACAGCGAGACCGT
The DNA here is from genome assembly GCF_042655805.1 of Sporosarcina soli. Classification (NCBI taxonomy): domain Bacteria; kingdom Bacillati; phylum Bacillota; class Bacilli; order Caryophanales; family Caryophanaceae; genus Sporosarcina; species Sporosarcina soli. The sequence goes on along the minus strand of NZ_JBHSNO010000008.1, from coordinate 159,170 downwards.
TGGAAAAAGAGCTCGAATCGTTCAATCCAAAGTTTCAAGAGTATGACGAGTTGACTGCGAACGGCAACTACTTGCTGGCAAGGGAAATCGTCATTTCGCTGGCTGCCCAGGGAGAAAGAGTGTTCAGGCTTATCCATGAAACCCCTTCATTACTGACGGAATTACAAAACAAAATACCTGCATCTTTGCGGGAGTTGAAAATGGGTACGATGGAGATGGAAGAACAATCCTACTTTTTGCAGCATCTTGAACTGCCAAAGCAGTTGAGTGCTATTGAGGAAGAAATCGAAGAGCTGTTGGAGAAAATGGCGGAACTTCAAATTGAAGTCGTGCAACAACGTACAATGGAAATCAATGATCGCATCGATTCCTTTTACGATGCGCTAGAACATGAAGTAAATGCGAAACATTACGTCGACGAACATTATGAATATGTGGCGGAAAGACTATTAGAGATGACGAGACAGGCAAGGGAGACATCGGCAGAGGCCACATACGTACAACAAAGTTACAGACTCGATGAAAAAGAAGCGCAAATCCCGCAACAAAGTCTCAAAAAATTGAATGTCCTTGAAAAAAGATTTGAAGTGCTGACTACTCGTCTTGAAAGCCAAGGATCTGCCTATTCAAGTTTGTGGGAAGAATTGCAAAGTATTTCTGAGGAGCTTGAAGAAATTGCGGAAGAACAAGAAGGTTTTACAAACCGGATGAAAAATTTACGGATCGACGAAAACAATGTTCGCACAAAACTGAATGAGCTCTCCCGTAAATTACAGCATGCCGATCGGTTATTGCATAGAGGGAATATCCCGGGGATTCCGGATGAGATGGAAGCGCGGCTTGAGGAAGCTGACGAGCAAATTTACATAGTAAAGCAAAGCTTGCAAGAAGTTCCATTGAATATGCAACTTGTGGATTCTTATTTAGGCAATGCCGCGAAAGTGGTTCAGGATGTAACTGAAAAAGTTGAAGAACTGCTTGAAAATGTAATGCTCATTGAATGGATCATTCAATATGGCAATCGTTACCGTGCATCGAATCCTGATATGCATGCCCGATTGCTTGAGGCGGAAGAGTCGTTCAGGCAATTTAGATATGCGAAAGCTTTGGAAGAGGCTGCAACCGCAGTGGAAGAAGTGGAACCCGGTGCGATGAAAAGGATTGAAGAACTTGTGAAAGAGCAAGTATAAATTTTTTCGTCAGGGTTGACTGGGTGAATAACAACGACGAATGTCTACAAAGAAATAGCCACCAGCGCATCTTGTGCGGGTGGCTTTGTCACGCTTATTCATGCGGAAAATGAAAGGAAGATTTAAATGATTTATTTGGATAATAGTGCTACGACTTTGCCGGATGACAGCGTTCTAGCTTCATTTACAGAAGTGAATCGACGCTTTTTTGCGAATCCGGCTTCGCTTCACCTTGCTGGAAAGGAAGCGGAATTATTATTGGAAAGATCTCGTGAGCAGATCAAATCGATTCTAGGTATGCCGGAAGGTGAGGTTATTTTCACTTCTGGAGGAACGGAGGCGAATAATTTAGCGGTTATCGGTTTTGCACATGCATATCGTTCAAGAGGTAACCATATTATTACGACCTCCATTGAACATCCAGCGGTGCTTCGCTCTATGGAATACTTGGAAACACAAGGCTTTGAAGTGGATTATTTACAAGTGGATGCGCAAGGTGTCATCTCGATTGAAGAGTTGAAAAGTAAGCTTCGACAAGAGACGATTTTAGTAAGCATCATGCATGTCAATAATGAAATAGGTGCGATCCAGCCCATTGCGGAATGTGCACGAATGATTAAAGGACAATCACGGGCGGTCTTTCATAGTGATGCTGTACAAAGTTTCGGGAAACTTCCTGTTATGTTAACGGGAGACGGACCGGATGCTTTAACGATTTCTGCCCATAAAATCCATGGTCTGAAAGGGTCCGGTATACTCGCGATGCGAAAAGGAATGATCCCTCAAGCGATCAACTTTGGCGGTGGACAGGAAAAAGAACTGCGGAGCGGCACTGTGTCCGTGGCTGATGCAGCCGCTTTGGCAAAAGCGATGCGACTGCATGTTGCAAATCAGGAACGAGAAGATTTCAGAGCATGGAGAAATCGGATCATTTCGGTTGTGGAACGATATGAAGATGTTCGCATACTTGCACGGGATTCGGCGGCGCCTCATATCTTATCCCTTGCATTCCCGAAAATAAAAGGGGAAGTGGCCGTAAATTACTTTCAGGAAAATGGCATAACGGTTTCAACATCCAGTGCCTGCTCATCGAAAAATACAAAAGTGAGTCATGTCATTGAAGCGATTGGCGTGCCCGAAAAATATAAAAATGGTGTCATCCGTATTAGTTTCGGAAAAAATAATTCAGAACAGCATGTAAGTGAATTAGAACGTGTCTTTACCGGATTCATGGAATTGCTTGGAAGGGGAAAACAATAATGGAATGGAATGAGCTGTTAATTCGCTACGGAGAATTATCACTAAAAGGACGAAATCGGAATACGTTCGTCCGGAAGTTGCGAAACAATATAAAAGAGGCATTGCGTGATTTGAAGACAGTTGTCATTAAGCCCGAGCGTGATCGGATGTTTTTGATAGCGGAAGATCAACAAGATATGAAAGAGGCCATCGCAAGATTGCCGTATATATTCGGTATTCAATCGTTTAGTCCAGTCGCGAAATGTGAAGCATCATTAGATGCGATTAAAGAGAAAGCACTTGCAGTCATCGGTGCAGATGAAACGGAAGGAAAAACGTTCAAAGTTGAAATTCGACGGACAGATAAGTCGTTTCCACTTGTGACAGGTGAGTTGCAACAGGAAATTGGGGGTCATGTGCTACGTCATTTTCCCAAGCTTATTGTTAAGATGAAGAAACCGGATATTTTATTGCATGTGGAGATCCGTGAGGAAGGTGCGTTCCTGACGGCGAAAGTATATGAAGGTGCAGGTGGGATGCCTGTTGGCTCTAATGGTCATTCCATGTTGATGCTATCAGGGGGCATCGATAGTCCGGTTGCGGGGTACTTAATGATGAAGCGCGGTGTATCCATCGACGCGATCCACTTTGCAAGCCCACCTTTTACAAGCGAATTAGCAAAGAAGAAAGTGATGGATCTTGCGGAAAAATTAAGTACGTTCGGTGCCGCAGTACGTCTTCATATCATTCCGTTCACTGAGATCCAGCAAATGATCGTCTCTCAGGTGCCTGATAATGTATCGATGACCACGACGCGGAGACTGATGTTGCAAATTGCGGATAAAGTGCGACAAGAAGAAGGTGCGCTTGCCATCGTGACGGGGGAAAGTTTAGGACAAGTTGCGAGTCAGACACTTGAAAGCTTGACAGCGATCAATGCCGTGACAGAGACCCCTATTTTGCGCCCGCTCATCGCGGCAGACAAACTTGAGATTATCCAGATTGCGCAGAAAATCGGTACGTATGATATTTCCATTCAACCATATGAAGATTGCTGTACAATCTTCTCGCCTTCCAATCCGAAAACAAAACCACGGCTTGACAAGGTCATTTACTATGAAAGCTTTTCCGATTTCGCACCACTCGTTGAAGAAGCGGTGAAAAACAGAGAGACGGTGCAATTGCCACTACAACAGGAAGATGCGTTTGAAGACTTGTTGTGAGTATAGAATAAATTACCAATAAAACCTCCTGTATGAATTTTTTGAAGCGGTGCATTCTAACTGCACAAGGAGGTGGTAAACATGGCTAGCAACAACAACGGAAATTCAAATCAGCTTCTAGTGCCAGGTGCGCAACAAGCACTTGACCAAATGAAGTACGAAATTGCCAGCGAATTTGGTGTGAATCTTGGACCGGATAGTACATCGCGTGCCAACGGATCCGTAGGCGGAGAAATTACGAAGCGATTAGTACGCCAGGCCCAACAACAAATGAAGGGTTTTGAACAATAATCGAATCCTTTAAAAAGCTGTTCCGAATTTTTCGGAACAGCTTTTCTGTCTTTTTTAGGGCAAGCAAAGTGAAAGAGAGCGATAAGATAAATTGTTGAATCAGTTTAGGCAAAACATGTAATGCCTAAACCGACTTCAGCGAAATGGATAAAATTGTAATTTTAAAAATGCATGAAATTTCACATGTGGTGCATTCTAACTGCACAAGGAGGTGATCAATATGGCGAGTAATAACAACGGAAATTCAAATCAGCTAGTCGTTCCGGGTGTACGACAAGCACTTGATCAAATGAAAAATGAAATTGCAAACGAATTTGGAGTCAACATGGGACCCGACTCTACATCGCGTTCCAATGGATCTGTAGGCGGAGAAATTACGAAGCGATTAGTACGTCAAGCTCAGCAGCAGATGAAAGGTTTTACGCAAGAATAATTGATCATTTAGACTGTCCATCATCAATTGATCGGTACAGGTTCTACTTCATAAAGTGTGGACAAAAAAACAGGTGATTAAACCGCCAACGAAGAATGATTTAAAAATTCCTTCATAAAAAAATGCATGAAATTTCGCTAACGGTACATTCTATACGTACAAGGAGGTGATCATCATGACTAGCAACAACAACGGAAATTCAAATCAGCTACTTGTTCCTGGTGTTAGACAAGCACTTGATCAAATGAAGAACGAAATTGCTAATGAATTTGGCGTACAACTTGGACCGGATAGTACATCGCGTGCCAACGGATCCGTAGGCGGAGAAATTACGAAGCGATTAGTACGTCAGGCTCAACAGCAAATGAAGGGCTTCGAGCAATAATATAACATAGGAAAAGCTGTTCTGGATTTTTTTCCGGAACAGCTTTTTTAATTGTATAGACAGTATGTACATTTCCAAGAGAAACTAAACCGTGCTTATAAATAGTGGTTCCTTTTGAATTGATGTTTATCGGCATGTATAATAAGCATAATGAGATGGAGGGGACGTTTATGAAACGTGAAGAACTAATTGCACCGGAACAATATAATATAGTGGATGAATTTGAAAAACATGCAATTGATCAAGACAAAAAAGCATTGATTTATATTGATGCGAATGGTGAAAAGAAAGAGATTACATACAATAAGTTACTGAAAGAGGCAAACCGGGCAGCCCATGTATTTACCCGAAATGGATTGAAAAAGGGGGATGTCGTTCTTGTCATGATGCCGAGGATGATTGAAGCTTATGTGACTTACATCGGAGCCCTAAAAGCGGGGCTTGTCGTCATTCCAAGTTCGGAAATGTTACGTGCTTCTGATATCGAATATCGGTTGGCGCATAGTGGGGCAAAAGCCATCGTTGCCTATGAAGCATTTACAGATCAATTTAATGAAGTGGAAAATTTGAAAGACGTTCAGCTATTTGTTGTTGGAAAAGCAGAGAAGGGGCAGCTCTCCCTCTCTGAATTGATGAAGACGATGCCTACGGAGTTCGAGACACCGCCTACCCGTCGAACAGATATGGCATTCCTTTCCTATACATCAGGGACGACAGGTAACCCGAAAGGCGTCGTTCATACACATGCCTGGGGCTATGCACATCTACGAACAGCCGGTGCTTGGCTTGGCATTGAAGAAGATGACATCGTATGGGCTACTGCAGCGCCTGGTTGGCAAAAATGGATTTGGACTCCGTTCCTTTCCGTTTTAGGAAGCGGCGCTATCGGTTTGGTGTATAACGGGAAATTTGATGTCCAAACTTATTTGGAACATATTAAGACTTACAATGTCAATGTGCTTTGTTGCACACCGACGGAATATCGCTTCATGGCGAAAGCGGATCATTTGAAGGATTATGATCTGTCATCCATTCGAAGCGCGGTTTCAGCGGGGGAACCACTTAACCGCGAAGTCATTGATATTTTTGATCGAACGTTTGGACTCAATGTGCGAGATGGGTATGGGCAGACCGAAAATACATTATTGATCGGATCTTTACTCGATGTGGAGGCCCGACCAGGATCGATGGGCAAATCAACACCAGGCAACAAAGTCGAAATTATAGACGATGAAGGCAATCCGGTCCAAGCCGGAGAAGTCGGGGATATTGCCGTACATATTTCGACCCCTGCATTGTTCAAAGAGTATTTGAAAGACCCTGAACGGACACATATGCAATTCCGTGGGGATTATTATGTAACGGGCGATCGGGCGAAAATGGATGAGGATGGTTACTTCTGGTTTGAAGGAAGAGGCGATGATATTATTATTAGCTCCGGCTACACAATCGGGCCTTTTGAAGTGGAAGATGCTTTAACGAAACATCCCGCTGTACGTGAATGTGCAGTTGTTGCAAGCCCCGATGAAGTTCGAGGAAATATCGTCAAGGCTTATGTCGTACTCCGGGAGCCTGAACGAAAAGATGAGGATGGCCTGATTGCTGAGATGCAGAATCATGTGAAGAATTTGACAGCGCCTTATAAATATCCTCGAAAAATTGAATTCATTGAAGAATTGCCGAAGACCGTCTCCGGAAAAATCAGACGGGTCGACTTGCGGAAACTGGAACAGCATAACTAACTAACCATGAGCCTTACTGCTTTTGTCTAGCGGAAAATTCCGTTTGGGCAAAAGCAGTTTTTATTTAGCGCATGTTTTCGGTGATTATAAAATTGGTATTAATACGAATGACAAGCGTTGAATATTTCGGAAGTTGAACTTTACGTTTTGCGTAAAGAGGTCTATAATTAACTATTATTTCGAGAGTCGAAATCAATTACTTCAAGGTTTTGAAACGGGCTTGGGGCCAATAGGATGTCGGTCTTGCAACGTAATAAAATAGTGAGAAAAAAGGGGGCGTCGTAATGCAAACGGAGAGAAGCGGTGTCCTATGGGCAATTGGTTCATACCTCATATGGGGAATTATGCCGATCTATTGGAAAAGTCTTGAGCATGTTGTCAGCATGGAAATTTTAGTGAGCCGAATCGTTTGGGCATTCATCTTGACATTTCTTGTCGTCATATTATTGGAAAATGGAAAACATTTGAAAGAGGATTTTAAAAAGCTGTGGAGTACGCGGCGGGATTTTTGGGTATTGTGTGCCGCCTCCGGAATTGTTTCGAGCAACTGGTTTATTTACATCTGGGCAGTCAATCATAACTATATCGTTCAGACGAGCCTTGGTTACTATATGAATCCGCTTGTTTCTGTCCTTTTAGGAATCATCGTATTAAAGGAAAGACTGTCGGGGGCGCAAAAAATTGCATTTGTATTAGCTGTGATTGGCGTTGTCATCTTAACGGTTTATTATGGAACATTTCCTTGGATCGCTTTTTCATTGGCAGTGACGTTTGCCGTCTATGGACTGATCAAGAAGCGCGTCAAACTGGATGCCCTTCGCGGATTGACGATTGAGACATTTTTCATCGTGCCGTTTGCAGTCCTTTATTACATATGGCTATTCATGGACGGCCAAGCCGTATTTTTACAGATCGATGTGAAAACCGATCTATTACTGATTTTCACAGGATTGGTCACAGCGCTCCCGTTGGTCATGTATGCGAAAGCTGTGCAAAGGATACCGCTCTACATGGCAGGATTCCTTCAATATATTGCGCCCACGATAATGTTATTTATCGGCGTCGTCGTTTTTAAAGAGACCTTTGGAAAAATTGAATTTCTGTCTTTTGCATTTATCTGGTTCGCATTAATCATATTTACGGCATCTACTATTTTGGAAGTGGTAAAGGTAAAAAGAAGCCAACCTCAGTGAGGCGGCTTCTTTTTACCTTCTGTTATAAGTAAATACGTTGTACTTTTTCCCAGAATGAATTGTCTTTTAGCTTGACCGTTTTAATCACTTTATCGCTTAAGCGGATTTCTACATTTTCCACTTGACGAATGCCGATTGCTTCATTGTCAGCGGCCATTGAAGGGAAGTCGTTCCCATCTTGGTGGACTTTCAGCTTTAAGTTACGATTACCGCTCATGATGAAAGATGAGCCGAGCGTTCTGTATGTATTGTTATTGACAGATGCAAGTTCTGTTACTTGGAAACAAGGCAATAATGGATCGACGACAGCACCTCTTACAGATTTGTTGTAAGCCGTACTACCGGTCGGAGTGGAAATAATCAACCCGTCACCGAGAAATGTTTCAAACAATGTACCGTCGATGATGACATCCAGAATGAATGTCCGAATGATATTTGAACGGATACTGAACTCATTTAAACAATAAAAGGGTTGTTGATTATCGACGGCTACCTCGATAAGTGGATATTTTCTCACTTTTAGTTTTGCTCCACGTATAGCCTGTGTCATTTCGTAAAGATTGTTATAATGGAAGTCACAATATAAAGCATGCTTGCCTGTCAGCGATATGCCAGCATATAAGCAGTCCTGACGGAATCCGGTTTTGCGAACGGCCTGTAAAAACGACCCGTCACTGCCGATGCTAATAATGATATTCGCTTTGGTATCATCTTCCGTTATTGTGAATCCTTCATGAATTAAAGCATCTTCGACTTTTGATTTCTTTTCGAGAGAGTCTTTGTCATGTTTGCTGTAAATGAAAATATTCATTCGATCTTCCAATATGTTGTCTCCTTCCGAATGAGGTATTTCCATTTTAACATGAATATGAAACATTTGGGGGATTGAAACGTATACAATGGTGTAGAGAAAAAGGAGGAATTTAGAAATGACAATGAAACGATGGATCGCAATCATCGTAGCAGCAGCGCTTATTTTTGTTTCGATAGGCGTAAACTCTTTATCGTACATATTTACAAGGGATTTTAACGGTCTCTTTGAAGAGATGAGGGCCACCTCTTCTTCGGGCTATCAGGAAAATATTTTAGAGCAAGGGACAGGAAAAGATAAAATTGCTGTTCTGACTGTTGATGGGATCATTCAAGACTTGGGGAATTCAACTTCCATTTTCCAACCGTCAGGCTATAACCATCAATATTTTATGAATCAGCTGAATGGGATCCTGGAAGACAAACAGATCAAAGGTGTCGTCTTAAAGGTGAATACACCTGGCGGGGGCGTTGTCGAATCGGCGGATATCTATGACGCGATACGGATGATCCAGGAAGAAAGAGGCATCCCGTTTTATGTTTCCATGGGTGGTATGGCGGCTTCCGGTGGCTACTACATTTCGGCACCGGCTGATAAGATTTTCGTCAACCATGAGACGATTACAGGTTCGATCGGTGTCATTATGGAAAGTGTCAATTATGCGAAGCTCGCTGAAAAATATGGCATCGATTTTAATACGATCAAAACGGGTCCGTACAAAGATATTATGAGTGGCTCGCGTGCAATGACAGACGAAGAGCGGGCAATGTTGCAGGAAATGATCAATGATTCGTATGAGCGTTTTGTTGACATTATTGAAGAAGGTCGGGATATGACAGAGGCCGATGTGAAGAAAATAGCCGATGGGCGGATCATGAATGGACGTCAAGCAATCGAGTCAGGATTAGCGGATGAGTACGGGAAGACTTCGGACGTGATTGCCGCGATGAAAGAAGACTATGATCTTCAAAAGGCAACTGTTTTCGAATATTCGACGCTCGATAGCTGGAGTTCGATTTTTGGCGTGAAAGCGAGCAAATTATTTGGAAGCAATATCGAGTCTGAACTGATCGGTAAATTGCTATCTGATTACAATGCGCCACGGATGATGTACTTGTATGGTGAAAGATAAGGAGGCATTCGCAATGACAGAACAGATGGGACCACAAGAAGAGCGAGCAGAAAAAACAGTCGTTACAAGATCGGTTGCTACTGCTGAGCCTGTCCGGATCGAACACTTCCGGGCGAAATATGCAGGTTTTTGGACACGGTTCTGGGCCTATACGATCGACTTGCTCGTTTTAAGTGCGTTAAGTGGAATACTTGTCAAGCCGATTTTCAGAGCTGCGGGTATCGAAATTACCAATCCTTCGTTTCTATTATTCAGCCCTTATAAAGTGACGGCACTGCTTTTACTTCTTCTCTATTTTATTTTGATGACGAAGTATTTGCAGCAAACCGTAGGAAAAATGATTATGGGCATAAAGGTCATCCCGAAAGACAGAGAGAAATTGACGTGGTCAACTGTCATTTTCCGCGAAGGGTTCGGACGCTTCATTTCGAAAATGCTCTTGATCCCGTATTTTCTCGTTGTGTTCATGCCGAGAAAAGAGGCTTTACATGACTTGTTTGCAGATACAATCGTAATCCATGAAAATGCTTATGAAAAAGAGCTGCGTATCAATGATCGTAGTACATCTGATAGTCAACAGTTGCCAGAAGGGACCATGATTTAGTAAGATGTAAAGAGAAAGGGAGGCGTTTTCGTGGCAAATGTTACATTTAAGAACAATCCTGTTACATTACTTGGCAAAGAGGTAGCTGTAGGAGATACGGCACCGGATTTCACAGTACTCTCAAACGATTTGAACCCTGTTACACTAGCAGATTCCAAAGGGAAAATCAGACTGATCAGCGTTGTACCTTCCGTTGATACGGGAGTTTGCGCTGTACAAACCCGTAAGTTCAATGAAGAAGCGGCATCTCTTGGAGATGATGTTGAAATCTTGACCATTTCTGTCGATTTACCATTTGCGCAGGCAAGATGGTGTGCGGCAGAAGGAATCGAAAATGTGAAAACTCTCTCCGATCATCGTGATCTTTCTTTTGGTGAAGCGTATGGAGTTGTCATTCAAGAACTTCGCTTACTATCACGTTCAATCTTCGTCGTCGATCAAAATGATAAAGTGACGTATGTCGAGTACGTGAGTGAAAACACGAACCATCCGAACTATGAACAAGCCATCGAAGCAGTGAAACAATTACTAAACTAATTTTGGAAACCCACTCGGAAACGGGTGGGTTTTCTCGCGATAGAGGGATAATTATGGAGACAAATACTGAGAAAATTTTTGCGTTTATCGATACATATGCAGAATCATCGGACTCGCTTTACTTGGAGTCGGTCATTGAAGCATGCCAGAAATGGGTGAAAGGTGAGCAACAACCGGATTTAGAGGCAATAGCCACAAAAGAGGAAATTCGAAGAGGAATCCAGCTTGCTGTGTTGAAAGGGATGAACCGACACGCACAACCAAATCATCAAATGACACCGGATGCGATCGGGATGCTCATCGGCCATATTGCAGGGAGAGTGGCTCAAGATAAGCAAAACTTAGCATTGCTTGACCCGGCAGCCGGAACAGGAAATTTATTATACACCGTGATGAATGCCATCGGTAACGGAGCAACAGCGACAGCGGTTGAAGTTGATGAGTTGCTTGTTCGGCTGTCTGCCGTGATGGCGGATTTGCTCGAGCAACCCGTTACATTTTATATACAAGATTCCTTAAGACCTTTGTTGGTCGATCCGGTCGATATGACGATCAGTGATTTGCCGGTCGGTTATTACCCGGATGATGACAATGCGCTCAATTATGAATTGATGCCGACGGAAGGTCATGCTTATGCGCATCATTTGTTTATCGAACAATCGATGAAGCATACGAAAGCAGGCGGCTACGCTCTATTCCTTGTGCCGGCCAATTTGTTTGATTCGGAGCAATCCAGTTATCTACATCCCTATTTAAAGAATCGAACATTGATTCGAGCGGTGATTCAGTTGCCAGACTCGTTATTTAAAAATGCGATCCATGCCAAAAGTCTACTTATCCTGCAAAAGCCATATCCAGAAATGACAGCAACACCGGACGTACTACTGGCAAAAGTACCAGATATGACGGACAAGCATGCCATGGCGTTATTTCTTCAAAAGATAGATAGCTGGGCTTCAGAGTGATCCATTGTAATTTAAGTAAATAGGAGGCCATAGCCATGCGAAATATTTTAGCAATCAATGCAGGGAGTTCATCTTTAAAGTTTCAGCTTCTTCAAATGCCGGAAGAGGACGTCACGGCAATCGGGCAAATTGAACGGATCGGACTTCCAGGATCTTTTATTAAATTAAAATCCGAAGCGGTGAATACGAAAAAAGAACAGGCTATTCACAACCATGCGGATGCGGTAGCTCTGTTATTGGAGATGCTCATTAGTGAGGGGGTTGTCCGTTCGTACGAGGAAATTGACGGTGTTGGTCATCGGGTCGTACACGGGGGGGAAATATTCAGTGATTCCGTATTGATCACTGATGAAATCCTTGAAAAGCTAGAAGAACTTTCAAGCTTGGCACCGTTGCATAATCCGGCGAATATCGTTGGAATTAAGGAATTCCAAAAGGCTTTGCCAGGTGTTCCAGCGGCTGCGACTTTTGATACAGCTTTTCATCAGACAATGACGGAAAGTTCCTTCTTGTACCCGTTACCCTATGAGTACTATGAAAAATACGGTATCCGTAAGTATGGTTTCCATGGCACAAGCCATAAATATGTAACTGAGCGGGCTGCAGTGTTATTAAACCGCCCATTAGAAGATACACGTCTCATTTCTTGTCATCTTGGAAATGGAGCGAGTATAGCAGCGGTCAAAGGAGGAAAATCCATCGACACTTCCATGGGCTTCACGCCACTTGCCGGCGTGACCATGGGAACTCGTTCGGGCAATATTGACCCTGCATTGATCCCTTACATTATGGAACGGACAGGGAAAACCGTTGAAGAAGTGCTGGAGATTCTCAATAAAGAGTCAGGGATGCTTGCATTATCCGGTTTTTCAAGCGATTTACGCGATATCGAGATCCTGGCTTCAGAAGGTAATGAGCGCGCACAGCTTGCCTTGGAAGTTTTTGCTGGGCGGATCCATAAATACATCGGCTCTTATGCCGCAAAAATGGGCGGCGTCGATGCGATCATCTTCACAGCAGGTATCGGTGAGAACAGTGATGTCATCCGTGAGAAAGTATTACATGGCCTAGAATTCATGGGTGTTTACTTTGACCCGGATCTGAATAATATCCGCGGAAAAGAAGTTTATATTAGTTTCCCGCATTCACCGGTAAAAGTGTTAGTCATCCCGACGAACGAGGAAATTATGATCGCGCGCGATACGATGCGTGTTGCGGGCTTGTAGAAGTCCCATTAAACCCAACTCGGTTATGAACATTCAACAACTGTTCATAACCGAGTTTTTGCCTTACATATCATTCAAAAAGTTTGCGTCCCTTTTCAGTATCTTTGTCATGATGAATAAGAATGTAATTCCTATGAATACCCATATCAGACCGATTGTTTTTCCAAGCGGAGAAATGCCGATTGTGATATAACCGCATACAACTAAACCTAAAATGGGACCCAGTAAATTCGGGATAAAATACTTTAGCGAACGTTCATGCCGGCGTCCGAAAAACTCGATGATCACGGAAAGGTTGACAGCAAGGAAGCCGATTAAAGCGCCAAATACAATGAGTTGAAATAAAACACTTAACGGAATTAGAATCGCTCCCATATACCCCACAACGGCCAAAATAAGAATGCTGCAGTAAGGGGTTTTATGCTTAGGATGCAATCGGGCGAACAGGCTAGGCAATAGTTTGTCCCCGCCCATACTGTACAAAATTCGTGAGGCAGAGGCTTGGCCTGCCAAGGCAGTTGAAATTCCTGAAACGGCAATGATTAAGGTACAAATCGTTGCTAATCCCATCCCTCCAACGGTTACAGCAATTTCAAAGAATGCAGTATCTTGGGAGCTGAACGATGTGAAGTCTGTGACAACGATTGTAGCAAAGTATACTTGTAAAATATAAAAGAAAGAACTGATCAAGAGAGCAAGTACAGCCGCACGACCGACTGTTTTACCTGCTACTTTCGAATCTTCCGCCATTGTTGTAACTGCGTCAAATCCTAAATAAGAAAGAACAGCGAGCGAAGTCCCCGCGAGTAAAGCATCAAAAGAAAAAGTGGATGAATTATAAATGCCTTGAAAGGAAAATATATTGCCTATCCCACCGTTCTGTATTAAATGATGGATGGCGAAACTAATAAATAAGACCAAACTGAAAAGCATTAATAAGGTCATCAGAATATTGAGGCGAGAGCTCACATGGGCTCCTAGATAATTACTTACGGTAACAGGAACAAGGAAGAAAAGTAATGTTAACCATAATGGGAGAGTCGGAAAGAGTTCCATGAGAAAAATCGCGCTTATTTTATACAGTAGCATGGGGATTAGTAAATAATCCAATAAGATCGCCCAACCGGCCACAAAGCCGACTTTGGGAGAAATGGCTTGGGATGTGTAACTATACGTAGAGCCGGCTTTTGGAAAAGCACCTGCCATTTTCCCGTAGGAAGAAGCCGTAAATACCATTGCAATGAGGCCGACTAAATAAGAGAGCACTGCATGACCCTGTGAAGTGAGAGTAAGTTCGCCAAATAGTGTTTGTGCTGATACAGGGGCCATAAATACCATTCCAAAAATAACTAAATCTCTTGTCTTTAAAACTTTCTTTAACGAATTTTCATCCGATTGACTGTAAGCGTTTGCAAAAGTGTTGGTAGTTGCGGTAGTGACCGAATCATTTGAATCTTTATAAATTCCCATTATATTCACTCCTTCATCCACTGTTTGTTGAAAAGGGGTAAGTCATCATAAAGACGGGTTGCAACAGTAATTCCGATGCAATCAAAGCAGGCTATCCCACCCAGCTCTATCTGGTTTATAGGTTGCGGGATAGCCTGGATTATCACGAATTATCTTCATTCAGCAGAAGGCTCCCACCTCTCTAGGTGGTGAGATGAATGCAGTTTTGTTTTCCTGTTCAGCGGGTGTCCAAACGCCTGCTGAACGAAGATAAAGCCTCCGGCGGATGTCACAGATTTTTTAGTGGAGCTTTTCGAGCGAGCTCGAAAAAATCTGGACGCAATTACGCCGAGGCGTAATTGATTGTACTTGCAGATTATAAAACTTGTTTTTCATATGCACTGATCGAATCTGATAAAATGTCAATCATTTTTTCGATATCTTGCTTCGTTGAAATGAGAGGAGGCGCAATAGCAACGGCGTTCATCCCTCCAAAAGTAAGAGGTCTTAAAATCAAGTTCCGTTTTGCACATTCTTCTACGACTGCGAGAGCTGCAAATTCAGTTGGGGAAAATGGAATGCTCTGCTCCGGGTCTCTGAATAATTCGATGGCTCCCATCAGACCGATCGCTCTTGGTTTTGCAGTAATTTTATGTTTTTGCTCTAAATGGTTGAGACCTTTTAGTAATTCTTCACCGACTATACGAGCATTGTCCACGAGACCTTCATTTTCGATAATTTCAATTGTTTTTAAAGCGACTGCACATGCTGTAGGGTGCCCACTATAAGTGAAGCCGTGATAGAAAACATCGTCAGACATCCTGTTCAGTTCATCTCTCAACTTTTCCGTCATCATCACTGCACCGAGCTGAATATAACCGCTCGTAATTCCTTTCGCAACACACATAATATCAGGCACAACATTCCAATGATTGACCCCAAACATTTTGCCCGTTCTTCCAAAGCCGGTAATGACTTCGTCAGTGATCATGAAAATCCCAAATTCGTCACATAGGTCACGAACCGCTTTCAAATACCCTTCAGGTGGAATATTAACGCCGCCAACACCTTGGATCGGTTCAAGAATAATCGCCGCGATGTTTTCTGAGCCTTCCTTCTCGATAATCCCTCTAAAACTACGGTCGTAATCCGGATCGTTTTTATCCCCAAGTTCGCAATTGGTTTTATAAGGAATTGCATGTAGAAAATCAGGCGCTATAGCTGTGATCATCTTTTTAAATTCCGGTACGCCAGTTGCACTTGTTGCACCCATTGTTACGCCATGGTAACTAAGATCTAAAGAAATGATTTTTCTTCGTTTTGGCTGTCCTTTTAGTTTCCAGTAGTGGCGCACAATTTTAAAAGCACTTTCATTTGATTCGGAACCGCCGGAAGTGAAAAAACTAACGTTTAAATCCCCGGGTGCAATGCTTGCTAGTTTTTCGGATAATCGAATGACCACTTCGTGTGAGTTATTAAAGAAAGACGAAGCGTAGGCCAGTTTCATCATTTGCTCACTCGCCGCATCTGCAAGTTCTTGTCGGCCATATCCAAGATTGACGTTCCATAATGAGGAAACCCCGTCAATGTATTCAACTCCGTGAACATCCGTAATATGGATCCCTTTACCTTTTTCAAAAATGACAGCAGGACCATCTGCTTGTTGGAGCGGTAATGGAGTGGTAGGGTGTAGGAAATGTTTTTTATCGAGCTTTTGTAATTGTTCAGGACTCACTTTGTTTTCCGTTATTTGTTTTGTCATTAAAAAGACCCCCTCATGTGTAATAGTTATTGTCTTGAATGATTGGAAAATTTGGCTTAAACTGAATAATACGTGTTATTATGCAACCCCTTTCATAAATGCTTTGGAACATGTAAGGTCATGATAAATGACGATACTTACTGCAATCTTACAAAAGGGTAGAATATTCTTACTAATGTATTTTTACATTGAATGGTAATGGAAGTCTTTAAGTTATCTGAGTGAAAAGTGAAGGTTAAAAGAATATGAAATGCTTGGAGAAGGAGTTGGATGACGATGAAAATTGAAGAGAACAGGCTGCGATTACCTACTTACTCCTCATATGAACAACGAAGTCGATTATACGATGAGTTTGATAAGTATCCTAACGCCTCGCTCATTTTATTAATGGGGGACAGTGGATACGGTAAAACGACGTTCGTTTCAAATTACATTCGTGAAAAGAATTTGCCAACTGTTTGGATCCAGTTAGCAGGCACGGAACGCTATGTACATATGTTTCTAAGTTATTTAAAAGTTGGAATCTGTAAATTGAAAAATGAAGAGTATCCAATAGAAACGGTATTACCTAAAAATACAGAATTGGAACTGGAAGAAATTGCTTCGTTGCTATCCAGACAATCTACGCCGATGTATATTGTTTTAGATGATTATCAATCAGTAGATGCAAGTCCTGAAATCGGCTTCCTTCTGACGACGCTCATCAATCGGGCTTCTTCGATGGTGAAATTCATTGTCATTAGCCGAGTACGTCCTTCGCTATCCATGACGAAATTGAAAATGGAACAAAAGTATATGGAATTATCCACTGCTGATTTAGCATTTACATTTGAGGAGACGAAAGAATTTTATAATACGACGCATAAATTGGCGCTTGAAGACCATGAGCTTCAGTTAATCCATAAAACAACAGAAGGATGGATTGCTAGTTACCAGCTGATCCTTGGAGTGATCGGTAAAATGAATCATCAGGAACGTTCCCTTTTTTGGTCTACATTTCCCAAAGTTCAAGACATTTATGATTATCTTTCTACGGAAGTCATTCAATCACAACCGGATGATATCAAGTTGTTTTTATATCGAACAAGCTTGTTGCCAGAATTGGATCCGATTGTAATTGATGAATTGCTAGGGATTCAAAAATCGGGGGAAATACTCAATCATCTTTTAAATCATCATTTGTTTATTTATCGGGATGGTTTAGGCATTTTGCGTTACCATCGATTATTTCGCCAATTTTTATATCAAAATTATAAAGGGCTTGTAACAATTGAATTGATCAATCGTGAGCACCTTAAACTTGCAGCGATATATGAAGGCCGTTTTCAGCTTATTAACGCATTTGCACACTATACGGTCGGGAAGGATTATATAAATGCAACAAAGGTTATGGGGATGATCGGGAATCGGTATAACCCTGTAGAATCCATGCTCTTATTAGACGGATGGCTGGATGAAATATCACCGGATGAATCATTTGCCAGCAATACATTGTTTTTAATCCGATGCATCCCATTATCCGCCTTCAACGAGTTAACCGTACTTTTTGAGAAAAGTATTTCAGTTTTGCAGAAGGAGAAGAGTGAACTGTGGCTTTGTAATCTTCAACATCGACTTGCTACAATCTATTTAGTGCGGGGCGATATCCAAACAGCGAAGGACCTTTTCCATAAATCTTTGGCTAGCTCGGAACGGTTTCACAATCATACAACGAATGCATTGAATTTAACTCTTCTTGCGGAAATCTATAGATACTTAGGGAATTACTCGAAAGCGATGGCATATGTGCGAGAGTCGTTATTTATTTCAGATAAATATCGGATCAGACATACACAAATCCAAGCACTTGATACGATGGCAACTATCTATCTCGATGATAAAAATACGGAAGAAGCTTCCCTGTATATCCACCAAGCATTGGAACTGGCACAGCAGTTTGATAAAGCTTCCCTGTTTTTTGTCTATACGACAATGGGAAGGTTGTTTCGCATAAAAGAAGATTTTGCAAAATCACAGGATTGGGGAACAAAAGCGGTTGCGATAGCGGAAAGTTATAGAGCTGAGTTTGATATAGGCTGGTCTGCTCATGAGTTGGGAAAAAGTTATCTCGAAAATGGACAACTTGAGAAAGCGGAGCATTTTCTTGAGAAAGCGAGTCATGCTTCTTCCTTGTTTACACTCTATCATTGTGAAGTAGGGATGACGCAGTTGGAATTATACAAAAAGAGGGGAGATGGGAAGCGTGCAGCAAAAAAACAAGCCGAACTGCTCAAATTTTTGAAAGAACATAATTATGATTGGATGTTCAATCAAATAGAAGAAACTGATAATAAAGAAGAGGAGAAACTTCCGAGACTTGTTATTCGTACACTTGGTTGTTTTAAACTATTTTTTAACGATGAACAGCTTATCATAAAAAGAAGTTCAAGTCTTCGGCTTCTCCAGTATTTTATTACGAATAGAAATAAGCAAATTGAAAGAGATATCATCCTTGATGCAGTGTTTCCAGAAGGATCATTCGAAACCGTACACAATCAGTTTCATGTAGCAGTGTCAGTATTGCGCAAAGTATTGGAGCCGAATTTAACTTCGGGAACCCGGTCACGCTTCATTAAACGTTCCGGTAATCACTATTTGTTTTGTACGGAAGAAATAGATTTGGACATCGAGCGATTTACATTTTTAACTTCCGTACAGGACAATCATGACTCCGAAGATACGATTCATAACCTCCAACAAGCAATATCTTTATTTCAAGGAGATTATTTTGAAGAGTACCCATATGAATTATTTTTAGAAGCGGAACGTGAACGGCTTCGAACGTTGTATATCAAAACAAGCAGGCGATTAGCCGATTTTTACTATGCACAAAAAGAATACAATACTTGTTTCGAATATTTTGAGGGGATCTTGAAAAAAGACCCGGATCACGAACAATCCTATCTTGACTATCTTGAGCTGCTTTTGATACAGAAATGTACTTTAAAAGCTTCAAGCATCGCTAGTCAAATGATTCAACATTTTGAAAGGGAGATGGGGATTGATGTGGAAGAATCCGTCACCACATTATTCGTGAAGTATGATCATCCGGCAAGTTTGCAACGCATTGGCAATTAATCTAGTATGAAAAAGAGTTGTCCGACAAATACAGGACAACTCTTTTTGTTTTAGACGCATTTCTTGCTTAATGACCTTCAGGCGTGCGAATGACCAGCACATCACATTTCGCAGAGCGAACGATATTTTCAGAGACACTACCGATCAGGAAGCGTTCGACTGCATTCAAACCAGTCGCACCACAAATGATCAAATCAGCATTCAATTTCTTGGCGATATCTTTGGAAATCATTGTTTTGGGGGAGCCGTATTCAACAAGAATATTGACATTTGTCACGCCCGCTTGCAAAGCCTCTTCCTTGTATTTGTTCAATAGTTCTTCAGCGAATTTCTGAGCCCGTTCTGCAATCGAACGATCATAAGCTTCAACAGATGCGTATGAACGAGTATCAATGATATTGATCAAATTCAAAGTGGCCTCATTTCGATCAGCGATTGCTACCGCTTTTTTGAATGCCCATTCCGATTCTTTTGATCCATCTACTGCTACTAGAATTTGATTATAGACTAATGTCATCCTTTCCCACTCCATTCTTTAGTTGTTATTATTAATATTTCGAGAGTTAAGAGAAAATTCCTTTTAATTTCCCAAAAAAAATTTTGAAATTCGTCGAAATTCGACAATATTGTTACGATGCATGAAAATGCTTCACAAATGTTCGTGAAAA
Organism: Sporosarcina soli; assembly: GCF_042655805.1. NCBI lineage: Bacteria > Bacillati > Bacillota > Bacilli > Caryophanales > Caryophanaceae > Sporosarcina > Sporosarcina soli. Next base: position 139,203 of record NZ_JBHSNO010000008.1, on the reverse strand, counting down.
AAATACGCGGTTGAATATTCCGTATTTTTCTGAAAATGAAGCCAAAATGATGACTTTCTGCTAAAATGGTAGCTACGTTGGTTTCTGACGGTTAGATTCAGTGCTCAATTAATACTAACACTAACAAACATTTTCTTTAGGAGGAATTGTAATGCGAATCGGTGTTCCAAAAGAAGTTAAAAATAATGAAAATCGTGTCGCCATGACACCAGCGGGCGTTTATAATTTAAAAACAGCAGGTCATGAAGTCATTATTGAAACAGGCGCAGGTCTGAACTCAAGCTTTACAGATGAAGAATATGTCAAGGCAGGAGCGAAGATTGTTCCGTCCGCGGCTGAGGCATGGGATGTGGAGATGGTGATGAAGGTAAAGGAGCCGGCCACTTCAGAATATGATTACTTACGTGAAGGGCTCATTCTTTTCACCTATTTGCATCTGGCGTCTGAAGAACAACTGACAAAAGTGCTTCTTGAAAAGAAAGTGATAGCAATCGCATATGAAACGGTTCAGCTAGAAAATAAAACACTACCTCTCTTAGCACCGATGAGTGAAGTTGCAGGTCGTATGGCGACGCAAATCGGTGCACAATATTTACAACAAACGCATGGTGGGAAAGGGATTCTCCTAAGCGGTGTTCCAGGTGTTCCTCGTGCCAATGTGACCATTATTGGAGGTGGGCAAGCAGGGACAACTGCTGCGAAGGCTGCGGTTGGCATGGGAGCGGCAGTCACTGTACTCGATTTGTCGGTCGAGCGACTTCGTCATTTGGATGAGTTTTTCGGAAACGACATTCAGACACTTGTTTCGAACCCATTCAATATTTCAAATGCGGTGAGAGAGGCTGATCTCGTAGTCGGCGCAGTACTGATCCCTGGAGCAAAAGCGCCGAAACTTGTTACGGAAGAAATGATTAAATCGATGAAACCGGGATCGGTTCTTGTTGATATCGCGATTGACCAAGGCGGTATTTTTGAGACATCAGATCGCGTGACAACGCATGATGATCCTATTTTTGTCAAGCATGGTGTCGTCCATTATGCAGTCGCGAATATGCCAGGAGCTGTGCCGCAAACTTCTACGATTGCTTTGACAAACGTCACGGTCCCTTATGCACTTCAAATTGCCAATAAAGGATATCAACAAGCGTGCTTGGATAATCTATCCTTGCAAAAAGGCTTAAACACATTAGAAGGATATGTTACTCATCAAGGAGTAGCAGAAGCACGAGGGTTTGAATACGTACCGGCAGAGACATTATTGAAATGAACTTCCGCTGAATGAAGAGAAAGGGCTGTTCGGAAAGTCAGTGAAAACTGGTTTTCCGGAACAGCCCTTTTGCTATTTTCTCCCTTCCTTTCCCGAAAGCCAAGTCGTCTTTCAAATAGATTAACAAAATGAACAACCTTCTATTGACAACTAAAATGGGGTGCGTTAGATTTTAAGTGAAATTGATAATCATTATCATTAGTTTGTTTAGTATGGGTGTGTCTGCTTAGTCGACCCGGAAAATGGCACACCTGTCGGCTTTATTTATGATGCATTGTTGGAGGAGATAGAAACAAAATGAACAATCCAGTTACGTTGGCACTTACAGAAGCATGGGGCTGCTATTCTGAAGAAATAGATGAACCATATGAAATAAGAGTATCATTGCCGAAAGCCTTTCCACCTGTAGAGGGTTATCCGGTTATATATGTACTGGATGGCAATGCCTATTTCCAATTTGTGCGGGATGCAATCCGCTTACAATCTAAAAATGCCCTTAAAACGTTTGTTGAAGCAGCAATTGTAGTCGGCATTGGACATCCTGGAGAAGACGAGGAAGTTTCAAAACGCCGATTTTATGATTTTACCGCACCTGCTGAAGCCTATCATTATTCGGAGCGTCTAAAACGGTTGAATGTGGAAAGGGAATATGGGGGAGCGCTAAAATTCTTGACGTTTTTAGAAACCCGTTTAAAACCTGAAATCGAACGTCGTTATCGCGTCGATGAAAGGAAACAAGCCTTATTTGGTCATTCGCTTAGCGGGCTTTTTACACTATTTACGCTGTTCACAAAGCCGACTACTTTTCAGACCTATCTTGCTATCAGCCCATCGATTTGGTGGAATGATTATGAATTGCTTCTCTATAATTGAGCAATTTCTTGAACGAACGGGAAAGAATGGGGAACAACGTCTTTTCATAGCGGTTGGTGAGCTGGAACGTTTCATGGTAGACGATGCGAAACGATTAGTCGAGCGATTGGAAGAAGCGCAATCGGAAAATTTGGATTGCACCTTTTACTGTGCACCTGAAGAGAATCATGCATCCGTCGTCCCGACGACCATGAGCCGGGCCATTCGTTTTATCAATCAATAAAAAATGCTGAATTTTAGTAGCCATTCAGAGTTTATCTTTAGCACACATGCATCTCTCCATTGATAAAGAAAACATACTAACATTAGTAGCACAAACCACGGCCATGGTTTGTGCTACTATTTTTTTATAGTAGAAGTGAAGGAAGGTCGAACAGCCCTTGGGACCAACTAAGAGTCCGTATCTAAAAACCGACCAACTTCACACCCTTATATGAATCAGTTTAGTATGTTGGATCTTTGAGATCGTGTAAAAGAAAATGGAAGCGATAAGGCACTGTGGAGACTTCTATGATTGGCTAATAAGGAGAATAGAAGATGATGAGACATGTAGTGGCATTTGATGTCAGTATGGGTAAAAGTACAATGGTGATTTATAATCAGTATCGCCAGTGTGATTTTGAAGGAGAGATTTTACATAATCGCGCTTCCTTTGAACAGCTTCATGAAACACTTCAAACATTGATTGCCCAAGATGGGCAACCACCTGAAATCATTTTTGAAGCAACGGGAGTGTACTCAAAAGCGTTGGAGAGATTTTTTCAGGATCATGACTATGCATACTATCGCATCAATCCGCTTGAAGCCAACTTGCAGATGGCATCAATGCGTAGGCAGAAAACTGATAAAAATGATGCACACGAGCTGGCAAAATCCCATTTCCGAGTGGAGCGCAGACAGACATATCAAGAAGAGGATTATTATCAGCAGATGCGAGGGTTAACACGTTATTACGATGAGTTGGATAGCGAAATTACACATTTACAGAATCGAATGCATGCCATCCTACAATTAAGCTTTCCAGAATTGGAATATCTTTTCTCGACACGTTCCGCATTATTTTTAAATATTGTACAGCTATTCCCCCATCCAGACGAGGTATTGGCTCACTCAAAAGCTGTGATTCGCAATCGTTTAAAAGCGAATACACGAAAAAACTTATCCTTAAAACGAGCGGAAGAAAAAGGAATGGCTCTACTCCAAGCCGCTCAAAATGCATATCCTGCGATTTCAAAAGATGATGTCCGTTGTGAGCAGGTACGTGATTATGCCCGGAGGATTGCCGACTTAAAAGAGAAGAAAGAGCAGCTGGTCAAACAAATGGTGGAGCTTTCAGAAGAAAGAGTCGAGTACCAAGTGCTTCTTTCATTTCCCGGTATCGGTGAAGCCACAGCCGTTCGAATCATCGGAGAATTAGGGGATATTAGCCGCTTTAAAAATCACAAACAACTAAATGCTTATGTAGGAATTGATATCATGCGCTATCAATCAGGTAATACGTTTTACCAAGACAAAATAAATAAACGGGGAAATAATAAACTGCGCAAAATTTTGTTTTATATGATTCAAACGATGATCACCCTTCGCAAAAAAACAAACAATCATCTTGTGGAGTATTATGACAAATTAAAAACGCAACCGCAGAGGAAACCTCATAAAGTTGCGTCCGTTGCGTGTATGAATAAGTTCTTGAAAGTCGCATTTCACCTTATTACACACGGCATCACCTATGATTACGAAACAGCGTCTACCTGTTCGTAATTGGTTACGTTTACTATACCATAATTGACCTTTCGAAAAAATGAGCTTTCGTTAGGTCTTTTTGGCGTAAGGAAATTTTGTTTGAGTGAGGAGAGGGATTCCTCCTCACTTATACAAAATCATTTCCCTTGAAAAATTGTCAAATAACACTTGACTGGAGGTAAGAAGGGGCTGTCCAGAAAGTCTGTAACAACCGACTTTCTGGACAGCCCCAGTTCTAAATTCACTGAATAATGACAAGTTCCTTCGGAAATTTCGTAAGGACTTCCACACCGTCTGCCGTGACGGCTACGTCATCTTCAATCCGGACGCCGGTGATGTCCGGATGATAGATGCCAGGCTCGATTGTGAAGACCATTCCTGCTTCGAGTTCAAGTTCATTGGTTCCTGTGACGGATGGATATTCATGGACGGAGATACCGAGACCGTGACCGACGCGATGTGTGAAGTATTCGCCATAGCCGGCTTGCTCGATAACATCCCGTGCTGCTTTATCGATTTCCATCGCTTTGACACCAGGACGGACAAGGTCGATCGCCGCTTGCTCCGCTTTTTTGACTGTCTCATAAATTTCGCGTTGTGCATCACTTGGTTCTCCAAATGCAACCGTTCGTGTAATATCCGAGCAATAGCCTTGATAGACAACGCCTAGATCGAACAGGATGAAATCACCTTTTTGAATTTTGCGATCCCCGGGAGTTCCGTGGGGGGACGACGTTTTAGGACCGGAAAGAACCATCGTGTCGAAAGACATCTTTTCGGCACCTTTTTTCTTCATTTCAAATTCGATGGCCATTAAGATTTCTAACTCTGTTTTTCCTTCCGCGATTTCCTTGCAGCCGACTTCAATGGCGTAGTCAGCCAGTTGTGCAGCTTTCCGTAGTTTTTCTAGCTCATCTTCACTTTTGATATTACGCATCCCATTCAGTTGTTCATCGATTCTGGAGAAAGTGGCTTCTGGAAATAGGTGAGTCATGCGTTCGAGCCGCTCCACTGTTAAATGGGATTTTTCGATGGCGATGGTAGCAGGGAGGTCACCGCGTTTTTGTACCGCCAGTTTGACGATGTCCCAAGCATCGTCTGTATCTTCATGCCCGATTGCTTCAAAAGACCAGCCAGCTGCCTTAACATCCGGCACTTCCATCAAGGGACTGATCAGGAAAGGCTCCGCCTCTTTGAACACCATGACACCGAGCAATCTTTCATGTGGATTGCTGTGAAAGCCCGAAACGTAAAATACATTATCGGGTGTAGTGATAAAAGCGGCGTCTAAGCCTTCTTGCTGTAAATATTGCTGAATCTCTTCTACTTTACTCATTCTAATTACCTCCTCTACGAATACTTCAATTATAACAAAAAGGAGGATTTTTCGGTCGTATAACGAAAAATGTCATATAGGCTAAAAAGATGGAGGGATTTTTCAATGCAAATTTCATATCATGGACATTCTATAGTGAAAATTAAAACAGGCAATCATACCATTCTGATCGATCCGTTTATCACAGGTAATAAATTGACCGATTTGACAGTTGAAGGGGAGAAACCCGATGCGATTTTGCTGACACACGGTCATAATGACCACGTCGGCGATACAGTGGCGATTGCGAAAGCGTGCGATGCGCTCGTCATTGCACCGAACGAACTGGCCGTTTACCTTGGCTGGCAAGGGATAAAAACACATGGCATGAATATCGGTGGCGCATGTGAATTTGAATTTGGAACGGTGAAGTTTACAAAAGCATTCCATAGTTCATCTTACACGACTGAAGATAATCAAATCATCTACACCGGGATGCCAACAGGAATTTTATTTACAGCAGAGGGGAAGACGATTTACCATGCAGGGGATACATCGCTGTTCGGAGATATGGAGATGATCGGTAAGAGACATCCAATAGATGTGGCGTTTGTTCCGATTGGGGATAATTTTACGATGGGACCGGAAGATGCGGCTCTTGCTGTTGAATTGTTGAATCCGAAACTGGCCATCCCGATTCATTTTAATACGTTCCCACCAATCGAACAGGATCCAGAGACATTCAGAGCACTTGTCAAAGGGCATGAAGTGAAAGTGCTGGAAGCGGGAGGCCTATTCGAACTATAAACGTCTAAACGTTCGGTCTGGGCGAATGGCGCGCCACAGACCGGTTTTTTTAGCCTGATTCAATGAAGTTCTTTGCATAGATGCAAGAAAGCGTAAAAGGTGGCGGTTTGTGATAGAATGGGCTATAGGTCATGAAAGAGAAAAAGGTGAAGACATGTCGACAAAACATGAACAGATATTACGCCATATTGAAGAGCTAGCCGTCGGCGAAAAGATTTCAGTCCGTCAAATTGCCCGCGCGCTTTCCGTCAGTGAAGGAACCGCTTATCGGGCGATCAAAGAAGCAGAAAATCAGAAGCTTGTTAATACGATCGAACGAGTTGGAACCATTCGGATCGAGAAGAAAAAGAAAGAGAACATCGAACGCCTGACGTATGCAGAGGTGCTCAATATCGTGGACGGTCTCGTGCTTGGCGGGCGAGGCGGCTTGCATAAAACATTGACGAAATTTGTCATCGGCGCCATGCAGCTGGACGACATGATGCGCTATATAGATGCGGGCAGTCTCCTCATTGTGGGGAACCGGCTAAAAGCGCATGAAACGGCGCTATTAGCAGGAGCGGCAGTCTTGGTGACAGGTGGCTTCGATGCATCGGATGATGTGAAGAAATTGGCCGATGAACTTGAGCTTCCGGTTATTTCAACGAGTTACGATACATTTACAGTCGCCACGATGTTGAATCGGGCGATTTACGACCAGCTGATTGAAAAAGAAATATTACTCGTGGAAGATATTTTGACACCACTTGAGAATACAATTACGCTACATACCAAAGATAGAGTCGCACATTTTAACGAAGCGAATCGCAAGACAACGCACGCGGGTTATCCTGTTATTGAAAAAAATGGGAAATTAGTAGGGATTGTCACGTCGCATGATGTCATTGGTAAAACGGAAGATGAATTAATCGAGAAAGTGATGACACGTAACCCGATTAGTGTCACTGGGAAAACGAGCGTAGCTTCAGCAGGGCACAGCATGATTTGGGAAGGGATCGACTTGATGCCCGTGGAAACAGAAAACGGAATGCTGGCTGGGATTATCAGCAGGCAAGACGTATTGAAAGCTTTCCAGATGGCACAGCGCCAGCCGCATCAAGGAGAAACGATTGATGATATCGTAAAAACGCAAATGAAGACGATTGAAAATAAGTCGTCTACGGTCGAATTTACAGTCGTTCCGCAAATGACCAATCAATTTGGATCGCTTTCTTATGGCGCACTGACAACGATCATGGCAGACGCAGGTAGTCGGGCGATCAAAATGAAAAAACGTGGAGAAAGTGTCCCTGAAAGCATTTCGTTGTATTTTATTAAGCATGTGCAATTGGGTAGCGTGATCATTGTTGAACCTCGTATTTTGCAAATGACGAGACGCTTTGTCAAAGTGGACTTCGAAATTCAAAGTGAAGGGGAACTGATCGCAAAAGGCATGATCATGTACCAACTATTTGATAAATAATCAGAGGCAAAGAAAAACTGATGCATTCATATGCATCAGTTTTCATTCAGCTCGGTTTCCTCATCGACAAAGCGTTTATAATGTTTAAATGCCCGGTAATTGAACATACCGACATAAGCACCTAAAGCAATGAAAATAGCAGCAACGATATAGGTGACGGTTCCGTCAAATAAAATCAGTTGATTGATTCCAAAAAAGAACAGTAAACCACCAAGAGCAGCACCAGCCATGCTTGCGTACATTTTTTTTCGGATTGGAAAAACGAACCGGGTTCTGAATTGCCTTGTCTTAAAATAGAAATAGAAAACCGCCGAAGCGATAATTAAGAAAACAACAATGAAATGAATCGTATCACTCAACAAAAAGCCCTCCAATAATATCAATTACGCCTCGGCGTAATTGCGTCCAGATTTTGAATTGCGCTTGCGCAATTAACTCCTTTCAAAATCTGTGACATCCGCCGGAGGCATTATCTTCGTTCAGCACGTGCTTGAACACCCACTGAATAGTAAAACAAAATCGCATTCAGCTCGTCAACCTATAGAGGTGGGAGTTTTCTGTAGCTGACGCTTCGCTTTCAGTACAAAAACATTTGCTGAATGAAGATAAACAAATCTTCTTATATTGTAGCGACTTTCGAAACGGATTGAAACCGGAATATATGAAAACGCGGAGGAATTGAAAATGAAAAGACAAATCATCGACACAATTGAGAAGTATGACAAAATCATTATTCATCGACATGTGCGGCCGGATCCAGATGCCTATGGCTCACAGTTAGGGTTAAAGGAACTGATTCGAGCCAATTATCCGGAAAAGCAAGTATATGCTACTGGAACCCATGAAGAAACGCTTACATACTTAGGTGTCCAAGACCAAGTCGATTGTGCATTCTATGATGGTGCACTCGTTATTGTGACGGATACGGCGAATACCGGCCGGATTGACAAAAGCTGTTCGACTACCGGCGATTTGCTCATGAAAATCGATCACCACCCGGATGAAGATCCATACGGTGATGTGAAATGGGTAAACACTTCTGCGAGTTCCACTTCGGAAATGATCTATACATTGTATGAAGAAGGAAGGGATTCCTACGGCTGGGAAATGACGGATGAAGCTGCGAGACTACTGTTTGCAGGTATCGTCGGTGACACTGGCCGTTTCATATTTCCGAGCACGACCTGCAAAACATTTGAAATCGCCAGTGATTTGATCAAATATGATTTCAACCGACCGGAACTCTTCGCAGGCATGTATGAAGTAAAACGTGAATTGCTTCACTTGAAAGGCTATATTTATCAAAATTTCACGATGGATGAAAATGGCGCTGCATTTGTCAAAATTGACAAATCAATACTTGAACAATTTGGCGTGACACCTTCAGATACATCACAACTCGTCGGTGCGTTAGGGGATGTGAAAGGGATTTGCGCCTGGATCATCTTCATTGAGGAAGCGGATCAAATTCGTGTGAGATTACGTTCAAAAGGTCCTATTATCAATAAATTGGCGGCTGAGCACGGTGGCGGCGGTCATCCACTTGCTGCCGGTGCATCCGTTTATACATGGGAAGAAGCAGATAGAGTCATTGAAAAACTGAAACAATTATGCAGGTGAAAAATTGAGCGGAGGGATTGCATTGACACTTGTCTATCCGCAAATCGTGACAGGAGCAGATCTGCTACGTGGCATTATAAAACTCGATCGATTGGCCCCACTTCTGCAAAGGAGAGGGGCTGTCTCTGTTGCGATCGTTAACTCCAAGTTGCATGGCATCCGTTCCTTTTACAAAGTGATGACAAAATACGGTATCCGCCCTGTTTTCGGATTATCTGTCCATTTAGATATCGGTGAGGGAGCGACACCTCTTGTGTATGTATACGCCAAAGATGATGAGGGCTATCGCAATTTATTGAAAATGAGCAGTGCAGCTGCCACTCGGGATGCAGAGACATTGCCAATCCAATGGTTGAAAGCGTATAGCGCGGGCTGCATCATCGTCTGCCCGCTGACAGACGCCACATGGGATTCAGTGGAGGATGAATCGGTAAGAGCGATCCTGAAGGCCTGTGAACAGGCGACACTTATGATTGGCATCAGCCGTGCCGGTGGTGTGAAACATGAAAAAGAAGCGGCAATACAAGCGTTTGCAAAAGGGATCAGCTTGCCGATCGTAGCGGTTCACGAATCGCGTTATGTCAATCCTGACGATGCTTTCGTCTATGAAGTTGCTCAAGCGATCCGAACCGGCTATAAGCTAAATGACCCGGCAAGGCCTAAAAACAATGATCGTGCCGCCTATTTACCTGAGGAAAGCGAGCTATTGGAATGGTACGCAGATCAGCCCGAGTGGTTGGAAAATATGTCAGCCATGTTGTTAGCTTGTACGGCATCATTGCCGCCCGCCGAGTCCATGATGCCGATCTACCCGGTGAACGAAGGAGAAACGTCAATTGTATTATTGGAGAGAAACAGTTTGTCGGGATTGAACAAGCGTGTTCCTGAAGCGGATGAAGCATATCGGAAACGGTTGGCCCATGAGTTAGACATTATAAGCAAGATGGGCTTTGCTGATTATTTTCTCATTGTTGAAGATTTTATGCGCTATGCAAAAGAGCAACAGATTCTGACTGGACCTGGACGAGGATCGTCAGCTGGGTCACTCGTTGCATTTGCACTCGGCATTACAGACGTTGACCCGATTAAGTACGGGTTGATCTTTGAACGGTTTCTCAATCCAGGTCGCATTACATTGCCGGATATTGATATCGATTTTGCGGATAATCGTCGGAATGAAGTCATTGAATATGTCGCTCGAAAATACGGCAAAGCAAATGTGGCTCAAATTATTACATTTGGCACTTTATCGGCGCGTTCTGTTGCTCGGAATGTGGCCCGCGTATTTGATTTTTCGAATGAGGAAATGGCCTTTTTGTCGAAAGAAATTCCGAATCGGCACGGAATCACATTAAAAGAAGCCGTTTCCGCTTCCAAGCCGTTACGTGACTGGGTCGCTATGGACCCGATGCGAACGAAGTGGCTGAACTCTGCGATTACACTGGAAGGACTGCCACGAAATGCATCGACGCATGCCGCGGGAGTAATTCTTTCACCGGTTCCGCTTGTTGATGTGGTGCCCTTGCAAAGTGGCGGAGACGGCATCTATTTGACACAATGGCCAATGGGAGATGTTGAAGAACAAGGGCTTTTGAAAATGGATTTTCTAGGCTTGCGGAATTTGACATTATTGGATCGCATTAGATCGATGATCGCCTATGATAGAAGGGGCAGAATCGATTTTGAATCGATTCCACTTGATGATGCCAAGACATTCGAGCTGTTCCAAGCCGGGGACACGACTGGCATCTTTCAGTTTGAATCGGAAGGGATGCGCAATGCATTACAGCTGATCCGGCCCACTCAGTTCGAAGATCTATTTGCGATCAATGCATTGTATCGTCCGGGCCCGATGGATCATATACCACTTTACAGCCGTAGGAAAAACGATAACGAAAAAATTACATATATCCATCCGTTATTGGAAACAGTGTTGGCAGAAACCTACGGGGTTATTGTCTATCAAGAACAGATTATGGAAATTGCGGTCCGAGTCGCAGGTTTTACGATGGCGGAAGCGGATTTGTTAAGGCGGGCTGTCAGCAAGAAAAACAGAGAAGTGCTCCAAAAAGAACGGATTCACTTTACGCAAAGCGCTGTGGAGAATGGGTTTCCAAAAGAATCGGCGATCGCAATTTATGACCTCATCGTGAAATTTGCAGATTATGGATTTCCAAAAAGCCATGCGGTCGCTTATTCATTGATCTCTTATCGACTCGCTTTTTTAAAGGCGAATGAACCTGCCTATTTTTACGCTGCATTGTTGTCTTCACTGACAGGCAATAGTGAAAAGACGATGGAATTATTGAGGGAAATGGACGCGAAGGGAATCAAGCTCTTACCTCCATCCATCAGACAGAGCAAATATATGTATACGGTTGAAAATGGATCGGTCCGGATCGGTCTCGGTATCATTAAAGGTGTGACGCCAACCTTTTACGAGGCACTCAAACGAGCGAGGAAATCCGACGGTCATTGGAAATCGATGTTCGATTTGGCTGTTGCACTTGGTAGTGGGGCTTTTACAGAAAAGTCGATCCGACCACTCATCAAGGCAGGGGCACTCGATTTGTTCGGGGAAACACGGGATGTCCTGCTTGCGTCTATCGAAGCGGCTATTGCGCATGTGCAATTCGTTCGGCCGGATGATGACGCAGATATGTTTGGCGATATGTTCCAAGCTTTGGCCAGCCCTAAGTATTCTCCGGGGACTTCCATGTCACGAATGATGATGTTGGAATTTGAAAGGGAAGTTCTTGGATTTTATCTTTCGGAACATCCCGCTTTGGAAGCGAAAAAAATGGATGGCGGACAATGCAATCCGATCGTTTCGGTTGCAACACTGCGGGATCGTACGCCAGTCAGACTGATCGGCCTCTTAGTGGATATGAAACGGATTCGTACGAAAAAAGGAGAAGCGATGGCTTTTCTCACATTACAGGATGAAACGGGGCAAATTTCCTGTACCCTATTCCCGAAACAATATGCTGCTTCGAATAATGCCCTCGTTGAAATGGGGATGCTTCAGGTAGAAGGGACAGTTGAACATCGCAGAGCACAGCCTCAAATACTTGTCCAACAGATCGAAAAATTATGAGAATGGCGGTTATATGACAAGATTTTCAACTATGACTTTACGTACAAGCCGCTTTTCTGTATGCTAGTGACAAGAGTGGTCTGACCACTTTTATAATGATGATCATCTTCATTCAGCGGAAGACTCTCACCTCTTAAAGGGCGAGATGAATGTTTTTTGGTTTACTGTCCGGCAGGTGTTCAAACGCCAGCTGAACGAAGATAAAGCCTCCGGCGGATGTCACAGATTTTGAATCGAGCAAGCTCGATTCAAAATCTGGACGCAATCACGCCGAGGCGTGATTGATTAGAGGGGTTCATGCATGCAAAATCCAAAACCGTCATCAAAAATGTTCCTCGATATTGTCGGTGAACTCAAAAACATCATTAAAGTGGAAGGCATTAAAACGGGGGGGAAACTGCCGTCCGAGCGGGAATTGGCTGAACGCCTCCAAGCGGGGCGATCGACGGTCCGTGAAGCGCTACGCAGTTTGGAGCTATTAGGGCTGATTGAAACCCGCCGTGGAGAAGGGACATTTCTTGCAGATTTGAAGAAACACCAGCTTGTTGAAGTGCTAGCGGCTTTCATCATGCAACAACCGGAATCGTTCCTCGATGTACAAGAAACGAGAAGGATCCATGAAAAAGCGGCCATTTCGACGGTCTGCCAGGATAGGGCCTTGCGCGATTTACCGGTTTGGACAAGTTTACTCGTAAAAATTGAAACGGATGGGGGAATCATTCGGGAAGATCTTATCCGTGAGATGATTGTTGCAACAGGTAATCGACTGTCACTCAAAATCTGGTTTTTATTAAAACAGTATAGCAGGGTCTCTTATCAAGAGCTGACAACAATAGTTGAGAATGATGTTGTCAAATGTCTTCTTGAAAATTTACTTGAAGGCAATGAAAAGGAAACGATGGCAGCTTATTCGAAATGGATTGGGCTAGTAGAAGGTGAAAGAAGGGAAAGAAGCGTATGATCCGCGATATATTTACTAAAAACAAAAAGAAACGTGCAACTGTTCCATCCGTTGATGCAAGAAATGACGTCCCGGAAGGAATTATGACCAAATGTCCGCAATGTAAAGATGTAATCGTTACGAAAGATTTACTCAAGACGAAAAAAGTTTGTCCAAAATGTGGTTATCATTTCAAAATGACCGCAGCGGAGCGTGTGGACTGTTTGTTTGACGAAGGCACATTCCAGTCAATTGATAATCATTTGAAAACGGAAAACCCGCTACAATTTCCTGCCTACACGGAGAAGGTGGAAGCAGATGCAGAGCGGACAGGGCTAAACGAGGCAGTGCTTACAGGAACCGGGAAAATCGACGGGATGGAAGTTGCCGTCGCCATTATGGATTCACATTTCCGGATGGGCTCGATGGGATCCGTCGTCGGCGAAAAAATAACACGTGCAATTGAAAAAGCGACAGCATTGAATATTCCGATTCTCATATTCTCTGCAAGCGGTGGTGCCCGGATGCAGGAAGGCGTATTGTCGTTGATGCAAATGGCAAAAACGAGCGTTGCCCTCAATCGTCATGCCGAAACAGGAAATTTATATATATCGATCATGACGTATCCGACAACAGGAGGCGTATCCGCAAGTTTTGCATCGGTCGGAGATATCAATTTGGCCGAACCTAAAGCATTGATCGGTTTTGCTGGGAGACGCGTAATCGAGCAGACTGTTAGAGAGAAACTGCCTGAAGATTTTCAAACTGCAGAATTCCTCCTCGAACACGGTCAGTTGGATGCGGTTGTCCATCGTGAAGAAATGAAGGAAACATTGGCTAAAATTATACGTCTGCACCAGAAGGAGGCGAAATAAGTTGAGTAAAACAATGGGATTTGAAGTGCCAATTGTTAAGTTGCGCGAGAAAATTCAGGAACTAGAAGAGTTTACGAAAACGAATTCGGTTGATTTATCCGATGAAATCAACACGTTGAAGAAACGGTTGAAAAACTTGGAAGAAGAAATTTACGGCAATATGGAACCGTGGGATCGGGTGCAAGTAGCAAGGCATCAGGAGCGTCCGACAACATTAGACTATATCCAAGCATTATTCGACGATTTTATTCAGCTGCATGGAGACCGAGCGTATGGAGATGATGCGGCAATCGTTGGTGGAATCGGGTCGTTTGATGCCACGCCGGTTACAATCATCGGCCATCAGCGCGGAAAAGATACAAAAGAGAATGTGAAAAGAAATTTCGGTATGCCCCATCCGGAAGGGTATCGAAAAGCATTGCGTCTGATGAAACAAGCAGAAAAATTTGGACGCCCAATCATTTGCTTTATTGACACGAAAGGGGCTTACCCCGGCAAAGCGGCAGAAGAACGAGGACAAAGTGAGGCCATTGCGCGGAACCTCGTTGAAATGGCGAATCTTCGGGTTCCAGTCATCTCGATTGTCATTGGAGAAGGGGGAAGCGGTGGTGCTCTTGCTTTAGGTGTCGCGAATCATATTCATATGCTTGAACACTCCACTTATTCAGTTATTTCGCCTGAAGGAGCTGCCTCAATTTTATGGAAGGATGCAAGCTTGGCGAAGCAAGCGGCGGAAGCGATGAGAATTACAGCGCCTGATCTAAAAGAAATGGGGATGATCGATGAGATCATTCCAGAAATTCTTGGTGGTGCACATCGTGATCCTGCTACACAAGCGACGTATATCGGACAAGCGATCCGTTCCTCGCTAGAAACATTGGGGGCAATGGATGGCGATGCATTGGTAGAAGACCGCTATGAAAAATTCCGTCGAATCGGTGTATTTTCCGAGTAAGGAAAACACAATGAACCGTTACTTCTAACATTCGGAGATACTGACTTTGAAAGCGGGAGTGTTGAAGATGAAAAAGATAGCAGTTTTGACAAGTGGCGGGGATGCGCCCGGCATGAATGCTGCGGTGCGTGCAGTTGTAAGAAAAGCGATTTATGAAGGTTTGGAAGTCGCGGGTGTATACAATGGCTACCAAGGATTGATCGAAGGGAAAATCGAGCGCTTGGAACTTGGTTCGGTAGGGGACATCATTCAACGTGGCGGTACGATGCTACGTTCTGCCAGAAGTGCGGAATTCCGTACTCCTGAAGGACAGAAAAAGGCCATGCAACAATTAAAGAATAATGGAATCGATGGCTTGGTTGTCATTGGCGGGGATGGTTCTTTTAGGGGAGCACTCGAATTGACGAAATTGGGCTGCCCATGTGTTTGTGTCCCTGCAACAATTGATAATGATATTAACGGCACCGAGTTTACGATCGGCTTTGATACAGCTTTGAATACAGTCATCGATGCGATCGATAAAATTCGGGATACAGCAACTTCTCATGAACGGACATTCATTATTGAAGTGATGGGCCGGGATGCCGGTGATTTGGCGCTCTGGGCCGGGCTTGCAGGAGGAGCGGAAACGATTTTGATTCCGGAGGAGAAAATCGAAATTCCGACCATCATCGACAGGCTCGTCAGTGGTACAGACCGTGGTAAAAAACATAGTATTATCATTGTTGCAGAAGGAGTGATGACTGCAGCAGAACTTGCTGAAATCATTAATAAGGAAGCGGGAATCGAAACGCGCATCTCCGTCCTTGGCCATATCCAGCGGGGCGGATCCCCTTCGGCACGCGATCGGGTCATTGCCAGCCAATATGGAGCAAAAGCGGTAGAAGTGCTGAAGGAAGGGAAGAGCGGCGTTGCGATTGGCATGAAGAATTATGACGTGATAGAATATAATTTGAAAGATGTCTTCGAACAATCTGATGAATTGGATATGAAGATGTACAAATTATCCAAAGAATTGTCGATTTAATCAGCAAATCTTTTTGTACTGAAAGCGAAGCGTCAGCTACAGAAGTCCCCCACTTCCATAAGTGGTGTAATTGATACAGTTGTTTAGCAAATTGGGAAGAGGCGAGAATGAATGAGAAAAACAAAAATCGTTTGTACAATTGGCCCTGCAAGTGAGTCTCCAGAAGTTTTGGAAAAACTGATCGATGCGGGAATGAATGTTGCCCGGTTGAATTTCTCTCATGGCGATCATGACGAGCATAAAAAACGGATTGAGACAATCAGAAATGTGTCGGAAAAAAAGGGGAAAGTGGTCGGTATCCTATTGGATACAAAAGGTCCTGAAATCCGCACACATTCGATGAGAGATGGACAAGTTGACCTTGTGGCGGGTCAATCTATTAAAATCTCCATGCAGGAGGTCATCGGTGACAACGATGTCTTTTCGGTTTCGTATGACAAGCTGATTGATGATGTTCATACAGGCTCTGTTATTTTGTTGGATGATGGCCTTATTCAATTGGAAGTAACTGATCTAGATAAAGAGAATGGACTTATTCATACTGTCGTCGTCAATTCCGGAACATTGAAAAATAAGAAAGGCGTAAATGTGCCTGGCGTTTCTGTACAACTTCCAGGCATGACGGAAAAAGACGCATCTGATATTCTATTCGGAATAGAGCAGGGCGTCGATTTTATCGCTGCGTCATTTGTTAGACGACCATCAGATGTGATGGAAATCCGTACACTTTTAGAGAACAACAATGGTGCACATCTCCAGATCATTCCGAAAATCGAAAATCAGGAAGGTGTCGATAACATCGATGAAATCCTGACGATTGCGGATGGATTGATGGTTGCAAGGGGAGACTTGGGCGTTGAAATTCCGGCTGAAGAAGTGCCGCTCGTCCAGAAAAAACTGATCGAAAAATGTAATCAGGCTGGGAAACCGGTTATTACAGCTACTCAAATGCTAGATTCGATGCAACGTAACCCACGCCCAACGCGTGCGGAAGCAAGTGACGTGGCGAATGCCATATTGGATGGCTCGGATGCGATCATGCTTTCCGGTGAAACTGCGGCAGGCCTCTATCCAGTTGAATCTGTTCAAACGATGGATCGAATTGCCAAGACAACTGAAGCGTCTATCGACTATCGTTCTGTCGTCTCAACACGCCGCCGTGAAAAGCATGGCAATATGACAGAAGCGATTGGACAAGCGGCTGCCTATACAGCTATCAATTTAAAAGTGAAGGCCGTGCTAGCGCCTACGGAAAGTGGTCATACGGCGAAAATGATTGCAAAATATCGTCCTGGTTGTCCGGTTATTGCGGTCACATCTTCCGACGCCTGTTCAAGAAAACTTTCGCTTGTTTGGGGTATTTATCCGATTGTCGGTAGAAAGGTGGCGTCCATCGATGAAATCTTACAGGAATCTGTGGAAGAAAGTGTCAAACATCAATATGTAAGTCATGGAGATGTTGTCATTATTACAGCAGGTGTTCCAGTTGGAGAAGCAGGGACGACGAACTTGATGAAAATTCATGTGATCGGTGATTTATTGGCAAGAGGACAAGGCATTGGGAAATCAGTTGCATTTGGCCGTGCAGTTATAGCTAACAATGCAAAGGAAGCACTTGCTCACGATACGGAAGGTGCGATCCTCGTGACGACTGCATCGGACAAGGATATGATGCCAGCCATTGAAAAATGTGCAGGACTGATTACAGAGGAAGGCGGACTGACGAGCCATGGGGCCGTCGTTGGTCTAAGTCTCGGTATTCCGGTTATTGTCGGAGTTGAAAATGCAACAAAGAATATTCGCCATGATAATGATATAACAATTGATGCTGAGTCTGGTGTTATTTATAATGGCCATGCCAGTGTACTCTAACTGATTCAATACAAAACAAGGCTGCTTCCGGCTAAAAATCGGAGCAGCCTTGTTTAGGAGGTTGCTACGTATGAAATGGCTGATCCTTGCGTTTATTGCGATCCCTACGACCGAGCTTGCGTTGCTGATCTATTCGGGAAAGGTGCTTGGTCTTTTTCCGACCATCGCTATTATTTTGCTCACTGGAGTCGGGGGCGCTTATTTTGCGAAAAAACAAGGAATGAAAGTATGGAAAGAGTTTCAAAATCGCATGGCTGCGATGGAAACGCCCGGCAATGCACTCATCGATGGCGTGTGTATTTTCTTTGGCGGGATATTATTGCTGCTACCTGGCTTTTTAACAGATATTTGTGGCTTGCTATTGCTCTTCAAAGGGCCCAGAAATCTGATCCGCCCATTCATTCACAGATGGATTTATAAAAAAATGAAGAATGGTCGAATTATTATGATGTGAACATTGAATGCCTTCTCACTTTTATTGCGGCAAACAGTAGAAATGGCGTCAGTAGAATACCGGGTATGCCGAACAAATAGAACGAGCATACGGTGATGTAAAAGGCATGTATCGGCTTCACTTGGAATGTGGAGGCCCACATATACGATTCCGCCATTTGTCGGGTTGTCATAGTGAAAAAATAAAGAAAAATCAATGAAATGCCAATGAGATTATTTCCCGTGTAAAGGAAAAATCCAGACATCGGTAATAGAAAGATACCTATACCAAGAAGCGGAAGGCTATCTGCCAGTGAAATAAGAAATGCGGTACCAATTGGCGATTCAAATCGCAGAAAGAAAAAACCGACTGTCAGGACTAAAAATGTTAGTAAAAACAACCTGAACTCTACAGATAAAAATGTACCAATCAGTTTGCTGCCATTGGTGATCATCTTCTTTGTCGAAGCCCGGATCGCTTTGGGAAAATAGATAAGAAACCAAAAACGGTTTTTACCTGATTCCCTCAATGCGAAAAAATAGGCGACGAGGAAGATGAATAAGCTAAACATTTGCTGAAAAAAGGTGCTGATTTTTGTGACCGTATATTCTAGTAAGGCATGTCCGTATTGAACGATATTATTTTCTAAAAAAGTAAAAAGTTTAGCGATAATATCGGTGTTTCCTGTAAAAGGAGAAATTTGTCGTTCAACTGCGGGAAGTGTATCGAGTAATCCGTGTAAAGTCATAAAAGTAAAAGCGCCGACTAGTAAAAAAATCAGACACATGACGATAAGCGTTGCAATCGTCAATGGCAATTTCACGATAGATCGGATCGTTTGTAAAATCGGAGCGGTGAAGTAGGCGACAATGACCGCAATGGCAACCGGGGGCACAAGAAATAAGATGGCCAATATCAAAATAGCGGGAAGCCATTTTATGATAAGTCGTTGCAAACCCTGATGTTTACTGTTGAAAACAGTCATTTTCCACCTCTTTTTTTATAGTACTGAAAACAAAAACAAGCGTTTCCATTCACAAAGGTGACAAAATTGCTTATAATAGTTCCTGTAAGCGTTTTTAGTTGTTTTGCTTTTGTAACATTATTAGAAGATTAGCTATTTTTTCTTTACCAAGAACAGAATGGCTACATTGAACAGAAGGAGCGATTTATATGACAGCAACAAAAGGGTTGGAAGGAGTTGTAGCGACACAGTCCGCCATCAGTTCAATTATTGATGACACACTTACATACGTCGGCTATGACATTGACGATCTTGCAGAAAACGCGAGTTTTGAAGAAGTTATTTATCTTCTATGGCACCAACGCCTGCCGAAAATGGAAGAGCTCAAAGAATTGAAACAACAGCTTGCAAACAATATGTCTGTTCCTCAGGAAGTCCTGAACCATTTTACAACATACCCAATTGGGGAAGTTCACCCAATGGCGGCGCTTCGTACGGCTATTTCTCTACTCGGATTATACGATGACAAAGCGGAAGATATGTCCGATGAAGCAAATTACGCAAAAGCGATTAAACTACAAGCTCAAATCGCTACAATTGTTACTGCATTTGCACGTATCCGTAAAGGGCTTGAACCAATCGCTCCGAAATCGGACTACGGTTACGCTGAAAACTTCTTGTACATGTTATCAGGCAAAGAGCCAGAAGCAATCGCAATCGAAGCGTTCGATAAGGCGCTTGTCCTACACGCAGACCATGAGTTGAATGCTTCTACATTTACAGCTCGTGTATGTGTGGCAACACTTTCCGATATGTATTCTGGCGTTACGGCTGCGATCGGCGCATTGAAAGGGCCATTGCATGGCGGTGCGAATGAGCAAGTTATGAAAATGCTGACAGAAATCGGATCGGAAGAAAACGTAGAAACTTATATTCGTGAAAAACTTGACAACAAAGAAAAAATTATGGGCTTCGGTCACCGCGTTTATCGTAAAGGTGATCCACGTGCAAAACATCTGCGTGAAATGTCCAAAAAATTGACAGCACTTCGCGGTGAAGAGAAGTTTTATAACATGTCTCTAAAAATTGAAGCAATCGTTACAGGCGAAAAGAATTTGCCGCCGAATGTTGATTTTTATTCGGCTTCCGTGTACCATTCACTTGGAATCGATCACGATTTATTCACACCGATTTTTGCAGTGTCCCGCGTATCTGGTTGGATTGCACATATCCTTGAACAATATGCAAACAACCGACTAATTCGTCCGCGTGCGGATTATAACGGGCCAGGCATGCAAAAATACGTAGCTATCGGCGATCGATAAAAATAGAAATGGAGCGGCCTCAGCAAGTGCCAGCCCTAGCATCTTGAATTTAGGAGGAAATGAATTATGACTAACGGTGGTAAAATTACAGTAACAAATGGTGTTTTGAATGTTCCGGATCACGCAACAATTCCTTTCATTATCGGAGATGGGACAGGTCCTGACATTTGGAACGCTGCATCGCGCGTACTTGAAGCGGCTGTTGAGAAAGCATACGCTGGACAGAAAAAACTTATTTGGAAAGAAGTCCTTGCGGGTGAGAAAGCATTCAATGAAACAGGAGAATGGCTTCCACAAGAAACGCTTGACGTGATCGAAGAATACCTAATCGCGATCAAAGGACCTCTAACAACGCCAATCGGAGGCGGTTTCCGTTCATTGAACGTAGCACTACGCCAAGAATTGGATCTCTATACTTGCCTTCGTCCGGTCCGTTATTTTGAAGGTGTACCTTCTCCTGTTAAACGTCCGGAAGACTGTGATATGGTTATTTTCCGTGAAAATACAGAAGATATTTACGCAGGTATCGAGTATCAAAAAGGTACTGACGAAGTGAAAAAGCTTATCACTTTCCTACAAGATGAAATGGGCGTGGACAAGATTCGCTTCCCAGAAACTTCTGGTATCGGTATCAAACCAGTTTCAGAAGAAGGAACGAAACGTCTAGTACGCGGTGCGCTTAACTACATCATCAAAGAAGGCCGTAAGTCATTAACACTTGTTCATAAAGGAAACATCATGAAGTTCACGGAAGGTTCATTTAAAAACTGGGGCTATGAAGTGGCAGAACAAGAATTCGGTGATAAAGTATTCACTTGGAACCAATACGACGCGATCAAAGAAGCTGAAGGAACAGAAGCTGCAAACAAAGCACAAGCAGATGCTGAAGCAGCTGGCAAAATCATCGTAAAAGATGCGATTGCAGACATCTTCCTACAACAAATCTTGACACGTCCGAAAGAATTCGACGTTGTTGCAACGATGAACTTGAACGGAGACTATATTTCTGACGCGCTTGCAGCACAAGTCGGCGGAATTGGTATCGCTCCTGGTGCGAACATCAACTATGATTCAGGTCATGCGATTTTCGAAGCAACACATGGTACAGCACCGAAATATGCGGGTCTTGATAAAGTAAACCCATCTTCAGTACTTCTTTCAGGCGTTCTTATGCTTGAACACCTTGGCTGGAACGAAGCTGCGAAAATGATCACTGCTTCAATTGAAAAAACGATTGCTTCAAAAGTGGTCACATATGACTTCGCTCGCTTGATGGATGGCGCGACTGAAGTGAAAACATCTGAATTTGCAGATGAACTGATTAAAAACCTATAATTCCAATAAGGGATTCTGAATATCTCGGGTAAATAGTAAAATTGAGAACGGAGGGGGACTAGTCCCCCTCCGTACATTTGAAAAAAGGAGAGTTTTCGCATGACAATGAAACGTAAAAAAGTATCCGTCATCGGTTCCGGTTTCACAGGTGCAACAACTGCATTCCTTCTAGCACAAAAAGAACTTTGTGATGTAGTCCTTGTTGATATTCCGCAAATGGAAAATCCGACAAAAGGAAAAGCACTAGATATGCTTGAAGCCGGACCTGTCCAAGGTTTCGACGCCACTATTATCGGTACCTCAGACTATGCAGAGACGAAAGACTCTGATATCGTCATCATCACAGCCGGTATTGCACGTAAACCGGGCATGAGCCGTGACGACCTTGTTCAAACGAATCAAAAAGTCATGAAAGCTGTTACAAGTGAAATCGTAAAACATTCTCCAAATACGACTATCATCGTATTAACAAATCCTGTAGATGCTATGACCTACACGGTCTACAAAGAATCGGGATTGCCGAAAGAGCGCGTAATCGGTCAGTCAGGCGTTTTGGATACAGCTCGTTTCCGTACATTTGTTGCGCAGGAACTGAACTTGTCGGTAAAAGACGTTACAGGTTTCGTTCTAGGCGGACATGGAGACGACATGGTTCCACTCGTACGCTATTCCTATGCCGGTGGGATTCCGTTGGAAAAGTTAATCTCACCTGAGAGACTTGAAGAAATTGTAGACCGCACACGTAAAGGTGGGGCAGAAATCGTGAATCTGCTCGGGAACGGTTCTGCTTATTATGCACCAGCAGCATCTCTCGTAGAGATGGCTGAAGCCATTCTAAAAGATCAGAAGCGGGTTCTTCCTTCTATTGCCTATCTGGAAGGGGAATATGGCCTAGAAGGCATTTACCTTGGTGTTCCGACTGTTCTTGGAGCAGGCGGCATCGAGAAAGTGATTGAACTCGAATTGACAGAGGAAGAAAATGCTGCACTTGCAAAGTCGGCTAACTCTGTCAAAGCTGTTATGGAAGTGCTCGTCTAATCGCATATAAATGAATCGGGTGGCGTTCGCTACTCGATTTTTTTTCGATTAATTGATAAACTTGAATTATCTCATATTCGAAGGGGGAAATAAGTTGATATTAGGGAGAAAAAGGCGTCTTGGAAGAAAAGTTGAAGATATTTCTGTCGGGGAAAAATTGAAGCTGACAGAGAAAATTGAAGATAAAGACCTGTTATTATACCTTGGCTTGACAAATGATAGTAATCCGCTCTATATCCAACATGATTATGCCTCACAGACAGCTTATGAAAAGCCGGTTGTACCCGTGATTATGCTTACAGGTATTATTACATCTGCCGTTTCAAAGTATTTACCAGGGCCAGGTTCGCATATTGTTGCTCAGCAACTTACATTCCCTAAAGCGGTTTATCATTATTCGACGATTGATTTCCTATTTGAAATCGTTCGTGTTGATCAAACGGAAAATAGTGTTGATATTTCAGTTCAAGCAACGAACGAAGATGAGGAAATTGTCATCTACGGCCAGGTGACCGTCATACCTCCTAAGACGGAAGAACTGTTAACTTCACAAACGATGGAAAATTTTTAAGAATGAAAAACGAGTCCGGAAAAGCGGGGCATAATTACGATAAAGTATTTTTGACTAGGGAGTGTTGATACAGGATGAATACGACAACTAAGAAAATATTGATTGTGGATGATGAACAGCCAATTCGTACGTTGCTCGAATATAACTTGAAACAGGAGCGGTATGAAACCATTTCGGCGGCCGACGGCGAAGAAGCTGTACATAAAACGGAATCAGAGCAGCCAGACCTGATTTTGCTTGATCTGATGCTTCCTAAAATGGATGGGATTGACGTATGTAGAACGTTGAGGCAACGCGGGATTGAAACACCAATCATTATGTTAACCGCAAAAGGGGACGAGCTGGATAAGGTGCTCGGACTTGAGATTGGTGCGGATGACTATATGACGAAACCATTTAGCCCACGGGAAGTTGTTGCCCGGGTTAAAGCGGTGTTAAGGCGGACCGGAGATCGAAATGATCGGGAAGAGGAGAATGGTCTTCTGCAATCCGGACCATTGACCGTCCATCCGGAGCAATATATTGCTTATTTAAACAAAGAGGAGCTTGAGTTTACACCTAAAGAATTTGAACTGCTCGTGTATTTTATGCAAAATAAAAATCGCGTCCTTTCACGGGATCAGTTGCTGAGCGCAGTTTGGAATTATGATTTTGCGGGCGATACGCGAATCGTGGATGTACACGTCAGTCATTTACGTGAGAAAATTGAAGAGAATACAAAGAAACCTCTTTTTATCAAGACAGTGAGAGGAATCGGATATAAATTTGAGGAGCAGAAAATGTGATGAAAGGCCTCTATTTCCGTCTTGTCATTGCTTGTTCCGTGTTGGTTTCGATTCTGCTAACTGGTCTCGGTATTGTCCTGGGCCAGTTTTTTCCATTGTTTGCAGATACGGTTGATATGGAGATTCAAAAGAAATACTGGATATTCCTTCTTGTAACGCTTATTATCGCTTTTTTCTTATCGATGATTGTGGCATCTAAAATGATGCAGCAATATGCACATCCAGTTGATAAAGTGACGAACATCGCCATGCAAATCGCTAAGGGTAATTATTTGGTAAGGGTACAAACGGAAAAGCCTGAATACGATACCGAATTAGCCACTGCTCTGAATAGGATCGCTAGCAACCTTCAAGAAATGTCAACGTTAAGAGTGATGGAAAAAGAGCGTTTGAAAACATTGGTTGAAAGTATGGGAAGCGGCTTGCTGATGTTCGGGCGAGAAGGGACTGTCAATTTGGTAAACGGTGTTTTCGAGAAAACATTCGGCTATTCAAAGGAAGAATTGGTGGGCGAGACATTTAAATCGATTGGCTTACCAACAAATATTGAAAATCTGATCGAGGATGTCTTCATGACGGAGCAGGTCATTGAAAAACAAGTCCGCATTGAAGTTGGCGGGCAACTTTCTTATATGAGCGTTTATGGTGCACCAGTTATCGGCCATCATGGAAATTGGCTTGGAATTGTTGTCGTCATGCATGATATAACTGAGCTTGTCCGTCTCGAAGAAGTGCGCAAAGATTTTGTTGCCAATGTTTCACACGAATTGCGTACACCAGTAACCTCGATCAAAGGCTTCACCGAAACTCTGCTGGACGGAGCGATGGATGAACCGGCTATTTTACAGGAATTTCTTGTGATCATTCAAAAGGAAAGTGATCGACTTCATCTTCTCATTGCAGATTTGTTGGAACTCTCGGGAATCGAAAGGGAAGGGTTTTCCCTCGAGTTTGTTCGGGTCAATGTAAAAGAAACAATTGAAAATGCCTTAAAAATTGTCTCTGGCAAGTTAGAACATAAGAACATGGATCTAATGGTGAATATTCCCGATTATCTTATCATTGAAGCGGATACGGATCGCCTCATCCAAGTAATGGTCAATCTTTTATCCAATGCGATCAATTATTCAAAAGAAGGAACAAAGGTGACAATCATGGCTAAGAAGACTGCTGAGCATGCTGTGATTGAAGTGCAAGATCAAGGGATTGGCATAGAGCAAGCGGAGTTGCCTCGGCTATTTGAAAGGTTTTATCGTGTTGATCGTGCCAGAAGTCGTGATTCGGGAGGAACAGGTTTAGGATTAGCCATTGTGAAGCATTTAATCGAAGCGCATGGGGGGACGGTCGAAGTGAAAAGTACCATCGGTGTTGGTACGACCTTTACAATCCACCTGCCAATATCCCAGCAAACGTAAACGATCCAGTGCTTTGGATCGTTTTAACTTTGGAAATTATCCATTGCTATGAAACTTTCATGAAATTCATCCGTATAATCAAGAAGATACATAAAGAGGAGGGGCTATTTTATGAGTACACGCCGAATTTCAGTACTGATCGGCATGATAATTGCCGGCTTGTTGCTAGTCGTCATCGCCTTGACGACATGGTACACGGTCGATGAGTCCGAACAGGCTGTTGTCATTACATTTGGTACAGCAGATACAACTGTCACGGATTCAGGATTACATTTTAAATTACCATGGCCGATCCAGCATGTGGAGATACTTTCTAAAGAAACCTATAGTTTACAATTTGGCTACAAGCAGGATCCTGGTGGAGAATTGGTTTCATTCGATAAGGAAACCAAAATGATTACGGGAGATGAATATATCGTCCTCACGGATCTCGTTGTACAGTGGAAAATTACCGAACCACAAAAATATTTATTCAACGCCCAGGATCCACAAGAAATTCTGACAGATGCCACGTCCGCGTCTATCCGCTCAGTCATCGGAAGTTCGAAAATCGATTCAGCATTGACGGATGGGAAAGCGGAAATTGAAGCACAAACACGCGAATTGCTCGCAACACTCGTCGACAAATACGATATCGGGATTGCTATCCAAGGTGTAAAATTGCAAGATGTCGAATTGCCGAACTCTGAAGTGCGTGCAGCTTTCACTGCGGTAACTGACGCACGTGAAACGAAAGAAACAAAAACCAACGAAGCTGCGAAATATAAAAATCAGAAGATCAGCGAAGCAGAAGGGGAGCGTGACGCTATCAAATCTCGGGCAACTGGGCAAAAAACAGCCCGAATCGAACAGGCGCGCGGAGATGTTGCTCTCTTTAACAACTTGCATGCTGAATACATGAAGAATAAAGAAATTACGCGACAACGACTTGTCATCGAAACGCTTGAGCAAGTATTGCCGAAAGCGAAAATCTATATTATGAACGATGATGGGGAAACGGTAAAGTATTTGCCATTGCAACAACTGGAAAACCAAACCCCTCCCCCTGCAGAAAATAGTAAAGAAGGAGGCGGGAACTAATGGCGAACGACAATAACCCATTCAAAAGTATGGAAGAGAAATTTATCGAAAAACAACGTGCGAAGCAAAAAGGGAGTAAAGAACCGAAAACAGCCGGCACGCCTAATAGTCCGAAAAAACCGATAGAATTCAAAAAATATGCGAAACTGACTGTCATTTTAACAGCTATTTTTGCAGTAGCCATTATCTTAATTGCGAATCTATTTATTGTCAAAGAGGATGAATATCGGGTCGTCCGTCAATTTGGAGAGATTAAACGGATCGTCAAAGAACCGGGCATTAATCTGAAAATACCATTCATCCAAAGCGTCACAACTTTGCCGAAAAATCAGATGACGTATAATGTTTCCGAAGAAGAGATTAATACAAAAGATAAAAAACGGATCATTATCGATAACTATGCGGTCTGGAAAATAACAGATCCTGCTAAAATGATTGCCAATGCCCGCAATATCGTAAACGCGGAAGCAAGAATGGAAGAGTTCATTTACTCGGTGGTCCGCACAGAACTCGGTCAGTTGGATTATGTAGATATCGTCAATGATGAAAATTCTTCTCGAGGTAGTTTAAATGATCGTGTAACAGAGCGAGTGAATGAATTTCTCACCGAAGGGAATTACGGCATCGAAGTGGTGGATGTCCGGATGAAACGCATCGACTTGCCGGAGGAAAATGAACAATCAATTTACACACGAATGATTTCCGAACGCGAATCGACGGCACAAAAGTATTTATCCGAAGGGGATGCGGATAAGAAACGAATCGAAGCTGAAACTGACCGTGAAGTACAGGAAATGCTTGCACTTGCGAAAAAAGAGGCTGCAGTCATCCACGCTGAAGGGGAAGCTGAAGCCGCCAAAATCTACAATGATGCTTTTTCAAAAGATCCTCAGTTTTACAACTTATACCGCACACTTCAGTCCTATACGAAAACTATCGGGGACGACACGATGATCATCCTTCCTGCGGATTCGCCGTATGCGAAAGTGTTGACCGGTTATTTGGAGTAACGAAAATGCCTGCATGACTAGCCTTCCGCTAGCTATGCAGGCATTTTCAATTATACCCGTCTACGTGGTAAGATGAAGGAAGATGACGTTTTTTATGTGATTTTGCATATGAACTGCAAGCCTTCGGCGGCTATTACAAATTAAATGTAGCTATGCCAAGGTGTATTTGATGAAAGAGGAGTGGACTGAACGTGACGACAAAGAAAATCGTGCTACTGGACGGAAACAGTTTGGCATACCGAGCATTTTTCGCTTTGCCTTTATTGACCAATGACAGCGGAATCCATACTAACGCCGTTTACGGATTTACGATGATGCTACAAAATATTTTAGCGGACGAAAAACCGACGCATATGCTCGTAGCTTGGGATGCGGGCAAGACAACCTTCAGGCATCAGACATACGGGGAATACAAAGGGGGACGTCAAAAAACACCGCCTGAATTATCGGAGCAATTCCCTTATTTACGCAAGCTGCTCGAAGCGTTTAACATTCCTCAATATGAACTGGATCAGTACGAAGCGGACGATATTATCGGCACACTGAGTACAACGGGTGATGCGGATGGTTCTGAAGTAATCGTCATTTCCGGAGACAAAGATCTAACACAGCTGGCGAGTGAGAAGACAACGGTATACATCACCCGAAAAGGGATGACGGATATCGAGAAATATACACCCGATCATGTGAAGGAAAAGTACGGTATAGAGCCGCAACAAATTATCGATATGAAAGGCTTGATGGGCGATACATCCGATAATATACCAGGTGTGCCTGGTGTCGGGGAAAAGACTGCATTGAAGTTGTTGAAAGAATATGGCTCGGTTGAAAACGTCTATCAGTCCATCGACAACATCACGGCAAAAAAACTAAAAGAGAATTTGACGAACAATGAAGAACAAGCCTATATGAGTAAAACGCTTGCTACGATAGAAGTGAAGGCGCCCCTTACGATATCAATCGATGATCTCTCCTATGCAGGTCCAGATATGGATAAAGTGACGTCGATCTATCAAGAGTTGAAATTTAAAACATTGCTTGAAAAAATCGCCCCTCAAGAAGCGGAGAAACCGCAAGAGGCGATCGACATCCAATTCCTCACCGAAATAACGGAAGCGGATCTCACAGACGAAATGGCCATCCATATCGAGATGATCGAGGATAACTATTTGACTGCGGATATTTTAGGAATCAGCTTAGCGGATGAGAAACGTACATTGTTCGTTACGTTAGCAGTTGCTCAACAATCGGCAATTTTCAAGGAATGGCTCGGGAATCCGGCAAATAAGAAATACACTTCTGATTCAAAAGCGGCAATCGCCTCCCTGGCAGGTCAGGGGCTCATTGCAGAAGGATTTGAGTTCGATCTTCTTCTCGCTTCATATATCGTCAATCCATCGTCAACGTATCCGGACATTGCTTCCATTGCAAGGGAGTTCGGAAGGGCAGACGTTCAACCTGATGAGGTGATATACGGAAAAGGTGCAAAAAAATCAGTGCCGGATGAAGAGAAAATTGCCGAACATGCCAGTCGGAAAGCGCGTGTAATTTGGGACCTACGAGACGTTATCGAAACGAAACTAAAAGAGAATGATCTCTACGATCTTTATCACGAACTTGAATTGCCGCTGGCGAAAATTTTATGCCAAATGGAAGTCACGGGCGTCAAGACAGACTTGAAGACATTGCAGGAAATCGGTTCCGATCTCTCGGCGAAGTTAATTGAACTTGAAGCGGCCATCTATGAAGCAGCGGGCGAAAAATTCAATATCAATTCGCCGAAACAGCTCGGCGTCATCCTGTTCGAAAAAATCGGTTTGACACCGATCAAAAAGACGAAAACCGGCTATTCGACGGCAGCTGATGTACTTGAAAAACTGGAAAGCGAACATGAAATTATCGGATTGATATTAACTTATCGCCAACTTGGTAAGTTGAACTCCACTTATATCGAAGGGCTATCCAAAGAAATTCACGAGGACGGGAAAATCCATACACGTTTCCAACAAGCGTTGACAACGACTGGCCGTCTCAGTTCCATCAATCCGAATTTACAGAATATCCCTGTCAGACTTGAGGAAGGTAGGAAAATTCGAGCTGCATTCGTCCCTTCGGAACCTGGCTGGTACTTATTTGCAGCGGATTATTCCCAAATCGAACTACGTGTGTTAGCACATATTTCGAAGGATGAAAAAATGATCGAGGCATTCCGAGCTGGCGCGGATATCCATACGAAGACGGCAATGGACGTGTTTGGTGTGGATCAAGACGCCGTTACATCGGATATGCGTCGGGCGGCAAAAGCGGTCAATTTCGGAATTGTTTACGGGATCAGTGATTATGGGCTCTCGCAAAGTTTAGGCATTACGCGGAAGGAAGCTGCAACGTTTATCGAATCTTATTTGAACAGCTTCCCGGGTGTGAAGGCGTATATGGAAGAAATTGTTGCTGATGCGAAGCTGAAAGGCTATGTCACGACATTGATGAACCGGAGACGGTATTTGCCCGATATTACAAGTTCGAACTTCAATTTGAGAGGATTCGCAGAACGGACAGCGATGAATACGCCGATTCAGGGAAGCGCTGCCGATATTATCAAAAAAGCGATGATCGACATGGCAAAAAGACTGGAAGATGAAGGCTTACAGACACGAATGCTCCTTCAGGTGCATGACGAGCTCATTTTTGAAGCCCCTGAAGATGAAATTGAAAAATTGAAACAAATCGTACCAGAAGTGATGGAATCCGCCATTGCATTGGATGTACCGCTGAAAGTGGATTGGGCATTCGGATTGTCCTGGTACGAAACGAAGTGAGGGAAGTAAAAGATGCCGGAATTACCGGAAGTTGAAGGAGTTGTCCGTGCACTTGCGCCGGTTGCGAAAGGCAGGACGATCCAAGAGGTGACCGTCTCTGATACGGTCATCCATTCAAAACAATTAGGAAAAGAAGCGATTATTAAAGGAATCACGACTGAGGATTTTATGGCGGAGATGGTGGGTATGACCATCATGGATGTGACACGCCGTAGCAAATATATTTACTTTCATTTACAAAAGGATGGGAACGCTTGTCTCCTTGTCAGTCATCTTGGCATGACGGGTGCCTGGTTCGATGTGAACACGATCGATGAAATACCAGAGCTGAAGTTTCGTAAGCATATTCATGTCCTATTCAAGATGGAAGATGGAGGTTTGCTTGTCTATTCGGATATCCGTCGATTTGGGGAAGTGAGACTGTTGGATTGTGAGGCGGATCATCCGCCTCTATTGAAAATGGCACCAGAACCCTTTGAGGCGGATGCTTGCCGTCATTTTCTGGAAATGGCAGCGCTGGCGAAATATGCCCGGAAACCGATTAAAGAAGTGATTATGGATGGACATGTCATTTCAGGTTGTGGCAATATTTATGCAACAGAAGCGCTTTTCAATATGAACATTCATCCTGGAAGAACAGCGGAGCGGATTAGCGAGAAAAGGAAAAAGGAATTGTTTCATGCCATTGTCGCCGTGTTACAAGAAAGTATTGATGCGGGTGGTAGTTCCATTTCCGATTACCGGAATATCAATGGAGAGACCGGAACGATGCAAAAAAGACTTCGGATGTATGGACGGAAAGTGTGCGCTGTATGCGGAACAACGACGGAAAGCATGAAAATTGCAGGCCGCACATCCGTCTATTGTCCAACTTGCCAAAAGTGAGAAGAAGGAGGGAGAACGATGATCATTGGTTTGACTGGAAGTATTGCAAGTGGAAAAAGTACCGTATCTGCGATGTTGAAGAGAAAAGGCTTTCCGATTGTGGATGCGGATGAAATTGCAAGACAGGTTGTCGAACCTGGAAGCCCGGTCCTTACAGAGATTAGCCAAGCATTTGGACAAGGGGTGTTACAAGCTGACGGATCGTTGAATCGCGAAAAACTTGGCGAGCTGATTTTCAATGACAAAGAAAAGCGTCTGCAATTAAATGGGATCATCCATCCTGCCATACGTAAAGAAATGTTAAGACAAAAAGAAGAATGGTTGGCAAGAGGTGCCCGGACGGTCATCATGGACATACCCCTTCTTTTCGAAAGTAAGCTCCAGTCGCTTGTCGATAAAATCATTGTCGTATCTGTTACACCGGAAGTACAAAAAGAAAGACTCATTGCGAGAAATGTGTTATCGGAAGAAGAAGCGGATGCCCGCATTCAATCACAGATGCCTGTGAAGGAAAAAGAAAAAGAGGCAGATGCCGTTTTATACAATAATCATGCGGTTGAACAGACGGAAGAACAGCTAGAAAGACTTTTACTAGAATGGGAAATGAAGTCTTGACTTGTATTCTGAAAAGAAAGATATTATAAAAGTTTAGTTTTCATCTTGGTTATCACATATAATGTGTTATACTAATCACAGATAATAGATAAAAAGTATAACATACATGTGGGAGGACTACTTATGACTACTTCAATAGCGATTAACGGGTTCGGACGAATTGGACGGATGGTGTTCCGACAAATGATTTTAGAGGATGATGTAACGATTGTTGCGGTGAATGCGTCTTATCCACCTGAAACGCTTGCGCACCTGATAAAGTATGACACTACTCATGGTACATTTGAGGGTGAAGTGATTGCAGAGGACGGAGCTCTAGTTGTCAACGGGAAGCGTGTGAAAATTGTTGCGGATCGGGACCCACTGAATCTTCCGTGGAAAGAGCTTGGCATAGATATCGTTATTGAAGCAACGGGTAAATTCAATTCACGTGAAAAAGCGGCTCTTCATCTTCAGGCGGGAGCACAAAAAGTGATTTTGACTGCTCCAGGAAAAAATGAAGACATCACGATCGTGATGGGAGTTAACGATGACAAACTCGATATTGACAAACATGATGTCATCTCGAATGCCAGTTGTACAACGAACTGCCTAGCTCCAGTGGCTAAAGTGCTGAATGATCGATTCGGCATTGAAAATGGCTTGATGACGACAGTCCATGCGTATACAAATGATCAGAAAAACTTGGATAATCCACATAAAGACCTTCGCCGTGCACGAGCATGTGCGCAATCGATCATTCCGACTACGACAGGGGCTGCCAAAGCATTGTCGCTCGTATTGCCTGAATTGGAAGGGAAGATTCATGGCTTGGCATTGCGCATTCCAACACCGAATGTTTCACTTGTCGATCTCGTAGTGGATGTGAAACAGGATGTCACGATTGAGATGGTCAACGAAGCTTTTGAGCAAGCTTCGAAAAATGAACTGGACGGTGTTCTCCGATTCACGACAGAACCGCTTGTTTCGATCGACTTCAATACAACAACTGACTCGGCAATCATTGACGGTCTTTCCACAATCGTCATGGGTGACCGGAAAGTGAAGGTACTTGCTTGGTACGACAACGAGTGGGGCTATTCAGCACGGGTTGTGGATTTGACGAAAAAAGTGGGAAATGCACTAAACAGTGTAAACAATTTTAAAACAGCAGTAAATGCATAATGTTTGTTCCGCCTCAACCACTAAGGAGAGGCGGAATTTTTTTATCTTTATCCGCTTGATGTCCTGGCGTGACGGATAGGGATTAGAAGAGGCAGGTTCATGTCGGACTATTCGGAATGTGGGGGATGAGACAATTCTTTCAACTACATTCCGATTTTTTGAGGGCGTTCTGTTATAATTAAGTTACTATCTATGGAAAAGCGGAGGAAACAGCTATGATATGTCCAGCATGCCAGTATAATGGCACCCGGGTCGTTGATTCTCGGCCGGCAGAAGAGAATCGATCGATACGACGCCGGAGGGAATGCGAAAGTTGTGCATTCCGATTCACGACATTTGAAAAAGTGGAGGAAATGCCTCTGATTGTCGTGAAAAAGGACGGTAGCCGGGAAGAGTTCAATAGCGAAAAAGTGTTAAGAGGGTTAATCCGGGCATGTGAGAAACGCCCTGTGTCGCTGGAGGATTTGAAAACTATCGTCTATACAATTGAAAAAAATTTAAGAAGTGCAGGTGTTGTGGAAATCAATTCGGATGAAGTCGGCGAAATGGTGATGGAACAATTGATCGATGTCGATGAAGTTGCTTATGTCCGATTCGCTTCTGTGTATCGTCAATACCAAGATGTGACGGTGTTCATTGAAGAATTGCAAAACTTGCAGAAACGGACAAAAAAATAATGTAAGGAATTTATCCCGCATTAACGGGCAGTAAGACTCCCACCTTAAGACTTAAGTAAAACGATAAGGATAGGTGGGAGATCAACTGCCAATCGAACAGCGAAGGGTTCGATTTGCCTTAATTTCTGCGCCCTTTGCAGAAATTAAGGCACTTACAGGACGCCGTGAACTTAAGTTGCCTTCCTTCAGCGGGTAGTTTGGATATCCGTTAAAGGAAGATAAAAGCCCGATTGGTTCGGGCCAACACGATGTTGGTCACACAAGCGTTGTCACAGGACGTGACGCTTTTAGCTTGTGTTCCCCTCAATCAGTGGGGGATGAGGAAAACCCCCACTGATTGAAGTTTCACTTTATGAATGGAAAGGAGGGGTAAAGTGGCACATCTCTATAAAGAACTGCAACCAGTCGATGCATACACCATTGGGTTGCCACATCCATTCTCGGATTATGACCGTCAACTCCTCACTTTATTTTATCAGCCACTGATCGGCCCTGATGCGTTAAGTCTCTTCATGACACTTTGGGCGGATGGGGAACAGGGAAATGCCATTACGTATAATCACTATCATCTGATGAACATTTTGACGATGCCCCTTGGACGTGTGTTTGAAGCACGTATTTCATTGGAAGCAATCGGTCTTTTGCGGACGAGAAGAAAGAAGGAGGGGGACGTAAGGGAATTCATCTACGAGCTTTTGCCTCCTCTTGATGCAAAAGCTTTTTTCTCAGATCCCTTATTATCGACATTTTTATTTAGCAAAATAGGAGAGCAGGCCTATCGGAATTTAAGGGGACATTTTGCACTCGATCAAGGATCAGATGATGGGTACGAAGATGTCTCTCGCACATTCATGGATGTATACAAGCCCGTACCGCAGAGCTTTAGTGAAGAAATGTTGAACGAAAATTTCCAAGGCCGGAATGAACCGAAACCGGTTCCGTTTGTCGAATCCTCTTTTGATTTTGACCTTCTCAAAGCCGGATTATCCGAGCAGATGGTTCCGCAAGCTACATTGACTGCAGTATCCAAGGAAACGATTGCGAAGTTGGCATTCCTTTATTCATTGACCCCATTGGATATGCAAAAAGTTGTGATGATGGCACTTGATGAAGATCTTCAGTTGCCGGAAGAACGCTTGCGTAAAGCTGCAACTGAATTTTACAAAATGAATGTATCGAAAGAGCCTCCTGTTCTACGGAAAGTGTACGAACAAGAGCAACCGATGCAACAAGTGGAACTGAAAACCCGAGACGATGAATTGGTGCATTATCTTGAACATACACCACCCATTGATATGCTCCGTGATATTAACGGGAAAGAACCGCTACCTGTAGATGTGGAGCTTGCGGAAAGACTAATCCATACACATGGTTTGTCCATAGGTGTTGTCAATGTCTTGTTACAATACGTTCACTTGCGCAATGACGGCAAAATTACGAATAAATATGTAGAGCGAATCGCTTCCCATTGGATGAATAAGAAAATCGAAACGGTGCGGGCTGCGATGGAAATTTCGCGGCAAGAGCATGATCAGTATATTAAATGGAAAAACGAAGGACAAAAGGCGCCGACAAGACGGAAATCCGGACGAGAAGAGCGGGTTCCCGATTGGTTTTATAAGAAAGAAGATAAACCGGAAAAACGGGAGCAACCGAAGAAATCCTCAACAACCGATTTCAATGTTGAAGAAGAGCGTCGTAAACTGATGAAAGAACTGGGTATTACAAGAGATGAGGTGAACTGAATTGGAACGAATCGGAGATGCATTGAATCGGGTTGTGAAGGCTCCGACATTTGCAACACGCTATGAAGAATTACGAAAAGAAGTGATGGAGAGTCCAGGGGTACAACAATTCTTGTCGGATCATTCCACTGAAGTCGATAAGGAAATTGTGGATCGAAGTCTCAATAAGTTATACGAATATGCAACTGCTTCACATCGTTGTGACAAATGTCCGAACCTCGACGGTTGTACAAACATCATGAAAGGCTTTGAACCGAAACTCTTGATGGCGCGTGGACTGGTTGACGTAGAGTATATGAAATGCCCGACCAAGCTCGCTGACGAAGAAGTCCGCAATGTTGCCAAAATGGTCGATAGCATGTACATGCCAAAAGACGTCATGGCGGCAAAGTTGCAGAACATCGACATGTTCTTTGACGAGAGTCGGGTGAAAGTGGTCCGTGTAGCCAAAGATTTTCTGAATGCCATTGACGAAACAGGAAAGCTTCCTGAACGCGGGCTATATATTTACGGACCATTCGGGATTGGGAAGTCCTTCATTCTCGGTGCATTGGCCAATGAGCTAGCTACTCGGAAAATCCGCACAGTGGCCGTCTACGTTCCCGAGTTTTTAAGGGAAATCAAACAATCGATCCAAGATCAATCGCTCAATGAGAAGCTCGATTTTGTGAAAAAAGCGCAAGTGCTGATGTTGGACGACATCGGTGCGGAGGCAGTGACGGCTTGGACAAGGGATGATGTTCTTGGAACGATTTTGCAATACCGGATGGCTGAAAAACTGCCGACCTTTTTCACATCGAATTTCAATCTGGATGATCTTGAACATCACTTGGCTCATACACAACGAGGGGAAAGGGAAATCGTCAAAGCTGCACGGATCATGGAGAGGATCCGTATGGTCAGCATTCCCGTGCAGTTGGATGGGGAAAACCGGCGACGCTGATAGAAGAGTGGTGGCTGGTAGACTTTTCTAGCGCCGCTTTGAGAAACAGCGCTAGGTCGGTCCAACCCGTTACTTGATGGGGCGGAAATGTATAGCGAAGGTCACAAGTTTTGAAAATGACTTGCATTTTCGCAAAAATCGACGTATACTACAAATTATTCAATAAACTGAAATGCAAGGACGAGGACAACAATCGATTTGTCGACTTACAGAGAACAGGGTCATTGGCTGGAAGCCCTGCAGAACAGACAGACGATTTACCACCTCCGAGCAGCGTTGGTGAAACGATACTAGTAACCGATGACGGAACCCGGCCCGTTAGCCGATGTCAAGCTTCATCTTTCTGTCAATTGTTATGACAGATGGAAGAAACAAGGGTGGAACCACGAGCTAAAGCTTCGTCCCTTTCCAGGGATGGGGCTTTTTTTGTTGCTTAAAAAGAAAAAAGGAGCGTATTCAAATGGCAGAAATGATTAACTTAACATTTCCGGATGGAGCGGTGAAAGAATTTCCGCAAGGTACAACTACAGAGGAGGTTGCGGCATCGATCAGCCCGGGACTTCGGAAAAGTGCATTGGCAGGAAAAATTGGCGATCAGCTAATTGACTTGAAAACGCCGATTAAGGAAGACGGCGAAATTGCGATCATTACGCCACAATCACCAGAAGCTTTAGAGATTTTGCGCCATAGTACAGCGCATTTATTGGCACAAGCTGTCAAACGGAAGTTTCCGGACGCGAAGCTCGGTATTGGCCCTGTGATCGATAGCGGATTTTACTACGACATCGATTCACCGGAGCCGATTACGGCAGACGACCTACCGGAACTGGAAAAGGAAATGAAAAAGATCATCGGTGAAAATGTCGAAGTGATCCGTCACGATGTAACGCGTGAGGAGGCAGAAAGTCGCTTCAAAGAGATCGACGATGAGTACAAACTGGAACTGCTTGAAGCGATTCCGGAAGGCGAACAAGTATCCATTTACGAACAAGGGGAATTCTTCGACCTTTGCCGTGGTGTCCACGTACCGTCAACAGGGAAACTGAAAGAATTCAAATTGCTTAGCATCGCGGGCGCCTATTGGCGTGGAAACTCCGATAACAAAATGCTACAACGGATTTACGGAACAGCATTTTTCAAAAAAGATGAATTAAAAGAGCACTTGCGTCTACTAGAAGAAGCGAAAGAACGGGATCACCGGAAAATCGGGAAAGAACTCGATTTGTTTATGAACTCCCAAAAAGTAGGCCAAGGCTTGCCGCTCTGGTTGCCAAAAGGTGCGACAATCCGCCGTGTCATTGAGCGCTACATCGTCGATAAAGAAGAAAAACTAGGCTATGACCACGTGTATACGCCGGTGCTCGGAAGTGTGGAACTCTATAAAACATCCGGTCACTGGGGTCACTACCAAGACGGCATGTTCCCAGTCATGAGCATGGACAATGAGGATCTAGTTCTTCGTCCGATGAACTGCCCACACCATATGATGATTTACAAAAACGGCATCCATTCTTATCGGAATTTACCTATCCGAATTGCAGAGCTTGGTATGATGCACCGCTATGAAATGTCCGGGGCGCTATCCGGTTTACAGCGTGTCCGTGGGATGACATTGAATGATGCACATATTTTTGTGCGACCGGATCAAATTAAAGAAGAATTCAAACGTGTTGTTCAGCTTATTATCGATGTCTATAAAGATTTCAATATCACTGATTATTCCTTCCGTCTTTCTTATCGTGATCCAGAAGATACGCAGAAATATTACGATGATGATGAGATGTGGGAACATGCACAACGCTTGTTAAAAGAAACGATGGACGAAATGGAGCTAGACTATGTAGAAGCGATTGGGGAGGCAGCTTTCTACGGACCGAAGCTTGATGTTCAAGTGAAAACAGCAATTGGAATGGAAGAGACGCTCTCTACTGCACAACTGGACTTCTTGCAGCCTGAACGTTTTGACTTGACGTATGTCGGAGAGGACGGTAAACACCATCGTCCAGTCGTCATTCACCGTGGCGTCGTTTCGACGATGGAACGTTTCGTTGCTTTCCTTATCGAAG
Source organism: Sporosarcina soli (assembly GCF_042655805.1). Taxonomy (NCBI): domain Bacteria; kingdom Bacillati; phylum Bacillota; class Bacilli; order Caryophanales; family Caryophanaceae; genus Sporosarcina; species Sporosarcina soli. The sequence continues at coordinate 100,483 of NZ_JBHSNO010000008.1, read as the reverse complement.
AATACAAAGGGGCATTCCCGACTTGGCTTGCACCTGTTCAAGTCGAAGTGATCCCGGTTTCACCGAATGCTCACTTCGATTATGCAGATGGAATTCGTGAAAAGCTAGTGGCAGCAGGATTCCGGGTGGATATCGATAGTCGTGACGAAAAAATCGGTTATAAAATCCGGGAAGCGCAAATGCAAAAAGTGCCTTATATGCTAGTGCTTGGTGACAAAGAAGTGGAATCCGGTGAAGTGAATGTCCGTAAATACGGAGAACAAAAATCGGAAAGCATGCCGTTTGAAGCATTCTTGGCGAAATTAAAAGACGAAGTGGTCAACGTCTAACTCTTTTCGAATAAAGTAATTGACACATATCTTTATCCATGATAAAGTAATTAAGGTTAGTAATGACTGAATACAGTTTGTGGTATAAGAAGAGGCTACCCGCTTCTCACCTGTTTGACGCCTAACCGTTGTTGACAGGTCAGCACATGAGTGAACGTGCCGTACATCTTGATGTGCGTACACATACGCGGGTAGACAAATTTCATTTGTCTACCTTTTTTTATTGGATGGACCTGTGGGACCGACCTAATCAGGCGGTATACCCAAACCATGTATTCGCGAGATTATATCCGGAGGTGGATTACTATTAGCAAAGACATGTACGTAAATGAGGGCATCCGTGCCCGCGAGTTGCGCATTATCGACCATAACGGCGAACAGCTCGGAATCAAATCCCGCAACGAGGCATTGGAGATTGCCGCTCGTGTGAATTTGGATCTCGTCCTTGTCGCTCCACAAGCGAAACCCCCAGTAGCTCGTATCATGGACTATGGGAAGTTCAAATTCGAACAGCAGAAAAAGGACCGTGAAGTACGTAAAAATCAGAAAATCATTCAAGTTAAAGAAGTCCGGTTAAGCCCGACAATTGATGAGCATGATTTCCAGACGAAATTACGTAACGCGATTAAGTTCCTTGAAAAAGGGGACAAAGTGAAAGCGTCCATCCGTTTCCGCGGACGTGCTATCACGCACAAGGAGATCGGACAACGTGTTCTTGACCGCTTCGCAGAAGCGTGCAAAGAAGTATCGACGGTTGAACAACGACCGAAGATGGAAGGCCGTAGCATGTTCCTAGTGCTGGCGCCAACCGCAGAAAAACAGTAACAACGAAAGATTTAGGAGGAACAGATCATGCCAAAAATGAAAACTCACCGCGGCTCAGCGAAACGTTTTAAAAAAACCGGAGCTGGTAAAGTAAAACGTGGCCGTGCTTACACAAGTCACCTTTTTGCAAACAAGTCGACGAAAGCGAAACGTCATTTACGTAAAGCTTCCCTCGTTTCTTCAGGCGACTACAAACGCATTCGCGAAATGATCACATACATGTAATAAGAAAATTCAATCGGACAGAAAAGCAGGAGGTAATGAACTATGCCACGCGTAAAAGGTGGAACAGTGTCGCGCAAGCGTCGTAATCGAGTACTAAAATTAGCAAAAGGCTACTACGGGTCAAAACATAGACTTTACAAAGTTGCAAACCAACAAGTGATGAAATCACTTAACTATGCATACCGTGACCGTCGTCAAAAGAAACGTGAATTCCGTAAACTTTGGATCACACGTATTAATGCGGCAGCACGTACAAACGGTCTATCTTACAGCACACTTATGCACGGATTAAAAGTTGCTGGTATCGAAGTAAACCGTAAAATGCTAGCTGACCTAGCTGTAACGGATGCACAAGCATTCGCACAACTAGCAGAAGCAGCAAAAAAATCAATCGCAAAATAAGAAACCAATAAGAAACCGCCTCGCGAAACGGAGCCACTCCGGGACTTGGGGCGGTTTTTATTTGTACTGAAATGGTGTAAAATGGGAATAGAGAAAAGGAGGGGGAGCGAATGGAGTCTGTGCTAATCAGTTGGATCATGTTCATGTCAATCTGGGCGTTCGCTGCGATGGGATATGATAAAAGTCAGGCGAAAAAGAAACAGAAGCGCATACCTGAGCGGAATCTATGGCTGCTAGCTCTTTTAGGGGGAGGCATCGGTGCTTACATCGGCATGCAGATGTTCCGACATAAAACAAGGCATACGGCATTCCGGGTAGGATTTTTTGTAATAGCCATTGCTTATGGTATCGGACTTCTTTATCTTCTTGGTGTCGATTTACCGGGGCTAACGACAGCATAAGAAAAAGCCCGATAAGCAACCGGGCTTTCTGTCGTCATCCAGTCTACGGGCGTTAGACGCCCTGCGCTTTTGTTTATTTCATCAATTGTTCAATTGGGTTTTTCCAGCTGATGTCTGCTTTTGGATAATTGGATAGAATTTCTGATTTGAGGAATTGGAAATCGTCTTTCGTGAATCCTTGTAGTTTCGCTTCGTCTTTTACCCAAACGAAAATGGAGACGACATCAATGGAATCATGAGTGGTACCCAAATACTTTTCACCTTCAAAAAGTGCACCTTTGTACGTGATGAAGAAATTTTTCCGCACATTTTTTACATCGTCATAAAAATAAAATTGCTCTTGCTCGTATGCCTCATCCAATTTCCGTTTGGCGTCTGTTAAATAACGAATCCCGCGGTAAAATAAATAAATGATGAGTGCAATAATGACTAAGCGGATCAGAAAGCCCATGACAGATCCCCCTTACTAATTTTATGGTACTCTCTTATACGGATGACCAAATGATTTGGTTTCAAGAAATTCAAAAAAAGTGGAGGTTTTTTTATGCAACTAACAACATTATTTTCTATGCAACGGGAACTGGATGCTTTTATCCAACAAAATCGGGACAAACAGACAGATGTCTTTTTAGAAAAAGGCCTAGCACTTCTCGTAGAATTGGCTGAACTTGCCAATGAAACACGCTGTTTTAAATTTTGGAGTCAAAAAGGTCCGTCGGAAGAAACCGTTATCCTTGAAGAGTATGTGGACTCCATTCATTTTCTACTATCACTTGGGATTGAAAAAGGGCTGGATTCCCTTGCGGACTGGCCAGAAGGGGAAGTGCAAGGAAATCTGACACAATTATTCTTGAAGGCCACTGCAGTCATTTATCGCTTTTTAGACCAGCTTACAATGGAAGCTTATCGGGAGATTTGGATTCATTACGGAGCGATCGCAAAGAAGCTAGGGTTTACAAATGAAGACATTATAAAAGCATACATAGCAAAGAATGAAGAAAACTATGACCGGCAAAAAAGGGGATACTGAATAAGTTTTATAGAAAAATCAAAAAATTGATTGACAGAAACCTCCGATTAAAAAATAATAGAGATAGAAAGCGAAATATTAAGGGGGCGTAAGTGTGATTGAATGGAACAAAGAAGATTTTGGCATGCGTTTAAAACAGTTAAGGGAACAACGCGGATTATCGATGATGGCTTTTGGAACCGCAATCGGTACATCTGCAAGCCGCATTAAAGATTGGGAAAAAGGAAAAAATGCACCATCTGCCGCTTGGATTGCAAAAATTTCTGAACGCTTTAATGTTTCGACGGACGAACTCATCTTAGGGACTGGGAATGCCTCGACCCCATTTAAAACATCCGGCGCAACAAATGCGGAAATGCTCTATGAAAAGTTGAGAGAGTCAATTATGAGCGAGGTGGAAACAAGTGAACAAGTAGAGGCGATGGATGAGTTGTATGCCGAAATCGATGCGCAAAATAAAGAACGGTATCGGAGCGGGAAAGGGAGAAGGTTGGCAGAACGTGAATTACTTGCGATTTTAACCGAATTGCCGAAAAAAGAAGTCCTTGAGTTACTAGAGCTGGCTAAAATGAAAAAACGCTGGTTATGACTGCATCGAATTCCCCGAAAAAGAACAATGGAAAGCATCTACGACGATTCACGAAGAAGAGATGCTTTTTACTACTTCTACTATTGGGTCTTTGTGCTTTTGAGCTTTACCGAAGTAATGCGACAGTCGGTATTACGCATTATACCCTCATCTCAGAAAAACTACCCGATGCATTTAATCACTACACAATTGTCCAGCTATCGGATTTACATGATGCCGTTTATGGCAAGGATCATGAAGTTGTTGTGCGTAAAGTGAAGACGATCGCACCTGATGTAATTTTCATTACGGGTGATTTGATCGATAGCAATCGCTATCATCTCGAACAAAGCTTGCGGCTTGTAGAACAGCTTCAAACAGTTGCGCCGATCTATTATGTGACCGGCAATCATGAAATTGCGACGAATGATGTAGAATATATAAAAGGCGAACTTGAAAGATTGGGTGTTTATGTATTAACAGATGAAGCATATAGGATTACTCGACCATCTGATCATTCGATCGTAATAGGTGGAATTGAGGATCCATTGGCAAGTGAACAAGAGGACGATATTGCAGTGGAGACATCGATTCAACGGACGTTTCGGCAAGTGCCCAAAGAGCAATTCAAAGTGCTATTATCCCACAGGCCTGAACAATTCGAAGTCTATGTCGAACAAGGCATCGATGTTGTTTTTAGCGGACATGCACATGGTGGACAATTTCGGATTCCGGGACTCGGGGGGCTTGTATCACCGGGAGAGGGATGGTTCCCGAAATATACATCAGGCGTACATGAGAAAAATGCAAGTCGATTGATTATAAGCCGCGGCCTCGGAAATAGTATCATACCGATCAGGATGTTGAATCAGCCGGAAATTGTTGTTGTCACCTTACAACAAACGGCTGACGAATAAAAAGCGTAAAAGGGAAATACCTTTTACGCTTTTTATATGAAACTAGGTAAATTTTCAAGTATGATTGAATAAAGAGGATGTTTTGATTATTTGATAAAGGAAAGGGAGAGGGCTATGAAAGCATTTATTCATGAAGCGGGAGAATTGAAAATAGGCAATATGGAAGAGCCGATTGCCAAGAAGGATGAAGTCATTGTTGCCCTGAAAGTTGCCGGCTTAAATCGCCGGGATTTATACATACCTGCACGGAGAGGAAATGCGCCGGAAGCATTAATATTAGGGTCGGATGGTGCTGGTATCGTTGAATCGATCGGTGCAAATGTGAAGAATGTTCAGGTTGGAGATGAAGTGATCATCAATCCATCGCTCCGGTGGTTTGAAAATAGCGATGCACCACCGAAAGAGTTCGATTTGTTGGGCATGCCAGACCATGGAACATTCGCAGAGAAAATCGTTATCTCTGAAGAGCAATTGGAAAAGAAGCCTGCCCATCTTACTTGGGAAGAAGCGGGAGTGTTGGCCTTATCTGCACTGACGGGTTATCGGGCACTCTTTACGCAAGGCGGATTGAAAAAGGGAGATACGGTATTTATTCCTGGAGCGGGTGGGGGTGTGTCGAATTACTTGATTTCTTTTGCCAAGAATATCGGCGCACGTGTCATTGTGACGTCCCGCAGTGAAGAGAAGCGAAAACAAGCACTTGAACTAGGGGCCAATCGAGCGATTGATACGAATGGGGATTGGAAGCAGGAATTGAAGGGCGAGACAATTGATCTTGTCATTGAAAGTGTCGGTAAAGCGACGTTTAACCGCTCTTTAAGCGTTTTGAAAAAGGGCGGCCGTATCGTTGTGTTTGGAGCGACAACGGAAGATGTCGTTGACTTCGATTTACGATCGTTTTTCTATGGTCAATATCAGTTATTCGGTTCGACGATGGGAAGCCGTGAAGAGCTACGGGAGATGCTTACCCATCTCGAAACGTACGGTATGCGGCCGGTTATCGATCGCGTGTTCCAACTGGATGAGGCGCAGCAAGCGTTTGATTATATCGAAGAAAGCAAACAGTTCGGGAAAGTGGCGCTCCTGATATCGAAATGACTTTTTTGTCAGTATTTTTCACAAAAATGACTATCCTATATATGTGGATATGACCTATACTATAGGTGATGAAAGGTGGCATTAAATATGACAGAAAAAGTCGTTCCATTAACGGATTTACAAATCGCTTCCCAGGCAACTATGCAACCGATTGCCGAAATAGCGGAGAAAGCGGGTATACCAGAAAATGCTGTAGAACCTTATGGGCGATACAAAGCAAAGATCGATGTCTCCCAATTGCCGGCAAAGAGCCGGGACGGAAAAGTCGTGCTTGTAACGGCGATAAGCCCGACACCGGCTGGAGAAGGCAAATCGACGGTAACCGTCGGTTTGGCCGATGCATTATCTAAGCTAGGTGAAAAGACGATGGTTGCCTTGCGGGAGCCGTCCTTGGGTCCTGTCATGGGTATAAAAGGCGGTGCAACAGGCGGCGGTTATGCCCAAGTATTGCCGATGGAAGAGATCAACCTGCATTTCAACGGGGATATCCATGCGATTACGACCGCAAATAATGCACTGAGTGCAATGATCGATAATCATTTACATCAAGGAAATGTATTGCGGCTCGACCCACGTAGAATTACGTGGAAACGCGTTTTGGATATGAACGATCGGGCGCTCCGGAAAGTGACGATCGGACTTGGAGGGCCGGCTCAAGGGGTCCCACGGGAGGATGGCTTCGACATCACAGTCGCTTCTGAAATTATGGCTGTGTTCTGCTTGGCGACTAGCTTGCAAGATTTGAAAGAGCGGATTGCCAGGATCGTGATCGGCTACACATATGATAAGGAAGCGGTGACCGTTCGTGATCTAGGGGTACAAGGGGCGCTGACATTACTTCTGAAAGAAGCGTTCAAGCCGAATCTGGTCCAGACGATGGAAGGAACACCTGCGTTGATCCATGGGGGACCGTTTGCGAATATTGCGCATGGCTGCAATTCGTTGATCGCGACAAATATGGCACGCCAATTAGCTGATATTGTGGTGACTGAAGCTGGATTCGGCTCCGATCTCGGTGCAGAGAAGTTTATGAATATCAAAGCACGGAGAGGCGGATTTGCACCCGATGTCGTTGTTGTCGTCGCGACGATCCGTGCGCTCAAAATGCATGGAGGCGTGCCGAAATCGGCGCTAGGCGATGAAAATGTACAGGCGGTTACTGCTGGGATCGCAAACTTGGCCAAACATATTGATACGGTTCACGCATTTGGCGTAAAACCGGTCGTTGCACTGAACCGCTTTATAACAGACACCTCTGATGAGCATCAAGTGGTGCTGAATTGGTGCCGAGCAAATGATGTGAAAGTGGCGCTTACGAATGTTTGGGAAGAAGGCGGTGAAGGCGGAATCGCCTTGGCAAAGGAAGTTGTCGGCTTAATGGAGGAACCGACTCAGTTTACGCATTTATACGATGTAGAACAATCGATCCATGACAAGCTGACAACAATCGTACAAAAAGTGTACGGTGGGGAAGGTGTTAGGTTAACTGACCAAGCTTTGAAAGATCTGCAGCAAATTGAAAAGAACGGCTGGGAAACATTGCCGATTTGTATGGCGAAAACCCAGTATTCATTTTCGGATGATCCTAAACTGCTTGGGCGGCCCGATGGCTTTACCATCACCGTACGTGAAATCATTCCGAAATTGGGAGCCGGTTTCCTAGTTTGTCTGACGGGGGATATTATGACAATGCCGGGATTGCCGAAAACGCCAGCTGCTCTCAAGATGGACATCGACGAAAATGGCAATGCTACCGGATTAACTTAAGGCGACAATCATGAAAATGCAGGACGTCCACTGGCGTCCTGCATTTTGTTTTGCACAGATTTAACTTAAGTCCCCCACTTCTATAAGTGGTGGGATGAATGCTAGTAATGCATTCCATTCAGTGGGGGTTCAAACCCCGGCTGAATAGAGGAACTCAGGCTAAGGTCGCCGCGTTCTGAATGAACGTGCCTTAATTTCTGCAAAAAACGCAGAAATACGGCAAATCAAACCCTCCGCTGTTTGATTGGCAACGCCTGAGTGACCAACATCCTGTTGGCCCAAGCCTCCGGCGGATGTCACGGATTTTGAAAGGAGTTAATTGAGCAAGCTCAATTCAAAATCCGGACGCAATAACGCCGAGGCGTTATTGATCATCTATGAAAGAGGTTGTGCAAAATATACTTTTATGGTTTTTTAAAAAGGACGATAGTTGCGGAAAAATCTATAAAGATATGTTTTTTCTCACAATGTTAAGCTAAACTAGAAAAGGGAAATTAATTCCAAGGAGCGATAACGGGCGAAAGTAGAGGAGAGAAAAAAGTGAACAAGTATTTTAGAATGCAGCTGACACTGATTTTGATTGCTTTTTCCTTGGCAGTATCTTTCGTGATCGCTTTTTTTGATTACGGAAAGTTGAAGGAGCGCGTTCGCATTGGCCATGAAACCGAAATAAGCCTAGTTGAAGACAAAATTGTCGAATCGCTGACTACAATTGATAACGTTTACAATTTAATGGACTATCAAATTGCCGATGAAATGAAGGCGTATTCGGATGAATTGCTTGCTTTGTATGAAAAGGAAAATGACTTTGAAAGATGGGATTTTCAAGCATTGAAAGAGCGATTCGGGATGGATATCTATGTCATCGATACGCGTAATCAGGTGGTTTACAGTAGTTTCGAGCCGGATATCGGTCTAGATTTCAATAAGTGTTGTTCCGCATTTTCCAAATTATTGAACGAAAGAAGAGCGGGAGCCGAATTTTCGCATGATGGACTGGATTTACAGCAATACAATGGGGAAATCAAAAAATTTAGTTATGTGCCAACCCCAGACAATCATTATCTATTGGAACTTGGCATATCACTTGAAAATCATGGGATTTTCGAAAAGTTCAACTTCATAAAAACAATGGACACTTTAAAGAGCAGATACGAGTCCGTTAATTCCATTCAAATCTATAATTCTGAGGGATTTCGATTTGGTGAGACGGAAGCTGCTAAATACGACAAGGAGATAACGCCGGAAATGCGACCTTTGTTGCGGGAGGCTGTTTTAAGCGGCAAGGTACAGAAACGTGTTCAAAGTATGGGGAAACACCGTGTAACTTATCGCTACATCCCTTATAATGCCGACGAGAAGAGAGGCATTTCAACGCAACGGGTTATTGAAATCATTTATAACGACGCTGAATTCTCAGGGTTGCTCGGGCAATATCGAAATGAGTTTATCCAACAATTAATGTTGATTTTAATCGGTGCAATCAGCCTTTCCTTTTTAATCGCCCGTCTCGTAGCAAGACCGATCCATCTTGCTTTCCACGATAGCCTAACTGGACTGAAAAACCGTGTAGCACTTGAGGAAGAGGTTCACAATCGGTTGGAAAAGAAGCAACGTTTACTTGCATTGATGATGGTCGATCTTGATAATTTTAAAACGATTAATGATTCTTTGGGACATGGAGAAGGGGACCGGATTTTACAGTTGGCAGCAAAAACGATTCAAGAGATTGTTGGCGAGAAGAATTTGACTGCGAGGATTGGCGGTGATGAATTTGTTGTCATATTCTCCGATGTAGGTGCGATGGAAATTCGTCAACTGGCCAGCAAGTTAATCGAGAAGATAAACGAATCATTCGATGCGTTAGGACATATTGAAAATCTTGGTGTTTCCATCAGTATTGGCATCGCCGTAGCTACGGGAGATGATCGATTTGAATCCCTTTATGAAAAGGCGGATCGTGCGCTCTATTTATCCAAGGAAAATGGAAAAAATCAATATACGTTTTACAACGGTGAGCAGGATAACCGAATGGATTGAACAAAACGGAGTTACCCTAGGAAATGGGTTAACTCCGTTTTGTCTTTTTATAAAGATTTATCGTCAACCGAATCGAGCCAAGCTTCGATTGTACCGATGACAGACTCCACACAACCGTCTTCGAAAGGCGATAACAAGTTCGCTTCTGCAACGAGTTTAGTAAACGATCTGGACCCGCCTAGCGTACAAAGATGTAAATAGTCCTTCCAAGCTGCATCGTGGTCTTCACGAGACCGTTTCCAAAATTGGAAGGCGCAGATTTGAGCAAGTGTGTAATCGATGTAATAGAACGGGCTTGTGTAAATATGAGCTTGGCGTTGCCAAACGCCGCCCAATTCTAAGAAATCGATCCCATCATATTCGCGCATTGGCAAATATGTCTGTTCGATTTGTTTCCAAGCGGCTTTTCTTTCTGTAGGTGTCATTTCCGGGGTTTCATAGACGATATGTTGAAATTCATCTACCGCCACTCCATAGGGTAAAAAGAGCAGGGCTTCGCTTAAATGCGCAAATTTGTATTTGTCGGTCTGTTCTTTGAAAAACAGTTCCATCCAAGGCCATGTGAAAAATTCCATACTCATTGAATGGATTTCTGCTCCTTCATAGGTTGGCCACATATATTCCGGGATGCCGATATGCCGGCTTGAATAGACTTGAAAGGCGTGCCCTGCTTCATGGGTCAAGACATCGATATCACCTGAAGTCCCATTGAAATTGGAGAAAATGAAAGGCGATTCATAGTTATCGATATAAGTACAATAACCTCCTGCTTCTTTTCCTTTCTTTGCTTCGACATCCAGTAGGTTCTTTTCGGTCATATACTTGAAAAATTCATCCGTTTCGGGTGACAGTTCCGCATACATTTTTTTTCCGTTCTCGATGATCCATTCAGGCGAGCCTTGTGGGACTGCATTACCCGTCAAGAAGTTAAGAGACTGGTCATAAAATTTCAATGTATCCACTTGGATACGCTCTGTCTGGCGTTTGTACAGCCGGTTTGCCAACGGCACGATATGTTCCCGCACTTGCTTCCGAAATTTCTTAACCATGTCGGCGTCATAGTCAATGCGGTTCATGCGCACATAGCCTAGTTCGACGAAGTTTTGAAAGCCGAGTGTTGTCGCAATTTCATGGCGCAGTTTAACGAGACCATCATAGATGGCATCTAATTTCTCGCCGTTAAGAGCATAGAACTGATAAGAGGCTTCCATTGCAGCTTTTCTAATAGCTCGGTTTGGGGATTCAGCATAAGGTCCCATTTGAGCGAGCGTCAACGTTTTTCCGTCAAATTCGATTTGTGCGGACGCAATCAGTTTAGAATAATCGGAAGTAAGCTTGTTTTCTTTTTGTAACAGGCCAATGATTTCCGGTGAAAAAGACTTAATGGCATTATCGGCCAGTGCAAACAGTTGCGTACCCCATTTCTCCTCAAGTTCAGAGCGGAAAGGGGTAGCTACTAACTCTTTATAGTAAGCTGTTTCCAACTCTTGGTATTCAGGACCGATTTCATCAAAATAATCGCGCTCTTGTTGATAAAATGCATCGTTTGTATCGATGGAAGCCCGAATATAGACAAGGTTGGCCTGCGTCGAGTAATCATTACTAATGGCATTGACTTTTTTCATAATCTCGTTTTGTTGTGCCGATGAATCGGCAGAACGGAAAGTTTGCAGCAGAACGTCAAACTCTACTTTCAGTTTGTTCATATCAGGTCTTGTGTATTGATAATCTTCAAATGTAAGCATGTGAATCCCCCCAAAATAATTAGTGGTAAAAGCTTTTCTGTTCCTATTGTTCATGAAGTTTGGAGAGATTGCAAAATAAATTTCACGGAATGCGCATTTTCAGGACAATATTTTGAAATTTACCCTTTTCACTTGAGAATGATGTAGTATGGAGAGTGGTGATTTCATTGCCAAAATCCAATGAATGTACATGAGAGGCTGAGTAATTATGGAAATAAATGAATACATTGTTGAACAAATGGTTGATCCGACTGGAATCATTCGTGGGGATCGATACGAATATCGACTCTATATTACAGTGGATGAAGAGGATGAGTTATACGCGGAAGGGGGAACGGGACTGCGGGTCATTTTTGCAGTTGAAGATGAGAAAGAATGGATTGCCACTTATCATTTCTTCGAACGATCGACGGAAAAGCCTCTCGATTTTGAGATGGAGGACGATGAAAAAGAAATCGTTCTGGCGTTTTGTAAAACACATAGAGAAGGCTAATGTGGGAAAAGTGTGTCCGCTTATCTGATCTTTATTAAAAAAAATAGTGAATGCTAAAACACATTAAGTGAGTTTTATTGCAATTTGTTAGATAATAAGTAGAGTGGATCGGAAAGAAAGAAATTTTCATCCAAGACTATGCTAATTGGAGTGTTTATATATGGATAAAGAAATCGTCGATATTACAATAATCGGGGGAGGTCCGACAGGGCTTTTCGCTTCATTTTACGCAGGACTGCGCGAGATGTCCGTTAAAATTATCGATAGCTTGCCTCAACTTGGTGGCCAGCTCATTGAGTTGTATCCAGATAAATATATTTATGATGTAGGTGGTTTCCCTAAAATTCTTGCAAAGGACTTTGTCGCCAATTTAGTGACACAAGCCCATTATGCAAAGCCGGAAATCCTGTTGGGGGAGACGGCGCTATCAGCAACGCGTGATGGCGATCATTTTGTCCTGCAAACGGATAAAGGTGTGCATTTGACACGTACGATATTATTGACAGCAGGAATCGGCGCATTCCAACCCCGTAAAATCGGTTTGAAGGAAGAAGTGGAGTTTGAAGGGAAGACACTGCACTACGGCATCAAAGATTTATCCCTCTTTAAGGATAAAGAAGTGCTGGTATGTGGAGGAGGCGATTCAGCGGTTGACTGGGCGCTTATGCTGGAAGACATCGCTTCAACAGTAACGTTGGTCCATCGTCGTGAGCGTTTCACAGCGCATGAAACAAGTGTCAACCAACTGATGGAATCGAAAGTGAACGTGTTAACTTCCCGTGCAATCAAAGCGATCGAAGGGCAAAATGGAAACGTAAGCGGAATACTTCTTGCTGAAAAAGACGGTACCGAACAACATATGCCAATCGATCATTTAATCGTTAACTATGGCAATATCTCTTCGCTTGGACCACTGAAGGAATGGGGACTCGAAATGGACAAAAACTCCGTCTTGGTCAATTCCCGTATGGAAACGAATATTGAAGGAATTTACGCAGCAGGGGATATTACGAATTATGATGGAAAAGTAAAACTGATTGCTGTCGGACTAGGGGAAGCACCGATTGCTGTGAACCACGCAAAAGCTTATGTCGACCCGAAAGCAAGACTACAGCCGTTGCATAGTACAAGCATATTCAGTTAATCACCACTTACAAATAAGCAAAAAAGGGATGCTCATGATAGTTGAGCATCCCTTTTTATCGAGCCCTACAAGGGCTTTACCAATTATAGAAATAGACTAATGGCGATAATGAGCAAGATCGGAACAAAGAGGACAAGATAACCGACCGGATGGCCGAAATTGATCGTCCAGCCGACCCCAAATCTCTTTTCAACAAAAATGGAAGGATCATTTTTATTGACATAAAAGACACCGGCTTTCCAGTATTGATCGTCGTCAACGTCGGTAACACCTGGAGCGGATTCTTCTTCCACTAGAACGTCAATCCTTGAACCGCCCTGTCCGACTTTAAAGGCGTAAACCGCGGTTGCAATCAGTATGACGAACAAAAAACCGAGTGGGAAGGCAAGCATGATGACCTCATTGCCCAGCCCATCATGAATGGTGACGAGTTGTAAAAAGCCGAATAAAATCGTGATCAAAAAACTAGTCATGAAAAGGAACCAACTCGTATACTTCCGAAATGATAATTGCTGAATTTGCGAAGTTTTGCTTTTCGCTGCATTCAGTTTAATACCGGATCGTTTGGTCAGCACATGGATACCAAGCATCATTCCTTGTATGACAAGTAGGATAAGCAAGAGGGCGACAACAGAAAAGGGCGTCTTTTCACTGAATGCATCCGGTTGACCGTTTGGGCCCCAATGTGTCGGGATTAGATCGGGCATATTCCCATATTGGGTTGCCGTATAGGCGATCAGGCCGATGGTGATCATGATAGGTAAAGCGTATAGAGCAGTCGGTAGCATTTCATCTTTCGAACGAATGGCCAAATCTGCAATGCGCACTTGTTTCAAATTTGCTCCCCAGTTTTGTGAGCGTTTCAAACGGGTTATTTTCGCATGGAAGTAAAGGTAAAGCACCATGCAGATCAATAAGAATCCAAACTGTATACTTAAGCCGATTAGTACGATGCGTTCTTCGGAAAGTGCTCGTTGGTTGGCCCAAATTGCAAATCCCAAGAGCGCAAATATGCCAAGCAGTATATTAATAGCCGAATAGACTTTTTTATAAGCAGTGACAGTTTTGTTATCGGTATACCCTTCTGGAATGGTGACGCCGAAAGCGAGCGTTTTCTTTAGTAAAAATGGTATGGAAGCTTGCATGATAATGATAAAGGCAATCATGATAAGGAAAATCGTCAGAGCCATTTAAGATTCCTCCTTCAAAGTAGAAATGATGGTCGCGGTAAGCATTTCAATTCCTTCTGAAGTCATCCCCAGTGCGATCGCCTCAGCGATAATAGGTTCTAACTCTTCGGCAATTCGCAATCGATGCACTTCAGCAATTCCGTCACGTGGAATCGGGTTAATCATCGCACCAGATTTGGGAACGATTTGAATGAGCCCTTTTTTTTCAAGTTCATGATAGGACTTGTTTACGGTATGCATATTCATGCCTAAGTCTGAAGCTAAAGACCTTACAGAAGGTAAGGTATCACCTGCTTTTAATTGCCCTTGAGCAATGAGTACAATCAACTGATGGGTCAATTGTGTATAAATCGGGATACTCGATGACGGTTCAATTTGAATAAGCACCATGGCACCTCCTAGTTGTTCTAATAGTAGTATAACAAATTTGTGTTAGCTTGTATAGAACAAAGTTGCGCGGAATTATTGGAAATATGCTCAAATCAATTACGCTTTGGCGTAATTGCGTCCAGATTTTGAATTGCGCTTTCTAATGGCTGGTGCCTTAATTTCTGCAAAGAACGCAGAAATACGGCAAATCGAACCCTTCGCTGTTCGATTCGCAATTAACTCCTTTCAAAATCTGTGACATCCGCCGGAGGCTTAACTTGAATCAGTGGAAGATTAGACTCCCTCTGATTGAAATGCCTTCTGGCATTCATCTCGCCGCTTATGGAAGTGGAAGACTTCTGCTGAATCAAGTTAAATTCCTATACATCCAAGGCAACTGAATTGAATAAGACGAAGAAGATAAAAAAAGACCTCCGGAACAGTGCTAGCACTTGTTCTGGAGATCTGGTTTTTACTCTAATTCTGAGACGGTGACAAAGATGAACCCTTCACTTTGTAAGTATGCAAGAACGGCATCGAGCCCGTCAGCTGTAGATTGATGGATATCATGCATTAAAATAATGCTTCCATCTTTCACTGCACTTTTTACATTTGCAAGAAGTTTTTCAGGATCGCGATGCTTCCAATCGAGTGTGTCGACATCCCATAGGACGATTGGTAAATCCGTTTGAGCACGTACCGTTTTATTGACTGCGCCATAAGGAGGTCTGAATGCGGTCGGTTTCACGCCGGTGACTTCCTCGATGATGGAAGAAGTACGATTGATTTCGTTGCGGACTTTTTCTACACCCGCTTTTGTTAAATCGGGATGATTCCATGTATGATTTCCTAGCTCATGCCTCGCATCGGCGACATGTTTGGCGATTTCAGGGTAATATTCGACCCGGCTCCCCAACATGAAAAATGTCGCTTTGGCATCATACTTCTTTAAAATATCCAAAATTTGCATGGTCACTTTTGGATCGGGTCCATCGTCGAATGTGAGAGCCACACGTTTTACAGTTGAATCAGTCGAATCGATTGTATCGGTTGTATCCACTGTTTTATCCGTATCGACAGTACTTTCAGATCCAGTTTCAGTCGAGTCATCTTTGCTCTCTTCATCTTTTGCAGACGATTTATCTGAATCTGGGGTATGGTCTTTTTGTCCATGACCGTCGTTCTTTTCCATTACGTCATCTGTTTCCACATTGTCGACGATGTCAGTAGATGGCTCATGTAGTTTGAAGCCCTTGGCCACCCATTCATTGACATCTTGAAGGGAAATGGCAACAATCGGCGGACCAGCGGTGTCAGAAGCCACTATGTGCTCATCAAAATAGAAGATAAGCGACTCATCCGTGATGGCGAAATTCCTGTAATTTTCCCAGATAGGCTCTGTGTAGCGGTGAGCGTCTTCCAATGATAAATTTTCCTTTAAACTAGGATCATTGTACAAGGCATCTCTCACTAGATTGGTAATCTGTTCAAGGTTATTTAAATCGTGATTCAACACATCTTCAATAGTAATGATTGCCCCCGAGTCCGGATTCAAGTGAAATGAACGAATTTCAGTCACTCCGTCAACGCCTCCTATGGAGCTGCTGTTGATCAGTACAAAAGAATAGTGATCAGAAGGGTGGAGGAGTGTTTCAAATGAAATATTCAATTCACCTGTCGTGTCATTACCGAGTTTTTTCTCTTCTTCCATTTTCGCTAAATAGTCCTGCTTTGCTTTTTTTATGTACGCTGAAATCTCTTCGTTGAAATGGTTATGTATGCTTTGTGGATATTGGATAGCGAATGGAGAAAAGAGATCATTCGAAGTCTCTGTGATAATTTTGATGCCCGGGTAATTCGAATCGGTTGTATCAATGATAACGGGTGATGGTTTTGTTCTGTTATCACTACCCGTAGACGAGGCTTCGTCGTTTTTGGACGTCAATGAAATCAAGTAGATGGCGGCTACGGTAAGGGTAATAATGGCGATGGAAAAAGTCGCGTCAATCCATAAAGAGCGACGTTTCCGATGTGTTCTTTTCATGCTAAAGACTCCTTTTCTGTTTATAGAAAGTTAGACGGATAGTCTACTTAAATAGTTTCAAAATAAAGTAAGATAGTGTCGAATTTAGTCAGTAAATCTATTCTCCTAGTATACATGAAAACTAAAGGCAAACCAAGGATTGACAAAAAATCGGAAAATATGAGGGGGGAAATAGGAAGGGAAAGAACTATTTTTTTGATACCGTAAAAAAAATGTAACAAACGGTTTGAAGTGCCTATTTCAGTATGGAAAATCCTTTTTTTCGACAACAATCATGTGATATAATGTCAAGGTCCCGGATTTAATGAGTACGGGATTGCTTTTGTATGTTAACAAAACCATGTGTATCATCCGATCCGGTTGTTGGCTATAACATGCAATTATAAAAAACAAGGTGGTTGGAAAAATGGAGAAAAATTCTTATCGGGTTCTTCTGTACTATAAATATGTACCTGTAGAAGACCCAGAAACGTTCGCAGCGGAGCACTTGGCGGCTTGTAAGGAAATCGGTTTGAAAGGTCGTATCCTTGTCGGAACAGAGGGAATCAACGGAACTTGTTCCGGTACGATTGAGCAGACGGATGCCTATATGGAACTGTTGAGAAGCGACGAGCGTTTCAGTGATATCGTTTTTAAAATCGATGAAGCAGATGGACATGCATTTAAGAAAATGCATGTGCGACCGCGTAAAGAAATTGTCAATTTAAGTTTGGAAGAAGATATCAATCCGAATGAATTGACAGGAAAACGCTTAAGTCCCGAAGAATGGTTCAAGCAAATGCAGGAAGAGGATACGATTATCATCGATGCACGGAATGATTATGAGTTCGATTTAGGACATTTCCGGGGAGCAGTTCGTCCAGATATTGAAAACTTCCGTGATTTGCCAGAGTGGATTCAGGAGAATCGAGAGATGTTCGAAGGGAAGAAAATCCTGACCTATTGTACAGGAGGCATTCGCTGTGAGAAGTTTTCCGGCTGGCTTGTACGTGAAGGCTTTGAAGATGTAGGTCAATTGCATGGTGGTATTGCCACATATGGAAAAGATCCTGTCGCACAAGGACAGCTTTGGGATGGTCAAATGTACGTGTTCGATGAGCGGATCGCTGTACCAATTAACCAGGTGGAACATGTGGTCGTTGGTCGGGATCATTTCGATGGAACACCATGTGAGCGCTATGTAAACTGTGCGAACCCTGAATGTAATGCGAAAATCCTCTGTTCTGAAGAGAACGAGCATTTCTATATGCGCAGCTGTTCGGACGAATGCCGTACACATCCGCGCAATCGTTACTTTGTCGAGCATAAGTTGACAGTCGAAGAGTATGATGAGCGCCTAGAAGCGATCGAACGTCGTAAGAATGAAGTGCATGCATCAAATTAACATGGATAAAACGTCAAGGTAGTTATTTTGCTACCTTGACGTTTTTGTTTCCGTCTAGACTCTAGGCAGGCGCACTGCGCTTTTGTTGTTATACACGAATTTCTTTTCTTCTACTTGAGGAGGGAATATTCATTTCCTCTCGATACTTACTGATCGTACGTCTGGAAATCGTGATTCCTTTTTCGGATTTTAAATAGTCGGCAATTTTTTGATCGGAATGCGGTCTGTATTTGTCTTCCTGATCGATAAAGCTTTTTAGCAAGGATTTGACGGTTGTTTGGGAGATGCTACTTCCGTCGGTCGTTTCCAACTTCGATGTAAAAAGCAACCGAAGATTGAAGGAGCCTAATGGTGTTTGAATGACCTTATTTGCCGTCGCACGACTAACGGTAGACTCATGCATGCCAATCTCATCTGCCACTTCTTTTAGAGTTAGTGGCTCCAAAGCTTGAAATCCCTTCAAGAAGAAATTTTTCTGTTTTTCGAGCAGTACATGCATAATGGAGATGATTGTATTACGCCGCTGTTCAATACTATTCAGCAGCCATTGGTAGCTTTTATAATGCTCGTGCATATAGTTGGCAACATCACTTTTTCCTTGCAAATAACGTGAATAATCTTGATGGATTTGGATGGAAGGCAAATTGCCATCATTCAAGTGGAACGTAAATTCATCGTTTATGTATTCAACGATTATATCCGGATTCAAATAATCGGTCGCAAAATCGGCAATAAACGTACATGGTCGAGGATTGAGCGAGCGAATTAAATCGGACAACCTTTTTACTTCTGCTAATGGAATTTTCATCAAGGCTGAAAGCTCATTCCACTTGCGATCTGCTAATAACTGCAAATGATTGTTCACTAAATATTCCGCCTCTTTTTCATCTGGATAGCCGTACTTCAGCTGTAATTGTAGGCATTCTTTCAACGTTCGTGCCCCGGTGCCAAGCGGTGCGAACTGCTGGAGTAACTGGATTCCTCGTTCGATGTCAAGATCGGTCAAGTTTAGGGAGATCATGGACTCGCCAACGGGCTGGTTTAAATAGCCGTTATCGTCCAAATTATAAATGAGTGTGCTCAATAAGTAGAGTATATGCTCATCTGAAAACATGAATTTTGCTTGTGCAAATAATTCATCTCTCATATTGGCCTCAAATGATCGTGTTTTTTCAATCAGGGATTCAGAAGAGTCCGATGTCGAGGAAACCCTTTGTATACGCTCTTCATATTGATTATGTCCATCCTTTTCCTTCAATTCGATCAAAGGATTTTCAAGTTCCTGTTCCCTGATAAATTGGTCGAGTTCGAAAGTGGAATATTGTAATAGTTCAATAGCTTGTCTAAGCTCAAAGGTCATTAATAGTTTTTGTTCCAGCTTTTGGTGAAGAACTAGCTCCATTTGTATCACTCCCTTTCAAAAAAATAAATTTGGCAGCGCTTTCACGAGTGTAGTGCTATTATAGCATTAACTTCATAGAACATCGAGAGAGAAAATAATTTTCCGTTTTCCGGAAGCAATTATACCAAGTGTAATGTATTTTCGAACAATTATAACTTGTTAGTTGCTTAAGTTTGATAAACATGCTTTGATAGGATTTAGAGCGCGGGTGACTGCGATCTACCACGCATTTCCAAAGTCATGTTTCGCATGATGGGAATCATTGGAAATGCATTATGATTACGTCGAGGCGTAATGTATCAAAAGAAAGGGGATTGCTAGTGGGGAGATACAGGTTTGAAGGGGAGGAACATCTTATATTTCGAAAAACGCTTCGAAAATTTTTGCAAAAAGAAGCGGTGCCGAACTATAAGAAGTGGGAGAAGGAAGGGATTATCCCACGGAAGTTTTGGAAAGATCTCGGCGAGTTAGGGTTTCTTTGTCCGCAAGTGAGCGAAGATTACGGGGGGCTTGAACTAGACTTTAGCTTTTGTGTCGTTATTATGGAAGAGTTGGAAAGGGTCGGAACAAGTTTAGTCGGGATTAGTTTGCATAATGATATTGTCGTTCCGTATATCGAAGCTTACGGTTCCCCAGAGCAACGAGAACGTTGGCTGCCTGGGTGTACCTCAGCAGACTATATTACAGGGATTGCAATGACCGAGCCGGGTGTAGGTTCCGATTTGGCGAATGTGCAAACAACAGCCATACGTGATGGAAATCATTATATTGTGAATGGACAAAAGACGTTTATTACGAATGGGGTGAACGGTAATTTATTCCTCGTCGTCGTAAAAACGAATCCAAATGCTGAACCGAAACATCGGGGAATCAGTCTCCTTGTTATGGAAGAGGGAATGCCGGGATTCACAAAAGGCCGAAACTTGGACAAAGTCGGTCTTCATGCGCAAGATACAGCAGAGCTATACTTTGAAGACTGTCGTGTTCCTGTCGAAAACTTGCTTGGTGAAGAAGGTCAAGGTTTTCAATATCTCATGGAAAAGCTTCAACAGGAGAGGCTCGTCGTTGCAATCAGTGCACAAATTGCATCCGAGGACATGCTCGAAATGACCATTGATTATGTGAAATCCCGTCAAGCATTCGGAAAGCCGGTCTCTTCATTTCAGAATACCCAATTTAAACTAGCAGAAATGGCGACGAAAGTGGAACTTGGGAAAACGTTTCTTGAATCGCTCATTGAAGATCACATAGAAGGGAAAGAAATTGTTAAGAAAGTGTCCATGGCTAAATATTGGTTAACCGAAGCCGCTCATGAGATTTCCGCTGAGTGTATGCGGTTACATGGAGGCTATGGTTATATGGAAGATTATAAGATTGCCAGGCGTTATCGGGATATTCCGGTCGCATCGATTTACGCAGGGACGAATGAAATCATGAAAGGGATCATTGCGAAGAAAATGGGACTATAAGATGTAGAAAGTGCTAGCGATAGATACGCCGGCACTTTTTAAATTCACTTCATAATAATAGGGCCGGCCTATTGTATCATTAGCGAATCAATTATGCCGAGGCGTCATGCATATCAAAAAGGAACTTTTCAATCACTTAGCCGTCTTAGACAGTTGGAAATTGAAGGGGATCCATAGGATAGAAAGGGAAATAAGTAGAGAGACCCTCCATTTCACTTTCGTAAAATGGTATACTAAGAACATTCAATTGAAATTGGAGGAACAGGTTTTATGCAGTGGAGAAATTTATATCGAGGATTCTTCATGGGAATCAGCGATCTTATTCCTGGATCGGGCGGCGCAACCATCGCCAACATTTTAGGGATATACGATGAGTTGTTGACGGCAATCAGAGGTTTTTTCAGTCGTGATTGGAAAAAACATATCGGTTTTTTGGTGCCGCTAGCAATTGGCATTGCTGTTACGCTACTTGTATTCAGCAAAGTAATGAATTTTTTATTGAAAAATTATCATGCTCCAACACAATATTTTTTCTTAGGACTGATGATAGGCGTCCTTCCTTTTATCGCAAAACAAGCGAATGTGAAAAAGAATTTCAAGTGGTCCCATTTCCTACTTATTCTTGTCGTAGGAATTTTACTAGCCTTTTTAGCATCGATGCTGCCACAGAGTCAAAAACCGATCACTGCCTTAACTGGTGGAAATGTAATTCTTCTCTTTTTAGCGGGATTAACAGGCAGTGTGGCGATGTTATTGCCAGGAATCAGTGGGTCCTTATTATTGTTGGTGCTCGGTGTTTATTCAACAGTAATTGGGGCACTTTCAAATTTTAATCTTCCCATCATCATCGTCATCGGTGCCGGAATGGTCGTAGGTTTACTCATTAGTGGCAAGACGATCCAATATTTGCTGTCGCACTACAAGTATGCAACATTTGCAGTAATGATTGGCCTTGTCATCGGATCTTTATTTATCGTTTATCCCGGAATACCAGAAAGCGGAACACCGTTTGTACTCAGCGTGATCGCTTTCATTACAGGGCTGATTGTCGGGAACTTATTCAGTTCGTCGAATGATATACCCGTTAAAAGTAAATGATGAAAAGCGCTACGTTCAAGACGATTCAAATTCGTTTATGAACGTAGCGCTTTTCTTATGTTTTCATAGAGCCGTCATGATTAGCTTGTTCCACGCATACTATAGATAAAACCATGCCCTGAATGGAGGGAATTCAATGGATATCTTAGACAAAGTAAGAAGCTTTAGAGAAGAAGAAAACAAGTTGAAGTGGGAAGGTACATTTGCGGAATACTTGGACGTTGTAAAGAAAAGGAAAGAAGTGGCCCAGACAGCTCATTCGCGTGTTTACAATATGATCAAAAGCTCGGGGTTAATCGAAAGAGACGGGAAACGCCTCTATCAGTTTTTTGGAGAAGAAATTTTCGGGTTAGAAGATGCGATTGAACGATTAGTGGAAGAATATTTTCATCCAGCGGCAAAGAGGTTAGATGTCCGAAAGCGGATTTTATTGTTAATGGGACCGGTAAGTGGCGGTAAGTCAACCATTGTGACGTTGTTGAAAAGAGGGCTTGAAAGCTACTCTAGAACGGATGAAGGGGCGGTTTACGCCATTAAAGGTTGTCCGATGCATGAGGATCCCCTTCATCTCATTCCGCAACATTTGCGCCACGACTTTTATGAAACATATGGCATTCGAATCGAAGGAAGCTTATCCCCTTTGAATACGATGCGTTTGGAAAAAGAATACGGTGGGGAAATTGAAAATGTGTTAGTGGAGCGGATCTTTTTCTCGGAAGATAAACGTGTCGGGATTGGGACGTTTACACCATCTGATCCGAAATCACAAGATATCGCGGATTTGACAGGGAGCATCGACTTTTCTACGATTGCTGAATTCGGTTCTGAATCGGATCCGCGTGCGTATCGATTTGATGGAGAATTAAATAAGGCAAACCGAGGGATGATGGAGTTCCAGGAAATGTTGAAACTGGACGAAAAGTTTCTATGGCATCTTTTATCCCTTACGCAAGAAGGGAATTTCAAAGCAGGACGTTTTGCATTGATCAGTGCGGATGAATTGATTGTCGCGCACACGAATGAAACGGAGTACCGGACTTTTATATCCAATAAAAAGAACGAAGCTTTGCATTCAAGAATTATCGTTATGCCGATTCCGTATAATTTGAAAGTCAGCCAGGAAGAACGTATTTATGAAAAAATGATCAAGGAAAGCGATATGGCCCATGTTCATATTGCACCGCATGCTTTGCGTGTCGCCGCGATTTTCTCGGTATTGACGAGATTGGAAGACTCGAAAAAACAAGGATTGGATGTCGTCAAAAAGATGCGGTTGTATGACGGAGAAAACGTGGAAGGATTTAACCAAGTCGATGTAGAGGAATTGAAAAAAGAGTTTCCGAACGAAGGCATGCATGGTATAGATCCGCGCTATGTCATCAACCGGATTTCTTCGGCCATCATTCGCAAAGAAGTGCCTTCCATCAATGCGCTTGACGTCTTACGTGCTTTAAAAGATGGACTGGATCAGCATGCTTCGATTTCCCAGGAAGACCGGGAAAAGTATATGAATTATATTGCCATTGCGAGAAGAGAATTCGACGAGATTGCCAAGAAGGAAGTCCAAAAAGCGTTTGTCTATTCGTATGAAGAATCGGCTATCACGTTAATGAATAATTATTTGGATAATGTGGAAGCGTATTGCAATAAAAACAGATTGAGAGATCCGTTAACTGGAGAAGAGATGAACCCAGACGAAAAGCTAATGCGTTCGATCGAGGAACAGATTGGAATTTCGGAAAATGCGAAAAAGGCATTCCGGGAAGAAATTCTTATCCGGATTTCCGCTTATGCAAGAAAAGGAAAACGTTTTGACTATCGATCCCATGATCGTCTAAGAGAAGCGATCCAAAAGAAATTGTTCGCCGATTTGAAAGATGTTGTAAAAATTACAACTTCATCTCAAACACCGGATGAATCGCAGCTGAAGAAAATCAATGAGGTCGTTGCGCGATTGATTGACGAATACGGCTATAATTCTACTTCTGCCAATGAGTTATTACGTTATGTTGGAAGTCTGTTGAATCGATAGCGGAGTTGAAGGGGAAAAACAAGACTGATGATGCATTGGTCTTGTTTTTTTCTCAAAAATCGTTGCTGTTCAATACATTGGAGTTATAAAATCTCGGATAGATAATAGATAGGTGTGGGTGAAAATGAGCGAAAAACAGGAAAATCAGTTTGTCGTTTCTCAGGAAAACTGGTCCCTCCATCGGAAAGGGTATCAGGATCAGAAACGGCATATGGATAAAGTAAAGGAAGCCATTCAAAATAATTTGCCCGATATTATTAGTGAAGAAAGTATTATCATGTCGAATGGTCAGGAAGTCATCAAAATTCCAATCCGTTCACTAGATGAATATAAAATCCGTTATAACTTTGACAAGTCCAAACATGTAGGGCAAGGTGACGGGGATAGTCAGGTCGGAGATGTCGTGGCAAGTGATAAAGGACAGGATAAGGGCGGGCAAGGGCAAGGTAAACAAGCCGGGAATCAGCCTGGTCATGATTATACAGAGGCGGAAGTGTCCATTGCCGAAATTGAAGAGGCACTATTCAAGGAACTGGAGTTGCCGAATCTGGAACGAAAAGACCATGCCGAGACGACAACGGAAAAAATCGAATTCAATGATATTCGAAAAAAAGGGCTGATCGGCAATATTGATAAAAAACGGACGATCTTATCGGCCGTCAAAAGGAATGCAATGAAAGGGAAGGCAGAAATTGCACCATTCCATAATGATGATCTTCGTTTTAAAACTTGGAACGATGTGCAAAAGCCGGAGTCGAAAGCCATTGTACTCGCTATGATGGATACGAGTGCTTCCATGGGGAATTTCGAGAAATTTATTGCGAGAAGTTTCTTCTTTTGGATGACTAAATTTTTACGTTCGAAGTATGAAAGTGTCGAAATTGAATTTATCGCACATCACACCGAAGCAAAAGTTGTAACTGAAGATGACTTTTTTACGAAAGGGGAAAGTGGCGGGACGATCTGTTCCTCCGCATATCTCAAAGCATTGGAGTTAGTGAAAGAAAAGTATCATCCGTCACGCTATAATATTTATCCTTTCCATTTTTCGGACGGGGAAAACATGTCTTCCGACAATGCGAAATGCATTCAATTGGTCAACGAGCTCATGACTGTTTCGAATATGTTCGGATACGGGGAAGTGAATGCGTATAATCGCTTTTCCACATTGATGAACACCTATAAGACGATAGACCATCCGAAATTCCGTCCATATATCTTGAAGGAGAAAAAAGATGTGTATCACGCGCTCAAAAGCTTTTTCCAAAAAAATGCGGAGGGGTTCGATTGACGGAATATAAAGCGCTTCATCGGGCCATCGGTGAGATTACAGACATTGCCAAAGGGTTCGGACTCGATTTTTATCCGATGCGTTATGAAATCTGTCCAGCGGATATTATTTATACGTTTGGGGCATATGGCATGCCAACACGGTTTACACATTGGAGTTTCGGAAAACAGTTTCATAGGATGAAGTTGCAATATGATCTTGGGCTGAGCCAAATTTACGAGCTTGTTATCAATTCGGATCCATGCTATGCATTTTTACTGGATACGAACAGCCTAATTCAAAATAAGCTGATCATTGCCCACGTTCTGGCTCATTGCGATTTCTTTAAAAACAATGTCCGTTTTTCCAATACACGTAAAGATATGGTTGAAAGTATGACTGCGACTGCGGAAAGAATTGCAGAATATGAAATGGTTCACGGAAAGGAAGAGGTTGAACGATTTTTGGATGCCGTTTTGGCGATTCAGGAACATGTCGATCCTACTTTAAACAAGGGGAAAAAACCGATTGATGAGTTGGACGAAGAAATGGAAAGCTATGTACGAAAAACTCCTTATGATGATTTATGGAGTTTGGATCAGCGGGAACCTGAAACGAAAAAAACGAAGAAAAAAGCAGGGAAATTCCCTGCGGAAGAAGAGAAAGACTTGCTGCTCTTCATTTTAGAAAATAGCCGTGAGCTTGAAGAATGGCAAAGGGATATCTTAACAATGATGCGGGAAGAGATGCTCTATTTTTGGCCGCAACTTGAAACGAAGGTTATGAATGAAGGCTGGGCATCTTATTGGCATCAACGAATCCTCAGGGAAATGGATTTAACCTCGGATGAAACGATCGAGTTTGCCACATTGAATGCCAATGTGGTGCAACCTTCAAAGACTCGCATTAATCCTTACTATCTCGGGGTGAAAATTTTTGAAGACATCGAAAGACGCTACAACGAACCGGATGAGGAAATGAGGAAACTGGGCGTCAAGCCGAATTCGGGTCGGGAGAAGATTTTTGAAGTGCGGGAAATCGAATCGGATATTTCTTTTATCCGAAATTATTTAACGAAAGAGTTGGCCGAACAGGAAGATCTCTATTTATTCGAGAAAAAAGGAAGCGATTATAAAATTTCTACAAAAGACTATGAATTGGTCCGCGACCAACTTGTCTCCATTCGGGTGAATGGTGGATTTCCATATATCGTAGTAGAAAATGGAGATTATTTACGTAACGGGGAATTGTATTTAGTGCATAAGTATGAAGGGACGGAACTCGATCTTCAGTATTTGGAAAATGTGCTTCCTTATATTTATCAGTTATGGGGTCGAATCGTCCATTTAGAAACTAGTGTGGAGAATATGCAAGTCGTCTATTCCTATGATCGCAATAAAGTTCATCGTCGATATGTTTAGCCAGACAACTAGGGGCGGTCCAGAAAGTCAGTGAAAGTTGACTTTCTGCGACGGCCCTCTTTTATCTTCATTTAGTGGAAAACTCCCACCTTCATAGGTGGCGAGATGAATGCGTTTTGGTTTACTGTTCAGTGGGTGTTTAAACGCCCGCTGAACGAAGATAAAGCCTCCGGCGGATGTCACATAAACTATCTGAAATAATTAGTCTGTTTAATTGAGAATAATTATCAATTATTGTATACTAGATAGTAACGATAGATATAATTAAGTTAGGAGAATAGATGATGCAAATATACTGGACTAAAATAAATAAGATTATTGAAGAAACGCCTGAGATCAAAACGTACCTGCTCGATTGTCCGGAAGACTTTACATGGGAAGAAGGTTCCCACACTCACTTCGCACTGGAAGGTTTTAATGCTGGAGATAAACCAAACCGAAGCCTGATTCGCCATATGTCCATCTCCACTTTACCGCACGAAAATTCAATTGGTATTACGACACGCATCAGAGAGCAGTGCTCTGAGTTTAAAACGATTTTAAGAAATCTTGAAGTCGGCAATGAAGTTGCCGTATTTAAGACGCATTCGAATGTACCGCTTAAAAGAGAAGACAAAAATGTTTACCTACTGTCATCAGGTGTTGGCCTGGCAACTTTCAGACCGCTTGTACTTGATTATTTCGAACGTGCTGATAACGTCAATCAAATTCATTCCTTGAACATCGATTCATCGAAAGATTTCTTATTCACTGATATTTTTAAATCCGCACCTGACAAGAAGTTCACCTCACAGTTCGTCGATAACCGTAAAGACTACTATGATGAAGTGAAGAATCTTGCTACAGACAAGGATGGACTCTTCTATGTTGTCGGCAGCGACGAATTCATCGTTCAGAACATTGAAGTACTGCGTGAGCAGGGCATCAATCCGGCGCGGATTGTGCTCGACAAGCATGAACGACAACTATCTAAGTTCTTATCATTTGATTTGTCAATTTAAGAGTGATTGTAAGTCCAGTAGATGAAAATTGCATCATTTCTGGTACGCACACTTCACAAATAGCCCTTCTGTTTCTTATTTTCTTAACAGAAAGGCTATTATTTTTTATCTTTTCCTAATTATTTGTGATTATGTTACCCTTAATGGTACAAATGAAGTGAAAGGGTGATTGAAATGGCAGGTCCAGCGTTAAAACAACTACATTCCCATCGTGCAATTCACGAAGGGGGATTATCGGGAGCTAACGAGAAAACGGAAGGGTTGCTGGAGTTTTTACAGCAGGGGGACCTTTCATCTGCGAATCGGGCAGCGGACGATCTGATCGATTACTGGAAAACACGTGTTATCAGCCATGCGGACGCGGAGGAAGAAGGGTTCTATGGGGAAATCGTGGAGGAACAACCGGAATTGAAAGATGCTGTCACCCAATTGACGAGAGATCATGATTTACTGCGTATCATTGTGAAAGATATTGAGGAACTGCGTGAAAAAGAAAATTTAAGCTCCGCTGTTCTACAACGCTTTCAAGCATTGATGGTCGTCAATGAAATACATAGTCGCGATGAAGAACGCTTACTATTTCAACAATAATCCCTTTTTAAGCACCGAAATCTGGTGCTTTTTTTGATTCATAAAGTCGACTGCGTAGATAAGTAAAACCATCCAAATTACGGGAATTTTCAACATTATCCTCTCCTTTTTGAAAAATATGATAAAATAGTATTTAAAGTTTTAATAATTTTAAAAGAAGGAGGGATGCGGTTTTATGAATACATATGAAATTGAACATTTGGTAGAACAGCAAATGTTAATCGAGGATATAACGAATAATTTAAATGTGGGAATTTGCCAATATGATGCAATGGAAAACAAGTTTCTATATCTCAGTCCGGCGATGGAAGGTCTTCTTGGCATCCCGGTCGCCGATGTCTTACGCGATCATCGGATGTTCATTGCGAATTGTCTCACGGAAGATGTAGCAGACTTGGCTCGGTTTTATAAGGGAGCATTCAAAGAACAAACAGACGTAGAATACCGAGTACTGGATACGGTCGAAGAGATTCGATGGCTTCGCACAACGATTACGCCAATTCTAGATGAGGCAGGAAATGTGTTACGCTATATTTCCATAACCCAAGATATAACAAATCAAAAATTGCATGATGAACTTTTGCAAAAATGGGATAAATTAAACGTTGTTGGGCAATTGGCGGCAAGTCTTGCCCATCAGATTAGAAATCCTTTGACTACGATCAAAGGCTTCATCCAATTGCTCGAATTGAAAAATGACAAGTCTTTTAAAGCGATCATGACCGAAGAAGTCGAAATGATAGAGTCCATTATCGAGGAATTTCTACAACTCGCCAAACCGAGTAGTACATCCGAATTTTCCATAGCTTCGGTTCAGAATAAGATTAAGCGAGCTGTCTCATTGTTAGAGAAGGAAGCAATGCTTCGCGATATAGAAATTCAAGTTTTTCAAAATAGTGAGGACGCTTTCATACGTTGCGAGTCAAAGCAAATTCAACAAGTTTTCATGAATATTATCAAAAATTCAATAGAGGCAATGCCAAGCGGAGGAATTATCGAAATCAGAACGGCAGTAGAAGCGGATAATATGGTCAAAATTACAATTGCAGATACCGGAAGCGGGATGTCCATGGAGCGGCTTCAGAAACTCGGAGAACCGTTTTATTCACAAAATGAGAAAGGAACGGGACTTGGTTTAATGGTCAGCTATAAAATTATCGAAAGTCATAACGGAACCATACAATTCTCAAGTCAGGAAGGTGTTGGTACGACTGTCGAAATTCGCCTGCCAATCATTATCCCATCATGAAGAAGTAGAATGCTTCCTGTCGGATTGAAGAAGGGTCTTTCTTCTTCTATAATAGAAAGATGGGATAATCTCCCGCATCAATCGAATGGATGATTTCGAAAGTAACAGGGGGATATAAATCATTGATAACGAAAGCAACAACTGTGTTACGCGATTATTTTGGATATGATTCGTTTCGAACAGGGCAGGAAAAGGTGATCAGCAATGTTCTGTCCGGAAAAGATACGCTATGTGTGATGCCGACAGGCGGAGGGAAGTCCATCTGCTATCAAGTGCCGGCATTGGTCATGGAAGGGACTGTACTCGTCATTTCCCCGCTCATTTCACTGATGAAGGACCAAGTCGATGCGCTTCACGAGGCAGGGATCGCCGCTGCCTTCATTAATAGTTCATTATCCACAGAGGAATATCGGGAGACGATGGACCGGGCGGAACGGGGAGAGTACCGTCTTCTATATGTTGCACCGGAACGACTGGATTCCACAGCATTTACAAATCGGCTGCGTTCGATTTATGTTCCGATGATCGCAATCGATGAGGCGCATTGTATTTCACAATGGGGACATGACTTCCGACCGAGCTATCGAAATATTCGTAGCATCATTTCGATATTCGACGAGAAACCGATCGTGTTGGCACTTACCGCAACCGCCACTCCCGATGTGCGGGAAGATATATGCCGCCAACTTGATATCACAGAAGCAAATACGGTAATGACCGGTTTTGAACGATCCAATCTTACCTTTTCAGTCATTAAAGGACAAGATCGGGACAAATTCGTGAAGGAATATGTAAAGAAAAATGACGGGGAAGCGGGTATCATTTACGCAGCTACACGGAAAGCGGTCGATTCCGTCTATGAAATGTTACGGAAAAGTGGGGTAGCGGTTGCCAAATACCATGCGGGCTTGTCGGATGTTGAACGGCAATTGGAACAAGATCGTTTTTTAATGGACGAAGCAACAGTGATGGTTGCTACAAATGCCTTTGGGATGGGCATCGATAAAAGTAACATAAGATATGTGATCCACTATCAGATGCCGAAAAATATGGAGAGCTATTATCAAGAAGCCGGGCGTGCTGGACGTGATGGTCTCGATAGTGATTGCACATTATTGTTTTCATCACAGGACGTTCACACGCAGCGCTTCCTGATCGACCAGTCACAAGATGAAGGCCGGATTCCGGCGGAACTGGAAAAGCTGCAATCTATGATCGATTTTTGTCATACGGAAACTTGTTTACAAAAATTTATCATTACGTATTTTGGTGAAAAGGATGTAGTGGCTTGTGGACGATGTGCCAACTGCACGGATACAAGGGAAAGTTCCGATGTAACGGTGGACGTTCAAATGGTGCTTTCTTGTGTCATCCGAATGGGGCAACGATTCGGAAAAACGATGATTGCACAAGTGTTAACAGGTTCAAGGAACAAAAAAGTTTTGGAATTCGGTTTTGATAAACTGACGACCTATGGACTGATGAAAGGGCGTAACACAAAAGAAATTTCTGATTTTATCGAGTTCATCATCTCCGAAAATTGCCTATCTGTTGAGAACGGACAATTTCCCATCATTTATGTCAGTGAGCGCGGCAAAGATGTCTTGACAGGGAAAGTGAAAATCTACCGGAAAGTGTCCGTTGTGACGAAACAGATTACAAACGATGATCCGTTATTTGAACAACTTCGTGCACTCCGTCTGAACTTGGCCCAAGAAGCCGGGGTCCCTCCTTTTGTCGTCTTTTCCGATAAAACATTGCGGGATATGGCTGCAAGAATGCCTGTAACAGATGAGGAATTCCTTGAAGTGAATGGAGTCGGCTTGTCGAAGTTGGAGAGGTACGGCAAAGCCTTCATGAACGAGATCAAATCGTATACGATGGAAAAAGCGTAAAAAAACATCCGGAAGATGACTGTAAAGCCAAGTCGCTCCGGATGTTTTTATCTTCAATTAGTGAACTTGCCACTTTTTAGCGATTATCGATTTTCTCCGGATAGAGGTCATGATTCATCATTCGATGATCGGCCATCTGTTCGTATTTCGTTCCAGGTTTACCGTAATTGCAGTAAGGGTCGATCGATAACCCACCGCGTGGCGTAAATTTGCCCCAAACCTCGATGTAACGCGGTTCAATCAGTTTGATCAAGTCATTCATGATGATATTGACGCAGTCTTCATGAAAATCGCCGTGATTCCGGAAACTGAATAAGTACAGTTTCAATGATTTACTTTCGACTAATTTTTTATCAGGTATGAAGCTGATATACATCGTTGCGAAATCAGGTTGGCCCGTCATTGGGCAAAGGGATGTAAACTCCGGGCAGTTGAACTTGACAAAATAATCCCTTCCGACATGCATATTGTCGACGGATTCTAACACATCCGGATTGTATTCATATGCGTATTTCGTATTTTGGTTGCCGAGCAATGTCAAATCACTCAATGTTGCTTCATCTCTTCCAGCCAATTAAAAAACCTCCCCTAAATTTTGTCGGGGAGGTTCGTCTATGCAATCTAAAAAAGCCGTGTCGAATGACCGTACATCCATACATAGTTTTTTATAGAGGGTCGCTATGAACCTCTCCCGGACAGGGTATTCATTTCGTCTTTGACTTTAAGCGACAGGAGTTGATTTGTCAATAGAACCTTTTTTCATTCCGAGCAACGTATAGACCGCTACGGCTAGCAAAATGATACCTGTTAGCATGAATGCGCCTCGGAACTCAAGGTCCAAAAATCCGATCAGACCCGATCCTGCTACGACACCGATTGAGAAGAATGCGTAAAAATAGCCATATGCTTTTCCGCGGTATTCAGTCGTAGACGAGTCGATGAGCAGGGAATTGATGGAAGGGAAAAGGAAAGCGAAGCCTACCCCGTAAATTGCCATGGCCACATATAAAAAATTCAATTCCTCGATCTGACTTAAAAATAACATGCTCAAGCCCATCAGTGTGATGCCGAATGCAAGCGTCGAAACCGGACGGGCACGGTCGAATATTCGGTTGATTGGCAGTAGGAAAATCAGGATTGCAACAACACCGAACGTGCTCAATAATATTCCGCTCGTTTTTGTATCAAATCCGAGCGATTCGACTTTCAAAGGTAAGACGAGTGCAAGGACGCCTTGTGAGAACATGAGAAAAAATGCGCCTGCAAATGCCCGTATCATCCCCCGATTTCGGAATAAGTTTTTCACTGGAAAGCGCCGAATTTGTTTGGCCTTGAGTTTACGAACATAGTTGAATGAACGGAGAACAAAGAATGCGAGGATCGCTAACAGAAACATAATCCCCCCATTGATAGCCATGATGAACGGTGTACTTGTTTTGGCAGCCACTATTCCCCCGTATGCTGGACCGATGATGGCGGCAAGTCCGACAAATGCACCTGAAATGGCGACATTACGACCTCTTTTCGATTCTTCGGCACGATTGGCGAGAAAAGTGAATGCCGCTGGAACAATCAACCCTTCCATGAAACCGTGGATGAACCGGACTCCGAGCAATGCTGACGCATCCGCTACTGCCGAGTAGAGGAAAAGGGAAAGGGCGGAAGCGAACAATCCCAATACAAGTATGAGGAACGGCCCTCTTTTATCGGTCATAAATCCCGAGATGATATTGCCGATCGTATTGGAAAAGGAATACATACCGACAGCAAGTCCGACCAAAAACGGTGTGCCCCCGAGCGAAAGCGCAAACGGACTCATGACGGGTAACTGTGAAAATAAATCAAAAAACGAGAAAAAGACGATCAGATAGACAAAACCGCGCATAATGAAGCCTCTTTTCAATTGAAATGCATCCCTTATAGTTTAACATTTTTTTGGAGATTAGTGAAAAGGCTAGATTATGAACAATGCAGTTGGAATAGCGTTTTCATGGTGGAAACGTTAAGATGATTCCATACCAACGAATTAGCGGAGGGGATCCATCCATTGAATTTCATAAAAAAGTTGTTTAGTAAGCAGGATGAGAAAGCGATTGAAGAACAAATTGAAAAACAATATATTTTCGTCGAACTCGATTTGGAGCATTGGTACGAGCCATTCTATACGCGAAATTTGACAAGGAAACCATCATTCTTAATTAAAAAAGAAGATGAACCCGTTCTACACGAAAGATTGTCGACAGGGCATCCCATCTTTCCGAAAATCGCGGCGGATCCATCCATTGAATTTTTTATACAACCGAATCATTTCGATGCGTCCGATATTGTCAAAGCTGGAATTGTCGTCCGACATGCATGTTCCACTTTTGATACGATCCTAATGGAGGCGGTTTTCTGGAAGCGTGACGATTCAGTGGAAACGATTCCCTTTCAGCTGAACGTCAGACAGGATGACGAGCAATCCCGTTTGGCCTCGGCGTTGATCAGTATCCAGAAGGAAATTCCGTTCTATTTTGGACGGGTTGAAAACGGAGAATTTGCAATCGATAAGCAATTGGTCGCACAGATGCCGGAACATGTTCAAAATGATATGCAAATCACACTTGTCGAACTCTATAATGATGAAATGCGAAAGACCGGTCCTTTCGTTGAATTGCAAAGTATAGTGGATCGAGAGATGACGACTGCTGGATGGGTCTTTCATTTTGATGATGAGAAGTTGAAAAAAGAGGATCTCGATTTATCTTTCATAAAAGTGGATATATTACGAACGATTTTCAACAAAATTGATCGTCTTTCCAATAAAGGGCGCTTTACAGGATGGATTGCTGAGAATGTAGGAAATCGGTATGGAAGCGGACCCTATGGGGAAACAACGACATTCGTATTGACAGCAACGGAATCCCTTCACATGAATGGGAAATTGCATGCAGAGGTATTGCACTATTTAAAATCACTCCAAGGATTCATTCGAGAAGATGGCGGCTATCCACTGAAGTACGAAGCACTCCCGATCTTTCGACAAGAAGAGGGCAGGTACGGATTTGGGGCTGTCGATGAAGATTTTTTAGCAAAAGCGGATAGGTTATCTAGAAAGATGACGAATAAAGAGGTAAACTTATACAACAAACTGCTGAATATGAAAGCAGTAACATGAAAGGAGTTATTGGAAGATGACAATTAGAATTGGAATTGCAGGTTACGGAAACTTAGGACGTGGTGTAGAATCCGCAATCAGTCAAAACGAAGATATGGAATTAGTCGGGGTATTTTCCAGAAGAAATCCGGAAGATGTGAAGTTATTGAATGGGAACGTACCTGTACATAAGATGGATGACATCCAAAATTTTACGAACGCAATCGATGTCCTGATCCTGTGTGGCGGATCGAAAAACGATTTACCTGAACAAGGTCCTGCTTTGTCAGCACATTTCAACACAGTGGACAGCTTTGATACGCATGCGAAAGTTCCGGAATATTTTGCAGCGGTTGATGCATCCGCAAAACCGAATGGCAAGACGGCCATCATTTCCGTCGGCTGGGATCCAGGTTTATTTTCCATCAATCGCCTGTATGGCGAAGCGATTCTTCCGGAAGGTGCAACCTATACATTTTGGGGGAAAGGCTTAAGTCAAGGGCATTCAGATGCGGTAAGAAGAGTCCCGGGCGTAAGAGGGGCCGTCCAATATACAATTCCTGTGCCAGATGCAGTTGACCGTGTGCGTAGCGGATCATTCCCTGAATTATCTACACGGGAAAAGCATACACGTGAATGCTATGTTGTCTTAGAAGAAGGTGCAAATCCAGAAGAAGTGAAACAGGCAATTGTCACGATGCCTGACTACTTCACGGACTATGATACGACGGTGACATTTATTTCTGAAGAAGAATTGAAACGCGATCACTCCGCAATGCCTCATGGCGGTTTCGTGATCCGTAGCGGTAAAACGGGCGAAGGCAATGCACAAGTGATGGAATATTCCTTGAAACTCGACAGCAACCCTGAATTCACATCCAGTGTCCTTGTCGCTTATGCACGTGCGGCTTACCGCTTGAATCAAAACGGTGAGGCGGGTGCAAAAACGGTATTTGATATTGCCCCTGGTTTGCTATCACCGAAGAGCGCTGCTGATTTGCGGAAGGAATTGCTGTAAATAGTGTTCATCGGCTGAAGGTCACATTTATTTTGAAAATAATTCGGAAGCAAGGAAGAAGCCGGGCGGATAGCTTGGCTTCTTTCTTTGTGGTTCGGGTTGTGGACTTGAATTGTGCATTTTCGAAATCCGGAAAATCACCAAAATGTCGGATTGTTGTGATATATTTCAAGAGAGATTAGAAAAGCTGTTTTGATCGTTTTTTCTTCTGAACAAGGGAGGCATGTTGATGATGAATACGGATGTAGATGAAGAGCTTAATGCTCAAACTGTTGACGTTATAACAATCAATTTTAGCTTGACTAAAGACGGAGCAATAATTAGTGCAAATAAAGAATTCTGTCAAATGTTGAGGAGAGAAGTCGGTTCTATAACCGACACATCGATCTTGGAAGTGGTACATGAGCAAGATCGTACATTATTTATGCAGCGTATTACTGAATCCTATGAAGGAGGGGTTATTCCATTCACTTTCAGATTAATCAGAATAAAAGGGGATAGTTTGCCGTTTTATGTGAATTTGTGTAGATGGGTTTCTTTGGACGAAGTATGTGTACAGGCAATTCCGATTGCAGATCCATCCGGCTATACGGCAGTTGAACAATTATTAGTTGAAAAGAAAATTACGGTACTAGACCTAACAGACAATGCAGCAATCAACTGTAATTTTGATGGGACTGTCGTTGCTGTTAATAACGCCTATGATAAGCTATTTGGGTGGAACAATAAAGAACTAAAAGGGAACAAGAGTCCATTCGTTCCTGATCATCTTATGCATGAATTTATAGAAATTAAAAATCGATTGCTTGGTGGTGAAAAAGTCATCCGAATGAATACCGCTCGAATGACGAGAAACGGTATTATGATTCCAGTGAACTTTAGTATATTGCCGGATTATGATAATAAAGGAAGGGTTCAAGGCGTTATTGCGCTATCAAAAAATCTTGAGGAAACGTTAGAAATGAAAGCGTTCATCGAAAAGCAGATGGAGTATATTTTACAACAAGAAATATTAATAAAGGATATTACAAATAATGTGGAAGTTGGCATTTGCCAGTACGATGTCGAGAAGAAAAAGCTTCTTTACATAAACCGAAGGATGGAAGGACTCCTTGGGGTTCCTATTTACGATTTGATGAGGGACAGTACGCTTTTAGTTTCAACTTGTCATTCAGACGATAAAACCGAACTCATTCGATTTTATGATGAATCGGCGAGGGAATTAAAGATAATCGAGTATCGTGTGGTGGGGAAAGACGGAGAGGTTTGTTGGATTCGAACAAAGTTGACGCCCATCATAAATGAAGCAGGGAAGGTCATACGATTTGTTTCGCTTTCACAAGATATATCTAAACAGAAATTGCAAGACGAGCTTTTAAGAAAATGGGACAAGCTAAACACCGTTGGACAATTAGCTGCAAGTTTTGCTCATCAAATTAGAAATCCATTAACGTCTATAAAAGGGTTTATTCAATTAGTTGCAACGGAGCAGGAAAATCTATACGGTCCCATCATGCAGGAAGAGCTTCATAAAATTGAATCGACAATTGAAGATTTCCTTCAACTTGCAAAGCCGAGTATCGGTATGGAGTTCACTACTACATCTATTCATACCCAAATAAATCGAGTTGTTTCATTGATGGAAAAAGAGGCAATGCTACAAAATATTATCTTTAAAATAAAACTTTATGACAAAGATCAATTCATCTATTGTGAACCGAAGCAAATTCAACAAGTATTAATTAATCTTCTGAAAAATTCAATAGAGGCAATGCCGGGCGGAGGTGAATTAAGAATAAGTACGATGATTGAAGGAAATCAGATGGTCAAAATTTTGGTCGTAGACACAGGTATCGGTATCCCGCCAGAACGGCTAAGTAAACTTGGAGAGCCATTCTATTCACATAAAGAGAAAGGAACTGGTCTAGGTCTTATGGTCAGTTATAGAATTATTGAAAACCATCAAGGATCTATTCGATTTACAAGTAAAGAAGGTTATGGAACGACTGTGGAAATCCGTCTTCCGCTATCGGTTTCTAACTAACTGGGTGATTTTGATGCTAATAGAAATATGTTGAAAATAAATAGTTGATCAGTAATGTCATTTTCATTCCCCTTTTACTTTATTTGTTCCTCGATCCGTAATGTTTTGATAATAGCACCCATTTCGAATATACTACTCATGTATGAGTTATTTAGGAGGTCGAAGCATTTGACGAAATTAGACGATACATTAACGATGCTGAAAGCGCTCACAGATGCAAAAGGGATAGCGGGAAATGAGCGTGAACCGCGCGAAGTGATGCAAACATACATAGAGCCGTTCGCGGATGCTCTGACCCAAGACGGTTTAGGGTCTTTGATCGCTCAGAAGACGGGCGATGCAGATGGACCGAAAATCATGGTGGCCGGTCACCTCGATGAAGTGGGATTCATGGTTTCGAAAATCGATGATAAAGGATTCATCTCTTTCCAAACGGTTGGCGGTTGGTGGTCACAAGTCATGCTTGCGCAGAGGGTAACAATTGTGACGCGCAAAGGGGATACGGTGACAGGTATTATCGGATCGAAGCCTCCACATATACTTACACCGGAAGCACGTAAAAAGCCGGTCGATATCAAGGATATGTTTATCGATGTAGGTGCGACTTCCAAAGAGGAAGTGATGGAGTGGGGAATCTTGCCTGGAGATATGGTCGTTCCTTATTTTGAATTTACGGTTATGAATAATGAAAAATACTTGCTTGCCAAAGCATGGGACAACCGAATCGGTTGTGCTATTGCGATTGAAGTGATGAAAGCGTTAAAAGGTGAGAAGCATCCTAATATCGTTTTCGGGGTTGGCGCTGCGCAGGAGGAGATCGGTCTACGCGGGGCGCGGACGGCAGCGGCGAAAATCCAGCCGGATATCGGTTTTGCGGTTGACGTCGGTGTGGCAGGTGATACGCCGGGAGTCTCATCGAAAGAAGCGATGGGCAAAATGGGCGATGGTCCACAACTTGTGTTGTTTGATGCTTCCATGGTTTCGCATAAAGGATTGCGGGAACTTGTCATTGATACGGCTGAAGAACATGGCATCCCTTATCAGTTCGAAACGATGGCGGGTGGCGGAACGGATGCAGGTTCCATTCATCTTTCAGGGAAAGGCGTGCCATCTCTGGCAATCTGTATTCCGACTCGTTATATTCACTCGCATGCAGCTATGTTGCATCGCGATGATTTTGAAAACACCGTGAAACTGATGGTGGAAGTCATCAAAAAGTTAGATCGTGTCACAGTGAATAAAATAACGTTTGAATAAATGTTTAGGGAACTGCTCAAGTCGGGTAAATGACTTGTGCAGTTTTTTTGTGATTTTTCATAATAATGCACTTGACTTTATAATTATGCATACATATAATTGAATATACAAATCGAAATTAACGATTGGGGTTGAGGAAATGGTGACGTATAAAAAGACGAATATGGAAATAGCGAATGGTTTAAAAGGAAAAGATCTATTATCCCTTCTTGATTATACAAGCGAAGAAGTCGCGTTTTTATTGGATTTTGCAAATGATATGAAACAGGAAATGTTAGCGGGACATATGCCACCATTGTTGGTAGGGAAGACATTAGGAATGATTTTCGAAAAGCATTCTACACGTACACGTATCTCATTTGAGGTAGGGATGATCCAACTCGGCGGTCATGCAATGTTTATGAATGCAAGAGACTTGCAAATCGGTCGTGGGGAATCGGTTTATGATACAGGTCATGTCTTCTCGGAGTATTTGGATGGTGTCATGATCCGCGCAAATTCACATGAAATGGTGAAGGAACTAGCAGAGCATACTTCAGTTCCAGTCATTAACGGTTTGACGGATATTTTTCACCCGTGCCAAGCTTTAGCGGACTTGCTGACGATACTGGAAGTGAAAGGGTCATTGGCAGGAAAGAAAATCGCTTATATCGGGGATGGCAATAATGTGGCGCATTCCTTGATCATTGCGGCGGCTCATATGGGTATGCACGCAGCGGTTGCAACGCCCGTAGGATTCGAATACGACGCAGACCTTCTTTTGAAAGCGCAAGAGATTGCGACAGCAAATGGCGGAAGTGTTGTCACTACGACGAATCCTGTTGAAGCTGTGAAAGATGCAGATGTCGTCTATACGGACGTCTGGACGAGTATGGGCCAAGAAGATGAAGCGGCTGCACGTCTTGAAGCGTTCAAGGATTTCCAGATCAATGATGAATTGGTTGCGTATGCGAAGAAAGACTATATGTTCCTGCACTGCCTTCCTGCGCACCGTGAGGAAGAAGTCGCGACTTCCGTTATCGATGGACCGAACTCCTACGTCTTCCAACAAGCAGGGAACCGTCTGCACGCACAAAAAGCAGTTCTTGCAACATTATTAGGATGAATCAATCAACAAGCTTAGGTTTTCATGCCTGAGCTTGTTTTTTATAATCAATTACGCCTCGGCGTAATTGCATCTAGATTTTGAATCGAGCTTGAGGCCCACACGATGTGGGTCATGCAAGCGTTGCGAATCGGACAGCGGAGGGTTCGATTTGCCTTAATTTCTGTGATCTTTGCAGAAATTAAGGCACTTTCTTTTTAGGACGTCGCGCATTTAGCTTGCCTTCATTGAACTCCTTTCAAAATCTGTGACATACGCCGGAGGCTTGGGCCTGCACGATGCAGGTCATGCAGGCGTTGCCACAGGACGTGGCGATCTTAGCCTGCGTTCTTCTACTATTCAGCAGGCGTTTGGATACCCGCTGAATAAAGATAAATAAATGGCGCAGGTGCTTGTTCCCCACGCCATTTCGAAATTATTCATCCAGCAGAAAACGCTTGTGCTAGTTCGCCTGCCATTTTTGATTTCTCCTGTTCGCCGGAACTGTTCCAGAGCTTCTCGAAGAACACGCCAAGTCCTGGTAACAAGTGTTCTTCTCCACGTTTAATTGCATCTTCGACGACGTTACGGACATCTTCCGCTGAATTATTTCTCATGTTTGCCGTAATCGCATCTCTTATTTGGAAATCCATTTTATCAACCTCCCACAGTCATTTTGTACACAAATATCGCCAACTATACCGTCATTTGATACACTAAAAAGAAAAAGGCGGTAACGGTATAGATGAAACGCATTGAATCCCCACAAAACGCATTGGTGAAGCATTGGAAGAAGCTAGTGACAACGCGCAAAGAACGTGATAAATCGGAAGAATTTCTAGTGGAAGGATTTCACTTAGTCGAGGAAGCATTAAAGCATGAAGGAATCGTCCTGACATTGATGGTACGGGAAGGTATTGAATTGCCTGCCCATTGGTCCACGGAAAATGTACATATAGTGGAAATAAACAATGCGGTCGCTAAAGAAATTTCGGAAACAGAACATACACAAGGTGTATACGCGCATTGCCGTCAACCACAACATGCCGAAGAAGAGGTTGTGAGTTGGAAAAAACTGTTGCTCGTAGATGCTGTCCAAGATCCAGGCAATATAGGGACGATGATTCGGACAGCAGATGCAGCAGGGATGGATGCGGTCATCCTCGGAAAAGGTTCAGCGGATCCGTACAATCCGAAAACGGTTCGTTCGGCACAAGGGTCCCATTTCAATATCCCAGTCGTTAAGGGTGATTTATTCGAACGGGTATCGCAATTGAAAACAGCGGGTATTCGCGTGTTGGGGACCGGTCTGCAAAATGCAGTCAATCATTTTGAAGTCGAGCCGCAAGCTGAGTTTGCAGTCATTGTTGGAAATGAAGGCAGCGGAGTCGACCCTGGACTGTTAGAAATAGCTGATGAAACCGTTAAAATCCCGATGTATGGAAAAGCGGAATCGTTGAACGTTGCAGTGGCCACGGGTATTTTGCTCTATGCCTATTCAAAAAATTAACGTTACACTTTGTTGAAGAACAAAATGATTTCGGGTATACTAGCAATGAATGAAAAAATCAAAAGCATTGACCGGGAAAAGTAGACATCACACGAACCGAAAGGAAGTCCGCGCCTTGACTGGAAGCGCAGATGGGCAAGTGTCTGTTGAAGTTCACCCCGAGAGCTGCCGCTAGGACCAGTGAGAACTGTAAAGGTGAGCCGGCGCCGGACCGTTATTCCGAAATTGAGAGATCATGTTTATTGGCATGATAATCAGGGTGGTACCGCGAATTCGTCCTCGTCCCTTTTTTAGGGGCGGGGATTTTTTTAATTTGATTCAGTGGGTTTTAAAACCCACTGAATCAAATTAAAGCCTCCGGCGGATGCCACAGATTTTGAAAGGAATTAAGGCAGGCAGTCTAAGTTCGCGACGTCCTAAAAGGAAAGTGCCTTAATTTCTGCAAAGGTCGCAGAAATTAAGGCAAATCGAACCCTTCGCTGTTCGATTCGCAACGACTGCATGACCTACCTCCTGTAGGTCTCAAGCTCAATTCAAAATCTAGGCGCAAATACGCCAAGGCTCATTTGATTTAAGAAAAGGAGACTTAAAATGGAAGCACAATTGGAACAGCTGAAAATGGAGGCGCTTGAAAAAATTGAAGCCGCCTCAGATGTAAAAGCATTGAACGAAGTCCGTGTTGCCTACTTAGGGAAAAAAGGGCCGATTACGGATTTACTCAAAGGCATGGGGAAACTCCCTGCTGAAGAACGTCCGAAAATGGGGGCGCTCGTCAACGTCATCCGTGAAACGGTAACAGAAGTATTGGAAGAACGGATGGCGAAACTTGAAGAGCAGGCCATCAATGAGCAACTTGCAAAAGAAGCGATTGACGTAACATTGCCAGGACGACCTGCGCGTACAGGCAATCATCACCCGCTGACTCGCGTTGTCGAAGAAATCGAAGACTTCTTCATCAGTATGGGTTATGAAATTGCAGAGGGTCCTGAAGTTGAAAAAGATTATTACAATTTTGAAGCATTGAATTTGCCGAAAGGTCACCCAGCTCGTGATATGCAAGATTCGTTCTACATATCAGAAGAGGTACTTCTCCGTACGCACACATCACCTGTTCAAGCGCGGACAATGGAAGCGAAAGGCGGCGCACCGATCAAAATCATCTGCCCAGGGAAAGTGTATCGTCGTGATAGCGATGATGCGACGCATTCGCATCAGTTTACACAAATCGAAGGGCTTGTCATTGGTGAAGATATCCGGATGAGCGATCTGAAGGGGACCCTTTCTGCGTTCGCGAAGAAAATGTTTGGTGAGGAACGCGAAATCCGTTTACGTCCAAGCTTCTTCCCATTTACGGAGCCGTCTGTTGAAATGGATATTTCATGCTTCAAATGTGGTGGGTCGGGCTGTAATGTTTGTAAAAAGACCGGCTGGATCGAAATTTTGGGTGCGGGGATGGTTCATCCGAACGTGCTGAAAATGGCTGGCTATGACCCTGCTGC
Organism: Sporosarcina soli; assembly: GCF_042655805.1. Taxonomy (NCBI): domain Bacteria; kingdom Bacillati; phylum Bacillota; class Bacilli; order Caryophanales; family Caryophanaceae; genus Sporosarcina; species Sporosarcina soli. Next base: position 57,536 of record NZ_JBHSNO010000008.1, on the reverse strand, counting down.
TGTATCAGGTTTCGCTTTCGGTATGGGGCCTGAACGGATCGCAATGTTGAAATATGGTGTGGAAGATATCCGTCATTTCTATACGAATGATGTGCGGTTCATATCACAATTCCACCGGACGGAAGCTTAAGGGGAGGACATAACATGTTAGTATCTACAAAATGGTTAAGTGATTATGTAAATATCGAAGGGATCGCCCCGGAAGATCTAGCGGAAAGGATTACACGTTCCGGAATTGAAGTTGATTCCATCATCGATCGTTCCCACGGCATGACAAATGTCGTTGTCGGCTATGTAAAGGAATGTGTGAAGCATCCGGAAGCGGATAAGTTACGCATTTGCCAAGTGGACGTTGGGGAAGAAGTTACACAAATTATTTGTGGTGCCCCGAACGTTGCAGAAGGGCAAAAAGTAATTGTGGCACGTCCAGGTGCAGTGCTGCCAGGCAATTTTAAAATTAAAAAAGCAAAACTGCGCGGTGAAGAGTCGAACGGTATGATCTGTTCCCTCCAAGAGCTGGCTATCGAAGGAAAGCTTGTTCCGAAAGCTTATGCGGAAGGAATTTATGTATTGCCTGAAACGGCGGTTCCCGGGGAAAATGCATTGCCATTGCTTGGATTGGATGATCAAGTACTGGAATTTGATTTGACGCCAAACCGTTCTGATGCGCTCAGTATACTAGGCGTTGCATATGAAGTAGGTGCAATTTTATCCCAAGGTATCGAACTTCCGAAAATTTCATATACAGAATCTGCTGAAAAAGCGGAAGATGTGCTGAAGTTACGTGTCGATGCAATCGAAGAAAATCCAATGTATGTGGCGAAAGTCGTGAAAAACGTCAAAATCGCCGAATCACCATTATGGCTTCAAAATCGTCTGATGGCGGCAGGAGTACGTCCTCACAATAACGTTGTCGATATTACGAACTACGTCTTGATGGAGTACGGTCAACCACTTCATGCATTTGACTACGATCGCCTTGAAACAGGGGAAATTGCTGTCCGTCTCGCTGAAGAAGGCGAAAAGATCACGACGTTAGATGAGACGGAACGAACATTGAAGTCGCATAATCTAGTCATCACAAATGGGCACGAACCTGTCGCTGTTGCGGGTGTCATGGGTGGTTTGAACTCTGAAGTGCATGATGGAACCACGACGGTTGTCATTGAATCGGCTTATTTTGCGCCGGCATCTGTTCGCCAAACTTCGAAAGAAATCGGATTGCGCAGTGATGCGAGTACACGTTTCGAAAAAGGCGTCGATCCGAACCGCGTCATTGCGGCTGCAGAACGTGCTGCACAATTGATGGCCGAGATTGCAGGTGGAGAGGTGTTGGCTGGCTCTGTCATCGTTGACGAACTTGATAAGACACCTGCACGCATCACCGTTTCTCCGGATTATATCAACAATCGTCTTGGCATGAAAATTTCGCTAGAAGAAATGCTATCCATCTTGGATCGATTGCAGATCCCGACGGAAGCGGTAAACGGCAAACTAGTTATCGACGCGCCGACTCGTAGACAAGATCTTCGCATAGAAGAAGATATTATCGAGGAAATTGCTCGCATGTACGGCTACGATCATATTCCGATGACACTGCCGATTGCGGAGTCGAAGCCAGGAGGTTTGACTTCGTATCAAGCGAAGCGTCGTACAGTGAGAGCTTTCCTCGAAGGGGCAGGCTTGTATCAAGCGTTGACGTATTCATTGACTTCGAAGGAACATGCACAACAGTATGCGCTTGAAACAGCGCCTGTTACAGAATTGCTCATGCCGATGAGTGAAGACCGGAGTACACTGCGGCAAAGTATCATTCCACATCTTCTAGAAACGGCGACGTACAACGTTGCACGTCGTATCGATTCAGTTGCCCTTTATGAAACAGGATCGGTATTCCTTGGAGAAGAAGAGGACGGATTGCCGCAGGAAGTGGAACATGTAGCAGCTGTCATCACCGGAAAATGGGTCGATCATGCTTGGCAAGCCGAAACAAAACCGGTTGATTTCTTTGTGCTGAAAGGGATCGTCGAAGGTATTATGGACAGTCTTGGCCTTAGCGAAGGTTTGTCGTTCGAGCAAGCTGTTATTAACGGCATGCATCCTGGCCGCACAGCGAATATACTGTATAACGGTGAACAGATCGGCTTGATTGGCCAAATCCATCCGACTGAACAGAAAAAACGTGATTTGAAAAATACGTACGTGATGGAAATGAATCTTCAAAAAATCCTATCCATCGAAACGGATGAATTGGTATACGTTCCAGTTCCGCGTTTCCCATCGATTTCAAGGGATATCGCCCTCGTTGTTGATAGCGGAACATCTGCGGGAACACTTGAAACAGTCATCCGCAGTGCAGGCGGGAAATTATTGAAAGACGTAAAACTCTTTGACTTGTATGAAGGGGCTAACGTGGAGGAAGGTAAGAAATCAGTGGCGTTCTCCTTGACCTATACAGATCCGGAACGCACATTGACAGACGAAGAAGTCGTCAAAGCGCATGACAAAGTATTGAAAGCTTTAACCGAACAAGCAGGGGCTCTGCTTCGAGGATAAATGATTAAAAGCCGCTCACGGTGCCGTGAGCGGCTTTTTTTGTGGTAGTTTAATCCTGAATCGCTGGTAAATCACGAACAAACACCGATATCCGACTGAGGAGCGCTGATAAACATGCTAAGAACGCCGATAAATAATCAGCAAGCGCCGATAACCCCCAAGCTAACCCGACAACGCTATTACCTTTTTTTCTTAACGGCGATATTTTTCGCTTTCCCCGCATTCGCAAAATGCCATTTGGTCATCGATTTCAATTGTTCTTCCCCATCTTTTAATAAAATCCTTGCGGCTACTTCATCGACTTTGGGTCCTGCACCTTTCGGGAGCGTCATGCCTACCACAGTACTCAACCGGTCCATCTCTTCCAAAAACGCAACACGTGCAATGATGGAGGCTGCTGCAACTGAAACATGTAACCCTTCCGCCTTCGTTGAAAATAATACGTTTTCCCGAATGATTTCGGATTGCGATTTAATATGATTATAATAAATGCCTCTCTCCGCGAATTGGTCAATTAAAATATAGGCGGGCTTTTCATCACCCATTTTCCGAAGCACATGCTTAAGCGCCTGATTATGAAGCAATGCTTTAATTTTCCCTTGGGACCAACCGCGGCCCTGTACTTCGTTGTATTTCTCGTTTTTCAAAGTGAGCACGCTATGAATCAGAGTTGCTTGCAAATCTGGGGCGATCTTTCGCATCACGTCATCCGTTAATAGCTTGGAATCCATCACACCTAGCTCACGAACGAGCGCCACTTGATCGGCCCTTACGTAGCACGCGGCAACGGTCACTGGTCCAAAGAAGTCGCCGGTGCCGGTTTCGTCTGATCCGACGACAGAGAGTTCTGCCAACCGATCTGGCAATCGATCCCCTTTCGATGTCGGTTTGACGGATGTCGATTTAATTTCCGCTTTGCCCCAACGTGCCGCTTCTCGATCGGCTCCCGCGCCTTGGAACAACACTTTACCAGATTTGTAAGCAGTGATCGCCGTATCCGGTAATTTTGCCGCAAAAACGACACCAGGTGCATTGCGGACCACTTTGGATGATGCATAGTGATTCATCACTTTTTGTAAAACTTGTGCATCTACTTCAATGACATGATTGCTCAATTATGAACTTCCTTTCCTTCAAGGGATGATAGGGTCAATCTTATTCAATATTGGGTCCATGACAACTAAATCACTTTCATGGTATGATGGGTACTAGAGTTTTTTAGGCGTAATTGATTGTAGGAGGTCAGGTCTTTGATTGAAGAAGAAAAGACGCGCATAGCGGTTGACATATACGGTCAGACATATAAGATGGTCGGTACCGAAACTAGCAGTCATATGCGGCTGGTCGCCTCGATGGTCGATGATAGAATGCGCGAAATTAGTGCGCGTAACCCTTCTCTCGACAGTGCAAAAATCGCTGTGCTCACCGCTGTAAATACTGTACATGATTATCTTAAATTAAAAGAGCAACTTGAACAAATGGAAGAAGAATTGAAAAAGTTGAAGGGTTGACGGTCTGACATGCTAGATTTACTTATTATTTTCCTCCTTTTAGGGGGACTTATTACAGGATTCAAGCGCGGATTTATCGTGCAACTCATACATATGACAGGTTTCATTATCGCACTGATCGTCGCTTATCTGTATTATAAACAATTGGCAGAGAAATTTGTTCTTTGGGTTCCTTATCCGGGTGTCACTGCAGGTTCCAAATTGACTATGACCGTTGAACAGCTTGATTTGGATCAGACGTTTTATCGTTTGCTTGCATTTGTCCTCATTTTTCTTGTGGTCAAATTCGGTTTGCAAATTGTGGCTTCTATGTTCGATTTCTTGCAATACGTGCCGGTCCTAGGTTTTGTCGCCCGTCTTGTTGGGGCGCTATTCGGATTTTTGGAATTTTATATTTTCATATTCCTTGTCCTTTACTTGTTAGCCATGTTACCGATGGATTTCATTCAAAACATGTTAAGTAGTTCTTTGTTTGCCAAGACGATGTTTGAGCATACACCGGTGCTTTCGGAGATGGTGCGGAACTGGTGGTACATCTATACAAAATGATGGCTTCCCCCTTCGTGGAGGGAAGCTTTTTTCAAGAGAGCCTCTATGCTAAGCGCTTTCCACTTTACAATTTGGAGGGATTTTAAAGGTGAATAAAAAAACGATTATCCGTACATTTGAAAAAATCGCTTTATATATGGAATTGCTAGGGGAAAATCATTTCAAGGTGGCTGCATTCAGAAAAGCGGCCAATGTCCTTGAACTTGATCCGCGGAGTTTAGCGGAAATGGATGATATTTTAACATTGAAGGGGATTGGGAAAGGGACAGGTGCAGTCATTACCGATTTGTTGGAAAACGGCGAGTCTGATCTGCTGAAGGAATTGGAACAAACAGTTCCGAAAGGGCTTATTCCTCTTTTGAAAATCCCTGGGCTTGGCGGCAAACGGATTGCCAAATTGCGCGAGGCGATCGGCATCGATTCGGTTGAATCGCTACGGGAGGCGTGTATCGCTGAAAAAGTGAGCAAAGTGCCTGGCTTTGGCAAAAAGACGGAGCAGAATATACTGGCAGAAATCGAGCTGTTAGGTTCGCGGCAAGGAAAGTTCGCGATCTGGCAAGTGGAAAAAGTCGTTTCTTTGATAGAGACTGAGCTGCAAGCAATTCCTGAAATTACACGTTTTTCAGTGGCGGGCAGTTACCGTAGAGCCGAAGAGGAAAGTAGCGATGTCGATTTTATCGTCGTCACGGAGGAGCCGGGAACTGTACGAGAAAAATTGCTTGCCGCCTTACCGCTTGCTGCAACGATTGCAGCCGGTGATGCTAAACTTTCCGTCACGCTCGATTTGGAGGATCAAATGGACGCGGATTTCCGTTTTGTAACAGATGAGCAATTTGCGTCCGCTATCCATCACTTTACAGGATCGAAGGATCACAATATACGCATGCGCCAACTAGCAAAATCAAAAGGGTTGAAAATCAGTGAATACGGGGTGGAGGATGAAAACGGACAAATCACGACGTTCGATTCGGAAGAACAGTTTTTTGCTCATTTTGATTTACCATTCATCCCGCCAGCCGTCCGGGGTACCGGCCGTGAAATCGATCGGATCGAAGAATTGGATGATCTGATTGAATTGCAAGATATTCGTTCAGACTTTCATATGCATACGACGTGGTCGGATGGCGGGTACTCGATTCGTGAAATGGTGGAAGCCTGTCGGGCAAAAGGCTATACCCATATGGTGATCACAGATCATACGCAATATTTGAAAGTGGCGAATGGTCTAACGCCGGATCGGGTGCGCGAGCAAATAGCAGAAATCCGTTCATTGAACGAAGAATATAAGGACATTGAAATTTTTTGTGGGACAGAAATGGACATTCTTCCCGATGCGACGCTCGACTTTGACGATGAATTGTTAAGTGAACTCGATTTTGTCATCGCATCCATCCACTCGAATTTCAATCAAACGCAGGAGCAAATTATGGACAGGCTTCATACAGCTATGAAAAATCCACATGTCGATATGATTGCCCATCCGACAGGCCGAATCATCGGACAGCGGGATGGCTATGATCCGGATGTGCCACAGTTGATCCAATGGGCAAAAGAATATGGCAAACTATTGGAGTTGAACGCAAACCCTTATAGACTTGACCTTGCGACGGAGCATTTGATCATGGCGCAGGAAGCGGGTGTGAGGATTGCAATCAATACAGATGCCCATGCCATTGATCAATTAAAGTATATGGAAATCGGTGTGAAATACGCCCAAAAAGCATGGTTGAAAAAAGAGACGGTCGTCAATGCATGGCCGCTTGAACGATTCATCCGTGACATTATACGGAAGTGAAAGGAAGTGTAAGACATTGGAAAGTCGTGTCTTAAAAACACTTGAGTTTGATAAAATCCGGGAGATTGTAGCAGGTTATTGCACATCATCTGCCGGACGGACAATGATTGAAAAATTAGTGCCTGTCAGTGATTTCGAAGAAGTTGTCCGGTTATTGGAAGAAATGGATGAAGGCTTAGCCATTTTACGGATCCGAGGCAATGTGCCGATGGGGGGAATCAGTGACGTAAGACCTCACGCCAAACGTGCGCAAATGGGTGGGATGCTCAGCGCATTTGAATTGATGGAAATTGCCAATACGATTCGAGCGAGCCGCATCCTGCGTCAATTCATCGAAGCGATTGAGACAGATGAGGAGATCGAAATTCCTCATTTCACTGCGAAAAAAGAGGCAATTCCGGTTTTGACGGGCTTGGAACATGAAATCAATGCATGCATTGACGACAATGGTCATGTCGTCGATAGTGCTTCGGGTGCCCTCCGTTCAATCCGACAAAGCCTTCGGATGCAAGAAGGGCGTGTGCGTGAAAAACTGGAAAGTTATACACGTGGCAAAAATGCGGCAAAAATGTTGTCCGATTCCATTGTGACCATTCGAAACGATCGTTACGTGATTCCAGTGAAGGCAGAATATCGTTCCCATTATGGCGGTGTTATCCACGATATGTCTTCTTCTGGCCAGACGCTATTCATTGAACCGGATGCAGTCGTCCAAGCGAACAATGAAATTAGACGGCTTAAAATGCAAGAACAGGAAGAAATTGAAAAAATCCTTCTCGAGCTTTCAGCGAAGGTACAGGAAATTGCGCATGAGTTGTTTGTCCTCGTTGCTGTTCTATCCGAAATCGACATCATTCTAGCGAAGGCAAAATTCGGGAAGGCCCAAAAATGTACGAAGCCGGAAGTGAATGATCAAGGCTATATTCGTCTTACAAAAGCGAGGCATCCACTGCTCCCGATTGACGAAGCGGTTGCCAATACGATTGAATTCGGTAAGGATATTACAACAATTGTCATTACGGGACCGAACACAGGTGGAAAGACGGTGACGTTGAAAACGGTCGGGCTTTGTACATTGATGGCGCAGGCGGGGCTACCGATCCCGGCACTTGATGGCTCAGAAGTTGCTGTTTTCGAATCGGTGTATGCGGATATTGGCGACGAACAGTCCATTGAGCAAAGCTTGAGTACATTTTCGTCCCATATGGTCAATATTGTTGACATTTTGCAGAAATACGATGACCGTTCCTTGTTGATTTTCGACGAACTTGGATCGGGTACGGATCCGCAGGAAGGGGCGGCACTTGCGATCTCGATTCTCGATGAAGTGCATGGACGTGGTGCTCGAGTGATGGCGACAACACATTATCCGGAATTGAAAGCTTATGGCTATAATCGTCCGGGCGTCGCGAATGCAAGTGTTGAATTCAATATTGATACACTGAGTCCGACTTATCGATTATTGATTGGCGTACCGGGTCGCAGTAATGCATTTGAAATTTCCAAGCGGCTTGGTCTTCAAGAGCGAATCATCGATCGGGCAAAAGGCTTTACCGGAACGGATCGTGGCGAAGTGGACTCCATGATTGCTTCCCTGGAGACAAGCCGCGTACAATCGGAAAAAGACGCGGAAGAAACGCATGAAATCCTATTGGAAACAGAACAGTTGAAACGTGAATTGGAAGCTAAAATAGCTGATTACGATGCGATGAAAGAGCAGTTGGAAACGAAAGCGAAAGACAAAGCGAAAAAAATTGTCGAAGATGCGAGGCGTGAAGCGGAAGCGGTTATTTCCGATTTGCGTGCGATGCGACTAAATGTTGGAGCCGATGTCAAAGAGCATGAATTGATTGAAGCGCGGAAACGGCTTGAAGGCGCCGCACCTACGGAAGCGAAGAAAAAAGTGGTAAAAGCAAAAGCGGCCCCAAGACCTTTGCAAGTCGGCGATGAAGTGAAAGTGCTCAGCTATGGTCAAAAAGGGACACTGATTGAAAAAGTGTCTGATCAGGAATGGGTTGTTCAAATCGGTATTTTGAAAATGAAGTTGGAACAATCCGGTTTAGAATATGTCAAACCTGAAAAAGAGAAGCAACCTGTCATCTCGGCATCTGTTAGAGGAAGAGATTCCTATGTTAAATTGGAGCTTGATCTAAGGGGAGAACGGTACGAAGACGCCATTCTTCGAACAGAAAAGTATCTGGATGACGCACTGTTATCGAATTATCATCAAGTTTCGATCATTCATGGGAAAGGGACAGGGGCTTTGCGAAAAGGAATCCAACAATATTTGAAAAATCATTCCCGTGTGAAGAGTTTCCGCTTCGGTGAAGCAGGGGAAGGTGGACATGGTGTCACCGTTGTCGAACTGAAATAAACAACAGTCAATAGCGATCAAATTGAGGATAACGCCAAAAAGAAACTCCTTTCTTCTAATTATCTTGAAATAATGATGTTTTTTTGAAACCTTTCTCAACTTCATCCGTATAGGAAGGATTGAGTGAACGTTAAAGGAGTATGAAAAAATGACGAAAACTGGTTTTTGGAGCCATCCATTGGTGGAAACGGCCGGATACTTCAGTGTGGTTGTCCTCTGTCTGATCGTGTCCATGGTGATTTTTGAACTTGTTACAAAATATAATAATTGGGAAGAGATCAGAAAAGGGAACCTTTCTGTCGCATTTGCAACGGGAGGTAAAATCTTTGGTGTCGCCAATATATTCCGCTATTCCATCGAGCAGCATAATTCACTGCCACAAATGATCGGATGGGGATTGTACGGATTTTTACTGCTTATTTTTGCGTATTTCTTATTTGAGTTTTTAACGCCGAAGTTTAATATTGATAAAGAAATCGAGTCAGATAATCGCTCTGTCGGTTTTATCTCGATGATCATTTCAGTAGGACTGTCATTTGTCATCGGTGCAAGTATTTCTTAGGAGACATGGACGAATGGAAAAACTATCAAAAATCTTAATCATAGTCTGTATCTTATTTATTGCAGTAGGAATTTATTGGATGACTACGAATACGCCTTGATCGATGCATATCGATCAAGGTTTTTTCATATGGTTTGCCAAAAGGAGATCTACGCAGTTCAACCGTGTATTTTTCACTTATTCTCTTAATGCAGTTTATTGTTTGAAAGCCTATTCGTTAGAGATTATAATAAACTATAGGAATATTCAAAGAACTGAAATCGAGATAGAAAGGGGCAATTGAATGTCTTTGAAGCCTTGGTTAGATTTGTATCCGCCAGAGATTGCCAAGACGTTACAGTATGAAAAAATTCCGATTCAGGAATATTTGACGAAGACTGCCTCGAGATTTCCTAACAAGATTGCTATACATTTTCTGGGGAAAGAGATTCCTTATAAAGAGTTTTATGAATCGGCGTTAAAGTTGGCAAATTATTTGCGATCGATCGGCATAAATAAGGGAGATCGGGTAGCGATCATGCTGCCGAATTGTCCGCAAAGCGCTATCGCCTATTTTGGGATATTGTATGCGGGAGGAATTGTTGTTCAAACAAATCCCCTTTATACGGAACGTGAGCTCGCCTATCAAATGGTGGATTCGGGCGCAAAAGCTATCATTTCGCTCGATATTTTATTTCCGCGAATTTCCAAAATCGTTAAAGAGACCGAACTGGAGAATATCATTATAGCGGGCTTAAAAGATTATTTACCATTTCCTAAAAACTTTATATACTCGTTTATTCAGAAAAAAGAACATGGTGTAACCGTCAAAGTGGAACATAGGGGGATGAATCACCTTTTTACTGAAATCATGAACAGTTCGAAGCCGCATCCAGTACACTATGCGTTCAACTATGATGAGGATATTGCGCTGCTCCAGTATACAGGCGGTACGACGGGCTCCCCAAAAGGAGTTATGTTGACACATAAAAATCTTATTTCAAATGTAAGAATGTGTGATGAGTGGTTATACAAATGCAAAGCGGGCGAGGAAACGATCATGGGCGTTTTACCTTTCTTCCATGTATATGGAATGACGACAGTCCTAGTGTTTTCTGTCATGCAAGGGAATAAGATGGTGTTAATCCCGAAATTCGATATGGAAACGACTTTGAAAGCAATCGATAAACAGAAGCCGACGCTATTTCCTGGAGCACCGACCATCTATATTGGTTTACTCAATCATCCCGACATTGCAAAATACGACCTGTCTTCCATAAAAGCTTGTTTGAGCGGATCAGCTCCATTGCCAGTTGAAATTCAAGAAAAATTCGAGAAAGTGACAGGAGGGAAGCTTGTTGAAGGCTATGGCCTGACGGAAACTTCTCCGGTGACACATGTTAATTTCCCTTGGGCGGAAGAACGTGTGAAAGGGTCAATCGGCGTTCCGTGGCCAGATACGGATTGTTGCATTCTCGGTCCGGAATCGTCCGATCCATTACCGAATGGCGAAATAGGGGAAATCGCAGTAAAAGGTCCACAAGTGATGAAAGGATATTGGAACAGGTCGGAAGAAACAGAGCAAGCATTCAGAGATGGCTGGTTCTTGACGGGAGATCTCGGTTATATGGATGATAAAGGTTATTTCTATATTGTGGATCGTAAAAAAGATGTGATTATTGCGGGCGGCTTTAATATTTATCCGCGAGAAATCGAAGAAGTCTTATATGAGCATAAAGCGATTCAGGAATGTGTTGTAGCAGGGGTTCCGGATTCTTATCGAGGTGAGACGGTTAAAGCGTTTATCGTCTTGAAAGACGGTGCTACTGTATCTGAGGAGGAACTCGACCAATACTGTCGCGACCGATTGGCTGCTTTTAAAGTTCCGCGCATTTATGAATTCCGAAAAGAATTGCCGAAAACCGCAATCGGAAAAATATTGCGGCGCACACTTGTGGAAGAGGAAAAACAGAATTTAGAACAAAATTTACTCACTTCCTAACATTCTATCAAAGCTTGACTTAACAGAAATGATAGATTAATATGAAAATATGAATGAATAACCATTCATATTTTCTTTTTTGGTGGTGATTACAAGTGAAACGGGATAAGCCGAAATATAAGCAAATTGTGGATGCAGCGATTATTGTCATTGCGGAAAACGGTTATCATCAGGCGCAGGTTTCAAAGATTGCAAAAGAAGCAGGCGTTGCCGATGGGACGATTTATTTATATTTTAAAAATAAAGAAGACATCCTCATATCCGTATTCAAAGAGAAAATGGCAATTTTTATAGAAGATTTGGAAGAGATATTGAAAAGAAATATCTCAACTTCAGAGAAGCTCTTTAAAATGATCGATAATCATTTTCGCTTGCTCCACGAAGACCGTTATTACGCGATTGTCACCCAACTGGAACTGCGGCAAACGAATAAAGAATTACGGATGCAGATTAATGGCGTATTGAAAGAATACTTGACCCTTCTGGATAACATCTTGAAGGAGGGAATGGATAATGGGACGCTTGATGACAGCATTGACATTCGCCTCGCACGTCAGATGGTATTTGGAACAATGGATGAAACGCTCACTTCATGGGTGATGAAAGACCAAAAATATGATTTAATGAAATTATCAGTCGGTGTACATCGACTGATAATGAAAGCTTTACAAGCTTAAAAAGGATGGGATGAAATGGAGTTTCTATCTGTAACAACAGGGGATGGTGTAGCGGTTGCTACGATCAAGCGGCCGCCTGCGAATGCGCTTTCACGCGCACTCATAGTAGAAGTCGATGCACTTCTGGACCAGGTGGAAAACGATGACGCGGTCAGAGTGATCGTGTTGCATGGGGAGGGGAGATTCTTCTCGGCAGGGGCCGATATTAAAGAGTTTACTGAGATCGAGTCGGGAGCAGAATTTTCCAAATTGGCGAACAGCGGACAAGAGGTCTTTGAACGCCTTGAACGGTTCCCTAAACCGGTCATTGCCGCTATTCATGGAGCGGCGCTTGGTGGGGGCCTTGAGCTGGCAATGGCCTGTCATATCCGTAATGTGACTGCGAATGCAAAGTTGGGATTACCGGAATTGCAGCTAGGTCTTATTCCTGGGTTTGCAGGTACCCAACGCTTGCCTAGATATGTCGGTATGCCGAAAGCGGCAGAGATGCTTTTGACGAGTGAACCGATCAATGGGGAGGAAGCAGTCCGTTATGGGCTAGCGAATCGCTCCTATTCGGATGAAGAATTGCTACCGGCGACATTGGAGCTGGCGAGGAAAATCGCAAAGAAAAGTCCAATTGCGGTGAAAGCGACATTGGACATGCTCCAATATTCGAAGCCGTCTACTTATTACGAAGGCGTAAAAGCAGAACATGAAGCATTCGGTGTTGTATTTGATTCGGAAGATGCAAAAGAAGGAATCCAAGCGTTTATTGATAAACGTGACCCTTCATTTGTGGGGAAATAATAGAAAATTAGGGAGGTTCTCAATATGAACATTTATGTGTTAGTTAAACGTACATTTGATACAGAGGAAAAAATTACAGTTTCAAACGGTAAAATTGCCGAGGATGGAGCGGAGTTCATCATCAACCCGTATGATGAATATGCCATTGAAGAAGCGATCCAAGTACGCGATGCACATGGCGGGGAAGTAACCGTTTTGACAATCGGTAACGAAGAGGCGGAAAAACAACTCCGCACTGCTTTGGCAATGGGTGCTGATAAAGCTGTATTGATTGATACGGAAGATGACCTTGACGAAATGGATGAGCATACAGTTGCAAAAATTTTAGCAGAATACTTGAAAGATAAAGAGGTTGACCTGATTTTGGCGGGTAATGTGGCAATCGATGGCGGCTCAGGCCAAGTCGGTCCTCGCGTAGCAGAACTGTTGGGTATCAATTATGTGACGACGATCACAAATCTTGAAATCGACGGTACATCCGTAAAAATCATCCGTGATGTTGAAGGTGATTCCGAAACAATTGAAACGTCTTTGCCATTGCTCGTAACGGCGCAACAAGGTTTAAATGAACCGCGTTATCCATCCCTTCCAGGCATTATGAAAGCGAAGAAAAAGCCGTTGGAAGAGCTCGAGTTGGATGATCTAGATTTGGATGAAGACGATGTGGAAGCGAAAACAAAAACAATCGAAGTGTATCTTCCGGCGCAAAAAGCGGCTGGTCGTGTCCTGGAAGGTGAAATCGCTAACCAAGTAAAAGAGCTTGTCAGTTTGCTTCACACAGAAGCGAAAGTCATCTAAAGGTATCAATATAGTTGGAATAATAGTCCTGACATATAGCGGAAATTGGACTGCTGTTTTTTGCTAGAAACGGGACTTCGATAAACGAAATCTGTATAGAGACGTAAATGAATCGAAATTGGAATCGGAGGGAATCGATATGTCTAAAAAAGTATTAGTACTTGGGGAAGCGAGAGAAGGTGCTTTGCGTAACGTTTCATTCGAAGCGATTGCAGCAGCGAAAACGATTGCCGGGGGCGGAGAAGTCGTCGGCGTATTATGTGGTGACGCAGTTCAGTCACTCGGGGAAGAATTGATTCATTATGGGGCAGACCGAGTCATTACGGTTGAACACCCACATTTGAAACAATATACATCGGATGGTTTCAGCCAAGCATTCATGGCTGTTTATGAGCAGGAAAAACCGGAGGCAATCGTTTTCGGACATACAGCTCTTGGAAAAGATTTGTCTCCAAAGATTGCGAGTAAACTGGATTCGGGTCTCATTTCCGATGTGACTGCAATTGAAGGGGAAGGCGATGACGCAGTATTCATTCGTCCGATTTATTCGGGGAAAGCGTTTGAGAAGGTGGAAAATAAAGAAGGATTGTTGTTCATCACAGTACGTCCGAACAATATTGCACCGCTTTCACAAGACGCAGGTCGCACAGGGGATGTATCGTCCGTTTCTGTTGATATTACAAACTTGCGTACAATCATTTCTGAAGTGGTCCGTAAATCGACGGAAGGCGTGGATCTGTCAGAAGCGAAAGTTGTTGTCGCTGGCGGTCGTGGGGTGAAAAGTGCAGAAGGATTTGAACCGCTTCAGGAGTTAGCGAATCTATTAGGCGGGGCAGTCGGTGCCTCCCGCGGAGCGTGTGATGCGGATTACTGCGATTATTCATTGCAAATCGGACAGACGGGTAAAGTCGTCACACCGGATCTGTATATTGCTGTCGGGATTTCTGGAGCGATTCAGCATATGGCAGGGATGTCCAACTCAAAAGTGATCGTGGCGATCAATAAAGATCCCGAAGCGAATATTTTTAAAGTGGCCGATTATGGAATCGTTGGTGACTTGTTCGAAGTCCTTCCACTATTGATTGATGAAGTGAAAGAATTGAAAAAAGCAAAGGTGAACTGACTTAGAACGGTGCCAGTAGCTGGCACCGTTTAAAAATGCTATAAGCATATATTTAGCTCGCGTAAAGGGTGCGTGCTATACTACGTACATAGTGAACAAAGGAGGAAATTTTAACATGGCTATTATCAATGCGACAGATCAAACATTTGAAGAGAATACTAAAGAAGGACTTGTCCTAGTGGACTTTTGGGCACCTTGGTGCGGACCTTGTAAAATGATTGCTCCTGTATTAGAAGAGCTTAGCGGAGATATCGAAGGCAAAGCGAATATTGTCAAAGTGGATGTTGACGATAACCAAGAAACTGCAGGTAAATACGGCATCATGTCCATACCGACACTTCTTCTATTCAAAGACGGCGAAGTTGTTGACAAAGTGGTCGGTTTCAAGCCGAAAGAAGCACTTGCTGAATTGATCGAAAAACACGCATAATCAATCACGCCTCGGCGTGATTGTGTCCAGATTTTGAATCGAGCTTGAGGCCTACAGGATGTAGGTCATGCAGTCGTTGCGAATCGAACAGCAAAGGGTTCGATTTGCCGTATTTCTGCGATCTTTGCAGAAATTAAGGCACTTTTCTTTTAGGACGTCGCGAACTTAGACTGCCTTCTTGACTCCTTTCAAAATCTGTGACATCCGCCGGAGGATTTATCTTCATTCGGCGGGGGCTTCTGCCGAATGAAGATACACAGTGATTAGATAAAAGCCAGGTCCCCTCATCGGTACCTGGTTTTTTGAGTAGGTGAGAATGATGAATGAACTGATTGAACAAAAATTGGCCATTTTACCGGAAATGCCTGGCTGTTACCTGATGAAGGATCGACAAGGGACGATCATTTATGTTGGAAAAGCGAAAGTGCTGAAAAATCGTGTGCGCAGTTATTTTACAGGTACGCATGATGCAAAGACACAACGGCTTGTCAGTGAGATCATGGATTTCGAGTATATCGTCACGTCTTCAAATATTGAAGCGCTTGTGCTCGAATTGAACCTGATCAAACAGCATGATCCCAAGTACAATATTATGCTTAAAGATGATAAGAGCTATCCTTATCTCAAGTTGACCGCAGAACGGCACCCTAAACTGATCATTACGAGGCAAGTGAAAAAAGATAAAGGGAAGTATTTTGGTCCTTATCCGCATGCGCATGCCGCAAGTGAAACGAAGAAGCTGCTCGATCGTTTATATCCTTATCGAAAATGCCATACATTGCCTGATCGTGTCTGTCTCTACTATCATCTCGGCCAATGTCTTGCACCGTGTGTCAATGAAGTGCAGGAAGATACGTACAAATCGATGGTAGAAGATATCAGCCGATTTTTGAATGGCGGCTACAAACAAATGAAAAAAGAGCTGACTGAAAAAATGAAGTCGGCGGCGGAAAATCTCGAATTTGAACGCGCAAAAGAATATCGGGACCAGATTGCGAATATCGAAGCGGTCATGGAAAAACAGACCATTACGATGAATGACTTTACAGATCGCGATATTTTCGGTTATGCAGTCGATCGGGGCTGGATGTGTGTGCAAGTGTTTTTCGTTCGACAAGGGAAGTTGATTGAACGAGATGTCTCACTCTTTCCGGTCTATCAGGAACCTGAGGAAGAATTATTAACATTTATCGGCCAGTTTTATGGGAAATCCGAACATCTCTTACCGAAGGAGATTTTGTTGCCGCAAGGCATAGACCGTGAAATAATACGTCAGCTCCTGCAAGTGAATGTACTGATTCCTCAAAGAGGTAAAAAGAAAGATTTGGTCAATCTTGCGATTAAAAATGCGCAGATGTCGCTGAAGGAGAAATTCCAACTCATTGAACGTCAGGAAAGTAGAACGATCGGAGCGTGCGAAGAGCTTGGTGAAGCGATGAATATTACCATCCCGTTGCATATTGAAGCATTCGATAATTCCCACACGTATGGGGCGGATCCGGTATCTGCGATGGTTTCCTTCGTCGATGGTAAACCGAACCGGAAAGACTATCGGAAATTCAAGACGAAAACGGCAGCGGCGCATGATGACTATGGTGCGATGCGGGAAGTTGTCCGCAGAAGATATACCCGCGTGTTGAAAGAGGAGTTGCCCTTGCCTGACTTGATTGTCATCGACGGGGGGAAAGGGCAGATGGAAGTTGCACGTGAAATTATCGAGGACGAACTTGGCTTATCCATCCCGATAGCAGGATTGGCGAAAGACGATAAACACCAAACAGCCGAACTGCTTTACGGTGATCCGCCAGAACTTATTCCGTTGAAAAGAACAAGTGAGGCATTTTATTTGTTGCAGCGTATTCAAGACGAAGTGCATCGTTTTGCGATTACATTTCACCGTCAACGACGTGAAACGAATTCGCTTGCCTCGACGCTAGATGGACTACCAGGCGTTGGTCCGAAACGAAAAAATATGTTATTAAAACATTTCGGTTCTGTCAAAAAAATTCGGGAGGCCTCCGCATTAGAATTGCAAAAAGCAGGGTTGCCAATGACCGTTGCGGAAAAAGTGGAGACCTATTTTCAAAATGAAACATTGCGAGAAAATAAATAGTATGATATTGTGGATGCACTGAATTTTTTCACATATTATGCAATGCATTATATCGTGAGGATAGAGGCGCGAATGTTAAGAGTACATTTCCTGAAGGCGGCAGCCTAATGAGGGGAATCGAAAGGGACTTTCGCCGAAGCGGATCATCAGCTGCCATGATGATTTAGCTGGATTTCCATTGAAGAAGTGGGAGTCTGTCAGGTATCAAATACCTGGAGAGCTATCCGTTCGGAGCTTTTTTGTGATTGCTCCCATCGGACCGGCTCTCAATTTATGATTGAGAGCCTTTTTGGCATTCCGGGAAAAGATGGAGGACTGAAAATGGAACGAATTGTGATGAAGTTCGGTGGGACTTCGGTTGCGAATCCTGAAAAAATCGCACATGCGGCGCAATTGGTCGTCGGGGAAGTCAAGCGGGGGAAAAAGGTAGCTGTCATCGTGTCGGCGATGGGAAAAACGACTGATGAATTACTAGCGTTAGCAAATGAAGTAAACCCGAACGCGGGGCGACGCGAGCTGGATATGCTCTTGACGACAGGTGAACAAGTAACTGCTTCCCTTCTTGCGATGGCCATTGCTGCGGAAGGGGTTGAGGCAAAATCTTTTACCGGGTGGCAGGCGGGTGTCACAACGGAAGCCATACATGGAAATGCCCGGATTGAACAAGTTCGTGCAGAAAGAATCATCTCCACTCTTGAGGAGGATGCAGTCGCTGTCATAACAGGTTTCCAAGGAATTGATGCTCAGGGGCAATTGACGACATTGGGGCGTGGTGGATCAGATACGAGTGCTGTTGCAATCGCTATAGCGATTGATGCGGCTGTTTGCGATATTTACACAGACGTAGAAGGAGTCTTTACGACCGATCCACGTTTAATCGAACAAGCGCGGAAGTTGGAAGAAATTTCGTACGATGAAATGCTGGAAATCGCGAATTTAGGAGCAGGGGTCCTGCATCCGAGAGCCGTCGAGTTCGCTAAAAACCATCAAATGCCATTGCGTGTCAGACCAGCCCATATTGAAGGAGAAGGAACGATCATTAAGGAGGAAATCGATTTGGAAAACAATCTTATCGTTCGGGGAGTCGCATTTGAACGCGATATTGTCCGAAGCACTGTTATGTATGACACACCCTACAATGGTTCACTTGCAAATATTTTTACAACCTTAGCCAAACATCATGTTAACGTAGATATTATTGTGCAGACGATCCGGGAGGACTCACAACCATCCGTTTCTTTTTCGATTAAAAAACAGGATTTTGCCGAAGTAGTCAAAGTATTGGAGATGAATCAGGAAGCACTCGGGTATCGACAAGTTGACTTTGAAGTAGGGCTTGCTAAAGTGTCGATCGTCGGAAGTGGCATGGTATCGAATCCGGGCGTTGCTGCTACTATGTTTGATGCAATGCGCAATGCATCCGTTCCGATCAAAATGGTGAGCACGTCAGAGATTAAAGTATCCGTTGTTATTCCGGAATCGGATATGGAAAAAGCGGTAACGGTCCTTCACGAACAATACGAATTAGCTGGGGAATAAAAGAGGGGGATGCACCGATTTACTGGAGCATCCCTCAGCCTGTTGCCAAACGCTCGCATCAGTTGTTGAGGCCTACAGGATGTAGGTCATGCATCCGTTGCCAATCGAACAGCGAAGGGTTCGATTTGCCATATTTCTGCGTTCTTTGCAGAAATTAAGTCACTTTTCAGGACGCGGCGTCCTTAGGATGGCTTCCTAACTCGCTCGTCCGCTCATGAACTCTAGTTCGATTCGCGTCTTCGCTCGACTTCGTGCGGGCTCGCAGGAAGAGAGTCATGCAGGCGTTACGAATCGAACAGTGAAGGGTTCGATTTGCTGTGTTTCTGTGCTCTTTGCAGAAATTAAGGCACTTTTTTTGAACGTCGCGCTCTTAGCCTGCCTTCCACGTGACAATCGTTTTCAATCAGGCTGAAGGAATTACTAATTTACAACGTATACCTAAAAAAGAGGTAGACAAAGTTAAATAACAACTTTGTCTACCTCTTAGGGATGCTCGGATCTCCTGGAGCATCCCTATCAACATTTCAAATAGTTGATTTTAAATCCCATTTCACATGAAAGTGAACGAGGGGTTCTTTTTCGTTTACTTCGCCATAGCACTCTGTTAGTAAGCCGTTCAATTTCTGATACTGTTCCGCCAAAAAACCGGCCTCGAGGTGAAAGGATCTTTTGTGGAAAGTTGGGCCTGCTTCGTTTTTTAATATGTAAAAAGCCTCGTCTTTTGCCGTTTCATGAAGTATAAGCTCACCCCATCCTGCTTCTTGGAAGAAAACAGGCAATTCTTCGATAGCAAAAACCGGGAATTTTCGAGCGATTTCTTTCCCTGCCCAATAGAGGATTTCGTCTTCATGTTTCCCGAGTATGCTTGGCAATACATGATCGCGCAATAATTCGTAGCCGAAGCGGGTCGGCGAGTCGTATGTAATATTTTCCAATCGAATAAACAACCCTTCGGATAATGTAGAAATTAATAGAATAATCAGCTGACAAATGCTTTCCTCATCTTGACCTCTTCAAAACAGAGGAGTACAATGAACATGTTATATTATTGTATCATGAAGAGGAGAGCAGTCAACGGTTGCTTCGTGTCAAAACGATGGCAGCCTTAGATGCACGTCCTCAGCAATAAGGGAGGGTAAAAGATTTGTCGAGAGAATCAGATTTTTATTTGCGCCGACTACATTCGTTGCTCGGGATCATCCCGGTTGGGCTCTTCCTTGCTCAGCACTTGGTTATTAACCATTTTGCGACACGCGGTGCAGAAGCATTCAACAACGCATCCAATTTCATGGGGAATTTACCGTTCGTTCTGTTTTTAGAATGGTTTGTCATTTACATTCCACTCATGTTCCATGCGTTCTATGGTGTGTACATAGCTTTTACTGCGAAAAATAACGTACAGCGCTTTGGTACGTTCCGCAACTGGATGTTCATGTTGCAACGAATTACAGGAGTTTTCCTAGTAATTTTCATCGCATGGCACATCTATGAAACAAGAATTCAGAAGGCATTGGGAGCCGAAGTAGACTACAACATGATGGCTGATATTTTTGAGAACCCGTTCATGATTGCATTCTACATCGCGGGTGTTATTGCGGCGACTTTCCACTTGGCGAACGGGCTTTGGGGATTCCTTGTCACTTGGGGAATCACGCAATCGCCACGTTCACAGAAAATCGTCACTTACGTCTCGATTGCAGCTTTCGTAATACTTTCTGTTATCGGTGTACAGGCAATACTTGCATTTGTGTAAAAATTATGATTGACATTGAGATTACCTAAAATTTGAGGAGTGAAACAATAATGGCAAAAAGCAGATTGATTGTTGTCGGCGGCGGTCTTGCAGGCTTGATGGCAGTCATCAAAGCGGCTGAAGCAGGCACTCCGGTTGACCTGTTCTCACTCGTCCCGGTTAAACGTTCCCACTCCGTATGTGCCCAAGGAGGCATCAACGGTGCAGTGAACACGAAAGGGGAAGGCGATTCGCCTGCAATCCACCTTGACGACACTGTATATGGAGGGGACTTCCTAGCGAATCAGCCGCCTGTTAAAGCGATGACGGATGCAGCACCAGGGATCATCAATTTATTGGACCGGATGGGCGTCATGTTCAACCGGACACCTGAAGGACTTCTGGATTTCCGTCGTTTCGGGGGTACACTTCACCACCGTACAGCATTTGCGGGTGCAACGACTGGACAACAACTCCTTTATGCATTGGACGAGCAAGTTCGTCGCTTCGAAGTAGATGGATTAGTTCAGAAATATGAACATTGGGAGTTCCTAGGAGCGATCCTTGATGATGAAGGCGTTTGTCGCGGTATAAAAGCACAAAACTTGAAAACGATGGAAATCCAGGCGTTCAAAGGTGACGCGGTCATCATGGCGACTGGGGGCCCTGGGATCATTTTCGGGAAAACGACAAACTCTGTTATCAATACAGGATCAGCGGCATCCATCGTTTACCAACAAGGTGCATACTACGCCAATGGTGAGTTCATCCAAATCCACCCGACAGCAATTCCTGGTGACGACAAACTTCGTCTGATGAGTGAATCTGCACGTGGTGAAGGTGGACGCGTCTGGACTTACAAAGACGGTAAACCTTGGTACTTCCTAGAGGAAAAATATCCTGCATACGGTAACCTCGTGCCGCGTGATGTTGCAACCCGTGAAATCTTTGATGTTTGTGTCAATCAAAAACTCGGCATCAACGGTGAAAACATGGTTTACTTGGACCTTTCGCATAAGGATCCAAAAGAGCTGGATATTAAACTTGGTGGAATCATTGAAATCTATGAGAAATTCACAGGCGATGATCCACGTAAATTACCAATGAAAATCTTCCCGGCTGTTCACTATTCAATGGGTGGTCTATGGGTCGATTATGATCAACATACAAATATACCAGGTCTGTTCGCTGCTGGTGAATGTGATTATTCACAGCATGGTGCTAACCGACTCGGAGCAAACTCACTTCTTTCAGCAATTTACGGAGGAATGGTCGCAGGACCGAACGCCGTTAAATATATGAAAGGCTTGAAACGGACTGCGGAAGAGCTACCATCAGCAATCTTCGATACAGCAGTGAAAGAAGAGCAACAGAAGTGGGATGACACGCTCAAAATGGATGGCACTGAAAACGCCTATATCCTTCACAAAGAGCTTGGCGAATGGATGACGGACAACGTCACAGTTGTACGTTATAATGATAAGTTAAAAGAAACAGACGAAAAAATTCAAGAGCTTCTTGAACGTTATGAAAATATCAATATTAACGATACACAACAATGGTCTAACCAAGGCGCGACATTTACGCGTCAGTTGAAAAACATGCTATACTTAGCACGTGTTATCACACTTGGTGCACTAAATCGTGACGAAAGCCGCGGGGCGCATTACAAACCGGATTTCCCGGAACGTGATGATGAGAACTTCATGAAAACGACAATGGCGAAATTTGACGGAAAATCTGCTCCGATCTTCCACTATGAAGATATCGACGTTTCGCTTGTTCCGCCACGTAAACGCGACTATTCCGCGACGAAAGGAGATTGACGTAAATGAGCGAGCAAAATACTGCCGTACAGGAACGTGAACAACAGACGGCACAAAAAACTGTCCGTTTTGAAATTCTTCGTCAGGATACAGCTGAATCGACTCCATATTGGGAGAAATTTGAGTTGGAATATAGACCGAACATGAACGTTATTTCTGCCCTGATGGAAATTCGCCGTAACCCGGTGAATGCAGACGGCAATAAAACGACTCCAGTTAACTGGGATATGAACTGTTTAGAAGAGGTTTGTGGTGCGTGTTCAATGGTTATCAACGGCCGTCCACGTCAATCGTGTACAGCACTAGTCGACCAATTCACACAGCCGATCAGACTTGAACCGATGAAAACATTCCCAGTCGTTCGTGATTTGATTGTTGACAGAGAATTCATGTTTGATTCCTTAAAGAAAATCAAGGCTTGGGTTCCAATCGATGGGACATATGATCTAGGTGAAGGGCCACGTATGCCTGAGCGTAAACGTCAATGGGCATATGAGCTTTCAAAATGTATGACTTGCGGTGTATGTCTTGAAGCATGCCCGAATGTCAACGACAAAACTGACTTCATCGGTCCTGCGCTTATTTCACAAGTCCGTCTCTTCAATACGCATCCAACAGGTGCGATGAATAAGGACGAACGGTTAGCAACGATAATGGCAGACGGAGGAATTACTGAATGCGGTAACTCACAAAACTGTGTAGTTGCATGTCCAAAAGGGATTCCACTCACAACGTCGATTGCAGCGATGAACCGCGCAACTTCTGTTCAACTCTTTAAAAACTTCTTCGGAAGCGATCATATGGTAGACTGATTTCAACCTACCGAACACCCCGCTCAGGAAACTACCTGGCGGGGTTTTCTTTTGGAAAAGTTCGGGGAGATCATAAATAGCGTAACGTGCTCAATTTGGCGTTTGGATGCTCATAATTTGTAACTAGAGATCGATTTATTGTTTGAGTGCTCATAATACGTATCGAATGCTCAACCCATCTTCTAAGTGCTCATAATACGCAGCACGCGCTCAGTCTAACCTCTAAGTGCTCATATCTTGTGGCAAACGATCAATCTATCTTTTGAGTGCTCATAATTTGTAGGAAGTGATCAATCCTCTTTTTGTGTGACCATACTTCGTACCCAGTGCTCAATCGATCTTCTGAATGATCATAACTTCTATCTAGCGCTCAATCCATCCTCAAAATGATCAAAATGTAATATAAGTGATCATCCTTCCATTCTACGTTTTAAAACAAATTTACCAGTAGTAGGTGCGATTTAGGACTTCGCTCATTTTGATGCATATTCATCCCACTTTTGAGCGAATATACTGTAAACTAGAAAGGTAAAATATGTTTCACTAATTGTTTGGAGGGATTTGGGGTTGAAACAGACATATATACATGATTTATCATCATGGATTGCGGGATTTACATATTCTGTGCCCGTACAGGTTCGGTTTTCTGATACGGATATGTACGGTCATTTGAACAATACGGTACCTTTTGTTTATTTTGAATATGCAAGAATTGAATACTTGAAGTGTATTGGGCTGATGAATGATTGGCTCAATCCGGATGGGAAGAAGATACCGGTCGTTGCAGACTTGCAGTGCGATTATGTCAAACAAGTCTTTTTCGATGAAAAGCTTTCGATTTATGTAAAAGCGGAGTCGGTCGGCAACAGTTCGGCCGATATCCATTATATGGCGAAGAACGAAAATGAAGATATTGTTTTTACAGGAAGGGGTACGATGGTCCAGGTCGGAAGGGGCTCTGGTAAAAGTATTCCGTGGACGGAAGAAGAAAAGTCACTTTTAGGGTTTGAAATGAGCAAGTAGCCGGCACAGCCCGCTCTCTCTTCACATATTTTAAAGTGAAAGTGGATAGGAGGGGCGCGTCTTGACAGAAGAATCGAAAAACCGTTCCTTGCTGACTGCAAGAGAGCGTGAAATCTTTCATCTGCTCGTTGACGATCATACGACAAAAGAAATCGCAGGACGGCTCGGAATTAGTGAAAAGACTGTCCGGAATCATATTTCGAACACAATTCAAAAATTAGGTGTTTCCGGAAGGGCACAAGCGATAGTCGAATTGTTGCGGCTAGGTGAGTTGAAATTGCATTAAGCATAAGTGATCATGATGGAAGTCGTCGACCATACATGAACGCGAGTATAGGTATGCAACGATATGAGAGTAGCATGCTGATATTTTTATAATCTTTTCAAACAGTTGAACGGGCTGCTTTCCGCAGTCATCGGGCAACTGTTTTTTCTTTTGAAGCAGGATGTCGCGGCCACTGTCTAGGAAAAGTATTGCCTTCAACACGAAAAAAGGTGACAATAGAAAGACAGTAATTGTTTTGGGAGCTGATCTACTTGAAGGAGCAAAATACACCTAATCAGGAATATATAGATGATGTTGCCCGCATGGAAAAGGACTTGAGATATATTTCAGCGATCATTAAGCAAAGAGGTCGTCGTATTTTGAGCAATTATACTGTTACACCGCCACAATTCATAGCTTTACAGTGGCTGTTTGAACATGGTGACATGACAATTGGCGATTTATCGACTAAGATGTACCTTGCGTTCAGTACAACGACGGATTTAGTTGATCGGATGGAGAAAAATAATCTTGTGAAGCGCGTACGGGATGAACAGGATCGCCGGGTTGTCCGCATTCATTTATTGAGTGAAGGGGAGCGCGTTATCGAAGAAGTGATCGAGAAACGCCGGGATTATTTAAGCAATGTCTTAGCTGACTTTGATGAGCGGCAAATCAAGGAATTTTCAGAGCTGTTAACTAAACTTCATCAAGAGATGAAAAAGGATTGAGGGATTTAAGTGGATTTACCAATTGGAGTAATTGATTCGGGCGTCGGTGGCTTGACCGTCGTGAAAGAAATGCTCAGTCAATTACCGTATGAACAAATCGTTTACTTGGGAGATGATGCACGCTGTCCGTACGGCCCAAGACCAGTGGAAGAAGTACGGACGTTTACAATGGAAATGGCAACGGCGCTTTCCAAAATAGGTATAAAAATGCTCGTCATAGCTTGTAATACGGCAACCGCCGTCGCATTAGAAGATATAAGAGAGCAATTTTCATTTCCGGTCATCGGGGTAATTGTACCGGGTGCCCGTGCTGCGGTGAACGCTTCTGCAACGGGAAGAATTGCTGTCCTCGGAACGGAAGGGACGATCAAAAGCGGTGCGTATAATGATGCTATCCATTCGTTATCGCCAGCTGCAACGGTGTATCCACTTGCTTGTCCGGCATTCGTGCCGATTGTGGAGAGTGGTCAATACCAATCAGAACTGGCGGATGAAATCGTTTCAGAGACACTGAAGCCGATGCTGGGCAAGGATTTTGATGCGGCTATTTTAGGGTGTACACATTATCCGCTTTTGGAACATCATATTGAAAAGCATCTACCTGCGAATGTAAGGATCATTTCTTCGGCGGTAGAGACGGTGCGTGATGTGGAACGAACCCTAGCTATTGGAAATATAGCGCGAACATCCGAATGTAAAGTCTCACCTGTTTTCTTTTCTACGGGAAATGTGGAGCAATTTCGTTCGATCGTGATGGACTGGCTATCGATTCCGGAGCCGGAAGTAAAGACTATCAAACTGTAAAAAGGTCCGGGATGTCCGAAGACGGATTTCCCGGGTTTTTGCGTCTGTGAAACAGGTTATGATAAGATGATAACGCAATTTGAAAGCTGGAGGGTACTCATGATGAGACATGATGGACGAAAATTTGATGAAATTAGGCCAATTACAATTGAAACAGATTATTTGCTACATCCTGAAGGTTCGGTTCTAATCTCGGTCGGCAATACGAAAGTGATTTGCACGGCAACAATCGAAGAACGGGTACCCCATTTTCTTCGAGGCGGGGGAAAAGGTTGGGTGACAGCAGAGTATTCGATGCTGCCACGTGCGACAGGGCAACGGACACAGCGTGAAGCTACGCGAGGAAAAGTCGGTGGACGGACGATGGAAATACAACGATTGATCGGGCGTGCGTTGCGTGCAGTAATGGATTTGGAGGCGCTTGGAGAGCGGACCATTTGGATCGATTGTGACGTCATACAGGCGGACGGTGGAACGCGAACAGCGTCTATTACAGGTGCCTTTGTGGCAATGACGTTAGCGATTGCTAAGCTGTATCAGGATAAAGACTTAAAGAGATTTCCAATTACTGATTTTCTTGCGGCGACAAGTGTTGGAAAGTCGAACGAAGGCCAATTAATATTGGATCTCGATTATGTGGAAGATTCGGAAGCCGCTGTCGATATGAACGTGGTCATGACAGGTGCCGGGGCGTTTGTCGAATTACAAGGGACGGGTGAAGAAGCGACATTTACGCGTCAGGAGATGAATGAGCTAGTCACTCTCGCAGAAGAGGGGATTCATCAATTATTTGCAGTGCAACAAGAGGCGCTCGGATTAGTTGGACAAATGATTAGACAAAAAGAGGAGGATCCTTCATGAAAGAAGTACTCATTGCCACGAATAATAAAGGAAAAGCAAAAGATTTCGAGGCATTGTTCAAACCTTTTGGAGTGCAAGTCCTTACTTTGAATGATATTGAGGGAAATATCGATGTGGAAGAGACGGGTACCACATTTGAGGAAAATGCGATTTTAAAAGCTGAGACAGTGGCGAATCTACTGGGTAAAATCGTCATCGCAGACGATAGCGGTTTGGAAATCGATGCACTTGACGGAGCTCCAGGAGTATACTCCGCTCGTTATGCAGGCTTGGAGAAGAATGATGATGCCAACATCGACAAAGTGCTGGGAGAGTTGGCGAAGACCCCTGAAGAAGCACGTACGGCCCGTTTTCGCTGTGTGCTAGCAGTGGCGGGTCCCGGAATTGCAACGGAGACGTTTTCGGGGAGCTGCGAAGGAATCATTCATTCACAACGACAAGGGACGAATGGGTTTGGCTATGATCCGATATTTTACCTGCCTGAACAAAAGCGGACGATGGCGGAATTATCCCCTGAAGAGAAAAGTGCGATTTCCCATCGCGGGGCGGCTCTTTCGAAGTTGAAATCCAAGCTTCCTCAATATATGGAAGGGGATCAGAAATGAAACTGATCGTTATGAGTGATTCGCATGGAGATCAGGAAACGGTAACAACCGTTTCCTCCCTTCCTGCAGATGCCATCTTCCATTGCGGTGATAGTGAATTGCCATTTGATGATCCAATTTTACGAAATATACACATCGTCCGTGGAAATTGCGACTTCGATGTTCGTTTTCCCTCATCGCTTTTGGTGGAAGTGCACGAAAAGTCAATCCTTGCTGTCCATGGACATGAACATGATGTGAACCGGTCCTTGATGAGCCTTTACTATAGCGCGAAAGAAATGGGCGCTGATATTGTGCTATTTGGTCATTCACATCTCTACGGTGCAGAACTGAAAGACGGTATCCTATTTTTAAACCCAGGAAGCACAAAGCTACCAAGAGGCGGGAAAGAGGCGACTTATGCAGTCGTAGAATGGGATGAAACAGTAAATGTAATGTTTAAAAATATGGCGCATGAAACAATCGATTCAATCGAAATAAAAAAGTTTTAAAAAATAGTGTTGACTTTATGTGCGCCCCATTCTATAGTAGTAAATGTCCCCGCAATCCTGTGATTGTTCGGAACATGTCTCAGTAGCTCAGCTGGATAGAGCAACGGCCTTCTAAGCCGTCGGTCGGGGGTTCGAATCCCTCCTGGGACGTACTTGAGAAAAAGGATGTAAACATTGTTAAATCAATGTCTACATCCTTTTTTTTGCTTGGTAAGAAAGATTTGGAAAAAGTATTGACTTTATGTGTGACCTATCCTATAATAATAAATGTCCTGATGATCGTTTGATTGTTTGGAACATGTCTCAGTAGCTCAGCTGGATAGAGCAACGGCCTTCAAGAATAGGAGCCTTTACAAGGAAAGAGAACTTGTAAAGTGGACGACACCGTATCGGTGAAACCTTAACAGATCATGCTGATGGCAATACCGAGGAAACTTACGATCTTTATTTACATAATCAAGATTGAGGAAATTCAAAGGTCCGGTCAATCCGGAGGTAGAAATTCCAAAGTATAATCCTTAGATTATCGTGAGGTTCCGTAGAGACTAAACGTGTCGCACCTGAAATGGTGAAGTTATAGTCCAGACTACAAACAGTCATTGCTGGTGGCGAAAGCCATAGTGGTAAGCTAAGCCGTCGGTCGGGGGTTCGAATCCCTCCTGGGACGTTTAAAGTATGAAATTGTTTGCTTTTAAGAAAAGAGGAAAGTGTTTTGAAGCCTTGCTACATTAGGTTTCAAAACACTTTTTCTTTTTCTATTATTCGATTAAGTAGCTAAAAGTGATTACATAGAAATTACACAAGAATATCTTCACTTGTATTCACTTTATGTAGTGGCTTGTAGAGTAACTATACAAGCCATTTTCTTTCCACTATTTCTGTTAGAGCATTGGTCATTTCGTCTTCAAGATAACTTTGTAACCTTTTTTTCGCCGTAAATTGTCTAATTCCAGCTTCTCTACCTACAGATCCTTTCTTACAAATAGAAATATAGATTTCTTTGTAGGTTTTTCCTATCTAGCGTAAGGCAATCACTTCAGTTCTAAATTGGATAGTTTATACTGTACACCATATTGAACATGGACAGAATTGAAATCGGGCGATAAATAATTTTTTATTGTACGCTTTGTATAGCCTGTTTTATTCGGCAATTTTTCCTATACTATATCCTCTTTTCTGAAAATCTTTGACTTCGTTGACTTTCTCTATAGCCTTCTGGATTATTTCATTAGTGTGTTTACATAATAAAACACAAATAGTTATCAAAGTGCTTGAAAACCATTTGTGTTTATCTATTAATTCAGGAGTATGCCAATCACTAAATACAAGTTATTTTGTTGGAGGCACACCATATTTGTTGATTCCAACAGTATCCTCACCAATTAAGAAATTATTACCCTCTTGGATCTTAGATGGATTAAATATTCCTGATTTCTCAAACCTCTGTTCGCTGTCTTGCTCTCCACCAATCTTGACGAAAGGAAGCGTAATACGGATCGCTAGACCAATACGTCTTTGATCAGAAGTGTTTGGAGCAGAATAATGTAGCAATCTTTCATTAAAGAGGAAGAATTGTCCGGGTTCTAATTCCATAGGTATGGCTTCATCGGTATTTACATAGTTCAAATCCGCTTCTTTTGCATGAAAGATTGACATGTTATCGGATTTATTAGAACTAATATGTGGAACCACACTTTTATGGGATCCAGGAATAACCTGAACACAACTATTTGATGCAAAGGCCGGATCGATTGCAAGCCATGCAGTGATATTGATCGCGGGTTCAATCGGCCAATAATAAGCATCCTGATGCCAGGGAACTGCTTTTTCTCCCGGATTCTTACACCAGAAAACAGAACGCCATAGCACAAGTGATTCTCCGAAAATACTTTGGATTGGTTTGATCACGTTCTCATGGGTACACAAGTCATAAACCAACTTATGATTAGTGTGCTGACTATGTGGGTTTTTCTCCACATCGATCTCGTTCACGAGTTTCTCCCTAATCTTAGCCATTTCATCTGGAGAGCATAGCGTAAATGGGCCTAGGTATCCTTCTTCGTGATATTTGCGAACCTGTTCTACACTTAATTCTTTGTTTAATGTAATTGACATTTTTATTCCCCTTTCTTTTTTGTTGTTTTAATATTACAATGAAATCTGTCAATTAGGAATGTTACAAACAATTGTTAACTTGGCAAAAACGATTATCATAACCCTGAGGTTGCTAATAGTACAAATTCATTTTGACAAAATGCGTAGTCTTCCTAATTAATTCCATCATGTGTGTTGGACATTTTTACCAGAGAATGACCCGGGATGGCATAATTCCTTGAATGCTGAGTGTTATACGGTATCTTGTTGTTTATTATCCGAAGATAAAACTGTTTTTTTTAATGGATGGGAACATTGGTTACAGGCTGTTGTCCGTCCGCACCCTCCATTTTTTTTAGTCATTTCATCTGGAGAGCATTGTGTAGATGAACCAAGGTACCTTTCTCCTTGATATTTGCGAACCTTTTCTGCACTTAATTCTTTGTTTAATGTAATTGACATTTTTATTCCCCTTTCTTTATTTTGTTGTTTTAATATTACTATTAGTTACGATAATTCGGAACGTTGCGAGCGATTGTTAACTTGGCAAAAACAATTATCATTATCTGGAGGTTGCTAATAGTGCAAATTCATCTTGACAAAATGCATAGTCTTCCTAATTTATTCCTTCGTGTACGTTGGACATTTTTACGAGAGTACGGACCTGATTGGCATATTCCCTTAAATGCAGAGCCTTATACGGTATTTTGGTATATATTATCCGGAAGTAAGACTGTTTTTTTTAATGGTAGGGAACAGAGGTTGCAAGCCGGAAATCTATTGATTGTCCCTCCGCATACTTCATTTGCATTCATTGCAAGTGAAAATGATGGGCCTATTCGGTATCTCTCTCTTATTCAAGATGCCCGCATTGGTCCCTATCACATTGTTGAACATTATGGTCTTCCGATTGTATCTGCACCTGACCCCGAGCAGATGAAGAGTCTTATTAATCTTTGGTATCAAATTATTGAAACTAGCAACACCATGACTAGTAGGAACATCACGAATCCATTCGATCAAAGTGAAACGTTAAATCAACTTCAATTGCATTCTCTGGTGTCGAACTGGGTACGAGAACTTTTTCATATTCTTCGTGATCAAAGCATCCCCCCTGTTCAATTAGACTCAAGAATCCAGATGGTTTCACGCTTTGTTCAGGAAAATATGAAAGAAAAAATCACTATGGATAGTCTTGCCAAGGTAACACATACAAGCGAAAGTCACCTCAGGAACTTATTTAGTACAGGGCTTGGAATATCTCCAATGGAGTATGTCCGCAGACTGAAAATTGATAAAGCCCGCGAATTACTGTTAGATACGGAGTTGCCGATTCAAGAAATTTCCAACTTGTTGGGCTTTCCTGACGCAACTACATTTAGTAGGATGTTCCAAAAATACGAAAGGAAAAGCCCGAGAGTTTATAGAAGTTACGACAGAAAATTCTGACGGTAATTGAATGTCCACATCTTGTTTTTGGATTTATACATTCATTAACCTTTATTCGGTTAATTATTTGTATATATTGAAAAACGCGTGGCAAAAATATCAAATTTTTTATGTAAAAGTGTCAATGAAACGAAAACATTACCTCATTGAGTCCATTTCATAGACCAAGGCCGAGCGCGAACAATAGTTGAAAAAAAGCGGAAGAAGAGGCACTTTCGGTTTATGAAAAAGGGATTGTTCAACAGCCATCCGTGTCCTTGGAAACGCTGTTTAAGGAATCTCTACTTGATTCCAAATGGGGAATTAAGAAGCGTAGTGATAGAAAAAACATCTTCTGGCTCGGTTCTGAAGGTCATTTGATCGTCAGCACCAAAAGCCAGTATTTTTTTGTTATAGAGTACGTCCGTATGTCCTAATGACGGGGGAAGCAGCTATTCCATCCAGTGGTGCTGCTTACTTAGAATGCCGCGGAATTAGCCACAGGACGGATAAGAAACAAAAAAGTGCAACAGACATTCAAGTAGCTTAATACTTTTTATAGAAGCTTGAAATTCAGCAAGGGTTACCCCTGTGCAATTTTAAAAACAGTAATTTTGAAGCTGATTCAATTAACTTTGCTAAAAGATTTTTGATCGACAATGATAATACTGAAAAAATGTTATTGCAATTGATGAAAAAATGTGATAAGTTACTACTCAAGATGTTAACATGTCCTTACAAGTTAACAATATTGAAAACAGTTAGGAGAATTTAATGATGAAACTCGAGGAAGGAAGCTTTATTCCACTTTATTATCAAATCAAGAAAAAATTACTTTATCAAATTAAAGCTGGAGAGTTGAAGGAAAATGACAAGCTCCCCTCTGAAATGGAATTGGCGAAAGAATTTAAAGTAAGTAGACCAACAATTCGTAAGGCGCTGGATGAACTAGCTTACGCGGGTTATTTAAGAAAGATAAAAGGAAAGGGGACATTCGTTTCCTCCCCTAAATTAAAAGAAAACTTATCCGTTTTTACATCCTTTGCTGAAAATGCGCAAGCAATAGGAGAAAGTCCTGAAATAAAAACTTTATCTAAAAAGCAAGTTGCTGCCGATGAAGAAATAGCTGCCCAGTTGGGTCTATCAAGCGGTGATGAGCTAATAGAAATTGTTTTACTTAGGCTAATTAATGGACGACCAGTTAATTTAAAAACAAGCTACTATCCAGTCAGTCTATTTCGTTCTTTTTTCGACCAACTTTTGGATCATACACCGTATTTTAATTTGATGGAAAGCTACTTAATTGATAAATATGATCTATTTCCGTTAAAGTATGCCCGTACTTTCGAAATTGTTATGGCGACGGAATTTGAGGAGGATCTTTTAGAAGTGAGCAATGGATCACCCTTAATATTATGGGAGGATATTATGTATTTGAGTAATGGAAAACCAGCTGAGCTATCGAGAACTCTATATCGTAGTGACAAGTACCAATTTCATCTTGAACAAAATATTGAAAGCGCTTTGATTGTAAAAGAAAAAAATAAAGAGGCCCTTATTGAACATTGATGGTCTTTTTTGGTGTATCAGTTAAAAAAACACAACACTAGCTGAGCTTTGATTTTAATTGACTATTAATAGAGAATGTTCAATAAAATTTCAATGGATTGGAGAATGATCCTCATGACAACAAACATAAAAAAACAAGCGTCAAAGTTTAAAGTAACATTACTAGGAACTGGGTGCCCCGTGGTGAGTTTGGATCGATTTGGAAATACGACTTTAGTGGAAATTGGAGAAAAGAAACTGGTATTTGACGTCGGTCGGGGAGCTGTATTACGTCTTAGTCAACTGGATATTTTCCCTGGCGAAATAGATGAAGTATTTTTAACACATCTGCATTCAGATCATCTAGTAGGTTTTCCTGATTTATGGCTTTCAGGAGTTATCCCAACCCTTGGCAAGAGAGCAAAACTGTTGAAATTACGAGGGCCTGAAGGGACAAAGCAAATGGCATCTCATTTAGAAAAAGCTTTTAGCAAGGATATAAATGCTCGTATTGCCCACGGAACGATTCATCCGAGAGGTGCTCAAATTGAAGCATATGATTATGAAGAAGGCTTAATTTACGATGAAGAAGGAATAAAGATTACGGCCTTTTTAGTCGATCATGGCACAATCAAACCATGCTATGGCTTCCGGATTGACTATGAAGGGCATTCCATTCTCATCTCCGGGGATACAAAATATAACGAAAATCTCATTCGGCATTCCAGGAATGTTGATTTATTAATTCATGAAGTGGCTGCGGCTAGCTTGGATGCAGCTAATCCCGAAACGATCCGGCATATTATGGATATTCATACAACACCGGAACAAGCTGGAGAAATATTTAAGCGTGTAAAGCCAAAATTGGCTGTTTATACACATATTGTTTTATTAGGGGGGATTACAGAAGAAGAAGCGGATCTTATTGGTAGAACAAAGGAAATCTATTCAGGTGATGTACTTGTTGGAGAAGATTTAATGTCTTTTGAAATCGGTGACGAAATAAAAGTCAACTATCCTAAAAAGGTTGTGAGCATGACTATTTGAAAATGTCCGAATATTACGTGTTATCTGGTTGACATCTACATTTTCTAGACAAAATTCATTGAAGTTACAGGAGGGTATGGTAATGAAACTAGATGGAAAAGTTGCGTTAGTCACTGGTGCTGGTCAAGGTATAGGCAAAGTATATGCTAAACGTTTGGCCAACGAGGGGGCAAAGGTAGTCATTGCTGATATAAACTATGAAAATGCGAAAAAAGTTGAGGAAGAGATAAGAGGAAATAATCAAGAGGCTTTAGCAATTGAAGTGAATGTGATTGACGAAAATCAAATCAATAAAATGACAAAGAAAATTGTTGAAACATATGAAAGAATAGATATTTTGGTAAACAATGCTGCGATGTTTTCGACAATCAAATTAAAACCGTTCGAGGAAATTAGCGATGACGAATGGGATCGCGTGGTAGATATAAATTTAAAAGGGATATTTATGTGCTGCAAGGCCATTGTTCCTGTTATGAAGGAGCAAAAAAGCGGCCGCATTATTAATATTTCTTCTGCAACCGTATTGATGGGTAAGCCGCATTATATCCATTATGTTTCATCTAAAGCGGGTGTCATTGGCTTATCTAGATCATTGGCTCGTGAGGTCGGCGATTATAATATTACAGTTAATACGATTGCGCCTGGTTATACAACTACTGAAGTGCCTAGAGGGACAATAACTGAGGAAGTTAAAAATGAAATTTTAAAGGGACAATGTATAAAAAGATTTGCAGAACCTGAGGATCTAGCTGGTCTTGTCGCTTTTCTTTCTTCTGATGATGCTAGTTATATTACAGGGCAAATGATTAATGTAGATGGTGGATTTTTGATGTACTAAGGAAACTGATAACCTTTTAAATATAAAAAATTAATCGTTTAATAGGAGGAAATGCTATGACTACGACAATGAAGGCCACTTTGTTTGAAAGCCCTTACAAGGATATCCAGCACTATAAGATGTTCATAAATAACGAATGGGTAGATAGTGTTAGTGGAAAAACGATAGAATCGATTAATCCTTATACAGGAAAAGTATGGGCCGTTGCACAAGCAGGAGAGAAAGAAGATGTTGACATAGCCGTGAAGGCTGCAAAAGATGCATTCGAGAATGGAGAATGGTCCCGTATGACGGGTAGCAAGCGGGCCGCGCTATTACGAAGACTAGGGGACTTAATTAAAGAAAACGCAGAGAAGTTAGCCGTGAGTGAAGTACTAGATAACGGCAAACTGATTCGTGATATGCTTGGACAAATGCAAGCCGTCCCAGAGTGGTGTTACTACTTTGCTGGCTATGCGGATAAAATTCGAGGGGAAACAAACCCAGTGGATATCCCAAATATGATTAATTATACCGTGAGAGAACCACTTGGCGTTGTAGGTGCGATTATTCCATGGAATTCTCCAATTTTACTTACAATATATAAATTAGCGCCTGCGCTGGCAGCAGGGAATACGATTGTGTTCAAGCCATCTGAAGTAACCCCGGTATCCATTTTAGAGTTGGCAAAATTAATAAAGGAAGCTGGATTTCCACCAGGTGTCGTGAATGTGGTAACAGGATATGGGCAAACAGCGGGTGCAGCGATCTCGGCACATCCTGATATAAGCAAAGTTACTTTCACGGGTTCAACGGATACGGGCAGAACCATTGTAAAAAGTGCAGCAGATAACTTTAAAAAAGTATCTCTGGAACTTGGAGGAAAATCACCTAATATTATTTTTGAGGATGCTGATTTATCCAATGCAGTTAATGGGGTTCTTCAAGGGATATTTGCAGCAACTGGACAAACATGTATGGCAGGATCGCGAGTATTGATACAAAACTCGATTTATGATGAAGTTGTCGAGGTCTTAAAAGAAAGGACGGCTCAAATCAAACTAGGCAATCCTCTGGATATGGAATCGGAAATGGGGACCATTTCTTTTGAAGGGCAATATAAAAAAGTTCAATCCTATATTGAGATCGGTAAGAATGAAGGGGCCACTTTGATTTACGGAGGAAATAAACCCGATTCAGATGAACTAAAAGATGGGCTATTTATCGAACCGACTATTTTTGGTGATGTTCATAATAATATGAGAGTTGCTAGAGAAGAAATCTTCGGTCCTGTCGTTTGTTTGATCCGCTTTGAAACAGAAGAAGAAGCACTTCAAATTGCAAATGACACGGATTTTGGTTTAGCCGCAGCTGTTTGGACGAAAGATGTTCAAAGAGCGCATCGGATGGCGGGTACACTGAAGGCGGGAACGGTATGGATTAACAATTACCGTAAAGTAGCTCCAGGTGTTCCTTTTGGTGGTTACAAATCGAGTGGTCAGGGACGAGAAAACGGTTGGGAAGTGATCCTTGAATATACGGAAGTGAAAAGTGTTTTAATTGATACTGGAAATGTTATTTCGGATCCATTTAGAATTTTATAATCATAGAAATAGGATGATTGTAATTAATAGAAAAATATAAAAAGTGCGGAGGTCAGAAATGAAAAAATTATTACTCCCAGTTGGATTGTTATTGTTATTGACAATAGCGGGGTGCAGTTCGACATCGGCAAGCAAATCAAATATCATTCCTATCTATACGCCTCCAGCAGGTGGATCGCATTATATTTTAGCAGCTGGGCTTACAAAAATTATTAAAGATGCTGATGTAATGCCCGATACGGTGTTTTCAGTACAAGCGACGAGTGATGAGCCCTCAAAAATTCAAAAGGTTATTGACGGTTATGAAAAAAGTGAGCCAGTCTTTGCAATAATGGCTTCGTACGGCCCAGATGAAGCTTATCAAAAGGGTTCCTTTGATAATGTCAAAGGAGATACAACTGTCTTAAGAGCTGTAGGCTATGCAGAAGGAGCGCCAATTCATATTGTCGTTCCAAAGGATTCGCCGATCCAGACCTATGCCGACTTAAAAGGAAAAACCATCGGGGTATTTCCTGGATCTGCTCCCGAAGCAATGTTTAAAGAGATCTTAGAAGTGGGATATGGGTACACAGAAAAAGACTATAAGATTCTCCCCTATGACTACCAAGAGGTACAACAAGGCATTCAGGATAAAAGTATAGAAGCTGGTATGCTAATGGGACCCATACCTTCTACTTTAGTTCGTGAATTGCAGGCCAATGAAGATGTTAGGGTCATTTCAGTGGACGACGATGTCATTGAAAAGTATATGGAATATAAACCGGGAACAATTATTTCCACTATCGAGCCAGGCGTTTACAAAAATGACGAAGAATTGAAAATACCATTTGTTCCGGGCTATATTTTTACACATGAGAATACGGATGAAGAGCTAGTTTATGAAATCGTGAAGACGATGCTGGAGAACCCTGAAAAAATGGGTGCTATTCACCCAACAGCTAAAAATATCAATCCGGAAAGCATTCGAAAGGGAGTAGGCATTCCATTTCATCCGGGAGCGGAAAAGTATTTTGAAGAAAAAGGTATAACCGAGTAACTGCCAATGAATAGGTAGTTTAATTTTGAGGCAGAAATAAGTATTATGCTACACTCTGCCTCAAAGTCTGAGAAGGGAGATGTTTTTTTGGACCGAAAAATTATAATTAGGATAGTCGGGGTCACTTGTTTAGCATTAGCAACTTTTCACTTATATGCAGCCGGTGTAAAAATATTCCCACCCCTTCAGCAAAGGTCCATGCATTATGGTTTAGCCTTAGTAATTATTTTCTTAACCTACCCATTGATAACGAAAAAAGATGGCGATAATATGGAAAGACAGGAAGAAGGTAGAATACCCATAATTATAAGCTTTCTTCTTGCATTACTATCAATTTGGGTAACAGGTTATGTATTTTTAAACCATATTAGTCTTTTAACAGCGATTAGCAACCCTTCAACAATGACTATTGTTATTGGAGCTATCATGATAATACTTACTTTGGAAGCAACAAGGAGAACGTTAGGATGGGCGTTGCCTATAATATCGGGAATATTCATAATTTACGCATTATTAGGTAATAAGTTACCTTTATTATTTGCGCATACAGGGTATTCATTTGCGGACGTGGTAAGTAAGGTTGGTATGAGTAATGTGGGAATATTTGGTCAGCCGTTGGGTGTATCCGCTACTTATATTATTCTATATGTTATATTCGGATCACTCTTAGCGGCATCGGGGGCAGGGAAATTATTCATTGATTTATCGATGGCCGCAGTTGGTCGATATCGAGGGGGAGCGGCAAAGGTATCAATCGTTTCAAGCGCACTTTCCGGAACCATTAGCGGGAATCCAGTTTCCAATGTCGTTACAACAGGTGTTTTAACCATTCCATTAATGAAGAAACAGGGCTACAAATCAGAATACGCTGGCGCAGTGGA
This sequence comes from Sporosarcina soli, assembly GCF_042655805.1. NCBI lineage: Bacteria > Bacillati > Bacillota > Bacilli > Caryophanales > Caryophanaceae > Sporosarcina > Sporosarcina soli. Next base: position 19,134 of record NZ_JBHSNO010000008.1, on the reverse strand, counting down.
AACGATCTCGTCTACAGGTGGAATAATACTTCCTCCGATTATGGGAGCTGTAGCATTTTTAATTGCCGACTTTTTGCAAGTTGAGTATGCAGAAGTGGCTTTTGCAGCGATAATACCAGCAATATTATATTTTGTTGCTGTTTTTATTATGGTTGACTTAAATGCAGCTCGCCTTGAGACTAGCTCTGGCTTAAAGCGAGAGGAGAACGTCTATAATGTTAAAGAGCTTTTATTAACAAAAGGTCACTTACTCATCCCGATATTTGTTTTAGTCTACTTTCTTTTGGTGGAGCGGAATACACCTATTTATTCGGCATTCTGGGCAATCATATCCATCCCTCTTGTGTGTTTGATTAGGAAAGAAACTAGAATGTCTATACGAAAGATCGTAGAGTCATTACAGGAAGGGGTTAAATTAAGCTTAATGGTTGTAAGCGCCTGTGCCTGTGCGGGAATCGTGATTGGTGTTATTGACATGACAGGGATAGGGTTGCGTTTCGCAGGCATATTAACTGATCTTGCGGGAGGTAGTTTATTTTTATTGCTTGTACTAACAATGGTAAGTTCCATCATTCTTGGCATGGGGCTTCCGCCAGTAGCAGCTTATTTAGTACTAGCAATTGTAGTCGGACCTGCCTTGATTGAATTTGGAGTGACCCCTATGGCCGCTCACATGTTTATTTTCTATTATGGCTGTTTGTCTGTTATTACACCACCGGTAGCAGTGGCGGCATTTGCCGCAAGTAGTTTAGCTAAGTCTAACCCCAATAAAACTGCATTAATTGCACTAAGGCTAGGTCTTACAGCCTTTATTGTCCCATTTCTCTTCGTGTACGGTCCAGAATTACTTATGGATGGGTCTACAATGGAAATTGCATTGGCGTGTGTATCTGCTTTAGTTGGGGTTTTTGCCCTTTCGGTCGCATTAGAAGGCTATTTAATCTCGGAAATAAATATATACACAAGAGTAATCATGTTTTTAGCAGCGTTACTTTTGATGAGTGTTGGTATGCTGACAGATATTATTGGGGCGTTAATAGTCACATTAATAACAGCAATTGAGTTTAAAAAGCATGGCGAAATAAGGAAAGTGGGTATTAAGACTACTAAAGTTAGTTAAGCGATAAAAGGAGATTTATAAACTTTGACTAGCGTCGCATTAATTAAATTCAATACTGAAAATGCTCACAAACTTTGCGAATTTTATCTTCCGTACAAAATAAGTTCTTTATAACGGAAAAGTCAGGTGTTTATCCTCTTAACTAAATCGGGGTAATGCATAGTTGACATCAACGATTTCATATTGGTTTAAAAAAGTTAACGTGAGGTGCTTTTAAAAAAGCATTTTTGGTGATGATTGTGTTGAGCAATCATCACCAAAAAAATTTTATCCTAACTATTAATATCAAAAAAACTAACTGTTTGTTAACTGTCGGATGTAATGGTTTTATTTTGTTAAATGAGTAAATTTCATCACTCAGGGCCTTTGGGGATCATAGCTTTCAAGATATATAAAATAGAGCACTCCCCAAGTTCTATATAATGTAAGTTATCAAACAAACATAACAGACTGGGGGAGGTACGCCAATGTCCATATTCAGGGTGAATTTATTATGTTAGTCATTGATAAAGGCGAATTGGTGAAGAAAACATTGCCTTTGGCGCCACCTATCTCGAGGCAAGGGATCGTGCCAAGGCTTCTGACAAGAAAGAGAAACCAGCTTCAAAAAACGCGGTCTGAAGCCTGAACCTGAGCGTGAGCAACGGTTAAAAGAAAAACAAGCCGAAAAAGATACACTTCCAATTTACGAAAAAGGGATTGTTTATCAGCTAGTCGGATCAGTGGAAACGTTATTTAATTTCCAAGTGCGTGGACTAACTCCACCGTCTTGAGACGTTATCGCATTTAGCCTTATTCTTCAATGTCCATACTTGATGTGAGGTGGTCGTTTAAGTAAATGGGGTTTGGAAGAAATGTTTCTAATATCTTTATTTAAGGATTACTCAGTTACTAGTGGTAGGGCAATCGGTCGTAGATTCGAATTCCTCCTTCTCCACCATATAATTTTGGCCCCTTGGTCAAGCGGTTAAGACACCGCCCTTTCACGGCGGTAACACGGGTTCGAATCCCGTAGGGGTCATACAAGAAAAAATATCCTATCAAGTTATTCATAAACTTAATAGGATATTTTTTATCTTTTATCAAACTCTGTAATCTATTAGTCACTTTCTTCCACCATGTCAGAATTAAACTTATTGATCCTACACCAGGTTATAAACATGAAGTAATCAAGCATAAAGGGTCTGGTGCCGATGGAGAAGAGGTCACACCCATTATAGATATTGTAACTTATCATTGGGGATTTGGACAGGACTATCAAACTAAATAATAAAGGTTTTTTTGCATTCAGAGTCTTGAAAGTTACGCAAATAAGAAATGATGAAAAATGTTTTTAGAAATATGTTGACTTTATGTGCAGTCCATCATATTAGAATTAATGACCTTACAATATTGATGTTTGGAATATGTTTCAATAGGTCAGCTGGATAGAGCAACGGCCTTCAAGAATAGGAGCCTTTACAAGGAAAGAGAACTTGTAAAGTGGACGACACCGTATCGGTGAAACCTTAACAGATCATGCTGGTGGCAATACCGAGGAAACTTACGATCTTTAATTACATAATCAAGATCAAGGAAATTCAAAGGTCCGGTCAATCCGGAGGTAGAAATTCCAAAGTATAATCTTTAGATTATCGTGAGGTTCCGTAGAGACTAAACGTGTCGCACCTGAAATGGTGAAGTTATAGTCCAGACTACAAACAGTCATTGCTGGTGGCGAAAGCCATAGTGGTAAGCTAAGCCGTCGGTCGGGGGTTCGAATCCCTCCTGGGACGTACAGTTAGCGCATAAAAAGTGTATAGGTATCACGTTTATAGCGAATAGGTGAAACAGTCAAGATTCAAACGACACTGTTTTACACTCACTTTAGACGTGATACAGAATTATGATCGAAGACCTTCTAATTATAATATTAGGTGGTTTTTTTTGTCTAAAAGAGGTCCCTTTGATGGTTCGGCCTTCCGGTTGCACGTAGATCCGAGTAAACGGTATTTCTTGAACTATTGAGTTACCGTGCGATGGCCTGTATACTATACCCATAAAATGACAGGATGAACCATTCATCAAGTGTGCGTAAGAACCATGAGATTAAACAGTTTTCATTGAAAGTATAAATAGGCATCTTGTGGCTCATAGGCCATATACATAACATCCTTGATGATGAGGTTAGAAGTGACGATGTGTTTGTTTCTGGTTTTCAACTTGCTAATATACTCTTTTGATTTTAGGACATAGATTAGACGCTCGATGGCATGGATACCTAACGCAGTCGACAGTTGGATCTTGTCCTTATGAAAGGCTTATGATAATGGCAAAACTTACTTGGCTTCTGCATTAGGAAGGAGAGCTTGTGAGAAGGGTTTTGAGGTTTTTCTTTATCGTATATCACTTAATGGAAGAATTTGAAACAGCATTGGCCAACGGGTGAATAACGAACTTTCGTAAGAAGTTAGAAAAAGTAGTTTTAATCATTTTAGATGAAATGCGCTATCTGGCTTTTGGAAAAGGTAGCGCAGAACTACTATTTCAAATTATCTCAGAGTGTTATGAACGAAACAGCTTAATTCTTACACCAAATCTTGAATTTAGTCAGTGGAATCGAATATTTACCGACTCTCGTTTAACTGCAGCACTGGGGGCTGATTCACCATGCTAACGTTATTTCGTATACAGGCTCAAGCTTCTGATTGGCAAACGCACTATCGAAGAAATTGTGAATTACTGGGTAGCTACACTCTGCATTTTTTCGCTACAATTCTCTGGACTTTTTTCTTGGAAAATACAGTTGCCGCTTTATAGAAAAAATCACATCTCTCCTATCTATTAGCGGAGGTGTAAATTCCGTTATCATACAGGAGAGATGCGTTATTTTTAATTCCTTAAAATCCTTGAGTTGTATGGTCCCTGGCTTCGAATTGTTCAATTTTATTTCTCGCGAGAATTAAGGTCTCACACAAACCTGTCTTCCTTAATTTCAAACAGGTCTATTCCTATCATCTTAATGGAAGTGGAGCTACTGTTACCCTCCACCTCATCTATTTTCCTAAAAAAATTCTGTATTTCTTCCTTTGATAGCGAAGGAAAGAAATGTTTTACTTTCTTATTTTCTTTTACGTAGAGCGTCTTTTGGGATGGAGAAAAATGGTTTGGTACTGCAGGCAGTTGAATGGAGTTTAATAAAAGAAAGATAGATTCGTATGAAAATTTTTTATCCGTTAGCTCATAATAATCTAATAAGATTTTTTTGTTCTGATCCATTTTCTCTATATAATTACTGGAAGCAAAATTATTATTATTTAAAATACTGTGTAAGAATGTATTAACCTCTTTAATATTGGTAGCCTCTATTCCCAATTGATTCGGCAATATTACATCATGGTCATTTGAAGTGGCTGGTATATAGGATATTATTGTTTTTCCAAGTAGGAATGCCTCAATACTTGACGTACACCCATTGTGTATAACAACCTTAGCTGCCATTAACCACTTGATGATATTGCCTTCGTGGATTACATGTACGTTATTGTTGGAGGAAAATTCATTATGGTATGATTCAGGGTCTTCTCCTGGATGTGGCCTTATAACGAAGTGGGTATCGGGAAATTTTTGACACATAGCTTTTGTCAATTCCACAAAATCATTATATAACTTTTTAAAATACATGGAATCAATATTATCTTTTTTCATTCCACTTAAGGAATTATATGTTGAAAATCTTGTATTAATTAAAACGAACTCGCCATAGTTATTTTTTATGTGTTCTACGTCCTCTTTATAAATATTTTTGTATTTTGACGTCAGTAGATCAAATCTTGGATTGCCTACAATATAGCACTTATGTTCTTTGTCCGGAAAGGCGCCTGTAATAACCTCCCTTTGAAAACTTCCCCAACAATATTCCTGCGTAACTAAATCAAACATATCCATCATCATTCGATCATGTAAGTATCGTGTTGTATCATTTATAAGCAATCCCTCCTCATCTAGTTCAACGACTGTATGCCCATTATTCTTTGCATTCGTCAAGATTCTTTTCCTAAAACCACGAGGATATCCTTTTGAGAAAAAAATACCCCTAGGATATACTGTTGAAGCTAATTCGACGATCCTGTGTTCGCCTATAATAACTTGATAGCCTTCTTTCGCTGCATAATATGCTAAAAGTAATTTAGCGTCCATTTCTCTTACCTTTATTTCTACAGGTAAATATAACCACCCTTTGCATTTTTTCATTATTATCCGCCTTTCGAATATGATTAGCAAGTACTCTTTCAATAAAATTTTCGGTTAATCTGGGCAACTAGAGCATCTGTTAGATCTCAAGAAGAAATGATTGCTTTTTGGTTTTTCCACTCTTTGTTCTTTATTTTGGCTGCTTCTTTGACAGTGCGAGTAGCAGGAGGTTCAATGGTGCTAACCTATTGCTGTTGTCTTAACTGGATAGTGACTAGGCGCATGATAGAAGAGGCACTCCAAAAATAAAGAGCGGAAGATTTACTCTTCGCTCTATGCCGGTACCCTAACAATTATTTTTATTGTCGTTGTTCGGGAAAATGATTGGACATTGAGGTGGAATCGTTGGTGCTGGGCAAGGTGGGAATAAAAGTCCATCCCTTGGTCGACAGAAGTCTGCGCATACCTCAAGTGTCACATCAAACGTTGATTGAATGCTTTGGCATAGTCGTACCGAAACTGATACATTAAGTTCGTCAGCAGTCGCTGTTGTTGTTGGATTGCAAGTAGCTGCGATTACAAAGCAATCCAAATCAGTGTAAGATACTTTTACATCTGTACCCATTGGCGCACAAAGAATCACTTGTTCAATACGTGTGAATTCTACGCTGTCGACTTCAATTGTCGCCCCTCCCAAATCTGGTACTAAATCGACAAAAATAGAAACTTCGAAGTTTTTTCGAATGGTTACCAGCTGTAGTGTCACTAGTTTTCCATCAATCACGAAATTCTTATCGACCCGATCTAAAACTTCAATTGGTGGCGGCGATAGGTCAAGACCTGTTGTAGGAGAAATCGCACAAGTAACCGTATCGATATCAATATCGCTACACTCTAACGGCATACCCGAAATAGGATTTATCGGCAAATCTAAATCAGTAATATTCAGATTAAACGTTGTTTCTTTTGTAATCCAATCGTACACCTTCTCTGTATTGATACATAGGAGTTCTTGACCCTCTGTATTTTTTTCTTTCATAATAAAAACACTCCAGTTTAGATTATTTTTTGTGGGTAAATGATTTTCTAACTGTTTAGTAATTTAGCGCATATGTTTCATAGTATTTATTTAGCTACAATTCAATCGTGTACCATATTTTGGTGATTGAAAATAATTTGCTAATTATACATTTGTGAATTAAAGATTCATTAGTAGTATATTAAAATACTTGAAAGAGTGTGAAAAAGTGAATAAGTACAGAGGGGATAATTAATGACGAGTGAGCAATAGGCTTAAGTCTTTAACCGATAATCTTTTTCTGAATATATATAGTATCATCGGAAAAAGTATTATTGCTAGGCGTAAAAAATTCTGATTGAGGAAGGAGGAAAGATTATGGATTTTACACAAAAAAAATTACTAATAATTGGAGGCACCGGAACCATAGGAAAGAGCATAGTACAATCGGTAATGAAAAAAAATCCACAGGTCATTAAGATTTTTAGCCGTGATGAGTATAAGCAACAATTACTGCGACATGAAATAGGAAATAACGATAAATTACATTTTATAATTGGCGATATTCGTGATTATGATAGTTTGTTTGCTGCTATGCAAGATATTGACTATGTATTTCATTTAGCTGCTATGAAACATGTTGATACTTGCGAGCAGAATCCATATGAAGCTGTAAGGACAAATGTTAACGGCACCAATAATGTGATTAGAGCTGCTATTTCTCAAAATGTAAAAAAAGTAGTTTTCACAAGTTCAGATAAAGCAGTTTCTCCTACTAATACGTATGGTGCGACAAAGCTCATTGCGGAAAGATTGATTTCGTCAGCAGAATACGGTAGAACTTCCGGCCGAACTATATTCGCAAGTGTACGTTTTGGCAATGTAATGGGGTCAAGAGGCTCAGTAATTCCACTTTTCAAAGAGCAAATTCTTGTAAACCAGAAAATTACCATGACAGATGAGAATATGACACGGTTTATGATGTCGTTGAATCAGGCTACACAGTTGACAATTAAGGCTATGAAAGAAGCGAAGGGAGGGGAGGTTTTTGTGTTAAAAATGCCAGTAATCAAACTAGTGGACTTGGCGAATATTATAATAGAAGAAACATGTGAGAAATATGGGATAAATAGTGAAGGAATTAGTGTGGAAGTAATGGGATTAAGACCTGGAGAAAAAATGTATGAAGAATTGATGACCTATGATGAATCGAAAGAGGCTTGGGAGTTATCGGATATGTATATCATACCCGGAGTTTCAAACTTAGGAGTAAGAGATAGCAATAGAATAAAATGCACTCCTGGAACATATAGCTCCAGGAGTCAAGAACCACTAAGCATGAATGAGTTACGTGCATTGCTCGAGAAAGAAGACCTAATTTAAAATGAAGTGGAAATGGTTAGGAGGATTTTATGAATACCTTCTTAAAAAATTATTGGTCTTTATACCTCGATTTTCTGAATGATTTTGAAGCGTTGAATTATAGAGGGTTTTCCATCCCTTATTTATTTTGTCACTTCTACAGCGTCATTAAAGATAACGAGGTTCTTTGGGATGATTTATATAATGAAAATTTTATCAACCAATTAAACAGTCGGGTGACAGAGCGACGAGAAATCCAAGAGGTTTTTCATAAGTATATTCAGACTCATCAAAGAAAACCGTTGGCTAAAAATAGAAATGGGAAGGTAGTATTACATGTTGACAAATTGCTTCGATTTCCAAGAATGACGCTTGATGATTACTTTGATGCTTCCGAAACCATAATACTTACTTCTGGTAAAAGTAAATCTAAAAAAATATCAATACCAGGGGCTCTTCAGATACCTATTGATTATTTAGGTGACTACACAGTTGATACAAAAAAAGCGGTAACAGAGATTCAAAACAAGGCGCAGGCAATTTTTAATTCTTATGAAACACACCATCTATATAAGGACATAAAATTTCAAAATATGTTTTTAAACATGATATCCGATATCATAAACCGGATTGAACAGACTAAAAACTTCCTGGATAGTGTATCTGTCTCTTGTATAGTTGTATCTACTACTCATAGTTTCATAAGCCGCATATTAGCTTTAGTTGCTGTAGAGAAGGGCATCCCTACAATTTGTATGCAACATGGAATTATTTCAGGAGAATTTGGTTATTTACCTAAAATTGCAACGATTGATGCGGTGTACGGTAATTTTGAGGTGGAGTGGTATGAAAAAGCAGGAGCGTCCGAAGGCTCCATTGAAATAATTGGTCATCCAAGATTCGATCAGGCATTTTCGCAGCAAAATATAACACGTTCTCAATTTGACCATCATTTAGGGATAAATACAAATCAGAAAACATTACTGATGGTGATGCGGGATAATCAGGATATTGACAGGTGGCGAACTTTAATTAGAACCATTTCAAAAATAAATAATCTAAATCTGTTAATCAAAAACTACCCAAGTAAAAATCCCCATACACTAGTTGATGAGTTTCCATTCGTACACTCTACAAAAAATTATAATCTTTATGATATTCTCCCTAACGTTGATTGCATTGTATCTTATTCATCTACCGTTGGCTTAGAAGCTATGCTTACAAACAAACCCGTATTCATTTTAAATGAGGAGTTTCCAGGTTATTCAGGCTATTTCAATGGTTTAGATGAGATGGTTCAAAATGATCCAAAAAGGTTAGGAGAATTGATAATAGAATACTTTGAAAATCCTGATTGGAATATTTATGCCCAAAAGAAAAGAGCTGAATTTCTCAAATATGCTTATCCTAATTTTGTCATGTCAGGAAAAAGATTGAAAAAGTTAATCGAAAGGCTGACAGGTCAGGTTGAATAAACTTGAATGTACTAACAGTATTGAGGTCAGTAGTTAAAATCTTTTATGACTTGGTTTCAATATTTATAAAATATGTTAATTTTTATTGATCAAGGAGGGAAATAAATGAGTAAAAAAAATAAGAAAACCCTTCAGGAAATTCATGACTATTGGGTTCATCAAAGTCAACCAGACCACTATATTGATAAAGTTAAAAGAAGTGAATTTTTAACTGAATATGTCAAAAAGTATATACTGAAAACCGGCAAAATTCTTGAAATTGGATGTAATGTTGGGAGAAATTTAAATCATCTTTACGAAAATGGGTTTAAGCAATTAACCGGGATTGAAATAAGTGAAAACGCAATTACTGCCTTAAAGAAAACTTATCCGTTATTAGAGAAGAACTCAGAAATTATTCATTCGTCAATAGAAGAAACAATCAAGCAATTACCTACTCATCACTTTGATCTGGTTTTTACGATGGCTGTTCTAGAACATATTCATCCAGACAGCGAATGGATTTTTGAAGATATCGCAAGAATTACTGGATCATATCTGATTACTATTGAAGCGGAGAAAGCAGAACATTGGCGGTTATATCCAAGAAACTATAAAAATATCTTTGAGAAATATGGATTACAACAAGTAGAAGAAAATCGCTGCGATAAAGAATCTGGATTAGGAGCTTATACGCTCAGAATCTTTAAAAGACAAAGTAATATGGGGGGTGAATTATAGATAAATTATCCTTTTGTTCGTACAAACAGTATTTTGAGAAAGAAATGAATGCAAATCAAAATCATGTCCGATCGAATCGATAAACTTTGGAAGGAGTGACAGGATGCAAACTAAAGTTAAGAATTACTGGTCATTATACCTTGACTTTCTTCATGATTTTAAAGATTTGAAGTATAGCGGATTCTCCTTGCCCTATTTATGTCACTTTACAGGATTAATTAGAAATAATGATGAGATTTATCATAAATTAAACGATAAAGAATTCACCAAGCAATTGATCAACCAAGTGAATGATCAAAAAGAGATTCAAGAAGCATTTGATCAGTTTAAGCACTCACATACCAAGCAACCTTTAGTTAAAAATAATGAAGCGAAAGTTCTGTTAAATTTCGACACAATCCTTCGATTTCCAAAAGAGACGTTCATTGAATGTTTTGACCCTGCAAAAACATTGATCATCATGGCAGGCGATAAAAACTGGAAACGTACTAAAAAACCATCCGCTCATTTGACGACGACTCCAAGAAACCCGGATCACCAAAAAGAGGTTAGTCATATACCCACCGATTATTTAAGTAATTACCCAATCGCCACACCAGAAGCGGTCATGCAAGTGAAAAATAAGGCACTAGATATTTTCAATGTTCATACAGAACATCACCTATATAAAAATATTAATTTTCAAAATATATTTTTAGCGAAAATAACTGAAATCATACATCGGATTGAACAGACTAAATGCTTCCTTCAAAACGTCTCTATATCCTGTATCGTTGTATCGAATACTCATAGTTTTATCAGCCGAATATTAACTTTAGTAGCCGCCGAAAGGGGTATACCTACAATTTGTATGCAGCATGGCATCATAGGCAGTGAGTTCGGTTATATACCAAAAGTGGCAACAATTGATGCGGTATACGGTGATTTTGAAATAGACTGGTATAAAAAGTTGGGCGTTTCTGAAGAATCCCTTGAAGTAATTGGTCATCCAAGATTCGATCAGGCATTTGCAAACCCTAAAATAGATCGGTCAATATTTAATAAACAATTAGGGTTGGATGCAACAAAGAAGAATTTAATGATTGTAGTTAGGGGAAATAGAGGTATTGGAAAGTGGAGAGTTTTAATTGAAACAATTTCAAAAAAGGCTAATTTAAATATTTTGGTTAAAGATTATCCGAATATAAATCACCACGTATTAACGAAAGAATTTCCATTCGTTTACTCCACAAAAGATATTGATCTTTACGATATTCTTCCTAACATTGATGCAGTTGTTTCTTATCCTTCAACAGTAGGATTAGAAGCAATGCTCGCAAACAAACCCGTATTCATTCTGAACAAAGAGTTTCCAGGTTATACAGGTTACTTTAATAGTCTGGATGAACTGGTTCAAAATGATCCGCAAAAGTTAGGAGATTTGGTTGTAAATTATTTTGATGATCCTAATTGGAATTCTTATGTCGAAAGTAAAAAAGTTGAATTTCTCAAATATGCCTATCCTGATTTTAGCAATTCTGGTGAACGGTTGAAAAAGTTAATAAAGAGGCTTACGAAATAGTTCTTTCACAATAGTATAGAAAAGTAGAATGGTCGAAGGGGATAGCAATGAAAATGAAAGTCAGGATTCATTTTTTCGGGCCTTTGTAGAAAAAATTCACATGAATAAATGTTAGCTGGCGCAAATAAGATAATTATAGTTTTAAAAGGTCAGAGAGGATGATTCCTATGAATATTCTTGTAACTGGCGGGGCGGGATTTATCGGAAGATGGGTAGTCGATCGACTATTGAGAGATGGTCATCAGGTTTGGGTGCTGGATGATCTTTCAAACGGAAGAATAGAAAATCTAGAGGGTCTAGGACACAAAGAAAATTTTAAGGGTTTTGTCAAGGGGGATATAAAGGATAGGCATGTACTGGGTCATTTGTTTATCCATCAGTTTGATGTTTGTTATCACTTAGCTGCAAGTATAAATGTACAGGATAGCATCGATCATCCCAAGAACACGTTTAATAATGATGTCATTGGCACGTTCAATATCCTGGAGCTGTGCAGGCGTTATAATGTGAAGATTGTCTTTATGAGCACATGCATGGTGTATGAGCAGGCATGGAGCGATAAGGGAATTAAAGAAACAAATGCAGTTAAACCTGCTTCGCCGTATGCCGGTTCGAAACTAGCCGCGGAGAATATGGTGTTGTCCTATTATTATGCTTATGAACTTCCAGCAACTGTTATTCGTCCATTTAATACATATGGACCTTATCAAAAAACAGGCGGAGAGGGAGGAGTCGTGGCTATTTTTCTGAAAAACAAGTTGGCAGGTAAACCATTACAGATATACGGCGATGGGACTCAAACTCGTGATTTGCTTTATGTAGAAGATTGTGCGCGTTTTGTTGTCGAATCTGGTTATTCAAATAAAGTAAACGGTGAAGTCATTAATGCAGGACTTGGAGAAGATGTCAGCATAAATGAATTGGCAAAACTAATAGTTAAAGACCACAAGCATATTCAGCATATAGAACACATTCATCCGCAGAGTGAAATACCAAAGTTGTTATGTGATTACGGTAAAGCTAAAGCATTATTAAACTGGGAGCCTAAATTTTCCTTAGAGGAGGGAATTGAAAAGACTGAAAAGTGGCTTAAAACAACTAAAATTTTATAAAAAGCAAGGAGCATAGAATGGATAAAAACAAGCTAGCTCTTCATGGCGGAAAACCCGTTAGGGATACTTTTTTAGCTTACGGACGGCAATGGATCGATGATGAGGATATAGAAGCCGTCATTAATACTTTAAAGAGTGATTATCTTACAACCGGTCCAACGATACTTCAATTTGAAAAGGCAGTTGCGGAATTCGTAGGTGCGAAATATGCTGTTACATTTTCTAGTGGAACTGCTGCTTTGCACGCTGCTTGTTTTGCAGCTGGAATTAAAGAAAAGGATCAAGTAATTACCACTCCTATGACCTTCGCGGCAAGCTCCAATTGTATTTTATATGTAGGTGGACAGCCAGTATTTGCAGACATAGATCCAAGAACCTACAACATTTCCCCTAAATCCATCCTAACTCAAATCACAGAGAAAACAAAAGCAATTATAGCTGTTGATTTTACAGGTCAGCCAGCTGATTACGATGAAATAATATCTATAGCTAGAAACAGCGGAATCATAGTAATAGCTGATGGCGCACATTCCTTAGGAGCCACATATAAAGATGAAAAAGTGGGTTCCCTAGCAGATATGACCATGTTTAGCTTTCATCCCGTTAAGCACATTACAACTGGTGAAGGGGGAATGATTACGACAAACAATGAAAATTATTATGAAAAATTATTGCTGTTTAGAGGCCATGGAATCACTCGTGATCCTCAGAAGCTAAGTAAAAATAATGAGCCTTGGTACTATGAGATGCAAGATCTTGGTTACAATTATCGGATGACGGATATACAGGCTGCGCTAGGGTTAAGTCAAATGAAGAAACTAAATACATTTGTTGAGAAGCGAAGAGGGCTTGCAATGAAATATAATAAAGCATTTGAAGAACTAGATGCTATAATAACACCATTTCAGCAACATGACCGCTACTCTAGTTGGCATTTGTATATTATACGAATCAATTCTAAGAAATTAAGCACGAATCGAAATGAAATATTTGGAGCTTTACAGGCAGAAAATATTGGAGTTAATGTTCATTACATTCCAGTATATTTACACCCATATTATCAAAAATTGGGTTATAAAAAACATTTATGTCCAAATGCGGAAAGAATTTACTCGGAAATTATAACACTTCCATTATATTCGAAAATGTCTGAGAGAGATCTCGATGATGTTATAACTGGAGTAAAAAAAGTGATCTCCTATTATTCGATTGAATGAGGTGGGAAAATGCGGGTAGTTGCCATTATTCAGGCTCGGATGTGTTCTTCTAGACTGCCGGGGAAAGTACTTTTGAAAGTTTTAGGTAAACCTCTTTTGGAGTATCAATTGGAACGTGTAAATAGATCGAAATTTATTGATGAAATTGTGGTAGCGACTACGGACCAAACTATAGATGATCCTATTGTAACCTTATGCAAAAACATGGAGATTTCGTATTATAGAGGCTCTGAGACGGACGTGTTAAAAAGGTACTACATGGCGGCAATTCAAACAAAGGCAGATGTAGTGGTCAGGTTGACATCTGATTGTCCGCTTATTGATCCTGCACAAATAGATAAAGTTATAGAAAGCTATTTCACTTGTGACCACCCGCTCAAATACGTCTCTAATACATTAATAAGGACATTCCCAAGGGGGATGGATACAGAGGTGTTTTCGTTTCATGCTTTAAAAGAAGCATATGACAAAGCGGAGTTAAAAGTGGATCGAGAGCATGTGACTAGATATATGACTAATAACGATGGAGTATTCAAATTATTGAATGTCTCTAATGACAAAGATTTCAGTCATCATCGTTGGACTGTTGACACACAGGCAGACTTTCTCCTTATTAAAAAAATTATTGGAGCATTGTACCAACAAAGCTCTGAATTTACATTGGAAGATATCATACAGTTACTTGACAAATATCCGGAATGGCAAATGATTAATCATCACATACAACAAAAAGATGAATAAACTTTTAGGGGCGAGTTAACCAGTTAAACGTTGTAATACTTGGTAATTTGATAAGTCCAAAAAGTCACTCATGTGAATTTTACAAATTGGAATATACGAAGGGGGGAGGTTATGGTGGGTTCTACCGAAAATGCAGTAACTTTCAATGAGTTAGAATGGGATAGTGATTTTTTCGGTATTAAATGTGCAAAAGCTATCTTGAATAAGTCTCTTACTAAAAATGAGTGGGGAAATTTAAAGGTCGAATTTAGTAATTATTTGTTTATAGCAATTGTGAATCAGAATGCCAATCCGGTGAATGCGCAGTTGATTGCAAAAGATACATCAGCATTTTTAGCGGATATAAATATTCAATTCGAAAAAAAACTTGTTGAGATAAATGAAATGCCGCGAAATGTAACTACTTATCAATCGTTAGAAAAGGTAGATAGGATTATTAAATTGGCAGATTTTCCTCATTCAAGATTTATATCGGATCCTGAATTTGCTAAACGCGGTGGGAAATATGTTTATCAACAATGGGCAATGAATGCTTTTGGAAAAACTGATAAGTATTTTATGTTGTCAAAGGATGAAAAAGGGATCATCAATGGCTTCGTATTATGCTCTTATTTTCAAAAAACGTGTCTAATAGAACTGATTTCTGTCACTAAAGAAGTTAGTAAGAGCGGTATAGGTACAAGTTTATTTAATGCTGTAGAGTATCAAGCCTATCAAAAAGGATGTAATAAAATTAAAGTAGGAACGCAAATAAGAAATTTGAATGCTATTAACTTTTATCATAAAGTGGGTTGTAAACAAGTTGAATGTCATGAAGTATATCATTTTTGGAAAAAGTAACAAATCAAACGGTTTAACTGCTAAGTAATGAAACTATGTATTTAAAGGGGATTTACATGAATAAAAAAATGTTCGAAAATCCTTTTCAGATCAATCGAAAACCATTCATCATTGCGGAAATGTCTGGTAATCATAATCAATCGTTAGAACAAGCACTAATGATAGTAGAAGCCGCTGCGGATTCTGGAGTAGACGCTCTAAAAATCCAGACGTACACAGCGGATACGATGACTCTAAATGTTAGAAATCCTGATTTTATAATTAATGATCAAAACAGTTTATGGAATGGGCAATCCTTATACGAATTATATCAGCAAGCCTACACGCCATGGGAATGGCATGAACCGATATTTAAAAGAGCAACGGAGCTAGGACTAATTCCATTTAGCACGCCTTTTGATGAAACAGCAGTAGATTTTTTAGAGAAATTAAATGTTCCATTTTATAAGATTGCATCCTTTGAAAATAATGACATCCCGTTAATTGAAAAAGTCGCTGCCACTGGAAAACCCATGATTATATCGACGGGCATGGCTACTATTGCAGAATTGGATGAAACCGTGCGTGCCGCAAAGGCTGCGGGTTGTCAACATATTGTACTGTTAAAGTGTACCAGTACTTATCCTGCAACACCTGAAAATACAAATATATTAACAATCCCGCATATGAGAGAGCTTTTTGATTGCCAAGTAGGTTTATCTGATCACACCATGGGAATAGGAGTGGCGGTAGCAAGTGTTGCTCTGGGAGCAACAATAATTGAAAAGCATTTTGTTCTTGATCGTAATGAAGGTGGGGTAGATTCAGCATTTTCAATGGAACCGAATGAAATGAAGTTACTCGTAGAGGAAACGGAAAGGGCATGGAAGTCATTGGGGAAGATAAAATATGGACCTACTAAATCAGAAGTTAGATCCTTACAATTTAGACGATCCATCTATGCTGCAGAAGATATTAAAAAGGGAGAAGCGTTTACATCCAGTAATATTCGTATTGTACGACCGGGATTTGGTATAAAACCACAGTATTATAAAAGTCTTTTGGGTAAAAAAGCTGACAAAGATTTTAAATTTGGAGATCCTATTACGTATTTATAATAATGTAATCAAAAGCTCTATTACTTTCGCTAATAGAGCTATTTAATTGTATTTAGTATGTTCAATACTCTTGATTTACCATTTAGATCAACAATGTTTTTAGATATTTTGCTTAAATCATTTAGATTATTTTTTTTAAGAAAAGATATAATCTCATCTTTCATATTATGCTCAGTTACAAGTTCCGAAACTCCCAAGTATTGGTCAATTCCTAAATTATTTATATTTTCACAAAGTATTATTTGATTATCGGCAATAGCTGTTAATATTGCTGGGGTACCAAGACAATACCTTTCCCAAGTTATACTACCACCTGCACAAATAGCGAAGTCCGCCTCATAGATTAGTTTGGCCATGTAATTAATATTGAAATGGAAAATGAAATTATATTGCTCGCATTGCTTTTTTATTAAATATTTATTTGGGTTGGATGGACCTACTACCACGTGTGTTAGTAGGGGAGTTGATCGTATCATTTTTATCGCATTTAATGCTTTCAGCGTTTCATTTGTAGGATCACTGCCACCATAAAAAACTAATGCTACCTTACGTTCTTTACGGATTTTTGGCAATTTGTACATATCAATAAATTCATCTCTAAGTAGTGTATATTTCGGACCTAATAATAAGATGCAGGCAGCAGGAACCAAATTATTATATCGATTGTTAGCGTGTAGATAATAATTTTGATCTAATAAAATATCGCAATCATGTTCACGGTCTGCAATATCATCAATAACCATTATCCTCGGAATATATTTTCTGATTTCCCTTTCCCAAACTTTGTCTATAGCATAATGATCAATGATAATCCAATCAAATTTTATTTGACTGGAACTTACTATGTTAATTGTTTCTTGTATATCTTGTTTCGGTGATATACCAAGCCATGATGCATGCTTTGGTAAATTATATGAAGGTTTAAATATTGTTGGTTTTCTTAGTTTGAATACTTTGAAATCCTCACCTGCAATTAAATTACAGAGATGACCATCGTGCAACCTGCAGATAAAGTATATAGAGTGCCCGTTCTTTTTGAGTTCTTTTGCAAGAGTTAAACAACGCATGACATGGCCAGTACCAATATTGAATGAACTATCGACTCGAAAACATATGTTCATTTAAGACCCCACCTTTTTTATTCTTATTTGACGTCGTCAGGCATTAGAAATCCCCAAATTTTTTATCTCAAGCAGGAGATCAAAATCCTAAAAAGACTACGTCCATATTTGCGAAAAAGTGACTGACCAAGAGATTATCGACCACATCAAGCTGAAACTTAGTAACCATGGGTTTCTATTATTGTAGATATAGAGTATGTTAACTCGTTTTAAAGGGTGTGAGGAGAGGGGGTTATGATATATGACGTTCATGAATGATGAAAACTAGAGATCAGTCAAATGAAGGAGTCAGTCAACAGCTCGTCATTTTTAGAGCAACGATCAAAGCTATTGTTAGCTTAGGCCTTGGACAATTCTTCTATGGACATTATCAGTTGATTGAATCAACGACGTGATCCCGACCAAAACCATGACAGATTTATATGAACACTTACGAATCGAATCGAGGATAAGTGTCTTCTAAGTTTAAAAGTAACTAACTGATTTGCTGTTATCCACTCCACTCATGCTGATTTCATCACGAGGTCCTAACGTCCCCTATAAATAGTTTAACAAATAACGACAACATGAAAATTGTAATACCTAAAGAGTTAACAGCTAGTATTCAGGTACTTACTACGATAAACAGTCCGGCGAAAAAGATATAGGAATACTGATTATAGGCGATAATATGGATCCAGGAATACATAATGAGAAAGCGGCATGTTAAGGTTGTATCTTCTTGGAAAGACAACTTGGGAAGAATATCGCGTCTAAATCGAACTGGAAGCATTCGCACTTTATTTTTTACTTATCTGCTTCGACAGAAAACGTTGTTTTACAAAGCGGACATCTTTTTCGCTTTGTAATTCTACCTTCATTATTTCATAATAAGCTTAGAGTATAATCGAATTTAAATTATCGACGAGAGGTTCTATAGAACATAGCAGAACATTTTTTTGAAACAAAAGTTGCAATCGTTAAAACTAGATGGTATATTAGTAAACGTCGCATTTGTGAGTGAGCAAAACGACAAAGTTATAATTGGTTGTTGACTAACTTGTATGTAAATGTTAAGGTGGACAACCTTGAGCTTTTGGGATATGAAAGCAAGAAGAAATATCAAAAAAGTTGTTGACATTCAAAGCTTGAATTGATATTATATAAAAGTTGCTTCTGAAGCAGAGGTAACGATATGAACCTTGAAAACTGAACAGCAAAACGTTAACAAATACAGTTTGTCGAACCGACTCTATCGGGGACACAAACACAAACGAATCTTCGGATTCAAAGTCAGCAAGAAATGAGCTATTCATTTTCTTCTTTTATGGAGAGTTTGATCCTGGCTCAGGACGAACGCTGGCGGCGTGCCTAATA
>NZ_JBHSNO010000008.1:0-192 GCF_042655805.1 Sporosarcina soli | reverse complement strand
ACTCCGGGAAACCGGGGCTAATACCGAATAATCAGTTCCTCCGCATGGAGGAACTCTGAAAGACGGTTTCGGCTGTCACTGCAGGATGGGCCCGCGGCGCATTAGCTAGTTGGTGGGGTAACAGCCTACCAAGGCGACGATGCGTAGCCGACCTGAGAGGGTGATCGGCCACACTGGGACTGAGACACGGCC
>NZ_JBHSNO010000007.1:0-338731 GCF_042655805.1 Sporosarcina soli | reverse complement strand
CGGTAGAATACCGAACTCAGATCTTAGAAGCTGCCTAAAATATTTGTCTAACTTTATTGGGTCAGATCATAAAATGCCCTCAATTAAAAACCACGGTTCGAAAATGACCATATCCCACACCACGTACATATCAATATCCCACTGGCAACAACTTTCTCCATAGAGTTCTCAATACGACTGTTGTGAATGTTAGAGTTAGAAGTAAAATAGGAGGTCTTGAATATGAACTGGGGTTTAATTACATCCCTCATTTTAAATCTCGTATTCTTAATGATAATTTTCGTTCAATCCAATAAAATTAACGTTTTGAGGGAAGAGAACAAAAAATCACTCCCTAATGAAAAGAATGATGAATTGATGGCTGTGGCAAATAAGAAGTTGAAAACGCTTGGTACTATTAAAACAATAAAATTTTTAAGAGAAGAAAAAGGGATGTCGATGGTGGATCCTAAGCAATTGGTAGATGCTCTATATGACTAAACCACCATCGGGCGCTTTGCCTTTGGGAGAAAGGTGATTTGTTTGGGAGGGCAAATAAGCCATGATAGAACTAGTAAACCCGAGATCCATTGCGCTAGTTGACTTTTTATTAAGCTACTGCGTTTCCTTCCCTAAACACGATAAAAACCCTTTTCCTTGAATGGAAAAGAGTTTTTATAAGAAAAATCGCCTAATTACCTTGTTTTTTCACGAATCCCATTAATCCATGCAGCGTTCTTACAAAGTCATTACCGGTTAAATGCCCTAACCCACCATAAGCACAATCCATTTCATTGTATTGCAAGACCCGATCCCTCCGAATGCTTGGACCAGAAATAAGGACAGGAACTGGATCACCAGTATGCTCCCCGATTTCACAAGGGGTAGAATGATCGGCAGCTAACGCCAAATAGACATTATCCGGTAGTTGTTGACGAATCAGCCCTACCATCTGATCGAACAATTCGATGGCTCTCGCTTTCTCGTGCGGTTCATTATCATGCCCTTTCACGTCTGGTGCTTTGACATGAACATAGACGATATCATTGTCTGCAATTTCCTCAATGGCCAATCTCGCTTTTAACTCCATATTTGAATCGATGTTGCCCGTCATACTAGGGTCCGTGATGGTTTTAAAGCCCGCTAATTGAGCTACCCCCAACACCGTACTTTCCCCAGCAATGCAACTCCCTTTTATCTTCATCGCTTGACTAATAGGCTCAAGATTGACCATTTTCCCTGCTCCTCTTGTTAGGATAAAGTTTGCAGGTAACTTCCCTTCCGCTATGCGCTGTACATTCACAGGGTGGTCGACTAAACGTTCATGCGCCTTTTGAAGGAATTGATTGACAATGGCGGCCGTTCTATTGGCTTCCTCAGATGCCTCCATAGGGACAACCTGGTGATAAGGTTTCCCGTCATTTGGCGCTTTCGGGTCAGAATCGCTAATTTGGTCGCTTAAACCGGCACCCCTGAGGATCAGTACCGCCCGATGTTCTGTAGCCGGTTTAAAATGTGCCAATACACCATCATCCAACTCCATGCCTTCAATGGCGTGAGCAATTTCGGCGGTTCCCTCACGGATTCTCCCCGCGCGTCTGTCGACAACAATACCGGTTTCATCTACCGTGGCAAAATTACAGCGGAACACGATGTCACCAGGCTTCACATCCATCCCAATGCCAAGCGCCTCAATCGGTCCGCGTCCCGGATAATGATGAGGCTCATAACCGAATAAGATGATATGCCCCATATCTGTACCGACGGGAATGCCCGGAGCAATCAGGTCCATCATTCCCGTGATCCCTTCTGAAGCAAGGCGGTCCAAATTGGGCGTCCGCGCATATTCCAATGGGGTTTGTTCGCCTAATAATGTATGGGGACGATCCCCCAGTCCATCTGCAATGGCCACAATCATTTTTCTGTACATCCTGTTGTCCTCCTACTATTCTTATATTCCAATCACTTTAAACCAAGTGAAGTAGAATATGCTGATAACCGTGGCACCAAGAAAACAAGTCACAATCGCGTATTTGACTTGATCCAAGATTGAAAAATAACCCGTCCCGAAATAAATCGTATTGACTTTCGAATGCGGTGGAAGTGTAATTGTAAAAGTCGTCGTCATCGCAGCCGCTAATGCGAGTGGTACAGGATCCATCCCTAACGACTTAGCTAGTGCAATGAAAGCCGGAATCAATATCGTCACACGCACTGTTTTACTTGTGAAGATCAGGTGGCTATACATCGCTATGAAGATGACAACTACAGCAACCATTCCATGACTCATTTTTTCAATCCCTAAACCATACACCACTTTTTCAATAATCCATACGGCTCCGCCGGATTTATCCAACGCATTCCCCACCGCATATGCACCGGCAGCAAAAAGCATCAAATCCCATTTGATGTTTGCATCATTCCAAGTAAGTAATCCTACTCTTGGAAGCAAGCAAAGGAGCCCTGCAAGAACGGCAACCTGTGCCGTGCTAATTTCAAAACCGAACCAAGCTTCGTGATAGTCACCTGTAGCCCATAAGAACACCGTCAGCAGGAAAATGACTGTCGCCTTCTTCTCATCAAGCGAGAAAGGCCCCAGCTTCTTCAATTCACCTTTTAACTGATCCCTTGCATTTTCAAATCCAGTTTCTTCTTTAAAAGAGAATAATTTCAACCCGATCATAAACGTCAGCGCCATCGTAATGATTGCAGCAGGCATCGAAGCCATAAGCCATGTCATATAGCCAATATTCCCACCAGCCTGCTCATTGATGAAACCGACTGCAATGATGTTCCCTGCAGTCGCTGTCATAATCCCGGATGTTGCCAAGGCATCCGCTTGAAGACCTTGTAGCATCATCACTTTCCCAAGATTACTTTTGCCCGGAATCGCTTTATAGACTTCCAACAAGATCATACAAATCGGTACCATCAGCGTCGCTCTTGCTGTTGTCGAAGGAACGAAAAACGCCAAAATAAAATTGATAATAATCAAGACGATTAACGTCATCTTCGGCGTTCGTCCAAATTTCGTGATCATCCAAAGGGAAAACCTTCTCCCTAAATTCGACTTAATCATAGCAGAAGTTAAGATAAAGGCAGAAACCATTAGCCAGATAACATCATACCCTAACGTCCCAAATACCTCTTTCTCACTTTCAACTGCCCCCACAATTGGAAGTAACAGAATTGCAATGAGCGATGTTAAATAGATCGGAATAGGAGTCGTCACCCAAAGAATCAAAGCCCCCATAAAGACGGCTAGCGATTTTTGAGCAGCAGGGTCTAATCCTTCTTGAGCAGGCATGAACATCAATACTAAAACAGCAATTATGGCAACGGGAATCCCCCACTTTTTCATCCCGGTCTCAAAACCGCCCTTTTTCTTTTTTTGCGGCTCATTGTCACCCATTCCCACTTTCTTTTGGGATTCACCCATCTTCCTTCCTCCTCGCTTTTTCATGTATTCGCTTTCATTATAGGACGCCTATTATTATAATACAATTTGATTTATTTCTAATAATCATAACGATTCCTTATAGTTCTATGATAAAATAAGCTTGTTTACTGATCGCGCATACATCATATAGCAGTTGGAAAGGATGGCTAGATTTGAATCTATCGAAACTACAAACCTTCATCACCTTATCAGAGTGTCTAAACTTTACCGTGGCAGCAGAAAAACTTTTTTGCTCACAACCGTCCGTCAGTATGCAAATTCAAAGTCTTGAGAGAGATTTGGGCTTCCAACTTTTTGACCGCATTGGAAAAAAACTATATTTGACAAAACAAGGGGAACATTTCAAACCATATGCCGAACAAATCATTAATTTATTTCATTCTTCCAAAGAGCATATTAAGCAACTGGACGACTTAGCTTTTGGCACATTGTCCTTTGGCGCGAGCAACTTTGTCGGCATCTACCTTCTCCCGGCCATACTCAGTACCTTCAATAAAGAATTTCCCGGTATCAAAATAAACATGAATATCATCTCTTCCAGCCATTTGATTGATATGCTGGAGACGAAAAAAGTGGAGTTTTTAGTGCTCTCCGACCGAATAGCGATCGATGAGGAACGTTTTCAATTCAATCGTTTTTATGAAGACGAGCTTGTCCTCATCGTCAGCCCCCAACACTGGCTTAGTCAAAAGGCTTCGTGTACATTAGCCGATTTAATCGATGAAACTTGGATTTTGAAACCGAATAAGTCCGCTACCCGAAATTATTTAGAAGGGGAATTTAAAAAATACGGTTTCAGCTCTCCCAAATACATGGAAATCAGTAACCTAGAGGCCATTAAACAGAGTGTCATTCATGGTCTTGGCATCTCTATTGTTTCTAGCCTTGCGATTAATCAGGAAATTGAAAATGGAACACTCGTCGAAGTCCCCATTCAAGGCGTAAAATTTCTAAGGGGCATCCGCTATGTCTATCACCGAGGAACACTGCTCTCCCCAGCTGCTAAGCAATTGATCACAATGCTCGATCATATTCCATCGTCACGTTTATCGTAAACGGGAGTGGGGAAATTGGGGGCAATGATTTTCCAGTCGCAATAAGCCCCCGTCCCCAAAAGTTGGGGACTTATACGTTCCAACCAGATTCCTCACTGCGCAACGTTTTCCACAGACTTCTCAACACTTTTGACAAACTAAACAATGTCTTCAAAAAAACTTATCAACGTTTCGACTAAAATTCGCAACGCATACACCACTTCTCAACATTCTCCACAAAGTTCTCAACGTTTTCGAATAACTACACAACATTCCCACGAAACTTGCCAACATTTCAACCAAACTAATCAACATACGCACAACTACATAACGTTACTCACAAACTTTTCAACACTTCTGAACAACTAAACAACCCTTCCATGAAACTTATCAACGTTTCAACTAAACTAATCAACATTCCTACAACTTCACAACGCTCTCCACTAAGTTCTTAACACTCACGGCAAACTAGACAACCCTTCCGCGAAACTTATCAACGTCCCACCCAAACTGAACAACGCCCACCCATTTTCTTACAATCGAGTAGCAGGGAGTGATTCGGGTATCATGATATACTTCCGTAGGTTTTGTACGGGTATTTCATCCACACCGCGACTTCCTTTATCGTTCCATCCGTTTCAAGGCAGGCAGCAGGTTTTCACGTGACAGTATTCGCTCCATCAACGTGTGTTACGCCTCTTTCCGTGAACAACGATTCTTCTTATGCCAGTCCTGCTCCACCATCCCGAAGTCCCCTGTGGGATTCACCACTTCCTCCTTCAAGCATGCCTTATCGGTTATCTGTGTTCTCTGCAGGTTACTGAATGCCAAGATGTTGTTCTCTCTTAATTGTTCAGCCCTTCCCACTCTTCTCGAATTCGAATAAAACAAAATTTCAACAGATTTGGCAAAAAGAAAATGCCGGTCCTACTGTTCATGCTAGCTGTTTTGCGCATAAGTTAGTCATAACTACTTTGTATTATCGGAGTGATTATATGGGGGCAATAGACGGAAAAGGCTTTATTAACCGGATCAATCAGATAGGCGCAGAAATTTGGTTTGACGGGGAAAAGATTGATGGGAAAATTTCTGAACACCCCGCCTTCAAAGGGTTGCTTCAGACAAAAGCGGCACTTTATGATATGCAACAGAATCATGACTTAAAAAATATGATGACTTTTTTATCGCACAAAAGCGGGCAACCTGTTGGCCTTTCTTACATGCAGCCAAAAACGAAGGAAGATTTAATCAAAAGGCGAAAGATGATAGAGCATTGGGCAAGATATACTGGCGGAATCATGGGCAGAAGCCCCGATTATTTGAACACCGTATTAATGAGCTTCGCTTCGTCGGTCCCTTTTTTAAAAGGAAAAGAAAACTGTTTTCCCGACCACTTGCAGGCATTTTACGAATACGCTATGGAAAATGACCTTTCTTTTACACATACATTTATTTCACCACAAGTCAATCGCTCCCAAGTTTACTTTGAGAGGAACAAAGAACCCATCACAGCTAAAGTTATAGCGACAAACGAAATAGGAATTGTCGTTAAAGGGGCGCGGCTTCTCGCTACTCAGGGAGGGTTAACAGACGAAGTTTTAGTATTTAGCGTCGGAAAAATTCTTTTAAATGAAGATGAGGCTTTTGCATTTTCAATCCCTTCTAATACGAGAGGATTAAAATTTATTTGTCGAGATACTTTTGTCGGTGGGGATTCTTCTTTTAACCATCCATTAAGCTCGCGGTACGATGAGATGGACTCCATTGTAGTTTTTGACAATGTGCTCGTTCCGTGGAATCGAGTCTTTTATTATAACAACCAAG
This sequence comes from Sporosarcina soli, assembly GCF_042655805.1. NCBI lineage: Bacteria > Bacillati > Bacillota > Bacilli > Caryophanales > Caryophanaceae > Sporosarcina > Sporosarcina soli. Next base: position 332,434 of record NZ_JBHSNO010000007.1, on the reverse strand, counting down.
AAGTAGCTGAAGATTTTATTTCGAGAAGTTCTTTTCATCATTTCGCCAAACACCAAGTGGTAACCCGGCAAATTGTTAAAACGGAATTTCTTTTGGGGATTGCTGAGCTCATCGTAGAAACGATTAACATTCGCGGGTATCAGCATATTCAAGAAAAAATGTCAGAGATCATTATTGGACTTGAGACGATGAAGGCGTTGCTTGAAAGATCGGAGAATAACGCAACAATAGATGAGTGGGGCTATATGCGCCCTGACATTGCACCCCTAAAAGTGGCTGGAACCCTTTTCCCTAAGATATATCCGCGTTTCACCGAAATTATCCAGTTAATCGGAGCTAGTGGCATGATCTCTTTGCCGACTGAAAATGCATTTCATTCTACTATTGCCGATGACTTACATCAATATTTGCAAGGTGCTAGCAAGCCGGCAGAGGAGCGCGTCAAAATATTTCGATTGGCTTGGGATCTAACAATGAGCGCATTCGGAACAAGGCAAACGCAATATGAGCGCTATTTTTTTGGAGATCCGATTCGATTGGCAAGCGATTTGTATAATTCCTATCCAACAGCTGACTATGCCCGGCAGGTTGGTCGTTTCTTACAACTTGAAACTGAAGAATAACTGTGTTTCATATTTTGAGTTTAAGAAAAAAAGCACAGGGTGCCTGCTTAGATACGACAGGCATAAGTCAAGCCGACTCTGTGGCGTTCATTGCCACAGAGTCGGCTTGACTTTCAAAGTTGCCATACAAAGTTCCCCACTTCCTGTAAGCCTCTGAGTGGCTGGCACCCGGAGGCTAAACGTGAATTCACTCGGATAAAACTTAACTATAGTTCAAGATTTTATAGTTTCCTTAACAATAAAAAAATCTAAACTAATAACTAGGAGCCATACGTTCTCCTACTTACACAGTTTAGATTCAACTCCCAGACTCCTCCAAAATAGGAGATCCTCATTTCTCAATACAACAATATAATTTTAGTTTTTCACTGGATGTTCAGAGGTAATCCGTAATAATGCCTTCACCGCAGGGCTGGCACATCGATGCCCCCGGTGCCCTAGTTGAGGTGGACCGCTAGGCTTACCGACCCACCTCAATCCCGTCGGCCACCCTCAGCTCAGCTCCGTCGATGCCGTCGAGGACATTTCCGACCACGCTAAGATCCTTTCCGGCATCGATTCTTATGCCGTTGGTAGCCTGTCGAATGGCGTTGCGCTCAATCTTCAATCCAGAGGGGATTCCTTTGCCCCGCCCGTCAGTACCACGGTCCTCACTTAGCTGGATGGCCCAGAAGTCATCGGTCCCTCCGGTGATGTAGTTACCATGCAACTCTGTGCCCGGCGCATTGCGGATCTCGATGCCGGCCTTCGAATGCTCCCCGGCGTTGATCCAGTTGTCCTCGATAAGGGTGTTAGGAGTTCCTAGTATAACAAGGATTCCTTGGCGGTTTCCAATCAGGTGATTGGAGTGTATCCAATTTCCAGGTCCCGAGGCATCGTGCTTGTTCTTGGAACCCCCGGAATTGCCCAGTGCTATGCCCGCCCGCTGACCATCAACGACCGTGTTGTCCCGAATTTCGTTCAGGTATTCACCCTCGCCGTGCAGGTCGATGGCGTCAAGATGGCTACCGACGATAGTGTTCTCCGCCACGAGATTGTTATGTGTAGGGAATTGCAGCAGAATGGCGTGCCGCAGATGTTTGCCATCGAAAGTATTGCCGATGACGACATTGTGCCGGGAATCGTTGGCGGCATCCGGGTCACGCTGATTCCTTGAGCCCTCGATAGCGATGCCGTAGCCCTGTCCGCCAGGACCGACGGCAGTTGCCTCACTGATATAGTTTCCTGAGAGGGTCACTTCACGGCTAGCCTTGACGGAGATGCCGTGGCGCTCGAACTTACGGATGCCCACATTCTCCACCAAGACACGGGAGCTGGCCTGTCCTTTGTGGGCTCCGAGGTAGATCCCATACATCGGGCCGCCACCCGCTTCGCCGTCGTTAGGATCGGTGCCGAGTGGACCCTCATAACGGGAGGTGATAGTGAAGTCAGCGACAATGACGTCGTGGACGCCAGAGCCACGGATCACCCGGCTGTCATCCTCGCCGTCGAAGGAGGACAGCAGCACGGTGCTCTCCTGTCCCTCGCCTCGCAGGTCCACGCCGCTGCGCAACACGATGTTCGCCGATTCATCGTCGGGGTCAGTGGAGCGCAAATCATACGTGCCTGCCGGTAGCACGACCTCGTCACCCGGTTCGGCCGCTTCCATCGCCGCCCGGATGGCTGCCGCGTCGTCGTGTGAGTCCGGATCCGGATCTGCCCCGAAGTCCGTGACGTAAAGGGTCCTGCCTGTTGCCGAATCTGGCGTCGGCACCTCGATCGGCGATCCGGACCGATCCACCAAGCCAGGAACCTGCCAGTCGCCGTGTTCAGTCGGAGCAGGTCCCACGGCTTCATCATTCTCGACCGGCTCTTCGGATCCCTTATCGGTGCATGCGCTCAAGAGAATCACCAAGCCAAGAGCCATCCACCACAAGTGCGCCGGACCTCTCCGGCTGTTCCGAACGAATCCTTTTATCAAACTTCTCACGTCCTTCCTTGATTTATTTCGTAACTCGTCGCACATGAAGACGACAAGAAAAGCGGTGAGCCCACTCGCTCACCGCCTTTGGAATGCCTCGGCGCTCCCTTAACAGGTCGCCGACATCATCCCATGGTAAGGGGGGTTAGAATTCCCCTTGCCATTGGTATTATCATTGGCTTTTGCCATTGTTGTTGCCTTTATTGCCTTTGTTATTCTTGTCCTTGCTAATTTTAAAGTTCATCGGGACATCCTTTTCAAGCGGAGTGTCTGCTGAGGAACCACCGACATGCACGCGGTACTTACCGTCAGCAGTTGCCCACTCGCCGCCAGCCCAGTTCGCCAGGTTGTCTGGGTCTTCCGGAATGAAATAGGAGAACGGGTGGTTAGAGTCTGCATGGTTAATACGCACAGTCACTCGCTTGCTCTCACCAGGCTCAAGGTAAACCTTCTCGAAGTTGACAAGTCGCTTAGCCGGCTGCCCCGCCTCGTTTGGTAGGGTCAGATAGACTTGTGCCGCTTCTTTCCCCGCAACATCACCTGTGTTCGTGATCGTGAAGGACACGTCCATGCCAGACAACGAGCCGTTGTTACCTTTGCCTTCACCACGGACTTTCTTGACTTTAAGATCGCCATACTCGAAAGTCGTGTACGACAGGCCATATCCGAATGGGAAGACCGGCTTCACGTTGTTTGCCTCGTACCAGCGGTAGCCCATCGCGAGGCCCTCTTTGTACTGAGCAATTAGCTGATCGGAACCGTCGCCATACGCGCCTGGACCACCTATCTTGCCAGTGTCTTGACGAGTTCCAGGGTACTGCTCCTCGGTCGCGTAGGCCGCCTCACGCTCGGTAGCACCGAATGTCATTGGTAACTTACCGGAAGGATTGACCTTACCGTAGAGCAAGTTAGCGACTGCATTGCCATCCTCCATGCCCGGGAACCACGCCTCGAGGACTGCAGGGACTCTATCCAGCCATGGCATGAGTACCATACCGGATGTCTTCAATACCACAGCGGTGTTCTCCGCGTTGGCCTCCAGGACCGCATCGATCAGCGGCTCTTGCTTCACCCAGTCCTTTCGTTCCGGGTTCGTGTCGAGGTCGATGGCTGGGAAGCCAAGAGTCTTGCGGTCCACTGTCTCATGCGGGTTGTCGCCGATCATGAGAAGTACGACGTCGGACTCAGCGGCCAGCTTGGCAGCAGCCTCCGGGTCACGGCCATCGTTGTACGTCACTTTTGTGTTGTATCCTAGCTCCTTGATGACGTTCTCTAGACCCTTCTGTGGTGTAACCGTGTAAGGAGTCACGACGTTCTCGTTGTTGTCCCGAATGGAACGTGGGGACATCTTGGCCTCGCCAGCGAACCATTCAACACCGATTAGCGCGATTGATTTCGGCTCGCCGTTCAGTGGCAGGAAGCCGTTATCGTTCTTCAACAGCACGGAGCCTTCCTCGGCCATTTTCCGTGCGCTTGCGCCGTTAGCCATCGGATCAACGATTTCCGGCATGAACTTGTCGAAAGGTTCATCCATGTGGCCAAACTCGATCATTTTGATGTACCGCGGACGAAGTAGATTGTCGATGTCGTCCTCAGTCACCTGACCTGAGTCTAGGGCCTCTTGGATCTTCTCTTGAGTGTAATACTGTGGTGCCCAGTCTAGCTCGACATTCGTGCCCGCCTTGATGGCAGATACTGTGTCGTGAATCGCGCGACGGTCACTCATGACGTAACCGTTAAAGCCCCATTTGTCGCGCAGGGCATGTTGGAGCAGTTCAGAACTGTCACATGCATAGGTTCCGTTGACATCCGGGAACGAGCACATCACAGAGGCTGGGTCAGCATCCTTGACAGTCATCTCGAATGGCAACATATACAGCTCGTTCATTGCCTGTGACGGAACTTGTACGCCCATCGTCCAACGCTCAGTTTCCTGCTCATTACCAGCCAAGTGCTTAAGCTGGGCTTGTACGCCTTGGTCCTGAATTCCCTTGACTTGCTCAGTCGCCAGTGTACCCGTTAAGTACGGGTCCTCACTGAAGTACTCATAGTTCCGACCATTATATGGATGGCGCACAAGGTTCATGCCCGGTCCTAGCAACACGTGATGCGCAAAGGCCCGTGTCTCTTCACCAAGGATTCGACCAGCCTCATAGTTCAATTCACGATTGAAAGTCGCAGCCATAGCCAAAGTGGACGGTAGGCCTGTCGCTTCCGGATCATTTCCACATGAACCGCCCTTCACGCCCGTACCACCGTTTGTCATACGAATTGTAGGGATGCCCAGGTCCTCAATCCCACGAATTTGTCGGCCGGTATCCTGCCACTCACATCCAGGCAGGGTACCCTGAGGCGCGAATTCGCCGTTCATATACTTGCTAGTACCGCCTCTTTTGATGACAACCGTCTCACCTTTGTCATTCTCATTGAAGCGCGAAATAGCGATTTGCTGGATCTTCTGTTCCATCGTCATTTCATCGAGAAGCAGCTCGGTACGTTCCTCAGCAGAAAGCTGAGTGTTCATCCAAGGTTTTATTCCTTCTGTTTTACTGTCCATTGCATTAGCGGAATTACCTAACGCAGACATAAATATTAATGCTGTTAAAAAAATTGAACCAATTCGTTTTTTCATCCTAAACAATCCCTGACCTCTCTCATGCATTTAGTTATCAATTAGTATTGAAACAATCTATTTTTCATTTTGCTCTCTCCCTTGCTGACTAATTAGGTATCTTAGTATAAAGAGAAATTATTACACGCGGATAATCAGTTGATTACAAATCAATAACAAAAAACACGAGATTAGTAACACTCCCAAAGTCCCGAAAGTGTTCAAACACTGTATCAATCAGTGTTTTCTCAAATAACCAATCGAAACAAATAAATTTAAATGTTATATTCAAATTATTATTTTTACGATCTGCTTCCCCAAAAAGTAGATCGTTACTTTCTCCACAGAGTTCTCAACACTTTCAGCAAACTAAACAATACCTTCAAAGAACTTATCAACGTTTCGACCAAACTAATCAACATTCATCCAATTTCACAACACTCTCCACAGAGTTCTCAACATTCCCGGCAAACTGTCCTACACTTCAGACATACTTATCATCGCTGCTCCATTTTCCACAACAAAAACCCTCTTCCAAAATGGAAAAGGGTTTGATACGAAAAATTAACGTTTCGAGAATTGTGGTGAACGACTAGCGCCTTTAAGACCGTATTTTTTACGTTCTATTATTCTGTAGAATGTTGTCCATGTTTCTGAATAAAAGAAATTTGACCCGCATGAACACCTGTATAATACATCAGTCTTCCGATTGCTTCTAGCGGTGTTGATAGCCCCATTCGTGAGTCAACACCAATATGCCACGGTTCCTCAGACAATGCTTTCATCGCCTCTTCAAGATCAGGTTGCATATTCACCCAAAGTCTACTGGAGTCGGTTTGGTAGAGGTAGGTACGCCAGTAGGAGTTATTTTGAGTAAATGTAACATCTCTGTTAACGTTACAGATGTCTTGATCACTCGTTCCGGGATATCAGCTGGAAATTGACTAAGTGCTTCATCCACAGTGGCTTGGTCAATGCCGCCATTATCTAAGCGATAAGACAATATACGTTTCGGTTTGCGCCGTCCCAGTTGTTTCATTCTCCGCATTGTTCATCTCCTTGTCAGTTGAGAAATTAACAACAATTGCATGAGCATTGACAACGTTCACGGGACAATTTTTCTGGTTAAAAAACTTATACTTTCTGACCCTATAAAAAAGAGACACCTCAGATAAGGTGTCTACATCACTTTTTTCAATCTAATGGTCGAACGACTGCACGCACGGGGCTCCCATCTGCCCCTTCGATCGCGAGTGGCAATGCAATTAGCTCATAATTACCAGGTTCAACATGCCCAAGCATCACGTTTTCTAAAATATGGACATCACTTCTGTGAAGCGAATGATGCGCACTTACCACTTTACACTCTGCTGGGTCTACCGACGGAACATCTACGCCAAGCAACCGAATCCCTTTTTCTTGTAAAAATGGACCGATATCCTCTCGCAAATAAGTGAAGTTTTCCGGAAATACGCTCGGATCTACTTCAGTCATCGTACGCAGCAGTAACCGCGTAATGCCCTTCAACTGAAACTGTTCCAACTCCTGTCTTCCCACACTTTCATAACCAGTCACATCAATGATACGCGCAGGCCCTACATAGATATTGACATCTAATTCATGAATCTTTTTGCCAGCATTATCAAAATGAAAGGGGGCATCCACATGCGTTCCTGTATGCAGACTTGTCGTGATTTTGCCAATATTGACAGAGCCCGTCTGCTCTTTCGAATAAGTTACTTCATAAGAAAAGGGGGTGTCTCCTGCCCAAGTAGCAATCGTATTCGTCAACGGTTGCGAAATATCAATCCATTTCCGTTCCTGCATCTACTGTCATCCCCTATCCAACAATCATATTCCAAAGGTATTCCAAAATGCCAAGCGTATTCAAGAACACCAGACCAATTGTAAGTGGTACAACCCACTTCATTAAAAACGACCATGCTGAAAACAAAGCAGGCGATACTTTACTACTAAGGTGGAACTCTTCTTTGACAATCACTTGATCCATTTTACGCATAATGAATATTGCAATTAACAAACTACCGAATGGCAACATCATGTTACTCACTAGATAATCCGTTGCATCAAATATACTTTTACCGAATAGTTCTACTCCTGCAAGATTACTTGAAGAAAGTGCTGCTGGAATCGCTGCGATAAAGATCACTAAACCTGTTAACCAAGTAGCCGATTTACGTGACCACTTCCCATTAGCCGTTAGTGCCGCAACAATAATTTCGTATAGACTGAACGACGATGTTAACGTTGCAAAAAGGAATAACAATAAGAATAGACATAGGAACAAACCGCCAAATGGCAACTGTCCAAAAACGGAAGGTAGAACCATAAATAACAAGCCTGGCCCTTCTGCCGGTTCAAAACCAAATGCAAAGACTACCGGGAAAATTGCAAGTCCTGCCAATAATGATACGAAAATATTTAAACTGACAACTGTAGTAGCCGAAGATGTTAAACTGACATCTTTCTTTAAATACGAACTATATGTAACCATACAAGAAAATCCAACCGCTAACGAGAAGAACGACTGTCCTAATGCATATAAGATTGATTGTCCCGTTATATTCGAAAAGTCAGGAGCTAGGAAAAACTTAACTCCTTCCATTGCGCCTTCAAGTGTCAACGAACGGACAACTAGAATGATAAAGAAGATGAACAAAAGCGGCATCATATATTTATTCGCTTTTTCAATCCCATTTTGCACTCCCGAAGAAATAACGAGCACATTCGCAAGTGTAAAAATTAATAATCCCAATAATGTTATCCAGGGAGAACCTGTAATTGCTCCAAATAATTCTGGATAATTGGCTCCCTCACTAATAAGTTTACCGGGGATCGACAAACCACTATATATAAGAACCCATCCACCTACAACACTATAAAAAGATAATAACAAGAAACAACCAACGACGCCTAGTCTGCCTACCCACACCCATAAACTATCCGGCGCGAGTTTTTTATAAGCGCTAATCGCTTCTTTTCCCGCTCCTCTTCCAATAATAAACTCAGAAATGAGCATCGGAAGTCCGATTAATATCGTAAACGCAACAAAGATAAGGAAAAATGCTCCCCCACCACTCATTCCAGTGACATATGGAAACTTCCATATTGCCCCTAGTCCGATAGCTGCCCCTGCCGAAGATAAGATAAAACCTAGCTTCGATGACCATTGATCTTTTCTTTCATTCATCACATTTCCCCCATTTCACCGCTATTTTTGGTCGCCAGAATCCCCCAAAATCTGGCGACACAGTCTTATAATTTTGTCCGTAAATCCCAGAGTTCAGGGAAGAATCGGTGATCCAATACTTGTTTCAAATAATTAACGCCCGAAGAACCACCAGTTCCTACTTTGAAACCAATAATCCGTTCGACCGTTTTCATATGACGGAAGCGCCATTGTTGTAACCAATCTTCTACATCCACTAGCTTTTCAGCGAGCTGATACAGTTCCCAGTACTTATCTACATTGCGATAAACTTCTTCCCATGCAGCAGCAACCGTCGGATCACCCGCATACGTTTGTGAATAATCACGGGTTAGTAAGTCCGGATTAATCGCAAATCCTGCACGCGAAAGTGCTTGTATTGCAACATCATAAATACTCGGTGCATGGTAAGCTTTTTCTAGCATTTCATGAACAGCGGGATCTTTTTCGTAAATTTTAAGAATATGTGCCGTCTTATAACCTAAAGCAAATTCAATCAGTCGGTATTGATACGATTGGAAACCAGATGCTTTCCCTAAATCATCGCGGAACTCTAAATACTCGGCAGGTGTCATCGTTGATAACACATCCCATGCTTGAATAATTTGCGACTGAATCTTCGTAACACGCGCCAGCATTTTAAAGGCAGACTGCATTTGTCCTTCGTTAATCGCTTTAATGGCTGCTGTCATCTCATGTAGTGTCAGTTTCATCCACAGCTCACTCACTTGGTGAATGACGATAAACAACATTTCATCATGATGGCCTGAAAGTCTATTCTGACTAGATAGAATACTATCCAAGCTTAAATACTCGCCATAGGTCATATTATCCTTAAAATCTGTGTGGATATTTTTTTCTGCTTCAAGCTTCTTATGAAGATCTGCTATTGATTTTGACATGTTGTTTCCTCCTTCAAAATGTAAAATACACAATTCTTGTCAAATAATTTTTTTACTTTGAGAAATACTGGAAGCGCTTTCAATATTAACGAATTGCATTTTCCAATCATACCGAACAAAGCAATCCAAGGCTAGCATCAAAATAAGTCCGAGACTAGCCCAGATCCCTTCTAATTTATCCCGCATTAACGGGCAGTATGACTCCCACCTCAAGACTTAAGTAAAACGATAAGGATAGGTGGGAGATCAACTGCCAATCGAACAGCGAAGGGTTCGATTGGCCGTATTTCTGCGCTCTTTGCAGAAATTAAGGCACTTACAGAACGCCGTCAACTTAAGTTGCCTTCCTTCAGCGAATAGTTTGGACATCCGTTAAAGGAAGATAAAAGCCCGATTGGTTCGGGCCAACACGATGTTGGTCACACAAGCGTTGTCACAGGACGTGACGCTTTTAGCTTGTGTTCCCCTCAATCAGTGGGGGATGGGGAAAACCCCCACTGATTGAAGTTTCACTTTATGCTACAACGTCGCGTTTATTTTCAAATTTCTTGTATTGCTCTTCTTTCATAATCTTTCTCAAGATTTGAACCGTCTCCCATACTTCTTCAAACGTATTGTAAAGAGCTACAGGAGCTAGACGAATTCCGTTAGGTGTACGGAAATCAGGAATAACATTGTTTTCCTTCAACGCCTTACAAATTCTAGCTGCTTCTTTATGTTCAAGGTAAATATGTCCACCTCTTGCTGCATCTTCCCGTGGATTTGCAACAATAAATTCATATTCACTTAATTCGGCATCGATCAATGTCATTAAATAATTCGTCAATTGTAGTGACTGTTTGCGAATCTTCTCTATACCTACCTCATTGAAAAGGTCTAATGAGCCTAGAAGTGGAGCTAAGCTAAGTACATGAGGTGTTCCCATTTGATAAGCCCCCGCATCCGGCGCCGCCTTTAACGTATGCTCCATATCAAACTGCTTATCCTTTTTTGAACTGAACCAGCCAGCAAGTCCTGGGCATGTTCCAAAATGCCTCTTATTAACATATAAGCCACCAACAGAGCCAGGTCCGCCATTTAAGTGTTTATATGTACACCAGAACGCGAAATCCACATCCCAATCGCTTAGCGAATGAGGAATTGAGCCCACAGAATGACATAAGTCAAAGCCGATTAGAATGCCACGGTTATGTGCTTCTGCTGTCAATCGTTTCATATCTAAAAGCTGTCCGCTACGATATAACACACTTGGTAAGACAATTAACGCAATATCATCTGTCATTGCCTCGATAATATCCTCTTCTTGGAGAGTATTGCCATCTCGGCTTTTCACTTGAACAAGATGCTCTTCTGGGGCATAGCCATGTAATTGCAATTGGCTTTTCAGCGCATATATATCCGTTGGGAAATTTAACTCATCTGCTAATATTTTCGTTTTCTTGCCTTCAGGCTTGTAAAAAGTAGCCACTAGCTGATGTAAGTTTATCGTCGTAGAACCTGTCACAATCGTCTCTTCTGGCTCTGCTCCGATAAGTGGAGCATTCCCTTTGCCTAATTTCTCGGATAAGTAAAACCAAGGATGATCTCCATTTGTCCATCCGTCAATCCCATACTTTTTCCAGGAATCCACTAGTTGCAACAGTGTTGATTCTGCCCGTTTGGATAGCAATCCTAGGGAGTTCCCATCAAAATAAATAACACCCGGTTGAATATAAAATTCATCGCGATACATTTTCAACTCGTTTTGTTGATCAAGTTTTTGTGCATACTCTTTTGTTAACTGTTCTTGTACTACCACTTTTGACCACCCCTTCGCCGCCGAATTTTCAGTATATTGATACTATAGCAGGATATATGACTAATAGTCAATGACACAATGTCAGCGAATGGGTAATTGCCGGAATTATTTTTATAAGATAAACTATACGATAATGAAATCCGTGACATCCACTGGAAGCTTTATCTTTGTTCAGCGGGCAGTTGAACACCTGCTAAACAAGAAATAAAAACGCATTTATCTCGCCACCTATAGAGATGGGAGTCATCTGTATCTGACACTTCGCTTCCAGTACAAAAAGATTTGCTAAATAAAGTACATCGATCATATGGTTTGCATCTAACTTCCAAGCAACAAGGATTGTTGAGAAAGATTTTTTCATTCAACATCATAGAAACACTGAAAGGATGAATAAAAGTGAATAAGACGGAACACCTTTCAAAACGGCAACTTCAAGCATTACAAACAAGAGAAAATCTTTTGAACGCTGGCCGCATCATATTCTTAGAAAAAGGATTCCAAAAAGCAACCATGACACAAATTAATGAGCTTGCAAAAACAGGCTATGGCACAGCCTATTTATATTTCCGCAATAAAGATGAGTTATTCACTGCGTTAATGGAAAATATTATGAAGAAGATGTATGAGGTGGCAGACCGCCCTTTTCAACCTCAAACAAAGCAAGAAGCCTATGCACAAATTAAGGAACAAACGCGTCTTTTTTTACAATTGGCTTTGGAAGAAAAAGAAATGATGCAAGCAATTAATGAAGCAACTGGGGTCTCAGAAATTGTCCGTGAAAAGTGGAATCAAATACGCTTACGCTTCATTACTGCAATAACGAAAGATATCACACAGGTGCAACAGAGCGGCTTGGCAAGAAAAAAAGTAAATACAGTCCTAATAGCGAAAGGCTGGTTTTATATGAATGAACAACTAATGTGGGATCTGGTACTCAACGCAATTACCGATGACATTAACGATATTGCGGAAACGATCACTGACTTGTATACTGGAGGACTTTATAAATAGACATATCGACTCTTCAAAACGATACAAACGCCTGACAATCCATCCCCATTTGGGTAATTGTCAAGCGTTTGTATTTTTGATCCTCAATAAAAATTGTCCGGCTCCGCACGGCCAAAAGGGGATAATCGACATAGACGACAGGACTTTGTCCATCTTACTAGAATTGCAAGAACCTCAAAAAAGATTACGCAAAAATAGAACTAAATTATCAGACAGCAAAAGAATCTGTATTCACCCGTTTCGATACTGAGGAAGAAAAATAAAATATCTTAACTTTTCTAAGATTACAGTTCACAGCTTTAGGCATACTCTTGCTTTACTTTTATTAGAAGTAGGAGCCCCAATTAAAACTGTGCAAGCACAATTAGGACATAAAGACATTCAAACAACAGGAACGTCTACACATGTTTCAGAATCTGTGAAAGAAAAAACAACTAAGTTGCTTCATGATTATATTCAATTTTAAGCAAAGGGTAGTCAATTCAGTTTTCGACATCAAAAAACCCCTTCCCGATTCTTTCGGGAAGAGGCTGTAAACGTTGATATGAAAATATTAACGTTTTGAGAATTGTGGTGCACGACGAGCGCCTTTAAGACCGTATTTTTTACGTTCTTTCATACGAGCGTCACGTGTAAGTAGTCCTGCAGATTTCAATGTTGGACGGAAATCTGGGTCTACGTTAAGAAGTGCACGTGCAACGCCGTGACGGATTGCGCCTGCTTGTCCAGTGTAACCGCCACCGTGGACGTTTACGTGGATGTCGTAGCTTCCAAGAGTTTCTGTTGCAACGAGTGGTTGTTTGATCACTTCGCGAAGTGTTTCAAATGGTACGTAGTCTTCTACGTCACGGTTGTTGATGACAATTTTGCCTTCTCCAGGAACGAGACGTACACGAGCTACTGAACTTTTACGACGGCCAGTGCCGAGATATTGTACTTGTGCCAAAGGTGTTTCCTCCTCTTAATTATCCGCGAAGCGCGTATGCTTCCGGTTTTTGTGCCGCATGCGGATGTTCCGCTCCAGCGTATACGTGAAGTTTCTTGAATGTTTGACGACCTAAAGGACCTTTTGGAAGCATTCCTTTAACCGCAAGTTCAAGCATTTTAGTTGGGTAGTTTGTACGCATTTCTAGCGCTGTACGTTGTTTGATGCCGCCAGTGTAACCTGAGTGACGGTAGTAGATTTTGTCTTTCAATTTGTTACCTGTAAGCTCGATTTTTTCAGCGTTGATGATGATCACGTGATCACCTGTGTCAACGTGTGGTGTAAACGTCGGTTTATGTTTGCCGCGTAAAAGTGCTGCAACTTCAGAAGCAAGACGACCAAGCGTCTGTCCTTCAGCGTCGACAACGAGCCATTTACGCTCTACTTCGTGACCTTTAGCCATGAATGTTGTACGCATGTTTTTTATCCTCCTAAATGAATATCAAATCTGTTCCGTTTTCTCTATCCCTAAACACAATTAACCTTCCGGGGCTTATTTGTGGGGTTATTGAAATACCATTATTCATCTTATAGTGAATTCCACAATAAGTCAAGTGAAATCCGCAAAAACACCAGGAAAAGTTGCCACGTCAGTCATAGGTGACGCTATCTAGGTACAAACCGTGTGCTGGCGCGGTTTTACCGGCTTTTTTACGGTCGCAGGATTCGAGTATTTTTTGAATATCGGCCGGGGTGTTCCACCCGATTCCGACAGCTAGCAACATGCCGGCAATCGTCCGGACCATGTTGTATAAAAACCCGTCGCCTTCGATCGTCATGATGAGCAAGTGACCTTGTTTTTCCAGCGTCAGCTGCCTCACTGTCCTCACTTTGTTGGACGTGGCAGTCTTCGATGAACAGAAACTCGTGAAATCATGCGTTCCGATAATCTGCTCAGCTGCCTCCCTCATCAATTGGACATCCGGACGCCACCTGCCGAGATGAACCGCGTAATTACGCTCGAACGGGCTTTGCACTTCACTGTACGACCATTTAAAGATATACGTTTTTCCTGTAGCAGAGTAGCGAGCATGGAACGACTCATCGACGTACTCCGCACCGACGACCCGAATATCTTTTGGCAATAACACATTGAGGGCCATGATCCAGCGATCCGCCGGCAATGACAGAGGCGTATCAAAGTGAATGACCTGCCCATTCGCGTGAACGCCGGCATCTGTGCGGCCGCTCGCTACCGAATAGATGCTTTTATCCTTATGGACTTTCACCAATGCTTTATCGATTTCGGACTGGACGGTGCGTATACCTGGCTGAAATTGGTATCCCGCAAAATTCGTACCGTCATAAGCAACGGTCGCTTTGACACGCTTCAATTCCAATTCCTCCTATCCCCTAAACAGGACGAGAATAGCGGCGAGAACAACGAAGAGGCCCATCGTCACCGTGTCGCGCCAATGCCACTTCAATTGCCGGTACCTCGTTCTTCCTTCGCCGCCTCGATAGCCGCGGACTTCCATGGCGACAGCCAAATCTTCCGCACGCTTGAAGGCACTGACAAAGAGGGGGACGAGCAGCGGGATGACTGCACGTATCCGCTGTTTGATGGAGCCGGTGCTAATATCCGACCCCCTTGCCAATTGCGCCTTCAAAATCTTATCGGTTTCATCCATCAACGTCGGGATGAAACGAAGAGAAATCGACATCATCAACGCCAGTTCATGGACGGGCAATTTAAAGCGTTTGAACGGCCCCAACAGATCCTCAATCCCATCCGTGATAGCGATCGGCGATGTCGTCAGTGTCAGCACGGACGTCATCAGCACCAATACGAGAAAGCGGATGGAAATGAAGATCCCTTGCTTTAACCCTTCCTCGTAAATTTTGATGAACTTCCAATCAAGTAAAAGTGCTCCTTCTTTCGTGAAAAAGATGTGCATCAAAAATGTAAAGGCGATTAAAAATAAGATCGGTTTCAATCCGTTGATCAGAAAGTACAGACGGATACGGGAACTGTAAATGACAAGCAACGTAAACCCTAAAAGAATCGCATACGTCACTGTATTATTCGCCAGAAAGACTGCAATAATAAATAGAAAAACGAAGGATAACTTCGAACGCGGGTCAAGCTGATGGACAAACGAGTTTCCCGGTATGAAACGACCGAATATCATTTTTTCTAACATTAGTGGCCCTCCCCTTCCGAGGCAGCCTGTACGATCGCTTGTGCAAGTTGCTCTTCCGTCAACGCCAATCCTGGGAGCGGACGTCCGATCAGCTTCTCTATATCACGCTGGAACTTCACAGAACGCGGCAAACCAAGTCTGTAAGTGGAAAGCTTGTCCTCATCCCCAAACACATCCTGAGGCGTCCCAGACATGACAGAGCGACCGCCATGCATCACGATGATATGTTCCGCATACCGGGCGGCATCCTCCATGCTATGCGTCACAAGAATGGTCGTCAGCCCCTCTTCCACATGCAAACGATGGAAGAGCTCCATAATCTCTTGCCGTCCTCGCGGATCCAATCCGGCAGTCGGTTCGTCCAAGACGAGGACAGACGGCTTGAACGCCAGGACACCCGCAATGGCAACGCGCCGCATTTGCCCGCCTGAAAGATCGAATGGCGACTTCTGTGCGACTTCTGGCGGCAACCCTAACAGCTCAATCAATTCATGCGCACGACGTCTCGCTTCTTCCTCAGGCACTCCGAAGTTCATCGGTCCGAACATAATATCCTTTTCCACTGTCTCCTCGAATAGCTGATGTTCAGGAAACTGGAAGACGATACCGACATGACGACGGACGTCTTTCAAGCCTTTCGCTTTCGTATCGGCAGAAATCACCGTATCACCAATTCGAATCTTGCCTTCTGAAGGCTTCAATAAGCCATTCAAATGCATCAGTAAGGTTGACTTCCCTGAACCGGTGTGACCGATGATCGCGGCATAGGAGCCCGAACGGATCGTGGCATCGACACCTTGCAATGCCCTTTTCTCAAAAGGCGTATCTTTTCCGTATAAGTACCCTACTTGCTGAAGTGAGATGTCCATAGCTCATTCACCAACTCTTCTTCTGTCATATGCTCCCCGTCAAATGCCATCCCATATTCCCGTAACAACCCGGATACTTTCAAGGCAAACGGCAAATCAAGACCAATAGCTTCCAATTCCTTGCCCCGAGCAAAAACTTGCGTCGGGGTGCCAATGGTAAGCACCTTTCCTTGATTCATCACAATGATGCGATCGGCCAACAAAACCTCTTCAAGATCATGGGTAATGGAAATGACCGTCAAACCCGTCTTACGTTTCAAGTCCGCAACGACCTGGATGACCTCATCTCGTCCTTGTGGATCGAGCATGGAAGTCGCTTCATCCAAGATCAGCAATTGTGGCTGTAATGCCAGTGCACCCGCAATGGCGACGCGCTGCTTCTGTCCACCTGAGAGGTGGTGAGGCTCCTGATCGAGGAAGTCACTCATTTTAACTTGCGCAAGCGCATTATGGACACGGGTCACCATTTCCTCAAAAGGTACGCCGTTGTTTTCCAATGAAAAAGCGACATCATCCTGGACAGTTGAACCGACAAACTGATTATCCGGGTTTTGAAACACAATCCCCAGCCGCGAACGAAGCTCCCACAAATTCTCTTGTGTAAGCCTTTCAAGGAATAGATTGATATTCCCTTGTTCCGGAAACAATAAACCGATCATCAATTTCGCCAGTGTCGACTTACCCGAACCGTTATGGCCAACAATCGCAATCCATTCACCTTCGTGCACGGTGAAGGACACATCGTCCACAGCCTTTTTCGATTCACCGCCATCCAACTGATAAGAATAAGATACACCATCCAACGACAGGATTTCTTTCATGCCTACCACCTCCGGCTATATAAGGGATATGTATACTACGAAAGATCCCTTGCATAATAGCAAGGAATCCTTTATCTTCATTCAATTGAATTTTAAAATTACGCCTCGGCGTAATTGCATCCACATTTTTTTCGAGCTTGTTCGAAAAGCTCATCTAAAAATCTGTGACATCCGCCGTAGGCTTTATTTTCATTCAGCGGGCGTTTCTCCCGCTGAATGAAAATAAAAAAAGCGCGCACCTCATCCAAAGAAATGCGCTCATATCTATATCTGATGCCGGGTGCTCAATCCGGCACAGCGGATGAGGTACGTAGAGCTAGACCTGACGGGAACACCGCCGATCATCACACTCAGCTTTTCAAGTTGTCGTATAAATCATAGTACAAAAGGGGTGCCATAACCGCACCCCTTGAAGAAAGCAATTATGCCTCGGTCTAGATTCAAATTGTGAATCAACTACCGGAGACCTTAATTTTATGTAGCAGGGGGTTCGTCCCCTGCTACATAAAATTAAACAAGTTCAATTACGACGACAGGTGCACCGTCACCGCGACGAGGTCCCATTTTCATGATACGTGTGTATCCACCTTGACGCTCAGCGTAGCGTGGAGCAACGTTATCAAACAATTTTTGGATTGCAAAGATTTCTTTCTCGTTGCCTTCTTCGTCCGTAGTCGTAACGAGTTCACGACGGATGAATTGTGCCACTTGACGACGTGCATGCAAGTCCCCGCGCTTTCCAAGCGTGATCATCTTCTCAACAACTGAACGCAATTCTTTCGCACGCGCTTCTGTTGTTTGAATACGCTCATGTACGATAAGGTCAGTCGCTAGGTCGCGAAGCATCGCTTTACGTTGTGAACTTGTACGTCCAAGTTTTCTGTATCCCATAGAAGTTTCCCTCCTTCAATCTTAAAAATTAGCTCAATCTTCCGTGCGTAACTCTAAGTTAAGCTCGTCCAACTTCGCTTTCACTTCTTCAAGTGATTTGCGGCCAAGATTTCGCACTTTCATCATTTCTTCCTCAGACTTGTTTGCAAGTTCGAGTACGGTATTGATGCCTGCACGTTTCAAGCAGTTATAAGAACGAACCGAAAGGTCTAGTTCCTCAATCGTCATCTCAAGGACTTTCTCTTTTTGGTCTTCCTCTTTTTCCACCATGATTTCTGCAGTTTGTGCTTCGTCTGTCATGCCGACAAAAATGTTCAAGTGTTCCGTCAGGATTTTCGCCCCGAGTGAAACAGCTTCTTTTGGACCGATACTACCATCTGTCCCAATATCAAGTGTTAACTTATCAAAATTTGTTAATTGACCAACACGAGTGTTTTCCACTTGGAAGTTAACGCGTGTAACTGGAGTGTAAATAGAGTCAATCGGAATAACACCAATCGCAAGATCCTCACGTTTGTTCTGATCAGAAGGTGCATAACCTCGACCACGTACTGCATACATACGCATGCGTAAGTGTCCGTTTTTACCAAGGGTGGCAATAGGTAGTTCCGGATTCAATACTTCTACGTCACTATCATGTGTAATATCCGCAGCCGTTACTGTCCCTTCGCCTTTCACGTCTATCTCAATTACTTTTTCTTCATCTGAATAGATTTTGAGAGCCAGTTGCTTCACGTTCAAAATAATTGTCGCAACGTCTTCAACGACGCCTTCAATTGTTGAAAACTCATGAAGTACTCCATCAATTTGAATAGATGTTACAGCTGCTCCAGGCAATGAAGATAGAAGAATGCGGCGTAAGGAATTCCCTAATGTGTTTCCATATCCACGCTCAAGTGGTTCGATGATAAACTTACCGAACTTGGAATCTTCGCTGATCATAACTGTTTCAATCTTCGGTTTCTCAATCTCGATCATTTACTTACCCTCCTTCAAAACGTCGAATGGTTTGGCCGTTCCATATTGAAATCGATTTGTTACAGACGGCAAATTGCAATCGCACAATTCATTTTTGACAAAAATTGTGTTTCTCAATCAAATGGAGTACAAGCCATTATACACGACGGCGTTTCGGCGGGCGGCATCCGTTATGCGGAACCGGAGTAACGTCTCTGATTGCAGTGACCTCAAGACCTGCTGCTTGTAGCGAACGAATCGCTGCTTCACGTCCAGCACCTGGACCTTTAACAGTAACTTCCAACGTTTTCAAACCGTGTTCCATAGATGCTTTTGCAGCTGTTTCAGCCGCCATTTGTGCAGCAAATGGAGTCGATTTACGAGAACCTCTGAAACCAAGTGCACCTGCACTTGACCATGATAATGCATTCCCCTGCATGTCAGTGATTGTTACAATTGTGTTGTTGAACGTCGAACGGATATGTGCAACACCGGATTCAATATTCTTTTTCACACGACGTTTACGAGTTTGTTGTTTACGTGCCATGTTAAGAAGATACCTCCTTTACCTATTATTTTTTCTTGTTCGCGACTGTCCGTTTAGGACCTTTACGAGTACGGGCATTGTTTTTCGTGTTTTGACCACGAACAGGCAAGCCACGACGGTGACGGATACCACGGAAGCTTCCGATTTCCATCAAACGTTTGATGTTTAGTGAAGTTTCACGACGAAGATCCCCTTCGACTTTCAATCCGTCAATCTCTTCACGGATTTTGTCAAGTTCAACATCCGTAAGATCACGAACGCGAGTTTCTTCAGATACTCCAGCTGCAGTTAACACTTTTTGAGCAGTTGTTTTTCCGATACCGAAAATGTAAGTTAGAGAAATTACAACGCGCTTATCGCGCGGAACGTCTACACCAGCAATACGTGCCATATAGATTGTGCACCTCCTTCAGAATTAGCCTTGTCTTTGTTTATGTTTTGGATTTTCACAGATTACCATTACACGGCCGCGTCTGCGAATAATTTTACATTTTTCGCAGATCGGTTTTACAGATGGTCTTACTTTCATCTTACCCAACCTCCTTCAATATTCCGGAGTGCAAAAGTTTATTTAAAACGGTATGTGATACGACCACGCGTCAAATCGTAAGGTGAAAGTTCCATTGTCACTTTGTCGCCAGGCAGGATGCGGATAAAGTGCATACGAATTTTGCCAGATACATGCGCAAGAATCGTATGGCCGTTCTCCAGCTCTACTTTGAACATCGCGTTTGGCAACGTTTCGACTACAGTTCCTTCAACTTCAATTACATCGTCTTTCGCCATCAATCCTGTCTCCCTTCTATATCCAATAAAGGTTCTCACCATCGAGCGGCAGCTGTCGCCGTTAAAGCTTCCTTCAACATATGTCCGGATTGCATGAGTGATGTTTGAAAGACGTCTGTCACATTTCGTTTCCCTTTAGTCAGTCCCCGACTACTTGTTGCGGAAAATCGCGCCGGAATGGATACGACTGTCCAGATTGCCGTGGATGAGTTCCCAGTTGCGTTATCCAGTTCCTTCTACAAAATACATACTATCAGCAAATAGAGAAGTATGCATTTCATAAGAATTGGAACTTTACGCCCGCTGAACTCCGATCAGTTCCTATACCGGGCATCATATGCTTTTGCAGCTCGTTGAAACGTTCTTTCCGTGCAGCAATACTATACTACCCAAAAAAGGCAAATATTATCTATGCCCGAAAAGGCTTACTGACCGCTTTCCTTCAGGATAACGTCCAGTTCCTTAAAAACGTCTTCGATGTCTTGTTGACCATCGATATTTGCCAACACACCTTTAGCATCGTAAAACGCCAATAATGGTGCTGTTTGGTTCATATTTACTTCCAGACGGTTTGTGACAGTTTCCGGATTGTCATCCGCTCGCTGATAAAGTTCTCCGCCATCCTTATCACATTTGCCTTCAACCTTTGGCGGGTTGAACTGCAAATGGTAGGATGTTCCGCATACTTTACAGATGCGGCGGCCTGTCAGCCTTGCGACTAGTTCGTCTTTCTCGACTTGGATGTTAAGCACATGCTCAATTTTTCTCCCCATCTCAGCCAACAGTGCATCAAGTGCTTCAGCCTGTGGTACTGTACGTGGAAATCCATCGAGTAAAAAACCTTTTTCGCAATCGGATTTGCTTAACCGTTCACGGACGATGCCGATTGTAACTTCATCAGGAACAAGTGCACCTTGATCCATGAACGATTTTGCTTTGACTCCAAGTTCCGTACCTTCTTGGATAGCGGCACGGAACATATCGCCTGTAGAAATATGAGGGATTTCGTACTTCTCGACAATTCTGTCTGCCTGCGTACCTTTACCGGCACCTGGCAAACCCATTAATACGATATTCATACGTTTTGCCCTCCCTATATTCTTATTCGAATCACGACAAGTCGCGATTCTTACTTCATAAAGCCTTTATAATGCCTTTTCACCAATTGTGCTTCAAGTTGTTTCATCGTTTCCAGAGCAACCCCGACAACGATGATCAAGCTCGTTCCGCCAATTTGCAGCGACTGTGGTAGATTGGCGAAATTGATGAAGAAAATCGGCATGACTGCCACTGTAGCGAGGAAGATCGCCCCTACAAATGTCAGTCTATATAAAGTGCTCGTCAAATAGCTTTGTGTATTCGCCCCTGGGCGGATGCCCGGGATATATGCGCCTTGTTTTTTCAGGTTATCCGCGATGTTCTCTGGATTCACTTGAATGAATGCATAGAAATACGTGAATGCGATGATCAGTGCCAAGTAGAAGGCCATTCCAACGGGTTGCGTATAGTCGAAAACCTTTGTAATGGTCGCTGTCACACTGTTCGTTCCGAAAAAGGTCGCTATCGATTGCGGTGTAATGAAAAATGCTGAAGCAAAGATTACCGGAATAACCCCTGCAGCATTAAGTTTCAATGGTAGATGTGTCTGTTGTCCGCCAGTCGATTGACCACGGCCTGTGACACGTTTCGCATATTGGATCGGAATTTTCCGCAGTGCTTCTTGCACATAGATCACTCCGACAGTAACCGCAATGATCACAAGAAGCAATAAGAGCATAATCGCAAGTTTAATAAACAATGCGTCTCCCGCGCCTTGGATCTGAGTTGCGTAAAGTTGGTTGACCGCATTCGGGATCGCTGCGACGATACCGGCAAAAATAATGATGGAGATACCATTCCCCACACCTTTAGCCGTGATCTGTTCACCGAGCCACAGAAGAAATGCAGTTCCTGCCGTCAATACGATCGCGATAACCACATATGTCGAAACACCTTCGCTCTTTATCAGTTGACCATCATACATCCGGTTGAAACCAAATGACATGGCGATCGCTTGGATAAACGCTAGGATTATTGTGAAATACCTTGTGAACTGAGCAAGTTTCCGTCTTCCGACATCCCCTTGTTTTGCCCATTCGGTAAATTTAGGAACGACATCCATCTGCAATAATTGCACGATGATGGAGGCAGTGATATAAGGCATGATGCCCATCGCCAAAATCGAGAAGTTGGAAAGCGCACCGCCGCCAAATACATTCAGTAAGCCAATAAGATTATTATCGGTTTGCTGGAGTGCAGTAGCATCAACGTTCGGTACCGGAACGAATGTCCCTATGCGAAAAACGATGAGCACAAGCAAAGTGAAGAAAATTTTAGACCTTATATCTCGAACGCGCATAAAGTTGGAGATCGTCTGAAACATTAAACCACCTCGGTTTGCCCGCCCGCTTTCTCAATTGCTTCCTTCGCAGAAGCGGAGAATTTGTGAGCTTTGACAGTAATCTTTTTCTCAAGAGTTCCGTTACCAAGAATCTTAATTCCGGATTTAGCGTTGCTCACGATACCAGTTTCAATTAGCAATTCAGGTGTCACTTCAGTACCTTCGTCAAAACGGTTCAGTGTATCAAGGTTTACGATTGCATACTCCTTGCGGTTAATGTTCGTAAATCCACGTTTAGGAAGTCGTTGGAAAAGTGGAATTTGACCACCCTCGAATCCAAGACGTACACCGCCGCCAGAACGTGAGTTTTGACCATCATGACCTCTACCGGAAGTTTTACCATGGCCAGAACCAGTTCCGCGTCCAACACGTTTGCGTTGTTTACGAGCACCTTCTGCTGGTTTCATTGTGTGTAATTTCATCTCATTGGCACCTCCTTATTCAAAAATTGCTATTATTGTTCGTTAACTGTAACCAGATGGCTCACTTTGTTGATCATGCCACGGATTGCAACATTATCTTGGTGTTCAACTGTCTGATTCAATTTACGTAGTCCAAGTGCTTCAACTGTTTTACGTTGTGCCGGCTTAGAGCCGATCACACTTTTAGTAAGGGTGATTTCCAGTTTGTTCGCCATTGTGTTTCCCCCCTTAACCTAGCAGTTCTTCTACGGATTTACCGCGCAATTTAGCTACATCTTCAGCGCGTTTCAAACTCTTCAATCCTTCGATTGTTGCACGAACCATGTTGATTGGTGTGCTTGATCCGAGGGATTTAGAAAGGATATCCGTGATACCTGCAAGTTCAAGTACCGCACGAACTGGTCCTCCCGCAATAACTCCAGTACCAGGCGCTGCTGGTTTGATAAGGATTTGACCTGCACCAAAACGTCCAAGTACTTCGTGTGGAGTCGTTCCTTTGACCATTGGTACAACGATCAAATTCTTCTTCGCATCTTCGATTGCTTTACGGATCGCATCTGGAACTTCTTGTGCTTTCCCAGTACCGAAACCGACACGACCGTTTTTGTCTCCGACAACGACGAGAGCAGTGAAGCGGAAACGACGTCCACCTTTCACAACTTTCGCTACGCGATTGATCGTTACTACGCGCTCTTCGAATTCACTTTTATTTTGATCATTACGACGCATGAAATATGTCCCTCCTTCTTAATTAAAATTCCAGACCGTTTTCACGTGCTGCGTCCGCAAGAGCTTTCACACGGCCGTGAAATAGGTAACCGCCACGGTCGAATACAACCGACTTAACGTCCTTTTCAACAGCTTTTTTCGCGATCATCTCGCCGACTTTTGCTGCTGCTGCAGTGTCTGCTTTGGAATCAGCGTTGAAGTCTTTATCCATAGTAGAAGCACTTACAATCGTTACGGCATTCGCATCGTCGATCAATTGTGCATAGATATGCTTGTTTGAACGGAATACGTTAAGACGTGGACGAGCTGCAGTTCCGCTAATTTTCGTACGTACACGCGCATGGCGTTTTTTACGAGTAGCGTTCTTATCTTGTTTCGTGATCATCGTGGTCACTCCTTCCGGGATGCCTTAAGCGGCATTATTTACCTGTTTTACCTTCTTTACGACGTACTTGTTCGCCTTCGTAGCGAATCCCTTTGCCTTTATACGGCTCTGGTGGGCGTACTTGTCGGATGTTCGATGCAAGTGCACCTACACGTTCTTTGTTGATACCACGCACGATCACTTTTGTGTTCGCAGGTACTTCAACTTCCACTCCTTCTTCTGGAGTGAATTCGACCGGGTGAGAATAACCTACGTTCAATACAAGTTTCTTACCTTGAAGCTGCGCACGGTAACCTACCCCTACAAGTTCAAGCGTTTTTTCGAAACCTTTTGAAACGCCTGTTACCATATTATCGAGAAGTGAACGTGTTGTTCCATGAATGGAACGGTGTTCTTTGGATTCAGAAGGACGGATCAAAGTGATCACATTGCCCTCCTGCTCGATTTTAATATCCGAGTTAAATGTGTTTGTAAGTTCGCCTTTCGGCCCTTTTACAGTGACGAAGTTGTCATCAGAAACTGTTACCGTCACGTTTTCAGGTACCTCAATCGGCTTTTTGCCAATACGGGACATTCAATTGCACCTCCATTCATTTGTTACAAATTACCAGACGTATGCGACTACTTCTCCGCCTACTTGTTTAGCGCGTGCTTCCTTGTCAGTCAAAACACCGTTTGATGTGGAAACGAGGGCTATGCCAAGACCGTTCAAAACTTTAGGCACTTCGTTCGTTTT
The DNA here is from genome assembly GCF_042655805.1 of Sporosarcina soli. Taxonomy (NCBI): domain Bacteria; kingdom Bacillati; phylum Bacillota; class Bacilli; order Caryophanales; family Caryophanaceae; genus Sporosarcina; species Sporosarcina soli. Next base: position 307,588 of record NZ_JBHSNO010000007.1, on the reverse strand, counting down.
AGCATAAACGCGAAGACCTGGTTTTGAAATACGTTTAAGACCTGTGATAACACGTTCGTTGTCTTGACCATATTTAAGGAAAATACGGATGATACCTTGTTTGTTATCTTCCACGTATTCAACATCGCGGACGAAACCTTCACGTTTCAAGATTTCTGCGATTTGTTTTTTCATGTTTGAAGCAGGTACTTCAAGCTTCTCGTGACGAACCATGTTCGCGTTACGGATGCGTGTAAGCATATCTGCAATCGGATCACTCATTGTCATTCCATTTACCTCCTTCCCAAATTTAGGGGATTACCAGCTGGCTTTTTTAACGCCAGGAATTTGTCCCTTGTATGCTAGTTCACGGAAACAAATACGGCAAAGCTTGAATTTACGATATACGGAATGCGGACGTCCACAACGCTCGCAGCGTGTGTACTCCTGCACTTTAAACTTTGGCGTACGTTGTTGTTTAGCGATCATTGATTTTTTAGCCACGTTTTCGCCTCCCTCTTATTTACTTTTGGAACGGCATGCCGAACTGCGTTAGTAACTCACGTGCTTCTTCATCAGAGTTTGCAGTCGTAACGATGACGATATCCATACCGCGAATTTTAGAAACTTTATCGTAGTCGATTTCAGGGAAAATAAGTTGTTCCTTCACACCAAGTGTGTAGTTACCGCGACCATCGAATGCTTTTTTAGAAACACCACGGAAGTCACGTACACGAGGTAATGAAACCGAGATTAGTTTATCAAGGAATTCATACATACGCTCGCCGCGTAGTGTAACTTTCGTTCCGATAGGCATACCTTCACGGAGACGGAATCCTGCGATTGATTTTTTCGCTTTTGTAATAACCGGTTTTTGACCAGAAATGATTGATAGATCTTCCACTGCCGCATCGAGTGCTTTCGTGTTTTGGACAGCATCGCCAACACCCATGTTGATGACGATTTTCTCCACTTTAGGGACTTGCATTACAGATGTATATTCAAACTTGCCCATGAGAGCAGGTGTGATTTCATTATTGAACTTTTCTTTTAAACGGCTCATCTAGTGGACCTCCTTTCATTCGTCACTTATTTGTCCAGGTTTTCACCGGATTTTTTAGCAACACGAATTTTTTTGCCATCTTCGATCTTGTATCCTACACGAGTCGGCTCGCCTGTCTTAGGATCGATCACCATGACATTTGATACATGGATAGATGCCTCTTGGCTAACGATACCGCCTTGGGGATTATCCTGATTTGGTTTCGTATGTTTCTTGACGATGTTGACACCTTCAACAAGCACACGGTCCTTTTTAGGGTAAGCAGTTAGGATCACGCCAGTTTTACCTTTGTCTTTACCTGTGATTACCATAACTTTATCGCCTTTTTTTACATGCATTCTGTCGCACCTCCTTGATTGGCACTGTCATGTGGATTAAAGAACTTCTGGAGCTAGGGAAATGATTTTCATGAAGTTGCTGTCGCGTAGTTCGCGGGCAACTGGTCCGAAAATACGTGTTCCACGTGGGCTCTTGTCGTCACGGATGATAACACATGCGTTTTCATCGAATGTGATGTAAGAACCATCTTTACGACGTACGCCGCTTTTCGTGCGAACGATAACAGCCTTGACAACGTCACCTTTTTTGACAACGCCACCTGGTGTTGCTTTCTTCACTGTACAAACGACTACATCACCGATATTAGCAACCTTACGGCCTGTGCCACCTAGTACTTTGATTGTAAGAACTTCACGCGCGCCTGAGTTGTCGGCGACTTTCATACGACTTTCCTGTTGGATCATTGAGGCTACCTCCTCCCGGATTTATATCTCCGAACGTTATTAAATGATGACCGCTTTTTCGACGATTTCAAGTAGACGGAAACGTTTTGTTGCCGACAATGGACGAGTTTCCATGATACGGACAACATCACCGATTTTCGCTTCATTCAGTTCATCGTGGGCCTTGTATTTTTTAGAATATTTTACACGTTTACCATATAAACCGTGCTTCTTATGTGTTTCTACCAATACAGTGATCGTTTTATCCATTTTGTCGGATACGACACGGCCTGTATACACTTTGCGCTGGTTACGCTCAGTCATGGCTGCAACCTCCTTCATCAGTTATTTGCACTGATTTCTCTTTGACGTATAACAGTTTTCATGCGCGCAATCGATTTACGAACTTCACGGATGCGTGCAGTGTTTTCTAATTGTCCTGTCGCTAATTGGAAGCGAAGGTTGAAAAGCTCTTCTTTCAGTGATTTCACTTTTTGCTCAATCTCTGCAGTTGTTAAGTCACGGATTTCTTTAGCTTTCATTAGATTCACCACCAATTTCTTCACGTTTTACAAACTTGCTCTTGAGGGGAAGTTTGTGAGATGCGAGGCGAAGTGCTTCACGTGCAACTTCTTCTGACACACCTGCGATTTCAAACATGACTCTACCAGGTTTAACGACAGCTACCCAGCCTTCTACAGCACCTTTACCGGAACCCATCCGGACTTCAAGAGGCTTTTTCGTATATGGTTTGTGCGGGAAAATGTTGATCCATACTTTACCGCCACGTTTCATGTAACGTGTCATAGCGATACGTGCAGATTCGATTTGACGATTCGTGATCCATGAAGATTCAGTAGCTTGTAGACCGAATTCACCGAACTGAACAGTTGCTCCGCCTTTTGTAGTTCCACGCATTTTACCACGGAATACACGGCGATGTTTAACGCGTTTAGGCATTAACATAATTAGTTGCCTCCTTCCTCAGAGTTCTTCTTCTTCACTGGAAGGACTTCTCCACGATAAATCCATACTTTGACGCCAAGCTTACCATAAGTTGTGTCGGCTTCAGCGTGTGCATAGTCGATGTCTGCACGCAATGTATGGAGAGGGACAGTTCCTTCACTGTAATGTTCCGCACGAGCGATGTCTGCACCGCCAAGACGTCCGGATACTTGTGTTTTGATCCCTTTCGCGCCAGAACGAATTGTACGTTGAATCGCTTGTTTCTGTGCACGACGGAATGATACACGGCTTTCTAGTTGACGTGCGATAGATTCTGCGACTAGTTTCGCGTCAAGATCTGCACGCTTGATTTCGATGATGTTGATGTGTACACGCTTGCCTGTGATATCGTTCAGTTGTTTACGAAGTACTTCGACCTCGGAACCACCTTTACCGATAACCATACCTGGCTTCGCAGTGTGAATAGTGATATTGACACGCTTTGCAGCACGTTCAATTTCTACTTTAGAAACAGAAGCATCTACAAGACGTTTTTCGATGAAATCACGGATTTTTAAGTCCTCATGTAAAAGAGTCGCATAGTCTTTTTCAGCATACCATTTTGACTCCCAGTCGCGGATGATACCAACCCGCAAACCGTTAGGATGTACTTTTTGACCCACGAATTATCCCTCCTTCTTTTCTGATACCACGATCGTGATGTGGCTTGTGCGTTTGTTGATTGCACTTGCACGTCCTTGTGCACGTGGACGGAAACGTTTCATTGTCGGACCTTCGTCAACGAACACTTCGTTTACGACTAGGTTTTCGATGTTCATTTCATAGTTGTGTTCAGCATTTGCAATCGCTGAATTCAATAGTTTTTCTACAACCGGAGATGCCGCTTTTGGCGTCAGGCGTAGAATCGCGACAGCTTCACCGATTTTCTTGCCCCGGATAAGATCAACGACCAAACGGACTTTGCGAGGAGCAATACGGACTGTGCGGGCAGTAGCTTTTGCTTGTTGCATCAGAATAACCTCCTCTCAATTAGCGTCTTGTTTTCTTATCGTCAGCGCCATGACCTTTGTATGTGCGCGTCGGTGCGAATTCACCTAGTTTGTGACCTACCATATCTTCAGTCACATAGACAGGTACGTGTTTGCGTCCGTCGTAAACAGCAATCGTCAATCCGATAAATGACGGGAAGATTGTTGAACGGCGTGACCAAGTTTTGATTACCTGTTTCTTCTGAGAATCCTTTTGTGCTTCAACCTTATTCATAAGGTGATCATCTACAAAAGGTCCTTTTTTCAAGCTGCGGCCCATGTCGGAACCTCCCTCCGTGTTTGTACTACGGTCCAGTCATTGAACCGCAGTCCACTCACATTATTTTTTACGGCTACGAATAATAAACTTGCTAGATTTGTTGCTCTTCTTGCGTGTTTTGAGACCGAGTGTCGGTTTACCCCAAGGCGTAACTGGTGATTTCATACCGATACCTGTACGTCCTTCACCACCACCGTGTGGGTGATCGTTAGGGTTCATGACAGAACCACGTACTGTAGGGCGTTTACCCAACCAACGTGAACGTCCTGCTTTACCGATGTTGATCAATTCGTGCTGTTCATTACCGACTTGACCGATTGTCGCGCGGCATGTTGCAAGAATCATGCGAACTTCGCCAGATTGAAGACGTACGATGACGTATTTGTCTTCACGACCAAGTAGTTGTGCAGATGTACCTGCAGAACGTACCAACTGGCCGCCTTTTCCTGGTTTCAATTCAATATTATGGATTGTTGAACCCATTGGAATGTTTTCTAATGGTAGAGTGTTACCTACTCTGATGTCTGCATCTGGACCAGACATCACTGTCATGCCCACTTCCAAACCTTTCGGAGCAAGGATGTAACGTTTCTCTCCATCTACGTAGTTGATAAGTGCAATGTTTGCAGAACGGTTCGGATCGTATTCGATCGTAGCAACGCGTCCTGGAATGCCATCTTTCCGGCGTTGGAAATCGATGACACGGTATTGGCGTTTGTGGCCTCCACCTTGGTGACGAACAGTAGTCCTACCAGTGTTGTTACGGCCGCCTTTCCGTTTGAGCGGTGTAAGCAATGATTTTTCCGGTTTGTCCGTTGTGATCTCGGAGAAGTCCGAAGAAGTCATGTTACGACGTCCGTTGGAGGTAGGTTTGTATTTCTTAATCGCCATTGGTGTTCCCTCCTTCGTTTAGTTGACTATCTATGATTAGATTTCGAATAGTTCGATGTCTTTTGAGTCAGCAGTCAATGTAACAATCGCTTTGCGGCGTTTGTTTGTGTAGCCTGCGTGTTTACCCATACGTTTGAACTTACCTTTGTAGTTCTGTACGTTGACTTTTTCGACTTTCACATCGAAGATTTCTTCGATAGCTTGCTTCACATGTGTTTTGTTTGCGCGCGTATCGACTTCGAATGTGTATTTTCTAAGTTCCATTTGTTCAGAAGAACGCTCGGTAATGACCGGACGTTTTAGAATATCACGTGCTTCCATTAACCAAGCACCTCCTCTACTTTTTCAACTGCTGCTTTCGTAATGACAAGTTTGTCATGTGCAACAATGTCAAGAACATTGATGCCATTCGCTGTAACGACGCTCACACCTGGGATGTTACGTGCGGACAATGCCACCGTTTCATCTAGGTCTGCAGTAACGATCAAAGCTTTCTTGTCAACCGAAAGGTTTGATAATACTTTTACGAATTCTTTTGTTTTTGGTGCATCGAAAGTAAGTCCTTCTACTACGATGATCTCTTCATCACGAACTTTCGTAGAAAGAGCTGATAGAAGAGCCAATCTGCGGACTTTCTTCGGCAATTTGTAGCTGTAGCTTCTTGGAGTTGGTCCGAATACGGTACCGCCTCCACGCCATTGTGGTGAACGGATTGACCCTTGACGAGCACGACCAGTTCCTTTTTGACGCCATGGTTTGCGTCCGCCGCCAGCGACTTCTGCGCGAGTTTTAACTTTGTGGTTACCTTGGCGTAATGATGCACGCTGTTGGACCAACGCTTCGAATAGAACAGCTTCGTTCGGCTCAATTCCGAAGATCGCTTCATTCAATTCAATTTCACCGACTGATGAGCCAGTTTGATTTAGTACGGATACTTTAGGCATTCTTGTTTCCTCCTTCCTTTAGTGTTCAGTTCCCTTTGATTGCACTTTTCACTTGAAGAAGTGATTTGCGAGCTCCTGGAACATTACCTTTTACTAGTAGCAAGTTGCGCTCAGCGTCAACTCGTACGATTTCTAGATTTTGAATCGTTACTTTTTTGCCGCCTGTGCGACCAGGGAGTTTTTTCCCTTTGAATACGCGTTGTCCGTCAACAGATCCGATAGAACCTGGTGCGCGGTGGAAACGTGAACCGTGGCTCATAGGCCCGCGTGAGAAACCGTGGCGTTTAATAACACCTTGGAATCCTTTACCTTTTGTTGTTCCTGTAATATCGACAATATCGCCTTCTACGAATGTATCGACTTTGACTTCCTGACCAACTTCGTACCCATTAACGTCCAACTCGCGGAATTCGCGAATGAAGCGCTTAGGTGCTGTTTCAGCTTTTGCAACGTGGCCTTTTTCAGGTTTGTTTGCAAGCTTCTCTCGTTTATCTTCAAATCCGAGCTGGATTGATGTGTAGCCGTCTGTTTCAGCTGTCTTCTTTTGAAGAACAACGTTTGGAGCAGCTTCAATCACAGTCACGGGGATAAGATCGCCGTTTTCAGCAAAGATTTGCGTCATACCGACTTTTCTTCCTAAGATTCCTTTGGTCATTTGTCACACCTCCTGAATTGTTTTGTTTTTTATTTTTGTATCAATTAGAGTTTGATTTCGATGTCTACGCCGGATGGTAGATCGAGTTTCATCAACGCATCGACAGTTTGTGGTGTCGGGTTAACGATGTCGATCAGACGTTTGTGCGTACGCATTTCGAACTGCTCGCGCGAATCTTTGTACTTATGTACCGCACGAAGAATCGTGTATACAGATCTTTCAGTTGGAAGAGGTATCGGACCCGATACACTTGCACCCGAACGTTTTGCTGTTTCTACGATTTTTTCAGCCGACTGATCCAAAATTCTGTGATCATATGCTTTCAAACGAATACGAATCTTTTGTTTTGCCATTATTTTCCCTCCTTTTCGCCTATTTTGTGATAGACATTCTCCACGAAAATTTCCCACACACATGCCATGGCAAAGCGGCCGGGTGTGTCGGCAACCTCTCGCTTCATCGCAGTCAAAGACCAACATTCAACATTATACACAAAGAAAAAGAATCCCGCAAGTGTTATGGCGAAATTCTTTTCTCGGTTTTTTTATTATAGTTTGATTTGACTTGTAATGCAACACCTAGGCTAATAGTCCGAACTCTTTTTTAATTAAAGAACATGACTGCCAGCCATCCGAAAACAAGTAACGGAACGTTAAAATGAAGAAACGTCGGGACGCAACTATCCCATATATGATTATGCTGTCCATCCGCATTCAGCCCGGCTGTAGGACCGAGTGTCGAATCTGACGCAGGAGACCCAGCATCTCCTAATGCAGCGGCTGTTCCCATAAGTGCAATGATGGCCATTGTGCTAAATCCGAAAGCCATGCTAAGCGGCACGAAGATGGATGCGATGATCGGAATCGTCGCAAATGATGATCCGATGCCCATGGTGACGATCAGTCCTATAAATAACATCGCAAAGGCCGCCATCCCTTTATGGTCGCCTAGTGCAGAGCTTGATGCCTCCACAAGCGTGAGAATGTGTCCTGTATCCTGCAATACTGCTGCAAAGCCATTCGCCGCGATCATAACAAAGCCGACAAATGCCATCATGCGCATGCCATCGTTAATAAGCCCATCTGCTTCTTTCCACTTTAATGCACCTGTAATATAGAGGATAAAGATGCCCGTCACGGCACCTGCAATCATCGATTGTGTCGGAATCTGCACCACTAGTGTTCCAATAAGCGCTGTAATGGTAAAGAAAATCGTCCGTTTGTGGACTACGATCACTTCCTCTGTAACTCCGATCGACCTGTCTGCATAATCCCTCGGTTTACGATAGCTGAAGAAAATAGCGACCAGAAGACCGACCAGCATCCCGAAGACAGGGAATGCCATCGCTTTTGGAATGTCCGCCATATCGATCGCCAGACCTGCTAAGTTCATTTGCTTCGCCAATATTTCATGGAAGATGAACCCATAACCAAAAGGCAGCAAAATATACGGTGCTGTCAAGCCGAACGTCAATACCGACGCGATTAAGCGTCGATCTACTTTTAATAGGTTTAAAATATGTAAAATAGGCGGGACAAGTAGCGGGATGAACGCAATATGAATCGGAATGAGGTTTTGGGAAAACGCAGCCATCAATAGTAGGATGAAAACGAGCAATACTTTCCCAAGTGCAGCACGGTCACTGCCTCCCTCTTTCTGCACAAATCTCACCATTGCCGAAACAAGCAACTGCGGAATACCTGTTTTAGAGATTGCCACAGCAAAACCACCTAGTAGCGCATAGCTGATTGCAATCGTGGCGCCTTCCCCAAGTCCCCCCGTGAATGACACAATGGTCTCATTCAACGACAAGCCCCCTGTAAGGCCTCCTACGATCGCTCCTGCTACAAGCGCCAAGACAACATTGACGCGCGCTAAACTTAAAATCAACATCACTACTACTGCAATTACAACTGCATTCAATTCGTAGTCCTCCTAAAAACATTCACTTCAATACGCTAAACAAAGAAAGCGCAATTGCTAACTTAACAGAGGCGATTTCCTCTGTCAACTATAGATTACCCTTTTCCTGAAAGACTACACGCTCAACACAGTGTTCATGTCCTTCTTTTAAAGCAAGAACAAAAATACAGAATGCCTGTTGATACATGATTTAACGCGATGGAGCAGCTTAGTGAGTTTCAACATGTTCCTGTGTACACAAAAAATCCCGTCGCTAAGGACGGGATTTTAAAGGTTTAAAATTAAGCTTGGATTGTAGCTACAACGCCAGCGCCTACAGTACGTCCACCCTCACGGATAGAGAACTTCGTACCTTCTTCAAGAGCGATTGGAGCAATCAATTCTACTGTCATTTCGATGTTATCTCCAGGCATAACCATTTCTACGCCTTCTGGAAGTTCGATAACGCCAGTTACGTCCGTTGTACGGAAGTAGAACTGTGGACGATAGTTAGAGAAGAATGGAGTATGACGTCCACCCTCTTCTTTTGAAAGAACATAAACTTCAGATGTAAATTTAGTGTGTGGAACGATTGTACCTGGTTTCGCAAGTACTTGTCCACGTTGGATGTCTTCACGTGCTACACCACGAAGTAGTGCACCGATGTTGTCCCCAGCTTCTGCATAGTCAAGAAGTTTACGGAACATTTCTACGCCTGTAACAGTTGTAGATTTTGCTTCTTCAACGATACCGATGATGTCAACAACGTCCCCTACTTTAACTACTCCACGCTCTACACGTCCAGTAGCAACTGTACCACGACCAGTGATTGAGAATACGTCCTCAACTGGCATCATGAATGGTTTTTCAGTGTCACGTGGTGGTGTTGGGATGTACTCGTCAACTGCAGCCATAAGCTCAACGACTTTCTCTTCCCATTCTGGCTCACCTTCAAGTGCTTTAAGAGCAGAACCTTTGATAACAGGAATGTCATCGCCAGGGAAATCGTACTCAGAAAGAAGGTCACGGATTTCCATTTCTACTAGTTCAAGAAGTTCTTCGTCGTCAACCATGTCACATTTGTTCATGAAGACTACTAGGTAAGGAACACCAACTTGACGTGAAAGAAGGATGTGCTCACGAGTTTGTGGCATTGGGCCGTCAGCTGCAGAAACAACTAGGATTCCGCCGTCCATTTGAGCAGCACCAGTGATCATGTTTTTAACGTAGTCAGCGTGACCTGGGCAGTCAACGTGTGCATAGTGACGAGTTTCAGTTTCGTACTCGATGTGAGACGTGTTGATTGTGATACCACGCTCTTTTTCTTCAGGTGCGTTATCAACGTCAGCGTAAGAACGTGCTTCCCCGCCTAGTTTTTTAGATAGAACTGTTGCAATTGCAGCTGTAAGAGTTGTTTTACCATGGTCAACGTGACCAATTGTTCCAATGTTAGCATGCGTTTTGGAGCGATCGAATTTTTCTTTACCCATTTTAGAAATCCTCCTCGGAATATAAAAGTTTTTTAGTTTTTATAGCTATAGGTGCTGGAGGAAGACCCTCCAACTACCCATATCTTACAAGTAATTTATACTGGAAACAAGGTCGAAGTCAATTATTCGCCTTTATTTTTCTTGATAATATCTTCAGAGATTGACTTCGGCACTTCTTCATAGTGATCGAACACCATTGAGAAGACACCGCGTCCTTGTGTGCTTGAACGTAGGGACGTCGCATAACCGAACATCTCTGCTAAAGGTACCATTGCACGAACGACTTGTGCGTTACCACGGGCGTCCATTCCCTCCACGCGTCCGCGGCGAGAAGTGATATCACCCATGACGTCACCTAAGTATTCTTCTGGAATGATAACTTCGACTTTCATTATCGGTTCAAGAATGACCGGGTTAACTTTTGATACTGCGTTTTTCAGCGCCATAGAAGCAGCGATTTTGAACGCCATCTCATTGGAGTCAACATCGTGGTATGAACCATCGAATAGACGAGCTTTAATGTCAATTAATGGATAGCCAGCAAGTACACCGTTATCTAGTGAATCACGGATACCCGCTTCAACAGCTGGTACGTATTCACGTGGTACGACACCACCGACGATCGCGTTTTCAAATTCGAATCCTTTTCCTTCTTCGTTCGGAGAGAATTCGATCCAAACGTGACCAAACTGACCGCGACCACCGGATTGACGGACAAATTTCCCTTCAACTTCGGCAGCTTGACGGAATGTTTCACGGTAAGATACTTGTGGAGCACCAACGTTTGCTTCAACTTTGAATTCACGTCTCATACGGTCTACAAGGACATCAAGGTGAAGCTCTCCCATACCGGCGATGATAACTTCGCCTGTCTCTTGGTCCGTATGTGCACGGAATGTTGGATCCTCTTCTTGAAGCTTCGCAAGAGCCATACCCATTTTATCTTGGTCGGCTTTTGTTTTCGGCTCAACAGATAGAGAAATAACCGGCTCAGGGAATTCCATAGACTCTAGGATAACAGGTGCTTTGTCGTCACAGAGTGTGTCGCCCGTACCTGTATCTTTAAGACCTACCGCCGCAGCGATATCTCCTGAGTGAACTTCACTGATCTCTTCACGGGAATCCGCGTGCATTTGCAGGATACGACCTACACGCTCACGTTTGCCTTTAGAAGAGTTTTTGACGTAAGAACCGGATTGAAGTGTACCTGAATACACACGGAAGAACGTCAATTTACCTACATAAGGGTCTGTCATGACTTTGAATGCAAGTGCCGAGAATGGCGCGTTGTCGTCTGCGTGACGTTCAACTTCCTCATCAGTTTCAGGATTCGTCCCTTTCATAGGAGGAATGTCAACTGGTGATGGAAGGTAGTCAACAACTGCGTCTAGGACCAATTGGACACCTTTGTTCTTGAACGCCGTACCACAAACGACCGGGTAGAATTCAACAGCAAGCGTAGCTTTACGGATTGCCGTTTTGATTTCTTGGATCGTCAGTTCTTCGCCGCCAAGGTATTTTTCCATAAGGTCTTCGTCAAAGTCGACAATCGCTTCGATCAATTTCTCACGGTATTCTTCAGCTCTCGCAACGTGCTCTTCAGGGATATCACGTACTTCTACGTTCATACCTGTGTCGTCACCGTAGAATGTCGCTTTCATCTCAACTAAGTCGATGATTGCTTCAAACTCATCCTCGGCACCAATTGGTAATTGGATCGGGTGTGCGTTCGCTTGTAGACGGTCATGAAGTGTTCCTACTGAATAGAGGAAGTCCGCTCCTGTTTTGTCCATTTTATTAATGAAAACAAGACGTGGAACGCCATAAGTTGTTGCTTGACGCCAAACTGTTTCTGTTTGCGGCTCAACGCCCGATTGTGCGTCAAGTACCGTTACAGCACCATCAAGTACACGCAGGGAACGTTCAACTTCAACAGTGAAGTCTACGTGTCCTGGAGTATCGATGATGTTAACACGGTGGCCTTTCCATTGAGCTGTTGTCGCAGCAGATGTGATTGTGATTCCACGTTCTTGCTCCTGCTCCATCCAGTCCATTTGCGATGCACCTTCGTGCGTTTCACCAAGTTTGTGAATTTTACCTGTGTAATAAAGAATCCGCTCGGTCGTCGTTGTCTTACCAGCGTCGATGTGAGCCATGATACCGATATTACGAGTATTCTCTAAGGAGAACTCTCTAGCCATTTTGTATATCTCCTTCCGATTCGGATTAGAGTTGTAACGAGCTGTCCAATCTTACCAACGATAGTGAGCGAATGCTTTGTTCGCTTCTGCCATCTTGTGCATTTCTTCGCGTTTCTTAACAGAAGCACCTGTGTTGTTAGAAGCGTCTAGAATTTCATTCGCAAGACGTTCTTCCATTGTTTTCTCACCGCGTGAGCGAGAGTAGTTCACAAGGTAACGCAGACCAAGCGTCGTACGACGTTCAGGGCGTACTTCAACCGGCACTTGGTAGTTCGCTCCACCAACACGGCGAGCACGTACTTCAAGTACAGGCATTACATTGTTAAGTGCAGCTTCGAATACTTCAATTGGATCCTTTCCAGAACGTTCTTTAACAAGTTCGAACGCACCATAGAGGATTTTTTGGGATGTACCTTTTTTGCCATCAACCATCATTTTGTTGATGAGACGTGAAACGAGCTTCGAATTGTAAATCGGATCCGGAAGTACGTCACGTTTTGCAACAGGACCTTTACGAGGCATGTTGTTTTCCTCCTTTCAAGGTTATCAAGCAGTATATACTCGCATAACCTTTATCATAATCTCTTTGATTTTTAAAACGTTGATCACTCAAATGAGTGTACTTCTTATTTCTTTTCTTTCGGTCTTTTCGCACCGTATTGTGAACGGCTTTGCATACGACCTTGAACGCCAGCTGTGTCAAGCGCTCCACGTACGATATGGTAACGAACACCCGGTAAGTCTTTTACACGGCCGCCGCGGATTAGAACGACGCTGTGCTCTTGAAGGTTGTGGCCTTCACCAGGAATATATGCGTTTACTTCCATAGAGTTCGTCAAACGAACACGTGCGTATTTACGAAGTGCCGAGTTCGGCTTCTTCGGTGTCATTGTACCAACACGTGTACAAACACCCCGTTTTTGTGGTGAATTCACGTTTGTCATTGACTTTTTGAAGCTGTTATAGCTTTTCCCGAGCGCTGGAGATTTTGATCCTGTCACGTTTGGTTTACGTGGTTTGCGGACCAATTGGTTAATTGTAGGCATCGGTTTTCCTCCTCTCACATAACTTTTTTGTAAGACCACACATCCAGGTGGTTCATTTTTGGGTAAAAACAAAGTCTTTGTGTTTTCCACACAAAAACTGTTATCCAGTAATCGCAACCACAGCTGCACCGACTTGAATGCCGCATGCATGTCCAAGCTTTTCTCTTGACTCGACATGCGTCACTTGGATGCCATGAATTTCGGCTTCCTCCAGAACTGGAGCGATAACCTTTTCTTCCGCATCCTGTGCGATGATGACTTCCGTCACTATCCCTGCACGGATCGCTTTCACTGTCTGCTTTGTACCGATGATTGTCTTTTTTGCCTGCTCGACTTTATCATAAGACATATGGGCATATCCTCCAAAGTACAGACATTCAACTATCAACCTTTTGTATATTATCACTTATTAAAAAAGCTGTCAACAGATATTAGATAGACAGGGGAACTTTTTTTGTTCCCCTGAATTAAAATTTACTCTGCTGTTACTTTTCTCAATGCCTCTTCTTCGTCGGTTTGATCCATCTGAATATGACGGTATCGTTGCATACCTGTTCCAGCTGGTACAAGTTTCCCGATAATGACATTTTCTTTCAAGCCGAGAAGCTCGTCGGTTTTTCCTTTGATGGCTGCATCCGTCAAGACGCGAGTCGTCTCTTGGAATGACGCCGCCGATAGGAAGGATTCCGTTTCGAGTGATGCTTTTGTAATACCGAGGATGACAGGGCGGCAAGTTGCCGGAAGTTTTCCGACTTTCAACACTTCTGCGTTCGCATCCGCAAATTGATGGATGTCGAGCAGTGAGCCCGGTAAGAGATCCGTGTCTCCTGCCTCGATGATACGCACTTTGCGAAGCATTTGGCGAACCATTACTTCAACGTGCTTATCGCCGATTTCAACCCCTTGCATACGGTATACTTTTTGAACTTCTTTCAAGAGATACTCTTGAACAGTTGCCACGTCTTTTACGATGATCAATTCTTTCGGGTCGATAGAACCTTCTGTAATGACATCGCCTCGGTCGATTTCGTCTCCGACTTGAACTTTCAGACGGGCATTGTATGGCGCCAAGTATTTGCGTGTTTCCACTTTACCTTGGATTGTGATTTCTTTCTGACCTTCGCGGATTTCATCGATTTCGATGATTTCACCTTTGATTTCCGAAATGACGGCTTGCCCTTTCGGATTCCGTGCCTCGAAAATCTCCTGGATACGCGGAAGACCTTGTGTAATATCGTCTCCAGCAACTCCACCTGTATGGAATGTACGCATTGTAAGCTGTGTTCCAGGCTCACCGATTGACTGAGCAGCGATAATACCGACCGCTTCTCCGACTTCAACTTTTTCACCTGTCGCCAAGTTAATGCCGTAACATTTTTTACATACGCCGTGTTTGGTATTACATGTGAACGCTGAACGGATTGTGACTTTTTCGATGCCTGCGTCTAGGATCGTACGAGCGACATCCGCAGTAATGAGCGCATCTTTTTCAAGGATCTTCTCGCCTGTTTCAGGGTGATAGATCGTTTTCTTCGTATGGCGTCCTTCGATACGTTCATCCAAACCTTCGATGATTTCCGTACCTTCTGTCAATGCGCCAACTTCCAAGCCGCGATCCGTTCCACAATCATCTTCACGGACGATGACATCTTGCGCTACGTCGACAAGTCGACGTGTCAAGTAACCGGAGTCGGCCGTTTTCAGAGCCGTATCCGCAAGTCCTTTACGCGCACCGTGTGTCGAGATGAAGTACTCGAGAACGGTTAGCCCTTCACGGAATGATGATTTGATCGGAAGTTCGATAATCCGACCAGCCGGGTTGGCCATCAGACCACGCATACCCGCAAGCTGCGTGAAGTTCGATGCGTTACCCCGGGCACCGGAGTCACTCATCATGTAGATAGGGTTCGAGTTATCGAGGGAGTCCATCAGTTTATCCTGAATGACATCCTTCGCATGGCTCCAGTAAGAGATGACGCGGTCATAGCGCTCTTCCTCCGTAATAAGACCACGACGGAATTGCTGCATGACTTTATCCACTTTACCTTGTGCTTCTTGCAAGATTTCATCTTTGTTCGGAAGAACGACGATATCGGAAATACCGATTGTAATCCCCGCCCGTGTAGAGTACTTGAATCCAAGGTTTTTCATGCGGTCAAGCATCTTGGACGTTTCGGTAATGTGGAAACGTTTAAAGATTTCCGCGATGATGTTCCCGAGGATTTTCTTTTTGAACGGTTGAACAAGTTCCATATTCTCTAAATGCTCTTTCACATTTGCAGTCCCTGAGATGAAATACTTATCAGGCGTTTCAATTTCCAAGTTGGAATTGGTCGGTTCGTTAATGTATGGGAACGACTCAGGCAGAATCTCGTTGAAAATGATTTTCCCTACGGTCGTCAATAGCAATTGGCTATTTTGTTTTTCCGTGAATGTCGGATTATTCAGTGATGCTGCCCGGATAGCGATCCGTGAATGAAGATGGACATGTCCGTTTTGATAAGCGACGATCGCCTCATCCGCATTACTGAATACAGCCCCTTCTCCAGTCGCCCCTTTCCGTTCCAATGTCAGGTAATAGTTTCCTAATACCATGTCTTGAGACGGTGTAACAACTGGTTTTCCATCTTTCGGGTTCAAGATATTTTGTGCCGCCAACATCAGTAGTCTTGCTTCCGCTTGCGCTTCCGCTGACAATGGAACGTGGACAGCCATTTGGTCACCGTCAAAGTCGGCGTTATACGCTGTACACACAAGTGGGTGAAGCGTGATAGCGCGACCTTCTACAAGAATCGGTTCAAATGCTTGGATACCTAGACGGTGAAGCGTTGGTGCCCGGTTCAATAAGACCGGATGCTCCTTGATTACTTCTTCAAGCACATCCCACACTTCTGAATGAAGACGCTCGATCTTACGCTTCGCACTCTTAATATTATGAGCGAGTCCACGTTCGACAAGTTCCTTCATCACAAACGGCTTAAATAGTTCGATAGCCATCTCTTTCGGCAATCCGCATTGGTACATTTTCAAGTTCGGCCCAACGACGATAACAGAACGACCTGAATAGTCAACCCGTTTCCCTAGCAAGTTCTGACGGAAACGTCCCTGCTTCCCTTTCAACATATGGGAAAGGGATTTCAACGGACGGTTACCTGGTCCTGTTACTGGACGACCGCGACGGCCGTTATCAACAAGCGCGTCCACCGCTTCTTGCAACATCCGCTTCTCATTCTGAACGATGATGCCAGGTGCTCCAAGATCAAGTAAGCGTTTCAGCCTGTTGTTCCGGTTAATGACACGACGATATAGGTCATTCAAGTCGGAAGTAGCGAAGCGTCCACCATCAAGTTGGACCATCGGACGTAGTTCCGGTGGGATAACCGGTAATACTTCCAATACCATCCATTCCGGTTTGTTACCAGAGTTACGGAATGACTCAACAACTTCCAGACGTCTGATTGCACGTGTACGGCGTTGTCCTTGGACAGTCTTCAATTCTTCTTTCAAAAACTCCATTTCCTTGTCGAGGTCGATCCCCATGAGAAGGCGTTCGATTGCCTCAGCACCCATTAGTGCTTGGAACTTATTACCGTATTTCTCTCTGTAAATGCGGTACTCTCTTTCAGAAAGCAATTGCTTTCTTTCAAGCGGCGTATCCGCCGGATCAACGACAACATAGGATGCGAAATAGATGATTTCTTCCAAAGCACGTGGCGTCATATCCAAGATAAGACCCATTCGGCTCGGGATTCCTTTAAAATACCAAATATGCGTGACAGGTGCCGCAAGTTCAATATGCCCCATGCGTTCACGGCGTACTTTTTGACGCGTCACTTCTACACCACAACGGTCACAAACGACACCTTTGTAACGCACACGTTTATATTTTCCACAATGACATTCCCAATCTTTTGTAGGCCCGAAAATACGTTCACAAAACAGGCCATCTTTCTCAGGCTTCAATGTACGATAGTTGATTGTTTCAGGCTTTTTCACTTCACCATAGGACCAAGAACGGATCTTATCCGGTGAAGCAAGGCCGATTTTCATATACTCAAAGTTGTTTACATCTATCAAGGAGCCTACCTCCCTTTAGTCTTATCGCTGCAGTTGGCTTTTCCGAGCAAACGCACATTGAGGGCATAAAGAGGGGGAGCGTGCGACTTCCCCCTCACCCGATTACTTTATCAATCACTTTATCAAACAGGTTGATCTTCTTTAATCAAGTTCAACGCGTCCGTTGGCTGCATATCGTCATCTTCATCAAGATCGCGAAGTTCGATTTCTTCTAGATCTTGCGATAGCATCTTCACATCCAGACCAAGGCTCTGAAGCTCTTTAATAAGAACTTTGAACGATTCTGGTACGCCTGGTTGAGGTACGCTATCCCCTTTGACGATCGCTTCATAGGTCTTCACGCGTCCGACAACGTCATCCGACTTCACGGTCAAGATTTCTTGTAGTGTATAAGCGGCACCATATGCCTCGAGCGCCCACACTTCCATCTCTCCAAAACGCTGTCCACCGAACTGGGCTTTACCGCCGAGTGGCTGTTGCGTAACGAGTGAGTATGGTCCTGTCGAACGGGCATGGAGTTTATCATCGACCATATGCGCGAGCTTGATCAAATACATGACACCGACAGATACCCGGTTGTCAAACGCTTCACCGGAACGGCCATCGTATAGGACTGTCTTCCCATCGCGGTCCATGCCAGCTTCTTCCATCGTCTCCCAGACATCCTCTTCGTTCGCTCCGTCAAAAACAGGAGACGCCATATGGACGCCGAGACTGCGCGCAGCCATACCGAGGTGCATTTCAAGAACCTGTCCGATGTTCATACGAGATGGTACACCGAGCGGGTTAAGCATCAAGTCGATTGGTGTGCCGTCCGGAAGATACGGCATATCCGCCTCAGGCAAGATGCGGGAGATAACCCCTTTGTTACCATGACGTCCGGCCATTTTATCCCCAACGGAGATTTTACGCTTTTGAACGATATAGGCACGGACCAATTGGTTTACGCCTGGTGGCAATTCATCGCCATCTTCGCGATTGAACACTTTAACATCCAGAACGATACCACCTGCACCATGTGGCACACGAAGTGATGTATCGCGGACTTCCCGTGCTTTTTCGCCGAAGATTGCATGTAGTAGCCTTTCTTCAGCCGTCAGTTCCGTTACACCTTTTGGCGTCACTTTCCCAACAAGGATATCGCCATCGCGTACCTCAGCCCCGATCCGGATGATTCCGCGGTCGTCAAGGTTACGAAGCGCATCTTCACCAACGTTTGGAATGTCGCGTGTAATCTCTTCAGGTCCAAGTTTCGTATCCCGTGCTTCAGATTCGTATTCCTCGATATGAACCGAAGTGAATACATCATCTTTCACGAGACGTTCGCTCATGATGATGGCATCCTCATAGTTATAACCATCCCATGTCATGAATGCCATCAAGACGTTACGGCCAAGTGCAAGTTCTCCCTGCTCCATGGAAGGGCCATCCGCCAGAATATCAAGCGGCTTCACACGATCTCCAACGCGAACGATCGGGCGCTGGTTATAACATGTCCCCTGGTTCGAACGGATGAAGTTTTCTAGGCGGTAAATCGTAAGATCACCTTTCACTTCTTTACCGTCAATTGTTTCAATACGGCGAACGCGGATTTCTTTCGCCTCGACGTGTTCGACGATCCCGTCAAACTTTGCAAGCACAGCAGCTCCTGAGTCACGAGCAGAAACGTGCTCCATACCCGTACCGACAAACGGCGCTTCCGGGTTTAGAAGAGGTACGGCTTGCCGTTGCATGTTCGCTCCCATGAGCGCACGGTTCGAGTCATCGTTCTCAAGGAACGGGATACAAGCCGTAGCGGCAGAAACAACTTGCTTAGGTGAAACGTCCATATAGTCAATCTGTTCACGTTTAAATACCGTGTTGTCCCCTTGGAAACGACCGACAACTTCTTCGTTAATGAAAGAACCGTCTTCTGCGAGCAACGCATTCGCTTGCGCAACAACGTAGTTATCCTCGATATCCGCAGTCAAGTAATCGATTTGGTCAGTTACTCGGCCTGTTTCAGGATCGACTTTCCGATACGGTGTTTCGATAAATCCAAACTTGTTCACTTTCGCGAAAGTTGAGAGCGAGTTGATCAATCCGATATTCGGTCCCTCAGGCGTTTCAATCGGACACATACGACCATAATGAGAGTAGTGAACGTCACGTACTTCCATCCCTGCGCGCTCACGCGTCAAACCACCAGGCCCGAGTGCAGACAGTCGACGCTTATGCGTCAATTCAGCCAACGGGTTCGTCTGATCCATGAACTGGGAAAGCTGAGAACTTCCGAAGAACTCTTTAATCGATGCAATGACCGGCCGGATGTTGATGAGCTGTTGCGGCACGATCGATTGCGTATCATTAATAGACATACGCTCTTTGACAACACGTTCCATACGGGA
Organism: Sporosarcina soli; assembly: GCF_042655805.1. Lineage (NCBI taxonomy): Bacteria > Bacillati > Bacillota > Bacilli > Caryophanales > Caryophanaceae > Sporosarcina > Sporosarcina soli. The sequence continues at coordinate 287,957 of NZ_JBHSNO010000007.1, read as the reverse complement.
AAGACCGATGCGGAACTGGTTTTGAAGAAGCTCGCCTACAGAGCGGAGACGACGGTTCCCGAGATGGTCGATATCATCTGTATTCCCTACTCCGTGAAGGAGGTTGAAGAAATAGCTAATGGATGCAACGATATCTGCAGGCGTGACGTGTTTGATCGACTCGTCTACATATGCATTTGAAATGACGTTGATCACTTGTTTGTCTTCACTTTTCGGAGAGTAAATTTTAATTGTTTGAATCTTGATGTCCTCGTCTAGAACGCCGCTCGCATGGGAAATTTCCTCGAAGCCGATTCCATTTTCCAAATGCGGAAGCAAGCGATCCAATGTCCGACGATCGATTAGCTGTTCCTTCTCCAGTAAAATTTCACCTGTTTCAGGATCCACTAACGTTTCGGCAGCAATTTGGTTGAACAATCTGTTTTGCACATGAAGCTTCTTGTTCATCTTGTAGCGTCCAACATTCGCTAAATCATATCTTTTCGCGTCAAAGAATCGAGAGAACAAAAGGTTCTTCGCGCTATCCAACGTCGGCGGCTCACCCGGACGTAAACGTTCGTAAATTTCAAGCAGGGCTTTTTCAGAGCTTTCCGTATTATCCTTTTCAAGCGTATTGCGTAAATACTCGTTATCACCGATTAAATCGATGATTTCCTGATCGGATGAAAAGCCGAGTGCACGAAGAAGTACTGTAACCGGCAACTTCCGCGTCCGGTCGATTCGAACGTGGACAACGTCTTTCGCGTCTGTTTCATACTCCAACCAAGCTCCACGGTTCGGAATAACAGTTGCAGCAAAGCCACGTTTCCCATTTTTGTCCACCTTATCATTGAAGTAGACGCTCGGGGAACGCACAAGTTGTGAAACGATTACCCGCTCCGCACCATTTATGACAAACGTACCGTTTTCAGTCATAAGTGGGAAATCTCCCATAAAGACATCTTGTTCTTTTACTTCTTCAGTTTCTTTGTTGTGCAAGCGTACCTTAACACGTAGCGGTGCTGCATACGTAACGTCACGCTCTTTCGATTCATCAACAGGATACTTAGGTTCTGCTAACTGATAATCGACGAAATCCAACGAAAGATTTCCCGTGAAGTCCTGAATCGGAGAAATATCACGGAACATTTCCCGCAATCCTTCCTCCAAGAACCACTCATAAGATGCCGTCTGGATTTCAATCAGATTCGGTAAATCGAGCACTTCGCTGATCCGTGCGAAACTTCTACGCTGACGGTGTTGACCATACTGAACTAAATGACCTGTCAACTCTTTCACCCCTCAAAAACAATATTAGTCCTTTGCGAAATCATAAAAATGGTGTATGATATCGAAAAAACAAAAAGAAAACGAGTTCCGGCAAGAGCTCATTTTCGGTTTAACAATCCTTTATACATCGCCAGTATACCTAACATTTCCAATTCTTATGCAAAAGGGCATACGACCGCATTATAATAATTTATGCATTTTCTAACATTACCATAGCTACAATACTAAGTCAATACTTTTCTGCCTTTATAATAAAATACCCTTTCTTCTTCACAACCGTCTCAACATAGCCAAATAGCTCTTGCAAATGATTGATAGTCGAAGGCGCCCCTTGCTTTTTCTGAATGACAACCCACAACTCGCCACCCGTCGCGAGCTTCGCATGAGCTTCTTCATAAATTTTGAATACCGTCTCTTTTCCTGCACGGATCGGCGGATTCGTCAAGATTGCAGCAAACGCTGTTTCTTTAACAGCTGATAATGCATCACTCGGGTAAATTTCTACATTTCCAATGCCATTTTGCTCTGCGTTATGTGCAGCTAAAGCTAACGCCCGTTCGTTCACATCGACCATGTGAATATTCCGTTCCGGAAAAGATCCGGCAATCGACAAACCGATCGGACCGTAGCCACAACCGACATCTAAAATCGCACCTGCCATTTCTGGTAAAACGAATGCTTCCGCAAGGAGTCTTGAACCAAAATCCACTTCCCCTTTGCTAAATACCCCCGCATCCGTCTTGAATCGCAGTTTCACTCCGCGCAATTCGGCACTCCATTCCTTCGGATCACTTTTCACTTTCGGATCCTTGGCGTAATAATGTTCGGACACACGAAGTCCTCCCCTCGGTTCGCAATTTCTTTCTCGGTTCATAGATAAAGATAAAAAAACGAAGAAAAGCCCGTCGTTTTTTGACGAGCTTCCCTTCACTATTCGAAAATTACTTAAGTTCGATTGAAGCGCCAACCTCTTCAAGTTTCGCTTTCATTTCTTCTGCTTCTTCTTTAGATACGCCTTCTTTAAGTGCTTTTGGAGCGTTATCTACTACTTCTTTCGCTTCTTTCAAGCCTAGGCCAGTGATTTCACGAACAGCTTTGATAACTTTGATTTTTTGATCGCCAGCAGATGCAAGAACTACGTCGAATTCAGTTTGCTCAGCAGCAGCGTCTCCACCAGCAGCTCCACCAACAACTGCAACAGGTGCAGCAGCAGTTACGCCGAATTCTTCTTCGATTGCTTTTACAAGTTCGTTCAATTCAAGAACTGTCATTTCTTTGATTGCTTCAAGGATTTGTGCATTAGTCATTATAGTTTCCTCCTAATAGTTGTTTTTGTCGGGCTTACCCCGCAAGTTGTATGTCAGGCTGCTTGATTAAGCGCCTTGTTCTTCTTTTTGCTCTGCAACTGCTTTTGTTGCAAGTGCGAAATTGCGCATTGGTGCTTGAAGTACGCTGAGTAGCATAGAAAGTAGACCTTCGCGTGATGGAAGTTCCGCCAACGCTTTAACGTCCGCTTCTGTTGCGATCGCGCCTTCGATAACGCCTGCTTTGATTTCAAGCTTGTCGTTTTGTTTTGCGAAATCGTTAAGGATTTTCGCTGGAGCAACAACATCCTCGTTTGAAAACGCAATTGCATTCGGTCCTGTAAGGTATTCGTTCAATCCTTCAAGTCCTGCAGCTTCAGCAGCACGACGTGTCATGGAGTTTTTGTAAACTTTGAAGTCGATACCTGCTTCACGAAGCTGTTTACGTAGTTCCGTAACTTGGCTAACGTTCAGACCACGGTAGTCAACAACAACAACAGATGCTGATGCTTTCAGCTTGTCTGAAATTTCGCCAACTACTGCTTGTTTAGCTTCTAATACTTTGCTCATTTGGACACCTCCTAAAAAATTCGGGTCACTTATACCGATATGAAAAGCCCTCATATCTACACAATGCAGACACGAGGGCAGAAAAGTCGTCATCTTTTAAGTCAAAAGAGCGTCTTGTCCTCGGCAGGAAACATTAAGCGGCATGCCGCTCCTGCTGTCTACGGTACAAATGGTTATATTCTAACAAACGAAATCTTATCAGAAAGTCTATCGTTTGTCAATATTAATTTTTAACTGTTACGCTAGAAGGATCTACTTTTACAGCAGGACCCATTGTAGTCGTGATATTCACAGACTTCATGTATGTTCCTTTAGCTGCAGCAGGCTTCGCTTTTTGAATTGTTTCAAAAACAGTCGCGAAGTTTTCTTCAAGCTTCGCATCGTCAAATGAAACTTTTCCGATTGGCGCGTGGATGATACCCGCTTTGTCAGCACGGTATTCAACTTTACCAGCTTTGATCTCTTCTACAGCTTTCGCTACGTCAAATGTAACTGTTCCTGTTTTCGGGTTCGGCATAAGGCCTTTCGGTCCTAGGACACGACCAATTTTACCGACTTCTCCCATCATATCAGGAGTCGCAACGATTACATCAAAATCAAACCAACCTTGTTGGATTTTGTTGATGTATTCTGCATCGCCTGCGTAGTCAGCACCTGCTGCTTCCGCTTCTTTCAATTTTTCACCTTTAGCAAAAACGAGAACGCGTTGCGTTTTACCAGTACCGTTTGGAAGCACAACTGCTCCACGGATTTGCTGGTCGTTTTTACGAGTGTCAATTCCAAGGCGGAATGCAACTTCGACTGTAGCGTCAAAATTGACTGTGCTTGTTTTCTTTGCAAGCGCAATCGCTTCTTTTACATCGTATGATTTCATACGTTCCACAAGCTTCGCAGCTTCTGTGAACTTTTTACCTCTTTTAGCCATCTATTATTTCCTCCTCGATTGTGGTTTTAACGGATTATACCTCCCACGAATAAGGGTTGCGTGTTCTTAAAGAACGAGCGCAACCCCCACTACAAAGAAACACGCTTTATCGGATCATGATCAGTCTTCGATCGTGATTCCCATGCTGCGAGCAGTACCTTCAACCATTGCCATCGCTGCTTCAACTGATGCCGCGTTCAAGTCCTGCATTTTTGACTCTGCAATTTCGCGAACTTTATCGCGTTTTACAGTAGCAACCTTCTTTTTGTTCGGCTCACCTGAACCTTTTTGAAGATTAGCTGCAACCTTCAGCAATACTGCTGCCGGTGGAGTTTTTGTAATGAATGTGAATGAACGGTCCTCGAATACGGAAATCTCAACAGGAATGATTAGACCTGCTTGATCTGCTGTACGCGCATTGAACTCTTTACAGAATCCCATGATGTTCACACCCGCTTGACCTAGCGCCGGTCCAACTGGTGGAGCCGGGTTCGCTTTTCCAGCAGGGATTTGTAACTTAACAACTTTGATGATTTTTTTAGCCACGAGACACACCTCCTTAAGTCCGTGATGTGGTAATTGGGTTGCCCCTCCCACTCAATATGTGCCTGCCGGCTTACGCCGGTAGAATTGGTTAATCCGCCCAAACTACTTTATTTATAGTCTGACCTTTGAAATGATACCACTATTATGCACTGTATGCAAGTGGAAATCATTTATAATTTTTCGACCTGATTGAAGTCAAGCTCCATATTTGTTTCCCGACCGAACATATCGACCGATACTTTCACTTTACCTTTATCTTGATCGATCTCTTCCACTTTCCCTTGGAAGTGTGCAAACGGACCTTCAAGCACTTGGACCATTTCTCCGATTTCATAGTCCACTTCAGCTTTTCCATCTTTGACGCCCATCTGTTTCAAAATGAACTCCACTTCTTCTGGAAGTAAAGGCGTCGGCTTCGCTCCCCCGCCCGAAGAACCGATGAAACCTGTTACGCCAGGCGTATTTCTGACGACATACCAAGAATCATCTGTCATGATGATTTCCACAAGAACATACCCGGGAAACGTTTTTTTCATAACTGTACGTTTTTTACCGTCTTTGAAATCCGTTTCCTCTTCTTCCGGGATGACGACACGGAAAATTTTATCCTGCATCCCCATCGTTTCTACGCGTTTTTCCAGATTGGCTTTCACCTTATTTTCATAACCGGAGTACGTATGAACGACATACCAATTTTTCTCCATTTCCATATTCATAAGGACTGTACGTCCGTCCCTCCTTCTTTTCGCACACCTTGATAGCGGCGACTCACCAAAGCTTCTCCGCTCCATATTGTACGAGATTGTATCATTTCTTAGTCGTCCAGAAAAGCTGGACAATTGAAAAAACCCGTTCTTGCTGTCAGACGGGATATTTTTCAAAGGGTTATTCACAAACCGCATTGTAGCGGCCTGCAAGTAACCTATATCGTTTACAGATTCGTTTTATAATGCAAGATACCATTCCATCAAACGTGAAATGCCAAGATCCACAATCCCGAAGTAGATCGCCATGAAGACGACTGTAGAAAGAACAACAATCGTGTAACGCGTCAATTCTTTCCGTTTCGGCCAGCTAACTTTTCGCATTTCCGAGACAACATTTTTAAAAAAAGCGCTTAACTTGCCCATTATACCGTAACCCTCCGACTGTAAATATGATGCTGCTTTCAGACAGTGCGTTATACCTCAAGCTGTCTGTTTGTGTATCGTATGTGCATTGCACCGGCTACAAAACTTTTTGAGCGACAACCGTTCCGTCGAATGATTGCTACGAGCCGGCACGGAATAATTTCGCGTCCCGCAACTATCACAACTTAAAATTATTTTCTTAGACATTTTTCTCACCCTAATACGGATTTTGTCACTGTCCAGAGACTTTTCGACATCTTCTCATAGTCTTGCTAAAGAGTACCACCTAACCTGCATGCTGTCAATACAATGGAAATGGTTGGTCAACGGACGGAGCCGACTTCCATATAGCGTTCCAATTTCCGCTTAATCCTTTGCAATGCATTATCCACCGATTTCACCTGTCTGTTCAACTCATCCGAAATTTCTTGATAAGATTGACCGTCCAAGTAAAGCGCAAGCACTTGTTTCTCTAAACCGCTTAACACTTTGTTGATCTCTTCTTCCATCTGACCGAAGTTTTCCTTGTGGATGATAAAATCTTCCGGATCATCCAGTAGAGGCCCCGCTATGACATCAAGCAATGTTCGGTCGGAGTCTTCATCGAAAACAGGCTTGTCCAAAGAAACTGATGTGTTGAGCGGAATGTGTTTTTGTCTCGTTGCCGTTTTGATAGCCGTAATAATTTGACGCGTAATGCATAGTTCGGCGAATGCTTTAAATGAGCTTAAACGATCTTCTTTGAAGTCCCGAATCGCTTTGTACAATCCGATCATTCCCTCTTGGACAATATCTTCCCGATCGCCTCCGATCAGAAAGTATGAGCGCGCTTTCACTCTCACAAAAGATTGGTATTTTGTAATCAAAAAATCGAGCGCATCTGCGTTTCCCTCTTGTATGATGGTAATGATTTCCGCATCGGATAATCCAGTGAAATCCGATATTCCGCCTTCAACGTATGTCTTTTCCACCAAATGGATCACCCCGGTTCTTCAAACGATGATAGTCTAAGTATACTGTATGGAAAAATTTTGCGTCAACCGTTCACTTTATTCCTCGTCGCCACTTTTCGAATTTTTCCGCAACTTCATCACTTAAAGGTATCTTTGAAAATGGCCGTTGCTCTTGGATCTCTTTCACCTTTATGGAAATAAGCTTATCAATCTCGTTCATTTCAATTTCAAGTTCTCGAGCCGACTTTCGGAGGGCTCCTTGGGCAAAAATAACCCACTGTTCCGTCAAGTCCGACGTCGCCACGTGGATTTGCACCCGTCGCCCCCCTAGTTCTGCGACAAGTTTTTCAATTCGTTCATCCGCTGTTTCGTTTTCCCTTGTAAATACGACCTCGACGTTATGACTGCGCTTCTTTTTTTCAATACCAGGTACGAGATGCGCATCAAACACAATGATGACGCGCCATCCTGTATGTGCCTTGTATTCCGCCATCCGTTCGATGAGCCGATCGCGCGCGTCCGCAAGTCGCTCCGTTTTCATCCGGCGCAATTCCTCCCATGCCCCGATCACGTTATAGCCGTCTACAAGGAGTACATCCGCTTTCACCTTTCAGACGCATGCGGTTGACGCTTGCGCAGAACTTCGTACATCAAAAGGGAGGCTGCGACAGAGGCATTTAACGATGTCACATGTCCGACCATCGGCAAGTGGTACAAGAAGTCGCATTTTTCCTTCAGAATTCGTGACATTCCTTTCCCTTCACTTCCTATGATGATCGCAAGCGGAAGCGTCGCATCCATCAAGCGATAATCCACCGATTTCGCCGCGTCCGTTCCCGCAACCCAGACACCCCGCTTTTTCAATTCATCCACCGTCTGTGAAAGATTATTGACCCGAACGACCGGAATATGTTCAATGGCCCCTGTCGATGCTTTCGCCACAATTCCCGTCAATCCGACAGACCTGCGCTTCGGGATGATGATACCATGCACCCCTGACGCATCTGCCGTCCGTAAAATGGAGCCTAAATTATGAGGATCCTCCAACTCATCGAGGATGATAAAAAACGGATCTTCCCCACGAGCCTTTGCAACGCTGAACAAATCTTCCAGTTCTGCATACGAATAGGCCGCAACCGATGCAACGATTCCTTGATGATTAATCGCCAACATCCCGTCCAATTTTTGTTTCGGGACCGATTGAACGACAATTCCACCTTCTTTTGCGAGCGTCAGGATCTCCCCGATGCTTTTTTTATTCAATCCTTCGGCGATCCAGATCTTATTCAACTCTCTACCGGAGCGCAGTGCTTCAACTACAGGGTTTTTCCCGCCGATCAATTCCGCTTCATGTTCTGTCATTTCGTCTCCTCCTCTCCTGGCCTCTCAATCCAAGCCAACGATTCTGCAATAAATTGCTCCAAGCGTTCCGACTTCCCCAACAAATATAAATAACCGACGACTGCTTCAAACCCCGAACTATAGTTATAGGTGACAACGTCTGTATTTTTAGGAACTGATCCAGATTTGGCATTGCGCCCCCGTCTCAGGACCGCCTCTTCCTCTTCCGTTAAAAAGTCCGTTTGTTGCATATGTTTCACAATGGCTGCTTGCGATTTCGCCGACACATAGTTTGTCGCCTGTTTGTGCAAGACATTCGGCTTCACCCGACCTGAACGGAGAAGATGCTCGCGTACCGCTTGTTCGTACACGGCATCTCCCATATAAGCCAACGCCAATGCGTTTAATTGTTTCACATCAATATCGCGCAAGTTATAAATGCCCATCATCCTCTTTTCCAGCGTGTTCCTTGCGCCGTATCTTCCAGAAGAATTCCCTGTTCTTTCAATTCGTCACGAATTTCATCCGCACGTTTGAAATCACGGTTACGTCGAGCTTCAAGGCGCTCTTCGATTAAAGCTTCGATCGTTTCGTCCAATAACTCGATTTCTTCGGCAAGCGGTAAGCCTAACACCGCCATCAACTCATCGAACGTCCGCATGAAATGTGCAAGCACTTCCGGCTGTGTGTTCTTCTCCAGTAGATAGACGTTTGCCAGTTTGACAAGTTCGAAAATCGCGGCAATTGCATTGGCCGTATTGAAATCATCGTCCATTGCCTCTTCGAAGGACTGTCTCAATTCATCCACTTTATGGACCCAGACATCTTTTTGGTCACCGAGGTCGGCCGTGATACCCAAGCGATGCTTTAAGTTGTTGTAAGCCGTATGGATCCGCTCCAGTCCGTTCGCAGCACTTTCGACAAGTTCTTGTGAGAAATTGATCGGATGTCTATAGTGAACGGATAACATGAAGAAACGTAGAACTTTTGGATCGATCTGTTTTCTGATTTCGTTGACCAGTACAAAATTTCCGAGTGATTTCGACATTTTTTCATTGTCGATATTGATGTAGCCGTTATGCATCCAATAGTTCGCAAATGGCTTGCCTGTCATTGCTTCGGATTGCGCAATTTCGTTTTCATGATGCGGGAATGTCAGATCTTGACCGCCTGCGTGAATATCGATTGTATCGCCAAGATGCTCCCTTGCCATGACCGAACATTCAATATGCCAGCCCGGACGACCTGCTCCCCATGGACTATCCCACGCAATCTCGCCTTCTTTCGCCGCTTTCCATAACACAAAGTCGAGTGCATTTTCCTTCTTATCCCCCGGCTCGATACGAGCACCGACTTTCAATTCGTCAATCGACTGGTGAGATAATTTCCCATACCCCTCGAAATTCCGTGTCCGGTAGTAGACATCTCCTTGCGATTCGTACGCAAAGCCTTTATCGACCAGCACTTGGACAAACTCCACGATATCTTTAATATGATCGGTCACACGCGGATGGACATTCGCCTTCCCGCAGCCAAGTGCGCCGACATCTTCGAAATAGGCGTTGATGAACCGTTCCGTCAGCTCACCGACTTCTTCGCCAAGCTCATTGGCCGTCTTGATAATTTTATCGTCTACATCCGTAAAATTAGATACGTAGTTGACCTCATATCCGCGATACTCCAAATAGCGTCGAACCGTGTCAAACGCAATAACAGGACGCGCATTTCCGATATGGATGTAATTGTAAACGGTCGGCCCGCAAACATACATCTTCACCTTTCCTTCCTCAATCGGAATAAACGGTTCTTTCTTTCGCGTCAGCGTGTTATAAATTTGAATCGTCATACTCTGTTCCCTTCCTTTACGTCGGATTTCTCCATTTCAGCAACTTGTTCTTTCAGCTGAATCAATTCATTTTCGAGCCATTTGCATTTATCGGTTATCGGATCTGGAAGGTCTTGGTGGTCATGTTTATCTTTCACACGTACCCCGTTCGAAATAACAACCGTTCCAGGAATCCCGACAACCGTCGAATCGTTCGGTACATCCTTCAAGACAACCGATCCCGCTCCAACTTTACTGTTTTCACCAATTGTAATGGAGCCAAGTACCTTCGCTCCCGAGGCAATGAGCACATTATTTCCGAGTGTCGGATGCCGCTTTCCTTTTTCTTTACCCGTTCCACCCAATGTCACGCCTTGGTAAATCGTTACATCATCACCAATTTCACATGTTTCACCGATGACGACCCCCATCCCGTGGTCAATGAAAAAACGTCTTCCTATTTTTGCTCCGGGATGAATTTCAATACCGGTAAAAAAGCGGCTGACCTGCGAAACTGCCCGTGCCAAAAACCGGAATTTCTTTTTATAGAGCGCGTGTGCGATGCGATGAGACCATAACGCGTGCAACCCGGAATACGTCAAGACGACTTCAAATACGCTCCGCGCTGCCGGGTCCTGTTCAAATATACACTGAATATCCTCTTTCATCCTGCGAAACAACATGTTCTCCCCCTTTTTTCTTCTTCTTCACAAAGATAAAAAATGCGCCCCTGCCAAAAATGACAGAGACGCATTGAATACGTGGTTCCACTCCGCTTGGAAGGCAAATACCCCTTCCCGCTTGACGCCCATAACGCTGGCGATGCGTCCGGCCTACTGAACGATTCGGCACGGCACTCAAAGGTGCATTTCTACATGACAGTGGCTCGGATCACTTGCAGCCGGTGATGATCCTCTCTGAAGAGCGTGCAATGTATACTTCTCCTTCTCAACGCTTTTATACTTTTGGAAATCCATTCCGATCTTTATTAATCATATATTTTACATGCTACTGCATGAAAGTCAATGTAATGATCTTATTGACCTTATTGAGCGTATTTTGCAACGCGGGCAATCGACTTCTCTTTACCGATCAAAGCAATCGCATCCGGTAGTTCAGGTCCATGCGTCTGGCCTGTCGTCACGACCCGGATCGGCATGAATAAGTTTTTCCCTTTATGGCCCGTTTCTTTTTGGACAGCCTTAATAGCAGCTTTGATGGACGCGGCATCGAATGTTTCAAGCGCCTCCAATTGTCCTTTGAAGGAAGCCATCACTTCCGGCACTTGCTCTCCGCCTAATACCGCTTGGGATGCTTCATCATATTCAATTTCCTCTTTGAAGAACTGGGCGGATAATTCAACAATTTCCGCACCGAAGCTCAACTGTTCATGATAAAGAGCGACCAGATCACGCACCCACACAGCTTCAGTTTCTGTCATCTCTTTTTTGACGAGACCAGCTTCTTGCAAATGAGGCAACGCAAGAGCAACAACTTCATCCAAGCTTAGCTTTTTCACATATTGGTTATTCATCCATGTCAATTTTTGTTTGTCGAACATGGAAGGTGATTTCGACAGACGGCTTTCGTCAAAGAGTTGGATCAGTTCTTCATGCGTGAAGATTTCCTCTTCCCCGCCCGGAGACCAACCAAGAAGTGCAAAGAAATTGAACATCGCTTCCGGCAAATACCCAAGATTTTTGTATTGGGAGATGAACTGGATGATCGACTCGTCCCGTTTGGAAAGCTTTTTCCGCTCTTCGTTGACGATCAATGTCATATGCCCATATCTCGGATATTCCCATCCGAAAGCATCAAAGATCATCAACTGTTTCGGCGTATTGGTGATATGCTCCTCCCCACGGAAAACATGGGAGATTTTCATATAATGATCATCGAAAACGACCGCAAAGTTGTACGTCGGAACGCCGTTCGCTTTGACAAGCACCCAATCGCCGATATCCTTCGATTCGAATGTGACCGTTCCACGTACAAGGTCTTCGATTTTGTAAGTTACGTTCTCAGGAACACGGATACGGATCGTATAGGGAAGACCTGCCGATTCCTTCTCCGCCACTTCTTCCGCACTCAGATGACGGCAAGTGCCATTGTACATCGGTGCAGCGATTCCCGCCGCTTTCTGTTTTTCACGCTCCGCTTCCAGCTCTTCCGTCGTACAGAAACATTTGTATGCACGGCCGTTCTCCAGCATTTCCTGTGCATGTTTCGTATATAGATCCAACCGTTCCATTTGGCGGTAAGGGCCATATGGACCACCGATATCGACCGACTCGTCATACTCGATACCGAGCCATTTCAAATTTTCAAGTTGAGAAAGTTCCCCTCCCTCAATATTCCGTTCTGTATCGGTATCCTCGATTCGCACGATAAATTTTCCGCCATGATGGCGTGCGAACAAGTAATTGAAAAGAGCTGTTCTCGCCCCGCCGATATGTAAATGGCCCGTCGGACTTGGAGCATAGCGTACGCGTACTTCTGTTGTCATCCTCATACATCTCCGTTCTATCAAGTTATTCAAGGCATAAGGAAAAATCCGGCTACTATTTCCATTCTATCTTGAAATCGATATGGATCAATGTTTGCCAGCTAACCCGATTGCCGAATGAAATTCATAATGGAGTCATTTTACCACTGACGCTGCATGATTGAAAGACCTCATGCTTTCACGAGCAAAATCGTTGCCAATGCCGCGATGCCTTCCTCACGTCCAGTGAAGCCCAATTTTTCAGTCGTCGTTGCCTTGACGTTCACCTGTGTGACATCCGCTTTCAGCAATTCTGCAATACGTTGACGGATCGTCTCAATATGCGGTGCCATTTTCGGTCTTTGTGCAATAATCGTACAATCGATATTGCCTAGCTTGTACCCTCTCTCTTCCACAAGCGCCCAAATCTTTTCCAATAACACTGCTGAATCAGCGTCTTTGAACGCCGCATCCGTATCCGGGAAATGCCGACCGATATCCCCTTCTCCAATTGCGCCCAGCGCCGCATCTGTCACTGTATGCAACAGCACGTCCGCATCGGAATGGCCCGTCAGCCCTCTATCATGTGGAATCGTAATGCCACCGATGATCAGTGGACGCCCTTCCTCAAACTTATGTACATCATAGCCTTGTCCTATCCGAATCATAAACATGTCCTCCTACCGTTTCCTTGTCAGTAAAATCTCTCCGAAAACGAGATCTTCTTGCGTTGTCATCTTGACATTATCATACGTGCTTTCCACCATCCGTACGGGATGGCCGAGCCGTTCAACAAGCATCGACTCATCCGTACCGAGAAAACCGTCCGCAACCGCCTTGTCAGAAGCCTCCCGCAACAACGCGTAGCGGAATGCTTGCGGTGTTTGAACAATCCACAGCTTCTCCCGATCTACCGTTTCCTCAACGATACCGCCAGGCGCATACTTCATCGTATCTTTTGCTTGGACACCTGCAATCGCCGCCCCGTGAGCATCCGCTATGCTAACCAGTTCAGCGATAACATTGTGGCGAATGAACGGCCGAGCTGCATCATGGACGAGGACGATTCCTTCGCCTTCGTATGCCCGAATACATGCAGCAACGCTATTTTGCCGTTCACCACCGCCCTCTACCATCGCCGTCACTTTCGTAATAGAAAACTCTGAAAGCATCTCCTGGATCGATGGCTGCTCTTCCGCCTTTACCGCCAGGACGATCCCTTCACATGACGGATCGTCTTCAAACACTTGCAATGTATGGATCAGTATCGGCCGATCGCCCAATTTTAAAAAAAGTTTATTATAACCGGCACCCATCCGCTGACCGCTTCCGGCTGCCGGTATCATGACTGTGTACTTCATGATGGTTTTTCCTCTTCTTTCTTTACTTGCTAGTTTAATTTGCTCGCTCAATTTGCTCGCGCAGTTTTCCCGTTTTTCGGCTTCGCAAAAATCATTCGCCCTGCGGATGTTTGTAACACACTTGTCACCACAACGTCAATCGCATTTCCGATATGGAATTTACCATCTTCCACGACAATCATCGTTCCATCATCCAAATAAGCGATCCCCTGATTATGCTCTTTGCCGTCCTTAATCACAATGACATGCATTTCTTCCCCCGGGATGACAACCGGTTTCACCGCATTCGCAAGGTCATTGATATTCAAAACGGAAACGCCATGCAAATCAGCGACTTTGTTCAAATTAAAATCATTGGTGACGACGAGTCCGCCCATGCTTTTCGCGAGTCGAACCAGTTTCAAATCGACTTCCGCCACATCATTGAAATCTTCATCGGTAATCATAATATTGGGACCATCATCATTTTGCATGCGCTTCAGCACATCCAATCCGCGTCTCCCTTTCGTCCGTTTGAGCGTATCCGATGAATCGGCAATATGTTGCAATTCCGTCAAAACGAACTGCGGTACAACCAGTACCCCTTCCAGAAAGCCGGTTGCCGAAATATCCGCAATACGGCCATCAATAATCACACTCGTATCCAGTATTTTATACAGTTTACCACTTGCCGGAGAAGACAGCTCTTCTACTTCTTTCTTTTTTTGTCCTGTACTTCTCATCGTCAGCAGCGCATTGATAAACTCTTCCCGCTTTTTAAACCCGACTTGAAAACCAAGGTAACCGAGAAGAATAGAGAGGAGGATCGGAAGCACAGAAAGCACGGAAGTTATAATCGGTATCTGAATACCACTCAATCCATAGTTGACAAGAAATGCAACTAGCAAGCCAACAATTAGACCTATCGTCCCGAACAACAAGTCAAATATGGGGGCTTTCAGCAAACGTTCTTCTATCCATTTAATAAAATTCACAATCGGTTCAGTGAGGAAAAGGCTGAGTAGAAAAAAGATTAGAGCTCCAAGTACAGCGGACACATATGGGTTATCAATCAACGGGGTTGAAGTAAAAGTAAATAATGTGAATAAATACGGTAAAAATAAGACACCCAGCGTCCCGCCAATAAGCAAAAATGAAGCTTGCACCACCCTTTTCAACATAAGAACCACCTCCTTTTCAATAATTATACATGTATCTCCTTCAAATCGCTTTGATAAGCGTTTGGATCAGCATTTGAATGAAGAAAAATCACGAATACCTTAATTAAGACTCCATAAAATCATCAAAAGTTCCTGATCCAACCGTACTTTCTGGTGAACCGTAGCGACAGAATTGCTATGTTAGCAAGCCTGTCGACAGTTCTATTTAATTTTTAAAAGCAATTTTCAAGGCATCTCCGATTGTCTCCACACCAATCACTTGGATCCCTTCCGGATAATCCCATCCTCCCAGATTGGAGGCCGGAATGATCGCTCGCTCGAAACCTAACTTCGCCGCTTCCGTCACCCGTTGTTCAATCCGGGAAACCCGACGAACTTCTCCGGTCAATCCCACTTCACCGATAAAACAATCGACAATTCCCGCCGCTGCGTCCTTATAGCTGGACACAATGCTCATCAGGACAGCGAGATCGATTGCAGGTTCGTCTAATTTCACACCGCCTGCGACTTTGATATACGCATCTTGCGCTTGTAATAGCATACCCATCCTTTTTTCCAAAACAGCCATTAATAACGAAACTCTATTTTGGTCAAGACCCGTTGCCATCCGTTTCGGATAGTTGAAGCTCGACGGTGTGACAAGCGCTTGAATTTCAACGAGGATGGGCCGCGTCCCCTCCATCGAGGCGACAACGGTAGAACCCGCTCCTCCTTGGGATCGCTCCCGTAAAAACAATTCAGAAGGATTCAGAACCTCTTTCAATCCGGATTGCAGCATTTCAAAAATGGCGATTTCATTCGTTGATCCGAACCGATTTTTCACACTCCGTAAAATCCGGTATGTATGATGCCTTTCCCCTTCAAAATAAAGCACTGTATCCACCATATGCTCCAGTAAGCGCGGCCCTGCAATTTGACCGTCTTTCGTCACATGACCGACTAGGAAGATCGCGATGCTCTGCGTTTTGGCGATGCGCATCAGCTCAGCTGTACACTCCCGTACTTGTGACACGCTCCCCGGCGCCGAAGTCACTTCCGGGTGATGGACCGTTTGGATAGAGTCAACGATGACAAACTGCGGTTTGACTTCGGTGATGGTGTCATGGATTTGCCCTAGATCCGTTTCCGCATAAATATAAAGTTCGTTCGATGCAACGCCCAGTCGTTCCGCACGTAGCTTCGTCTGTCGTATCGATTCTTCTCCGGAAATGTAAAGTACCCGCTGTCCTTTGTTCGCCAACAGTGAAGAGACTTGAAGGAGAAGGGTCGATTTCCCGATTCCGGGATCGCCTCCTATTAGTACAAGCGATCCGGGCACAATGCCACCACCAAGCACCCGATTCAACTCAGCCAAGTCCGTACCGATCCGGGGCTCCTCCACCGTTTCAATTGAACTGATCGGCATCGCCTTCTGCCGGATATTATCCGAGTGTTGGAACGCGCCGCGAGGACCTTTTTGGACGATTTCCACTTCTTCTTCCATCGTGTTCCATTCTCCACACCCTGGACATCTCCCCATCCATTTCGGCGATTCGTAACCGCATGATTTACACATGAATTTCGTCTTTTTCTTTGCCATACAATCCTCCATAGAAGAAAAGGACAGCCCTTCGCCCCGAATGACTGATGGCGGAAGGACTATCCTGTTTACCTTTTATTTTTCAGCCACGACTTCTTCTTTCTTTTCTTGGCTGCTTGTTTTAACGACGAACTCTCCGTTTTCCACGTCAACAATGACGCTGCCGCCTGTAAGGACCATGCCTTTCAATAACTCTTCGGACAGTCTGTCTTCGACATGCTTCTGGAGCGCACGACGCAATGGTCTTGCTCCGTATTCCGGATCGTATCCTTCGTCCGCAATTTTCAATTTCGCTTCGTCTGTCAACGTAAGCTCGATGTCTTGTTCGCGAAGACGTTTCGTCAATTCATTGGACATGAGCGAGACGATTTCACGTAAATGTTCTTTCTCAAGCGAATGGAAGACGATCATTTCATCCACGCGGTTCAAGAACTCCGGTCGGAATGCTTTCTTCAATTCTTCCAGCATCGTCGATTTCATGCCTTCGTAGTCCCGATCCGCATCTTGCAAATTAAAGCCGACATAGCGGTTTTTCTTCAAAGCTTGTGCACCGACGTTCGACGTCATGATGACCACCGTATTGCGGAAATCTACTGTACGCCCTTTGGAATCCGTCAAGCGACCATCTTCCAACACTTGTAGAAGGATATTGAAAACGTCTGGATGCGCTTTTTCAATTTCATCAAGGAGGACAACGGAATAAGGTTTACGACGTACTTTTTCCGTCAATTGTCCACCTTCGTCATATCCGACATAACCTGGAGGGGATCCGACCAATCTCGAAGTTGAGTGCTTCTCCATGTACTCGGACATGTCGACACGAATCATCGCATCTTCGTCTCCAAACATGACTTCCGCAAGTGCCCGCGCAAGCTCGGTTTTCCCGACCCCTGTTGGCCCTAAGAAAATGAAGGAACCAATCGGACGTTTCGGGTCTTTCAAACCGGCACGCGCCCGGCGTATTGCCCGGGAAATAGCCATGACCGCTTCGCCTTGGCCGATGACGCGTTCATGCAACATTTCTTCCATATTGAGCAGTTTTGCCGTTTCCGTTTCTGCGATTTTCGCAACTGGTATTCCCGTCCACATCGCGACGACTTCCGCAATATCATTGACGGTCACTTCGGACTCCGTTTGCCCTTGTTTTTCTTTCCAAGCCGTTTTGGTCGTTTCAAGCTCTTCCTTCATCTTCTGTTCCTTATCCCGGAAAGAAGCTGCTTTTTCGAATTCCTGACTTTGGACAGCAGCATTTTTCTCAGAACGGATCGCTTCCAACTTCTGCTCTAGCTCTTTCAGATTCGGCGGTGTTGTGTAAGAGCGGAGACGGACTTTCGATCCGGCTTCGTCGATCAAGTCAATCGCCTTATCCGGAAGGAATCGATCCGAGATATAACGATCGGACATTTTCGCTGCCGCTTCAATCGCTTCATCTGTAATTTTCACGCGGTGATGCGCTTCATAGCGATCGCGAAGGCCGTGGATGATCTGCACCGTTTCTTCAACAGTCGGTTCATCGACTTGAATCGGTTGGAAACGGCGTTCAAGCGCCGCGTCTTTCTCAATATATTTACGGTATTCATCAAGCGTTGTGGCACCGATACATTGCAGCTCACCACGCGCAAGTGATGGCTTGAGGATATTCGAAGCATCGATTGCCCCTTCAGCACCTCCCGCACCGATGAGCGTATGCAACTCATCAATGAACAGAATGATATTGCCTGCTTGGCGGATTTCTTCCATCACTTTTTTCATACGGTCTTCAAATTCACCGCGGTATTTCGTACCCGCGACAACTGTTCCCATATCGAGTGTCATAACCCGCTTATCGCGAAGGATTTCCGGCACTTCATTGTTGACGACTTGCTGAGCAAGCCCTTCAGCGATGGCTGTTTTCCCGACGCCCGGCTCCCCGATGAGGACCGGATTGTTTTTCGTCCGTCGCGCCAATACCTCGATTACGCGGGTAATTTCCTTGCTTCGTCCGATCACTGGATCCAGTGATCCTTCACGGGCCACTTCCGTCAAATCCCGTGCCAGACTATCCAATGTTGGTGTAGCCGCCGAATTGGCTGCGCCTTGACTGCCACCCGAACTATCATTGCTTCCGAGCAACTGTAGCACTTGTTGACGCGCTTTGTTGAGACTGACGCCTGCGTTATTCAAAACGCGGGCTGCAACCCCTTCACCTTCACGAATGAGTGCAAGTAAAATATGTTCGGTACCAATATAGGAATGACCTAGTTTTCTCGATTCGTCTACCGATAATTCAATGACCTTTTTAGCCCGCGGTGTGTAGTGTACAATGGGACCGACATCTTTTGTTCCAGAACCGACTAGTTTTTCTACACCTTGCTCGATTGTTTCGAAGCTGACGTCTATTGCTTCAAGCGCTTTTGCTGCAATGCCGCCACCTTCGCGAATAAGGCCCAGTAAAATATGTTCAGTGCCGATGGATTCGTGTTTCATCCGGATTGCTTCTTCCTGAGCGAGTTGCAACACTTTTTGTGCACGTTGTGTAAATCGATTGAACATCATATATCAGTCCTCTCCTTCTGTCTATATATATAAAAACCATTCCCCTAAAAGACTTCTATTACACCAATAAAGAAAAATCTATCTTTCTTCTTAGCGTATTCGACTGAACAGACAA
This sequence comes from Sporosarcina soli, assembly GCF_042655805.1. Classification (NCBI taxonomy): domain Bacteria; kingdom Bacillati; phylum Bacillota; class Bacilli; order Caryophanales; family Caryophanaceae; genus Sporosarcina; species Sporosarcina soli. The sequence goes on along the minus strand of NZ_JBHSNO010000007.1, from coordinate 268,859 downwards.
GAAATCCTTTATTCTACAAAATGACTTTAACTTTATTTGTAGGGGAATGAAAAATCAAACGTGAAAAATGAAATCACTCTTCTGTTTCTTGCTCTTGGGATGCGGGTGTTTTTTCAATGGCAAGCCTTTCGCGGAATAGTTTCGCTCTGAAGACATCCCGCTCCTCCTGCCCCAGTTCCGCTCCTGCATACTGTTGTAAAAAGCCGGGCTGCATAAAAATCATCAGCTCATTCAAAATGGACATATCGACATTTTGAATGATGCCTAAGTCGATGCCAAGCCGGACATCCGATAAGCATTTTGCCGCTTCTCCCGAAGGCAATAGACGGGCAAAGCTGACCGTACCAAGCGATCGGAATAACCTATTTTCAAGCGACAGGCGCGACTTGGCGAGCAGCAACTCCCTCGATTTCCTTTCATGGGCGATCAAACGGGAGGTGATATTCCCCAAATCCTCTAATATCTCTTGCTCCGTTTTACCGAGCGTCATTTGATTGGAGATTTGATAGACATTGCCAGGCGCTTCGCTTCCTTCTCCATAGCTTCCACGGACAATCATCCCGAGTCTTGAAATGGCCGGAATGATGCGGTCAATTTGCTTCGTAATCGTTAATGCTGGCAAATGCATCATGACGGATGCCCGCATTCCTGTCCCTGTATTCGACGGACAACTTGTCAAATACCCGAAGTCCTCATCAAATGCATAGGGTAGTTCTTTTTCCAAATAATCATCTACGAAATCCGCCTGTCGGTAGGCGGCCTCCAGTTGAAGCCCCGGACGAATGCATTGTATCCGAATATGATCCTCCTCATTCACCATGACACTGATTGTCTCATCTTCCGACAAAATAACAGCTCCATGGCGATCAGGATCCGCAAGTTGCGGGCTGATCAAATGTTTTTCGACAAGGATTTGGCGTTCCAATAAAGGCAGATCGGCCATCTTCGTATAGGCATAATTGCTTTCATCGGCGTCGAGCAATACAGCTGCAACCTGGCGGTCAACTTCCATCGCTTGCTCTTCAGTGAACGCGATCGGGAAGCGGTACCCTGTCAAGTTGCGGGCGAGCCGAATACGGGTCGACATGACGATGTCCGAATGCTCGCCATAGGCTTCCATCCAACCGGTCACTGCGCCTTGCATGAATTTTTCAATCGACATCGCCCACTTCTCCTCCTTGCTCAAGCTGCAGCTTCAGCGAATTCGCTTCATCACGTAATGCCGCCGCCTCTTCAAATCGTTCCTCTTCTACGGCCTCTTTCATCTTTGAACGAATTTCCTCGATTCTCTTTTTCACTGCATATATTTCGTTGAACGACACGGGAATTTTCCCTCTATGCTTTGAATGGCCATTATGGAGTTTACCAAAGACATAAGGCAATCTTACCCGGAATGTGTCATAGCATTGAGCACAACCAAACTTCCCGATATCGAGAAATTTAGGGAATGTCAATCCGCATGAAGGACATTCGGGCCCAGCGGACTTTTCTTCTCGCGTTTGTTGTTGCGCTTGGAAAGGATCTGCACCGCCGAACCAATGGGATAGAAACTGTTGGATGGACAAAGGCTCCTGATTCGGTTTGAATTGGAACGTTTGAGTTTGAAAAGCGCATTTCTCGCAAAATTGGCGTTCCGTCGATCCTGCTACACTTTCCTGCGTAATAATGACCGAAGCTGGACGCTCTTTACAATTTTCACATAACATCGAACGACACCTCATATCGTTTGGATTGGCTATCAGTCCAGTTGCTCATAGATGAGCGTCAGGAGCATCGCCTGTAAAATGCGTGCACGGATTAAATCGCGTTCTGGAAGCGGCTGATGGATTGTCGTTCGATCAACGGCAGCGAGAATGAGTTTGGACTCCCGCTCAGATATGACTTCCTCTTCCAATAACCGATAAACGATATCTTCAGCCATCGTATAGGAAGCTCCATTATGGAGCCCTTTCAAGATATGCTCGATCAATTCCTTTCTCGAATTGGCCTGGACACGGAAAATCCGGATATAACCACCCCCGCCGCGTTTCGATTCGACGGCATAGCCACGCTCTTCCGTGAATCTTGTTTTAATGACGTAATTAATCTGAGAGGGAACACATTGGAACTTCTCTGCAACTTCGCTTCGCTTGATCTCAATTATCCCGTTCTGTTCCTCTTCGATGATTGCCTTTAAATACCCTTCAATAATGTCAGAAATGTTTCGCATTTTTTCACCTCTTTCACCTCGGGTAATCCACCGTTGACTTTGACTAACTTTGACTTAATTGTACAGGACAATTGCTTCATTTCGCAATTGATATGCATGCAGTTTCAACAGTATCGACAAAGTAAGATAGCCTTTAGACATGTAGATGAAGAATACCAGCTACCGTCACAATTTCAAACGGACAAATTGTGACGGTAGCTGGCAAAAAACACGGACATTATTCTACAGTGATATTTGTCATTTCTTTTACAGGTAAGAACAGTTCTCCCGTCTCCAAATAAGTGATGAATAGTTTATCGCTTTCTTGAACATAAATGGCGAGCGGTGCAACTTCGGAGGACACAATATAATTCCGTCCATCCTCCGCCAAGATCGACACGAGTGTAAAATCACCGACACGTTCTTTAAACACGCGGGCGACCGTCACAGCCACTTTCACCTCTTCCGCATCTGAACGTCCATCCACCGTACTTCCACCACGTTGCAATGCCGTCTTATAAATTTTCAAAGCTTCGTTAGGCGTGTTTGCGTACACGGATATCTCCGGATTGGCTGCGGAGACGATGAAATAGTTTTGCAGGAAACCATTCGAATCAAGCACCGGTGTCAACCAGCTCGCTTCCCCGTAGAAGTTGTACAAGACAGGCATTTCGCCGGTCCATTTCTTTTCGATGAATTTCTTTTCAATGATTTGCAAGGTTCCTTGCGAATCCATATACGATTCTTCCAAATTCCCCGTATAATAGGTCGCTTCACCTGTCCGACCATCTGTCAGCGCATAGCCGAGCATAGAATCGACGCCTTCTTTCGGGCTTGTAAAATCAGTGAAATAGTACATATGCCCATTCTCGTCAAAAATAGGACTGACATTCGCTTCCGTTCCTTCATCCGATGGAAGCTTCACATCTTTTTTCCCGAAAAGGGAATTCCAGAAACCATGGACATATTTCCCGAAATAACTATTTTGTAGACTGACCGCCTCCGGGGCGACCGCTCCATCGATAAATGCAGGCACTTCCGCTAACGTATACTGCTGCAAACTACCAGTCGCCGGGTCGACGACGACAATCCCTTTGACGTCGAAACCGTTACGTGCGGAGATGAAATCTCCATAAGAGCGGATATAATAAGGCTTGCCTTTATCATCGATTTCCAGTTGGGTATCCCCATAAAAGATCAAGTTCGGCATTGCCATCCGCAAATGCCGCTCCACTTTTTTATGGAAGTACGAAGAAGGCGTGTACGCCATTTCCGCTTTGACGAATTTCGGATTATCTGCCGAGTCGGTTGCACTCATCGTGAAGTAGCCCGGCGTCGTTTTGCCATTCCACCATTTGAACAGACCGGAAAACTCGACAGGTGCTATATATACGAATTCTCCGTTCACTTTTTGGATTTGCAAGTTCCCGAGCTCATAATAGCTCGTATTCGGTACTTGCCCAAACGCTTTCTTCATCTTATTACGCGCAAATTGCGGCGGGACACTTGCAGGCGTTTTCGTTTCATCGAATGCCTGAATTTCCACTTGCTGGTCCATTTCCACCGCTTTATATTTTTTATCCGCATTGAAGAACGGCGCGCTTAACAGATAAGCTCCGAATCCCAGTGCAGCCAGAAAGAGGACGATCTTCCATTTGCGGTCTTTGTTTCCTGCCAAAATGGCCCCCAACAAAGTTACAACAAGCAGAACGAACCATAGGGACGTCCAATTCCGGTCCAAATTGGTCACATAATACAAACCGAATACGATAATTGCAAACAGGATAGCCGTACCTGCCAGCGCGGTCCATTGGTTCAAGCGGACCGGCACTTTCTCCTCCTGACGGTTTCTCGAATATGGGACAATAATCAGGCTGGAAATGATGCCTGTTATAATTGAAAAAAGAAGTAGTTGAATCATTTGAAACACCCTTTTCTGTGAAGATGATTTTTTTCACACTTTCTTATACGTATGAACAACAGAATCGTTTCATTCTTCACGAAAAAAGACAGCCCGTATATGACGATAGGCTGTCCACTTTTCATATCAAACTGTAACAGGTTCTCTGGTCAACGGTTCCAGATCCACTTCAAACCCTAGGTCTTCCAGCATCTGTCGGTCGCGGTCGCTTTCTTGCCCCGCAGTCGTCAAGTAATCTCCGATGAAAATGGAGTTTGCCGGATAGAGGCCAAACGGTTGGAGACTGCGCAAATTCACTTCACGTCCACCCGAAATCCGAATCTCTTTCGTCGGATTGATGAATCTGAACAAACTGAGTACTTTCAAGCAATAACGCGGTGTCAATTCGTCCGTCCCCTCAAGCGGTGTCCCATCCACCGCATGTAAAAAGTTCACCGGAATCGAATCTGCATCCATTGCATGCAAACTTCTCGCCATCGACACAACGTCTTCTTTCGTTTCTCGCATCCCGATAATGACGCCTGAGCACGGCGAGATGCCCGATTGCTTCACTAGATCAACGGTATTCACACGATCGTCGTACGTGTGCGATGTCGTAATGCTTTCATGATGTGCTGCCGAGGTATTGATATTGTGATTATAACGATCGACGCCAGCTTCTTTTAGTCGTTTCGCTTGTTCAGGCTTCAACAAGCCGAGACATGCACAAACCGTCATATGCTCATGCTTTGCTTTAATTTCTTTCACGGAATCGATGACGATTTCAAGCTCCCGATTCACCGGCCCGCGTCCGCTCGCCACGATGCAGTATGTTCCTGCATTCAATTCCGCTGCCCTCGCGGCGCCCGCAACAATTTCTTCTTGTTTCATCATTGAATATTTTTCAATAGGTGCCTTTGAAATGATCGATTGCGCACAATAGCCACAGTTTTCGGGACATAAACCCGATTTGGTATTCATGATCATATTGAGCTTCACTTTATTTCCATAATAATGTTTCCGGACTGTATAAGCCGCGTGAAGAAGCGGCAGCAAATCTTCATCAGGGCTGTCCAAAATTGCGAATGCCTCATCGTCTGTCAAAGAATGTCCTTCAAGTACACGTTCTGCTAAAATAGCGTAATTCGTCATCTTACCCTCTCCTCACTTTCAATACTTTGTACATGCGATGACCGAACATCCCAGCCAATACGGAAAGAAGAATATCTTTCGGCAATGGCGGAATCATCCATAGCCATGCAATCTTATACGTAAAAGCATCTGGAGCCGCTGCCCAGAACTTGTAAGCGAAGTACATCCAGTTCGTTCCAAAGAGATAATTCACGATCATTCCGACAAGCGCTGCGAATATATACCCTTGTAACTTTCCGTTCTTTTCAACTATTTTCCCCGCAATATACGCTGTCAAAATGAACGAAACGACAAAGCCAAATGTCGGATTCACAATATAGCCGAAACCTCCGCCAAACTTAGAGAATACAGGCGCCCCCACAAGCCCGATGAATAAATAGACCGTCATGGCCATCGCACCTAACCGGCTCCCAAGAAGAAGCCCCGCGAGAATCGCAAAAAATGTCTGCAAGGTGATCGGCACCCCGCCGATGACTAGAAAGGGCACAAATGCAGTAATATTTGCACCGATCATCATCAGGGCAGCAAACATTCCGCTATAGACGATGGTTAACGGACTGATTCTCCCTTTTCCTCCCTTTTCTTTCACTGTAACTGTTGTCATCATCCACCCCACCCAATATATGTTATCTCTATTAGAATAAAAGATAACGCATATTGTGTCAACATTATATTTAAAACCGTTAACCCAAAAACTCCATGCCTTGTCATAAAGAGGCATGGAGTAGTCTTTTAGATTGAATAGTCTTCCGGAATAAATACGCGGAGTTGGTTCGGTTTAACAAAAACGACTTCACCTACTTGGAGTTGCAACTCGCGATGACGTTCTTTCGACAGTTCCGCTTCCAAAAACTGGTCATTGTCATTTCTTTTCAGTTCAATTTGTACAGACCTCCCTACGACATGAATATGCACGATTGTCGCTTGAACCGCTTCAGCATCTGTCCCTTGACGTTCAATCGTTACATCATGTGGGCGGACATAGCCGACTGCCAGCTTATTACCCGCGTTTTCCAGATCTGCTGCGGCCAAATTGACATCGACATTTAGCAGTTTGCCATTTTCCAAACGGCCGTGAAATAGATTGACATTTCCAAGGAAATCATACACAAACGGACTGTTCGGGTGGTCATACACTTCTTCCGGACTACCGATTTGTTCTATCTTCCCTTCATTCATAACGACGATTCGATCCGCCACGTCAAGGGCTTCTTCCTGATCATGGGTTACAAAAATACTTGTAATATGAAAATCATCATGCAATCTACGGAGCCAGCGCCGCAATTCTTTCCGTACTTTCGCATCGAGTGCACCAAACGGCTCATCCAGCAATAGCACTTTCGGTTCAATAGCAAGTGCTCGCGCCAACGCGACCCGTTGCCGTTGCCCTCCTGAAAGTTGGGAAGGATAGCGATTGGCAAAAGCGTCCAATTTCACAAGTCCCAGTAGTTCAAGCACTTTCGATTCAATCTCTTTTTTGGAAGGACGTTCTTTTTTCGGGCGCACTTTCAATCCATAGGCAACGTTGTCGAATACGGTCATATGCTTAAACAGCGCGTAATGCTGAAAGACAAAGCCGACTTTCCGTTCCGTCGTGCGGATATGGGTCATATCTTCCTCGCCGAATAAAACAGCACCCTGATCCGCTTCCTCAAGCCCCGCAATAATCCTAAGCAACGACGTTTTACCGGAGCCAGAAGGTCCCAGTAACGCCACAAGCTCTCCCGTTTGAATAGCAAGATTAATATTTTTTAACGCGTCGAACGAACCGAATGATTTCGACACTTCTTTTATTTGAATACTCATATGGCTCCTCCTGTTCTAAGCTTGCTGTCTCGTTTTCAATTCAATAATATTTTTTAAAACGAGCGTAATGATGGCGATCAGGGACATTAAGGATGCAACCGCAAAGGCAGCGGAAAATTGGTATTCATTGTACAAAATTTCGATATGCAACGGCATCGTATTCGTTAGACCGCGAATATGGCCGGAAACAATCGAAACAGCGCCAAATTCACCGACGGCACGCGCATTACAAAGAATAATGCCATATAATAATCCCCATTTAATATTCGGTAGCGTGACATACCAAAACGTTTTCAATCCGCTGGCACCGAGTGTTAAAGAGGCTTCTTCTTCCGCAGAGCCTTGCGCCTGCATGAGCGGAATCAACTCACGCGCGACAAAAGGGAACGTAACAAACAATGTAGCGAGTACAATACCCGGGACGGCAAATAAAATCTTAATATCATGTTCAAATAAAAACGGACCGAACAGCCCATGGGCACTAAATAACAATACGAATACCAGACCTGCGATCACCGGTGAAATCGCAAATGGTAAATCGATGACGGTAATCAACAAACTTTTTCCTTTAAACTCAAATTTAGTAATCGCCCATGCAGCGGCAATCCCAAAAATCGCGTTCAGCGGTACCGTCAAGACGGCAACGAGCAATGTTAACTGTATGGCCGAGAGTGCGTCAGGGTCCGTAATGGCAGCGAAGTAAAGGCTTGCTCCCTTCTCAAAAGCACCAATAAAAATCGCAACGAGTGGCAACACAAGAAATAACAATAAAAACCCGAGCGAAAGCGCGATGAGTGGAATGCGGACCCAAAGCTGTTCATCTGCAGCTCGCGCGCCCGCTTTTTTCCGCACAGATTGCGAAGATGTATACTCCACCATAAAATCTCCCCCTTAATGCTTAGGCATGCGCAAATTTTCGATTCGTCCACCATTGCAATCCATTGATGAACAATAAGATGAGAAATGAAAAAACGAGCATGACTGCGCCGATCGCTGTGGCCGCAACGTAATCATATTGTTCCAACTTTGTCATGATGATGAGCGGTGCGATTTCCGTCTTCATCGGCATATTGCCAGCGATGAAAACGACCGAACCGTATTCCCCAATCGCCCGAGCAAACGCCAATGCAAAGCCTGTCATGGCAGCAGGCAAGATCTCTGGCACAATCACTTTTAGGAACGTCTGCATGCGGGTAGCACCTAAAATCGCCGATGCTTCCTCTATCTCACGATCAAGATTTTGCAGCACAGGCTGCACCATCCTCACCACAAAAGGCAAGCCGATAAATGTTAAAGCAATCGTAATCCCTAAAGGGCTGAACGCAACTTTAAAAGGGAGAAGTTGACCAATCCAGCCGTTTTCCGAATACAAGGCCGTTAGAGCGATACCCGCCACTGCCGTCGGAAGCGCAAAAGGCAAATCGACCAATCCATCAATTAGACGCTTTCCCGGAAACGAATATCGAACAAGCACCCAAGCAATGAGCACACCAAATAACAGATTGATAAAAGCCGCTGCCAATGCTGTTCCAAAGCTCAGTTTGTATGATGCCGTCACTCTCGGTTCCGTGACAACTGTCCAAAAATCCGACCACCCCATGGAGATCGTATTGATAAAAATCATGGACAGGGGCAGCAACACGAGCAAGCTGACGTACAGCATCGTAAACCCAAGCGACAGCCCAAACCCGGGTAATATACTATGTTTCTTCAATCTCCTCTTCTTAGCCAAGACATCACCTTCGTTTCCTCCTTCTGCTTTTCACGTATTACTGAGGTACATCAATTACGCCTCGGCGTAATTGCGTCCAGATTTTGAATCGAGCTTGAGGCCTACAGGATGTAGGACATGCAACCTTTGCCAATCGAACAGCAGAGGGTTCGATTTGCCTTAATTTCTGCGTCCTTTGCAGCAATTAAGGCACTTTCTTTCAGGACGCGGCGATCTTAGGTTGCCTTCCATTCTTCGTTCAGCGTGCGTTTGGACTCCCGCTGAACAGGAAAACAAAACCGCATTCATCGCACTACCTAGAGAGGTGGGATTATTCTGCTGAATGAAGATAAATCTCATCGAACGTACCACCATCTTTAAAATGTGTTTCCTGCGCTTTTTTCCATCCGCCGAAATCATCGTCAATGGTAACAAAATCAATCACCGGAAACTGATCTGCGTATTTTTTCAATACATCCTCATTACGTGGACGATAATAATGTTTAGCTGCAATTTCCTGCCCGATATCCGTGTACAAATACTCCAGATAGGCTTGCGCAACTTCCTCTGTCCCTTTTTTCTGAGCAATTTTATCCACGACCGCAATAGGCGGCTCGGCTAATATACTTAGAGATGGCGTAATAATCTCGAATTCATCATGACCCAGCTCATTTAAAGAGAGAAAGGCTTCATTTTCCCAAGCGAGCAACACATCCCCGATGCCCCGTTCGACAAATGTGGTCGTGGCACCACGAGCTCCGGAATCGAGCACTTCAACGTTTTTATACAGTTTGCCAACAAAATCCTTCACTTGTGCTTCATTCCCATTAAATTGCTTTTCCGCATATGCCCAAGCCGCCAAGTAATTCCAGCGCGCGCCTCCGGACGTTTTCGGATTAGGCGTGATAACCGAGATTTCTTCTTTAATTAAATCATCCCAATCTTGGATGCCTTTCGGATTTCCTTTTCGGACAAGAAAAACAATCGTTGACGTATACGGTGTAGCATTCGATGCCAATCTCGTTTGCCAATCTTCAGCAAGCAAACCTCGGGCAGCTACGATTTCATCGATGTCATAAGCAAGGGCGAGCGTCACGACATCCGCCGCCAGCCCATCAATCACAGCTCGACCTTGTTTCCCTGATCCGCCATGCGATTGCTGAATGATCACATCCTGCCCCTTTTCTTCTTTCCAATGTGCAATGAATTCTTGATTGAAGTCATCATACAACTCACGTGTCGGGTCATAGGAAACATTCAACAGTTCGATTGGTTTTTCACCTGTCGTCTGTGCGCCACTCCCTTTCTCACATCCAGCTAGGAGTACCAAAACCGCCATCATGATGAGACCCCATTTACCCTTGACTTTCCGCATCATTTCCCATCCTCCCTACTTTTTTCTTCGAATTTTAAGTACTAACAAAACAAAAAGACCCTCAACAGAAAGAGTTGTTGAGAGCCTTTGGTTTACCAATCAGCTATAATGCATTGTATTCATTTGTGTTGGACAACGCGTCTAGCGAATTCCGATACCATAGTAATCAGGTATGTATTATAAGATTAAAATGATTATAGCGTATCCACCTCGTTCTGTCTATCCATTTTTTCAAACAATTTTTCAATCAAGCCGACGTACAATGTAACCGTCAAAAAAGAGTGTAGACAAAGTCAAAAGCAACTTTATCTACACTCTCAGACCGATTCTTTTCATTCTTGCTTGTCCTCGTCTTTCGGAAATAGAAAATAGGCAATGACGCCACTTACCCCCATCGCGCCGAGCGTGATCCAAATACGCGACATAGGGGGGACATCTTGGTGATTCTTGTTCAACATCATAATACTGGCCGTTCCGACAATCAAAATGATAGGAATGATATATTTAAATGCTCTCAACCAATTCACCTTCTATTTTATCGTTAGCTTATTGCTTATCTTAGCATATCTCCCGTCATTGTTGAACCTGCGGCTTTTTCGTACTTTCTCCAATCAAAAAGGTGACTGTCAACCAGTGGACAGTCACCCCAGAGTGTAGACAAAGTTGTTTTTTACTTTGTCTATACTCTTTTTTTGAAGTATAAGCTGTAAATTAGGAACTCCCTCAGCCTGATTGAAAACGCTTGTCAGCCTAGGCGCGAAGTCGAGCGAAGACGCGAATCGAACTAGAGTTCATGAGCGGACGAGCGAGACGAGCAACAACGGATGCGAGCGTTTGTCAACAGGCTGAGGTGACTGTCAACCAGTTGACAGTCACCCCTCTTGCTGGTTCTTCATTTTGTATTACGGCTTATCTCCAACGGTTACGGCCGAAACCTGGGCCAAACCCCGGGCCTCCGAAGCCTGGACCACCAAACCCTGGACCATAGCCTGGGCCGCCAAATCCTGGACCACCCATGCCCGGGCCAAATCCTGGACGTGCCCGAAGGGTTTCCCCTGGTACGTTCTGAGTAGTTTCGGTGTAAAAATGACGTGGAAATTGGACTGTGTTAATCCGATTCACATTGACAATCGGGTGAATAAAAGGAACTTCCTGTGGCACAAACTCGTTATGAAAACGATATTGTGTCGGGCACACAACCGGCTGCACTTGATTTCTGTGACAACCTCCTTGATGCCAGTTACCTTGTTGCATCATAATTCTCACCTCCCTTCTACTATTACATGTTAGAAGTCGAGGGACAAACGGGCGTGCGACTATATTGTATGAAATGGTTTTGGCAAAGGATCCAATTTGTCGATCAATCCACGGACAAGGTTCCGAAATAGGAAGAAAAAAAGAGCCTCCTTGTCAGGAGACCCATACTTCATATAGAAAATCTGTCTAACTTTAAATTTTCATCATTGATAATACTTTGGCAGCTCACTTTCATCATAGCCCTCGAATTCTTTACGCACAGGTTTGGCCTCGACTTCGTCAAGATCCTCGTAAATCGGGCTACCTTCGCCGATCATTTTCAAGATTGCCATGAAATCTTTGTTCTGTCTTAGCTCCATCTCAGTAGGATCAATCGGTAAATGTTCCATTTACATCATCTCTCCTTTACATATTGCATTTTGCAGTGGCGTCATTGTGTCCAGATCTCCACAACCCGACAAGGCTTCAAAGGTCAGCCGGATCTAGTTATCCGTGGCTAAATGCGATGGCAGACAAATCAAACAGGCTATAATCTATCTTACATCCATTATACTAAATATTCTGTCACAAGTAAAGCTTCTTGCGATTCCATGTTATAATAAGCTTTCAAAGGTTATACTCATGAATAAAGATGTCAGGAGGGGTTCATTTGAAACGGATTGTTCTATTCGACGGTGACTGTAATTTTTGTGATTCCAGTGTACAATTCATTATTAAACGTGATCCTGTTGCCCATTTCCTTTTCACTTCATTGCAAAGCGAAAAAGGAAGGGAGCTATCTAAACAATACGCGATTCCCGATAATGTCGACAGCCTCGTCCTGATTGAAAACGGCAAGGCCTATACAAAATCCTCCGCCGCCCTTCGCATCGCAAAAAAATTGGATGGCTTGTGGCATCTGTTATTCCTATTTATACTCGTCCCACATTCGATACGTGACGGCGTTTATGACTATGTCGCCAAAAATCGTTATCGCTGGTTCGGCAAAAAGGAAGAGGCTTGCATGTTGCCGCCACCTGATATCCGAAAGCGATTCATCTAAAAAAGGGACGTGCTCATTTCTTACAATGAGCGCGTCCCTTTTTGAAATTTAGATTTGCAATTCCCTATTTTCTTCTGCGGTAAACGCACGGGATCTGGTCAAAAAGCGTTTGCCTTCGACACCTTCCAGTGAAAACATGCCACCCCGCCCTTCCACGACGTCGATGATCAGCTGTGTATGCTTCCAGTACTCGAACTGGTTCTGATGCATATAGAACGGCGTCTCTCCGATATATCCTAGCAGGACATCCTGATCCCCAATGATCAATTCTCCGTCCGGGTAGCACATCGGCGACGAGCCGTCACAACAACCGCCCGATTGGTGGAACATGAGCGGGCCGTGCTTCTTTTGCAAAAGAGCAATGAGTTCAAGTGCAGCATCCGTTGCGATTACGCGTTCAGTCATCCACACTCTCTCCCTTCTATTCGATCAAAAGAAGCCTTGTTTATTTTCGTTGTAGCTAACGAGCATATTTTTCGTCTGTTGATAATGACTCAGCATCATCAAGTGGTTTTCACGGCCGACACCGGACGCTTTGTAGCCACCGAATGCAGCATGCGCCGGGTAGACGTGGTAGCAATTCGTCCACACACGGCCCGCTTGGATTTCGCGCCCGAAACGGTAGGCTGTATTGATATCGCGCGTCCAAACAGCAGATCCCAAGCCGTATAATGTATCGTTCGCGATCTCAAGTGCTTCCTCTTTTGTTTTAAAGGTTGTGACGGAAACGACCGGACCGAAAATCTCTTCTTGGAAAATACGCATTTTGTTATTGCCTTTGAAAACGGTCGGTTTTACATAGTAGCCGCCTTCCAACTCGCCGCCAAGCTGATTTTGCTCGCCGCCGATCAGGCATTCCGCGCCTTCCTGTTTCCCGATATCCAGATAAGAAAGGATCTTCTCCAACTGTTCTGTAGAGGCCTGTGCCCCCATCATCACTGTCGGGTCAAGCGGATTGCCGGTTTTAATCGCTTTGACGCGCTCCAGCGCACGCTCCATGAATTTATCGTAAATCGATTCTTGGATCAATGCACGGGATGGGCATGTACAGACTTCCCCTTGGTTCAAGGCAAACATGACAAAACCTTCGACCGCTTTATCCAAAAATGCGTCGTCTGCTTCCATGACATCTTCAAAGAAGATATTCGGTGATTTACCGCCCAATTCAAGCGTGACCGGAATCGCCGTTTGCGATGCATATTGCATGATAAGACGACCTGTTGTCGTTTCACCTGTAAAGGCAATCTTCCCGATACGCGAACTCGATGCAAGCGGCTTCCCAGCTTCCAAACCGAAACCGTTAACAATATTAACAACGCCCGCCGGCAATAAATCTTCAATTAACTCTAGTAATACCATAATGGATGTCGGTGTCTGTTCAGCTGGTTTCAATACGACACAGTTTCCAGCAGCAAGTGCCGGTGCCAATTTCCACACCGCCATTAAGATCGGGAAGTTCCAAGGGATGATCTGCCCAACAACCCCAATCGGCTCATGGAAATGGTACGCAACCGTATCGTTATCAATTTGGCTGACGCCGCCTTCCTGTGCACGGATGGCACTTGCAAAATAACGGAAATGATCAATAGCAAGCGGTAGATCTGCGTTCAACGTTTCGCGAATCGGTTTCCCGTTCTCCCACGTTTCCGCAACTGCCAGCATTTCAAGATTCTGCTCAATACGATCCGCAATTTTCAATAAGATATTTGAACGTTCCGTAACAGACGTCTTCCCCCAAGCATCTTTTGCAGCATGTGCCGCATCTAGCGCAAGTTCGATATCTTCCGCTGTCGAACGGGCCACTTTCGTGAAGACCTTCCCTGTTACCGGAGTCGGATTATCAAAGTATTGACCTTTAACCGGCGCTGTCCATTTCCCGCCGATGTAATTGTCGTAGCGTTCCTTAAAATTCACTTTTGCCCCTTTTGTGTTTGGAAATGCATAAACCTGATTCTCAACCGCTTGAACCATTTTCCATTCCTCCCTGTTTGTGAATAAGTTTTTTTTGCAAACACCGCTACTATACGTCTCAAACTTCCGCTGTATGCGCAACAATCAACAAAAAAATAGTGATGACGCTTACATCCCTACTAAGAAGCTTGTCCTCTCATTCTGTCAGACTAGAATAAATAATTCAACTATTAACCTCCGAGAATTTTTCGACAGCGATTCGACATCTCTAGAATAATAGCCCATTAACCAATTATTCATTTCCCCGTAATAATTTGTTCATATTTCTCCATTAGGATAAAGGTAATGAAATTAAACGGGAGGAATGAACGATGGAAAAAGAAGTAGAAACAGTTCAAGAAACCAAAGTGGAAATTGTCAAACCTCGCAAGAACAAAAGTCACACCGGTAAACGGTTTTTATCAACAGTTGGAGCCGGCGTCATCGGTTCGATGCTCACATTGGGAGTCGTGGCCAACACCGATCTATTACAAGCAAACTCTGAAGGAACGGCACCTGTCACTTCGAATGCCACGCCTTATAATGTCCAGCAAACAACGGTGAAAAATCCAACATCACTGGCGGACATGGTCGAGCAAGCATCCAGCGCGATTGTCGGCATTGTCAATTATCAAACGCCGGGCAACCGATTCGCGCAAAATGCGGAAGCGATCCAACGAGGATCCGGTTCGGGTGTCATCTATAAGATTGACGGCGACAAAGCGTATATCGTCACAAACAATCACGTCATCGAAGGCGCTGAAAAGCTTGAGATTTCACTGGAAAGCGGTGAGAAAACGAACGCCGAACTTGTCGGCAAGGATGCACTGAGTGATTTGGCAGTCTTGACAATCGATGCAAAATACGCGAAAAGCGTACTCGAATTCGGCGACTCCGATACACTTCGTGCCGGGGATGAAGTCGTGGCAATCGGCAATCCGCTCGGCCTTGATTTTTCCGGTACGGTTACGCAAGGGATTGTCAGTGCGGTCAATCGTTCCATTAATGTCAATACGTCCGCTGGCGAATGGGAGATGAACGTCATCCAAACCGATGCCGCCATCAACCCCGGAAATAGCGGCGGGGCCTTGTTGAATGCGGCGGGACAAGTCATCGGCATCAACAGTTTAAAAATTTCCGAAAGTGGCGTGGAAGGGCTCGGCTTCGCCATTCCGAGTAATGAAGTAATGCCGCTCATCAAAGAAATGGAAGCTCAAGGAAAAATTGATCGTCCATATATCGGCATCGGCCTGATGGATCTGGAGCAAGTGCCTAATATGTACTTGCAAAACCTTCCTTTAGAAGTGAAAGGCGGCGTAATGGTTGCCAATGTCGATCCACAATCCGCAGCAGCTAAAGCAGGACTACAATCGGAAGATGTCATCACAGCCATCAACGGAACAGCTATTAATAACTCTGCAGAGCTGCGCAAATTCCTGTACACCGAACTGAAAATCGGAGACACAGCCACCTTCGACATTTTTCGCGGGGCGGACAAGAAAACCATTGACGTCAAATTGACAAACAACGCCTCCATTACGGAATAATCAACTGGCCTCTTCTTGTTATAAGGAGAGGCCTTTATCTATTACAAGATCACATTCCCCCATCTCCAATGATATAATGGAAAGACCAATACCCAGAAAATTCAACCAACTGGAAAGGGGTTTATGATGATGAAGATCATCGATTTACACTGTGATGTCTTAATGAAATTAGCCGCAGCACAAGGCGGCATGGCATTCCAAAATGAGCCGGAATTGGATGCTAACTATGAAAAATTGAAGGCGGGAGGCGTCAAAGTCCAAGCATTCGCGATTTTCATCCCCCCTTCGATCAAATCCGATCAGAAATTCCAAGCGGCTTTAGACCAAGTCCATTATTTCTACTCAGAAGTACTGGGGAAAAATCCGCAAATGAAAGTGATAAAACAATGGGGGGATCTCGACCAGTTGCAGGACGATGAAATCGGTGCTCTATTGACACTGGAAGGGGTCGACGCCATAGGAAATGATTTGCAAAAGCTGTCGATTTTATACGAATTGGGCGTCCGTTCCATCGGGCTCACTTGGAACAATGCCAATCTCGCCGCAGATGGCGCTGGCGAAAAACGCGGTGCAGGTATTACATCATTCGGCAGTGAAATCATTGCCTTCAACAATGATCGTCAAATCTTGACCGATGTCTCCCACTTAAGTGAAAAAGCATTTTGGGATGTTATCCAGGAAGCCACCTATCCGATCGCCAGCCACTCCAACTCCAAAACACTTTGCAACCATGTCCGGAATTTGACGGATGAACAAGCGAAAGCATTGTTTGCCAAAAACGGCATGATTCATGTCGTGTACCATCCACCGTTTGTGAAAGAAAATGGATCAGCGACGATCGAGGATTTGATTGCCCATATTGATCATTTCTGTTCGTTAGGCGGCGTCAAACAAATCGGCTTCGGTTCTGATTTCGATGGTATTTCAGAGAAAATTGTCGATTTGGAAGACGCATCAATGCATCCCCATTTGGTGAACGAGTTATTGAAGAAATATAGCGAAGATGAAGTGAAGGGTTTTGCCTATCAAAACTTCATGGACCATCGTCCAGGCGTGTAACGATAGCTAATTAGGTATTAACAGTTGCATCCTTTCCCTATCCTTCATCATAATGAAAGAAAGTTGTCGTAAGGAGGCGATTTTTTGAAAATCTTAGTGATCGAAGACAATGAGAGCGTCTCTTCGATGATTGAACTTTTTTTCTCAAAGGAAGGCATTGAAGGTGATTTTGTGAAAGACGGTCTGGCGGGTTTCAACCGGGCACGCGAAGCGGAGTGGGATTGCTTGATTGTCGACTGGATGCTTCCCGGCATGGATGGGGTGACAATTTGCCGCACTTTACGACAGCAAGGTTTCCCGACGCCGATCATCATGCTCACAGCGAAGGATAGTGAGTCGGATCAGGTACTCGGCCTTGAAATGGGAGCGGATGATTATGTCACCAAACCATTCAGTCCGCTTGCCTTGATGGCCCGTATTAAAGCCGTGACCCGCAGATACGCATCCCCCAAAAACGCACCATCAGAAGAAGGCGTGCTGGAGACAGCCCATTTCAAAATCAACCAGAATACACGCGAAGTATTGCTCGATGGCAAACCGATCCACAATTTGACACCGAAAGAATTTGATCTACTCACCCATTTTGTGCAGCACCCGAAACAAGTGTTTTCACGTGAACAACTGCTTGATCGTGTTTGGGGTTATGATTTTTACGGAGATGATCGAACAGTCGACGTTCATATTAAGCGGCTTCGGACAAAAATCGCCACAGACGAACAACCATTCTTCCATACGGTTTGGGGCGTCGGCTATCGATTCGACGAGACGAATGAGGCCAACACATGAAGATCAAGTATTTATATCAGCAGCTCGCAAGCCATGTCAGCGTTATTGTCATCGCCTTCCTCATTTTGAGTCTGCTGTTTTCCCATTACGTCGAACAATTTGTTTATACCAATAAAACCGATGAGCTCGCCACGTATGGACAAACCATTTTACGCGATATCGATCGGAACCCACGCAACTCGACAAACATTTTACAATCGTACGGACATGTGTTGGACGGTCGTGATATCCAATACAGTCTATTCGATGAAAGATCAGCCATCATCTATTCGACTGGCTTAAAAACCCCGCTCATAGAGCTGAATGAAGACGAATGGCATGATATTAAAAGCGGCCATACGGTCATTGTTAAACAGGACTTCAAACGATTCAACGAAGCCGTCACCTTCGTCCTACTCCCTTATATCCAAAACCAACAATTTGTAGGCGGCATATTGTTAACGTCGCCGATTAAAGGGTCGCGCGAAGTCATTTCACAGGTCAATCGCTTTTTGCTTGTCACTACCTTTATCGCATTAGCGATCGCCCTCTTGCTCAGCTGGATCTTATCGACTTTCCATGTGAAGCGCATTAAACGGCTCCAACTTGCAACTTCTGCCATTGCACAAGGCGATTATTCCGTCCGGATTCCCTCATCACATGTTGACGAAATTGGTGAGCTTGCAGGAGACTTCAATGAGATGGTGGAAAAACTCGATGCTTCCATGGAAGAAATCGAAAATCTGGAACACAGGCGCCGCCAATTCATGGCCGATGTGTCCCATGAATTGCGCACCCCACTGACGACCATCCGAGGCATTATTGAAGGCCTAAAAAACAATATGATCTCCGAATCGGAAAAAGAAAAAGGACTCCAGCTTGCCAGCAACGAAACGATGCGATTGATCCGGCTCGTCAACGAAAACTTGGATTATGAAAAAATCCGTTCCAACCAAGTAACTTTGATCAAACAAGACATCCAGCTGATCGAATTGCTGGAAGTCATCCAAGACCAACTGGAAGGCATGGCGGACGAACGGAAAGATACCATTATCGTCACAGCTGATCCAACGGTACGAGTCGTTGCCGACTATGATCGGCTGACACAAATTTTGATCAACATTACGAAAAACAGCATTCAATTTACGGACAATGGCACCATCCATTTACGTGGATTCGAAACAGAAAACTCAACAATTATTGAAATCGAAGACACAGGCATCGGCATCGATCCCGAGGATGTCGAGAAAATTTGGGGCCGGTTTTACAAAGCGATCGTCTCCCGGACGACCAACCCTTACGGTGAGTTCGGTCTCGGGCTGTCCATCGTCAAACAACTCGTCATGATGCATGACGGTACGATTGACGTCACAAGCGAAAAAGAGAAAGGATCAAAATTTACCATTTCTCTTCCGAAGTGAAATAGAGAAGAGGCTTTCTTTCAAGTCAATACGTACTGACTTCAAGAATCGCCTCTTCTTTTTATTATCCGACAAAAGTGAGTAAAACAAACAAAATAATATTTATCTCCTTCCGACCTTTTATAGCAGGGTTTCCCAATAAAACATTTCCACTACCAACTATTTAAAAATATTATTGTAAATATACAAAATACGCTTTTATTTCACAAACTTTCATGTTATTCTATTTAAAATTCTTTTAAATCTGAAAGGGGAAAATCTAATGGCACAGATGCTTGCATTAGTCATTGTCGTTGCTGTTTTATTTATCGGAGATTTAGTATCTGTGCGGACTAAAGCATGGATCCCTTCCGTTTTCGTTTGTGCAGTCTTGTTTCTGCTTGGTTATTGGACGTTCTTTCCATCTGATATCGTTGCAACCGCTGGTATACCACCCGCAGTCGCTTCGATGATGATTTATCTACTAATTACGAATATGGGTACATTGTTGTCTCTTCAACAACTGAAAGAGCAATGGAAAACCATTTTAATTTCACTTGCGGGAATTCTAGGAATTGTTGTCGCCCTCTTTACAATCGGCGCACTTATTTTTGATTTTAAAACTGTCTTGGTTGCCATTCCGCCTCTTGTTGGAGGTATTGTGTCTGCTTTGATCATGTCAGAGGGTGCTGCGGATGCCGGGCTTGCCACATTGTCCGTATTTGCCATCGTCATCTATGCGATGCAAGGATTTGCTGGCTACCCGTTAACATCAATTGTACTGAACAAAGAAGGGAAAAGACTTCTTGCGAAATACCGTAAAGGCGAATTAGCGGTTGAAAACTCAAGTACTTTATCTGACACAGAACCGAAACAAGAGCTAAAGTTGTTCCGTAAATTGCCTGAAAAATACAACACCGATTACTTTAAGTTTTTCCGTCTCGCCATCGTCGGGTATCTTGCTTATCTTACTTCAACATGGCTTGAACCGATTGTTTCGATCAGCCCTTACGTTCTCTGTCTCCTATTTGGTATTATCGGGGCAAGCGTCGGTTTTCTAGAGCGCCAAGTACTGCAAAAAGCTAACGGGTTCGGGATAGCGATCCTTGTCTTGATGCTCTTCGTATTTGACGGTTTAAAAGTGGCAACACCTTCCATGATGATGGAAATTCTCTATCCACTGATCGTGTGCATCGCTTTGGGCGTCATCGGTATGTACATTTTCTCGTTCATCATCGGAAAAGTGTTGGGGGTCAGTAAAGAAATGGCGTTCGCTGTATCGTTAACTGCATTGTATGGCTTCCCTGCGGACTACATCATTACCAACGAAGTCATTAATTCATTGACGGAAGATGAAAAAGAACGGGAAGCGTTGACCAGTCATATGCTGCCACCGATGCTTGTCGGCGGGTTCATAAGCGTAACGATTGTATCGGTCATCCTTGCAGGCTTCTTCGTCGGATTCTTGTAATAATGTAACAGGAGGGCAACACTATGATTAACCCAAAAATTAAAAGCGCCATCGAGGCTTACAGTGATGAACTGACTGCACTGCGACGCCAGTTTCATAGCGAACCAGAATTATCTTTTGAAGAAGTAAAAACAACTGCCTTTGTCTGTGACTATTTGGACAAGCTCGGTATTGCCTATCGGAAGACAGAACCGACTGGCGTCATCGCGGAAATCCAAGGGGCTTCCGGTGGCAAAACAGTAGCATTGCGTGGCGACATGGATGCCCTTTCGGTAGAACAATTGAATAAACAAGTCCCTTACGCTTCCAAAATTGCCGGTAAAATGCATGCATGTGGGCATGACGCGCATACTTCCATGCTCCTCATCGCCGCTAAAGCATTAGCGGGTGTGAAGGACGAGCTACCTGGAAATGTTCGGTTGCTGTTCCAACCTGCTGAGGAAATTGCACAAGGGGCAAAGGTGATGGTCGAACAAGGAGCCATGGAAGGTGTCGATAATGTATTCGGCATCCATATTTGGTCTCAAATGCCAACGCATAAAGTTTCTTGTACACCTGGACCATCATTTGCCGCAGCGGATATTTTCAAAGTGCGTTTCAAAGGGAAAGGCGGTCATGGAGCCATGCCGCATGACTGCATCGACGCGGCAATCGTTGCATCCTCGTTTGTCATGAATGTGCAAACGATCATTTCCCGGGCAATAGACCCGCAAAGCCCGGCTGTCTTAACAGTCGGAAAAATGGAAGTCGGTACCCGCTTCAACGTCATCGCTGAAAATGCGCTGATCGAAGGAACCGTTCGTACATTCAATCAAGACACACGTGATGAGATTGAAAAAGGCATCTCCCAATATGCCGAACAAGTCGCCGCGATTTACGGCGCAACAGCAGAAGTCGAATACATCCGTGGCACACAACCCGTCATCAATGAAGATACAAGCGCAAAACTTGTCCAACAAGTCGCAGCAGAAGCATTCGGTTCGGATGTACTGTACGATGAAAAACCGACAATGGGCGCTGAAGATTTCTCCTTCTTCCTTGATGAAGCACCAGGTAGCTTCGCGCTCGTCGGTAGCGGAAATCCGGAAAAAGATACAGAATGGTCCCATCACCATGGCAACTTCGACATCGATGAAGATGCACTTGCCACTGGCGCGGAACTTTATGCGCAATATGCGTGGGCTTATTTGAATAAGTGATGAAAAAACGGAAAAGCTAAATGGCTTTTCCGTTTTGCTTATCAAAAGAGTTGTTTAAACAGCGCAACAAATTATTCAGCACCTTATAAAAACGATGGTTTTCTCACAACCGGTATCCATATTTCACTCTTGAATGTCGGTGAAGTTGTATCTTTATCTGCATTCCATAGCATTTCCGGCCCTTCTACCAGTTCATAGTTTGAGGCTGGGAACCATTCAGCATAAATACGTCCCCATACATTTTGTAGTGTATCCGGAAATGGACCGACCGCTTCAAAGACAGCCCACGTCGATGCGGGCACTTGAAGCTGTGCTAGATTATCTGGACAATCCCTGGTCGTGGCTACGCCGATATAATGATCCAGTTCCCCCTTTTCCTCCATCCTCCCTTCAGAAAAGTTCGTGGATGCGCTTAGTAAGCCCAATGGCTCGATATTTGAAAGCTTTTTAAGTCTATCGATCGTTTCGTAATCCAAGCTTTCCCACATGGTAGCAATTTCCGGATTCACACCGTCAAAAACGATAGGCACCCTTTTCTTCATCCCGACAATACAAAATGGTTCTTTTTCTTCTATTCGGTAGTTCATTTCATTTCCTCCTTGGATGGATAAATGGAAAGTCATACTTGGGTAGGCTTTCAATGACTGTCCGCTATTCCGCGCTTCCGATGGGGTGATACCATGCAGATGTTGAAATGCCCTGGCAAAAGAATCCGGTGAGTTGTAGCCATATTTCATAGCAAGATCAATAATTTTCGCATCACTATTTGTAAGTTCAAATGCCGCCAACGTAAGGCGTCTCCGGCGGATGTATTCCGATAACGAAATACCCGCAAGAAAGGAAAACATTCTTTTGAAGTGGTACTCGGAGCAGAAAGCCTGTCTTGCAACTTCCTTGATATCAATATCTGCAGTCAAGTTCTCTTCAATATACTGAATGGCTCCATTCAGATTCTTCAGCAAATCCATTGTATGACCTCCTTATCCAAAGAATAGCAAAAATCAAATGTAACTATCCGACATTTCGTGCCCAGTTTTGTGGGGCCCAATTTCCATCTCTATACATATACATAAAGAGCTTGTGCTATTGTTAAACTAAATCATACAATCGAAGTAAAAAGGAGTGTGCGGATGAATTTCATCGCATGGACCATCATTGCCTGTGAAATCGGATTTTGGATTGTCATCTTACTCGGGCTGTTCACCCGTTATGTGCTTAAACGTGAAAAACTTGGCTTCCTCTTTCTTGCATTGACACCCGTCATCGACCTCACTCTGCTCCTCGTCACGGCAGCGGATCTGTACAACGGGGCGACCGCGACCCAAGTGCATGCCATTGCGGCGATCTATCTCGGTGTGTCAATCGCCTTCGGTAAAAGCATGATCCGTTGGGCAGACGAACGATTTGTCTACTACATTCAAAAACAAGGGCCGAAACCCGTACGAAAAACCGGCTTGGCCCATGCACGCCATTCGATGAAAGGTTCTCTCCAACATGTCGTCGCCTTTCTCATTGGCGCGGCATTCCTGATGGCCATGACCTACTTCATCAATGATCCGTCTAGATCGGAAGCATTATCCGAAACATTAAAATTATGGGCGCTCGTTCTCGGCATCGATTTAGCCATCTCCCTTTCTTACTTCATCTGGCCACGTCCTGACAAATCGAAACGATCCTAAATTTTTCCGATTCCCCAACCCAAAAGTCTACCAACGTATTTAGTCATACGTTGGTAGACTTTTTTACTCACTCATTTAAACACCATGGCCGCTTGCACAGCTTTTTGCCAACCTCGATACAACTCTTCCCGTTCTGCTTGGTCCATGACGGGTTCGAAAGGACGATCAAGCTGCCAATGAGCGGAAATTTCGGAGCAATCCTTCCAAAAACCGACTGCCAAACCAGCTAAATAGGCAGCTCCTAAAGCAGTTGTTTCATTGACCAGAGGCCGTTCGACCGGCACATTCAACAGATCACTTTGGAACTGCATCAGAAAATCATTTCTTACCGCTCCACCGTCAACACGTAATGTTTTCAAGGTGATCCCTGAGTCGGCTTCCATTGCATCAAGCACATCTTTCGTCTGATATGCAAGCGCCTCCAATGTCGCACGGACAAAATGCTCTTTCGACGTGCCCCGCGTCAATCCGAAGACCGCCCCCCGCACATCGCTGTCCCAGTACGGGGCACCTAGTCCAACGAATGCCGGTACGACGTAAACACCCTCCGTTGATGTAACCCGTTCAGCATATCGCTCGCTTTCAGCCGAATTCCTGAACATCCGCAGCCCATCACGCAACCACTGAATCGCAGAACCTGCGACAAAGATGCTTCCTTCGAGTGCATATTCCACTTTACCGTCAATGCCCCAAGCAAGCGTCGTCAATAGGCCATGTTCGGACTTAACTGCCTTTTCGCCCGTATTCATAAGCATAAAGCAGCCCGTGCCATAAGTATTTTTAACCATACCGCTTTCAAAACATGCCTGCCCGAACAGCGCCGCCTGCTGGTCTCCCGCTACACCAGCAATTGGAGCCGCATGCCCAAAGAAAAGATCCTCATCCGTATGTGCATAGATCTCCGAGGATGGTCGAACTTCAGGAAGCATTGATGCCGGTATATCCAAGATATCAAGCAACTCTTGGTCCCACTTCAAATCGTAAATATTGTACATGAGCGTTCTCGAAGCATTTGAATAATCTGTGACATGGGCTGTGCCGCCTGATAGCTTCCAGACAAGCCAAGTATCAATTGTGCCGAATAGCAGGTCGCCCCGCTCCGCTTTCTCCCTTGCTCCTTTCACATTGTCCAATATCCATTTCACTTTCGTCCCGGAGAAATAAGCATCGACGAGCAAACCGGTTTTCTCACGGAAGGTATCACTATGACCTGCAGCTTTCAATTCTTCACAAATACCCGCGGTTTGACGTGATTGCCAAACAATCGCATTGTAAATCGGATCGCCCGTCCGTTTATCCCATACGACAGTCGTCTCTCTTTGGTTCGTAATGCCGATGCCTTTTATTTGATCGGCATGGATGTTTTTCTCTGATAATACACCCGCGATGACAGCTAGAATCGAACTCCATATTTCATCTGCGTTATGCTCCACCCAGCCCGATTTTGGGAAGTATTGGGTGAATTCCTGTTGAGATGTGTGGAAAATCTCCCCTTTCCCATTAAATAGAATTGCTCGTGAACTGGTTGTCCCTTGGTCAAGTGCCAAAATGTAGCTGTTCGTCATGCTCGTTCCTCCTATGGGTTTTTAGTCCAATTATACTCTTTCTGCAACTTCTGTCTTCAAAACAGCATCCTTCTCTTTTCTAATTGTAAATTGTGCACCTAAAAGAATTGCAATCGTAATCGCACCCACTACCCAAAATGCCAGACTGTTCACGCCTTCAAATACTTGTTGATAAAAAAGGGCGCCGAATGATCCGCCAAGAATTGGTCCGACTACCGGTACCCATGCATAACCCCAATCAGATGATCCCTTGCCGGAGATCGGTAGGAAAAAGTGGGCAATCCTCGGACCTAAATCGCGTGCGGGATTAATCGCGTAACCTGTTGTCCCCCCAAGCGACATGCCAATTGCAACAATCAATGCACCGACAATTAAAGGATTCAGACCTTCCGTGAACTCATTCGCACCAATCGTCAGCAATCCGAGCAGTAAAATAAATGTGCCGATGATTTCGCTCGTCAAATTCGATAACGGATGGCGGATTGCAGGTATTGTAGCAAAAACGGCCAATTTCGCTTCCGGATCCGCTGTTTCCTGCCAATGCGGTAAGTAGTGGAAATAGACAATGACAGCACCGATTATCCCACCTATTATTTGGGCAGCAATATAACTCGGCACGTCCGCCCACGGAAATTCACCGATAGACGCCATCCCGATTGTCACCGCAGGATTTAAATGGGCACCACTGAAATTCCCGACTGCATAAACCCCCATTGCAACTGCAAGACCCCATCCGATCGTAATGACAATCCACCCAGAGCCCTCCGCCTTCGAATTTTTCATCAGTACCCCACCGACAACCCCAGCTCCAAAAATGATTAAAATCATTGTACCAACCAATTCTCCTAAAAACGGTGTCATCTCCACTTCCTCCTTTGTTTTGTAAGCGATTACGAATACAAAATCAATTACGCCTCGGCGTAATTGCGTCCAGATTTTGAATTGCGAATCGAACAGCGAAGGGTTCGATTTGCCGTATTTCTGCGTTTTTTGCAGAAATTAAGGCACTTAGATAAGCGCAATTGACTCCTTTCAAAATCTGTGACATCCGCGGGCCTACAGGATGTAGGTCATGCAGTCGTTGCGACAGGACGTCGCGCACTTAGACTGCCTTCCATTATTCGTTCAGCAGGCGTTTGAACACCCGCTGAACAGTAAATCAAAACGCATTCATCTCACCACCTATGGAGATGGGAGTCTTCTGCTGAATGAAGATAAAAAAGTCCACATTTAATCATCCGCCCGTGCGGAATGAATAAATGTGGACCTCAACACTCAACCACTTTATATGAACTTATCCACATTGTATAAAAAATTCAAACTACCGTCAATATGTTTTTAACTTTCACACGCGCAAGGTACTTGCCAAGACGCGCTAAAAAACGGCTGGCATTCAATAAGTCCCTCGAAATCACGAGGGGGAATCGTCCTTAAAAGCCGTCCAAAGTTGCTGATTGGATGTAGTGACTGCTTTTGCTCCGGCGTCGAGCGCTGCTTGCACATGAGCCTCCGAACGGATCAGCCCGCCACTGATAATCGGGATGCCGGTCCGCTCATGCACTTCGCTGATGATCTCCGGGATAACCCCCGGCAAAATTTCAATATAATCGGGCTTCGTCCGCTCGATTAGCGAATAGCTTTTTTCCAATGCAATCGTATCTAATAGAAACATCCGCTGGATTGCAATGATGCCCTTTGCCTTCGCTTTTAGAATCATATTCGAACGGGTGGAAATGATACCCGCCGGACGGATATCATTGCATAGAAACTCTGCAGCATAGTCATCCGTTTTCAATCCTTGGATAAGGTCTGCATGGATAATCAGTTTTTTTCGATGACGATCCGCTTCGTTTTTAATCGTCTTTAAATTGCTGATGTGGACTTCCAGTAAAACGATATATTCGTAAGGACTGTTCAACAAGGACTCCAACTGCTTCAAATGCCGCAACGCCGGCAAAATTCTTTGCTTATGAAAAGACATGTTGTCATTCCTCTCTTCCCAATAATTCATTCCAATCAATTAATTATACCGAACTTACAGCTCCACCGCTGTCGTAGCAACCGCAATTTCCTGTTCTAGTTCCTTTGTATAGTGTGCCTGTTCGGTTTCATTCCAGCCGAACAAGTTTGCCATTTCAGCAATGACCGGCTCCTTCCATGCAGTGACCGTTGCAATATCGAATAATAACGCACCCGTCCTTCTACTGAAGAAATCAACAGGTTTTACGGCCATTTCATGATGAATAGCGTACATCAGCTGAGCAGCTAACACCCGCGGAATCGATGTTTTCCCATCTTGCAAATAGTTGAAAACGGCATCGACATTGGAGCCATACATTTTCGCCAGCTTGCGGCCCTGCTCTTCATCAAGCCCCAAATGCACAGCTTCTTTGCCTTTTACCTCTAAGAATTGCTCCAACCTTGAGGAACCTCCGATGTCGCCTCCGGAAATTGGAAAATGCTTTGTCACAGAAAAACCGAACTTTCCTTCCCCTTTATTATTCAAATCATTCACGACCTTATCCACAACCATTTCCGCCATTTTCCGATAGCCCGTCAATTTTCCCCCCGCAATTGTGAGAAGGCCATTTTCAGATTCCCAAATTTCGTCTTTCCGTGAAATTTCCGAAGGGTTTTTCCCCTCTTCATGAATGAGCGGACGAATCCCTGCCCAACTTGACTCGATGTCCGCCTCCACAATCCGTAAATCGGGGAACATATATCGGATTGCATCCAGTATATATGCACGGTCCTCTGTCGTAATGTCAATTGTTACACGATTCCCATCATAAAACGTATCCGTCGTTCCCACATAGGTTTTCCCATCCCTTGGTATCGCGAATACCATGCGTTTATCTGGCGTATCGAAATAAACCGCCTGCTGTAATGGAAATACAGACTGATCGAATACAAGATGGACCCCTTTGGATAAAATCAGATGCTTCCCTTTTTTCGACCCATCGATTTCCCTCACATCATCCACCCATGGACCGGTTGCATTGACGATCTTTTTCGCACGGAGTGAAGTCTTCTTTCCCGTCAGCACATCCGTAATTTCCGCACCTATCATTTGCTTTTCCTCGTTGTAAAGAAAATGCTCCGCTTTTGCATAATTGGTGATTATCGCTCCATTTTCAGCCGCTGCCTTGATCACTTCAATCGTCAGGCGGGCATCATCTGTACGATATTCAACATACAGCCCACCGCCCTGCAAGCCATCTTTTTTGACGATCGGCACTTTGCGGATTGTTTCTTCGACGGAAAGCATTGTTCTTCGTTCACTCTTTTTGACTCCCGCCAAAAAGTCATAGACTCGTAAGCCTAGGGAAGTCGACAACTTGCCGAACGTCCCGCCTTTATGAAACGGCAACAACATCCATTCCGGTGTCGTCACATGTGGACCATTTTCATAGACGATCGCCCGCTCTTTTCCAAGCTCCGCCACTTCTTTAATTTCAAACTGCTTCAAATAACGCAAGCCGCCGTGGACAAGTTTCGTCGAACGGCTCGATGTACCCGACGCAAAGTCCTGCATCTCCACAAGCGCGACCTTCATGCCCCGTGTCACTGCATCCAAAGCTATTCCCGCGCCCGTAATGCCCCCTCCAACGATCAATAAATCAAAACTCTCCGTTCCCATTTTCTCAAACATATCATTTCTATCCAATGCTGATAATCCGGCCATTTAAATCTTCTCCTTTGGATCTATATTTTGGAATCCGGCTGTTTTTTCAACAAAAAAGAGACCACAACGTACACGACTGCAAAATGCAATCATGTCGTCAGGTCTCTCATCAACTCAAACCGTAAATATTAACTTAAAACTAGTGTACCATACGGGGGACGTTGCTGAAAACAAAGACGCTCCAAATGCTTCATACAGAAACTTCACTTCGAAATCTAAATCACTCATCCCCCAGCGTGATTAAGTCCCGATTTTGAATGGTGAATCGAACAGCGAAGGGTTCGATTTGCCGTATTGCTGCGTTTCCAGTACAAAAACATTTGCCGAATAAAGATAAGCCACTGGTCCACTACAGTGCATTTTGTTTATTCATTTATCCCATAATAACTGCACACAACTTCAGCAACCGATTTCGCTGAAATGAGAAGCGCAGCTTCGTCAATATCAAATTTCGGGTGATGGTTCATGTATACTTTCTCTACCCCTTTTGGCTTACAACCGATGTTGAAAAAAGTACCCGGAACTTTCTCTAAATAATACGAGAAATCTTCTGACGCTGGATTCATAGAAATCTCTACCACTGATAGAATATCCTTCTCCTCTGAATTTCTCAGGATGGATACCACTTTCTCCGTCGTTTCCGGATCATTGTAAAGTGGCGGATAATCGGCTGTGTACGTCAGCTCACATTGAACATTGAACTCCAACTCGATCCCACTTGTCATGCGACGGATTTCCTGTTCGATCAATTGCTGCGTTTCCGTTTTCATGTAACGGACATCGCCCTCAATTTCAATGTTATCTTTAATGACGTTAAACGAACCTTTTCCGTCAAACGAACCAATCGTGACAACGCCCATTTCAAACGGATTCAAACGACGGCTGACGATGGTTTGAATAGCTGTGACAAAATGAGCGCCTGCAACGATTGGATCATTCGATTGATGGGGCGCAGATCCGTGACCACCCTTCCCTTGGATGACCAGTTTGAAATACGTTCTTCCTGCCATCGCATAACCGCTACGGTATCCGATGGTGCCCGTTGGAAGTGCCGGGGTCAAATGCGTCCCAAAAACTTGATCCAAATCATCTAGCGCACCTGATTCAACGATACTCTTCGCCCCGCCCGGTGGTGTTTCCTCTGCATGCTGGTGAATGATTTTAATCGTCCCAGCAATGGATGACTTCAGTTGGATCAAACAATCGGCCAAAATTAGCATGTAAGCGGTATGGCCATCATGCCCGCAAGCATGCATGACGCCGTCGTTTTTCGATTTGAACGGCACATCCGTTTCCTCGTGGATCGGCAATGCATCGAAATCGGCACGGAGACCGATTGTTTTTCCTGGTCGATCGCCTTTAATCGTCACAACGATGCCATAGCCATTGCCGACATTCGTTTGCACATCCACATCTTTACCTTTGTAAAAATCCGCAATATACTGTGCCGTCTTCTCCTCTTTAAAAGACAGTTCGGGATTCTCATGTAAATGACGCCGTATTGCGATCATCTCATCTTCACGACTTGCCAGTAGCTCCATCAATTGCTTTTTCGTTTCGATTGCTTCTTTTACTTGTTGACTCATCCATCTCGCCTCCACTTAAGCCTATTTCATTATCATTATGCCGTCTTTTTATTTTTCATCTTCTCAAGTAGCATACAAACGACAACCGTTCCGAGTATGCACAGAAATGTCTGTAAGGGACGTGGAACCGGACCTAGATTGACAAACAGACCAAAGGCGATTCCAATAACGCCCCATAGCGGTTTTTGCAATGCAAATTGGGCAATGACCCCGCCAAAAATGGCCGGTAACACAAACTTAAATGCAGCGGTCAATGAGTCCGGCATCATTGTTATCAAATACGAACCACCGAGAATGACAAACAATAGGAAGACCGTATTGACAATAGACGCAGCCGAAATGGCAAGCGTTGCCGTAATTTCCCCTTTTCTAGTCCCAGGTTCCGCACCGACGACACTTTGGGCGATGGAAGCACTTGGCAGACACATATTCCCGATGTTTCCGGTTAAGAAAGCCAAATAGGTGCCCGAAACCCCTAAAGTCGGGTAATAGCTGATCGGCTCAATCACCCAGACAAGCGCAACAATCGATGCATAAGCCAGGAACCCTGCCAAGATCGTAGACCAGCCCGGATGAAACCCAAGACCAAAAGATAAATAGAGCGGTAAAGAAATCGTAAATATAATAACGCTCCAAATGGTTAAGCGACCCCAAAAATGTGATTTTTCATGAAACGTTTCAAAATCGATAGCATTGTCCGCCGCTTTTCCATGCACTTGCTCCACAACTTCACTCTTCACTTCATTGCTAATCGTCATCGTTATTCTCCCGCCTTTCCGTTAAAGTAATATATAGCCTACCGATATCCCTACGACAATTATTAATCCAAGCGACCATTCTTTTAACCAGCTTGCTTTAAACCGATTGGAAGCCCACAGAATGACTGGCATTACGAGAAATGCAATGACGAATACGATCGACTCATTGACCCCTTTCACCATCTCGCTTCCTCCAAGATAGCTGAAAGCACCGATCATCGCTGCTGTGGAAACAGCTTTCATCAACGTCACATTGCTCTTTTTCTTCGCAACTTTAGCTTCCATTTTTCCCAATGATTTAGTAAAAAGGGCTGTAAATAACAGCCAACCCATACCGCCAAGAGTCATGACCCAAACGGCATTCGTAAATGCCTGTGGACTGAATTCCGGTGATCCTAAATCGACGCCGGCCGCCTGTGCACCGAGACTCGCACCCACCGTTTCGATTGGTGCTGATCCAACAATTCCGATCCGCATCAACGTCACCGGATTTCCTATGAACGTGATTAACGAGATTGCCACAATAATAATTGCAAAAGAAGGTCCTAATGAACTGATGGCCCCCGTTCTCACAGCCGCTCTTACCTCCGACTTCGTCAGGCCGACATCCGCACTCGCCCTTGAAGCGATCCGAATAAACATAACCGCTTGAAAGATGACGGTCCCTACAACCAACATGGCAATGATCCACATCGGAAAGCTGTTTGCTACCTTCATTGTTTCTAGCATTTCTTTTCCCTCCCCGTTTCCATTTGATACTAGCAATTACAAACTATAGACAGTACCTATACTACCAACAAATAAAGCGCTTACAATTTGTTAGAATTTTAACCCTTTTCAATTTATGTCCCTTACTATACACTGGGATTATAATCGAAACAATGTGTATCTTCATACAATTCCCGTTTTTTATATGGACAATCCTACATCCCAACGGGAAGGAGACCTTCAAAATGACAGAATTCGAATCGACACATTCATTATTGCAAGATCATATGAATGAAAATGAACTGACTATCTTGGTCGATAGTATCCGTTCCATCACCTCCAGTCTAGACCTTGACGAAGTGCTGAAAAAGATTATGCGCAACGCTCTCAAAGTAATTCCCGCCACAGATGCAGGTTATTTATTGCTTTACGATGAAGCATCCGATCGGCTACTTGTGAAAGCACCCATTGGATTCACGGACAATATCTACAATTTTAAGGTGAAAAAGGGGGAATCTATTACAGGAAAAGTATTTGAGGATGGGATTGGCAGGTTCTTTAACTCCCATGAGGAATTGATGAGCACTATGGATGATTTTCATATTTCCAAAGCGAATCTTCAGACGCTTACAACGTCCATAACTTCTACAACGGGCCCTGAAACCCTTATTTGCGTTCCGATTTCGCTTGAAGGGAAACGGATTGGGGTTATGACCACCCACCAATTGAAACGGAAAAAAGTGTTAGACGAACATGATTTGCTTTTATTGCAAGTGTTTGCGGAACAAGCTGCCATCGCCATTCAAAATGCGCAGTATTATGCAGAAGCGCAACGTCGGATTGGTGAAATCACCCAATTGAGCACGCAACTGGAAGAGCGGAACAGCCAACTTCAAAAGAGACATGAAGTGCAGGAAACGTTGACGGCCATTTCCTTGGAAAACAGAGGGATTGAAGCGATGATCCATGCATTCAATCAAATGATTGATTGTCCAGTCACCTTTTTCAGCAATATCGAGGAGAAATTCTATTCGAACTCCTTGTACGAATCATTCAATTCCAATCCGCTCGAGCTTAAAACAATATTTGCAAGCAGTAGAAAACCGACACATCGTGAAATCGGGCTTCCTGCAAAAACGGTTTACTTGTACCCGATTTATAATGGCATCGTTTTTCTCGGTTGTTTTATCCTTCATGTGAAAGAAAGCATTTCCGAATCAGATCATATTGCACTCGAACAAGGCTGTTCCATTCTGACATTGGAATTAATTAAAAATCAGACGGTCACTGAATTTTTTTATAAAAAGACACACGAGCAATTCCTTGCTTTGCTGGACGCCCCTAACAATGAACATTTGGAAGTGCTCGCAAAGGAGAATGGCCTGGACGTTTCCTCGCACTGGTTCCTTACCATTTTCGAAATACCGAATTACACAGATTTGCAAATCCTCGCAATCAAGATTCATCATTTAGTTCTGAAACTGAAAAAGGAACTACCTATGACGGCATCGATGATTTACGGATTCCAAAACCGGGTCATCCTTCTTGCCCCTTTGGATAAACCTGATCATTTTCAGACTATCCGACAAAAATTCCAATCCATTAAGAATGATTGGGATGCGAATGGGAATCCTGCTTTCCGCGCCGGGATCAGTGCGACTTATAAAGGGTTGCAGTCGATTCAAAAATTACACGAAGAGGCGACCAAAACGCTTGCTTACCTCGCCTCACGGAATCGATCCGATATAATCCGCTATGAAGACATCGGATTGAACCGGCTCTTTTTAAATCAACCACCGGATGAAATCGAGCAATTCATCAATGAAGTGTTTGCACCTCTCTCTGCTGCTAACGAATCGAAAACGGAGTTGGAAGAAACGTTGCTCACCTATTTCGATACCAATCGCTCCGCCACAAAAACAGCGAAAAAATTGCATATTCACATCAATACCCTATACCAACGCCTTCGGAAAATCGAGCATGTCCTGCAATTAGACTTAAACAACAACGAAGACTCCCTGAAAATCCAACTCGCATGCCATTTACGATCGACGTATCTGTAAAGACACAAAAACCGACCCTCACAGGTCGGTTTTTCATGTATCATGCATTCAGCTGTTTTAACACAGTCCCTACTTGCACGGTGCGTTTTGCTTGGTGCGCAACAGCCGCTTTGATTGCCGCTTCGTCGTCTGCGATTTTTCCGTCTTGTCCGACTGTGACACTCGTACCGTATGGGTTTCCACCT
Source organism: Sporosarcina soli (assembly GCF_042655805.1). Classification (NCBI taxonomy): domain Bacteria; kingdom Bacillati; phylum Bacillota; class Bacilli; order Caryophanales; family Caryophanaceae; genus Sporosarcina; species Sporosarcina soli. The sequence goes on along the minus strand of NZ_JBHSNO010000007.1, from coordinate 234,808 downwards.
GCTGCAAATGTCACTGGATCTGTGAATCCTGGCGCTGCAACAATGGCACCCCAATGGTACATCGTTGTATAAAGGGACAGGATTGTCGCTTCTTGTCCGCCGTGCGGGTTTTGTGCAGATGACATAGCACTCACGGCTTTATTAGCTAGCTTGCCTTGGAACCAATGACCACCCAATGTGTCAAAGAAGCTTTGTACTTGGCTGGCTACATTTCCGAAGCGTGTCGGTACGCTAAAGATGATCGCATCTGCCCATTCCAGATCATCGCCCGTCGCAACTGGCACATCTTTTGTCGCTTCTGTATGTGCTTTCCAACTCGGTGTTGAATCAATGGCAGCTTGTGGAGCTGTTTCTGCTACTTTCATCAGTCTCACTTCAGAACCAGCCGCTTCTGCAGCTTCCTTTGCCCATTGTGCCAGTTGGTAATTCGTACCTCCCGAACTATAGTATACGATTGCTGTTTTTGTCACGTTAACCGTCTCCTCTGTTGTTGATTTTCCAAATAATTTTGCAAAGAAACCCATCTCATATGCCTCGCTTCTGCTTCATTTTCCAAATACTGCGTTGTACCATTCCGCTGCTGCATCGACTTCCGTACGCGTTAACGAATGGCCATTCATCTCCCAATGCACGGCCGTTTCCGCGCCCGCGCCTGTCAGCAATGTATCTAACTCCTCCGACTCTTCTGCCGTGCACATCGGATCATTTTTGCCTGCGGCGATAAAGACCCGTGTCCCTGTCAAATTCGGCAAATCGATGCCGCGTCGTGGAACCATAGGATGGTGCAAAATCGCACCTTTCAAAGCATCTGCATAATGGAACAGCAAGCTCGCGGCAATGTTGGCTCCATTAGAATACCCAATCGCAACGATATTCAGTCTGTCAAAGCCGTATTCTTTTGCAGCTTCGTCTAGGAAGTCATTCAGTTCTTTCGTCCGGAAGATCAAATCTTCCTCGTCGAAAATACCTTCCGCCAATCTGCGAAAAAAGCGTGGCATACCGTTTTCAAGCACATTGCCACGAACACTTAGCACCGTTGCATCTGGATCGACTATCTCCGCAAGCGGCAACAAATCCTGTTCCGTCCCGCCCGTCCCGTGCAACATAAGAAGTACTGGCTTCGTTGCATCTTTACCTGGTTTGAATATATGTTTCATCTTCATCTCTCCCTTATCCATCAATTTCGCAAACATTGAATAGCATTCAAGCTACCCTCAATGTTTTTCATATACAATTCCTAGAATGATCAATAATCAAATATCTCGAATTCAAGGTAATGATAGCAGACGCGCTTCCACATGTCAAAGGGAGCGCTTGTAACCGAAAAACGATTCAATTCGTTTTGTATATTTCCATAGAAAAAGGAAAGCTTATACAAGCTTTCCCCCAAATTTATAAAACTTTACTCAGAAACGACTGCGTTCGAACTTCCTGCGGATTTTTGAACAGTTCTTCCGGTATGTTTTCCTCCACGATATAGCCTCCATCCATGAAAATGACACGATCGCCTACTTCGCGCGCAAAACCCATTTCATGCGTTACAACGACCATCGTCATTCCCTCAACGGCAAGCTGCTTCATGACGGCAAGGACATCGCCTACCACTTCAGGATCCAATGCGGATGTCGGTTCGTCAAATAGCATGATCTTCGGATCCATCGCCAATGCTCTGGCAATGGCGACCCGTTGCTTTTGCCCGCCCGATAGTTCGCCGGGATACCCTTTCGCTTTGTCGGACAATCCAACTTTCGCCAGCAACTCCAACGCTTTCTTTTCAAGTGATTCTTTATCGCCTTTCCCTAGTTTCATAGGCGCTAACATAACATTTTGCAAAACGGTCATATGTGGAAATAAGTTGAATTGCTGAAACACCATGCCTACATTTTGCCTGATTTTATTAATATCGAGCTTCGGGTCTGTAATGTCCTGTCCGTCGATGATGACATGGCCACCTGTAATGTCTTCCAGTCGATTCAAACAGCGTAAAAATGTACTTTTCCCTGATCCCGAAGGTCCGATTACACAGACGACTTCTCGCTCTTGTATGTCCACATTGATATCTTTCAACACTTCCAGTTCCCCAAAGGACTTTTTCAAATTCCGCACCTGAATCAATGTCATCTTAGAACGAACCTCCTTTCAACAAAACTAGCAAGCACAGATAACAAATAAATGACGATGAAGTAAATGACACCAACTGTCAACCAAATTTCAAAAGGCTGGAAAGTTGTACTCGCCTGCACCTTCCCTTTCTGCACAATATCCGCAATACCGATAATGGAAAGCAGGGATGTATCTTTGAAGCTGATAATAGACTGGTTAGTGATGGTCGGCAACATTCTTCTAAAAGCTTGGGGCAAAACAATGAAACGCATCGTATGTGCTTGAGTCAGTCCAAGTGACCTAGCCGCTTCTGTCTGTCCTTTATCAATCGACTGGATTCCAGCACGGATAATTTCAGAGAAATAAGCACCCGCGTTTAAAGAAACGGTTATAATTCCCGCCACAGTCCGATCTAACGAAATGAAATCAAGCCCATTCAATCCAAAATAAATGAAAAATAACTGGACAATAAACGGCGTTCCCCGAATGATATCCACGAAAACCTTCGCAACCCAGTTTAACGGTTTGATGGACGTCAAGCGCATCAAAGCCGTTATCAATCCAACCAAAAAGCCAAAGATAATTGAAAAGAAAAAGATGTACAAAGTAACTTTTAACCCGGCCAACAAATATGGCAATGCCGCAAGAATCGTATCCATCCACTCATCCCCTTATAATCAAACACGGCTCGACGTATTTGATTCCCATTTATGGAAGTGGGAACTTCCGTTAAATCTAGTTAAAAAAATATAGCGCGAGAAGCACGCTATATGTTTCAAAAGCTATTCACTCACTAAGATACTTATCTAGAATCTTGTCGTATTCCCCGCTATCGCGAAGTTCTTGTAAACCGTCGTTGATTTTCTTCAAAATGTCGCCATTTTTCCCTTTCAATACCGCAATTCCATATTGGTCTCCATTCAATCGCTCCCCAACGATTTGTAAGCCAAGACTGTTTTGAGGAATGGCGTAAGCGATTACAGGATAATCCTCAATCAATGCATCCGCATTGCCATTTTGAACTTCTTGGAACATGGCAGGACTATCATCGAATTGAACGATCGTATACCCATATTCACTTTCATGATCCATGGCAAACTTAGCCCCAGTCGTTCCATTCTTCACGGCAACCGTTTTACCTTTTAAATCTTCGATCGATTGAATGTCCGTCGTCTCCCCTCCAACGACTAAAGTCAGACCTGCATCGAAATATGGATCCGAAAAATCCACGATCTTTTTACGCTCATCTGTAATACTCATGCCAGCAATCGCAATGTCCAGTTGACCTGCTTGCATCGCTGGAATAATGCCACCGAAGTCCATGGCATCATATTCTATTTCAAATCCTTGGTTTTCTGCAATTGCTGTCATAATATCAATATCGATTCCTGTTAATTCTCCATTTACTTCAAACTCGAACGGCGGGTATGTGTTGTCTACTCCCACTTTGTATACTTCCTTACTATCGTTCCCTGAACTATCGCCTGAAGTTTCTCCAGAACTTTCCCCTTGATCAGTACCACATGCCGCAAGAATGAGCATGAACGATAGGACTAAAGTGAAAATACCAAACTTTTTCATATGAATATCCCCCTTTTTGTTTGATTCATTATCAAATATATCACAATAGTCCCAATTTTACTATTATTGTTTTCTGAAAATTAAGGCCTCCATATACCTCAATTTTCATCAAACGAAAAACCCTCTCTAAGGATAGAAAGGGCTTAGCAACAGTCATGATGATGTAAAATTCGATATTCGCCAGTATTCCCAAGCGACAACAGGGGCCATCCATGCTAGGCCTTTACTCTCTACTTGATGAATCGGAAACCAGTCATTTCTTGATCCTTGCATTAAATAGACTTCATGATGGGGGGCGGCATCATGCGTCCCCGTCAAATCAAATGTACCGTCCCTGCGCAACACCGCCCGTACTTCATAATCGATTTTGGGCGCTGTCGTCAATGGATTCCCAACAGCATGTGTCAGATGAAAACCGGCCTCGCCTTCTTTGTGATCCTTCCGTTGCACAGAAATCCCGTCGAAAGAGGCGGTCGCCTTTTCTCTAAAATGCTTCAAGCGGTTGTAGGCGATGGATGGACCGATATTTTTCGTGAAGAAAAGCGGTGACCGTTCAAGATCATAGGCCAGTTCAATATCAACACGGGTACGAAAGCTTTCACCGTTCGGATCGAAATCCCGGTCATCCCCTTTGAAATAGCGGTTTAACGTCAACGGATGGGGATTCATCACCCACTCATCCGCCAAAAAAGTCGTATAGCGGAATGCCCAACGATCAACTTTTTCTAGATTTTCCCTTTCCCTGACAGATGTCAACAATCTCTTGGGTTCGGCGATCACTTTTGTCACCGAGAAACTTTCAATCGCTGCCTCCTCTTTGGAAGACGCTCGATTCAACCAGTCAAAGAGCGTAGACGCGATCGATTTACTGACATTCAACCGTTCTTCCGACTTCAAAAGCGGACGCTTGGAATGGATAGTGTATGTATACGACTCATCCAGCGCAAAATCCCGGTCGATATAGCGATTCACATCTACCGTTTGGAGAAACACCCCATTTCGGTAGATATCATATTCCTGAACGTCTCTCATCTCCTCCCAAGCGAGCGCGATTTGTGTCTTTGCAACAATTGTTGTCATTACCAGTGATTGCAGCGGATTTTCCTTATTCTTCTCTTCCGCGAACGCGGATGTTTGCAATGCGATGACATCCACCACATCCCCGCCAACTACGCGCTCGATGGAATAATTATAGAGTTTTGCATGCTTGAAATCGCCGTCACTAAATTCCGGCACCGTCCCCTCGTAAAGATGGATACCGTCTTTGTAAACATGATATCGTCCTCCAACATCATTCCACGTAAAATAGATCAAATCTGGCCGATGCATGACCGATTTAATTTCAAATACCGCCGTCTCTTTCATTGATAAACCACACTCCCTCCTTATAAAAGTGTGGCACACTTGAGGATTCATTAAACATCTCTTACAGCCAAAAGAGCCGGCCCATTTCAAACTGGGTCACGGCTCTCCTTTTTAACTATTAACCTTTACATCTCCACGCCCGTCAATGACAGACGGACTGCACCTTTCAATCGGCGTGCCGCTTCCAACGGATCATCCTGCCCCGCAATAGCGGAAATAACCGCTATTCCCGAAGCACCCGCTTGAATGACCGCCCTTGCTTTTCTTTCCGATAGACCACCGATACCGACGATCGGCAATCCCGGTAGCAATGATGCCACTCGTCGAACCATTTCCGGACCGATGACAGGCTGTGTATCTGTTTTAGTCTTTGTGCTATAAATCGGACCAATACCAATATAATCGGCCCCTGTTTCAGCTGCCGCTAGCGCTTCTTCTACATTATGAGTAGACACGCCAAGCAACATCGACGGACCTATTTGACGGCGAACAGCTGAAATATCACCGTCTTCCTGGCCAATATGGACGCCATCCGCTTTGACCTCTAACGCAAGTGCGACATCATCATTGACGATAAACGGAACGTTATAACGATGACAGAGTTCTTTACATGCTTCTGCAAATGACCGCAACGCTTCCCCTTCCAGTGCTCCCGGTCCTTTTTCTCGAAGTTGGAAACATGTTACGCCGCCCTTAAGTGCCTCTTCCAATACGACAAGCGGGTCGCGCCCTGCCACATTCACTGTCCCGAGAATGAAATACAATTTGAGTTTCTTCTTATCCAATCACCGCAACCCCTTCCATTAGATTTCCACCTTTACGGTTGTAAGCCCAATGATTCGTCGGACCGTGACCGCCTCCGATACCCAAGCCATTTTCAATGGCCGCATGGATGAAACATTTCGCAGAAATGACCGCTTCCGGCAACGACTCCCCATCCGCAAGAAAAGCGGCAAGGGCAGCGGAATACGTGCACCCTGTCCCATGCGTGTCTTTTGTGTCCACCCATGGCGAGCGGACTGAAAAACGCGTACCTTCCGATCCAACAAACAGATCTTCTGCAAACGGCGCTTCTTTCCAGTGGCCCCCTTTGATGACAACCGATTGGGCGCCTAAAGCCATTATATGTTCCGCCGCTCTTTCTATGTCTGATTCCGACTTTATTTCCAATCCTGTCAATACTTCCGCCTCTGGAATGTTCGGCGTCACGACAGTCGCAAGAGGAATAAGCGCGGACTTCAATGCGTCAACCGCCTCATCTCTCAACAGCGAGGCGCCCCCTTTCGCAATCATCACCGGATCGATGACGAGTGGAATACCGCTATCACGCAGTTCAGCTGCCACCGCCTGAATGATTTCCGCCGAAAACAACATCCCTGTCTTGACCGCCTGTACAGCAAAATCTTCTTTCACCGCCTGAATCTGCGCGGTAATGATGGATGGTTCCATCGACTGGATTGCCGACACCCCATACGTATTTTGCGCCGTCACCGCCGTCAAAGCAGACGTCCCGAACACCCCGAGTTCCTGAAACGTCTTCAAATCCGCCTGAATCCCCGCACCGCCGCCACTATCCGATCCTGCAATCGTCAAAGCCACATGTACCATTCGATTCCCCGCCCTTTTCTTTTTAATTAATTACGCCTCAGCAAAATTGCGTCCAGATTTTGAATTGTGCTTGAGGCCTACAGGATGTAGGTCATGCAGGCGTTGCGAATCGAACAGCGAAGAGTTCGATTTGCCGTATTTCTGCGATCTTTGCAGAAATTAAGGCACTTTCCTTTTAGGACGTCGCGCACTTAGCCTGCCTTCATTTAAACTCCTTTCAAAATCTGTGACATCCGCCGGAGGCTTTATCTTCGTTCAACGGGCGTTTGAACACCCATCGAACAGAAGCCCAACACCACAAGCACTTATCACCTATAGAGGTGGGAGGCTTCTGTAGCTGACGCTACGCTTTCATTACAAAAACATTTGCTGAATAAAGATAAAAAGCCGCTTCCCGGTGACGGTGGGAAGCGGCTACCATTTGTAGGTTTGTCAAAGGTGCGCCCACTTCCCTACGCCAGTATCATCCGGATCAGGTTCCAAGGGTCCGTGCACCCATGCACGTCTCAGCCTTTAAAAAAGGCTCCCCCAGTGGTTGTTCAACTATTCGGCTTTGCAACTAGTGTAGCATAAGTTGGTGTGGTATGCTGGTTTGTTTCGTGTTTACGGCACCTGATCAAGTATAAAGTATTAATTCGCCGATATATGCGCGTTGAGCGCCAATATCAAGACGTTATACGCCAATAAACGCCCGACAAACGCTGATATCAGGTCGCCATACACCAATATAGGCCCAATAAACGCCAATATCTTGTTTTCTTCCCATCTTAAATCGTTGGACCATGCGTCTTCTTGCACCTAAACTTTGGCAACAATCAATCCAACTCTCTCAATCGCCTGCTCAGCGCTTGAAAATCCCGATCCAATTCCGCATACTTTTTATCGCCCGGCTTCAGCAAACTTAGCTGTCCTAGCACTGCCTGCAATTCGGTTTCCAATCGCAATCGTTCTTCTGCGGACTTTTCTGGTTGAATTGCATCCTCACGCGCTTTCCACTCCGCATAGGTCATCGGCACTTTCCTGATTGTCCCTTTCTCAAAAACTAGCAATCCATCCGCCATCCGCTCTGTGAAATAACGGTCATGCGAAGCGAATAGCAATGTTCCGGGAAATGACTCCAATGTCTTTTCGAGTTCTTCTCGCGAAGGAAGGTCCAAATGGTTGGTCGGCTCATCCAACAGCAGCACATCCGCCCCTTCCAAGATGAATTGCATCAGTTTCACTTTCACACGTTCGCCCATGCTAAGCGCGGATAACGGCAAATCCCAATGCGCTTGCGTAAAACCAAGATTCGTCAAATTGGTCCGGATCATGCCTTGCTCGTGAAAAGTTGCCACATCGAAATACTCTGCCATCGTCACATCCGGAAGATCGAGCACCGTTTGTTTCAAATAGCCGATCGTCATCCCTTCCGTTTTCCACAGCTTCCCTTCATACCCTTCCTCTTCGAGCATCATCCGGAATAACGTCGATTTCCCTGCACCGTTCGGGCCAATAAAAGCAATTCGTTCGCCGGCCTGCACAGTGAATGATACATCCGCAAATAATTTCCGACCGTCGAAGTCTTTCCGCACTTCTTTCAATTCCAGTACCCGTTTCCCTTTCTTCCTCCGCCCTTTCACATCGAATGACACTGTGATTTCAGTTTCCGGCTTTTCGATACGCTCTTTTTCCAGTTCAGCTTCCAACCGTTTCCGCTTCGAGCGAATTTGGACATCGCGCTTTTTCGCTTTCATACGGAAGTATTCTTTTGCCCCCATCATCCTTCCGCCTTTTTTTGTCGATTCTGCATGTGCTTTGGCGGACCAATCTCCCAATGCTTCGATCTGTTCTTCGACATGTGCGATTTTCCGTTGTTGCTGCTCGTACTGTTTCTGTCGAATTTCCCGATCCTTCTCCTTTTTCTTACGATAATCTGTGTAATTCCCCTTATATACCGTCAATTTCCCGTACTCGATTTCAAATACAAAGTCTGCCACTTTGTCGATAAAATGCCGATCATGGGAAGCGATCAAATACGTACTTTCCCCTTCCTGAATGATCCGGATCAATTCCTCCAACGCATCACTATCCAAATGATTGGTCGGCTCATCCAACAGAACGAGTCCACTGTGTTCCGCAAGCGTGGCAGAAAGTCGAATCTTCATCCGTTCGCCTCCGCTTGCTACTGCATAGTCGACCGACTTTGGCACTTGCCATCTTTGCCGATACATATGCGTTTCCGCCCGTTCCCAGTCGGCATCGCCTGCCTCTTCCTGTTCCTGCCTGAAATACGTAACGGACGGTGCTTTGGCGGTCCAATTCATCGAACCCGAAGTCGGAGCGATTTCTCCTGCCAGTAGCGACAAAAGTGTCGATTTCCCCGCACCATTTGCTCCGACAATCGCGATACAAGCCCCTGCCTGAATATCCGCCGACAGCCCATCCAAAATCACTGTTTCTCCATATGCCACCGTTACCTCATTCAACGTTCCTATCAGCATGTGCATTCCTCCAGAAACGGAGGGACAAAAAAATCCCTCCGAAGTAGTATCGGAAGGATTAGCCGTATTGTTGCCAAATTTAAAGTACCCTAAAAAACCTCTTGCCCGTGCATAGAGGAAGGAAATGGTTTAAAAATGGACAGACTAATCCTGTTTTCCGTGTAAAGAAAAAATTTAATTTCTCGGAATCAAGAGATTAGTTATCCATCGTCCACCCGTCATTCCTTCCTCAATAAAGTTACTGAATAGTATACCATAAACAAACGGGCAACTCAAAAAGCGTGTACCTTCCTTTGTGCAACGGGTCTCCTCTTCAACTGTCATGCTATAATAAGGAATAAGCACAGCATAAAGGAGGATTCCATGACTCAAAAAATCATTTTTTTCGATATAGATGGCACTTTATACGATCACGACAAAAAACTGCCGCCCTCTACAAAACAGGCGATTTTCGACTTGAAGGACAAAGGACATATCGTGGCCATTGCAACGGGACGCGCACCATTTATGTTCAATGACCTATTGGACGAACTAGAAATTGACACATTCGTCAGCTATAACGGTCAATATGTCGTCTTCAAAGGCGAGCCTATTTACACAAACTCGCTCAATAAAGAAGCGCTCGTCCGCCTAACAGAAGTCGCAGTAGAGCGCGAACACCCAGTCGTCTACATGAATCACGAGGATATGAAAGCCAATACCCCCGACCACGAACACGTCTCTGCCGGAATTCATTCATTGAAAATCGATTATTTTCCCAATTACGATCCAGGCTATCACGAAAATAACGATCTGTACCAATCCTTGTTGTTCTGTAAAGATCCTGTCGAAAAAGAATATGAACAACAATTCCCCGAATTCGATTTCGTTCGCTGGCATCCTTTGGCGGTTGACGTCGTCCCTGTCGGCGGCTCCAAAGCGATCGGTATTCAGCAAATTATAGACAAATTGGGCATTCATCCAGAAAACATTTACGCATTCGGCGACGGCTTGAACGACGTCGAAATGCTAACAACCATTGCGAACAGTGTCGCCATGGGAGATGGACATAAAGATGCAAAAAATGCAGCCAAATATATCACAACAAATGTCAGCGAAGATGGGATTTTAAACGGTTTAAAAATGGTCGGCTTGCTTGACTAACAGCATGGCAGTGGCATACAGATTGCCACTGCCATGCTTTTTTCGTCTAAACAAAAAAGTCTGTGCAATCCCCCGCAAAAGTTGACCTTTCACGACAGTTCTTTGCACAGACACCGCTTCATTTATTCATTTGAGCCAGAAAATCCGCTAAAGGATCCGTTTCTTCTTCCACCTCAACAGATGCTTCTGTCATCGCCACCTGATCCCAATCAAAATTGTCCAAGTCATCGCCATCGTCGATAACAGTACTCGGCAATGGATTGTCCGGTATTGCCGGTATTGCGGTTTCATCTAACGCCGCAGTCGTCTCCTGCTGCACATAAAGAGCTGCATCGACATCGATGGCGTTACTGTTCAATGAGGCGTAGAGTGCCGCTGTACGGACTGGATCGGCAATCAGCTGATAGACGATGCTCCCTAAAAGCGCTTCAGAATGCTCATGCCGCAACCAATCACGTTGGGCTTTCGTTAAGCCTTTCGGTAATGGAATCGTAATGGCTTCCCGCTGCTTGATAAGGGAATCATTCACCCCTTCAATGACAAACTGGGCGATCTTACTGGAAAAATTCCTTCTTTCCACTTCTTTTAGCTTCTGCAATTGCTTTAATGTATGGTCAGATGTATCGGAAGGCAGCCGGAATGTAATCGGCTGCCCCCTTTTCAAACCAGTTTCACTCATGGTTCATCACCTATTTTGTTTTCGCTAACTTTTCTTCTTCCCTCGGCTTCACCGGCTGGCTTTTTCGAGCAAAATCGGAAATCAGTTTGTAATATGCGTTGGCCATCATCCAAACGCTCTCTTTTTCATCCTCGAAGAAATCGATATTATAGCCATCCAAACTGTTATTCAACGTCTTCAGATAGTCTTTCAATACGATGGAACCTCCGCCGATGAAATAGCAGATTTCCGTTTGCGAGTTTCTTTGCCAAATGTTGCGCAAATGACGATACTGCTTTTTCGCCAAGTCTAACAGGATCCGATCGACGATGTCATGCACGCTTGTCCGGCTTCCCCGCACCATAATATGATTACGGTCATTTTTCTTCGTAATGATATCGACCACATCAGAACGGCTATCTAGCTCAACACCATGACGCGCGTAAATCTCTTCACGAATCTTATCCAGAGACTCTGAAACACCTAAATTGAAGCCTTGTGCCTTATCGTCATCCACTTTACGGTTTTTAATAACCGCCACATCCGTCGATAATCCCCCGATATCTTGGATCAGAATCCGTTTGTCAATCAGCTCTTTATTGATGATATTCAAGTTATTGTCCATTACAAGATTGATAAATGCCGCGAACCCTTCCGGATACACTTTTACTTCATCGAATTTCAGATTCACTTTCAATCCTTGGTATTTAGGAGTCACTAAAAATTCGACTTGGTGGACCGAACCGAGTAGTTGGGAACGATAGCCTACGTCCTTCCCTTCCTTCACTTCTCTTAGCGGAAGGCCTGTCCCAAGCGTATATGTCGCCTCAATTACATTATTATTACGTTTAAAAACACTTTTGTTTTCTTCACGGGCTGCATCCAATGCCAAAGCAGCAAACAACATCACAAGTGTCTGATCTTCCTCAGATTTGTTACTTCCCGGGTCCAACTCCGTAGAATTCCCGCTCTTTGTCGCCAATTTCCCAACACGGTAAATGGCATTGTTGTCATGTAGTGTAGGAGAGTGCAAACGGATATGGATACCTTCTGTAGGGTCTTGATTGTCCAATTCCTCAATACCGATAATCGGACGATCTGCAACATCCTGCGCAATCACATTCGGGATATTGAGTTCCGTTTCCAACTTTCCAAAAATAGCTTTCAATGAATCGTTTCCTACGTCAATTGCTGCAATTCTAGATTCCGTCAATCCAATCACCCTTCCCTTAATCTTTCTTTCCACTAAAATGGTACTGGAGTTTTCTAGACAAATCAATACTATCCCTTCATTTATCACACAACTGTAATGTTGTGTGCGCAGGCGTAAACATGTATACATTTCCGTATACCCATATAAATAAAGGATGTGTACTTATTTGTATACTTGTAAACGTAATTGTTTACTAATGTATACAATTACGTTTACAACACTACTATGTTTGTATACATCGATTTCAATAGTAAAATTTCGTTTTTGACGGCAAGCACAACTTCCTCTTCTTGCCTATTGTTGCGGGGAGCTTTTTCTCTTTATTTAGACGGAACTACAATAGATACTCCCTCTAAAGGTCGTAAATCAATAACGCCTCGGCGTTATTGCGTCCGGATTTTGAATTGAGCTTGCTCAATTCACTCCTTTCAAAATCCGTGACATCCGCCGGAGGCTTGGGCCAACAGGATGTTGGTCACTCAGGCGTTGCCAATCAAACAGCGAAGGGTTTGATTTGCCGTATTTCTGCGGTTTTTTGCAGAAATTAAGGCACGTTCATTCAGGGCGCGGCGACCTTAGCCTGAGTTCCTCTATTCAGCCGGGGTTTGAACCCCCACTGAATGGAATGCATTTCTAGCATTCATCCCACCACTTATAGAAGTGCGGGACTTCTGCTGAAGCAAGTTAAATTCCCCACGTATCGGATAAGTCGATCAAGCCCCAATTCAGGAAATATGTGCCCGTCATATTAAATGTAGGAGATTGTACCTCTCCTTCCTTTGCGCACGTTGAGCCGTTCGTCATATTATGTTATTGTTAATTTAAAATAGAAGGATCTACCGCTAGGGGAGTCTTGTGAAAGACTGAGACGCATTTATGCGGACCCTTGGAACCTGATCTGGGTCAAACCAGCGTAGGGAAGTGGAAACGCTTGAACAATGATTACCGCCGCTTCCAATTCTGCAATGAGGGAGCGGCTTTTGCATATTCATCCGCCAGTTATGAGGCTGGGCATTGGCTTGCACCCTGCCCTATTTGCTTACACTTGTGCAGGTTTTGATTGCATTTGCAAAGTGTTTACTTGCATTTATTGTCGATTGCTTGCATTACAGGCCTTTAGAACCCGACAAATCCAAATTCTTCATTGAAAAGAAACCGTATGCTAAAGGAGGATACACTATGACAACTTTGATACAGAAACTGCGTGAGGAACGCCCGCTTATTCATTGTATAACGAATATTGTCGTCGCCAATTTCCAAGCGAACGGCTTGCTGGCTCTCGGGGCCTCCCCCGTTATGGCAGACGCGATAGAAGAAGCTGCCGAAATCGCAGCCGTCTCATCCTGTACCGTATTGAATACCGGAACGCTGAAAAAGGACACGGTAACATCAATGTTATTGGCGGGGAAAAGTGCCAATCAACAAGGAATTCCTGTCGTCCTAGACCCGGTTGGCGCGGGCGCAACTGCTTTCCGGAAAGAGGCCATTTTAAGGATTTTAAAGGAAGTGGATGTGATGCTCATCCGTTGCAACGCAGGGGAACTGGCTGCCATTGCCGGAGTCGACTGGCGTTTCAAAGGCGTCGATGCAGGAGAGGGCGAAGCGGATATTACTGCCCTTGCAGAGGAAGTTGCTCGCACGCATAACTGTGTCGTTGCAGTCACCGGTCCTTGGGATATTGTAGCGGATCAGCATGGAACGAGTTGCGTGACAGGTGGGCATCCGCTTATGTCCCATCTGACAGGTGCAGGTTGTCTTCTCAGCGCCGTCGCTGGCGCTTTCTTGGCTGTGGCAGAAGAAGATCCATTCAACGCCGTAACCACTGCATTGGCCTTTTACAAGAAAGCCGGGGAAAAAGCTGCAGAGCATGCTTCAGGTCCAGGCGATTTTAAAATTCATTTCCTGAATGCCCTTTATGCATTGGAGGAAGACGTTATTCAAGATTGTCAATTCATTCGACAACCTCAAGGGAATGACAAGGGGATGACGTTGTCATGAACACACGAAAGATGGTCATCATGACCATGTTCGTCGCCATCGCGGTTGCCGGCTCGACATTCGTTTACTTTCCGGCCGGCATTGCACGAGCCTACCCGATCCAACATGCCGTCAATGTCATCGCCGCGATCATGCTTGGACCCGTTCCGGCCGTTATGATCGCTTTCTTAACCGGTCTTGTCCGCATACTGACAGGCACAGGTTCTTTGCTTGCATTTCCAGGAGGTATGATCGGCGCCTTTCTTGCGGGCGTCTTCTATAAGTATTTCAGAAAGACATGGCTGGCAGCTGTCGGGGAAGTCATCGGAACAGGCGTCATCGCCTCCCTACTCGCTGTCCCCTATGCCAAACTATTGATGGGGACGGCATTCACGGCTTTCTTTTTCGTCCCTCCCTTTCTCGTCTCCAGTGTCAGCGGCGCCATTTTAGGCTTGGTGCTCGTTGCGCGATTACAGCGAACACAGATTGGTAGTCGGCTAAGACGGGAAATATAAAAGGAGGCAATCACAAAATGATTGCCTCCCCAGTCTGTTGACAAACGCTAATTAATCATCCGATCAAGAAAAAGTTCCACTTTTTCCAGATAGGCGTCACCCGCTATAGCAAAAGATTCACCGTGGTTCGCATCGGGAACGAGATAGAGTTCCGCATGACTAGCGGTTTGCTGAAACAACTCCTCCGCCATCTCCGTCGGAACGAATGTATCACCTTCCCCATGAATATAGAGTATCGGGACATCCGTCTTCTCCACTTCTGTCATTGCACTAGCTTCCCTGAAGGAATAACCGGCTCTAATTTTCGTCAACAAACTCGTGCTATCCAGCAAAGGAAATGCCGGTAAGTGAAACATCCGATTCATTTGATACGTAAACAACTGGTAAACCGACTGATACGGACTATCCGCAATGATGGCCTGCACCTGAGAAGGAAGCTCTTCTTCCCCACTAGCCATCAGGACGGTTGCCGCTCCCATCGATAACCCATGGTAAACCACTTTCGTATCCCGTCCGAGTTTCTTCACCAATAAATATGTCCAATCGATCAAGTCAAGCCGATCTGGCCAGCCAAAACCGTAATAATTTCCCTCGCTTTTTCCATGCCCCCGTGCATCAGGCATGAAAATATCGTAGCCTAATTCATTATGATAATGCTGTCCGTATAACCCCATTTGCTTGCCATTCCCTAAATAGCCATGTGTCAGGATGACCAATTTATCGGTCGGCTGGGAGGCTGGCAAATAGTAACCGGACAGTTTCAGTCCATCGCGTGATGTTAATGTAAGGTGCTCAAAGGGCTGATCCTTTACCCACTCGATCCAATCCCCGTTCAAATACAGCTCCATCGACTGATCCGAAACTTCTAAATCAGCGTTATTCTGCAAGAAATCTTTCGGGCCACGCTTGACCGCCAAACCATAGAAAAAAAAGCTGCCGGCAATTTGGCTGACGATGAAAACCGCAATAAAAAGGAGCAGGATCTTCTTCCAATTGATTCGAATCGCTCTCCATCTCCTTTAATTTCTCGATCATTGGGCATGCATGATGCCTATTTCCATTATAGTAGGAAAACGAGCGAAAATGAATGCTATCTTGACGATTAGAAGACTAGGAATTTTTCCCTTCATTTATTGAATAAAGAAGTACCCGGTCGGAAATCATTCCGATCAGGTACTTCTTTTGTATTGGCATAACATTACTTTTAAATGAAAAATCATAATAGCTTTTATATTCAGAAATTACTGTACGGTTGAGAAAGGATAAAAGTAATTGAGAAAAAGTACTTACCAATATTCATTTTTATCAGCTTTGAAAACGTTTAGTTAATGTTTAGTTTAAATTGAAGCGTTACTCTTGACATTTTTAGAGCTTTATACAATAATGAATATTGAATTAGAATTATTATAGTTAACCAATAATAAAAAATATATGGTTGTTTGAGGTTTGCCTTAATCGCTCAAACTAACGACTATAAGTTCTAAAAAACATACTTTGGGAGGAAATTAAATCATGTCTTTAATCGGAAAAGAAATTCTACCATTCAAAGCATCAGCTTATAATAGCGGTAGCGGAGAGTTCATCGACGTTACAGAAGAAAACCTAAAAGGTCAATGGAGCGTTGTGTGCTTCTACCCTGCAGACTTCACATTCGTTTGCCCAACTGAACTCGAAGACCTTCAAAACCAATATGCAACGCTAAAAGAACTAGGCGTTGAAGTATATTCTGTTTCTACAGACACTCACTTCACACACAAAGCTTGGCACGATCACTCAGAAGCGATCAGCAAGCTAGAATACATCATGATCGGTGACCCTTCACAACAAATTTCACGCAACTTCGACGTTCTAGACGAAGAAGCAGGTCTTGCAGATCGCGGTACGTTCATCATCGATCCAGACGGCGTTGTACAAGCAGTAGAAATCAATGCGGGCGGTATCGGCCGTGATGCAAGCATCCTCGTAGGTAAAATCAAAGCAGCTCAATACGTGCGCAACAACCCAGGCGAAGTATGCCCAGCTAAATGGGAAGAAGGCGCTGAAACACTTAAACCAAGCCTTGACCTTGTAGGTAAAATCTAATAATCCGAATTTAAGTGGACGAGTTGGCGGGGCATGTCCCCGCTAACTTTTCAAACTTCGGCGGATGCTCCAGATTTTGAATCTAAGGAAGGCTATTCAAGATCTGGCGCGTACACGCCGAGGTGTGTTTGGCGAAGTACTATATGTTAAGGAGAGATAATCTTGTTAGATGCAACGATAAAAGCACAACTCGCCCAGTATCTAGAAATGATGGAAGGCGATGTATTACTTAAAGTAAGCACAGGTTCAGATAAAGTTTCCAAAGAAATACTAGGTCTTGTAGAGGAATTAGCAACGATGTCCTCCCGTATCAAAGTCGAGCATACACAACTCGAAAGAACGCCGAGCTTCAGTGTCAACCGCGTCGGTGAAGACACGGGCGTAACGTTTGCAGGTGTTCCGCTTGGCCATGAATTCACGTCTCTAGTGCTAGCACTCTTGCAAGTGAGTGGTAGAGCCCCAAAAGTCGAGCAAAAATTGATCGACCAAGTGAAAGCTATTCAAGAAGAACTTCGCTTTGAATCTTACATTAGCCTCAGCTGTCAAAACTGTCCAGAAGTTGTACAGGCGTTGAATTTGATGAGCATTCTGAATCCGAATATCACGCATACGATGATCGACGGCGCTGCCTTCAAAGAAGAGGTAGAAAGCAAGCAAGTCATGGCTGTACCAACTGTTTTCTTGAATGGTAAATCATTCAGTAGCGGACGTGCAACACTGGAAGAAATCCTTGCGAAGCTAGGCAGTGCACCAGACGCTTCAGAATTTGCTAATAAAGAGCCCTACGATGTGCTTGTTGTCGGCGGCGGTCCAGCAGCTGCAAGTGCGGCGATCTACGCGGCGCGTAAAGGTGTTCGTACGGGCATTGTTGCTGAACGTTTCGGCGGTCAGATTTTAGACACGGCTTCTATCGAAAACTTCATCAGTGTCAAGCATACGGAAGGTCCGCAGCTTGCAGCAAGTCTAGAAGAACACGTGAAAGAGTACAATGTAGATATCATGAATTTACAACGTGCTACACGTTTAGAGAAAAAAGACTTCGTCGAAATCGAACTTGAAAACGGCGCAGTACTAAAAAGTAAAACAGTCATCCTCGCTACAGGCGCACGCTGGCGCAATGTCGGAGTACCGGGCGAAGCTGAATTTAAAAATAAAGGCGTAGCGTATTGTACGCATTGTGACGGTCCATTATTTGAAGGAAAAGACGTGGCTGTTATCGGCGGCGGTAACTCCGGTATCGAAGCGGCGATTGACCTTGCAGGCATTGCCAACCATGTAACAGTTCTAGAATTCATGCCAGAACTCAAAGCGGACTCTGTCCTACAAGAGCGTGTCCATAGCCTGCCGAACGTCAATGTCCTGAAAAATGTTCAAACAAAAGAAATTACGGGTGTTGATAGCGTAAACGGCATCACATATGTAGACCGTGAGAGCGGTACAGAACATCATGTTGAACTGTCAGGTACTTTTGTTCAGATTGGCCTTGTACCGAACACGGATTGGTTAGGCGATACAATTGAACGTAATCGTTTCGGTGAGATTGTCGTAAATAATCGCGGCGAAACAAACATCCCTGGCGTATTCGCTGCGGGAGACTGTACGACAAGTCCGTATAACCAAATCATTATTGCGATGGGCTCAGGCGCAACAGCATCATTAAGCGCTTTTGATTACCTCGTTCGTAACTAATTTGCTTATCCATCATCCTTGTACAATCTAGTAATTCGATTGTACAAGGACTTTCTTTTTAAGGAACTGTTTAATTCCCCTCAAACTCCGACTCAATCCGCTTCATGAATTCCTCAGCAGCGCTATACCCTTGCTGTTTCAAATACCAGTTATTCGCAGCCGCTTCGATCAATCCGGCGATGTCACGACCCGGCTGAAGTTGAATTTTAAGATGCGGGATTTTAACGTCCATATATTCCACAAACTTTGTTTCCATTTCCAACTCATTGTTCAGGTCATCTTTTTTCCATTCGGTCAGTTCGAGATCGAGCGCAATCCGTGTTTCCTCTTGGAATGCGGCTCTTCCATAAAGGCGCACGACATTTAACAGACCGACGCTGCGCAAAGCGAGAAATTCCTTATTTTTTTCATCAAATGTACCGAGCAACGTTTGCGGGCTCAGTTTTTTCAAGACGACAATATCGTCTGCGATTAGACGATGTCCGCGTCCGATCAGCGTATGGGCGGTCTCACTCTTCCCTACCCCGGACTTGCCGCGCAGCAAAATACCCATCCCTGCGACATTGATGCAGACGCCGTGTATCGCAATTTCTGGAGCCATCGCTTTAATGACATAGGCATCCAATTTCGCACTGAGTTCACTCGTGGAATCAGGCGTACGTAATACTGGAATCTTTTCTTCCGTACAATACTGGATCAGCCCTAAAGGCTCTTCTTGCCGCGAAGTGATGATGATGCAAGGTGGCGCGTATTGAACAATATTCCCGATGCGCAACTTGCTCTCCTCCGTCGACAAGGTATGTAAATAATTGATTTCGTTTTTGCCGAGGATTTGGACATGTTCTGTGGCGATAAAATCGAATTTATCCATAAACTCCAATCCCGGACGTCTCACTTTCGTCTTTTTAAGCACACGATGCAATTGGTCATGTCCGCTTAACACTTCCAGTGAAAACTTTTTTGTAATTTCTTCTATCGTTACGGTCCTCATTTATAGTCCCCTATTCTACGGTCATTGTTTTTCTAGTTATGTATATCGTACATCGACTTTCCGTTGACAGGTTTTACAACTTTGTGTCCAAATCAATGAATCTGTACAATTCCTATAGGCATCATAGTATTCGCCCGCTACTAGTATACCCCTTTGAACAACCACATAGACAGCAATTGCCTACTCTTGCTTCACAATTGTAGAGATAATTCCACCAAAAACAAGCAGAATGCCGGCCATTTGAGTCAGTGTCGGTTGAAAATCTAAAATAAGAATATCAAGCAAAATAGCCACAACCGGATCGACAAACACCAATGCGGAAATGACAACCGTCGATAATTGCCGAAGACTGTTGAAAAATAAATAATAGACAAACCCCGTATGGATGAGGCCTGTCCCGACGATGTACAGCCAATTTGAATCACTTAACCCGTTGAACACGGTGAAATCCATGAACGGAAATAACATGATAATCCCGACCGCCGTTTGGATAAATGTCATCGCATATGCACTCATCCCCCTGATTTCTTTGCCAACCAGCATCGTCATCGCATAACAAAGTGCCGACAAGATGGCCCAGCCAAAGCCTGAACCGACAAAATCGGATAACGAAGTGAAGTTTTGAAACCCGATGATGCAGACACTTCCAAGAAAACAGATGACAATTGCCAATAATCCGGTTAACGTCATCCTTTCTTTCAAAAACAGACTGCCAATAATTAAAACGAAAATCGGTGCTAAGTTATAAAGCGTAATGGTAACTGTAATCGACATTTCTTCAAACGCCTTGAACAAAAACACCCAGTTCAACACTAAAAAAACTCCGCAAACGACCGTCTGCATAACTTCCCGCTTTCTCCACACTTCCACTTTATGCCCACCTGTGATGAGCCAACAGAACCCTAAAAAAAGCGTCGCACAAATACATCGTACGAAAACCAATTCTGCCGCAGGGATCCCGGTCTTTCCAGTAAAGAATCCAATCGACCCAAAAATCGCCATCGCCAATGTCATTTGCAGCATAGGAATTCCTTTCACGCCGATTCCTCCTTTCTCCCAAACTTCTTAACTCTATTATGCCAAGAAAGAAGGCTTGGAGAAAGGTGAATGAAGAAAGAAACCATATGGAACAACAATGATCTATCAAATTAAAAAATTAATTTTCAAATGCTGTCCACTTTCTCCCTCCACCTCTCTATATAAAGGGTAAAGGAGGATATTACCTATGACGACATACTTAACAGACTATGCATACTTCACCAACAAGGATGACATGGACCAGGCAGTGAAACAACATATTTCCGCGAACTGGAACACTATGAACGACACAGACCGGGCTGTTCTCAATCTGATCCGTTGCTACTCCGTCAAATACGGTGCAGCCCACTTGAAACACGAAACGATGGAAAAAGCCTTGGGAAAATCAAACGCCACAATCCGTCGCGCCATCCGCAAGTTGGAAAATCTCAACATCATTGATCGCATCCATTTCATCCGTCCCATCATGAGCGGTCTAGGCGCCAACATTTACGCCATTAAACCTTTCCATGACCAGGGGGAAATGAACAGCCGGGACGATGCTCCAAAACGTGATCACCACGCGGACAAGCCATCGAATCCGGAAACTGAACCATCACTTTCTAAATCTATAAATCCTAAAGATCTAAACATAACGTCTCCTACGGAAAAGTTCTCGACGACACTTTACGGAAGAATGCGATCACTTCTTTCCTCAACGATCGGAGAGACTACCTTGGCAAGAAAGTTTTTCGGTGTCTACCGCCAACAATCTTCCCAGATGCTCAAGTTCAGCATCCATGCCGACAAGGAAGAACTGTTCGAACAATTGGCCTTACAAGCCCTCCAGATCGCCCTGCAGGCAACGAAACACAAGAAGATCCAGAACCTACCTGGCTACTTCTCTGGTGTATTACGCGAGCTTATTGGCAAGGCGTTGTTCAGTGATATTTATCAGGAATACGATATCTCCGTGGAAGGATTTTATTTACCTGACAGCAATTACTGACTCACAGTGTAGTAACAAGGAATCTATTTTTAATTTGAATAAAAAACAGTGCCCGCTTACCATAGGGCAGCAGGCACTGTTCAAGTTTATTCTTGCAGTTCATTTTCAATTTGCTGAAGCAATACAGACATGACTTTTGCGGATTGGGCACGCGTAGAGGATCCTTGCGGTTGGAATTTACCGTTATCCCCTTGCATGATACCGAGCGCATAGGCTTTTTGCACATCTTCCAGCGCATCGTTGCTTACGCTTTGTAGATCGCTGTAGCGCTGTTTTGTTTCAACTTTCACTGCTGTTTTTGTTGCATACTCATAAGCGTTGACGGCCATGACTGCCATTTGTTCACGTGTTAGTTTTGCATTTGGATCAAATGATTTTTCTGATACGCCGGTCGCAATTTCCGCTTCAAACACAGCCTGCACCGCGTCTTGTGCTGCGCTTGGAACATCGTCGAATTGACGATCTGCGGAAGTTGGTTGCAGGTTAAGAGCACTCGCCAACATCGTCACGAACTGAACGCGCGTCACTTCATCTTGCGGCGCGAATGTCATTTCCGTTTTTCCTTGAATCACACCGCGATTGTACAAATCGTGGATATAAGGAGATGCCCAATGATTCTCATTGACGTCTTCAAAACGGCTTGGCTCGTTCATCTCTTTTCCACCAAATTCGTAAATCGCAACCGTCCCGGATACTTCATGCGTCGCCGCTAACAACGCATGACTTGTCGGGCTTTGATCCGCGGAAATAAAGCGCAATCCTTCAGGCGAGACATCCCCTTTGATGTCTTCACTGTAGTCCCTGCTCGAGATAAACGTGACGAATTCAGGCTTTGATGGATTTGTAAGATCATACACCATAATCCCGCTCACTCGCTCCAAAGCGATGAAGGCATAGTTTTTACCATCAATTGCCCCAACGACAACGGTTTCCGGCTCTGGACCTTTTGCGGAGCTCCGTTTGTCATAGGCAATTTCTTCATTATCTGTGTTAAAGAACTCTGGGAGTGCTTCAGCTGTAATTTTTTCGAATTCACTTCCGCTATCAAACACCAGCTCCATCGTATCGGCATCAAAGATGGAGAAGCTGCGTCCACCGTACGAATAGAGCGCTTCATACGAACCATCCGCCGCCATGCCTTGTTCGAGTGTGATCTTCGTTTTCTTCATCTCATCGAATAGGCCGTCCGCCACTAATTGGTCTAATTCCTCTTGCGTGAAGCCTCCATAATGCTCAGCCTTCAATTGAATCTTGTCGGCGATATCACCGATTTCCGCCTCTTCGGAATACGCTTCGTAATCCCGGGCATCCCCTTCATTCGGCGTTAAAATATATGTTTTACCACCCGCTGTAAAGGTATCGATGGCGTCAGGCATATAAAATCCGAGCAGAGGAAGACGCTCAAGTTTCGTTTCATCATTCCGCTTTCCATCGAGTTCGTTCCCCGGAAGCGAGTGATCTTTCACCCCCAGCCCTTTGACATGCAAGATTTTTTCTGCCACTAAGTCAACCGTTGCAACCGCATTATTTTCTTGCATCGCGACATACGCCAACTTGCTATCGGCAGAAATCGCTACATATTCCGGTTCCAATTGCTGAAGGACCGTCCCTTTGGAATTCACACGCACTTTATCGTCGAGCGCTACACCTTCAAAAGTAAGCGTATTGACCGTGAAATCAGCTGGCTCTTTCATGACGTCAATGATTGATATCGTCCCTTCCGGATCAACTGCATAATCATCGCTCGGCTCCCCTTCATTCGCCACGACAGCCTTCGTTCCATCCGATGTAAAAGTCACCATATCCGGCAACGAACCGACTTGCACATGCGTGATATATTCCCCTTCTTTGGATAAAAAGACGATATAGCCCGGATCAGTTTTTGGATTACTCACAACCGAAACCGCCACTAAATCTTTTGTCGGATGGGATGCGATGCTCGTAATATCGGCTACATTTTCAATGCCGAATTCCGATAAAAACACTCTTTTTATCGACCGGACTTTTGTAAACTGACCCGATTTTAAAGACTCAAAAGAAAGGATGTCAATCCCGGACACGGCACCATTCGTGACAAAAGCCCGTTTCAACGCTTCATCATATGCCATAATTTCAGTACCGCCAATCCCTGCCATACTGTCATATTGACCGATTTGCGTAATCTTCAAATCTTCCCCTTCATATTGAAAAAAGGGAGGTTGCTCCGCGAACACATTGTACGGCTGACTCGCCCCAAATAGAATTCCCGTTGCCGCAATCCCTGCAATGACTTTCTTTCTCATCTTCATCAATCTGACCCCCAAAATTATACTCTCTTATGTATTAATTCTAGTTGTCTATTGTTAAGGGGGTGTTAATGGATTGTAATTTTTTATATGAATCTCTTAATGCATAAGATACCCATTTTCCATTATACGGAAGACATGGATCGACACTTTCGATATGATAGAATACAAGTGTGAAAAGTGAAAAAACAGAGTAGATGGTGCAGTACTCGGTCTTTTCATCTTTATTTTCTAGTAAAGGGCTGAAATCGATCGTGGTTAATCAACATCCGATGAACAAAAAAAAGATTTTCCTACTAATTAGCTTGGTGATCCTTGTATTGACCCTTTTTCGAATTGGCTGGATCATCCATCATCAAATACCTAACCATCCAGAAGTAGAAAGTGGTGTGATTGATTTGAGAGGGTGGGAGTTTAGTGGGCGTCAAACAATTACCCTTGATGGAGATTGGGAGTTCTATCCGAATCAACTATTAGATCCCATAGTGGGACATAAGGATCATAAACGAGCTTATATTTCTTTACCCGGGAACTGGGATGCGTTCTCAAATGACGATACGCCCGTTCATTATGGGACGTATCGGGTGAAAATCTTACTTCCCCCTCGTCATGACCAACTCTATGGCATACGCATTAAAGATATTTCGTCGGCCGCTAGTGTCTATGTGGATGGACAGCTCATTGCTAAAGTGGGACATCCGACGGAATCTGCCGATCAGTATAAAAGTAAATTGGGGACATACAAAGCGTTTTTTCATACAGATCGTCAAGAAATCGACATGACCATTCATGTAGCGAATTACGACAATGCGCATGAGGGAGGCATGACGCGCTCCATTAAATTAGGTACGGAAGAAGCAATCAGCAAGGAAGTTGATCTATCCAAATTCATGCAGTTGTTAGTAGCGATGATCTTACTCGTACATAGCTTGTATGCCCTTGGTTTATATTTTATGAGCAAACATAAACTTCAAAAAGAACTCATTTACTTCGGACTTTTACTTATTTTTGCTGCTTTTTCCATATTGGTAGATGAGGATAAACTTTTGAGTAGTTTATTACCTATCAATGCAACATGGTCTCTTAAACTCATCTATTTTTCTTTTGCTGGAACGGTGTTTTTCATTCTTAAGTTCATTCAATATGTCTTTGACTTGAAAAGCCCCATTTTCCGCTCACTTTTTATTTTATATGGAATATTTACCCTTTCCCTATTGATTGTTCCGTTTGAATACATCGGCTATATCGGCTATAGTATCATGCTGTTAAATGCGTTTTCTTATTCCTATATTTTCTTCCAAGTCCTAACCATTATCAAAAACGGCAATACGGATGCCATCTATATATTGCTTGCTAATATGGTTAATTTATTTAATATTTTATGGGGGATTGCAATCAATGCAAATCTGTTAGAAATTCCTTATTATCCGTTTGATTATTTAATAGCCATCGCTGCTTTCGCTGGTTTTCTATTTAAGCGGCATACCCGTGTCGTTAACTTAAATATCCAACAAACAAAGGAACTTCAAAAAGCAGATAAGATGAAAGATGATTTCCTAGCGAACACGTCTCATGAATTACGCAATCCACTTCACGGAATGATTAATATCACAGAGGCCGTTTTACAGGATGAAGCCGAGTCTTTAACAATGAAGAACAAGGAAAATTTGAAACTACTTGTGCGTTTAGGGAAGCAGATGTCCTTTACCCTGAACGATCTTCTTGATATTACACGATTACAGGAGCAGAAAATTCGTCTGTATAAAGAACCTGTAAACTTGCATGCGGTCACTGCTGGGGTACTTGATATGATTCACTTCATGACGGAAGGGAAAAACTTGCAGATACATTTAATAATCCCAACCTTTTTCCCGAAGGTAGATGCCGATGAGAATCGACTCATTCAGATTTTATTAAACATCCTTCATAACGCCGTTAAATTTACGAATGAAGGTTCCGTGACAATTAACGCCTCTCACAAAAATGGTATCGCAACGATTTATGTAAAGGACACGGGTATTGGAATGGACGAGGAAACGCAGCAAAAGATTTTCCAACGCTATCAACAGGGAGATGCAAGCATGACAGCTATGGGAGGCGGCATTGGACTGGGACTGGCCATTTGCAAACAGCTCGTAGAATTGCATGGTGGGAGAATCTCCGTAGCATCCTCCCTTGGTAAGGGGGCTGTTTTTTCGTTTACACTTCCATTAGCCAACGTCTCTATAGATGAAACAGAAAGCAACCTAGAAATCGCCACTTCCATTCAGTCAGAAGAAAAGATCGGTGCGTACGATCGTACTGCACCTTCCGCGTCCGAAACAAAGGAAAACAGATCCAAAATACTAATCGTAGACGATGATCCTGTTAACTTACGAATTTTAAGAACCATGTTAACTGCGGAGTATGAAGTCAGCACAGCGGCGAGTGGGCGCGAAGCATTAGCGCTAATCGACACGGGAGAATGGGACTTAGTCATCTCTGACGTCATGATGCCCAACATGTCAGGTTACGAATTAACACAAACCATCCGTAAGCAATTTACAATTTCAGAATTACCCATTTTACTACTTACTGCTCGAAACCAACTCGAAGATATCTATACGGGATTTCATTCCGGTGCCAATGATTATGTTGCAAAACCAATGGATGCATTGGAACTAAAATCCCGTGTGAAAGCGTTAACCCATTTAAAACAATCGATCCATGAACAACTCCGGATGGAAGCTGCTTGGCTCCAAGCACAAATACAGCCACACTTTTTATTTAACACCTTAAACACCATTGCTTCCCTTTCCGAAATCGATCAATCAAGAATGGTTGAACTGCTTCACGAATTTGGAAATTATCTACGGAGAAGCTTCAATGTTTACAACACACAGGCTCTAATTCCTATAGAAGATGAACTAAACCTCACCCGTTCGTATTTATTTATCGAAAAAGAGCGATTTGGTGAACGACTACACGTCGATTGGGAAATAGACGATGATTTAGATGTCCAAGTCCCTCCCTTGTCTATTCAACCCATTGTCGAAAACGCAGTGAGACACGGCGTTCTTCAACGCATAGAGGGCGGAACCATCCGTATTCAAATAAAAAACTACGAAATGTATACCGAAATTACCATCTTGGATAATGGCGTAGGAATGGAGCAAGGACGCGTACAAGAAATTTTGAGAGACACCCCCAGCATAACCGGCGGCATCGGCATCACCAACACAGATCGGCGGTTGAAGAAGTTGTATGGGAAAGGGCTAGAGATAGTGAGTCTGCTTAACGAGGGGACTACAGTGCGGTTTAAAGTCTTGAAATGAGTGGGGATGCTTCAAAAAGGTACCTGATTCTAAAATAATTTAGAACCAGGTACCTATTTTGATTACTCTCCCTCAAATTCCTCACACCACTTATCCTTCCAAGCTCGGACCACCGCGTCCGAATTATATAATTATCCTGCACCTCAAAATTAATGAATATAGTATTTTATATTTTTCTTTCCCCATTCATACATCATTAAAACGATGGGCATTAGGCTTTCTCCTAGATTTGTTAATGAATACTCCACCCGCGGAGGAACCTCAGGAAATACTTTCCGATGTACAATCCCGTCCTCTTCTAACTCCCTAATTTGAGTGGTTAATACCTTATGTGTAATTGCGCCATTGATTGCGTTGGTTTTGAAGCCCACGGCCATGGTGCAGGAGCCGGTGAAGCTCCGGCTATCGTGCTGAATTCCATTATGGATGTCACGCGTGCAGGGGGACGTCTCGGCATACCTGGACTCTATGTAACCGGTGATCCAGGTGCCGTCGATGAAGATGCAAAAATTGGAACCTTAAAGGTACGATTAGGACTTGGTTGGGCGAAAGCACATACTTTCGTAACAGGCCAAACACCGGTCATGAAATACCATCGTGACTTGATGATGGCGATTTTAAGTGGTAAGGCACAAATTGCGAAGGCGGTAAACGCCACTTTAATCTCCTTAGACCAAGCACCGGCAGCATATGCTGAATTTGATCAAGGAGCTTCCAAAAAGTTTGTCATCGATCCCCACGGCGTATTTAATAAGTAAGATATTTTCCTATACATGTATGAAAAAACAAGGAGGGTCATTCTTATGAACAAAGTGACATTGGATCTGGCGTAAGAAATCATTGCAGGTTCGGAAGAAGAAGCAAAGAAAATCGGGGTTTCTATGGTCATTTCGGTTGGGGATGATGGCGGAAATCTGGTTGCGGTTCACCGGATGGATGATGCATGGCTAGCAAGCGTTGACATTGCACAAAACAAAGCATGGACATCCGTAGCTTTAAAAATGCCTTCAGCAAACCTGGCGGAGGCGACTGTGCCTGTAGCTGAACTTTATGGGTTAAACACAACGAATAATGGACGCCTTGTCGTCTTCGGCGGAGGAATCCCTCTTGTCAACGACGGTAAAGTAGTGGGAGCAATAGGTGTCAGTGGAAGTACAATGCCTCATGACGTTCAAGTTGCGGAAGCTGGCGTTAAGATATTTAATAACAAACTATCTTAATAACATTTTGCTAGGGTTGGGGAGTCAGGCTCATGGTCCTGACTCCTCTTTTTTTAAGTACAGGTGTAATGGGTGAGATGAATCCTGTACAATACAGAACTCACCTTCGTAAATTTATTTTTATGTCATTGATAAAATGATAATTAGTTTGGTTTGTTTATTATTGTAAAATCAATACTTAAGACTTGATTAATCTACCTTCACTATCTGTAAACTTTCCAACAGCAATTATAATAAAATCAATTAACGTCCATATTCCCAATCCACCTAATGTAAGTAGCATTAAAATTCCTGTACCAATTTTACCAACATAAAATCTATGTACACCTAAACTACCTAAAAAGAAACTAAGCAATAACGTTGCAACAAAACTCTTTTCTGACATAAGACATTCCTCTTTCTCTATGACATTTGTATATTACAGCAACAATCAAAACATTAATACATACTCTTCAACAAATACTCAAATTCCTCTTGTGTATCCACTTCTAAATAATCAAGTGCAGAATCACCATAAGCATCTTTTACAGTCGGATTTGCACCTGAATTGTATAATAGCGCGGCAATTTCATACGATTCGTTTGCGAGCGCTGCAGTAAGGGCAGTGGAATAGTTATCAAAATCGTTAGGATTTGCCCCATTATCGAGTAACAACTGGATCACTTCAAATTCATCATTATAGACTGCATAATGAAGTGCTGTTGTTGATTCCTCATCTTTCGCATGAATGTCGGCTCCTTCAGAAATGTACTTTTCTACATTTGAAATGTCGCCATTAGCTGCCGAAATCATAAGTGGCGTCGTCGCATCGGGATAGAAATCAGATTCCAACATTTCGTGACCAGCAGACTCTGCGTCGGTTGGGAAGATGGATGTGAGAAATACAGAACCAACGACAGCTAGAACGATTAAGCCCACGTAAAGAAAGCTCAAAACCGCGATAGAAACTGTTGCACCTATCGCTATTTTCCCCGCATTCGGTTCGAAGTTTGGCGTTCCTTCCACACCCATAAATTGACCCACGGCCTGGATTCTTTTCGGCAATAAAGGATGCGTAGATAATAATTCGGCAACCCAGACAGCAGCATTGGATTCGCTATGTATTTGTTCAAGATAGGCGAAATCATTAACCTCTTTGTAAAGACCTTTTCCGATACCCAGAATTGTGAGCGCACGCTTCGCAGCTACCCCGTCCTGTATGTAATAGGCGGCTTCCCGGTCGCATGTATATTCACATGCACGACTGTAAGCTTGCGAGAGAAAAGGAACAAAAGCGGCAGGTATAACGAGTATACTCTTCCACACATGCCTACGCTTAATATGAGACAATTCATGTGCGATAATGAAATCAAGTTCTTTTTCACCTTGCTCACGAGCCAATTCGAATACTTCCGAATAAATAACAACCATGTTTCGCCCAAAGAATCGTGTGGCAAAGGCATTAAAAGCACCTTCAGAATGGAGAACAAATATATCTGGAACTTTTTCAAGCTCCATTTTCCCCGCCAAATCAACAACTCGGTCATAAATATCAGGAAATTGTTGCTCACTCACTCGAACCCCGTTGCCCCGTACACTTCCGAGCATGATTGCATTTGAAAGTAATATAAATGCAAAGATAACTAACGCTATCGCAATACCAATAAGACTGAACGCAGCGATAAGATAGATAAAAATACTAATAATGACACTACAGATGAAGTATGGTGTTTCCTTGCTAGACGTCAAAGATTTTGAACTCAAGGTATATTCCTCCTTTCAAAGTAAAGTTTTTCCATACAGATATAAATAATAGATAGTTCCAGAAATAGAGTCAATAGGTATAGATGCTTCCCATTTCCCCAAAAAACAAATCAAGACATTCGAACTACTACAATTGAAAAATACCTGGTTCTAAACAGTTCAGAACCAGGTACCTATGTTGATTACTCGCTTTCTAACTCCTCATACCACTTATCTTTCCAAGCTTGGACCGCCGCATCGATTTCATCACTCGCCTGCTTCGCTTCTGCACTTTTCTCTTCATCGGTGTGTGAGTGACTGTCACTCATGCAATTACGCCAAATACTACTTAACTACCAGTTCAGGCACGTGTGCATTCGGTCTGGTCATATTATATGGATTCAATATCTCTTCGAGTTTTTCTTCTGCAATGACGCGGCGCTCTATGCAAATCTGTCGGATTGGACGATTGGTCAACAACGCTTCCCTTGCGATTTCCGATGCTTGTTCGTAACCAATATACGGGTTAATTGCCGTTACAACGCCAATACTTTTATCAACAAATTCCTGCATGACAACTTCGTTCGGTGTAATTCCCCTTATGCAATATTCACGAAAGACATTGAGTCCGCGCTCCATCATACTTAGCGATTGGATTAAATTGAAGACCAGTACTGGCTCCATGACGTTGAGCTCCAACTGTCCTGCCTCGGAAGCCAAGGAAATGGTATGATCATTGCCGATCACTTGAAAAGCAATCTGATTGATGACTTCTGGAATAACCGGATTCACCTTGCCCGGCATAATGGACGAGCCTGGTTGGCGCGACGGTAAGTTCAATTCATTTAAGCCTGCCCGTGGACCCGATGCCAGCAGTCGGAGATCATTGGCAATTTTCGACATATTGACCATACAAATTTTCAGGCTGGCGGAAACTTCTGTATAGCAATCTGTATTTTGCGTTGCATCGACAAGCTGCCCGGCTTTAAGCAATGGATATCCACTAATTCGTCCTAAATGGAAGACCGCTCGTTCAATATAGTCTAAGTTAGCATTTAAGCCTGTTCCTACAGCCGTGGCACCTAAATTTACTTCCATCAAGTGATATTTTGTATTCGCCACTCGCTTTATATCCCGCTCCAACACCAGCGCATACGCTTCGAATTCTTGACCTAGTCGAATGGGAACAGCATCCTGCAAATGGGTTCTGCCCATTTTTATCACATGATCAAATTCAATGGCTTTTCGGCGAAATTCTTCACAAAGAAGAGTCATAGTATGGAGCAATTTGTCCAGCAAACAAAGCGTTGTAATACGGATTGCCGTGGGAAATGCGTCGTTTGTCGATTGTGACATATTTACATGTGAATTAGGGCTAACAAAGGCATAATCCCCTTTTTTTCTTCCTAAAAGCTCAAGCGCACGATTTGCAATGACTTCATTGGCGTTCATATTTAGAGAAGTCCCAGCTCCACCTTGAATTGGATCGACCAAAAACTGATCACGCAGCTTGCCTTCCATAATTTCTTCAGCCGCTTGGACAATAGCATCCGTTAAATCTGCGGACAGTACACCTGTCTCTTTATTAGCAAGAGCCGCGGCCTTCTTTACCATTGCAATGGATCGAATAAGTTCCGAATGGATGGGATAACCTGTAATCGGGAAGTTTTCGACTGCCCGCAACGTCTGAATGCCATAGTATGCCTCAACATCAATTTGTTTCTCCCCTATGAAATCTGCTTCTACGCGTCTATTTGCTTGATTCATCAGTGGTTCGACTCCCTTATCCATTAACTTAAGATAGCTTGTTTCCGTTCTTTTGCTACGCCTGAAGCAAGGGCTGCTTGGGCAACAGCTTGTGATACAGATTCCACCACCCTGCTATCAAACGGATTCGGAACAACATAGTCTTCCGATAGTTCCTCTTCACCAACAAGCGCGGCGATTGCAATCGCTGCAGCTTGTTTCATGTCCTCATTAATTCTTGAAGCCCGGACATCAAGCGCTCCTCTAAAAATGCCCGGAAAAGCGAGTATATTGTTAATTTGATTCGGATAGTCCGAACGACCTGTTCCAATAATACGTACACCTGCCGCTTTTGCTTCCTCGGGCATCATTTCCGGTACCGGATTGGCCATCGCAAAGACGATTGGCTGCTCTTTCATCGTGGCAATCATTTCTGTTGTCAGTGCTCCCGCTACCGATACTCCGATAAAGACATCCGCATGTTGAATGACGTCGGAAAGGATTCCTTTTTCACTCGTGTTATTTGTAAATTGGGCAAGTTTTACCTTCACGGAATTCATGCGTTCTGTCCGTTCTTTGTAAATCGCTCCGACTGTATCACAAACGATAATATTCTTCGCTTTAAACGAATGTAGCAGCTTGGCAATTGCAACACCTGCCGCACCAGCCCCATTAATGACAATTTTCATGTGTTCAATCTCTTTTTGAACAAGCTTACTCGCATTCAATAAAGCTGCCGCAACTACGATTGCCGTTCCGTGCTGATCGTCATGAAAGACTGGAATGTCAAGCTCCTGCTTCAAGCGCTCCTCAATGATGAAACAATCTGGAGCCGCAATATCCTCCAGATTAATGCCCCCAAAACTAGTCGAAACATTTTTCACAGTTTGAATAAAATCCTCAACATTACTCGTTGAAAGGCAAAGAGGGATGGAATCAATATTCGCAAAACGTTTAAATAATGCTGATTTCCCCTCCATCACGGGAAGCGAAGCCGCTGGGCCAATGTTTCCTAGACCTAACAAAGCCGTACCGTTACTAATGACAGCAACTGTATTTCCTTTCATCGTGTAGTTATAAATGAGTTCTTCTTCCTGTGAAATCTCAATGCACGGGCCTGCTACACCTGGAGAATAGGCAAGACTCAAATCTTCCATACTTTCAATCGGGGCTTTGAGTGTCACTTCGAGTTTTCCACGCCATTTTTCATGAAGCGCCAATGCGTTTTGATAGTTATTCAATTCCCTTCACCTCTCTACTTATCATGTATTTCGTCGTTTAGCGATTTGGAGTGACCAGTTTCCCCATCGGTTCCGCAGTAATTTCTCCGTCTTTCATTACTGTCACGCCGTTAACAATCGTCATGACAGGCATTCCTTTGACAGTCGCCCCGTCATACGCCGTCACTTTACTTTTACTGTGCAACTCTTCCGTTCGGATTGTATGCACTTTGTCCATATCAACAATCGTTAAATCAGCATCCGCACCCGCCGTAATGGACCCTTTTTGAGGATATATTCCATATAGCTTCGCTGGATTCGTCGACAATAACGACACAACTTGTTGCAAGCTCAGTCTACCTTCCGAAACCTGGTTCAGCATAAGCGGTGCAAGGGTTTCCACACCGCACATACCTGCAGGCGCATTCCAAATATCTAACTGTTTTTCCTCCGGCGTATGCGGTGCATGATCTGAACAGACCAAGCTGAAGACACCTTCATCAAGACCAGCCCAAATCCGCTCCTGATCCTCTTTGTATTTCACTAAAGGATAGACCTTCATCATCGAACCTTTCGTTTCAAAATCTTCATTCGTTAAAAATAAATAATGCGGGCAAGTTTCCGCTGTAATCGACACCCCTTCTTGTTGGGCTTGTGCAATCCGATCTACACTACAACCAGCGCTAACGTGTAAAATATGGAGGCGTGCGCCCGTATCCTTTGCAAACGCAATTGCTGTGCCGATCGTTAACTCTTCCGCCAGGGCAGGTCGAGCCCGTAGAGCATCCTCATAGGATTTCCCCCCTGCCGCCTTCACTTCTTCCGTCAAATGATTGATGAGCTCGCTATTCTCTGCGTGAATTGCAATGATGTTGCCTGTTTTCGCCACTTCCGCAAACATTTTATAGACTTCGCCATCATCACAAGGAGGGATGATATTGTCCATTCCTACCTCATAGTTGTAGACAAGTTGATAGTTTTCTTTGTTCACCGCGTAGCCCCAGAAGTATTTAAAACCGATGACCCCAAGCTCATTGAGTTCTTGTAAATCATCGTTATTCAAATCACCGAGACATATCCCCCACACACCAAAATTGACATTCGCCTTTGAACTGAAGTTTGCAACCTGCTGTTCGAAATTGGCTTTGTTGCTAATCGGCGGATTCGTGTTGGGCATTTCAAAAATGGTTGTAATTCCACCTGCGGCAGCTGCCTGCGTCGAATGGTAAAAATCCTCTTTATGCGTCGCGCCGCCGTCACGCGAATGCACATGCGTATCAATTAAACCCGGTAAAACAAACAAATTCGTCGCATCTGTCGTCTTCATTGCGTCTCCCGCTAATTGTTCATTCGTAACAGCAACAATTTTTCCGTCTTTAATGTAAATATTCCCGGGATAGCTTTGATCCTCCGTCACAATATTGCCATTAACAATTACATGATCCCATATCATAGTGGTCACCCTTTCGAGTTGTGCTTACTAACATAAACTGACAGGTCGCTCTACTTGTACCGCACCAACTAACTCTTGAATATCTGCAATGCCCTTTTTCTGCATATAGTGCTCAATGCCCTCAATAATTTCAATCATGGCATTCGGATGAATGAAGTTTGCCGTTCCTACTTGCACAGCAGTTGCCCCCGCAAGGATCATTTCAATGGCGTCGTCCGCATTCATGACACCACCACAACCGATGATTGGCAGGTTTGTCACTTGGTGAACTTGGTAAATCATACGTACGATAATGGGTTTAATGGCTGGACCCGAAATACCGCCCATGACGTTACCAATTTTCGGCTTCATTGTGTGAATATCAATCGCCATAGCTAAAATCGTATTTGCCACCGTTAATGCGTCTGCTCCCGCACGTTCACAGGCAATCGCAATCTCTTGGATGCTCGTGACATTCGGTGTGAGTTTAGCAATGATTGGCACATTTGTCGCAGCCTTCACTTGTTTAATCAGCTCATAAGACATGCCGGCATCCATCCCAAATGCTTTTCCATCGTGCTCCAAGTTCGGACAGGAAATATTCAGCTCAATCGCCGCTACATCTGGATGACCGCCAATCACTTGAGACATTTCAACGAATTCGTCGATGGTATCGCCAGAAATACTTGCAATGAGTGGTGCCTCATATTTACTGTAAGCAGGAATGATCTCTTGCAGATAATAGTCCAACCCTTTACTTTGAATCCCAATGGAGTTAATCATCCCCCCGAAAACTTCACAGACTCTTGGCGTTAAATTCCCCCCACGAGGGTATTTTGTAATGCTTTTCGGAACGAGCGCTCCTAATTTATTAAAATCAAAAATTTTCTCCATTTCATGACCGAATGCGCCAGATGCAGGCATAATTGGATTTTTGATCTTGAGTCCTCCAATATCCACGCCTAACTTCACTTGGGTATTTGTCATGCCATAACCACCTTTTCCAAATCAAACACAGGTCCTTCAGTACATACACGGACGGACAAGGTTTCATTTTCATTCTGAATATCACACACACAGGCAAAACAGGCACCCATTCCACAAGCCATATTTTCTTCAAGAGCAATTTGTGATGGAATGGAATGCTTACTTGCAACGTTTTGCAGTAGCTTCGACAAGCGCTTGGAACCGCATGTGAAACCTGCATCTACCCGTTGCTTAGAAATGATTTGCTCAATTAACTTTTCGACACTTTTCACATCACTTGTGCCGTCCTCTTCGGTTACCTTGTGTACTTCAACGCCCATGCTTTGTAGCGCCTCCGTTGCCAACAAATCATTATGGCTTCTAGCACTTAGAATGGCGATGCACTTTTTGTTGTTATACACCGCTTCTTGTGCAAGTGCTGTCAGCGTTGCGATCCCCACGCCTCGCGCTAGAAGGAGGACCGTTTCCCAATCCTCTTCTAACGTAAAGCTAACACCGAGCGGACCAAATACATCAAGCCGCTCTCCCGCTTTGAATTCGGTCATCTTTTTCGTTCCTGCTCCTTGAACAAGATAGAGAAATTCAATGGTTTCTTCCGCCTTATTAATCCGGTAAATACTAAAGGGTCTTCTTAAAAAAGGGAAAGTTGTTTCGCATAAGATGTTAAAAAATTGACCAGGTTCAATTCGATTGACCAGACCAGGTGCAGCTACGATCATATGCCAATACCTTGCACTTACCTGAATATTGGATAGAATAGCTAATTTATTTAATTCCATGTTGCGTTCAGCTCCTCTGCTCAATTAAACGATCCAGTTGTATTTTTAGCTTGAACGCAAGCATTTATTTTGCAAAGCGTTCGTTGTGACAATAGCACTTTTCAGAATGAAATCTTTTAGTAGTCGTGTACCGATGCCAATTTGCTCAATGGACGTGTATTCCTTTGGATTATGGCTCAAGCCATCCTGCGAAGGTACAAACAGCATGCCCGTTGGACATAGACCTGCCATATTCATAGCATCATGCCCTGCTCCGCTTGGCATCACTTTATAGCGGATATTGTTTTCCTCACAGGTTTCTTCAAAATCATGAACGATGTCGGGATGCATATGAACCGGTTGTTCATGCGACAATAATGTACATGAAATTTGTAAATCCCTTTCCTGTTCAACTCGGCTAATGACAGCCTGAAGCCGCTCAATGACCATCTGCTTGGACGAACCATCCGTCCCGCGAATATCAATTTCTAAATATGCTTCACCAGGAACCGTGTTCATGCTACCTGACTGAATTGTGAGCACACCGACTGTTCCAACTGTGCCTTTATGCGCTTCAGCCTTCGCCGCCCTTTCAATTTCCAGTGCAATTTCTGCAGCCCCTAGTAGTGCATCACTTCGATAATTCATCGGGGTTGTACCGGAGTGGGAAGCGCGTCCTGAAATGGATATGCGGTAACGAGTCGGAGCCGCAATGGCAGAGACGATTCCAATATCAAGCCGTTCACCTTCTAAAATCGGCCCTTGCTCAATATGCAATTCCACATATGATTTAAAGGATGCAGGTCGCCGAACCGCTCGTTCGACTTGTTCAAGATCCAATTGATTTTCTCGAAAGGCTTCTGCCATTGTAATCCCATCCCGATCCGTTAAAGCATGTAGGTCGATTGCTGGTAGCACACCTGCCATCGCTTTGCTCCCCACTGTAGCGATACTAAAGCGTGCGGATTCCTCACAAGAAAAAATAATGACCTCAATCGGATGAAGCGTTTGGATCGATTCCTCGTTCAACAAACGGATGATTTCGAGTGCCGCCATCACACCGATAACACCATCGTATTTTCCCGCATCATAGACCGAGTCAATATGCGAACCCATTGCAACAACTGGAAGCTCTGTACGGAGCCCCTCTCTGCGTGCAATGACATTTCCAACCGCATCTACACGTATCGTTAACCCCTCGTCTTCAAATTGCCGGATCAAATAGCGTTTCGCATCTTGTTCAGCCTTTGTGTATGCAAGTCGGTTAATGCCAACTCCTGCGTCTGAGTAAGTTGCAATTTTCTCGATGGATTGTTGTAAGCGTTTTAAATTCACAGTACACTCCCCCTCACTCAAGCTTTATCTTGTCTTTATTGTATTATAGGAAGGGTCTGAAAGTTTACGGCGATAAAGACAGTAGTTCAAGGTTTTCCTCGTCTA
The DNA here is from genome assembly GCF_042655805.1 of Sporosarcina soli. NCBI lineage: Bacteria > Bacillati > Bacillota > Bacilli > Caryophanales > Caryophanaceae > Sporosarcina > Sporosarcina soli. The sequence goes on along the minus strand of NZ_JBHSNO010000007.1, from coordinate 197,250 downwards.
TTCAGACAACTCCCTATATGGCTGGCAACATTTTGCACATAATCAATTACGCCTCGGCGTAATTGCGTCCAGATTTTGAATTGAGCAAGGCTCAATTCACTCCCCTCAAAATCTGTGACATCCGCCGGAGGCTTTATCTTCGTTTAGCTGGTGTTTGAACACCCGCTGAACAGGAAACAAAACTGCATTCATCTCGCCACCTGTGAGGTGGGAGTATTCTGCTGAATGAAGATAAAAGACTCCACGGTTTGCGCTATGCGCGTTACCGTGGAGTCCCAAAAGTACAAGGTCTTGAAATTATTCATCTTATATAGAATGTCCCATTTTGATTTACGACCTAGAACTCCATTTTTTCTGGTTGCAATAGATCATAAATTTTTAAGCCAATGAACAAATTTAGTTTCTCTTCCGACTTTCTCAGTGAATACCCTGTCAACTCTTCAATTTTATTTAAACGATACTTCAATGTATTGACGTGAATAAAGAGGGCTTCTGATGTGTCTTTCAACACCTCATTGTACTCAAAAAACGTCCTGAGCGTATGCAAAAGTTCACTGCTACCATCCGCATTAACTAATTCTCCCAACGTTTCATTATAAATGTTTTCCAACTCCACATCATTATTGATGGAATAAATCAATCGGTAGACGCCAAGTGCGTCATAAGAAACAATCCGGCTTGACACAATCGCTTTTTCGCTAAAGTAGAGAGCTTTCTCTGCTTGTAAAAAGCTTTCCTGAATTCCCTTTAAGCCAGTTTCAACCCTACCGATCCCTAAAAACAATTTGTACGTGCTGCCGATTTGTCCCGCAATTTTGTTATAATATTCGGTTGCGAGCCGACTCATGTCCTCGCCATTTGGAACCGGAAGAATGATACAGATGCCATTTTGAATGGAACCGATCAAAGCCGTTGATTCAATGCTTTTAAGAATATTGGTCAGTTTATAATTCTTCAATAGTTGATACTGTTTAGAAGATGTCTTACTATCTTGTACACTAAAAAGCAGGCAGACATATTGGCTGTTCTTTGTAATGCGATAATTGCCACCCCACTCGATGACACTTTGTTCACGAATACTGTGGCTAAATAGTAGCTCTCTGATAAAATCACTTTCATATTGCTGCTCAATATCAATCTTGACTTTCATCTTTAAAAACTCAAACGACAGCAATGTTGCCGCTTTCTCAAGGATCGCTAAATCTACCGACAAATGTTGGTCATATTGACCCCAACTCGTAATATTTCCTAAGTATTCGCCTTCTACAATGATTGGGACGACCACACAGGAAACATCTTGTCCCTTGTAAACCCGCTTCATCTGAAGTGGTCTTTGAATGATAGAAAGCTCTCTTTTCTTTTCAGTATCCAGCAAATCTATGTCTACTCCCATCGAATAGGAAGCGACGGTCGGCAATTCACTTTCAATTGTTATTTCATTTTTAATGATCAATTCGATATTTTTCGCGTACACTTCTATCCCCTGTTCTACAAGGGATAGCTCGTTTAAAATTTTCATGGCGTACTCTAAATCCTCTTGCAAGACAACCTTTTTATCAAAAATAACATGCATCACCGGTACCATAATATCCACATATTTAATATGATTCGGTATTTCTATTATAGGAAAGTTCAAGCGGTTGGCAGTTTCGATGATTTCTTTGGAAATCTCCCTCAGAAAATCGGAAGGCTTTATGGCTAAAGCAGTGGCTCCTGCAGCATGTAAACGTTCGATCAAGGTATTTTGTGCTTCTAGATCTTCTTTCACAGCGTATAGGGAAGTAAGAATTAATTCGTTTCCCTTCACCCACTTCGCGACTTCCGGGACTTCCAGCACAGTAATACTATCAATTTCACGATTCAATCCTCCATGTCCAGCAATTACCCGGCACTCAGAGAAGCCCCCTAATTTCAGCACATCTCGTAATTCAATCCCCACAAGCTTCTCCTCCCTATAACGTGCTAGCTAACCTCTTAGCGAAGATTAAATTCTTTGGAAATTACTTCATAGTCCAATCCGAGAATTGTACAATTCTTTTTGATTTCATCATGGAAACGAAAACCGTCGGGGACAGGCAAATCCCTATTTTCCGAAAAGAAAATCAATAGCTCATACAAATCTACAAAAGCTTTTTCTTTATCCAAACCCTATCACTCCTTTTTTATTAGCTTATCAGAATAATCAGTAGGGTGGAAATACTTTTCCGGTTATATGTATTGAATAACGTTTACCAATTCCCAAAAATGAAGTCTTAAAAAAATCAATTGTCGATTCGGATATAAATAAACGAATTATATTGTAACTAATAGGTATTCCAATTTTCTAAAAACAAACTTATGATTATTCTAGCAACCAGAAGAGTTCGTATTGTAAGCCCTTTCACACTTCCACCTTTTTCATTTGGACGTATGTGGAATTTGCATTTGATGGTTGTAAAATGGTAAAAGGGAGGTAACAAAATGCAGAAACATGCAGAAGGTGTTACTTTTGAAGAAGAAGCACCGAAAATAACAAAGTATCAATGGCAAACGTTATGGGCCTCAATGATTGGGTATGCAATGGATGGACTGGATATGATGATCTTAGCCTTCACAATGCCGCTTATTATTGCCTTCTATGGAATTAATGCAGCAGAGGCTGGTAGTCTATCAACTATTACACTCCTTGGAGCAGTCATCGGAGGATTAGTATTTGGGGTTATGGCTGATAAATACGGACGTGTAAGAGTATTTACTTGGACTATTTTAATATTCTCTGTTTTCACCGGTCTTTGTGCATTCGCACCAAACATGGAAACCTTTGCTCTATTTAGATTTCTGGCTGGACTTGGGCTTGGAGGAGAATTCGGAATTGGTATGACACTTGTAAGTGAAGCATGGCATAGTAAATATCGAGCTCGAGCCACTGCATTTGTTGCAACAGGCTTTCAATTCGGTACCGTATTAGCTACCTTGACTGTTTTGTTTTTAGCACCAAAGTTTGGTTGGCAGGGGGTTTTCTTGGCTGGAGTCCTACCAGCAATTTTCGCATACTGGTCAAGAAGGAACCTTGAAGAGCCGGATGTCTGGAAGAAGCTTAAAAGTGAAAATAAAAACAAAGTTGCTATTGGTAAGCTCTTTTCATCAACAAAAACCAAGAAGGCAACAATTGGACTCATCATTGCTACCAGCGTCCAGAACTTCGGGTTTTATGGGATTATGACATGGATGCCTACTATGCTCGCAATGGAACTTGGTTTAAGTTTAAATGGTACTACCGTTTGGACGGTCATCACAATCGTAGGGATGCTTATAGGGGTTATGGTTTTTGGTTTCCTATGTGATAAAATCGGACGAAAACCTTCGTACATCATGTTTTTGGTGGCCGCATCCGCTATTGTTTGGATTTACTTTCAGCAAACTTCAATAACAAGTCTTTTAATTCTGGCTGGTTTTCTCGGCTTTTTTGTAAATGGCATGATGGGGGGTTACGGTGCACTTCTTGCTGAACATTATCCTACAGAAGTTAGATCGACAGCTGAAAACGTCATTTTCAATATTGGTAGAGGAATCGCTGGTTTTGCTCCATTAATTATTGGTTATCTTTCTTTAGCCCATTCTTTAAGTTATGCACTAGGCCTTATCTCTGGGGTCTATCTGTTATCAGCTCTTGCTTTTATCTTTTTAATACCGGAAACAAAAGGGGTAGAGCTTGAATAGTAAGTATACCTTTAAACGAAGGTACCTGGTTCTAAATCATTCAGAACCAGGTACTTTTTTGATTACTCTTCCCCTAGTTCTTGATACCACTTATCCTTCCAAGCTTGGACCGCCGCAGAAGTTTGCTAAAAATAACTTTGACTCTCGATAACTGTGCTAAGTGAGCCTTAAGAAGGTAATATACTTTCTAAACAATCATCGCAAATTTTATACGCTTTCGGTTTTTTACTCACAAGCTCAACATATCCCTCCTGCACTAAATAATCCATCACCCTATTAACAATATGCCTAGATTTACTTGATAATCTCATCAGCTCTTGCACAGACAAAATGACTTGATCATCTACAAAGACATTAATACTAATCATTAAATACAATAAGTCACGTTCTTCTTTATTCTTTTCCCATTTCTCTTTTTGAATGTACTGTTTTATTCGTTCCAGCTTCATTAGATTAAGCTCAAGATCTTCAATAATTCCTCTTTGTCCCGTCGAAAGTAGCTCTAACATGCTTATTAAATAGAATGTCATATCTCCTAAATTCAAAGGCGATGGTATTTCCTCTAACGCCTTATAATACTTCGCTTTATCTTTATTTACCGCATAGGAAAAAGTGATAGCCGAATATTTGTCTAGATACCTCGATAAATAACTCCCAACAATCAAACGCCCTGTTCGACCATTACCATCATAGAATGGATGAATATATTCATAGTAATAATGACCTACCATATAACGATATAATGCAGGATGCGATTCATCTTGTAGATACTTTATTAAAGCCCCTAATGCCTCAATAATTTTTTCTTCTGTACTGATTCCAATATGAGTCGTCACATTACCATCATTCACTTCTACATATCCTTTTCTAAACATTTTACCGTCTGGAGCATCTGCTGATTTAACTTCATCTGCCACTAAGTTGTCATATAAGGTTCTAAAATCCTGAACGTTTTCAAACAGCTTAACTTTTTCTATATAATGATATGTCTTCATCAAACCGACAAATCGCTTATTTTTAGGTTCCGACAGTTCTGATTCACTAAGGGCTTCTTTCAGTTCTTTTTTCGTACTACGAATCCCCTCAATTTCGTTATTACTTTGCGCCTCATTAATAATTAACTTATTGAAATAAGGTTGTACAACAAAGTCGGGAAGTTTACTAATAAGTGAGGATATTTTGGAACTATTTAATAGTACTTCGTTATTTAAATTCATCAAATCATGGGTATTTACATAAAATAATTCAAACGAATCGTCTGTAAGATGCTCTTTTCGGAAACCACGAATCATTAACGATGTTGAATAGCTTCCATAACTATTTTTCCTTTTAATCACTTCATCCCGATAAGCAACATCATCCAGTTTATAAAAAAGCTTAGTTAATCTCTCATACTTCATAAAATCACCTCTTCATTTTTTAAAAATCAGGTGTTTTTTTAATTATAAAGTCATTATATCCTTTTTTCAAACTAATTATTCTAAATTCCTATAAAAATTCATTCAAAAAACTGCCATACTCCGTTAATTTTCAGAGTATGGCAGTCTATCTAATTCGTTTATCGCTACATGCATGCAAACTTTTAGCTGAATGAATTAGTCAGCTTTTACGAGGATCCTGAAGCTTCTATCGCTTTTAATACTTCAAAGACAAGCTCCTCAATTCTTCGCTCCGAATGTAGATTGCTTCAGAACTAGGTACCTATGTCGATTACTCACTTTCCAACTCCTCATACCACTTATCTTTCCAAGCTTGGACCGCCGCATCGATGTCATCTCTCGCCTGCTTCGCTTCTGTACTTTTCTCGTCATACAGTTCTCTGAAATGATTCCCTCTCAATTCCTTCATTTCCTCGACACGATCCATGACAATCTGCGCATCCTCATCGCTGATCAGCTTCTCTCCCCTGAGAAAACGTGCCGCTGAATAGACACGACCCGCTTCCCGGTCTGAAACATTCGAAAGGCGGCCATAAATCTCTTGGAGCTCCTCCATTTGATCGACCAAATTCCTTAGGGATACCCCTTGCTGACTCCACACCTGCATGTGGCTCGGCTTCCATTTCTTCAACAGAACATCCTCAAACCCTGACTTATCACGCACAGTCGCATACTTGCCGCCCCCGGCTTCCGCCGCCTCTCGTAGCTGATTTTGACCTTCATCATCCACATCAAAACCAATAATATTCACCTTGGCCTCGATATTCCCTTCATGCAGCTTTTTGGCCGCTTCGACAGGATCCCCTCCACAGGTCTCGATCCCATCACTCACAATATACACAACGTTCCGGTACTCCTCATTCCCGTAAGGAGCAAGCAATTCCCCCGCTTTCTCCATCGCACCCGCAAGCGGCGTCCATCCGCTTGCCTGGAACGAATCCATCGCCTCATGGAAAGTAGCCTCCTCATACGCACCAAGTGGATACACTTCATCAATCGAACTACAAGAAAGCTCCTTCTCGGATTCAACGCCCCTTCCCTTATGACCATAAGCCAGAAGGGAAACATGTGCACCATCCTCCAACTCACCCGTAAACGCCTCAATCACCTCTTTAGCCAGCGTCATCTTCACACCGCCCGCCACCTCAGCCTTCATACTGCCACTCGCATCCATCAAAATAACAATATTTGTCTTCCGCGCCTTCGCAACCTCAATCTCATCCTTCCCATCCGGCAACTCTGGCATCTCATAACCATGATGATAGGAAACGAGCTGGTCATAGTAGGATTGATATTGTCCCGAACCAAGCTGATACACCAGATAATCATAGATCTGATCCGCATCCAGCTTATTATTTTCCAGGAAATAATTCGATAGCTCCTCCTGCATAATCGGCTCAAACGTGTCCTCATAGAAATTATGATACGTCCAAAAATTCTTCGTCTCCGCCGCTTCAACTTCAGGCGCCATATGCTGCTCCACCAATTTACCGGACTTCTGGGCGATTATTCCTTCTAGTTCTAGTGATGCTTTTGGAATTTCATCGGTTTCGGTTGCTGTTTCTTTCCCTTTTGTCTTTTCTGCTGTTTCTTCTTCGGCTGTAACTTCCGGTTTGGCCTGGTCTGAGCAGGCTGCCAGGATGATGCAGCTGAAGAGTAGTAAGAATGCTGTTTGGATTTTCTTATGAATGAACATAATCTTCCCCTCCCCCTTGGATTGCGTACTTTTTGTATCTATTATTTACGTGGGACGGAGAGGAAGGGTTTCTGGGGATTTGGGACTGATTTAGAGGAAGGTTAATAGGAAGTTAGAGGGGAGTTAGAAGGAAAATTTGATCTGAGAATACATTTTTTATTTTCCTGATAATGAAGTAATCCGGTAACTTCCGAAAACCTTCCATGCAAACTTATGATACAGCTCACCGTGAAGTATCTATTTTAGGTTATAAAAATCCTATGCTAGTAATTGCTTCATGAACGGATAAACAATACACACTTCATTTTAACATCTGAACTGAACTTGCAAATTCAACAAAAATCTAGTTATAACCCGACTTTATGTCTATCGGACATAAGCCAAAATGCTTTTTACTCACAACCTCATCACTGCTAATAGCTTTTTTTGATGTACTTTTTCTTCTTGACTCCCTGTAGTCTTCATTCGCAGAACAGGTATTCCATACTTACCCAATATCTGATCTTTCATTTCGTCACGTTTAAGTTGGGCTGGATTATTGGCATGAAACGCATGTCCATCTACTTCAACAACAAGGATAGGTTGCTTATCCATTTTATTAAAAATAACAAAATCTGTGTGTGTTAAGACATTCATTACATATTTGCGTTCATCATTTGTCAATTTACTAGGATCTTTTATCAGCATTCGCAAAGGTTGATGAAGTATGTAGCTAAGGTCTTTAAACGCGGGTTGAGACAATACTTTTTTAACAACAATATTCATAAGGTTCTCGGAATGATATACGGAAACTTTATTTGCGTTATTTATTACCTCTAACAATTTATCTGAATATCTACGATAAAGTAAGTCAAAAACAGAATGAATCTCACTGTTTACTATTTCAAAATTATTATATCTAATGTACGTTACTAGATCCCCTATATTGGTTCCATGCCATTTATCACTACCTTCAGCGACCACAACAATCAATTGATTCACGGCCCGAGAGACCGCTACATTAATAAGATTCGGATTGTCGGCAAAATCATTTACCTTCATTTATTGTCTCAAAACTAGGTATCTATATTCGTTATTGTCCATTCAATTCAATGATCCTCATCACTTTTTCAATTGGGATTTTGGTTAGTTTCGCAATGGTTTCTGCAGGTACATTTTCCGCGTGCATATTGAGGATGATTTCTTGGCTTTGCAAATGTTTCCCCTCGTCTATTCCCTTTTCTATTCCCCTAAACTCCGCATCCTCTTCACGCTGTAGCTGGTCTTTTAAGTGAATTTCTCGAGAAATTGCCATTCTAACGGTTTCAGGATTCTGACTTAGTCGTTCAATCTCGGAAAGTGCTTCTCTCAATGTTGAACTGTCCATCGCCAACGCCTCCTTTGTTTTTCTATCGCATTTCATGAACAACAGCCATTTTTCCAAGTCATTTGCTTCTGTCAACGATTCCACCCGTAACTTTGGTAGCTCCAATACATGCATTTCTAAATGAGATGAAAAGGCTGTACCGCCTTCCGGATCCATTAATTGAAACATACTATGATAGTGAGATTTTGACAATAGCTCAAAATTGGCAATTACAATTTGAACGGCTTTTTTTAATTCCCGATATGATTTACCCGCCTTATCTTGACTGCCATACATTTTTGCCCAATACATTAGCATGCGTTCTGGAAACGCCTAATGTCCTTGGTATTGCATCTCAACGTTAATTTGTTCTCCTTCATTCGTTATGACACGCAAATCCATCACAGGTAGCTTATCCTTAGCGTGGGCAATTTCAATTGTTGAATCTGTTAACTTGACCGAAGTAATTGTATTTCCTAAAACTGCTTTGAGAAACTGAAGTAGCAAACCATTGTTTCGCTCATCTGTAAAAAAAGCTTTGAAAACAAAATCATTTCGAAGATCCAAAAGTTCGGCACCGTAGATATTCTGTTCCTCGCGTACAATAGAGACCAATGTATGCACCGCCGCTTCTTTTCCTTCATTACAGAACAAAAATTCCGTATATCCAACCATTATAACTGACTATTCAATCCATTCAGTGAATACCTTTGCGGCCTATAAGTAAACAGACGTACTCCGTTTACACTTCCCCCATCAAGGAAATAGATGAACAAGGAGGTTGAACAAATGAAGAAGTTTGATGCAATCATTATTGGGTTTGGTAAAGGTGGTAAAACATTGGCTTCAACGCTTGCCAAGAGTGGGCAGCGTGTCGCAGTGATTGAAAAATCGGCGGATATGTATGGTGGAACTTGCATTAACATTGCTTGTATCCCAACGAAATCACTTGTTCATCAATCGAATGAACGTAAATTATCAAGCACTCCAAAAGAGGAATTTTATATGAATGCGATTGCGCAAAAGAATGCGTTGACGGCTTTTTTGCGCAACAAGAATTTTCATATGCTGGATGATCAGGAGGCGGTGACGGTCATTACCGGGATGGCCACTTTTGTAGATGACCGCAGGATTCAGGTGAAAACGGCTGATGAGACGCTTGAGTTAACAGCTGATAAATTCTTTATTAATACAGGTTCCTTGCCGATTACACCACCGATCGATGGACTGGAGAACGCTGTTTTTGTCTATGATTCGACGACGTTGCAACAGCTGGTGACGCTCCCTGAAAAGTTGGTGATCATTGGTGGAGGCTATATCGGCCTGGAGTTTGCATCGATTTATGCGAATTTCGGATCTGAAGTTACGGTCATTGATAGCTCTCCGGAGTTTTTACCGAGAGAAGATCGGGATATTGCGGAGGAAGTAAAGAAAGTGCTGGATGCGAAAAAGATCACCTTTGTCGTCAATAGCAAAGTAAAATCTGTTGAAAATCGCGATGGCGGTGTAGTTGTTTCTTATCAATCAAACGATTCTAAGCATGCAGAAGCCTACGGAAATGCGCTGTTATTAGCCACGGGGAGAAAGCCGAATACGGAAGGTCTTGGCCTTGAAAATACGTCCGTTGAGGTGAATGAGCGAGGGGCCATTATAGTCGATGATAATTTGAAAACGACAGCTGATCACATTTGGGCGTTAGGGGATGTCAATGGCGGCCCTCAGTTCACATATATTTCGTTGGATGATTTCCGGATTGTGAAAGACCAGCTATTTGGAGATGGGCGTTATACACGGAAAGAACGTAGCAATGTGCCGTACTCCGTATTCATTGATCCTGTTTTATCGCATGTGGGGTTGAATGAAAACATGGCGAAGGAACAAGGCATCGACTACAAAGTGGTTTCCCTTCCGGCGGCAGCCATTCCACGTGCACGGGTTGTTCAGCAAACAGATGGCTTGTTAAAAGCACTCGTGGATCCTGAAACCAAAGAAATTTTAGGTTGTACACTGTTTTGTGCAGAATCGAGTGAGATGATTAATATTGTTCGCGTCGCCATGGAAGCGAAATTACCCTACACATTTTTACGAGATACTATCTTCACACATCCATCGATGAGCGAAGCATTGAATGATTTGTTTGCATGATTGGAATAGCCCGTAGCGGAGAATGTGTTCAATCAAGTCATATTCAACGCGAATAAGTAATCTACGGTTTAGATTATGTAGAATACTTCTAATATCGGTATGCCGTATTCCGAGCACAATCGCTCGTCTTCTCTTCTACTTATGTATCCGATTAAACCATATAAAAAAGTATCTAGTTCTTGACAACTCAAAGTCGTTTCAGAACTAGATACCTATCAGAAAAAACCCTTACCGAGATGAAATTGGAACTAGCTTAGCCAGTTCATCGATCGCTAGTGTAATATCTTCTTTCGTGTTGTAAAAATGTGGTGCGATGCGGATAACGTCGTTCCTTGCTGACATAATGATCTGGCGGTCTTTCAGTTTTTGTTCGATTTCGTTTGCATTTGGAACCTTGATTGCCGTGTTAGAACCTTTTAGTTCAGCTTGTAAGGGGCTTGCAACTTCTAAGCCTTTTTCTCGGCAATAATCCAATGTGTATGCGGACAGCTCACGAAGATAGCGTTCGATATTCGGGATGCCCACGTCTAACAGGACTGAAATGGCGCTTTTTGAAGCGAAGCCATTTATCATCGGAAATGTGCCTGAATCAAATCTTCTTGCGCCTTCCGCATATTCCACTTCCTGGCTGTTAAAAGCAAATGGATTGGATTGACCGAACCAACCGGTAATTCTTGGAACTAGATGATTTGCAATCTCTTTTCTCACATAAAGAAATGCAATTCCAGGCATTCCGAGCATATACTTCTGCATTCCGGCGGCGAGGAAATCAACGCCGAGTTCTTTCACATCAATATCGATCTGACCTGCAGACTGATAAGCATCGACGAACATTAGACTATCATTTCTATGTGCAATCTCCGTGATTCCTTTAATATCGAGTCGCTCTCCATTATAAAAGGATACATGTGGCGCGGATGTTAAAAGTGTTTTATCGGTAATATTTCTTTCATAAGTATTTGTGGACGGGTGAATGTACTTCACGTCATACTTGCCTTGAGAAAGTGTTGCGTGCCCGATACATGGAAAATCTGATGTAGATAAGATAGCTTCGTTTTTCAATGCGTGTGGTTCAAGGCTTGTTAGAACTGCAGAAATGGCATGTGAGACGGAAGAAACGATTGCTATTTCGTTTACGTCAGCATTGATCATTTCCGCAAACTTCCTCCGGCTTTCTTCACACGCATCCATCCAGTATCCCCAGTCCGTTCCACGTTCTTCCAATGAGTGCATATAGTCTTGCACGCTGTTTTTTACATCGATATGAATTGCACTTTGCGAACAGCTTGACAGTTGAATATTCTTTTTCAACGAAGGGAACTGCTCCCTAATTTCACGTATGTTTTCCACTGCATCTTTCCCCTTTCTGACCGCTTTTGTCCAGTATAGTTGCTAGAAGTTCTAAAATCTGTAAAGGTTTTTACATAATATTTACTAGTAAAACTAATAATTTTTTGGAAAAGTAAAAAACTTTACTGTTTTTAAAATTTGCCTCTTATATACTACTCCTAAAACCAAGGATGGGAGTGTTCCTACATGACGCAAAATGTTATTTCCGAGAAAAAAGCGAAATCCAAACTGAAGCTGTCCATGCCAAACGTATTTGTCATTTTGTTCGCGATGATGTTTATGGCTATGATTGCAACTTGGGTTGTTCCGTCGGGATCCTATGATCGTGTTGAGGGTCCAGACGGCAGAATGGTCGTTGTTCCGGATTCCTATACGGTATCCGACTCTACTCCAGTTGGCATATTCGATGTGTTCATAGCAGTTCCTCAAGGATTAACAGAAGCGGCAATGATCGCTTGGGCGATTCTAATTATCGGAGGCACATGGCAGGTTTTGCATGCAACAGGCGCCATTTCAGCAGGAATCGAAAATATGGTAACAAAGCTTGGTAAAAGAGAAGTCATTATTATTCCGATCATGATGCTTATTTTCGCTTCAATCGCTGCATTCATTGGGGCAATGGAACTCGCAATCGTCTATATTCCAATCATGATTGCGATGTGTCTGGCATTGCGTCTAGATGTGTTGACGGCTGTAGGAATTTCGCTAGTTTCGGTCGGAGGCGCTTTTGCAGCTTCGTTGACAAACCCTTTCACTGTTGGCTTGGCTCAGCAAATTGCAGGTCTTCCGCTTTACTCAGGAATCGGATACAGACTGATTGTGCTGACGGTTTTTCTAGGCGTAGGTATTCTTTACGTGCTGCTCTATGCACGTAGAGTGAAAAAAGATCCAAGGAAGAGCCTTGTCTATGAAGAAAATTTAAATTTCATCAAAACGTATAAAGAAAGTGAAGTGCTAGAGCATCGAAAAGAACATAAATATATTGGGGCTCTTCTCATTGTCGCTTTTGCATTAATTGTTTACGGAGTTTTAAAATTAGGATGGTTCATGTTTGAAATTGGCGCGGTTTTTCTTATAGTTGGAATTGTAAGCGGTTTATTATCGAAAATGTCGCTCGATACGATCACGGATCATTTTATTGAAGGGGCTAAATCCGTGTTATTAGCAGCTCTTGTTGTTGGTTTGGCAAGAAGTATCGTAATTATTATTGAAAATGGCGGCATCATCGATACGATTGTCATGGCGTTAGTCGCTATGATTGACGGACTTCCCCATGCAATTAGTGTAATCGGGATTTTCATCTCACAGTCCATTTTCAATCTGATCGTTCCTTCTGGAAGCGGTCAAGTCATGATTACAATGCCAATCCTGTCGTCAGTCGCGGAGATGGTCGGAATTACGAAACAGTCAACTATACTCGCAACACAACTGGGCGACGGAATTACGAATATTTTATTCCCAGTGTCCGGCGTGCTGATGGCCAGTTTGGTCTATGCTAAAGTCCCTTATTTTACATGGGTGAAATTCATCATGCCACTTCTTATTATTTGGACCGTTCTGGGTTGTATATTCTTAGTTATTGCTCAGGCAATTCAATGGGGACCTTTTTGATTTCATAAATAGAGGTGAGGATTTTGATGAAAAAAATAGTTTTTAAACATGGAAGAGTAATTGATGGGTATCAAGATAAGCCTTTGCAAGACGGACTTGTCGTTATCGATAACGGGACGATTGTCTACAGCGGTAAAATGGATGAAGTGATTTTGGAACATTATCAGGATGCACAGGTAGTCGACTTAAGTGGGAAAACGATCATGCCCGGAATGATCGATGCACATGTCCATTTAACTTTAGCTGGGGAACCGAGCTACTTGCACACCTTAATTATGGAAGATGCGAAGTTAACGGTTATTAAAGGCATTGAGCGAGCTAAAAAGGCTTTGAATGCTGGATTCACAACGATTCGCTGCCTTGGTGAAAAAGGGCAAATCGATGTATACATTAAAAAGGCGATTGAAGAAGGCGTGATCGTCGGTCCCAATATTTTGGCGAGCGGCAAAGCAATTACGATCACTGGCGGCCATGGTGACATGTTTCCAGGAGATATTGAGATTGACGGTATTGCAACGATTGTAGACGGTGAAGACGCGGTACGAACTGCAACTAGAAAACAGTTAAAACTAGGGGTCGATAATATTAAGCTCATGGCAACCGGTGGCGGAATGTCACCGGGTGACGCTAGAATTTCTCAGCTAACAATTGCCGAAATGCGGGTTGCTATAGAAGAAGCCGAAAAATACGGGAAGCTTACAGCCGCGCACGCCATAGGAGAAGAAGGCATCAATAATGCACTAGAGGCCGGAGTGAGGACGCTTGAACATGGTACCTATATCAGCGACAAAGGAATCGAAATCATTCACAGAACCGGAGCCTATCTCGTCCCTACCCTTGCAGCGTTCAAAACATTAAAGTATGGAAAAGAAGGTGGTGTTCCAGAATACCATCTAAAAAAAGTACAAGCCTTTAAAGATGCCCACTTTATCAATTTGCGGAAAGCACTGGATGCTGGTGTGAAAGTCATTACAGGTACCGATGCTGGGACACCGTTCAACTTGCATGGAGAAAATGCATATGAACTCGAATGTCTCGTTGAAGCAGGGATGACTCCGATGGAAGCCATTCATGCCGCGACCCGAGTGGCAGCAGAAGCGCTGAAACTTGAGGATAAAGGGATGCTCAAGGAAGGCTATATAGCCGACCTTATTGTAATAGATGGTAATCCACTTGATGATATCACCATCCTGCAACATGGGAAAGTCGAACAAGTTTATAAACAAGGCGAACTTGTATACAACACAATATGAAAAACTACCCGCTTCCGATTATGTGGAATGCGGGTAGTTTCAATGATAGTCACGTAATTTCTGTACATCAGAAATGTAATAATAACGTCCCTTCTTCTCAATCAACCCTAATTCCATCAAGTTTTTCACAACATTTACAACTGTTACACGTGTCGTCCCTACAAGATCAGCAATTTCTTGATGTGTGAATATGATTGAAATCTTTACAGCCTTTTGGTTTTCTATTTCTCCATACATTGACGCCAGCTGCAAAAATGTTTGAACAATCCGCTCCTGAGAATTCCCAAACGACAAATGCAGGGATGAATGAGCCAGTAACTCCACTTTCATTGAAAGCATTTCGATACGCTGTTTAGCAAGTTGTCGATGTTGGAGCAGTAAATCTTCAAAATGGGTCTTCTTCACTTTTAATAATTTTGTTTCTGAAACAGTAACTGTACTCGTCACATAAGCATTTCTATTCTGCATTTTATACTCTCCGAGTAGGCCATTTTCTCCGATAATTGCAATTGTCTTTTCTTTACCTTCTTCATTGATCAAATATAACCGAACTCGTCCCTCTAGCACGATATATACGACATCTATTATTTCCCCCACATGATATAAATGTGTATTCTTCTTTACCCGTGTCAATTCACCTTCCGTTAAAAGCAAAGACCAATCAAATGGTAACTTATCTAACCAAGGCGAGTTATTGGGGTAATCTTCTATATTCATAGCGTTCACCTAATTTGTTAGTATTTTCATTAATCATATCCTATTTTCGAATATTCCAAAAGGTAAATTATTTTAAAACGAACTAAACAATTGTCCTTAAAGCAGATATTAATGTAAAAGCTTTCCATACGTAGTTCTTAATGACTATTTTTATTAATATATGATAGAAAGTATTTAGACATAACCCTTTATATCTTAACAAAGGACAAAATACCCTCTACAATGAGAAGAAGTACATTCTTAAGTAAAAGGGAGTTTTTAACATGAAAAGTTCTTCAGGTATGGATAAAAGCACGCAAGTATTGAATGGATCATCTGTGTTGGCCGCCTTGGAGGCGAATTTGGCAATGATTGAATTCAATCTTAACAAAGAGGTTATTTGGGCGAATGACAATTTTGCGAAAGCCTTGGGATATACGGTCAGTGAGATTAAAAATAAGGACCATAAACATTTTTGCACCGAAGCGTTTGTAAATAGTAGAGAGTACGATGCGTTATGGGTGAATCTCAAAAAGGGAATCAAGTTCGAAGGAAAAATTCAGAGGGTTGATAAGCAAGGGAATTTAATTTGGCTTGAGGCGACTTATATGCCTGTCCTCGATGATAGTGGTCACGTCAATGGCATCCTTAAAATTGCCACGGATATTACGGTACGGGAAAATAAAGTGAGAGATATCGTTTCGCAGTTAGAGGAATTGTCTTTAAGTTTTGGGAACATGGTAAATGAGAACTCGGTGGAGAATATGAAAGCATTTCATACCTTGAAGGAGCAGACGGATGTCATCAGTGATACGGCTAAATCGATCCGGAATATTTCTTCGCAAACCAATATTTTAGCGTTGAATGCGGCAATTGAAGCGGCTCGGGCCGGCGAACATGGACGCGGTTTTGCAGTTGTGGCGGAAGAAGTTCGAAAATTGGCGAGCAATGTGGATATGGCGATTAAAAAAGTGCATTCGAATGCAGAAAGTATCGCGAAAGAAGTCGTTGTCGTTAGTGACATCACCGAAAAATCTCAAAAAGAAGTGATTGAGACACAAGCTAAAATTAGTGCAACTATGGAAGTATTTTCAAGTCTCTCTAAGTAAACAGAAGATCCTAGCACCTCTTTATATGTAGTCAAATATAGCAACTTCATTTCACATGATGTATGATCGACTTAACGTGACTATACACAAAAGGAGGAATCGTTTTGGTATCATCGAAAGATGTCGCAAAACATGCAGGCGTTTCCCAAACGACTGTTTCACGTGTATTGAACACTCCGGAATCTGTTAAACAAGCTACGATTGACAAGGTTATGAAAGCGATCAACGATTTAAATTACATACCGAATGGACATGCACGTTCCCTTGTTCAAAATCGAACGAATACGATTGCTCTTCTATCAGGACCACTGCACAACCCCTTTTTTGTCGATTCAACATCAGCTATTGTTAACTATGCCACTAAAATGGGATACCGCGTGAACGTTCAATTCGTCAATGATCAAAAATTAAATGAAGCATATGCAACCGCTATTGAACACAAAGTAGACGGCGTCATTTTATCATGTATCTTACTCGATGATCCTATATTTGAAAAGCTTATCCGCATGGATATTCCATTCATTACCTATAATCGAAAACATAAAAACAATGATTACTTTGTAGAAATTGATAATTTCAAAGCAGGCTATTTAGCAGCACAACATGTAATCGAACAAGGTCATACAGCCATTGCATGGGTTGGCGGTCATTTGACCGTTAGTACCTTCAACAACCGTTATCTTGGATTTCTTCAAGCGATGGAAGATTATAAGATCCCCTACACAAAACCTTATCTTATAAATACAGATACTTCCAAGCAAGCCATTTCAAGTGCTTTTCAGGAACTCATGGCGCTTGAACAACGTCCTACTGCCATTTGTGCGGGAGCAGATTCACTTGCACTATTTTTAATAGACGATGCTATTCAAAATAAGTTTTCCGTGCCTGCAGATATTAGTATCATTGGCATTGATAACGTAGAGTTGAGTAGTCATGGCTTAATCCAACTGACGACTGTTGGCAGCATTTCTGAGCAAAATCTTGGCTATTTAGCGATCCAAAAACTAATTGAAATGATTGAAAACAAAAAAAACAGTTGCATTCAAATTACCGAATCTGTTAAAGTGTTCGATAGAAGAACAACACGGAAAATATAAACAAACTTTTAAACGGTTTGTTTTATATTTTCCAACAAAATGAATACGTAACCATTTTTTAAAAGTATTTTTTTATCCACGAATGGTTACGTATTCATTTCGCCTGGCATCCAGGTATATCTTTCTATTCAGTTTTGTAAGGGGTTGCATTTATTAGCAGGGGGGAGAAAAAAGTTTATGAAATGGAAAGACAGGAAATACGGGGAAGAATCACCATACATACCAGCTGGACCTTTTAAAATTCGCTTACCTTTTATTCACTATCGGTTTGAATGGCCGGACTATGTCCAAGGTCTACTTATGTGTGCAGTCGATTTGTCGGCAATTCCACTTTTAATTGAGCTTTTAGGGATGCCATTTGAAGTCGCTTTAGCCATTGTAATCCTAAACGGGTTCTTTTATTTGCTACATCATTTGCTTGGTGACCCGGCTGTACCAGGATGGATTACACCAGCAATTCCGTTAATCATGCTGTATTGTCAGCAATTCCCTGAAGGACCTGAACGCGTACATGCGCTTATCGCATTCCAGATGACACTCGGAATTCTTTCAGTTCTCTTGGGTGCCACAGGCTTAGCCGCAAAAGTTGTCGGGTTAATCCCTTCTGCGATCAAGTCAGGGGTTATTCTTGGTGCGGGTCTTGCAGCAGTCATTTCGGTTTTTCAAATAGGAGGGAGATTTGATAGCTTCCCTTGGACCATTACGATTGCAATCGGGATTGGGTTCTATCTGTTATTCTCCAAGCATTTTGCAACTTTCCAAAATCGCAATCCCTTTTGGGGGACAGTCGCTAAATTGGGGATTTTCCCAGTCATTATTATAGCAGTCGTGGTTGCACCATTATTTGGCGAGGCAGCTTGGCCAACGATTCAATGGGGCTTCTCGTCTCCGGATTTCATTACGTTGTGGAATGAATACACAATTTTTGGGTTAGGATTCCCACCCATTATGATGTTCATCACAGGATTGCCTACTGTACTAGCCGCATATATCGTATTATTCGGTGATGTACTACAAACCAAAGCTTTAGTGGAAGACGGGGCAGCAACACGTCCTGATGAAAAAGTGGAGTACAATCCAAGTCGTGCACACTTGATTTTCGGAATACGTAACAGTGCCATGAGTATTTTAGGACCGGACGTAACGATGTGTGGTCCATTATGGTCCGCTATGCAAGTGGTCATGGTTGAACGTTTCAAAAAAGGCCGTAAAGCGATGGATTCTTTCTTTGGTGGTGTTGGTTCCTTCCGTTGGGGTACGAATACAGGCTTACTTTTATTACCTGTAGTGAGCTTAGTGGAACCCATTTTAGGGGTGGCTTTGGCCTTAACAATGTTAATCCAAGGATATGTCAGCGTAAAAGTTGGTATTTTGGAAGCACGTAGCCAACGTGATTTAGGAATCGCGGGTATTATCGGGGCTATCCTTTGCATTAAAGGTGCTGCATGGGGATTTGCAGTAGGAATCATACTTTGCTTCTTAGTTTTCGGTAAAGATTTCTTCAAAGGTGAAGTTGATCAAACGTTTGTAAAAGATCAGCAAGCAGATTCTGAAAAAGTATAACTGGAGAGGATGATTCGATGAACAAACAATATTACGTAAATGGTGAATGGAAGTCTTCTATGGATTTTGCGGAACTTCAGTCTCCCCACACGAAGGGAGTCATTGCGCATATTCCGCAAGCTACTCGCGAAGAAGTAGAGCAAGCCATTGAGGTTGCTGATGGCGCAAGAAAACAAATGGCTACGCTCACTGCCTATGAGCGTGCTGCTATTTTAGAGCATATTGCCCAACTTTTTATCGACAACCGTCAACAAGCTGCGGAAATTATTTCCTTGGAAGCAGCAAAACCGATGAAGTATGCATTAGGCGAAATCGATCGCACAATCGAAACCTATAAATTTGCTGCGGAAGAAGCAAAACGGTTAACGGGTGAACTGATTCCGATGGATGCCGCGAAAAATGGAGCGAATCGGTTCGGCTATACAATAGAAGAACCAATTGGGGTAATCGGTGCCATTACACCTTTTAACTTCCCACAAAACTTAGTCGCACATAAGGTAGGACCTGCAATTGCAGCTGGAAACACGATTGTGTTGAAACCAGCATCACAAACGCCACTGTCAGCACTTTTTTTAGCTGAATTAATTGACCAAACCGCTTTACCGAAAGGTGCTTTCAATGTCATTACGGGTAGTGGTCGAACAGTTGGCGATGCGTTAGTAGAAAGTGACAAAGTGAAAATGATCACGTTCACCGGTAGCCCTGCTGTCGGCATTGGTATTCGCAATAAGGCGGGCTTGAAAAAAGTAGCATTGGAATTAGGATCAAACGCTGGGTTAATTATCGACAAGGGCGTCGATTTGTCCGACATTGTACCTAAATGTGTCATGGGAGCCTTCTCAAACCAAGGGCAAGTTTGTATATCCCTTCAACGTGCGTATGTTATGGATGATGTATTTGAAGAGTTTTTGGAACAATTCACTGTGTTAACTAAGCAATTAGTCGTTGGAAGCCCATTGGAAGAAACGACGGATATTTCTGCAATGATTCATCCCAGTGAGCAGGAGCGTGCCGTGAATTGGGTCAATGAAGCTGTCGAGCAAGGAGCAGAAATTGTTGTAGGTGGCTCAATCGACAACGGGGTTTTCATGCCAACCATTTTAACGAATGTATCCCCTACTTTAAAAGTTTCATGCCAAGAAGTATTTGCACCAATTGTTATTGTTAACCGTATTTCTTCCATTGAAGAAGGGATCGCAGCGATTAATGATTCCAATTATGGGCTTCAAGCGGGAATTTTTACGAACGACATCCAAACAGCTTTCACTGCTTCTAAACAATTAGAAGTTGGTGGCGTTATGATTAACGACATTCCAACATACCGTGTCGACCAAATGCCATACGGTGGCGTGAAAGAAAGTGGTACAGGTAAAGAAGGTTTAAAATATGCCATTCATGAAATGACCGAAACCAAATTAGTCGTTTGGAATAACAATTAAGGAGTGACCAGCATGTCTGAAAAAATTACTTTCACACCGATTAGCTATACAGGATGGGATTCACTATCCCATCTCTTAGATGAGGTAAATCGTTTTAACGTGAAAAAAATTCTTATCGTGACAGACCCTTTACTAAAGGAGATCGGGTTGACTGATAAAGTCGCCGTGCCTCTGGAAAATGCGGGATACTCTACTGAACTGTATACAGAAGTAGTACCGGAACCGCCGCTTGCAATTGGGGAAAAACTAGTTGCATACACGCGCGACAATGCATTCGATATGGTCATTGGGGTTGGCGGCGGTAGTGCGCTAGACTTATCCAAACTTGCAGGGGTATTAGCTTCGCATGAAGGGCTTGTTGCAGACTACTTAAACTTAACGGGCACAAAGCAAATTACGGAAAAAGGACTTCCTACGATTTTAATCCCGACTACGTCAGGTACAGGTTCGGAAGTGACCAATATTTCCGTATTATCATTGGAAACAACAAAAGATGTTGTCACGCATGATTACTTATTAGCAGACGTTGCCATCGTCGACCCTGCGTTAACGATTTCATTGCCACCTAAAGTAACAGCTGCAACGGGGATAGATGCGCTCACACATGCGGTAGAAGCATATATTTCTAAAAATGCGAGTCCTGTTTCCGATGCACTTGCCTTACAAGCTATTCGCTTAATTAGTAACTCGATCCGCACAGCCGTATCGAACGGGAACGATAGACAAGCCCGTACAGATTTGAGCTATGGAAGTTATCTTGCCGGCCTTGCGTTTTTCAATGCAGGTGTAGCTGGCGTTCATGCCCTAGCTTACCCGCTTGGCGGTCAATTCCATATTGCACACGGTGACTCAAATGCGGTATTACTTCCGTATGTAATGGGTTATATTCGCCAAAGCTGTGAAAAACGAATGAAAGACATATATGATGCGATGGGCTTTAGCTCAGCAAACCTTTCACAAGAAGAAGCTTCATATAAATGTGTTGCAGAGCTAGAACGCTTAGTAGGAGATGTCAACATTCCATCAACGCTTAAAGGCTTTAACATTCCTGTGGAAGCATTGGAAAATCTAACGAATGATGCGATTGAGCAAAAACGTATTTTAGCACGTAGCCCAATGCCTTTAGGCAAAGAAGACATTTATACCATTTATAAAGCAGCTTTCGATGGTGTAATTGCCGAAAAAAAATAAGTTTAACTAAAAGAAATAACTCATCTCAGCCGTCAACGCGAGGATGGGTTATTTTTTGTGCAAATGAAATGGATCATATTCATAGTCAGCGAACAAAAGACCTTCCACACGCCCATTGGACGTATGAAAGGCCTTCCCTTTACTCTTTTACAAATTCGATCGTACTTCTGACCGTGTCGATTGGGCGGACCATTTTCTCGATTTGTTCGCGTTTTGGTTCGAGGAATGGTGGCAACGATAGTTTTTCACCGAGTGTTTCGTATGGTTCGTCTCCCATGAAGCCCGGTCCGTCGGTTGCAAATTCGAAGAGGATGCCCGGTGCCATTCTAGAATATAGGGAGCCGAAGAAGAAACGGTCGACGAAGCCGGATGTTTGGAAGCCGAAGCTTTCGATGCGTTTCGTCCATTCGTCGAGTACGGCACGGTCTTCCACGCGGAAAGCTGCGTGGTGAACAGTACCGAAGCCTTGGCGACCTTGCGGGAGTACGACGTTCTTTTCGACGATAACTTGTGCGCCATTGCCGCCTTCTCCGACTTCAAATAAGTGCAGGTCCCCTTCTTGACTGATCTCTTTGAATAGCAGAACCTTTTCCAAAACCTCTTTCATGTAATCGAATTGAGCAATTCGGATATGGATCGGTCCGAGCCCCGTAATGGCGTATTCCAATGGGATCGGCCCTTTTTGCCACGGAGTGCCCGATACGATGCCTTTGTTGTTTTCATCTGAAATCAGTTGGTATTGCTGGTCGTCGAAATCGACGAAGGAGAGCACTTTGACGCCGAACTGTTCTTGGATGCCGTCATGCTTGACGTCCAAACGGTCAAAGCGTTTCTTCCAATAGTCCAATGCTGCATCCGTCGGCACACGGAAAGCGGTCCGATAGATTTCGTTTGTACCATGCGAGCCTTTCGGGATGCCCGGGAAATCGAAGAATGTCATGTCCGTCCCGGCATTCCCTTTATCATCAGCAAAGAATAAGTGATACGTTTGAATATCGTCCTGGTTCACCGTTTTCTTCACTAAACGCATGCCCAATACATACGTGAAAAATTTGTAGTTCTCTTCTGCACTGCTCGTAATCGCGGTTACGTGGTGCATTCCTTTTAAATGATTCATGTGTATTCCTCCTATTTATATTCAATTTGGTCTCATTATTCGTATCTATACCCAAAATCATTTATCTCGAATTCAAGATAATTTTAATATAGGTGGCGCCATATGTCAATCTCTGCGCTTCAGGAAATCCCTTCATATTCCCTTTACAATTTTTACAATACTATTACATAAAACTTTTCACCTACGTCCTATAATTAGATTTAGCTAGATTGCATAGGGGGACTTTCGACATGAAACTCACGGTTGGCAGGAAATTATGGGCAGGTTTCTCTTTAATATTCGTTATTTTATTGATGGTTGGTGCTTCTGGCTTATGGGCCTCAACCAAATTGAATACGGAATACCGACACCTCATCGATGAAAATATGCATAACGTTTTGTTGCTCGAACAATTATTAGCCAGCCAGAATGAAAATGCTAAAAACGTCCATGGTTTTATCATTTACCACGAAGAATCTTACCTAACAAACCACGAGGCTGTTCTTGCTTCATTCAAACAGACATTGAATGAAATGACGAAGCGAGTGCAGACGGACGCTGAACGCGACATGCTAAAAGCGGTGAAAGAGGCTTCTATCAGTTATCAGGATATTAGCGAAATTGTCATACGGGATGTCCAGGAGGGCAGTTTTGAAACCGCAGCAAAAATCGCGGCTGAAGGGGAAATTTACGAAGAAGCCATTAATGGAAACATCCGCAAATTGATTGAACTTCAAGAAAGCGAGCAAGCCAAGACTGAAGATGAGCTGCAGCAAGTATTGATGGGCATTCAAACAGTCATCGCGGTGCTCATTGTCATTGCCGTCCTTATTACGGTTGTCATTGCTACTGCCATGAGCCGAAGTATTGTGCGCCCTGTCAGAAAAATGACAATGGCCCTCCAGCAACTTGCAAGGGGGAATTTTACGGTAGAACCCGTGCATATTAGGAGCAACGACGAGCTTGGCACGATGGCGAATGCTTTCAATGCCATGCTTGGCGATCTTCGCGGCATTGTTACAAATGCGAGACAGTCTGCGACCCAACTCGCTGTGCAGGCAGAGGAATTGGCCGCCAGTTCGGAGGAAAGCTTAGCCGCTTCCGAAACGGTTGCTGCGATTACGGAACGCAATTTGACAGCCAGTGAGCACCAAACCGTTTCTGTGAAAGAAACAGCGGCTTCCATCCTGGGAATGAGTACCGGAATTACTCAAATGACGACCGACAACAATGCCTTGCTTCAGTCGTCTGAAGAAGTGGCACAGCTCGTCAAGGACGGTGCCACACTGATGAACTATTCCACCCATCAAATGCAGACGATCAATTCTACAATCGGGCAATCTTCCGATACGATCCGTCAACTGGCGGCGCAATCTGAACAAATTCGCAAAGTGACTTCACTCATTACGGCGATTGCGGAACAAACGAACTTATTGGCTTTGAATGCGGCAATTGAAGCTGCAAGAGCCGGTGAACACGGGAAAGGTTTTGCGGTTGTCGCAGAAGAAGTGCGTCATCTCGCCGAACAATCCAAGCAATCCGCTGGAGATATCGGTCGGATGATTGATGTCATGATGCAAAATGTGGACAAAGCCGTTTCAAGCATCGAAGAAGGCAACGTACAAGTGAATGAAGGGCTTGTCGTCACCGAAAAAACAAGCACCATTTTCAGTCAGATTGAATCTTCTACAGAAGATATGCGCATGAAGCTAGCCACCGTGTCCGCTGCCATTGCCCATATTCAAACCATTACCAATAACGTGTTGGGCGAAGCAAACGTCATTGAAGAACTGGCCGTCCAATCATCTGCGGAAGCCCAATCAGCAAGTGCCGCCACAGAAGAACAACTGGCCACAACGGAAGAAATATTGGCAAGCGCGCAGACCCTCGCCGAACTTGCGGAAACATTGCAGAATGATATGGCTCGGTTTACCGTGTGAGGAAACGTTGTAAGAACCCTTCTATGCTATAATAAGGAAAAGGATTTGGAGGGATTTTGATGGCAGAATCAAAAGCAAACCGACGAATCTCGATTTCGGAGATGAGCAAATGGGATGGTAATTGGGAATTAATTGACGGGATTCCTTACAATATGACCCCGGCTCCTTCCACAGCGCATCAACACGTTGTCGGGGAACTTTTTTTCGCACTTCGTACACATTTTTTGGGGGATCGCTGTTCTGTATTTGTATCTCCATACGATGTCCAAATTGATGAAACGAATGAATACACGATTGTCCAGCCTGATATCTCTGTTTTCTGCAATCCGGATCAAATTGGTGAAAAGCGTGCAAAAGGTGCACCCGATCTCATAATAGAAGTGTTATCTCCGGCTACTGCCCTGAAAGATCGTAATCAAAAGTTCAATTTATACGAGCGAACGGGTGTCGGCGAATATTGGCTAGTCGATCCCCTCAATAGAACGATTGAAGTATACGGATTGGCGGATGACAAGTACCGGAAACGGCAAGTTTTCGGACATGAAGATACGTTATCCTCATTCACTTTTTCGGAATTAGCGATTGAGTTGAACGGAGTATTTGTAGACTAAAGCATCCTTGAGGGGTGCTTTTTCAATTTATGACTGGCTTGGAAAACATTATGACCGGCTCAAAGCCAATGATCTTTTTCAACTCGAAAAAACCCCACTGTATCGTGAGGTTTCGATCCGCTCTATTCCCGAACGACCGGCATCGAACAACATCTAAAGGATCCGCCCGATTTAATAATTTCGGAAAAATCGACTTCGATCACTTCGAATCCGTGAGCGCGCATTGCTGCATTGACGTTTTTGTTTTGAGGTAAACTGAACACTTTTTTGTCACCGATCGATAAGACATTTGTGCCCATAGTAAACTGTTCTTCTTCGGACACTTCGATCAATTTATATTTTCGATCTGCAAGCATGTCAATCGTTTTTGGATCTAGCGCTTTCGGGAAAATCAGCCCGACTTCCGGCGAAAGAATATTGAATACGCAGTCCAGGTGCAAATATTTTTCATCGAAAGGGACTTGGACAATTTCATAATCAGGTAGATCGCGTTTCAATTGACGGACCGCCGCTTCCGAAGTCCGACTGCTAATGCCAACATAGACGGTCTGGCGGTCGACGATGACATCGCCTCCTTCTACCCGATCCGTTGTCGTTTGAAACGGGATATCCTCTTCTTCCAACCAGTCTTCCAGTACCTCTTCCTCCCCTTGACGAATCTCGCTCGCCATTTCGGAAACAAAAAGTTCATCCCCGACCGTGAAACCGATATCGCGGGTGAAAACTTGCTCTGGAAACTGCTCGGATGCCGGCAACTTGATCACTTCGACGTCGTGTTCTTTCAACGTTCTTTCAAATTCTTCATGCTGTTTCATCGCCAGTTCCACATTTATATTTTCATCTTCATACTTTTTCTGCACATCATTGATCACTTCTTCAATCGCCATGAACTTCGGCGGGCATAGGATGACACGGCGCAGCGTATCATATTCTGTATCGCATTGGGTGATTGCTGTTTCTTTCATAGGGAAATCCATCTTTCAACCTCCATTTTATCAATTACGCCTCGGCGTAATTGCGTCCAGATTTTGAGTTGCGAATCGAACAGCGAAGGGTTCGATTTGCCGTATTTCTGCGTTTTTTTGCAGAAATTAAGGCACTTAGACAAGCGCAATTAACTCCTTTCAAAATCTGTGACATCCGCCGGAGGCTCAACTTGAATCAGCGGGGAGTTTGGACTCCCTCTGATTGAAATGCATTCTGGCATTCATCCCGCCACTTATGGAAGTGGGGACTTTTGTAGCTGACGCTTCGCTTTCAGTACAAAAAGATTTGCTGAATCAAGTTGATATCTTCTTTATAATCCCCTGTTTCAATTGATGTAAACATTCAATTTTTATCATCTCAAACTATACTGTTTCACCTCTCTCTAAAAGGGAATGGAAGTACAAAAGTTTAGGAGGCAAAACGATGATTCAAACAGGTGAGGCTTTATTGACAAAAGAGGATTTTGCACAGCGTAAAGATTTACCGGATTGGTTATTGGATGCATACCAAACATTTCATGAGACAGTGACGAATAAAACATTTCCGTGTTATTTCGGAATGGGAGGTCAATTGAAAGGTGAATTGCGCTATGGTTATGTGACACAGGATGATTGGTCAAACTTACCGAAGGCGTTGAAGTCTTTTTTAGCCTTATTCGATAATCCTGCCCATAAACGTCACGGGCTCTTTGTCTTTGTGGAACCGTTTGAAGTGGAAGGTTCTTTGGAGGAATATCGACAGCAATTTTGGGAAATTCTTCAGTATTTGCATCAAGTAGATGAAGTGGAGTGGCCTTTGAAAAGTCCAAGAGACCCCGATCATTATCTATGGGATTTCCATTTTCACGGGGAGCCCATTTTCGTTTTTGGCAATGCACCGGCTTATAAGCAACGGAAAACGAGAGACTTGGGAAAGGCGATGGTGCTCGGCTTTCAACCACGTCGAATATTTGAAGGGCTAAAAGGGACTGAAAAAGGCGGTATCATGTCGCGTGAAAAAGTCCGCGAACGCGTTGCCGTCTGGGACCAGTTGCCGAAACATCCCGATATCAGCCATTTTGGCGATCCTACTCATAATGAGTGGAAACAGTTTTTCATCGGAGATGATGCAAAACCGATTGTAGGAAAATGTCCGTTTATGCATAAGGAGATGAGATGAATGCCGTCCACTGTGGGCGGCTTTTTCACGTGGAATGCCTAGTAAGTTCATAACGCACTGGGGAAATAAAACCATGTTTTACTCATGCAAACAACGGTTCACTCTTACTTCATAACGTTCTCTCACATCAACAAAAAAACACAATTTCAATGAAATTTCCCACTCTTCGCACATTATTTCCCGCCTTTTGTCGATTTCCCGGGAAATAATCGTATTATTTCCCGGAATATTCCCACTTTGAACCTGATGGCACCAAATTGCAGTATTTGGTGCCATTCATTAAGCAATTGGTTGCACTTATGCCTTGTTTGATTGCATTCACTCACCATTTGATTGCAACTCAGGACTTCCCTCACACTAAAGAAACCCCGCATCTCTCTACGAGGTTTTCCTTGTTTATTATTGCCCAGCACCTTTTGCATAATAAGTAGCCATTTCCTCTTCAGGTACCATGCTGCCGCCTGTTGACCAGACAAGATGAGTCGCGTTTGCGGAATCCGCATACTCGACGTTCTCACGAATAACATTCACGGGGCCTGTCATTCCGGCAAGTGCGGACGGTTCCAGTCGGATTCCTTCCGTATCTGTGATCAGTTTCAGAAGTTTGAACATCGTTTCATCCCCAATGGTATAACAGCCGGTCATGAACGGTTCCATTGTCTTTCCTACGAAGCCAGAAGCTGTTCCGACAGCCAAACCGTCTGCTGCGGTCTTGTTGTCCAAACCGAAATCTTGGACGGAAAGTTGGTCATGTAAGCCCGTCATCATGCCGAGCAGCATGCATGGGGAATGTGTCGGCTCTGCAAAAAAGCAACGGACGTGGTCACCAAAAGCCAGTTTCAAGCCGAACGCAACGCCTCCCGGTCCTCCGCCGACACCGCATGGCAAGTAAACGAATAGCGGATGATCGGCATCGACGAGTGTGCCTCGCTCTTTCAATTGCGCAGCAACTCGTTCCCCAGCCACCGCATATCCTAAAAAGAGGTCAAGTGAATTTTCATCATCGATAAAGTGGCACAGCGGATCCGCGTCTGCTTGGCGGCGCCCCTCTTCCACCGCTTTACTGTAATCATCGGCATATTCGACAACCGTCACGCCTTTTTCCCGCAGCATGTCCTTCTTCCACTGTTTGGCATCTGCTGACATATGTACGGTGACATCGAATCCAAGTTTCGCACTCATGATGCCGATACTGAGGCCTAAGTTCCCCGTCGAACCGACTGCAATTTTATGTTCGGCAAATAAATTACTGAATTCCGGTTGTGCAAACTTGGCATAGTCTTCTTCTGCCGTGATCAAGCCATGTTCCAGCGCAAGCGTTTCCGCATGCTTCAGCACTTCATAAATGCCACCGCGTGCTTTGATGGAGCCTGAAATCGGCAAAGCATTGTCTTCTTTCAATAGCAGTTCCCCTAGAACTTCTACTCCATATTCATTCGCCAAGGCGGCTTTCATTTGTGGGATCGCTGTAATTGGCGACTCGATAATGCCATTCGATGCTGTCGTTTCCGGGAAAACATGCGCGATGTAAGGGGCAAACCGTTTGAGCCGGTCAGACGCATCCTGCACATCCTTTGCGGTGACGCTTGTTTTGGGAAGAGCTGTTGCTGTTGATTCTACCTGCGGATTCAGCCAAAGGACTTCTTCACGTTCCATCATTGGTCCGATAAGCGGCAGTTCCGCTTTCCATTTATTCACTTCATTTATATTCATGATAAATCCCTCTTTTTCAGAATGTTGTACAAGTAGTATAACATGCCGAATTTTGTTGCTGTTAGTGTAATACAACACGTTCAATCAATTCGCGGGTTAGTTCAAATCGTGGGTTGACGGTATCCGTCCCGTTCGCTTCGACATCCATCACGACTGTGATAATCCGTTTCCCCTCAAAGATACCTGTGCTCACAAAACAGGCTCCTGCTTCCTCTGTAAAGCCAGTCTTTAGTCCATCGATTCCCGGGAAAGCTTGCGGCATACCCGGCAACATCAGGTTGGTACTCCATACCCGCACACCATCCCCTGTTGTAAAGTCTGTCAACCTTGTGAAATCCAGTACTTCTGGATGATCTTCCAATAATTTTTGGGCAATCGTCGCAACGTCCCGTGCTGAGGCACGATTCGTTTGTTCTTTTCCTTTTCCGATGTATTCACCATCAAGCCCGCTTGCATTGTAGAATGTCGTCTCTTTTAACTTGAATTCCCTAGCTTGTTCATTCATCAAATTTGCAAATGCCTCTTCCGTTCCGCTCACCATTTCCGCAAGCGCCATTGCGGCATCATTTGCTGAGTTGACGGTCATGGCGGCGAATAATTCTTGGACTGAATAGGTATTTCCTGTTGTCATACCGAGTTTCGTTGCGGCCGCTTTACCTATTAGTTGCTGCACCTCATCACTCGGCTCATACGTACTTTCCCACGACATTGTTCCGTTTTGGATAGCGTTTAATACAAGGTACTGCGTCATCAGTTTGGACATGCTTGCGATGGGTAACGATTCTTTACTATTTTTCTCATAGAGCACGTTGCCTGTTTCAGCTTCGATCAGCAGCACTGCTTTAGCATTGACATGTGGATCAATCGCTTCCGTCTTCCAATCCTTTTCTTTCAGGACGAAAGTGAAACCGAGCACGATGATAAATAGTAGAAAGATCAATTTCTTCATAGTTCTCACGCCTTTTTAGTCATTAATGCTTATTATGCGTGATAATCATGAAGAATCTCGTAGTGTGTTTCTGAAGAATTTCTTAAGTTTTCTCCACAAATACCAAACGCTGTTCAAATGAACCCGGGCAGATGCCAACCTCCATCCGCACACACCATAATCGTTTTATGCGAATAGTATACAGTAATGATTCAAAGACGGTGGTGATGAAAATAATATTGCCCGCAGTACTTGGCGGTCCGATTTTGCATAGGATCGACAATCTTGTTGGGTCAATGAACCACAGCGGTTCGAGGAGGCGTTCCTACTGTCGATGGGCAATCACATCGACGGGTTCATTGCCGGCACACCCGCCTTTGCGGAATGGACTGACTGCTTTTGGCATCACATAGCGTCCGCGATTTACGTCCGCACAAAAAATGGTTAGTTGCGGGGATAATTCAAGAACTCTATCGAAGAGGACACCTGTAAGAAGTTTACAGGTGTCCTCTGTTATGGTTCATCTTTTAGAATGGATCGCCAAAGCAATGGCACTTAGCCCCGTGACGACTGCAAGCGGCATGGCACGGGCAAGATGCGCTTCTGCCACATAACCGACTGTATACACTTTTAATAATGAACATGCCGAAACGACCAATATGACGACGAGGAGCCATTTTATCCAGTCTCTCATTTCTCCAGCGTCCTTTTCATAATGCCGTCCGCACATCCCATAACTCAGGAAAAAAACGGTGGTCGAGCACGGATTTCAAATAGTTCACACCGGACGAGCCCCCGGTCCCCTGCTTGAAGCCGATGATGCGCTCCACGGTTTTCATATGGCGGAATCGCCACTGCTGATGGCTGTCTTCGATATCGACCAATTTCTCGGCAAGCTGATACAAATCCCAGTGATCGTCAACGTTGCGATAGACGACAAGCCAAGCATCCGCCACCGTCTGATCCCCTTTATATGTGATGGAAAAATCGCGCATTAGCAAATCGGGGTTGATCGGAAAGCCCGCTCTTGCTAATGCTTGGATGGCAACATCATAGATGCCCGGTGCCCGATAGGCGGCTTGAAGCTCAGCGGCAAGGGCTGCGTCTTTCTCGTAAATCTTTAAAATATGGGGCTGTTTGTAACCGAGTGCAAACTCGATGAGGCGATTTTGATAGGACTGGAATCCGGATGCCCTGCCCAGCTTCCCACGGAATTCCATATATTCGGCAGGCGTCAAGGTTGCCAGCACATCCCATGCTTGGATAATCTGCGACTGCGTTCTCGAGACGCGTGCCAACATTTTGAACGCTTCCGGCAGTTCATCTTTTTCAATCAAATCAATTGCCGTATGCAGCTCATGCAAAATCAGTTTCATCCATAATTCGCTCACTTGGTGGATGATGATGAATAGCATTTCGTCATGATGTCCGGACAAGCGTTGCTGGCTCGATAACAATTGATCGAGATGCAAATATTCCCCATACGTCATATTGTCCCGAAAATCCGTGTGAATCCCTTTCTCAGTCATCCTCCCACCTCCGCAATACCGCGCGTACAGGACTGCCATCCCCTTCCACGAGAGGGAGCGGTAAGGCAATGAGCTCGTAATCGCCGGGTTCCACTTCGGTTAGCACGATGTTTTCCAAAATCAGTACATCATTGTCATGGAGTGCATGATGCGCTTCCAGCAATTTGCTCGTCTCTGGATCGACAGACGGCGTATCAACGCCAATGAGCCGAACCCCCCTCTCCTTTAATAAAGGACCGAGATCTGCCCCCAGTACAGCGAAGCTGGTCGGAAACACATCCGTATCCGAGTGCCTTCCAGTTTTCAATAAAATACGTTCCGCCCCACCGAAATCGATACCTTCTAATTCCGCACGCCCAATCCGTTCAACGCCTGTCACGTCAATGACACGCGCGCGTCCAATATAGACGTCAATCGGCAAATCAAGCACTCGCTTCCCTTGATCGTCAAAATGAAACGGCGCGTCAATATGTGTCCCCATATGCGTACTCGTCGTCAGCTTGCCGATATTAACCGAGCCCGTTTCCGCTTTTGAAAACGCCACTTCATACGAAAATGGCGAGTCTCCGGGCCATTCCGCAATGCCATTATAAAGCGGTTGTGAAATATCAATCCATTCCCCTTTCATGCGACCAATCCCCTTTTATTCTCGAATTTTTCATCCATATAGGTCGTATCTTTTAGTAAATAAAACTCGTCTCGTTACTTCGTCAGGCCGTCGTTCGCGCCCACTTCCTTTGCATAATCAATGCTATTCAACCCAATTCATCCGTATGAATTTTCAGTATTTATATAAAGCATACCATACAAGGAATAGGGAGATAGACTGTTTTATCGGCGGTCATACACCGGATATCAGCGCTTCCCAGTCGTTTATCGGCGGTGATTGACCTTATATCGGCGCTCGCATGCAACTTATCAGCGAATCAGGACTTTCCAACCACACAAAAAAACCGACATTTCTGTCGGCATCCCCAATCCTATTTAAACCAGCCCTTCTCCTTAAACCTCGAAATCGCTTCAATCCGATTGCCGACACCAAGCTTATCAAGAATCGTAGAAATATAATTGCGCACCGTGCCCGGCGTCAAAAAGAGTTCGCCTGCAATCTCTTTCGTCGTCTTCCCTTCCGCTATCAGCCCGAGCACTTGGCTTTCCCGCTCCGTCAATGGATTTTCCGTCTCGTCATCTTCGCCATACGCGATATCGACGAGTTCAGGCGCGTAAATCCGCCTGCCGTCCATAATCGTCCGGATGGAACTAACCAATTCTTCAATCGGGCTATCTTTCAATAAATACCCGCGCACGCCCGCTTTCCGGGCACGGTCAAAATAACCGGACCGCGCAAATGTCGTCAGGATAATGATTTTACAATCGCTGGCCTGCAATGCTTCCGCCGCATCCAGCCCTGTCATGACCGGCATTTCAATGTCCATGATGCAAATATCAGGCTGGTGCTCTTTCACCAACGCCACAGCTTCCTCTCCGTTTTTCGCCTTGCCGACGACTTCCATATCCTCTTCCAAGTTCAACAACGAACCGAGTGCCCCGAGCAGCATGCCCTGATCTTCCGCTATGACAATGCGTATCATGTCCATCACTCCATTATATGTGTTAGAACGGCAGGCACACGAACGGTCAACTTCGTCCCGTCCCCACCTTCTACAGTAAGATTTCCATTCACGAATTCCAACCGCTCCCGCATCCCTTTCAAACCGCTTCCCGGCGAGGTCTCTCCGCCCCGCGTAATCCCGATTCCGTTATCCTCAACCGTAATGACAAATTCGTTTGGCAGTTGTTCGAACGAAACATGGCAAGCCGTTCCGTAACTATGCTTCACCACATTTGTGACCGCCTCTTTTAAGCACATGCTTAGCACGTTTTCAACAATGGTCGGGATATTGGTGAATTGAGGGTCGCCCTCCATCGTGAAATCCATTTCAGCTGCCTTCAGCATTTGCCGAATCCGCACCAATTCATCCTCAAGCCTGACAGCGCGCATATCCGCCACCAGTTCACGCACTTCCTTCAAAGCCGTCCTTGCCGTTTGACGGATATCTTGCAACTCTTTGATAGCCGTTTCAGGATCCCGCTTGACCAATTTACTCGCTAAATCACTTTTTAAACCGATCATGGACAATTTCTGACCAAGCGTATCATGGAGATCACGGGCAATCCGTTGTCTTTCCTCCACAATGATCAGTTCCGAAATCCGTTCCTTCGCATGCTCCAACTGCCCTTCCAAGTTTTCACGCTTGTTGCGGTTATACAAATTGAACGGCAACAGCACCGTCCCAATAACCGTGACTAAAATGAAATGGACTTGCGGAAGAAACAATTCGATTTCAATGAAAAAGCCGCCGACAATGGCACCGACCGTAAATGCAATATGTAGCCCATACATGATGAAAAAACCGACCGGATTACGAATGTTTCCGATAAAGAAAGCCGTAAAAATCGACAAATAGACGTACCCGAATAACAATGTCATCCCAATATTGATGACAATTTCAAAACTGAGCCACATATAGACAAGTCCGCTTTTCGATTTGAATGAAAAACGGTAGGACAGGAAAAACAAGAGCAATAATGAAATGCCGACAGCAATTTCAAGCGGCGAAGAAGAACGGAAGAAGAAAAAGAAAGGCAATAAACAAAAGATCACCCATGCATAAATGCTAAGCCATGGATTTTTCGGAAAAATACTATACCAACTATGCATGTCGTGCATTCACCGTCCTGTCTGTTATTTCCATTGTAGCAAAAAATGACGCGAGTGCCAGGCACCCACGCCATTTCCTCTGTATTTATTTTCCTTCAAAACTTGTGCGTTTCGGTTTAAGGTCAATGGATGGACGTGCCGATTTCAATAAGTTTTTCACTTCTTTGAACGTCACGAATGTTTTATGTTTCGGATCATACAAACGAAAGCGAATCGATGACAAGCTTGTTTTAATCGTAATCGTCGTTGCCTGATGAAGAGGTGGCGTCGATTCATGAGCCATTTCCAAGTTATAGTTTGGCACACGCGGCGCCAAGTGGTGGACATGGTGGAAACCGATATTACCCGTCACCCACTGCAATACTTTCGGCAACTTGTAATACGAACTGCCGTCGACTGCCGCTTTAACATAATCCCACTCCGATTCCTCTTCAAAGTACGAATCTTCAAAGGTATGCTGAATGTAGAACAACCAAATCCCGAGTGCGCCTGCAACGAACATGATAGACCCTTGGACGATCAGGAATGCTTGCCAGCCGACGAGCAATATCATCCCCGTATAGAGGACTACGAGCAAGACATTCGTCAAATACGTATTGTACCGCTCTTTCTTCCGTGCATCTTTCCGGTTAAATCGACTTGAGATGAGGACCAAGTAAAGAGGGCCCAAACCGAACATGATGAGCGGATTACGGTATAGACGGTAAGCTAAACGTTGCCATTTGGACGCTTCGACATATTCATCGATCGTCATCACCCAAATGTCGCCCACACCGCGTTTATCGAGGTTCGAGCTTGTTGCATGGTGAATCGAATGCTCGCGTTTCCATTTTTCATAAGCAAACAATGTCAAAACACCTGTGATCGTTCCAAAAATGTCATTCGCCTTCTTATTTTTGAAAAACGAACCGTGCGTACAATCGTGGAAAATGATAAACATCCGAACAACAAACCCTGCTGCGACGACTGCTATCGGAAGTGTCAACCAAATGGACACGGACAAACTTTGATAAGCCAAAAACCATAAAATGAAAAACGGGGGTATTGTATTAACAAGTTGCATGATACTTTTCTTCCGGTCGGACTTCGCAAATGGGGCAACATCTTTATGCAACTGCTTTGTTTTTTCTTTACTCATGTTATCCTCCCTCAATCTCATGTTCTTTTATTCGTTAGATTCATCTTAAAGAAATTTCTAACTTTGCAGAAGACATAAATGTCATGATGACGCGTATGACAACTGTCACTTCTTGTGAATTAATTCACAAAGAGGTAGCTTCCTTTCACACACGGGAAAGATATGACATAATGCTTGCATACTAAAATTATGGAGGGATCCATTTGAGTTCCATTTATGAAGAAAGACGGGCGCAGTTAAAGGCTTATCTGACAAACAACGACATCGGCACGGCGATGATCAGTTCACCGGCGAATGTCTACTATTACACGGGTTTCAATTCTGATCCCCATGAACGCTTCATGGCGCTCGTTATCGATACAAATGCTGATGAGACGGTTCTCTTCGTTCCCGCATTGGATAAAGACGCGGCCATTCAAGATTCCGATATCGCAAAGATCATTCCCATCTCGGATCAGGAAGAGCCTTTCGAAGTCGTCAAAAATACGATCGACAGCATAGCTAAATCGGTCGGCATCGAAGCGAAAGTGCTCAGTTATTACCGATACAACAGCTTGCTTACATTTTTCCCGCAAGTTGAAGTCGTCGATGTCCAACCCTTCATCAACACACAACGCATGAAAAAATCCAAAGAAGAGATCGCTCACCTACGAAAAGCGATTGAAATCATTGAAAAGGTGTTGGCGGAAGGAATTAAAAAAGTGGAGATCGGCATGACCGAAGCGGAATTGACGGCCGAATTGGAATTCTTGATGCGGAAGTTCGGCGCGGACGCACCTTCCTTCTCCACAATCGTCTTGACCGGAGAAAAAGCGGCATTGCCACACGGGTCGCCTGGCGAACGTAAAATTCAAAAAGGTGATTACCTCTTGATCGACTTCGGGGTTGTGAAAGATGGCTATTGTTCTGATACGACACGGACATTCATCGTCGGGGAAGCTTCGGACGAGCAGAAGAAGATTTACGATATCGTCCGCAAGTCCAACCAAGCGGGCATCAACGCTGTACAAGCCGGCGTACCATTGAAAACATTCGATATCGCTGCCCGCAATGTCATTAGTGACAACGGCTATGGTGAGTATTTCAATAACCGCGTAGGACATGGATTAGGAATTGAAGTGCATGAAGAGCCTTCCGTCCATCAAAACAATGAGCAAATTGCCGAAGCGGGACTTGTCTTCACAATAGAGCCGGGCATTTATATCCCCGGACATGGCGGCGTGCGCATTGAAGACACTGTTTATATTAATGAAGAAGGGAAAGTGGAAGTACTTTCTTCCTTCCCGAGAGAACTTCAAGTACTCTAAAAAAGCAGGTACTCCATCGAAACGGAGTACCTGCTTTCAGCCTGTTGACAAACGCTCGCATCCGTTGTTGAGGCCTACAGGAAGTAGGTCATGCATCCGTTGCCAATCGAACAGCAGAGGGTTCGATTTGCCGTATTTCTGTGCTCTTTGCAGAAATTAAGGCACTTTCTTTTAGGACGCGGCGTCCTTAGGATGCCTTCCTTACTCGCTCGTCCGCTTATGAACCTTAGTTCTATTCGCGTTTCGCTCGACTTCGCGCCTAGGCTGACAAGCGTTTTCAATCAGGCTGAAGGAATGCCTATTTGCGAAGTATTCCCCTAAAACTCAAACAAATTCTTCCACGGCTTTGTCGACTTCCGATTGTCGAATTGCGTGATGTGTCGCCTGCCAGACTGCTTTTCCGTCTTTCAATAAAAATAATTGGGGCGATTCGTGTTGTATGCCCAGATTTTCTTCGATTTCATTGGAAATGGGGCGGCTTTCCCGCACTTTCAAGAAATATTTTGGGACATCGGCTGTCGACGCGCCGAATGCCTGATAAGCCGCCGCGCTGATCGGGCAAGTGGTGCTATGTTTCAACACGAGCAACGGTTCC
Organism: Sporosarcina soli; assembly: GCF_042655805.1. Taxonomy (NCBI): domain Bacteria; kingdom Bacillati; phylum Bacillota; class Bacilli; order Caryophanales; family Caryophanaceae; genus Sporosarcina; species Sporosarcina soli. The sequence goes on along the minus strand of NZ_JBHSNO010000007.1, from coordinate 159,893 downwards.
TCTTTCGACTTTTCCAACACATCGTACCATTCGTTCACAGATCGAAGTTCTATCATCATTATCCTCTCCTCCGTTTATTTATTTTCCTAAAATAGGTTGCGCTAAACACGCAGGCGCTAACGAACGTAACACTTGTAGCATTCTTTCGAACTCTTTGTCGGCAATGTCGTTCATGCAGGAGATTTGGAGCCAGTTCCGTTCGCGTAAGTAGACACTTTCGTAATGGACATTGAATCCGTTCAAAAACAAATAATCCCCTAGACGCACAGCTGAAAAGCCTTCTGGCATGCAGAGCGTGCTGATCGTCGGTGATGCCGCTTGATGCGGCGCCACGATGATGAAGCCCGCCTGTTCGGCCACCGCTCTCACCCGAAGAGCACGTTTTGCAATGTGCGCATACACTTCCTCCGACTGCTCGAACTTCCGTAACGCCACCTCCAAGGCGGACAATAGGTTGGACGATTGAGTATACGGGATTCCGCCCGCTTCCGCATACGTGCCTAAATCCAAGTAACGCGGCAATGCATCGTTTTTGGCTACTTCCCCATTGTGAAAGACAAATGACAGACCTGAATAACTTAATAAGCCCTTGCCGCTCACGCCTGAAGCATAATCGATCGCAGTCAAATCGACCGGCACCGTCCCGATCGTACTGATACAATCGACAGCAAGCACCGTTTCCGCTTGGGAACAATATTTTTTCAGGAGATCCAAGTCGTTCAGTACCCCAGTCGATGTTTCACAATGAATGGTCCATACCCAGCTGTATTTTCCAGACCTTAATGCTTCTTCGATCTCCTTGTCATCAAATGTACCGCCCCATTCCGTTTCCATCGTATCGAAAGCCATGCCAAAACGGTTGGCGTGATCAGTGAGCCTTGAACCGAACTCGCCATTGACGAGAATAAGCCCTTTGCCGCCAATAGTGCTTAACTGTGCGGCAACAACGTCATTCGCGAGCGTTCCCGTCCCTTGTAGCAATTGGACGTCTTTCGCCCCCGTCAATGCCGTCAAACGATTTTTCACACGCTTCAACAGCCCCGCATATGCGGACGAACGATGAGAAAAAGGCGTTGCCATCATCGCTTCGCGAACTTCATCGGCAATTGTTGCGGGTCCTGGGAGAAAATTGACAGGCGGTTTTGAAATCCGGCCTGCAATGCCCGCTTCGAACGTCGCTTTCGTTAAATACATCGGCTGGAATGCTGCGTCAGCTGTCCCTGTCAGTTGTGCAAACGGCTGAAATCCGAGCTGCCGGTACAACTTTTGCTCCCGAACTGTGCCTGAAATAAGTGCCGCATCATATCCCGCTTTTAAACAATATTGCACCAACGCCTGCGTCAACCCGAGGAATGCGCGGCCGTTCCGATAGTCGGGCTCAATGGCCAAAAGCCTGATTTCCACCGGATTATCAACTTGCATCGGTAACTGGTTTTCCACGGAACCGATTTTTCCGTCCAATGAAAAGGGACGCTTACTCCGAATGGCGATCATGCCAATGAGCTGGTCATCCTTTTTGCAAATGAGATATGTATTTTCATCATGGAATTTGTCGACAAGCCTATGGGAGTCATTCCGTTCATGCTGTGGAATTTCCTCCACAAATGTACGGTAATTGAGTGCATGGATCTGTTCGAACTCTGCAGAGGTGTCCGCAATTTTATACAGGTACGTCATTTTCTCAACTCTTTTCCGGCATAAGTTTCTGTCTGATGTCCTTTCGGTGGGCGACAAACAGCAATGCAGTCACTAAACAAGCTACGCTAACCGCTGGCATCCCATAGGAAAAGCCAAGTACGATCAACGGTAGGAAGCCAATGGCACCGAGTCCTGCGAGTGTAAAACTTTTCAGGAATGGATAACCGAGCAAAAATAGACCCACAAACACAGCGAATAGTAGAGGATTAAAGACAAGAAGCCCACCGATAAATGTGGAAACCCCTTTTCCCCCACGGAATTTCAAGATCAAAGGAAACACATGACCCAACATGACGGCAACTAACGCAAGCAGTTCAATAGCCGCTCCGAAATCAAGCCACCTTGCAACCCCAACCGCGATTACCCCTTTCAAGGCATCCCCGACAAACGTCGCCACAAATGCCTTCTTGCCAAACAATCTACCCGCATTGCGCGCACCGGGATTCCCGCTTCCTTCCGATCGAATATTCCCTTTGAAAAACAGCTGACTGATCAAAGGGGCTGTCAATATATTTCCAAGCATATATACGCCTGCCAATAATAGAAATAGCGTCATAGTTCATCCTTTTTACATAAGATAAGTTGCTACAAATTAACTTCGATAAATAGTTTCCTTTCCCTCTATTTTTAATCTCCAAAATCGGATACACTAATGTCCAAACGAAAGGGGAAATCGCAATGCGCGGACGATCAATTCGCCTTCTATCGGTATTACTTTTACTTATTGTTTTTGGCGTTACATTCGGTTCTATCGCTTTCTCAATTGGCAATCAGCCGATGGGGCCGTTTGATACACGCATCATTGAAGTTGTCCAAGGTTGGGAAACATCGTGGTTCACTGCAGTTATGAAAATTTTCACATGGATTGGTACCGGTTATGGCGTTACGCCGATTGCTATGCTCATGTTTACCTTCCTCTATTTCGGACTGCGTCACCGCCAACAGGCATGGCTTTTGATTGGCACAGTTGCCGGTTCCATCATTTTGAACAGTGTGCTGAAACACGTTTTCAAGCGAGAGCGACCGGAAATCTACCGTATCGCGGATGCAAGCGGGTTCAGCTTCCCAAGCGGACATGCCATGATGGCGCTTGCCCTTTATGGCATCATGGCATTTATCTTCTGGCATCATGTAAAAAGGACCGGGAATCGTATTCTTCTTGTGTTATTCGCCGCCTTCATGATCCTGATGATCGGAACGAGCCGAATTTACCTCGGCGTCCATTACCCGAGTGATATCGTTGGAGGCTATGCAGCAAGCGGTTTTTGGGTAATCATTGCCATTGTCATTGATACCTATTTTCAGAACAAACGCGAGAAAGGAACAGACCGTTCAACGTCTCACTGACGTCCAACGGTCTTTACAATTGATGATTTGATACAATGAGTTCATGCAAGGGGGTTACGCTTTTGAACGTATTCACCGAACGGGTCATTCGCATTATTCAAGGAATTCCTGCAGGGCATGTGATGACTTACGGACAAGTTGCGGCCGCGGCCGGAAATCCGCGGGGCGCGAGGCAAGTCGTACGAATCCTTCACTCGATGAGCGCTAAACATGGGTTGCCTTGGCATCGCATCATCAATGCCAAAGGGGAAATTTCGTTTACCGCCGGTGATCAGCGCGAATTGCTGGAAGCGGAAGGGATCCTTTTTAAAAATGAAAAGATCGATTTGAAGGTTTATCGCTGGTTTTCGCCTGATGCGGAGGGATGGTGAACCTTTCATTCTTACTTTATTGGCGCTCTCTAGCAAGTTATTGGCGGCTAGCTGTTTTCATTGGTAGACTATTAGCAAAATGAATGAGGGGGAACCGACATTGACACAAACATTGACATGCAAAGACGTCATTTACGCATTCAGCAAAGATCATGCACCCGTAAAACATGTAGAGCCTGGTACAACGATTGAAATTGAAACATACGACTGCTTTGAAAACCAAGTACAATCTGCGGAGACAAAAATTGCAGGCATTGATTGGGATCGAATCAACCCGGCCACTGGACCGATTTTTGTCAATGGTGCACAACCCGGTGATGTGTTAAAAGTGGCCATCGACAAGTTGGAAATCCGTTCACAAGGTGTAATGGCAACGGGGCCGGAACTAGGCGTCATGGGACATCGACTTGATGAACTCGTTTCAAAAATCATCCCGATTGAAGACGGTTTTGCTTTATTTAACGACAAAGTGAAGGTACCGCTTAATCCGATGATCGGCGTCATTGGGGTGGCTCCTGAAGATGAGCCTGTGTCTTGCGGGACACCAGGTGCTCACGGTGGCAATATGGACACGAAGTTGATTACCGAAGGCGCGACGCTCTATTTTCCGGTATTTACCGAAGGAGCATTGTTTGCACTTGGCGATTTCCACGCGGCAATGGGCGACGGTGAGATCGGTGTGTCCGGCATCGAAGTTCCCGGCAAAACAACCGTGACGCTTGATATTGTGAAAGGCACTTCCCTACGTCATCCCGTGCTTGTAAATGAAGAAGGGATCGCCTTTATCGTTTCCGCAGCGACACTCGACGAAGCGGTGAAAACGGCTGTAGAAGAAGCGATTGATTTCCTCCTTCCGCATACCGATATGACGCTTGCGGAACTGACGATGCTCATGAGTGCAGCAGGCGACACACAAATTAGCCAAGTCGTCGATCCACTTATGACAGCTCGCTTCTTCGTGCCAAAGTACATTTTAGACGCTTATGATGTAAAACCATTTGCATGAATCTACAAAAATAGGTTTATCGTTGACGGGAAGAGGGTATTATCAAACGGTGCCTTGCAGCCACAATGAAAATATGGATAGATAAGGAAGGTAAGATATGTGGAAAGAATTTAAGAAATTTGCGCTCAAAGGCAATGTAGTGGACCTGGCTGTTGCCGTCGTAATCGGAGCGGCATTCGGGAAAATCGTTTCATCCCTCGTCGATAACATTATTATGCCTCTCGTTGGACTTCTTTTAGGCGGGTATGATTTTTCCAAGCTAAGCATTAAAGTGATGGATGCAGAAATTAAGTATGGTGTATTCATTCAAAACGTTGTTGATTTTCTCATCATCGCCTTCACAATCTTCATGGCCATTCGTTTATTGACAAAGTTCAAAAAGAAAGAAGAAGCGGTCGAAGAAGTCGTGCCCGAAATCGACACGAAGGAAGAACTGCTCAGGGAAATCCGCGATTTGCTGAAAGAAGAAAAAAAGCTATAAGAGGATAGGCACAAGGACAACACCATATTTATCGGTGTTGTCCTTTTTGAAATTCTCGATCAATCCGCCCCTGCTCCGCCGCCGTCGAATCCGCCTCCACCATCATATCCGCCACCACTATCTGAATAATAGGAGTCGCCTCCCGAGGATGCCTTGGCGATTTTGGTCGGTCCCCATGTCGATTGGACAAAATGGAGCGGGTCCGTTTCCAGCGCAAATAATGCAGCGATTGGCAGCATTGTCGGCAATGGACCTTGCAAGCGAGGAAGCTTCGACTTCGATTTGTTCAATAAATACGCCCGCGTCAGCCAACGTTCCTGCTCTTCTTGTGTTAAATGTGAAGGGAACCCACTTCTGATTTGCGCCCTGAATTTTGCGATGCTCATTTTTGTGTAAAGAGCATTCAGGGAAGTAATCATGGAGTGCGGCGTCACGAAGTAAAGTACTACACTGGCGATGACGAGCCAAAGAAGCGTATCTATCAATTCTTGATCCACTGCTAGCCCCGCGACAAAGAACATGACGATAAAATAAACAATCGGCAACCATAATTTATAAGGTCTTCGCCAATTCCAGTACAGCATGATACCCGTTACGATGAACGGCAACGCAACTTCAAAATTGCCGCCCCCATCCGCATACAATGCAAAGGCGATTGCCGAGGCGAGTACGAGGCAGACGATTCGCTTGAGGAATCCCGGTACTTTATCCGAAAGAGTTCCCGCTTCCGTCATCAGTTGCTTCACTTGTGTATGCCATTCCTCATATTGCCGTTCGAATTGGCGTTGTTTTCTTGCATAAGTCTTCTTTCCTGTGTTCTCATTTTTCGCCGAACCGGCGATATCGTGCAAATGGAATTTACGGGTCGTCAATTTGGGCTTAAAAAGCCATGTGACGAGTTCCTTTTCAAAAGGCAATAATGATGGCGACGATTGATTCAAATGAAAAGCGAATGTCTTCTCAGGTGCTTGGGGTTGATTTTTAAATCGTGCTGCACTTGGCTCCAACTGAAAATCGACATATCCTTTCTCCACCATAGAAAAAATGCCTGCCAACAAGTTTTTCGGTTGCCGAGCACCGTTGCGATCTACAAATGATAAATAAAGCGGATCTGTTTGCAGAACGTGGTGAACACTCCCGAAAAACGGAAGGGACCGTTGGCGTAACAGCCAGACGAATACCGCCAGCAAAAAGAAAACCAACGCGATCACCTTTACCGTTTCTTTCGCCGTTGGAAGAAGCGCCAACTTTGCAGTAAATGCATCCAAGCGCTTCTCTTCCTGCTCAATCGCCTCGCCAAGTGGAATTGGAGCCGCCCCTTTTTGCTGCTCAGTCATAATGGTAGACGGGAAAAAGACTCGAGTTGCAGTCAATCCAAACGCTTCGGATGTCGGTGTCCTGAAAATGATGCCGTTCGTATAGACTTTTTCAATGCCGCCCATTCTGTCATACATGAACCCATGAATATTGCGGTCCCCGGCATCTCCCGGGAGCAGGTAGGTAATGCTGACATTGTTCAAATTAGTATCGTGGTTGTCATATTTCTCAAAGAATGTCACATCTAGATCGCTATATGTATCGTATGATTTCACCGCACCACGCATGTAATATAAGTAAAAAACGGTCATCGTTTGATTCTCTGCACTTATTGCCGCCTTCTGTGTCTCACCACTCGTCGTCACATTCAACCGCGTCAACATCGAATCCTCAATTTCCCCAACAACCGGATTTTCCGCATTGAGGAGATGCGCCTCAAAACCGTCGATTTGCCCCAAATGCCTTTCCGGGAATGAACGTGTCACTTGTGTAAAGGCACCATCAAATGTATACGTGAAAATTTCATTCACCAACATATCGCCATTGGGTTGAACCCACCCTTTGATTTGCACTTCATCGATCGTAAATGATTTCGCGTGCGCAATCGTATTGGGTAACATCGCAAACAACATGATTGTCAGGATCGCAATGATTTTTTTCATCGAAAACACCCCCATTTCTATTCGTATGTATACGAAATCTTCTTATTTTTGGTTTCATTTCCAATGGAGAAAGGGAGGAAAGGCTTATCGTAGGTGATGGAGTTTATCAGCGCTTCCGTGTTGGATATCAGCGCCCGAGGCACATGTATCGGCGTTCACCAATCGGATATCGGCGCTCAACGAGCATTTATCAGCGAATCGGGACTTTCAGCATCCCTCATTTCGATAAACACTCTTCAATATCCTTTAGTTCCATCCAATATTTCCTTCCTTTATTCGTCCCTTGATAAGAAATAGGCATGCCTTTCAACAATCGCTTCGCTACATCCGAATCTTGAATGTGGAGAAATTGACGGCACTCCCGATTCGTTAACACTCCCCCAAGCAACATGAATCGATCAGCAATTGCTTGGCGATGAGCATGACGGTCAATATGTCCGCATGATTCACACACCCAGCCACGGGAAATACGGATCATCCCAAATAAACCACAAGTCTTACACAAAACACCTGTTGCGATATGGCGTGGATCTATTTGATACGTAGAGCAGATTGGAAATGGGTTATACGCCCGATTGGCTGCCAAAAGTGCAGTGACAGTCTCTTTTAAAGCCGTCGCATCTATGCATTTCGAAGAGTTTTCCAAACTTCGCAAATAACCCGGCACTTCTAATGGAAACAGAATCCGTAAACCTTTACGTGTATTAGCAAATTGTTGCTGTGGCCTTGCAAATACAACGGCACCCTGAATTGGCATGGAGATCTGACGAACATGCAACCAGTCTCCCAAAAGCATCTTATTGCGTTCGAGCTGAACAGATGGACATTCAAATGAATCGGTTTTTCCATCCTCCAAAGTGCGAACGATTTGAAATCGATCTTCCGGAAAATGGAGTTGACCTCCAATGTTTTTCATTTCCAGAATAACTGCTCCAAACCGAGATAAGAATAACGTATCAATTTGAAATTTTCCTGCTGACTGTAGATGGAGATCATGGAAAACATAATACTCAAATGGAAAGGTATATTTCTCAAAAATCGATCTCAATTTTCTTTCTCCATTCACCCCCGCCTGCACAACCCGTAGTTCTTCCACAATCCACTCTCTTTTTCCCGAACTAGAAAGCAATCTTCTCTCCAATGCCTTTAAGCCGAATAATTTATATGGAATCGACTCTTTTCGCAGTATCAAACCCTATCCCCTCCTTTATTCGAGCGTATCACAGACTCGTAGGTATGCCTATACATTATCTGAAAATTGGAATTTATACTGTTTTTAATCTGCAAATCTCCATTTCCATATCTTCATTTTTAGCGTAAAGCAAGTTTAGCGTGAGTTTAATAATTTCCTTCCACTTCTCAATTTTCAATTTTGCAGGTTTTATGTCAAAAAAGTATTCACGAGTATCGACGTTTGCTTTCGGATTTATCGGCGCATGAAATCCAGATATCAGCGTTTACAAGTCGAATATCGGCGCTTGGGACACATTTATCGGCGTTCACCAATCAGATATCGACGCCCGATGGTAATTTATCGGCAACTCAGGACTTTCACCTCCCCGCCGATCCAACTCCGTCACAATTGCGCGGTCAGCCGCCATTGCTTGGCCTACACCGAGATGGTACAATATTAGATAGGATATTGTATAAAAGGAGTGATTGGCTCATGTGGTTCCTATACATTATGTTCGCTTTATTCGCATTCGTTATCGTTGGTACAGTTGCAGGACTTGCAATGACTTTCAGCAATCATAAATAATCACAAAAAAGCCCTCCGCCAATGGAGGGCTTTTTCATTAAGCAGTCACATCCCGTTTTACAAACGTCGTATAACTGATTACCAAAAACACAATGAGGTAAACCGCAAGCACCGCGAGTGAAAACGGCATCGTCATGCCTTCGACGATTCGGAAATCCGATTCATAGATCGTCAAATCCATATGCGTGAAGACAATATACTTTACAATTTCATACTGCGACAGAATCATGACGACCGTATTGCCCATGAAGTAAATGAACAATGACAGACCGATTGCCAGCGAGCTGGAACGGAAGACGCTACCGATCATAAACGCGAATGTTGCCGTCATGAAGACATTCCCAAATGACAACAGCAACATGTAAAGCCCTTTCCCCCAAACCGACGCTTCCACAACTTCTTTGCCATTCCAAACAAGTTCCTGTCCGTTGCCCGATTGAAAGAAAAGATAGGCGCAGACGATGGAAACCACAAATCCGACAAGCATCAGTAAAGCACCAAACAGCATAACCGTCACATATTTGGACGTCAAAATCTTCCATCGTTTCACCGGCCGGGACAATAACATCTTGATCGTTCCTTGTGAAAATTCGGCAGCCACAATGCCCGCCGCGACAATGACGGTCAGCAACACAACGATGGATCCGATTCCTGAGGAGTCCATAATCATTTTTTCCCGGCTATGATCGTCCAGCGGTGCTATGGAATTTGCGAGGCGATAGTCGAGAATCTTTTCCTTGCCTTCCAGTCGTTCCTTATCGCTATCCGACAACATCGGATTCCCAAGTTGTTCTTGGACGTTCGTCAGCTCGCCTTGCACGACCGTTTTCCAGTCCGGTTTGTCATAGTCATTCATCGTCTGGATCCATTTCGTTAACCCGAACATCCCGGCAATCATGGCGACAAGCAGGACCGTCATCACCCATGTCCCTTTTTTACTCCATAACTTCATCCATTCATTTTGTATGAGCTTCGGCAATTTGGCCACCCCCTGTCATTTCCAAAAATTGATCTTCGAGTGTTTTCCGATGCGGCTGGACCGCAAACAATTGCAATTTCTGATCGGTCATCTCCTGGATAAGTCCAGGGATACGGGCTCTTTCCGCATTGATAATAAACCCTCCGTTATACGCTTCCACTGCGAACCCTTCCGCTTTCAACATCTCCTCCGCCGCTTCCGTCGGCAATGCCTCAATATAATAGTGGGACTCCCGTGCCTCCGCCATATCGCGGATATCAATCAATTGACCATTCTGAATAACCGCAATCCGGTCACACATCAGTTCGATTTCGGACAACATATGACTTGAAACAAAAATCGACACGTCTTCCTTCTCTGCAATGCTCCGCAAATACGTCCGAAACTCGCGGATGCCCGCAGGATCCAGCCCATTTGTCGGCTCATCTAGAATCAAAAACTTTGGACGATGCAATAATGCTTGCGCAAGCCCAAGACGTTGTCGCATCCCCAGTGAATACGTCGACACTTTCTCGTGAATCCGATTTTGCATACCGACTTGCTGAACTACTTCATCGATGCGTGCTTTCGACACGTTTTCATGCATGCGAGCGAAGTGAACCAAGTTTTTATAGCCCGACATATATTTATACATCTCCGGATTTTCAACAATGACCCCGACTTTCGACAGACCTCCTTCGAAATCGTCCGCCAGCGAAATTCCGTCAATGATCACATCTCCACCCGATGGTTCCATCAGCCCGACCATCATCCGGATTGTTGTCGTTTTCCCCGCCCCGTTCGGACCGAGAAATCCAGTAATTTGCCCCGGATATAACGCTAAATTCAAGTTGTCGACAATCTTTTTCCGACCAATTGTTTTCGTTAAATTCTTCAATTCCACGACTGGTTTCATTTCCACGTTATCTTCCCTCCCTAAACAATGACACCATCCAACTCATGTCATCTCTCTTTCGCGATGATCTGCTCACCCTTTAACACCACAATTTCATCAAATAACAGTTCCCATATATTAATGACTCTTATCGTTTTTCAAAGTACTCGTTCAGCCCACCTATTCAACATGATGGATGAGCTTTTTTATTTTGCTTTTGTATCATCTGTCTTCTTATAGATTTTATAATGATAAAGAGACAGTACAAAGCGATAGGCAAGGCTAATACGAGAATTTGCTCATTAACAAAGTAATGTATGACTATTCCAGGTAGGATACTATTTGTGTGTAACCTTATTCCAATCAAAATCAGACCAAAAATAGTAGCACTAAGCATCCCCATCGGGCCATTTAAGAAATGTATACTAATAAACAACAATAATGAAATTGTGATTGAAAAAGGTTTTGAAAAGCTTTTTAATAAAACACCTAAAACGAATCCCCGAAATATAATTTCTTCCACAATCGGTGGCTGGATGGACCAAATTAACTCTGATACAGGCGATTGTAAATTCGATGGCAATAATACATATTGAGTTATTGAAAGAACTAAGAAGAATAGCGTATAAATATACCCTTTCCTAGACCCTTTTAGCCCCAAGAACTTCAAATAAGATGAGTATTGTCCCCCTGTTACTTTCAAAATTTTAGGTATACAGGCCAAATACCAAATTAGGAAAAACACCAAAACGGAGAGATAAAAATACATCATATACATAGTAGAAGACTGACCATCTTGTAACATTAACTTAATGATAAAAGAAAATGAATAGAGGATCCCCCACCATAAAAGAACTGCAAACAAACTGAACCCTATTGAACTCTTTTTGGTCAAATCCTTCCCCACATCACTTTCCTTCCCTAAACAATGACACCATCCAACTCGTCGCATCTTGCCCATACGTATCCCGTATTTCGTCCACCGCCTCATGCGCGATCAGACGGCTTCCCTTTAGTACGATAATCTCATCGAGCAATGGCTCCACTTCTTTTAATTCGTGCGTCGATAGGATGACCGTTTGCCGCTCCGGGTCCGTGAAACGGATTAGCCCTTTCGCGATATCATCCCGAACCATTGGATCCAAGCCGGAGAACGGTTCATCCAACAAATAATAATCCGCTTCCCTTCCAAGTGTTGCCGCTATTTTTGCCCTTCCCCGGTTCCCTTTCGACAAATTCTTCAGTTTCGAATTAAGATCCAAGTTCAAAAACTGTGCAATTTCCTTTGCCTTTATCGGATTAAAATCGGTAAACTGCGACTCATAAAATGCAAATAACTGACCAACTGTAAAGTACGGGTAAAACATATCCGCATCGGGCATATACGCAATATTTGTGGCTACCTTACGCGTGATCGGCTTCCCATCCAACACCGCGCTCCCCGCATTCGGTGTCAACAATCCGGACATTAGCTTCAGCAGCGTCGTTTTCCCACTGCCGTTCTCCCCGACAAGACCGATGATTTTCCCATGCGGCAACGTCAATGTAATGTCTTCCAACGCCTTGCGAGTGCCATACTTCTTTGTAATATTTCTCAATTCAATCATCGTTTGTCACCCCGTTTCTGTAGATGTTCCACGATTTCCGCTGTCGTAAAACCGAACGCTTCGACGTTTTGGAGGAATGATGTCACCAGTTGCTCTTTCATTTCATCCCGAAGCATCGCAATTCTCGCTTCATCTCCTGTCACAAAAGATCCTTGCCCCCGTCTTGTTTCCGTGATTTCCATCTGCTCCAGCTCCTTATAGACGCGCTGCATCGTATTCGCGTTAACCCCGGCTTCCACCGCATATTCACGAACCGACGGCAATTTTTCCCCAGGCTGCAAGGTCCCCCGAATAATAGCTCCCGTGATCCGGTCGATGAGCTGCTGGTAAATTGGTTTATCTGGAAGAAAATCAATGCCCATCGTTTACAACCTCACTTTCTTTTCAAACAACATGGATCCCATAACGAAATAAAACAGGGTCAGCAATCCATAGAGAACAAGGCTACCCACCGTTAAAATCGTTCCACCAGGAATAATGTAGTTGTTAAACATTAATAGATCCACCGTCTGAATTGGACCATACATCGGTCCCATATCCATGACTGTTTGGAACACTTCCGTGAACCAGACAAGCGCCCATCCATAAAGCCAGACGTTCACTAAGACAATCATGACGAGGATCGAAAACCAGCCAATCCGAGAACGGAATACTTGATAAATGGACCAGAAGAAAAACACGATCGCCATAACATAGACCGCGTTCAATAAAATGACAACGCCGACGGTCAACAAGAGATCGACATCAGCCCAAAGGAAAACAAATCCGCCGAAAACATAGGCAATGCCTGCAACGATCCCATATACGACGAGCGAACAGACTACCGTCAGAGTAACGAGGACAAACTTTGCCCCCACGAGCTGTCGTATCGATGCAGGCGAATGAAGCCAAATATCCGGTTTACCTATCTCTTTTCCTAAACTATCGAAAAGCAAAGTGATCGCCATGATCATGTGCAACGTAAAACAAATGCCAATCATCGGTTGGATGGAAGTGAGGAACCCTTCCGGCGCGCCCAAAAAGAGATGAGAAACTCCCCAGAATAGCAATAGATTATTCAAGAACACAAAGAAGACAAGTCTCCATTTCATATGTGCCCACTCTTTTTGCACTAAACCTCTCCATCTTTTCATAAGCTTTACAACCTCACTTTCTTCTCAAAAAGGACAGCTGCAACGATGAATAGTGCAATTGTGAAGATTGTCTCGAACAGGATCTCACCCGTGTAAAATACCGTCTTTGTATGCTGGAAATAAACAAAATCCGTTGTGATCATCGGGTTTTTGATGGCCATTAAATCGATTGGACCAATCCGCACGAACTGCTTGTAGAAGTCCGAGACAATAAATTCTCCATAGAGCCGGGACAACAGCACGAACAAAACGAAAGTCACAACCATTGAAAACCCCTTTATATACGGCTTCAACAAGCGATCGATCACCCAGAAGAAAAAACCGAGACTCATAAAAACGAGCGAAATTGCAAAAAGCATGACGATGAAAATGATTCCGAAGAAAAGCAGTTCATTGAACGAAAAAATGCCTGATTTAGAAAAAATATAGTGAATCGCCAACGCCAAGGTCGGAATGAGCAATCCGACGGCCCCAATCATCGCTGCCAAAAAGACTTTCGTCCCAATTAACTTGAAAATGGACGCATTTGAATGTAGCCACACATCAGGTCGCTTCATCTCCCTGCCCAACATCGTAAGCAAAGCAACAATCGGTGCAAGTACACTCGCACCCGCCCATAGAAAGCAAATGACAAGCGCAACTTCAAACACATGCATGTCAGCATCGATCAATCGAGTAATCAGAAGTGGAAAAAATAACATGACAACAATTGCCAATAGCGCACTCGCAAGAAGTGGCCACTTCATCGTCACCCACTCTTTCCACACCAATCCATTCCATTGTTTCATCAGCGTACCTCCTCCTGTACCGGTGTATTAGTTAAATAGTACACTATAGATAAGGGAGTTGTAAAGCAAAATCATCAGAGGGAGGAGTTCCGGGGAATAAAATTGTTTTGATTGCACTTGCGATGGATTTGATTGCGTTCAAACCGCCTTTGCTTGCATTCAAGTCAGATTTGATTGCAACTCAGGACTATCTACCCGCAATTTCACCCACAAAAAACACCAAGAAAAATCCATCTTGGTGTTCACGCTTCAATGATCTCTTTTTCCCTTACATCAAGCTGTCCCAATTCATGCTCCATCTCATCGCGCTTCCTTGCAAGCTGATCTTGAACACGTCGTACATCCTGAAGTACAACGTTCAGTTTACTTTTGGCGTCCGTAATCCGCGAATGCACCATCCAATCCGAAAAGATATTATCAAAAAACACATCCGTGAAAGTGAAAATATCATTGTTATTCACCTTAAATGATTCCGTCGCCGCATTCTGAACATCCATAAGCTCCGTTTCAAAATGACGAAGCGCGCGCTGCGCACGATGGACGAGATCATCTGAACTATTCATTTCAGAGTATTTCAACGCCGATACAACCAACCCACCTCCAAGAAATGTGTCCCATATCGACATTCCTTCCGCCGATCCAAGCTTATCGAGCGCCGCATTCAGCGCACGGATCGCCTTGCTCCCTGCATCCCGAGCTTCCTCGATTTCGCGTAGCATCGACCGGACGCGTACTCGATCATCCGCAATCTTTTGCAACGTCGCATGGGCAACGGAATCATTCTGCCGAATCCACGTCTCTTTCTCCTGCAGAAAATCCGCCCATTCCTCATCGATATAAGCAAATTCCGGATTTTTCATCGCTTCACGTAGGCGTCCGACTTCCGCCTCCAAATCCGTCACCGTTTTTTCCGCTTCATTATATTGCAGTTCTACTTCCGCCACTTCGGCCATTTCCTTCTCCATCTGCTCATCCCATTTGCCCGTCCACTCTTTTATTTTATTCATAAAAGAAAATTTCCCAAGCTGTACCACGTCCTGCTGTTCTTTCGTCAATTGCTTCTGCAACCGATCGCGCAAAGCACGCGCATCCTTCAATTGCGCCTCCGTGCCATCAAGTCGACGCTTTACCCGGTTGCGCTCCGTCCGCAACATCGTCAAGTCCATTTGCCGTTTGTGTATATCCTGTCTCATAGTCCGCACCCCTTTTTACTATATACGGCAATCCACATCCTAAAGTTTCAAGGAACAACTATCAAATTATCCACATGTGGGTAAGTGAAAACGAAAAATAACAATCCACCACCTTATCCACAACTTTGCGTTAACATAAAAAAAAGCAAAGCCTACAAACGTAAGCTTTGCCCATCTTATGATTTATCCCCAAACTTCCTTCGCTACATCGACGATGAATTTCAATTTCTCCCATTGTTGCTCTTCCGTCAGTTTATTGCCATGGTGCGTGGAAGCGAATCCGCACTGCGGGCTGAGGCATAGTTGTTCAAGTGGGACGTATTGTGTTGCTTCTTGGATACGTGCTTTGATTGCTTCTTTGTCTTCCACTTCACCGTTTTTCGATGTGACAACACCTAGAACGACTTTGGCGCCATCGTTCGGAATATATTCTAACGGTTTGAAGTCTCCTGAACGGTCGTCATCATACTCCAAGAAGAAACCGTTCACTTTTTCTTTTGCCAATAGCGTTGGTGCAATCAGTGCATAACTTCCTTCGAATGCCCACGTCGATTGGTAGTTGCCACGGCACAGATGCGTTGTGACCACTAAATCTTCTGGCTTGCCTTCCAATACGCCGTTAATGACACGGAGCGCTAGGTCAATCAGTTGCTCTCTTGAATACGCACCGTCGTTGAATGGGATGTCCGGAGCAGAAAGTCCTGCGATGTACACATCATCCAATTGCAAGTAGCGCACACCTGCTTCGTAAAATGCATGTAGTGCATCGCGATACGCCTGAATAACATCATTTGCGTACTCTTCGAGATCCGGGTAAATATTCACATCACGAATTCCTGCATTGAAGAATTGGTTTGGACTCGGAATTGTTTGTTTGGCTACGGCACGGCCACCGACGATTTCATTGAACTCAATGAAGTCTTTAATGAATGGGTGGTCTGGATTAAAGGAAATCTTGCCTGTGTTACGAACGTTGTATCTTTCCGTTTCAACACCATCAAATTTGTAACCTGTCTCCGGCACATAGCCTTCAAATCCATTCAAATGCTCCATGAAATCCAAGTGCCACCAAGTGCGTCTGAATTCGCCGTCCGTGACGAGTTCTAAGCCAACTTCAATTTGTTTGTCGACAATGCGTTTGATTTCATGTGTTTCCACTTCACGCAATTGTTCAGCCGTGATTTTGCCTTCTTTGAATTCCTTCCGTGCTTCGTGCAAGTTTTCCGGACGCAGGAGACTTCCTACATGATCCGCTCTGAAAGGTGCTTGTATGGCTGTAGCCGGTTTGTTTGTCATGGTAAATTCCTTCTTTCCCTATCTATTTTTGTGAGAAATCAATTGAACACTGTCTTTTTAAGGCAAGATTGCAAACGATCTAACCGGAAAGCCAGAAGCTTTTTCGGGCTTCGGTACAATATTGAAAATAACAGCACCTTTTGCAGGCACTTTATCCAAATTCTTCAGTAACTCAATTTGGTACGTATCTTGGTCCAACACATAATATTCGCCGAGCAGCGCTTGGTTTTTCTGGAAGTCGATGGCCGAATCTGTATCGAACGTTTCATGTCCGACTGCTTTCACTTGCCTTTTTTCGAATAAAAATTGGAGAGCGGCAAGCCCCCAACCTGGGATGCGGTTATTGCCATCGGCGTCTTTATTGCAAAACGCCTCGTTATCTGGCCAACGCTTGTACCAATCAGTTCGCAATGCGACAAATGTGCCTTCCTCAATACGTCCATGCTGAGCTTCAAACGCCAAAATATCTTCCACAGCTAACGTAAAATCATGATCGGCAGCCGCTTCTTTCGATTTATCGATAACTACAAGTGGCAATACCAATTCCTTCAACCCTAGTTCGTCCAAATACCGCGTATCCCGTACAAAATGAATCGGTGCATCAATATGTGTACCATACTGCCCAGCAAATGCAAAACGCTGTGCAAAAAAACCGTCCTGATGATCGAATAATGTCGTGAATTCCGCCGCATCGAATGCTGAAAAATGCGGTGAATCGGGTCCGAACGTATGCGTCAAATCGACCCACTCTTTTTCCTTCAATAATTGAATCGCATTGATCAATTCGTTTGCCATACGTATCTCTCCTTCATTCATTTCCTCCATAAAAAACCTCTTCTCGTAGTAAGAAGAGGTTTCCGCATAATCGCTTTTCGCTCTTCTTATCTTCAACCACATACATCATGATTCTGGAATTGGCACAGTTCGTAAACGTCTGTTGCCGGGGCATCAATGGGCCAGTCCCTCCACCCCTCTGGATAAGAAAATCATCTATTCAATTGGTCTATCGGTTATCCCCAAACTTCCTTCGCGACATCTACGATGAATTTCAACTTCGCCCATTGCTGTTCTTCCGTCAGCTCATTCCCGTGATGCGTGGAAGAGAAGCCACATTGCGGGCTTAGGCATAATTGCTCCAACGGTACGTATTGTGTCGCTTCTTCAATACGCGTTTTGATCAATTCTTTGTCTTCTACTTCGCCGTTTTTCGATGTGACAACGCCGAGAATCACTTTCGCACCGCCGTTCGGAATATGTGCAAGCGGCCCGAAGTCTCCTGAACGGTCGTCATCATACTCCAAGAAGAAACCGTCCACCTTTTCTTTGGCAAATAAAGTAGGTGCAATATGCGCATAGCTACCCTCAAATGACCAAGTCGATCTGTAGTTTCCACGGCATAAATGCGTTGTGACAATCAAATCTTCCGGCTTATCCTCCAACACGCCATTCACGACACGTAACGCCAAATTGATTAATTCTTCCCTTGTAAATTCATCGTCACTATGTGGTAGTTTTTCCGCTGAAAGCCCCGCGATATAGACATCGTCAAACTGCAAATAACGGACACCCGCATCATAAAATGCCTTCACCGCATCCCGGTACGCTTGAATGATATCGTTCGCGTAATCCTCGATATTCGGGTAAATTTCTCTGTTGCGAATTTCGCTCGGGAACAGCTGATTCGGACTCGGAATCGTCTGCTTCACCACTGCACGTCCTCCGACAATTTCATTGAGTTCAATAAAATCACGGATGAAAGGATGGTCCGGATTGAAGGAAATTTTTCCGGTATTGCGGACATTGTACCGCTCTGTTTCAATCCCTTGGAACGGGCGACCCTTCTCTGATACATAGCCTTCTATGCCATTCAAATGCTCCAAAAAGTCGAAGTGCCACCAAGTCCGTCTGAACTCACCATCCGTCACCACTTCCAAGCCCACTTCAAGTTGCTTCTCCACGATGCGCTTAATTTCTTGCGTCTCCACTTCGCGCAATTGCTCCGCAGAAATTTTGCCTTCTTTGAACTCGGCGCGTGCTGTATGTAAATTTGCCGGTCGCAATAAACTTCCTACATGATCGGCTCTAAATGGTGCTGTCGCTACTGTCTTTGTTTGGTTTGTCATTGTCTATTCCTTCTTTCTAGTTGTTTTTTAAGGGATATAAAAAAACCCCTTCCATGATAAGAAGAGGTTTTGGCAATTTCGCTAGATTCTCTTCCTATCTTCAAGCCCACGGCAAGATGCCACAGCTTCTGGAATTAGCACAGTACTTCATAGAAGTCTGTTGCTGAGGTATCAAAGGGCCAGTCCCTCCACCTCTCTCGATAAGAAAGTTACGTATTCGGTTGATAACTACTACAATACAGGTGCTAGAATAGAATGTCAATATCGAAATCAATAAATGTTTGGACTATTCCATTTTGCATGAACTTCACAATGGTCTAACAATCAATTACGCCTCAGCGTAATTCCGTCCAGATTTTGAATCAGCAGGTATTTGGACTTCCTCTGAGTTGAAACGAATACTGACATTCATCCTGCTAATTATGGAAGTGGTGAACCTCTACTGAATCAAGTTAAAAAGCCCGCACAAGTTGCGAGCTTTTCCCTTCACTGATCTTTTACAGGTTCATCCAGCAGTTTCTTTCTAACAAAGCTCAAATGCTTATACATCTGTTGAAAGGCTGCGTAAGGATCTCTGTTTTTAAGCGCTTCGTAAATCCCTAAATGATGTTCCACGGTGACGCCAGGCTCACGGAAAGGAATGAGACTATCCGTTTTTTCATGGGCAATCAACAATGATTCAATCATCCCTTCAACAACTGGGTTGTTGGCGCTTTGTGCAATGATGCGATGGAATTCCTTGTCTAATCGACCGTAGTCGCTGTCTGGATTGGCTTGGATACTATCAATCGTTTCCTTCAATTGCTCCAGCTGGTCGTCCGATATTTTTTCGGCAGCAATCGTAACAAGCCCTAACTCCAACGTCATACGCGCTTCAATGACGGCGGAAACGTTATTGATCGATAAGGCAAGCATCACTTTGAATGGATTGCTACCTACTCTTTCATTGACATATGTACCCCCGCGCGGTTTTCTCGTAATGATTTCTAATGTTTCCAATGAACTGAGCGCTTCACGTAAAACAGGTCGGCTCACGTCAAATTGCTCCATCAGCGTCATTTCCGCCGGCAATTTATCGCCCGGTCTCAATTGTCCACTCATAAGCAGTTGAACAATCTGTTCCAACACTTGTTGGGAAAGCGTGCTTCTGCGGACTGTATCCATTTTATATTCTTTCATCCAATCCCTCCTTTCTTCTCTTACTGGTTTTTACATGCGAATACGGCTTGTCATTCGTTCATAGACCAATTTCGCAGTCAGAATATCAAAAATCGAGACACCAACCGATTTGAAAAGGGTCGTTTTTCGCTTCATTTCCTCATTTTCCCCGCCTTGTACAAGGCTTTTCAGTTCGGGAACCGTCTTCTCACTATGTCCAAATGCCCTGGCATTCATCAGTTCACCACACTCGGAAAATGCCGCGTGCGTATCAACATAGAGATGGTCCACTTCTTTGATAATTGCGTCGGGAATTTCCTGCATGAACGATTTGAATGCTCCCGATCCTGCAAAATGCTTTCCAGTCAAATCCACCTTGCCATCATAAGGGAGGACCGGATCGATTGACGTCGTTGTTGTAATGATCAGTTGTGCTTCTGTCAAAATCGTTTCTGGATTTGAAATTTCAAAGCGGATCGATGGAAATGCCTTCTTCGCTTTCTCCATAAACGGATGAAGTCTTTCCTGACTACGATTATACACCAAAACCCGTTTAATTTGTCTGACAGCGCATGCCGCCTCCAAATGACTCCATCCTTGGTCGCCCGTACCAATCACACCAATGGTATCCGTATCATTGGCCGCCAAGTATTTCATCCCCAGGCCGCTAACAGCACCGGTCCGCATCGCTGTAATCGTCCGCGCATCCAATATCGCAAGCGGTTTCATCGTTTGCCTGTCATTCAACAGAAAAATGCCACGCAACGTCGCTTCCCCAATTGCAGCATTTCCCGGTGCGATCCCAATCACTTTTGCCCCATAATAATCTTCATAAAAAGAAGGCATTAAAAGCGCAGAATTGTCGGCATCATTGATGAATAACCGTTCTGGTACGAGCGACCTTTCCTCGCCATCATTCAAATAATATTCTTCAATTATATCGATAATATCTTTCACGGTAACCAAACTTCTAATTTCTTGTTCATCAATGAAACGCATCTTAATTCCTCCCAAATATCATTATCAATCACGCCTCGGCGTGATTGCGTCGAGATTTTGAATTGCGAATCGAACGACGAAGGGTTCGATTTGCCGTATTTCTGCGATCTTTGCAGAAATTAAGGCACATTCCTTTCAGTACAAAAACATTTGCTGAATGAAGATAAACAGAAGAGAGACCAACGATTTTCGCTGGTCTGTCCTGCAACGGTTCTCCCCTTATCGAAACAAGGAGTTAAGCTTTTCATCGCATAACTCCCGCTCCTTCATCTTATTTAATGAACACAGTTTTAATTGCCGTGTAAAATTCTTTTGCTGCTTGCCCTTGCTCACGGGAATGGGAGCTGGATTGCTTCATGCCACCGAATGGAGCTTGCAGTTCAACCCCCGCACTTTCAGCATTAATACGTACCAGACCTGCATCCATTTCATTGATGAACGACAGCATATTGCTAATATTTGTCGTAAAAATGGAAGCACTTAGCCCATACTCTGAGTCGTTTGCCAGTTCCAACGCCTCTTCGATCGTCTCCACTTTCATTAGCGCAAGCACTGGACCGAAAATTTCTTCTCTTGCAAGCGCCATGTCAGCAGACACGTTTTCAAAGACAGTCGGCTCCACGAAGTAGCCATTCAAACCATCTCTTTTCACTTCGTTTCCACCGAGGAGAAGTGTAGCACCTTCTGCTTTTCCTTTTTCAATCGCGGAAAGGACTGTATCCAACTGACCTTGACTTGCACTCGGTCCCATCCATGTGCCTGCATCCATGCCATCTCCGACTGTGATTTTTGCCACTTCTTCAAGCAATCTCTCTTTAAATGTCTCATAAATATCTTGTTGCACGATGACGCGGCTCGTGGCGGTACATTTTTGGCCGGATGATTTCAATCCACCGCTAATTGTCGCTTCAACAGCCAACTCCAAATCTGCATCGTTGGCAACGATGACCGGGTTTTTCCCACCCATTTCAAGTTGATATTTAATACCTCTTGAAACAGCAATTTGCGCCAGTTGCTTCCCGACCGCATTCGAACCTGTGAATGTAATGGCATCGATTTCTTTATGGTTCGCCATTTCGGTTCCAATCAAAGCACCCGAACCTGTCACCAAGTTTACGACACCGGCAGGGATACCCGCGTCATGTAAACACTCGATGATTTTTGCGCTCGTAACAGCCGTCTCACTGGCCGGCTTTAGCACGACTGTATTCCCATAAACGAGAGCCGGCGCCATTTTCCAAATCGGGATCGCTACCGGGAAATTCCAAGGCGTGATAACACCGACAACCCCCAAAGGCACTCTCGTCGTGAACATCAACGCTTCGCTGTCCGTCGAAGGGATCACATCGCCGATCGTACGCATCCCTTCGCCCGCAAAATAACGTAAAATAGCTACACCACGTGCCGTTTCACCTTTCGCTTCCGGAAAAGTCTTCCCCATTTCAAGCGTCATCGCCGTTGCGATATCATCGATTCGCTCTTCCATAATGGACGCCGCTTTTAGCAAATAATCGCCCCGCACATTCCCTGCCAGTTTGCGCCATGCTTTTTGCGCTTTTCTTGCTGCCGTAGCAGCTTTGTCAAAATCATTGCTGTTGGAAAGTTGATAGGCTCCAACCACTTCGTCCTTGCGCGCCGGATTTTTACTGACGCCTGTTTTCCCTGTTTCAGACGCGACCCATTCACCGTTAATATAATTCAAGTAGGTTGTTGTTCTTGCTTCAGTTGTCGTTGCCATAATGTCCTCCTCTTAAACCGCTGCTACTTTAGCAGGATACTTTTCCAATGCCTTTTCAATAATGACTTTCAACTCTTCATAATGCGATTCTTCAACCGGTGCGATCGGTGCGCGAACATTCGTCGTCACAGGAAGACCGACGATTTGCATGCCCGCTTTAATCAACGATACCGCATAACCCTTCTTCTGCTTACGAATACGATGAATCGGGAAAATGACATCTTCGTATAGTTCATTCACCAGAGCTTTATTGCCGCTGAGCAATGCCTCGTAATACTTGGCTGAAATATGAGGTATATAATTGGAAATCGCCGATGAATAGGACGTGAAACCAAGGTTCACATACGACGCCATTGTCACTTCCGCTAACGGCATCCCGTTGATCCACTCTAGCCGATCCCCAATCAAGTGTGTAAACTCCACGTTCTTTTCCATATTGCCGATGCCATCTTTATAGCCGACAAGCTGTGGCAGTTCACATAGTTTCTGAAGTGTTTCCGCTTCAAAAATACAGTTATCACGTTGATAGACGATCGCATTCAAGTCCGTGCTTTGAATGATTTCTTTCAAATAATTGTAAATGCCATCCTGTGATGGATCGATCAAATACGGTGGTAAAATCAAATACCCTTCTGCACCAAGCTCTTCAGAAATTTTCGCCTGCTCCAACGCATGTGTGATATTTCCGCCAACACCCGTATAGAGAGGAACTTTTCCTTTCGTCTTTTCAACAGCCACTTCTACCATCGCTCTATATTCTTCGTTGCTGACTGCATGTAACTCGCCTGCTCCACATGCAACAAAAATGGAAGATAACCCTTCTTCAACTAAAAACTCGATATTCTTCCCCAGTCCTTCTAAATCCAATTTCCCCTCAGCATCCATCGGTGCAACTGGAAATCCTAAAATCCCTTTTGGTGCCTTCCTACGATTTGTCGTCATGTAAATTCCACCTTTCAAAATAGTCTTTCAATTTATATGTCTTATTGTATTACAATTATAAAGTTCTGTCAAATGTAAAAATTCCATTCTATTGGTATAGTAATTTCTAAAATTTTGTCATCACCGACTGGTGATTCTTAATGACCATTGGGATGGATTAATTTTTATCTATATGCACTTACCCTTCAATAAAAGCTATAGGTAACAGACAAATAGTAATATCAATGAACAAGCGACGAATTTAAGGGATGTCAAGAGTTACTAAATATAGGAATAAAGCAAATTTATAACATCTCAATCCTAAGAAGTAAAAAACATCATCCGAATGAAACAAAAAAGTTATAACATAGAATTCAATCAAAGAATTATCAAACTCTATAGATCTGGCACGTCAGTGAGTGATTTCGGAACCATAATTTTTCGGAAATTTTGTGAACCCAATAAAGCAATTTCCCACCTAAATTTTAACAATCCGTCATTTTTAACTCTCTAACTTATTACTTATAGTGAAAAGAAAAGAGCCAATGTGTCAGCGATGAAATAGCTCTACACACTGGCTCTCTATTTTTGAAGTTCTTTAATTTAAAAGTATAAATTTAATAATCATGTCTTGAAACATTTCAGCGATATATATATCACCATTTTCGTCAACAGTTACACCATGTCCAATTGTTCCCAAGGTAAGGAACCTGCCGAGAAGTTCACCATTCGGATTAAATAGATTCAATGTTGGTGACTGATCAGTTACATAAATGAAACCATCCTTATCTTCATAGATACTCATCGGGCGATAAAGATTCTTGATTTCTTCCAAATACTCTCCCTTTTGATTAAAAATTTGAATTCTATTATTTTCACGATCAGCAACTAAGACACGATCCTGTTGATCTACCAAAACTGAGTGGGGTACTGTAAATTCTCCTTCTCCTTTTCCTGGTCCTCCCCAAGTATCGATTAATTCACCACTTGGATTTAGGTGGTGTACAGAAAAGTTTCCATAACCATCAGAAACAAAGAAATCACCCTTATCATTCACCGTTACATCTGTAGGATGATTAAATGGTACACCTAAACCACCCGGATTCTGCTGATCGCCAATAACTTGAAGAACCTCTCCAGAACTATTAAAAATTACAATCCTATGATGGTTTCTATCGACTACACATACTCTACCATCATCTGTTATTCTAAAATAATGACCATCTGAGAGGGTCTCATCGAACCATTCATCAACGAGTTCACCGTCTTGTGAGAAAGCTAGCATAAATGGATTGCTTCGTTGTAACACATAAATACGTCCTTTATTATCAGTAGAAATCCCTGAAATATTAGTTAACAATTTACTTTGTGGCAACTGTAGCCAATCCCTTTTCACCTGATACTTTTTATCACCCAGAATAAAAATCCCCATTATTTTCTCCTTCCATCAAGTAACCATAAGTAAGACAAAATTCCTCCATACATGCACAATCAATGCTTCTTGAATTAATTCGGTATTCTATTTCTGTCGCAAAAAGCTTAATCATTTTTGCTTTCTATAAATATGACTATGTTCTTTTAAAAAATAAGTTAATACAAAGTTAATTAGCCTACTCCATTACCTTTTCTAAATTGGAATTTTCAAATCTATTTAAGGACAGAGCTGAACGGTATATTTCGGTTTGTTCTAATGCGTAAGCAAATTGATAAAGTTCAGCTTCTGCAAAGGCCTTTCCAATAAATTGTACGCCTATCGGCAATCCACATTCTGATACACCACCCGGAACAGAAATGGCAGGGAGACCGGTAGTATTGCTCGGACCTGTTAATCGTGCAAAAATACGGACATGCTCTTGTAAGCCATAAGAATTTGTCACTCTTTGTTCAATATTAGTAGGTACCATTGGCAAAGTAGGCGTCAAAATCACATCAACTTTTTTTAAAGCCTCATTATGCATATCAATTGCCTTGTGTTTGATTTGCAGCATTTGAATATATTCACTAGCTTGAGTAAGCATCCCGGCAATCGCTCGTGACCTTACTTCTTCTTCAATCTGTTCAGGTTTATTTATTAAATCTCTCTCCAATGATGTATATGCTTCAGTCGCCAATAAAACTTGCTGTGCCGTTAGAAGATCGTCCATGCCAGGAAGTTCAATAGGGACAAAGTTAGCTCCTAGTTCACGGAGTTTTCTGACAGTCGAATCAAATACACGCCGAACTTCAGTGTCAATAATATCAAAATAAAAGTTAGTAGGTATTCCAATTTTTTTACCTTTAATACCCCTATTAATCCCCTCGGTAAAGTCTTCAATTTTCGAATAAGCAGAATAGCTATCTTTTTTATCAAAACCAGACAATACGTTTAACATAAGGGCATTATCGGTAACCGTTCGGGTCATAGGACCTAAATGGTCTAATGTTGGACACAATTGTATGGATCCATACTTACTTACCCTTCCAAATGTGGGTTTCATTCCTATAATTCCACACATCGAAGCAGGCATTCTTATCGATCCCCCAGTATCCGATCCAACCGAACCATAACATTGAAAGGAAGCTACGGCTGCCCCAGATCCAGAACTCGACCCTCCTGTTATCTTCTGAATGTTATGCGGGTTTTTAACTGGTCCAAAAAACGATCGATCTCCTGTCGTTCCATATGCAAATGCATGCATATTTAATTTTCCAATTAATATAGCCCCGGCTCCCTTTAATTTCGTGACAACTTCTGCATCAAAATTAGGAATATAATCTTTATAAACTTCAGAACCAAATGTAGTTTTGACACCGGCAGTGCAAATCAAGTCCTTCAATCCAATAGGAATGCCATGAAGCGGCCCCTTATAATTACCATTAATAATTTCTTCTTCAGCTCGTTTAGCAGCTTTTTTTGATTCATCTTCCATTATAGTAACGAACGCATTCAACTCTTTATTTTTTGAAGAGATCAAGTTTAGGCTTGTCTCAACCACTTCAACAGGGGAAATTTCTTTTTCCTTAATGCTTTCACTTAGCTGATCGATACTCCATTCTAAATAATTTAATTTGCTCATCTGTCGGATTCACCTCTAACTTGATTAATTGAGAATATAGGCTCATAGTTAAGTAATGGATTTTTCGCTTTGACATCCTGAACCTTATTTGTAAATATAGTTGCCTCTTCATTAAAGGCATCTAAATCAAAATATCTGCTATCAATCTTATTGGATTTAAATAACATTAGTACTCTCTGATTCATGTCCATTACTATGACAACCCCTTATTAGTATTTGTCTTTAATTTGACAGATTCAAGATGTGCTTTTAAACTTTGCATTAAATATGAGGCATCTACAGCGGGTGTTGTAAGATAACTAACACCCATATCTATTACTTCTCCTATCTGATTTGGTTTAAAAGCCGGAATGCCCACTTTTACTCCAGCATTATTTGCTTTATCGATTACCTCTTGAATTGCTTCACGGACAATTGGATGTGTAACTTGTCCCGGATAACCAAGGGATCCAGATAAATCAGTTGCACCGATAAATAGTAGATCTAAACCCTTTGCAGTGACAATTTCATCAATGTTCAAAACCGCTTCTGCATCTTCGATCATACCGATCACTAGTAATCGTTCATTCTGACTTCGCATATGGTCTTCAATTTTCACATTTATGCCGCCGAACTTAGCTACCCTCGTTGAAGTATCGAGCCCGCGTTGACCAATTGGCTGATACTTAGCCATTGCCACTATTTGTTCAGCTTGTTCTTTTGAAATTAAATGCGGCACCATTATTGCATCTGCCCCTGCCTCTACAGCCCTCAAAATAGTACCGTAATCGTCCTGAGGAGTTCTAACTACGGATGATATGTTGGCAACCTGTGCTGCTCTAATCATATGCTCCATTGTTGACAAATCCACTGTAGAATGTTCTAAATCAATGACAGCAAAATCGTAACCGGCATATCCCAATATTTCTATAATTGCCGGATCTTTTAAAGCTGAAAAAATACCATAAGCAACTTGATTATTATCTAGCGCTTTTTTAAATTTATTCATTGCTAATCCTCCTTAACTATTGTGCAATCTAGTAAAATCATTTCCTTGACTTCAAATCACATATTCATTTGAATTCTTTTTTTTGTTAAACTTCTTTTATATGTTTAATGAAAATCGTATTTCCATTTCAAAATACAGTGTGATCTGTAATTAAAAGCTTGAAAACACTTATTCACTTACCCTATTTCGTTCAGACGAATGGCGGAGTAATTCAACAACTCTTATTATGAATAACCTGCCAACTTTGGCAAAAATGTTGAGAACCAAGGAACAAATGTGATCAGCATAAGTACAACGAAAATCGCTACATAAAATCTAAATAAGTATGGCATGACACTTTCCAGTTTTCTTTGGGCTACTTTTATACCTACAAAGAGGATGTTGCCCACTGGGGGTGTAATCGTCCCAATACTTAAGTTAAATGCGAGCATAATCCCAAAATGTAACGGTGTCATTCCTAGCGCTGTACACACAGGTAGTAAAATTGGCGTGAAAATTAAAATTGCAGGTGTAAGGTCCATAAAAGTACCCACAAATAGCAGTAGTAAATTAATGACCAGCAAAATAATAATTGGATTATCTGAAATTCCGAGTATGGAATTAGCGAGTAGAGAAGGAATTTCAGTAAATGACATTACCCATGCCATTATGTTGGATGCACCAATTAAGAACATGATAATTGCCGATAATTTGGCACTGTCTAGCAAAATAGTATATAAATCTTTCAGTTTTATCGTTTTATAAAATAACATGGACAACAATAAACTATAAGCCACTGCTATGGCAGAAGCTTCAGTAGCACTAAATACACCGGCCACAATCCCCCCAATAACGATAAAAACCAACAGCAAGCTTGGTATTGCACTTATGACTACTTTAAAAAAGTCTTTGGCTGTTATGGAGCTTTTAGCAACAAAACCTTTCTTTTTTGCATAGAAGAATATGACAACCATACAACTTAAGCCCCATAAGATTCCAGGTACGACTCCACCCAGGAATAGGGCTGCTACGGAGGTACCCCCGCTTGCTAGGGCATACGTAATCAAAGCAGTACTAGGTGGTATTAACAGCCCTGTAGGAGCCGTAGCAATGTTAATGGCTGCCGAGAAGTCCTCATCATATCCTTCTTTTTTTTGGATCGGACCAATAATTGTACCCATTGCAGATGCGGCCGCCGCTCCCGAACCTGATACGGATCCAAAAAGCATATTAGCTACTACATTAGTATGAGCTAATGAGCCTGGAATTCTTCCAGTTAATGCGGTTGCAAAATTGATAAGACGGACTGCAATACCACCTTTGTTCATGATGTTGCCTGCTAAAATAAAGAAAGGAATGGCCAACAGTGTAAAGATATTAATCCCCTGAAACATTTTTAAAGCCGATGCTGGTATCGCAGCTGAAAAACCTAAAGAGTGAATAATGGCTGAAATGGATGCAATAATTAGTGAGATTCCAATCGGAATGCCCAGCAACAATAATATTATTAGCGTAACAAAAATTAGGAGACCTGCTGATAGTGCTATGCTCATTGCCATTCCCCCTTTCCACTCTCATTAAATTCCTGTATAGATTGGATAATGTTAATCAAGCTATAAATAAGAATCAAAATTCCACTAATAGGAAGGATAATATAAATCCAATCCATGGAAATGTACAAAGTAGGAGAGATCTGTAAAGCTCCGACCCCCATCACCGCTTTTCCTCCGACTAAAAAGACACTAATCGCTATTGTTAAAATAAGCAATTCGGAAAAAATGGACAGTGCTATTTGCCCTCTCCCTTTCACCTTATCGGAAAAAAAAGATAACCTCATATGATCTTTTTGACCAAAAACCAATGCTGTTCCCAACAACGAAACCCAGACAAATGAATAACTCAATATATCTTCGGAAATGGTACTTGGGCTATTAAATACATACCGCATCGTTATCTGGTAAATGGTAATGAGTGTCATAAAAGCAAGAAGTCCAACACATACATCGGAAAGTACCTTATCCAGAGTTTTTTTGAACCTTTTCATCTTATTCTCTCCCTTAATTTAGTTCTGGATCTCTTGAACCTTGTCATACAAAGGCTTTAATTCCGGATACACATCTAGCAACTCTTCACTTACCGGTTTTAATATTTCTTCAAAGGGCTTTTTGTCGACGGTAACAAACTCAACCCCCATCTTCTTTGCTTCTTCTATCAATTCTGGTATCTGTTTATCCCATGCTTCATTTTGAACTTGAGTAGTTGCCTTGAAACCATTTTGAAAGATTTCTTTTTCTTCATTCGTAAGAGAATCCATAAATTTCGAATTAACTACGAGCATGTCTGTAAATATCTGATGTTCCGTCCGTGAATAAAAATCTGCAACCTCACCATGCTTCAAGCTTACTAACGCAACCTCTGGGTTAGCACCGGCATCAATCACACGATTTTGCAACGCAGTATATACTTCGCCATGGGCCATCACAACTGCCGCAGCATCGAAAGCTTGGACCATCTTAACATTTGCCTCACTGGACTGTACGCGTACCTTCAACCCCTTCAAATCTTCTGGTCTTTCAATTTTTTTAGAAGAGTAAAAGTTGTTGACCCCATTGGCAAACCAGGCTACACCTAGAATACCGTCATCAATAGTAGCGTTGTAGATTTCCTTTATAAAGTCTTCATCATTCATCACTTTGCGAAAACTTGCTTCATCATTAAACAAGTACGGTAAACCAAAAATCTTGTACTCACTAGCAAAGGACTCTAGATTGCTTCCACTTGTAGCAACAATATCCAGACTGCCCATTTGTAGCAATTCAATTGCCTCTGTATTTCCGCCCATTACAGCATTGTTAAAAATTCTAATTTCAAATTTATCCCCAAGATTCTCTTCAATATAATCTTTAAATTCGTATAGAGCTTTAGTAATTGAATGGTCATCGGTCTGTACAGTTGCAATGCTGATAATCCGTTTGTCTCCGATACCACTAGCTTTACCCGTATCAGTGC
The DNA here is from genome assembly GCF_042655805.1 of Sporosarcina soli. Classification (NCBI taxonomy): domain Bacteria; kingdom Bacillati; phylum Bacillota; class Bacilli; order Caryophanales; family Caryophanaceae; genus Sporosarcina; species Sporosarcina soli. Next base: position 129,411 of record NZ_JBHSNO010000007.1, on the reverse strand, counting down.
TAGCCGTAGCAGAGCACCCGATTAACAACAGCAACAAGGCAATACTTATCATAAGAGGGATCAATTTTTTCGTCTTTTCCATTTAATCACCTTTTATAATGAACATTCATTCATTATTCCTTTCATAAAATGAATTATTGGTTTTAAGGTTGTCCCTTACATATTAATATGGCTAAAATGCCTACCACTCATCTGTAAGCGCTTACCCTCCGACAAGTAATTTTATTCCATAACTTAATTTATCCAGCTATGGACAGAATTTTTACGTTGTAACAATGTGGATGGATGTTTTTTAATACAATCCCTTACAATATAGGGGGGCCTCCCTCCCTTCCTGCCTCTTTATTCGTCATGCCTATAAAAAGCTTTTCAAAACAGCTCGGTTAGACCAATAATTCGCCATCTTTCATGAGGCTACAATCATCGATTACAACTGTTACATCTTTAATGACCAAATCAAGATGCAGCGGGGAATCTACATGTCCTCCAAAGTTCAAGTTTTTCCCTATCCCAATATGAATATTTCCAAGTGAACCTTCATCTGGAGCCATGTGCCCGCACAAATAATTTTCTTTATTTAATCCGAGGCCAAGTTCTGCGATATTATACACCGTCGGATCATTGAAATCAGCCAAAATTTTCCGGAGAATGTCTGCTTCTCGCCCGCCCGTAATCTCTGTAATGAAACCGTTCTCAACTTTGCATATAACAGGTTCATCAAGTAAATTTAAAAGCGGATGAGGAATACTTCCGTCAAATACTAATACACCATTTGCTGTACCTTCGACTGGACCAAGAGCCACTTCTGCATTGGGTGGAAATGAAGCTGAACCAGGCTCTCTCGATGTTCCATAATCGAAAACAGGTTTACGCCCTTTAACACTGCACACCATATTAGTACCACCAGGAGCAGTCAGTTTAAATGTGTTACCTTGGTAGTACTCAGAAACTCGATCAATGACCTCTTTAACCTCGTCAAAATCAGCTGTAAGGCCGCCTTTTTCAAACATATGAAGAGCGTAATCCTGTAGCCCAACCCAACGCAATCTCCCATTTTTACTCGCATCCAAACGCGCTTTTGAATGGTACATCGAATAAGTTGTCGCTCCGAAAGCCACATCGCAATTATTCATTGCTGCCCGAACAGCTTCAGTCGGCTCTGCTCCATGGCCTTCTCTTGTCGGCATTACCATCATAGTCGTTTCAAAGAATTCCTTTGCATATTTATAAACAAATTCTCCGATTTCTTTTTTATTTTCATCGGTAATTACAAGCACCTTTTCTCCTTCTTTTAAATGCGTGATGCTTGTAAATAACTGTTTAATCCCTAGTGGTAAATCTTCCAACAGTTCTTTTCTCGTTTTTGTTAATACATTTTCCATCATTCGATACCCCTTTTCATTTTTATTTCAAATCCATTCCCTCTAGCCGGTCATTCCACTTCCACAATGATTTCAACTTCTACAGGAGTCCCTCCGGGAAGCGAACTTGCGCCCAGCGAAACTCTACTATGTCTCCCTACTTCACCGAAGACTTCTAATGCAAAAGCGGACACTTCATTCATCACTTCCGGTTGCTCTATGAAATCTGGTGTGCTCGCCACATAACCTTTTATATTGACTATTTTTTTAATAGAGTTGAGACTTCCCATCATATTTCGCACGGTAGCTAGACAATTAACAAACGCAATTTTGGCCGCATCTTGTGCTTCTTCCATCGAAACTGTATCTCCTACAATTCCTTGATACTTTAAGACTCCATCTACCTTTGCTGCGTTGCCAGATATAAAAATTAAATTGCCAATACGAACGCCATCTTCAAATATACGTTTATTTGCTTGTGCCGAAAGTTTATACCCCATACTTTCAAGCTTTTCTTCATAATTCATAAGCGTTCCCTCCCTCTAAGCTTATATCACTTTTAGCTTCGCACTTTTTTTAGCTAACCACCCTTTCCAATCTTCTGTATTTTACTAATTATCACTTTATCATATTGTAAGACAAATAGAATGGTAAGTCAATTAAAAATTTAAAAGAAAATTACTCGACTTAAATCTCTGCAAATTTAAAAAGCCCACAATTTATTGCAGGCTTTTTAAAATCAATGCTTCAACTCTCCCCGCAACTTCCGATGTGCGCGGCGTGCAGGAGCTGTTTCGAACAAACTCTTCTCATATTCCGTTTCAGGAAAAACGGCAGGAATTGGTGCCGGTTTATTGTTTTCATCCATCGCAACCATCGTTAAGAATGCTTCGGTTGTCCGTTTTGTTTCACCTAAAACTGGATTTATGGACTGGACAGTTACAAACACTTCCATTGAGGTACGGCCCGTAGAACTAACGATTGCTTCGAGTTCAAGGATGTCTCCTACATGAGCAGATGAGAGGAAGTCGACTGAGTCGATTGAGGCAGTGACCACTGCCTTGTTAGAATGCTTCATGGCTGTGATTGCGGCAAGTTCATCAATATAGGCGAGCACCTTCCCTCCGAAGATCGTTTGCAAGTGATTCGAATCCAGCGGTAAAACCAGTTTTGTCTGGATGGTGCGCGATTGGCTCATCGGTCTACTTTCTGACATATAACTCTCTCCTTCGTAGCATTACAGTATCTCTTGATGATAAAGGAAACTTTAGCAAAAGTATTCCGTAGATATAGTATATACCTATTGGGAGGCCCTCCATGCTAAAATTCATCGACACGCAATATGAAAAAATTACTTGGCTCCTCATATTTTTGGGGGTTATCTTATTTTTTATAGCAAAGGAATACCTTTCGATTGTTTTATTTTCTTTTCTTTTAATTAAGGCAGTGAAATTTCGGGACACCATCCGGGCTACGTCTTTTCGCCAGTTGGTTATACAAATTGGTCTTTTTATTCCATTGATTGTGATGCTGGTCATTATTATACTGACTTCGGCCAGTTTCATGAAAGAACACCATATCCCAGTTTTCCTACGCTATGCTTATCTGATCGTTGTGCTTTTCATTGCTTCATCTTGCTATGGATGGGCAACCAATTTTTTAATGAAAATCTGGAAAAAATGATCGTTTCCAAAAACTAAATAACATAACGCCACCATTTCAAAAAAGGCACCCCTAACCGGAGTGCCCTTCATACCATACTCGCCAATTGCGCGTATAGCCGTTTCATTTCTTCTTGCATCGTCCACTGATCCACTGCAAGCCATCTGCAATGGATAGCGTTTCCTTCCAATCGTGTAATCCCTGCTTTTAAGCCTTTTTCGACACGCAATGTTTCTTGTAGTGCACGCACATCGATATCGTCTGCTTTCGGGGAGACGAGCCAGATGGAGCCGACGTACATCGCTTCTTCCAAAACGCCAATGCTTGCAAATGGCACATCGCGTGGTGAAAAATGGAGCGTGTCAAAAGCGAGTAGTTCGTTTTCGACTAGGATTTTGAAATTGGAGCGGAATGATTGATAGGCGAAGATTTCGCCGCGTTTTTCGCGTCCCGGCGCGACAATCTCACCCCATATGACCGTGGCATCTCCCGCTATGCGAAGGGTGGTGTCCACCTGGAACTTGGCATCTTCGAACGGGATGAGCACTTCCGGCATCCATTCCAAACGCGAGCGTTCTCCCAGTTCAACATCGATGGTCAAGAAGCATGTATCGCCTGTATGGGATGGATAGATTTTCAATGCGGATTGTTGAACGAGACGCGCCTGGCTATCCGGCGCGAGTTTGACTGTAATATCATTGCGGTCTCCCGCAACCATCCCGCCTGATGATTCCATGATGTAGACGGTAGCTGTCGGGTCTTTACCTTCGTACAATTCCCGACTCGCTTTCAACGGGGGTTGCTGGTATACATGCGGCATGCGCGTGTAGCCCCGTCTTGGCTCAAATGCTATATCGAGCTTGCCGTGATGGTTGACACGCGACGGCTTAATCATCGGAACCAGCGGAGCCCGCACCTTCCAATAACATGCTGTGCTTGATCCAGTCGACGACTTTATCGATATTTTTCTGCGTTCTGACGTCTGTGAAGATATACGGACGACCACCGCGCATTTTTTTAGCGTCGCTATCCATCAGTTCAAGGTCAACACCGACATGCGGAGCAAGTTCCGTTTTATTGATCAACAACAGATCAGAGCGCGTCAATGCCGGACCGCCTTTACGCGGGATGTCCTGACCTTCTGCCACGTCAATAACATAAATATAACCGTCAACGAGTTCCGGGCTGAATGTCGCGGACAAGTTGTCGCCGCCGCTTTCTACGAAAATAATATCAAGGTCATTGAAACGATTTTTCAATTCATCGATCGCCGCAAAGTTCATCGATGCGTCTTCACGGATGGCCGTATGTGGACAACCACCTGTTTCAACCCCTAAAATACGATTTTCTTCAAGTATACCGTTGTTGATCAGGAACTGAGCGTCTTCACGTGTATAAATATCATTCGTGATAACCGCCACATTATAGTCTTTATGCATCGCACGTGTCAGTTGGTCGACGAGTGATGTTTTCCCCGATCCTACTGGACCACCGATGCCGATACGTACTGGTTTCATATTGAAAAACTCCTTCCAAAATTAAGAGATAAACAATCTTGAGAATAAATACTCGTGTTTCATCGAAGCAAGCTCGATGCCTAGCGCGTTATTGCTAAGGTCATCCACTGTCAATGTTGACACCAAATCAGCCGCTTCCGTCACGCGATCGATCAATTCATACATCGCTTGGACACCTGTGTTTTGCCCGAAAGGTACCGCACGGACCGCATTTTGAACGAGCCCGTTTAATGAAGCAAACAGATAGGTCAACACCGCATGATGGACACTCACACCTGTCGTCGCGCTGTATATGCCGTAAAGGACAGCATAATGTCCCTTGATTTCTTTTGTTTCCATCCGTTCTTTCCACTGAGCTAGGAAATCATCTGTACCAAGCGGTGATACCGTCCGGATAAATTGCCTGCCAAGGTTCACACTGGCATCGCGTGATTCTTTCGCCAGTTTGATTGCCCCGCAAAGCTGCTCCAGTTCAAGCAGTTTTTCAATATCCCGCTCTTCGGCTGCTGCGTATGCCGCCTGGATTAAAATCGCGTCCCCATATACCAAGTTATGGAAAAGAAAGGACGTACAATAGTTAATCAAATCTTCCTTCGTTCGAATTCGATCTTCCTGGATATACGTTTCCATCCCATATGATTGGGTGTACGAACCAATTGGAAAGGCGGAATCATGAATTTGGAACAGGCGTAGCAACGCGGAATCAGTGGGAATGTCCGCGATATCTGAACGGTTGTTTGAAGCGTCTTTCAGTTGTTTCATAGTCGACACCCACTTCGTCCAATAATTTGTTCAGCGTATGGTCTGCACGTACAATCACTTCATTTTCTTCAATAAGTGCAGGTGTATGGCGGTTGCCGAGTTCGAACGCTGTCTTGCCCATTTCCGTCATATTTTTCGGACGGATGACAATGACCGGCTCCATTTTCGTGCGCACAGCGATACGACGTTCGTGATCTTCATATAAAAGATCGCCATATTGCAAGGTTTGGCGTTCGTGATGATGGTGACCTTGGTCTCCATGATCATGGTCGTGGTCATCATGGTCATGATCGTGTTCTTGATCTTCATGAGATTGTTCGAGCGCCAGCGCAATATCCGTGCCATGATCTGTTTCCCTGCGCAAAATGCGTTTACTCAACTCTTCCCAGTCGAGTTCAAGCCATTCTGTCTTTTTACCTGCAACTTCTTCTTCCGTACCGATATTTCCAATGACTTTTGTAATCAGCATTGTGCATTCTCCTTCACAACAATATTCGAAAAGACAAGGTGAAATCTTCTACTTGTCATTTCACCTGTCTTTTCTGGGTGATTCGCGTCCCTTTACTTCAAATGGTAATTAATAATTCGCTCAAAATAGGAAATAACGTTGCGCCATTGGCAGAACGCTTAACGGTTCACAAGTCGCCAATTCGCCATCTATTTTCACTTCATAGGTTTCTGGATTAACATCGATGTCCGGTGTTTCGCTATTATGCTTCATATCTTTCTTGCCGATATTCCGACAGTTTTTCACTGTGCCGATCATCCGCTTCAAGCCGAGTTCTTCAGGAAGACCTTCCTCCACTGCGATTTTCGGCAGGAATGTCATCGCTGCGTTTTGCGGCCCTTTACCATGGAAGCCGTACATGCGGCGCCCCATCATCGGTTGTGGTGTCGGAATGGATGCGTTCGGGTCGCCCGTCATCGCATAGACAGCAATACCGCCTTTAATGACGACTTCCGCTTTCACGCCGAAGAATGCCGGATCCCAAAGGATGATATCCGCCAGTTTTCCTTCTTCAAGTGAACCAACTTCGTGGCTGATCCCTTGTGCAATCGCAGGGTTGATATTTAATTTTGCAATATAACGCTTAACGCGGTAATTATCATTCCCTTTTCCTTCATCTTGTGGAAGTGGGCCACGCTGTTTTTTCATTTTATCTGCTGTTTGGAACGTACGAATCGTCACTTCTCCAACACGGCCCATTGCCTGTGAGTCGGATGACATGATGCTGAGGATTCCCAGATCTTGCATGATATCCTCTGCTGCAATCGTTTCCGGACGGATACGTGAATCAGCAAACGCTACGTCTTCCGGTACATCATGTTTCAAATGGTGACAAACCATGAGCATGTCCAAATGCTCGTCGATCGTATTCGTCGTAAGCGGTTTTGTCGGATTCGTGGATGCCGGCAAGATATTCGGATGCCCTGCCAATTTCAACTGGTCAGGTGCGTGACCGCCGCCCGCTCCTTCCGTATGGAAAATGTGGATGACACGACCATCGATCGCTTCAATCGTATTTTCGACGAAACCAGCCTCATTGAGCGTGTCGGAGTGCAAGGCCACTTGGATATCATACTCATCCGCTACCGAAAGGCTCTGGTCGAGTGCAGCTGGAGTCGCACCCCAGTCTTCATGGATTTTCATGCCGATCGCGCCGGCACGGACTTGCTCAACAATCGGTTCAGGAACGGATGCACTCCCTTTCCCAAGAAGACCGACGTTGATCGGCAAATCTTCAACCGCTTGTAGCATCCGGTGAAGATGCCACACGCCCGGTGTGACGCTGGTCGCTTTCGAGCCCGCTGCCGGGCCGGTTCCACCGCCGATAAACGTTGTTGTTCCAGCGTTAAGTGCTGTCTCGACCTGCTCCGGGCTGATGAAGTGGATATGTGTGTCGATGGCACCCGCTGTCGCGATCAGCCCTTCTCCTGCATACACTTCCGTTCCGACCCCGATAATCATATCTTGGTCCACGCCATCCATGGAGTCTGGATTTCCGGCTTTACCAATGCCGATGATGCGGCCATCTTTAATGCCAATATCCGCTTTAACAATCCCTGTGTAGTCGATGATCACTACATTCGTGATCACTGTGTCGAGCACACCTTCATCCCGGACGTTTTTGCCGTTTTGCCCCATAGAGACACGCAAAGATTTCCCACCACCGAAAACGCCTTCATCACCGTACGTCGTGTAATCCTTTTCAACTTCGATCCACAGGTCCGTATCCGCAAGACGCACTTTGTCTCCTACTGTCGGACCGAACATTTTTGCATACTGATCATGTGTTACTCTCATTTACTATCCTCAGCTCCTTTAAAGCCACCCTCAATCGCTTTATCCAAAATCTCATCCTTATTATGCGTAGAGCCTTCCGTCAACTTGTTCAAACCGAAAACATGTCGCTTGCCACCGAACTCCGTCAACTCGACTTCCTTCTCCTCACCCGGCTCAAAACGCACGGCCGTCCCCGATGGAATATTCAAATGCATCCCGACCGCCTGTTCACGGTCGAACTCAAGAAACTTATTAACCTCGATGAAGTGAAAATGTGAACCAACCTGTATCGGACGATCGCCTGTATTGGACACACGGATTGTCTTAACCGGGCGCCCGACGTTTATTTCGATGAAGCCTTCTGCTGGTCTAATCTCTCCTGGAATCAAAAAAATGACCTCCTTATTATTGAATCGGATTATGGACGGTTACGAGTTTTGTGCCATCCGGGAACGTACACTCGATCTGTACATCGCTGATCATATCGCCAACGCCTTCCATGACATCATCCACTGTCAGCACATGCTTTGTATCACTCATCAGCTGCGCAACCGTTTTCCCGTCACGCGCGCCTTCCATGATGTAATGGCTGAGGAGCGCAACCGCTTCCGGGTAATTCAACTTCACACCGCGTTCTTTACGCTTCAATGCAAGCTCACCTGCAACGTGTAACAGCAATTTTTCCTGTTCAACTGGCGATAACTTCAATTCTAAGCACCTCTTTTTTATTTATTCAATTATGCTACGGCATCATTGCGTCCAACATTGCGCTTGAGGCCTAAATACAGGCGTTGCCAATCGAACAGTGAAGGGTTCGATTTGCCGTATTGCTGCGATCTTTGCAGAAATTAAGACACTTTCCTTTTAGGATGTAGCGAACTTAACCTGCCTTTTCTTATTCAAGGATTGGTTGGATACCCGTTGAATAAAGATAAAAAATCCAAATCTCTTTTGATTCAGATAATTCACGTACTTCGTTTTCTTTTTTTTAATTAATGTTTTTTATATAGTTGCATGAGCATGCAATTCGGAACTGTTGTCCGGTCGGTTGGAACCCTATGGAATCGGGCTTAAGAAGAGTTTGTCGAGGTTTGTCGATGACTAATCTATTATATAGCCTGACGCCGATTTCTTCAACTTTATGCATTGCAAAGCATCGTCTTACTCGTTTTCCAATCATCTATTCTTCTTTTCGAGTCAATAATCATACATCCATTTTTGCCATCTGAAATCAAATCTATTCCCATAACAAAATACCCTGAAAAAATGGTTATCAAACAAAGAAGGGTTTTAGGATCCAATTCCACTACGCATGGATCCTAAAGTCCGTTTCTTCAACGATGCAGTTCGCTTGTTTATTCAACCCCCGGCAAAATGGTCAAGGTCCGTTCATTCGCATCCAACTGGGCGTCGACGCCGAGCGGCACAGCGAAATGGGGTTGGCAATGACCGATTTGAAAGCCTTTGACGACAGGAATCCCTAGATTTCCAAAATAATGGTCGAATACTTCAGCAAGCGTCAAAGAGTCCTTTCCTTTCCTTGGTTCCGCATCCGCAAAATCGCCGATGATGATTCCCGCAGCATCCGCCAGTTTACCGGCCATGCGCAGCTGGTTCAACATGCCATCGACTCGATAAGGTTCCTCACCGACATCTTCGATCAGCAAAAGCTTCCCTTTTGTATCCAACTCGAATTTCGTCCCCATCCCTTTGACGAGCAAGGATAAATTCCCGCCGACGAGTTCGCCTCTTGCGATGCCACCCGCCACTGTTTCAAGAGGAGTAATTGCTTCTGTATAATGAAGTTCCATCGGCTCGAACAATTGTTGAAACATTTTCGCGGACAACTCATGGAACGACTCCTTCCCCACACATGAGGCAAGCATCGGACCATGGAATGTCACCAAATTCGAATAAAGCCCCATCGCCGTATGTAGGAACGTAATGTCGCTGAATCCCCAAAAGATTTTCGGGTTTTCCTGCATGAGCTGTAAATCGATCCGATCCGTATAACGTGCAGATCCATAGCCTCCGCCTGCACAAATGATGCCTTTAATCGTCGGATCTTCAAACATGTCATGCAAATCCGCTAAGCGCTCATCATCCGTTCCTGCAAGAAAGCCGTGTACATTTTTGACATTTTTCCCAAAACGCCATTTCAATCCAAGTTGTTCAAGAAATGCGAGTGATTTTTCGAGACTTTCCTGATTCGGCGGACTCGATGGCGCAATAATACCAATCGTATCTCCTTGTTGCAAACGCTGTGGCCTTATTTTCATATTAATACACAACCCTTTCGATCTTAGTCCGTTGTAAAGTAGCCCATTTTGTATACATTCTCTACTTCTGCCCGGAAGTCCTTTTATCGTAAGTAGATCAATCACGCCTTGGACCGAATACCAAAGTAAATCCCACCTTTCTATATATTGGCGCTTGCTAATCACTTATCGGCGGTTACTATGTAAATATTGGCGTTCGGCACCCCTTTATCAGCGCTCAACACCTATATATCGGCGTTCCTCGTTCACTTATCGGCGAACTCACCTAAAAAACGCCACCCGGTTCCCCAGATGACGCCTGTTCATTGAACTTATTCCGCTACTCCCCAAACCCACGGCAGACTATAGTCGGAAGCGGGGTCGATGGAGAAGTTGACGACACGTTTATTCACACCAATCAAAGAATAGCGGTAATCTGTCGGAGCGATCGGTACATCTTCCCACATCAATTGTTGCCATTCATTGTAAATGTCTCTGCGATAGTTGATGTCAAATGCTTTTTCAGATGTTCCTGCCGCAAGCAGTTCATCATTTTTTGCGCTTGTGTAGCGACTATAATTGAATGCCGCTTGCCGTCCGTATAGGCCTGCAGGATCGGGGTCTGTCCCGGTTCCCCATGCGGCTTGGAATAGGTCGATTTTCGGATCATCCGCTTGCACTCGGTCATAGAACGAGTTGAACTCGTGTAAGCGCCCGTCCACCAATTTTACATTCAGCCCGACATCCGCCCAGTTTTGAATATAATATTGGGCAATCGGTTCCGCCATTTCCCCACCAGACATGGATGCGAAATGCAGGACAAGCTTATTGCCCTCCGCATCTTCACGAAAACCATCACCGTCCACATCGACAAATCCCGCTTCATCTAGCAGCGCTTTTGCTTTTTCTGGGTTGTACGGACGACCTTTCACACTGGCATCGTGAAAGTTTTTGAAGATCGGAAGGATCAACGATGTAGCCGGAAAACGCAGCCCATGGTATAGCACTTCGCCGATCGTTTTTGTATCCATCGCGTGCCACATCGCTTGACGGACACGCTTATCCGCCAGTTTAGCATTTGGATCCAGTCGATTTTCCCCTGTACGCGCATCCCATTTACCGAGTTTAAACCCGATATACGTATAGGATGTATCCACATCAGCAAGGATTTCAATATTATCGATCGCTTTCGCGTTCTCATATTGATCCGCCGGAATGGATGCAATATCGGCTTCCCCTTTTTTTAACACTTCAAGGATGGATGCGGAACTGACCACTTTCAGGACAATCGATTGCAAGGCAGGTCGTCCTCTCCAATAGCTTTCATTCCGCTCATACAGGACGGATTCCCCCGGAACAATTTTCGTAATTTTGTACGGACCGAAACCGATTGGATTTTTCCGGATCTTGTCAGAAGACACGATGTCCTCGATGGTCACTTCCCCCGTCATGACATCGCCAATATGATGCCTTGGAGTCGGAACCGTCCAAATCCCCGACAGCATGGACGGTGTCGCTTCCGTGAATGTAATGGCGATCGTTTTTTCATCCTCTGACACGGAAATGCCGGAAATTTCTTTCGTCTCCCCATTGTGATAAGCGGGCATGCCCTCGACATTGGACACCATGAACGTATAGCGGGTCCCTACGTAATCGGGATGCCCGAGTAGCTGATACGTATACAGGAGATCGGATGCTTTGACCGGTTCCCCATCCGACCACTTCACGCCGTCTTTAATGGTCAATGTGATTGTTTTATTGTCATCCGAAATCTCATACGTTGCTGCCCCTTCATTCGTGATCAAAAATTCCGCGTCCGTCGCAAGCAGACTTTCATCAAAAAACTGCATCACCGTCGCATCCGGACTGCCCGAATAGAAGACGCGATTCAACGTTCCTTCAAAAGGCGTGTCCGAAACGAGGGCATACGTTAACTCACCGTCTTCCATTGCGGGCAATACGTTACTCACTTTCAAAGGGAATTCGGGAGCCACCTGTCTCTCTTCCGCTTGACCCCGTTGCATTGAACAGGCAGCTAAATTCGCGACGATAACAAGAAGTGAACTCATAAGAAGCATTCGTCGCTTTTTCAATTGTAAACCTCCTTCTTCTAGGCTAATCGCTGGCGGGCATCCGAAGCGCGTTTCACCGCTTGTCCGACGTAATTGATGCATAACATCATGACTAAAATAAGCAAAGCCGCGGGCAACCATACCCACCACTTATTTTGGACAATATCCGGATTTTTAGCATAGCTGATCAATGTGCCGAGAGAAGGCGTTCCTGCAGGAAGGCCGAAGCCGAGAAATGTCAGCCCCGTTTCCAACCCGATATTCCCTGCAAGTGTCAGCGTCATATTGACAATGACGAGCGAACTTAAGTTGGGAAACATTTCGAACAGCATGATTTTCCAACTCGGTGTCCCAAAAGTTTTGGAAGCATGAATGTAATCCATTTCCCGCTCGGCCAGTCCTTTGGAACGGATGAGCCGCGCTTTCCCATACCATGAAAAAGCGCTCATCATGAGGATAAAACTCCACACGGTATAATGCGGAACAACGACAACGAAAACGATAATGAACATCAACGAAGGCAACACCATAAGAAAGTCAACAATCCGCATCATGATCGAATCGACAACGCCACCATAGAAACCGGCAATAAGCCCATAGGCGAGTCCGATACAGCCGGATAACAGTGTTACCAAAATGCCGATGGTAAAGGAGTTTCGTGTCCCGATCAGCAACTGGCCAAATACATCCCTTCCCCCGTCGTCCGTTCCAAGCCAATGTATGGCAGAGGGCGGTTGGTACATTTTAAAAAAATCGATACGCATCAGCTGGACCATATCGATGAAAAAGGGAGAGAGATAGGCTAAAAACAAGATGATGAGCAACAGGATCAGAGAGACGAGTGCCGTTTTATCATGCCTGATTTCACGCCAAATTGTTTCTATAAAAGATGGATAACTCTTTTTTACTTTTTTCATTACTTTCTTATCATCTACAGCAACCACTCCTACTTCCCCTCCTTTTCCATCAATCAATGCGGATACGTGGGTCGACCATGCTCAGAATAATATCCGACAGCATCGTCCCGACAATCGCCGCTGCACCTGAAATCATGACGAGAGCCGTAACGACTGTAAAATCACGTGAACTGATGGATTGAATAAAAAGCTGTCCGATTCCAGGGTAGCTAAAAATGGATTCAATAAAGACCGAACCGGCAATCAAACCGGTAATTTCGTACCCGAGAAAAGCGGCAATCGGCAACAGGGAATTCCTTAAAATATGACGTGTATACACTTTTGATTCCGGCACCCCTTTTGCTCGGGCCAGCTTGACAAAGTCTTTCAATTTCGTATCGATCATGTCATTGCGTAAATATTGGATCGTCCCGAATGTAAAGAGAATGGCGCCCGATAGGACCGGCAACACTAAATGTTGCACTTTACTGACGACATAATCCCATGTACCTTCCTCCACCCGTATATCGACACTTCCGCCCGTCGGAAACCAACCGAGCACGAAGCTGAACAAAAATAGCATGAGCAGTGCAAAGACAAAAGTAGGTGTGGCAAAGGCAAAATAGTTATACGTGACAATGAGTTTATCCGCCCAGGAGTCCGTCCAGCGTCCGGCAATAATGCCGAGCGGAATGGCGATCAGATAGGTGACGACCAATGTGAAAAACGACAACAGGACCGTATTGGCAATTCGACTCCCCAAAAGCGAAGTGACAGGCTGCTGATGAACATAGGACATCCCAAAGTCGCCTTGCACCGCTTTCCCGATCCACAAACCATACTGGACGTACCACGGTTCATCCAATCCAAATTTGTCACGGATTTTTTCCATCTCTTCCGGGGATGCATCCGGATTGCCGATAAATGCACCCGTCACCGCATCCCCTGGCATCGCTTTTGCTAATACAAAGATGACGATACTGAGAAGGAGGAGCTGCGGAATCATCATCAATGATCTTCTTATCATAAAAGTCAACATGTCATCGTTCTCCTCCTTTACTGCAATGCAACGGAATGTGTAGTTGATACTTTCTTCAAATCAAACACCCGTCCATCTTTATTGAAAAAACGGTCATACTCTGTTCGGTAGGCTTCGTGGATCATTTGACGAAGATATCGCTTTTCCAAACGCTTGTCCGGATCCATTTCAGGAATGGCCGCCATCAACCTTTTTGTATAAAGATGTTGCGGGTTGTTATATATATCGTTTACCGTGCCTTCTTCCACAAAACGACCGCGGTACATAATGCCGATCCGATCACAGATATGTTTGACGATGCCTAGGTCATGCGAGATAAACAGATAGGTCAAATTGAACTCCTTTTGAATCTCTTGCATAAAATTTAACACCTGTGCTTGTACAGACACATCCAATGCGGACACCGGTTCATCCGCGATGATCAGTTTCGGATTTAACGACAATGCCCGCGCAATGCCGATCCGTTGTCGTTGACCACCTGAAAACTGGTGCGGGTACTTATAGATCGCCTCCGGGCTAAGTCCTACGCGTTCCACAAGCGCTTGTACTTTTTTCAGCTCTTCATACGGCGACAGCCGTTCAAAATTGCGTAACGGTTCTGCGATAATACTTAAAACATTTTTCCGAGCATTCAACGAAGCATAAGGATCTTGGAAAATCATTTGAATATCCTTTACATGATTTCTCCTCGCTGAACGGCTTTGTCTTGCAAGATTTTTCCCCTCAAACAACAACTCCCCGCCTGTCACGCGGTTCAGGCCGATAATGGCCCGTCCCGTCGTCGTCTTTCCACAACCGGATTCGCCGACAAGCCCATATGTCTCGCCCTGCTGCAGTTCAAAACTGACCCCGTCAACTGCTTTTACATAGTCGACAACTGTACGAAAAAATCCGCCACGGATTGGATAATGCACTTGTAAATTATTTATTTTCAGTAAAGACATCTTGCACGACTCCTTCGCTTTCCACAGGGAAATGGAAGTTTTTATAGCATGTACAACGAACAAAATGGCCCGATCGGACTTCATGCAATGTCGGATGCGCTTCATGATTCGATGCAGGAACCCATGGAACGCGCGGGGCAAATCGGCAACCGATGCGGTCAAGCTTCTGAAGGGAAGGAACAACCCCTTCAATGACATGAAGTTTCGACTTCACTTTCCGGCTAGCCGGCATGGACTGCAATAAGGAACGGGTATAAGGATGTAGCGGGTGAGTGAAAAGCTCTCTCACTTCCGCCAGTTCCACCACTTCACCTGCATACATGACAGCGACACGATCCGCCATTTCCGCAACGACACCGAGATCATGGGTGATCAGGATGATGCCTGATTGGCTTTCGGTTTGCAGTTCTTTCATCAAGTCCATAATTTGCGCCTGAATCGTTACGTCTAAGGCCGTTGTCGGCTCGTCCGCAATGAGAAGAATTGGATCACATGCTAGTGCAATCGCAATGACAACGCGCTGCCTCATGCCTCCCGACAGCTCATGCGGATATTGCCGGTAGATACGTTGTTCGTTTTGGATACCGACACGACGCAACAGTTCCAATGTACGCCGCTTCTTAGCCGCCGATGATAACTTCAAATGAGTATCCATCGACTCTTCAATTTGTCTGCCGATCGTTGCCAACGGGTTGAGCGCTGTCATCGGTTCTTGAAAGATCATCCCGATCTCTTTCCCACGGATTTTATTCAGCTTAGCTGGAGCCAACTCCAACAAGTTTTGAACTTCAAAATTCACTTGCCCTTCCAACTTCGTAGTATTTGTAGGATGAAGCCCCATAATGGACAATGCCAAGGCGCTTTTTCCGCAACCCGATTCGCCTACAATCGCCAAAATTTCATTCCGATGGATCGTTAACGAAACACCATCTACCGCAGCGTAGTACTCATCTTGGATCCTAAATGATGTTCGCAAATTTTCTATTTCTATTATTGGATTTCCCAGGAAAATCCCCTCCTTAGGGCTAGAAATAGAACTTTCCGCCTCACTTTGCGTGCTACGTCTACTATATTCAAGTTCTTACTGTTAATATGCGAACAGTCTTGGACAATATGCATTTTCAAGAAAAATCAATTACGCCTCGGCGTAATTGCGTCCAGATTTTGAATCGAGCTTGAGGCCAACAGGATGTTGGTCATGCAACCGTTGCCGCAGGACGCGGCGAACTTAGGTTGCCTTCCTTGACTCCTTTCAAAATCTGTGACATCCGCAGGCCTACAGGATGTTGGTCATGCAGTCGTTGCGGCAGGACGTCGCGCACTTAGACTGCCTTCCATCATTCGTTCAGCGGGCGTTTGAATACCCACTGAACAGGAAACAAAATAAACATTCATCTCGTCAACTACAGAGGTGGGAGTCTTCTGTAGCTGACGCTTCGCTTTCAGTACAAAAACATTTGCTGAATGAAGATAAAAAAAAGACCCCACTCTTGTTCAGAATGAAATCTTTAAGATCGACGTGCTATGAATTTGAGGAATTGGTGGATGTGGAAGCTGCCATTGCCGCAATTGTGGCAGCCATGATCGCTTGTTGTGCTTGGACAATCAACTCTACAGAAGTGGCCAAACTGATCGTTGCCTCTTCCGCGTTTTCCGTCAGCATATGCATAATATAACCAATCCCGATCGACAGCGCCATTTCCCGGTTCGATTTGAACGGTTTGGCGCTTTCCAATGTAAGCGTCAACTCAATAATTTTACTCACTTCTTGATCGTCCACTCCGAAAACTGTTAAAAAGCCGATCATCGGATAATGGACAGGACGGACTTTCGCACTTTGCTTAAATTGCGTTAGGACTTCCGCCGCGCGTGATACGAGTTTCTCGTCAAATTCAATATGTATATACGTCATCACTTGGGCAAGCCATTGCAGTTCATTGCCTGCACGGAATCCTTCCGCACGCAATGCATCGTAATAGACGCGCATCGCTTTCGCATGCGCAGTCGCATCCTCACCTCTTTTTCCGAGCAATACAGCATAAGCATAATCATCATCGGACGTAAGGAAGAAATGCTGCCTTTTCATGGCATCAAACAATTTTTTAGCTTGCCTCGCTTCATTTTCATACAGATCCGGATCGTCTGTTAACAGGAGCGCAGCCAAATAGGAGTGGATTGTATTGCGGAAACCCATTCCTTTTAACACTTGTTGCTTGGCAAAAAGCCGTGCCACCTCTTCGTTTATATCCGTGCCGGGTTGATCGAGAAAAGCGGCCAGCATCGGAAGCAAATTGCCACGTAGTGGAGAAAGCCAACCCGATCGACTTTTCAGCTCATCCATCGCGCGACTTAAACTTTCCGCGTCGAACTCCCTCTCCGATGTGACGTAATACGATGTAATCGTCAGAACGACATTTTTGTCCACCGTCCAACCTGCCAACGATTTCACCTTTTCATATGTCGTCTCGACTTCTTGCCTAATCACATTCGCATCCATTTCCCACAACCCCCTTTATAGAATATACGGTTTATATTCGAAAAAGTTTCATCTTTATTCAGAAAAGGCTCCCAACCCTATAGGCAGTGAGCTGAATAAATTCGATAAACACCTCTTTCCATGCTTTCAGTTACATGAAAAGAGGTGTTTGTTTAGCTGACGATCTCTTTTTTTGAAGCTTTCACTAACGCTTCCACCGTGGCTAAATCATTGCGGTGAAATGCATCAACAATTGCACTGCCGACAATGACGCCATCTGCAAAAGCACCGATGGAACGGACTTGTTCAGGCGTTGAAATTCCAAAGCCAGCGAGCACAGGAACCGGACTGACTGCCTTCAGCTGTTCCAAATGGGTTTCCAGTTGATCGCCAAAGCCGGACCGGACACCTGTAATGCCGTTGACTGTCACTGCGTAAATAAACCCTTCACCCGCAGCGGTAATTTTCTGGATTCGTTCCGATGAACTTGTCAAGGATACCAATTGAATGAGTGCAATATCAGTATGCCCTAATTCGTCACGTAATAATCCACTTTCTTCAAGCGGCAAATCCGGAACGATCAATCCGGCAATCTCACTAGCTTCGCACTCCTTGACAAATTCTGTGATGCCCATTCTTAATATCGGATTCAAATACAGCATCAAGACAAGTGGCACTTTCACTTCATCGCGGAATAAACGAAGTTCTTTCAACACTTTGCGCAACGTCACGCCTTGCGCAAGTGCCCGCGCCCCCGCTTGCTGGATTACCGGTCCATCCGCCACCGGGTCTGAGAACGGGATACCGAGCTCAATTGCAGTAACACCCGCTTGTTGCAAAAATAGGATTTGCTCTTTCAACGTGCCGATGCCGCCGTCGCCTGCCATCATATAAGGGACAAATGCTTGATCGCCACGCTCGACACATGCACGAATTGCATTTTCCAACACCTTTTTAGTCATTGGTTCCACCTCCAAGTGCATCTCGCACTGTCTGCACGTCTTTATCGCCGCGTCCTGATAAACAAATAACGACGATTTCGTCTTCTTGCATTTGCCCGGCCAGTTCAACAGCATAGTGTACAGCATGCGAACTTTCCAAAGCGGGAATGATCCCTTCCGTTTTTGCCAGTAGTTGCAAACCTTCCAGCGCGCCTGCATCCGTAACGGATGTATAAGTGACACGACCGATATCATGCAAATAGCAGTGTTCAGGGCCGACCGCTGGATAGTCGAGACCAGCTGAGATGGAGTGTGCTTCCTGGATGAAGCCATCTTCATCTTGCAAAATATACATCTTTGCCCCGTGCAGAACCCCTTCTCTTCCTCCTGCGATTGCTGCAGCATGCATTCCTGTTTCAATGCCGCTTCCTGCCGCTTCCACGCCATACAAAGCGACGCCCTCATCTTCTATGAACGGATGGAACATGCCGATCGAATTGCTCCCGCCGCCGATACAGGCGACAACCGCATCCGGCAATCTTCCTTCTTTCTCCATGATTTGCTTTTTCGTTTCCACGCCGATCACGCGTTGGAAATCACGGACGATTCTCGGGAATGGATGTGGACCGAGCGCCGATCCTAAAATATAATGCGTGTCTTCCACATTGGCGACCCAGTAGCGCAACGCTTCGTTGACTGCGTCTTTCAATGTCCCTGCGCCTTGATCGACCGAAACGA
Source organism: Sporosarcina soli (assembly GCF_042655805.1). Taxonomy (NCBI): domain Bacteria; kingdom Bacillati; phylum Bacillota; class Bacilli; order Caryophanales; family Caryophanaceae; genus Sporosarcina; species Sporosarcina soli. Next base: position 110,461 of record NZ_JBHSNO010000007.1, on the reverse strand, counting down.
CCTTCGCCCCCAGTAATTCCATCCGGAAGACGTTCAATTCCTGCCTGCGTACATCTTCCTTGCCCATGAAAACGATGCATTCAAGGCCGAACAGCGCACAAGCCGTCGCTGTAGCCACGCCATGCTGACCTGCCCCGGTTTCTGCTACGATTCTCTTTTTACCCATCCGCATAGCCAACAACGCCTGGCCGATCGCATTATTGATCTTATGGGCACCGGTATGGTTCAAATCTTCCCGCTTCAAATAAATCTTCGCGCCACCCGCCGCTTTCGTTAAGCGCTCCGCAAAAAAGAGTGCTGTTTCCCGTCCAACAAAATCCTTTAAATAGTATTCCACTTCTTCGTTGAAAGCCGGATCTGCGATTGCTTCCTCGTATGCCGCTTCCAATTCGATCAATGCCGTCATCAATGTTTCGGGAACGAACTGCCCACCAAACTTGCCATAGCGTCCTGCCTTCTGCTCCACATTTTGCACCATCAGTTTTCCTCCTCTTTCACCGCCTGCACAAAGGCACGGATCAATTGCTCATCTTTTCGTCCATCCAGTTCCACACCGCTCGAGACGTCTACCATATAAGGCTTCACACGACGAATGGCCTCGCCGACATTGTCCGGGTTCAATCCCCCCGCCAATATGACTTTATCAGCCGATACACCGGCACCGTTCATAAATTCCCAGTCAAACGTCAATCCGCTTCCGCCTCTAAATTCCGTTCCCGGCGTGTCGAATAAAAAATAATCCGCTTCATATCGGTTGGCACGTTCCACATCTTCAACGCTGCGAACCGATAAGGCTTTAATAGAAGGAAGCCCAGCTTCTTTAATTAGTTCGGCATCTTCATCCCCATGCAATTGAACAAGGTCGAGCGGGACTTCTCGAAAGGTCTGCTGTAGCTCCTCGACAGATGCATTGACGAAGACACCAATTTTCGCCACATGAGGGGGAATAACTTTTGCCAATTTCTTTGCTTCCTGAATGGAGACGCGACGCTTACTCGGCGCAAAAACAAATCCGATAGCATCCGCACCTGCCTCCACTGCCACTTTTACGTGTTGGGGTTCCATCAACCCGCAAATCTTCACTTTTGTCATCGGACTACCTCCGAAAATGTTACTTGCAAGGAACGTAATGTCTCATCGACATTTCCGCTGCGCATCAATGATTCACCGACAAGAACCGCTCTTGCACCGGCATTCGATACAAATTGTGCATCTTCCGCTTCCCAAATCCCGCTTTCACTAATGAGCACCCGCTCTTCATGGAATGGAAAAAGGGCTGCAATTTCTTCCGTCCTTTTCAAATCCACTGTAAACGTACGAAGATCACGGTTATTGACGCCGATTAGCTTGGCATCGATCGCCAATGCCCGTTGCAACTCCTCCGCGTCATGCACTTCCACAAGCACTTCCAATCCGGATGCGGTAGCATAGGCATGGAGTTCAGTAAGTTCTCGGTCAGAAAGTGCAGCGACGATGAGCAAGATGATGGAGGCACCGGCATGTTTGGCCCGGTCGATCTGCACTTGATGAATGATGAAATCTTTGCACAGCAACGGGATGTCAACATGGTTCGCAACTGCCGCCAAGTCATCGAACGAGCCTTTGAAAAAAGGCGTATCTGTCAGTACAGAGATGGCCGCCGCACCCGCGTTCACATAAATTTCTGCTTGTGCAACAGGATCGGCCCCTTCCGCAATCAGTCCTTTGGAAGGCGATGCACGCTTAATCTCCGAGATGACTTGCAAATGTTCCGCCTCGTATAATGTTTTAAACAAAGATGGACGGGATAACGCCTCACTCCGCAGTTCGACATTTTGGGTTAATAGACGCTCCACTTCTACTCGCTTCTCTTCGATAATCTTATCTAAAATCGTCATCTCGCCACCGCCTTCTGATTGATTTTTTCACTAAATGCCACGACCGCCTCCAATTTTTGAAGCGCTTTTCCGGATAAAATGCAATCGGTCGCCCGTTTGATCCCTTCTTGAATCGTTGTCACATGACCATTGGCGAACAAGCCGATCCCTGCATTGAAAGCGACCGTGTCAAAATGCGGGCCACGCTTCCCTTGGAAAATGGAACGGATAATCGCGGCATTTTCCTTCGCATCCCCACCGCGGATGGCAGATGCAGGAGCGAAATCAAGCCCGACTTCGTCCGCTGTCAATGAAAACGGGATAAGGTCCCCTTTATCCAATAAAACAAATGTGTTTTGCCCCGCTAGTGACGCCTCATCCATTCCGCCCGCACCGGATACAACAATAGCGCGCTCCCTACCAAGCATACGCAGGACCGATGCATAATCCATGACAAAGTCCGGACGGTTTATGCCTGTAAATTGCGTTTTCAGCGGCAATGGATTGGTCAATGGACCGACGAGATTGAAGATGGTCGGTTTACCGATTTGCTGACGAATCACACCGATCCGTTTCATTTTCGGATGGACCTTTTGGGCAAATAAAAACGTAATGCCTTCCTGTTCAAGCATAGCCATTGTTTCTTCCTCACTGAAATCGGCATGAATGCCAAGTGCTTCTAACACATCAGAACTGCCTGCCGCACTGGAAATTTTCCGATTACCATGTTTAGCAACCGCCACTCCTGTACCAGCAAGAACAAATGCAGATGCCGTACTAATATTAAAACTGTTGGAACCATCTCCCCCTGTTCCGCAGTTATCCATATAGACACCTTCCGGAACATCCAACTGCACCGCGTACGATTTCATGACACTAGCCAGTGCAGCCACTTCCTGCGCCGTCTCCCCTTTACGGGAAAGCGCTACAAGAAAATCGATGATCTCCTGCGAATCCGTCCGTTCATCGAAGATGTGCTTGGACGCTTCCAACATTTCTTCGTATAATAGGTGATTGTTCATTTCCACTTTTTCGATGTATTTTCTCATCTCGATCTCTCCTCTGCTCTTCTAATCTACTTGCTCACTCGTCTTCTCGTTGCACGACTTCCAACAAAGAACGTGCTTTGTTGGCCGTTTCCATATATTCCGCAGTTGGATCGGATGCCGCCACGATTCCTGCACCTGCCTGCACATAGGCTTTCCCGTCTTTCACGATCATCGTGCGGATCGTCAACGCAAAATCCATATTGCCATTAAAACCGATATAACCAATAGCACCGCCGTAAATGCCACGATCCATCTGCTCCAACTCATCGATCAATTCCATCGCCCGCTGTTTCGGCGTCCCGCTCACCGTTCCAGCTGGAAGAACAGCCGTCAAGGCATCCAATGGATGAAGAACCGGCAATAATTTCCCTTCCACTTCTGAAACGAGATGCATGACATGTTCATAGCGGACCACTTGCTTGTAACTCGTCACCTGAACGGAATCTGCCTCGCAAATGGCGTTCATATCGTTGCGTCCCAACTCCACGAGCATGTCATGTTCAGCAAGCTCTTTCGGATCAGCCAGCAGTTCTTGTTCAAGAGCTACATCCTCCGTAGCATTTTTCCCGCGTCTTCGCGTCCCTGCAATCGGATTGGTCATCACCGTACCGTCCGATACGCGGACAAGGCTTTCCGGCGACGTTCCCACCACGACATGATCATCGAATTCCATGTAATACATATAAGGAGATGGATTCTGCTTTCTCAACTTGCGATACAAGGAAAACGGATCGCCTTTGAAATCTGCAACTAATCTTCTCGACAATACGATTTGTTCGATTTCCCCCGCTTCAATATGGCGCTTCGCCTCACGCACAAGCTCTTCGAACTGCTGTTGTGTCACAGGACAAGAATACTCGCCCAGTTCAATGCCGTCTTCTTCTTTCTCCCGCCCTGTTAACAATTGATCAACGAATACGTTCAAATCTGGTGTTTTTTGCACTTCACTAATTTCCGTATGCAAGATCGTCACTTCATTTAACACATGATCAAACACGACGATCGTTTCATAAATATTAAAATGGACTTCAGGGAATCCAAGATTGTCTTCTGAATGCTTGGCACCGTCTCTTCCTGCTCCGTACCCCACATATCCGACTGCCCCGCCCGTGAATGGAAAATCGAGGTCATCCGAAATCCGTGGCATAAGCCGTTTCAACAGAACAAACAGATCTCCCTCATGCTGATACGTCTTTCCCGTCTCATAGATGTACTCCTCAATCTTGCCGTCCTTGCCGCTATACGACTTCAACGGATTCATCCCGATGAACGAATAACGTCCCGACCCCTCATGTTTGGAGGAGCTTTCCAGCAAAAACTTCCGTTTGCCTTGCATCTTTCTAAAAATCAAAATCGGGGTAAGCGAATCACCATTCAATTTCTTCACTGTCGTCCGTAAACTCTTCTGCTCTATACTCATCTCAACTCTCCTTATCTCGTATGAATCTCAATTCCGTTTAATTCGGAAAACAAAAAAGCCCTCTGCAAAAGGACATAGAAGTCCGATTGCAGAGGACGGAATTGACCGCGTTGCCACCTCTGATTGAAGCATTGCTGCTTCCACTTAGCGTGCCGAATCATCAGCACTTCCCGTAACGTGGGATCTACGTCTGCCTTGAACTATCAAAAAAACAGGTCAAAACAGCTCTCATAAGCCCATTCACAAAGGTCGCGTATCAGTTTCCACCAACCACTGACTCTCTTAAAATCGCACACCATTGCTACTCTTCTTATTCAACAATTTCTCAGCTATTCTCAACTCATCTAAGCTCATCTGTTCCGTGGGCGGCACCGCTCCCGGTACCTCCTGCCCGTCTTCGAACATAAAAGTTGTTACTAGCATAGTACAAATAAAACCAATCGTCAACCTTTTCCGAATTAAATAAGTCTTTAGATTGGGTGAAGGAATGACAATTTGAGGAAGGGGATTACCTTGCTTATGAGCGTTGGGGGGATTGAATGAGCGTGCGGACCGCACTTTGAGCGTTAGGCAAAGTTTTTGAGCGCGTGAACCGCACTTTAAGCGTTCCGCGAAGCTTTTGAGCGAGAAGACAATTATTGGCGTCCGCGATCTAGATATTGGCGTTAGTTCACAAGTTATTGGCGCTTGCACGTAGAATATTGGCGTTTACCCACGAGTTATTGGCGAATCAGTACTTTCCTGCTATCAACTGGCGTCAATCACGTCAACGCGCTACAATGGAGGAAAGCAATTTCGCGGATAGGGTGACATCTCATGAGAATCAATAAATATTTAAGCGAAGCGGGTATCGTATCGCGACGTGGCGCGGATAAATGGATTGAAGATGGGCGCGTCACGATCAATGGGCAACCCGCCGAACTCGGCAGCAAAGTCGAAGAAGGTGACGATGTACAAGTCGACGGAAAACCAGTGAAAACGGAAGAGCAACTTGTCTACATCGCCCTCAACAAACCCGTTGGCATCACCAGCACAACAGAACGTCACATCGAAGGGAATGTCGTCGATTTCGTCAACCATCCCTTGCGTATTTTCCATATCGGCCGTCTCGATAAAGACTCAAATGGTCTGCTCCTCTTAACGAACGACGGCGATATCGTCAATGAAATCCTGCGCGAAGAACACGGCCACGAAAAAGAATATATCGTCACCGTCGATCATCCGATCACGCAAACCTTCATCGACAAAATGGAATCCGGCGTCAAAATTTTAGGGACGGTCACCAAACCTTGTAAAGTGAAAAAGCTCGGTCCACGCACCTTCAACATCACCTTGACCCAAGGACTGAACCGTCAAATCCGCCGCATGTGCTCCGCCCTCGGTTATAACGTCCGTAAACTGCAACGGACTCGCATCCTCAATATCCATCTTGGCAATTTGCCAATCGGTCAATGGCGCGATCTGACAGAAGAAGAACTTGCGGATCTGTTCCAGATGTTGCATTATGAACCAAAACGATAGGACAACAAAAATAGTACCATGTCCACTTCATTGGACATGGTACTGTTTTTTCTTTAATACACAAATCGAAGCATTAACTAAAGTTGAATAGAATGAACTAGGGCTTGGTGATAAAGTGATTTGAAAAGTTTAGTGAATTTGTACAATAACAACAAAGTTGTTTAAAAATCTAAGTTTTATTCCGTAAGGTAGAGATAGCACAAATGTTTAGTGGAATTTGAATATGCTAAGTGCAATTAATTATACTCCCTTTTCTTGTCTCACTTTATTACCCTGAAGTACTTTTCTAAATTGACTTATTCCTCGGTGCAAACCAACCAATCAGGGCAATACCGACCAATACTCCATAGAAAATCAAAGTCCAAGCTGTACTGTGTGGAAAGTTATGGTCTAAGACACCAATATCCTCATGGGCAAGGGTAATTACAGCAAGTTTGACACCGACCCAGGCAACAATTGCATAGGCTGTTGTTTCCAATGCTGGACGTTTTTCAAGAAGTTGCACAAACCAGGTTGCTGCAAATTTAATTAAGACAAGGCCGGCAATACCTCCCAGAACAACAACAATGAACTGTCCACCATCCATACCGCCGAAATTGCCTAGCGGTGAATCTGGAAGACCTAGGGCAAGAGCAACCGCAGCTAGTATCGAATCAATTGCAAAAGCAAGGTCAGCTAATGCTATCTTCCCTACTGTGCTCCAGTAGCCTTTACCTGCCGATTCCTTTTCATCGTCCTTATGAATATTCTTATTGTCTTTTCCGAATCGTGCCCGAATGATATGCTTTAGCCCTAGGTAAAGAAGATAAGCTGCACCTATTGCCTGTATCTGCCAGACATTTGCAATAAATGAAATGGCAAAAAGGGCAGCAAACCGGAAAGCGAAGGCCATAATGATTCCGTAATTTATAGCTCTTTTTTTCTGATCTTCGGGTAAATGCTTGGCTATAACTGCTAGTACAAGGGCATTGTCAGCCGATAACAGCCCTTCCAATCCGATTAAAATCAACAGTGTCCAAGCATACTCTAGCCATATTGACTCCATTCACCTCTCTCCTTTCTAAAGCTAAAAATCAGGTGAAAGTTTTGTTAATAATAGAATTTCCCACTATTCCAAATGAATACCTAAAACTTCTCAAATCAAAACACTCCTTTAAAACTAACAAGCACTGTTAATTCTGAATAGCCACTGCAACATTAGCCTAAATAGGCTCCTCCACAATCTCCTCTATACGTTTTTAATATAAATATCCAGCTCAAGGATGGAGCCACCATTCATTCCAACTGAATATCCGCAAGCGCCACTACGATGCCATCCACGACTTCATGAATCGATTCACTCAAATAATTATTGATCATAATCGAAAAGATTAGTGTTTCGCCCTCTTTTGTTTCAACATAGCCCGACAGCGCAGTCACCCCATTCAGCGCCCCTGTTTTCGCCCGGACATTGCCTGCCGCGGCTGTTCCTTTCATGCGGTTGCGTAATGTACCGCCAATTAGTCGCTCGTCATGGCCTGCGAGTGGCAATGCTTGTAGAAAGGTCGGGTACCATGGTTTGGACCGTGCCACGTATAGCAAGTGGGTCACTTCGTTGGCTGTGACGAGGTTTTTATGAGACATGCCTGATCCGTCGCGGAGCTGCATGTTTTTCGTATCCAGTCCCATGGACGCGAGTTGATTGTCCATGATGGCCAGTCCCTTTTCCCAACTGCCTGCGCCGCCCGGCAGACGTCCCATCTCTTTGACCAACACTTCCGCATGCCCATTGTTACTCAGTTTCATGAAGGGGATGAGTAATTCTTTCAATGGGATCGATGATTTGTCTGCCACTAATACGGCGCCTTTCGGAACTGTGCTGCTCCCGACTTTCGAGGCAGGGGAAACAGCGATGCCTTGGTCTTCCAAGACATGTTTGAATACGTTGACGGCATAGTCCGTCGGTTCCCAAACCGATGACCAGGAACGAGCCTTAGATGCACCGATTGGGATGGTTCCCGATACAATCACGGTGTTCGTCCCATGCTGACGTTCCACTTGGATGTTCTTCTTTCCTTTTTTCGCTACGGTCTTCGTATTGTTGACGATTGTCAAATAGCTATTGGCAGGAACCATACGAATCTTGCCGGCTTGGCCCGCTTTTTTGCCCGGCTGTACCTCGACGATCACTGTTCCCGCGTCATAGTCCTCATTTGGTGAAAGGGTCAGCGCAGATACTTGCGCACCCGTGTAAAAGGGTTCATCGGACCAATTCAAGTCTTGAGAAAGCCGGACTTGATCATACCAACTATCATCCCCAAAAATTTGACCATTGATTGTACGAACGCCCTTCGCCTTCAGCTCGGAAGCGAAGGCTTTCAAGTCTTTCATCATGAGCGTCGGATCCCCCAGCCCCTTCAAATAAAGATCGCCATCGAGCACGCCATTTTGAATCTTCCCATCCATATACAACTCTGTTTTAAATCGATGGTCCTCGCCAAGCGTTTCGAGCACCGCCGCTCCTGTGAATAGTTTCATGACGGATGCCGGATGGACGCGTGTATTGCCTTGATGCGCATAAATGACTTCCCCGCTTACTGCATGGCGCACACTTATCGCAGTAGTCGCGCCCTGTAATCTTGGATCCTTCAGCAACTTGTCTACTTCCGGAAATTCTTGAGTGTCAGAGAGAGGATCAGGCAATGATTGTTCAAGTTCGGCAGAGACGGTAATCGTCTCCTTGACGCTTGCTTCCTCTTCCTCCTGATTGAAGGCGATCATCATCCCTCCAACGACCACAATCATTCCAATAAGAATCCCTATTTGCCAAGCACGCCTTTGTTTCATTTCACGATCGTCTCCTTGTTTTTTCAGTATAGCGATTATCCTTGTATGTTTTCCGGTAAATAAATAAGGGGAATACATAGAGAAAGTGAGGTGTATTCCATGGTTCCTAAAGTTGCTGAAAACGATATTGCACGTGCCATCATTCAAGTTTTGAAAGAAGGAAAGCAAGATACCTTTCATGAAATCATAAAAGAATTGAAGCCATACGACATAGCCGTCCAATATAAATGTTTGCCCGTTAAACATCATCCCCTCTTTCTAGATTGGTTATCGATGGAGGAGTTGACAGGTCTATTACGTCATCTGTCGCGCGATGCACAACTGCATATCCTGCGCACAATCGATCCGAACCGGTCGACCGATATTTTGGAAATGATGAAAAACAATGATCTCGCCTTTCTATTATCGGGGTTGTCCAAAACTGAAATTGATGCCCTGATTTCGGAGATGGAACAAGACGAAATGACCGTCATCCGGCATATTATGGACTATCCACCGAAAACAGCAGGCAGGGCAATGACAAACCGTTATATTTGGGTCCACACTTCCTATACGGTGGAACGTGCGATAAAAAAACTAAAAAGCTTTGCGACACTCGCAACGTACTTAAATTATTTATATGTCATTGACGATGATAAAAAACTTGTAGGCGTCGTTTCCTATCGCGACCTGCTCCTGGCAGATCCATTTGCGGAAATTGAAGACATCATGTCGCGCAATTTGATCCAAGTGAATGTGTTGACCAAACAGGAAGAAGTCGCAAAAGTAATCGGCCGCTACGATTATGTGTCCATTCCGGTTGTGGATGCGGATGGCGTTCTCCTTGGCATCGTCACGGTGGATGATGTGCTCGATATCGTTGTCCGGGAAGCGAACGAAGATATTGAAATGTTGCTCGCTTCCGGAAAAGAGATCGATTTTAAAACGAAGCCGACCGTCGCCACTTACCGTCGTCTGCCTTGGCTGATTCTGTTGCTGTTCATCGGTTTGATTTCCGGGAGCATCATTTCCCGATTCGAAGCCACGCTTGAAACTGTCGTTGCGCTCGCCTTTTTCATGCCGATGATCGCTGGCATGACTGGCAACACCGGCACTCAATCACTCGCTGTTGTCGTTCGCGGTCTTGTCTCTGAAGACATGGATGTGAAAAAGATGTTGAAACTATTATTTCGTGAGTTGCTGGTCGGTATAATGATCGGGCTCATCTGTGCCGTTCTTATTTTTATCATCGCCTTTATTTGGCAAGGCAGCTTTGTGCTTGGTCTCGTCGTGGGCGCCTCGCTCTTTGCCACCTTGATTATCGGAACATTGGCCGGAACGGTCATCCCGCTCATTTTGCATAAATTCAATGTGGATCCTGCCGTTGCATCCGGTCCACTTATTACAACCATCAACGATATTTTGTCACTATTGATCTATTTCGGCATTGCCACGATGTTCATTTCAAAATTGATGTGAATGTTTTTCCAAAATAGCTTGCCCGAAAAAAAGTGGTTTGTATACGAATTTCAAAACAAAGATGATAAAGTGCTTCGCATGAATTTCGTCATTCTGCGTAAGTTGTAGGAATGCCAATGATCTGATGGAAAAGGAGGATTTGCAATACGCGCAAGGGAGTATCACAATCAAAGAACGGTGAGCTTTGTACAACGGGGGATTGGTTTCGGAACTTGTCTTGCGATGGTGATTTCCTATACCGCCTACCAATCCATTGGATGGGCAATCATCCATGGTTGTTTAGGTTGGCTTTACGTCATCTACTACTACCTTGTCCATGCACCAAGTCTATTTTAAAAATGAAAAAGAGCTGATACGACAATCTATGCCGTTTCAGCTCTTCTCATTCTTTTACACGAACTTTGCAACCCGGTCGCGCATGGTGCCATGTTGCATTAAATTGGTGTGCCATGAAAAAGCTTTTTCCAGCACATGAGGTGTCTGCCCACCTCTTTCAAGTGCTTCTCTATAATAGTCACGCAGTTGTTCACGATACATTGGATGTGCGCAGTTTTCGATAATGAGGCCGACGCGCTCCCGTGGCGCCAATCCGCGTAAATCCGCATACCCTTGCTCCGTGACGATGACATCGACGTCATGTTCCGTATGATCCACGTGGGAGACGAATGGAACGATACTCGAAATATCGCCGCCTTTTGCGATCGACTTCGTAACGAAAATGGCTAAACGTGCGTTGCGGGCAAAATCTCCTGAGCCGCCAATGCCATTCATCATTTTTGTCCCGGTCACATGCGTTGAATTGACATTGCCGTAAATGTCCAGCTCAAGGGCTGTATTGATGGAGATCAAACCGAGACGGCGGATGATTTCCGGATGATTCGAGATTTCCTGTGGACGCATAATGAGTTTATCCCGGTATTGTTCAAATTGATTGAACACGCGATCCATTTTCTCTTCCGATAAGGTAATGGATGCACAAGATGCGTAACGGACCTTCCCTGCGTCGATCAAATCGAAGACCGCATCCTGCAATACTTCCGAATATACTTCCAAGTCTTCAAACTCCGAGTTTACCATGCCGTGAAGCACTGCATTTGCAACGGAACCGATACCGGATTGCAAAGGTGCAAGGCGTTCTGTCAAACGTCCCGCCTGAATTTCCGTACGTAAAAACGCTAATAGATGCTGTGCCATAGTCTCTGTTTCATGATCGGGTTCTTCAATGGTAGAGGGGGAATCCAATTGATGTGTAAAGACGATCCCTTTCACCTTTTCTACATCGACTGGAATACCAATTGTACCGATACGATCATCCACTTTCGTAAGCAGAATCGGTCCGCGCTCCCCTTGTTTGCCCGGATCATACAAGTCGTGAAGCCCTTCTAGTTGCGACGGTTGCGCCGTATTGATCTCGATGATGATGGACTTCGCATGTTGGGCAAACGTCAAGGAATTTCCAACAGATGTCGTGGGAATGACCATTCCGTCTTCCGTAATGGAGACCGCTTCCAAAATGGCAAAGTCGATCGGCTCGATGACTTCTGCACGAATCAGCTCCGCTGTATGTGATAAATGATGATCGACAAATAAATGATCCCCGTTATTGATTTTCGAACGCATCGTACGATCTGCTTGGAAAGGCAGCCGCTTATGTACGATATCCGCTTCCGCAAACAGGCGATCAATATCCGACCCGAGGGATGCTCCTGTAAAAACGTTCACTTTGAAACGTTCTGTTTCCGCTCTTTTCACCAAGGCCAATGGCACCGCTTTCGCATCACCTGCCCGTGTAAACCCGCTCAATCCCAATGTCATACCATCTTCAATCCATGATGCAGCCTCTTCAGGGGAAACAACGACATCACGCAATTGATGGTTTTTAATACGATCCAGTTGATTTGTCATCTATTTCACGCCCCTTTTTCATAACCTTAAGATAACTATAACTGAAGCGCTTACATAGAAGGGGATTTAAGGATTGGTCAAGAAAAAACTCGATAAAGCAGGGATTTTAGCGAATAAAACAGCAATTTTCAGAATCCCAATAATTTACGGAAATAACTTGAATACGATTGGCTCACGGGTATTCGGGAACCGTCATTCATCTCCAATACAAAAGTAGAATGCGTGTCCGGATAGATTTCTTGAATATGATGGACATTGACGATAAAAGATCGATGACAACGAATAAATGCATCACGAGGCAACAAATATTCGAACTCTTGCAAAGTGTTTTTGTGCGTACCCGAGACATTATCTGTCACGACATACGTTTTACGTTCTTTCACTTCAATATAATGTACATCAGAAAAAGGAATCGGTTTCCAACCATCTTGCGTCCTCACAGTCACAACCGATTTGCCATCCGTATAGGCGGGATAGATGGCCGTCACACACCCGTCCACCTGTCCGTCACTGTAAAACGGGACAGCCATTCCATGATAAGGGATACCGAAAACATCCCGGTTGATAAATTCCGATACTTTCTGCCGATCCTTAATCGCCTTATGCGCAATCGTTCCTTCTTTCACCGCATCACCCGGTCTGATCTTCAAGTCCACGCGCTTACTCGGGCGATAATAGAGATACGTTTCTTTATTCGATACAGCAATTGAGATTTCATCTGAAAACAATTCGCCCATAACATCCAACAGGGCATCGAGACTTAACATCGCCATCCGAATTCTCCTTTACCAAACGTTTATTACCATCATTATACTACAATGAAACGGGAGCCCAAAACGAGCAAAAGAAGATCCCGTATTAGCTGGATCTTCAACTTATTTTCGCATCTGGTTCCGGCACTTTGGCAAGAAAAGCAATACCGATGATAAACAGGATAATGAGACTGAATACGCCGTATGCGGAGTTTCCCGTTAAATGGGCAGTCACCCCTAATAGCAAAGGACCCATGACCGATGCAAACTTCCCGAAAATATTATAAAAACCGAAAAACTCATTCGCTTTTTCCTTCGGTACAAGTCTCGCAAAATAAGAACGGCTAAGCGCCTGAATACCGCCTTGCGACGTTGCTACCAGCATCGCCAACACCCAAAAGTCCGTCGTCGTTTCCATGAAAAATGCATAAATACAGACGATCATATAGACAAAAATACCGACGTATAACATCTTTTTTCCTGTGAACTTCTGCGCCAGTTTCCCATAGAGGATCGCAAACGGCGCCGCCACGACTTGGGTGACGAACAAGATGATGAGAAGATTGGTTGGACTAATCCCTAAATCCGTCCCATACGCTGTTGACATCGAAATGATCGTCCCAACGCCATCAATATAGAAGAAGTAAGCAATTAGAAATATAAACACAGTCCGGTATTTGCGAATTTCCCGAAAGGTTCCACCAAGCCGTCTAAAGCTGCCTGCCAACAGTTTCGGTTCACGCTTGACACCATGAAGCTGATGCACATTTTTCAGCATCGGAACCGTGAACGAAAACCACCAAACCGCTGTAATTACAAACGCAAGTTTACTAGCCGTCGATGTCGCAAGCGGGATCAGCCCTTTTCCAGCCAATAAAATGATGGCGATACTGATAATGAATGGTATCGTACTCCCGATATACCCGAGCCCAAAACCGCGGGCAGAAATATGATTCATCCGCTCCTCAGGCGTTACATCAACAAGAAATGCATCGTAAAATATATTCGCCCCATGGAAACCAACAGCCGTAATCGTATAAGTAATTAATAAAGCCAACCAATTATCACCTGGAACGAACGCTAAGGACAGTGTCGCAAGTGAACCCAATAAGAAAAAGAATAAGAAAAACTTCTTTTTCAATCCTTCATAATCCGCAATCGTCCCTAAAATAGGTCCGATCATCGCCAAGATGAATGTCGCAATGGCGACCGTATACCCTAAATACGCTGTTGAGTTCGACAGACTGACACCTGCTTCTGTCGCAACCGCTTTGTAGTACAGCGGGAAAACGGCAGTCGTAATGATAATGGAATAAGCCGAATTCGCCCAGTCATAGAACATCCAGCTATTTTCCGCCCTGCTGTACTTCTTCATCCCTTCACCCTCCATTCTATTTATACAGTATATAGGAAGACGAGCTTTAGTCATGTTAAGATTCCATTTACTTTTCTACCAAATTGCTTATTTCATACACATACCTTTCTCCATTTCTTTTCTAGCAAACAAAGCCGTTCCCCTCTATTTGCATCGAAAAATGTTCCGCCCGATCCGGTTATTCTTCTACTTTCGTTTCAATTTTCAGAGCCACCTTGTTTTTGTGCACTTCTCCTATGCTATAGTAAGAAGACAACTGAATAACGTGTAGAGATAGGTGCTTTTTTCGTTTGGTAAAAAGCTTAAAAGGGAAGTTCGGTGAGAATCCGACGCTGTCCCGCAACTGTAAATGGGAGCAATCTTTTCAAGTCCACTGTTCCATTCGAATGGGAAGGGAAAAGAACGCGATGAACATAAGCCAGGAGACCTGCCTGTTTCAGTACACACCAATACCCTACGCGGATAGGAGGTGTTAAGTGCGGCTATGATCGAGCAATTCCTTGCAACAGCCGCTGTACGAAAAAACGTAATCAGAAGAAAACACTGGAGGAATTATGCCCTCTTCTTTCATGATGGCATTTTTAGTGTTTCGCTTCTATTACTGTTCTTTTCGTCACGGCGATCGACCATATTCATCCATGCATTTTAGCATCTTCCTTGCATTATTAAGGAGGATGCTTTTTTAACTTGATTCAGCAAATTTTTTTGTACTGAAAGCGAAGCGTCAGCTACAGAAGTCCCCCACTTCCATAAGTGGCGGGATGAATGTCAGAAGGCATTTCAATCAGAGGGAGGCCAAACTCCCTGCTGATTAGAAGAACTCAGGCTAAGATCGCCACGTCCTGAATGAACGTGCCTTAATTTCTGCAAAAAACGCAGAAATACGGCAAATCAAACCCTCCGCTGTTTGATTGGCAACGCCTGAGTGACCAACATCCTGTTGGCCCAAGCCTCCGGCGGATGTCACGGATTTTGAAAGGAGTTAATGAAGGCAAGCTAAATGCGCGACGTCCTAAAAGGAAAGTGCCTTAATTTCTGCAAAGATCACAGAAATACGGCAAATCGAATCCTTCGCTGTTCGATTCGCAACGCTTGCATGACCCACATCGTATGGGCCTCAAGCTCGATTCAAAATCTGGACGCAATTACGCCGAGGCGTAATTGATTTTTACGAACAGAAAGGAATGTTTCACATGGAACATGGGACAAAGGAATACTATTTAGATGCGTTTAAGCACGTTATGATGATGAAGCTCGTTACTACTGAAGCTCAATCACTTGCTTCTACGCATGCCTTATATGTAGAGCAGATTCGCAATTCCACTACAATGACTGATGAACAAAAAGAGCATTATAAAAACAACTTACAGCAAGCCTATGAGCAAGTGCTTTTTGAGACGATCGGCGGCTCTGGAAATTGAACACAAAAAATCTACAAGTGATGGACACATCACTTGTAGACCTTCTCTGTTTCCTCACAACTCCTGATAATCGCGTTGATACTTCCCGCCGTCTTTGACGTCTGAATGGTATAGTGCCTTCAATGCAAAACTTTTTTCCAAGTCATGTTCTTTCATGATCTGTTTCAGCTTTTTCATCAGTTCCGCGTCGTTTTTCACAAGTTGTTCCATCTTCGGTTTCGAGTATTGCATACTCCATCGCCTCCCTTCATACCCTATCTGTCTTTCCAGTATAACACCGATTCACCATCAACCATTCCTTTCAGATTTGATATACTAATCGGTACAACAAGATTGGAATTGAGGTGACATCATGTATAAGACTATTGGTATTCTTGCGCATGTGGACGCAGGGAAAACGACTTTTTCAGAGCAACTGCTTTATCATACAAACAGCATCCGGCTACGAGGACGCGTCGATCACAAAGACACGTTTCTCGATCATCATGCCATCGAAAAACAGAGGGGCATCACTGTCTTTGCAGAGCAAGCGATGATTTCCTATAACGGTTCTACCTATATCCTTATCGATACACCGGGTCACGTCGACTTTTCCCCGGAGATGGAAAGGGCCATCCAAGTGATGGACTATGCTGTCCTGATCATCAGTGCCGTTGACGGAGTGGAAGGGCATACAGAAACCGTCTGGCAATTGCTGCGCAAACACCAAGTCCCGACCTTTTTCTTTATCAATAAAACCGATCGGGAAGGCACGGATATCGATAGCATCCTCTCCGAAATGCGTGACCATTTATCGGCTGACATTGTTGACTATACGTCCTCTTTTACTGAAGAAGTCATTGAATTTATTGCAGAACGGGATGAAGAACTTCTTGAAGCCTATATGGAATCCGGCTTTGAGCAAGAGCTTTGGCTACGCACCTTGAAAACGATGATTCACGACAACAAAGTTTTTGCCTGTGCCAGTGGTTCCGCGCTGAAAGACATTGGTATCATGGACTTTTTTGAAATGCTAGATCAATTGACGGAGACCACTTATGACGACACGGGCGAGTTTGCTGCACGGGTATACAAAATCCGGCATGACGATAAGGGCAATCGAATTACATTTTTAAAAGCTCTCAGTGGCACGCTACGTGTACGGGATGAAGTGTTTTACGGAAAATTGGCCGAGAAAATTACACAGATTCGAATCTACAGTGGCGATAAGTACAAAGCTACGGAACAGGTTCATGCGGGGGAACTGTTTGCGGTAACCGGCCTATCCGAAGCGTCCATAGGAGATGGCATCGGGGCCCTTCAAGAACAAGCTACCTTTAACCTGATTCCCACATTGAAATCGAAAGTCGTCTTTGATCCTTCGCTCCATGTCAAAGATGTGTTAAGTTGCTTCAGGCATTTGGATGCGGAAGACCCCTCTTTACGCGTTTATTGGGATGAACACTTTCAGGAAATTCATGTCCATGTCATGGGCGTCATCCAACTCGAAGTGTTGCAAGAGGTCGTGAAAGAACGTTTTCAAATGGACGTGGCCTTTGAGGATCCTAAAATTCTCTATAAGGAGACAATCGGAACTCCCGTGATCGGCTACGGTCATTTTGAACCGCTCAAACATTACGCGGAAGTCCATTTGAAAATGGAGCCGGGCGAACGGGATAGTGGCATCACATTTGAAAATGCTTGCCATGCGAATGATCTCTCTATTGGCCATCAAAATTTAGTTCGCACACATCTATTTGAACGTGATCACCATGGTTTATTGACCGGCTCGGCACTTACCGATGTGAAAATCACCTTGCTGACAGGACGGGGACATAACGAACATACAGCGGGCGGTGACTTCCGCGAAGCGACATATCGTGCCTTACGACAAGGGTTGGAACAAGCGGAGAATATCCTGCTTGAACCGTATTACGATTTTAAAATCAAAGTCGCGACCGAACAGATTGGCCGTGTCCTGTCCGATATCCAGCAGGCAGCCGGTAGCTTCGGACCTCCTGAAACGGTTGGAGATACTGTCATTGTAAGTGGCAAGGTGCCCGTTTCCACCTTTATGAACTACAGTACGACATTTGCCTCCTTCACCCATGGAAAAGGAGCCCTCAGTCTCCTCTTCGGCGGATACGATCGTTGCCATAACAAGGAGCAAATCATCGAGGCAATCGGTTACGACAAAGACGCGGACCCTGAATACACATCGACATCCATCTTCTGTGCCAAAGGGAAAGGCTATACCGTCCCTTGGCATGAGGCTGAACAAGCCATGCATTGCTTATGAATATTTTTTAGAGAACAAGAAAACCACCTTGCAATCCTACTAGTGAATTAAGCTATGTTCCAAGTTGAACATAGCTTTTTCCCATTCTCCCCTTAAAAAGGCTAATCATATAAATAAACTTCTTTTTGGCCTTGAAACTTTCCACAAGTGAAAATATCAAGTATAATTAGTATGAATGGCATAAACAAATTAACTCAAATAATCATTTTTACCTATATATTATTGTTTAATTACACGCTTATCTAAATCTAACCATTAATACCTTTGACCCATTAGTCAATTCGATTGTTCTATAATATAAAGCTTATTTGTAAGAAAGGACTTGTTCAATTGTGTTGACCGACCTTAAAAATATTTCACCAATTGCCGTTTTGCTGGAGGAGCATTTCTGTCTGTCCATCACCGATTGTAATGGCATCATCACATATGTCAATCAACCCTTTTGCGAGCTGTCCCAATATAGTGAAGAAGAGTTAATCGGGCAGCATTACGGAATGTTGAACCCGGAATACACCGCCGAAAGCTTTGTGAAAGAAATGCAACAAGAACTTGCCGAAAACAGAGTGTGGCAACAGCAAATTAAAAGCTTTGCAAAAGACGGCTCTCCGTACTGGATCCAAGCAACCATTCTCCCTACCTATGACGAAGACGGGACAATCACACAGTTTGTCTCGCTTGATATCGATATTACTTCAAAAGTTCAAACGACCAAAAAATATGAAAAGACACTGGAAACGCTGCGGAATATAGAAAATGCACTTGATCAATCCTCTGTTGTCGCCATCACGGACCAGAGAGGAATCATTACATATGTAAACGAAAAGTTTTGTGAGCTGTCCCAATATTCGGCTGATGAGCTGATTGGCCAGTCACACCAAATCGTCAATTCCGGGTTTCATCCAAGATCATTTTTCAAAGACATGTGGAAAACGATTGGAAATGGTGGTATTTGGCAAGGGGATATTAAAAATCGGGCAAAAGACGGCTCGGAATATTGGGTAAACACAACGATCGTCCCCTTCCTCAATAAAAAAGGGAAACCTTATCAATACATCTCTATCCGAACCGATAGCACCGCCCGGAAAGAAGCCGAAAAATCCCTTGAAATCGCCCTTAAAAATGATTTCCGTCAGACGGTGAAGAACTTACAAAATATTATATTCACCTATACGGAAGATATCGATGGAAACCTCATGTTTACATTAATTGAGGGAAAAACGGCTGAAAAGATCGGAATCACTGAAGATTTAGGAACTCTTAAACAACTCCAGCATGCTTTTGAAAAGGATGAGTTTAAAAAGTTAGAAAGGTACTGCAGACGAAGTATGCTTGGGGAAGAAGTGCAATTTGAGCTCAAACATTCAGCCAACACCTACCTTCTATACTTATCCCCGATTTTTGACGATGAGACTGTTGTAGAAGTTGTAGGGACAGCAACCGACATTACACAGCGAAAAGAAGCGGAAGAGCTTGTGAAACATATGGCTTACTACGACTATTTGACTGGATTACCGAATCGACGTCTTTTTCAAATGAAAACCAATGAAGCCATTGAACAAGCACAAAACAATGACGAATCTTTCGCCTTGCTATTCATCGATCTGGATCGGTTTAAAAACGTCAATGATACGATGGGACATGCAGTTGGTGATGAATTATTGAAAGTGGTAGGCCAAAGATTGAAAATCTGTCTTCGGGAAGAAGATATCGTTGCCCGACTTGGCGGCGATGAGTTTGTCATTCTATTAGCCTCGAAACCGCTTGCCGAAATTGAAGCAATCGCGACACATATTATTGAAGAGATATCCCGCTCTTTCCATTTTAAAAATCTGGATGTTTTCGTTACACCAAGTATCGGGATCAGCATCTTCCCCGACGATGGTCAGGATTACGACACGTTAATGACGAAAGCAGATACGGCCATGTATTTGGCGAAAGAAAATGGAAATCGGACATTTCAATTTTTCACACAAGAGATCAACCATAGCTTAGTCGAAAAAAAGACGTTGGAGACAGAGCTCCGAAAAGCCCTTCTGTCCAATCAATTTGTGCTCCATTACCAACCGCAAATTGATATGGCGACAGGACATATTACTGGACTGGAAGCGCTGATCCGTTGGGTCCATCCGACAAAAGGGATGATTCCCCCTGCGCAATTCATTCCGCTAGCGGAAGAGTCTGGGCTCATCATCCCACTTGGTCAATGGGTACTCGAAACGGCTTGCACCCAAGCAAAAAAATGGCTTGATGACGGCCTTCCGCCTATCCAGATCAGTGTCAATGTCTCACCTTATCAATTCAAACAGACCGCGTTTGTATCGATGGTGACAGAAACATTGGTGCAATCCGGTTTACCTGCACATCATCTAAACTTGGAAATTACCGAAAGCATGACATTTGATACCCAACATTGCCAGACGATTCTTCAACAATTGCGCGAGATCGGCATCAATGTCAGTATCGATGATTTCGGAACCGGCTACTCTTCACTGAGCTATTTAAGCAAATTGCCGCTCACACATGTCAAAATCGACGGAGCATTTATCCAAGGATTGGACAAAAGAAATGGAGCGATCGTCAAAACCATTATTACCCTTGCCAAAAACCTGGACTTGAATGTCATTGCAGAAGGCGTCGAAACAGAAGAACAGGCCCGCTTCCTGCAAAGCCTCCACTGCGATGAAGCACAAGGCTATTTGTATTCCAAGCCACTGAATCAAGAACAAACGGAAGAGCTGCTTCAACAAGCCAACAATCAGTTCAGTCGTATTTAATCAGGCTGGGGGATTCCTAATTTACAGCAGATACTCCAAAAAAAGAGTGTAGACAAAGTAACAAAAATAACTTTGTCTACACTCTGAGGCGTCCTCGATCCAAAGGACGCCTTTTTGCTTATAAAGTGAAACTTCAATCAGTGGGGGTTTTTCCCATCCCCCACTGATTGAGGGGAACACAAGCTAAAAGCGTCACGTCCTGTGACAACGCTTGTGTGACCAACATCGTGTTGGCCCGAACCAATCGGGCTTTTATCTTCCTTTAACGGATGTTCAAACTACCTGCTGAAGGAAGGTAACTTAAGTTCGCGGCGTCCTGTAAGTGCCTTAATTTCCCACCTATCCTGATCGTTTTACTTAAGTCTTGAGGCGAGAGTCTCACTGCCCGTTAATGCGGGATAAACGGAACACTAAAAAAATCTCATTGTTATTCTCTTCATAAGAGCCAGGTACTGTCACCCCTTTTATCAGTTCAAAAGGGGTATGCATGTCTAAGAACTCGATATACTCGCTCGTTGGATAATACAAAATAAGATCAACCGAGCGCGGATGCTGTTCAACGGATTGCAAAATGGACTGGATGACCTTTGTGAAAATCTGCAGGGAAAACGGATTAAAGAAATAAAATCGATTATCTCCTGCTTCCACCTTATATTGCTCCGCTAAACAATGTTCAAAACGGATAGTCCCGTTCTTTCTTTTGGCTTTGCGCAAATAACTGACTTGGTTTTCAAGCGCTTCCTGATACAATTGTCCACTCATTTCAATACCGGTGACGGATACTTGGAAACGATCGTGCAAGTAAAACGCCAAGCGCCCTTTCCCACAGCCGAAATCGACTACACCATCCGTTCTTTTTAATTCGTATTCCGTAAAAAAGACATTCAACGCTTCATAAGGCGTCGCTTCGTATCGATTATAATGGGATGACTGATGTTGCCATTCCCTCATCCCAGTCGTTTGGATACGCAAATGTCGATCATAGTCTCTTTCTTCCACCAAGATCCCTCCCCGCCCCTAGTATAGCTTTTCTTGTGCCAAAATCAATCACGCCTCGGCGTGATTGCGTCCAGATTTTGAATTGCGAATCGAACAACGAAGGGTTCGATTTGCCTTAATTTCTGCGATCTTTGCAGAAATTAAGGCACTTTCCTTTCAGGACGTCGCGCACTTAGACTGCCCTCCATTATTCGTTCAGCGGGCGTTTGAACACCCGCTGAACAGGAAGTCAAAACGCATTCATCTCGCCACCTATGGAGGTGGGAGTCTTCTGTAGCTGACGCTTCGCTTTCAGTACAAAAACATTTGCTGAATGAAGATAAAAAAAACAGGCAGTTCCAGCACCCATTACGGTTTGCCAAACTGCCTGTTTTACTATTCGAATGACGGATTTACGCCATTTTTTCAACTGATTCCAAAGGTTTCTTTCCTGTTTCTGTACGGAAACGGCCTTCCCATTTTGACATGACAACTGTCGCCAATGCGTTACCAAGTACGTTGACAACTGTACGACCCATATCAAGAAGTCGGTCGACACCAGCGATGAATGCAAGTCCTTCAAGTGGAATACCGACAGTACCCAATGTCGCCAATAGAACGACGAAGGAAACGCCCGGTACACCTGCAATACCGTTAGATGTAATCATCAGTACCAATACAAGTGTCACTTGCTCCATGATGCTCAAGTCAATTCCGTACATTTGCGCGATGAAAATCGCCGCAAGTGCCTGATACAATGTGGAACCGTCCAAGTTAAAGGAATAGCCCGTTGGAACAACGAAAGCCACAATATCTTTCGGAGAACCGAATTTCTCCATCTTTTCCATCAACTTCGGTAGAACCGATTCCGAGCTCGATGTCGAATAAGCCAAAATCAATTCTTCCTTCAATTCCTTAATGATAGCAAAAATACTTGAACCAACCATCTTTGCGATTCCACCAAGTACAACAACAACGAAGAAAATCATTGTCGCATACACAAGAATCATCAATTTACCAAGTGGTATTAAAGAAGATAGACCAAATTTTGAAACGGTTACACCGATGAGACCGAAAACGCCGATCGGTGCAAACTTCATGATGAAGTTCGTTACCCAGAACATCGCATCCGCCGTGCCTTGGAAAAACGCAAGGACCGGTTTTCCTCTTTCACCGACCGCTGCAACACCTAACCCGAATACAACCGAGAAGAAGATGACGGCAAGCATATCTGCATTCGCCATCGATTGGATGACGTTGCTCGGTACAATACCAACAAGAACATCCATGAACGTTTCGTTTGACTTACTTTCAGCCGTCCCAACATACGAATTGATATCTGTTTTCGTAAGTTGCGACATATCAACACCTTCACCTGGCTTGAAAATGTTCGCCGCGGATAACCCGACAATGATGGCAACGAGGGAAACGATTTGGAAGTAAATCATCGTCTTACCGCCAAGTTTACCTAATTGCTTTAGATCTCCCGTACCTGCTACACCCACAATTAGTGAGGATACAATAATCGGTACAACGATCATTTTAATCATGTTCAAGAAGATCGTGCCGAGCGGTTGTAAATACGTTTCTATATGAGGATTTCCGTAAAATATTGCTCCGACAATGATCCCTAAAATTAATCCGACGAGAATCTGATACGCCAAAGGAATTCTAAATTTCTTTTTCATCGATAAGCTCCCTTCTTTATGACTATTGAAAGCGTTTGCTCAAAATACGAATTTGCTTGTAATCAATAGTCTAAGGAGAACCTATCGAATCCGACAGAAACCGACATACTGAAAATAAAATAATTTTTTTCGTGGAAGATTTGAAATAGTACTAACTTACGCCTTATTATAGTTTTCCTTCGTTTCAAGATAAAGCACCTGCAAAAACTTTTTACTATTCACTTTCACTCTGATCGGCAGCTCGGAATTTTCTTCCATCTGTTTCATACGGCTCCGGATTTCTTGAAAATCAAAATAACGAGGGGCATAATATTCAAACTCCGGGTTCGTGTAGTCAATGACCCCTAACGCAGCCAAGTTATTAATCGCCGTCAAGATCAAACGGCGAATCCGCTGTTCAATCGCCTTACTTTCCTTCAGAACTTCCGTCTCCGCTTCTTTCGTTTGACGCGCGACCGCTTCATATAGTTCCTTCAATGAAGGTAATTGTTCGACGTTGTTTGTGCGATGGACCAAAAGCTCCATCATCGTTAGAACGTCGTCACTCCCCGCCTCACCGGCAATGCCCATCGCATTCAAGATCGGCAAGACAATCTCCTTCACACTGCGCTTCCGTTGCGTCGTTTCCACAGATTCAAAGTGGGCCAAAGATTGCCGGATCGCCATGATGGAGTCTTTCAAACGATATTGCTCCGCCACTTTTTTCAAAATGCTACGTACCTCAATTCGATTGATCGGCTTATGGATGAAAAACTCGATGCCTTTTTCATACGCTTCGCCCACCATCTCTTTATTGACGACTTGGGAAATCATGATGAACTGCCCTTCAAACCCTTGAAGCCTTAATTGTTCAATCGTCTCAATCCCATCCAGCTCAGGCATCAATAAATCGATCAACACAACATCAGGATTCGTTGAAGCGATACGCTGAAGCGATTGCACACCGCTTTCTGCCTCCCCGATCACGATTCCGAGATTCCCTTCCGTTATAATTTTCTCCAACATTTTACGACTCGCAGCATCATCGTCTACTATAAAATAACGCAGATTCCTTCAACTCACTTCCGAATATTGTTCGTCGGGATTTGGATAATGAACAACGTCCCCGTAGGCAAGACTTTAATGTCTACTTGACCTTCTAACTGGGAAACGATTTCTTGAACATGCGAAAGGCCGATGCCCGTTGCCGCCACTCCCGCATGATTAAATTTAGTCGTATAGCCCGGTTCAAAAATGAGGGCCCGGTCTTCTTCCGGAATCCCTTCTCCTGTATCTTCAACCTCAAAATAGAGCATGTTCGATTTTTCAAATACGTTGAACGAAATGCTTCCCTTCTTCGGAATGGCTTCAACCGCATTTGCAGTAATATTGTTCAACAAGGCAAGCAAGGGAATTTGTTGGTCCGTTTCAAATTGCTGGGACAAGGAAAGTTGAAAGTGTATATTTTTCTCTAACAGTTCACTGTATTTCTTATTGGCGGAGATCACCAATTCCAACACATCCGACAAATAAAATATATCGTTTCTTTTCGGATTTGTCAGTTTAGATAACCCCGAGTAAATTCGCTGGGAATCCTTTTTCACTTCATGAATCTCCTGTGCAATGAGCAATGCTTGTGTACTCAGTTCTCGCAAATTTTCCTTTTTCAACTTTCGGTAAAGATCGTGACTTGATGCGGTGATTTGTTCAATATGATTCATCGACTTTTGCAAATACAGCGTCTCCGCATACAATTCAGAGCCGATTCCAAGCAATTCCTGCATTTGTTTTTTTTGTTCCGAAACTGTTATCGTACTGTATAATCCAACAACAAAGTAGGAACGTAATATGGCTACCCCGCTCACCAATGCCCAGTCCCGAAGTCCCGCATTTTCTGAATGGGAAATCAAAGAGCGTAACAAGTACTCTGAACCATTGCCGATAAACTCAAACAACGCGGCCCATGCACCCAAAAGAAGCGGATACGTCTTAACCTTTTCCACCTGTATACATTTCAATCCTAACGCAAAGAAAAAATAGAATAAAAATGCAGGAAAATGATTATTAAATGACTCAAAAAATTGCCCCTCAAAGAGCAATAGATCTTCAATTAACCGAATACTAACGACCGTTATGCCTGTAACAAATCCCGTTAAGATCAAAGATGCCGGAGGACGTACTAAAATGAGCAGAAAGAATGTGATACTTCCGAGCCCGAAACGAAACGCATCCCCGTTAAACGGCACGACTTTGATCTCACTGGCAATGGCAGTCAACAAAGCCGTTAAGATGAGAGTGACACCGTCTACTCTATAAAAATTTCCATTCATATGTTTTTCCATCGGATTCACCTCACAGTCGCTCTGTTAACCATTCCTGTAGCACAACGGCTTGGTTATGCTGTTCGTCCTTAGCTCCATAGACGAGTGTCACAACCTTTCCGCCCGTTCGAATCATTGCTTGTAAACGTTCGAACTGTTCGATTTTCTCTGGATCCACCTGTAATTCCTGTTTATATTTCTTTGTAAACTCTTCAAATTTATCTGGATCATGATTGAACCACTTACGCAAATCATTTGATGGTGCAATCTCTTTCATCCAACGATCAATTTTTAATGTTTCTTTTGACACACCCCTTGGCCAGAGTCGGTCGACAAGAACCCGAAATCCGTCATCGCTTGAAGCATCTTCGTAAGCACGCTTAATACGGATAGACATACCGTCCACTCCCCCCTGCACTTTATCGTATCAAATGATGGAGTCGTCTCGCATCTATAATCCCCCTTCAATCAGTTCCACGAATTTTGTGGATGCCGGTGAAAGAGGGACGGTTTTTAAATAACAGACACCTATGCTTCTCGATGGGATTTTTTCAAGGGTCACCACTTCCCGCAACAATCCATTCGTTAAAAAGTGCTGGGAAAATTCCTTTGTAACACAGGCGACGCCTAAGTTGATTTTAGCAAAATCCAACAGTAACTCATGTGAACCCAATTCAAATTCAGGTGCAATCTGAATCCCTTTCGATTGAAGATAGTCCTCGACATATCTCCTAGAATTCGAATTGGATTCCAAAAAGATCAGCGGCAGCTTCACTAACTCTTGAAAGCTGATCGGTTTGGCCAATATCTTTTTAAAACGCTCGCCATAAACGAAAATGTCCTGGATTTCAAAACAAGGTCTCAATTCTAATGTCGGATCATCGATGGGCAAATTACAAATGGCAATATCGACCCCACCCGATTTCAAAATGGTGCACAGTTCTGATGTCGTCCCATTGGCAATCGTAAATTTGATATTCGGATAACGCGTGTGAAAAGCCTCCAGATAGGGTAGTAAAAAATAGCGGGATATCGTATCCCCTACACCGATTTTCAATTCGCCCACCGTTAAATTTTTAAATTCCGAAATTTTTTCTTCCCCGACACCTATTAAATTCATGGCGGAATTCACATACTCATACAACAGGCTTCCTTCATCAGTCAGCGATACGCCTTTCGGTGTCCGGATAAACAGGCGTGTATCCAATTCCTTTTCCAATTGCATGATGGATTGACTCACTGCTGGCTGTGTTAAAAACAGCTCCTTTGCCGCCTTAGAAAAGCTTTCATTTTTTGCAACCGTACAAAAGACATGATATAAATCCAATTTACTTACCATATAACCACCCCTTATACCCGGCATTCGAACTATTAATTTTACTTATACCATGACAACGTTGTATAGTACAAGAAGATACTTCCGGATACTAGGTAAGAACCTGGTACCCGAGACAATAAGGAGCGATTAGATTGGAAAGAGTTGTGGGTACCGTCGTAAGAGGACTTCGCTGTCCTATCATCAACGAAGGCGATAATATTGAACAAATCGTTTTGGATAGTGTACTAAAAGCTTCAGAGGTAGAAGGCTTTACGATAAATGATCGAGATATTGTCACGTTAACCGAGTCGATCGTCGCCCGTGCTCAAGGCAATTATGCAACCATCGACCATATTGCAAAAGATATCAATTCCAAATTCGGTGACGATACAATCGGTGTCATCTTCCCGATTTTGAGCCGGAACCGCTTTGCCAACTGTCTTCGTGGCATCGCAAAAGGCGCGAAGAAAATTGTCATCATGTTGAGCTATCCATCCGATGAAGTCGGCAACCACTTGATCAGCTTGGATTTACTGGACGAAAAAGGCATCAATCCTTGGACGGACGTATTGACGGAAGAAGAATTCCGCCAACACTTCGGTTACCAAAAACATACATTTACAGGCGTAGACTACATTGATTATTACAAATCGTTAGTGGAAGAGTTCGGTGTGGAATGTGAATTTGTCTTCTCCCAAAAACCGAAAACCATTTTAAAATATACCAAAAATGTGTTAACTTGCGACATTCACACACGTTTCCGAACAAAACGCATTTTGGAAGAGAACGGTGCTGAAAAAGTCTATACATTGGATGATGTGTTATCCGAATCGATCGACGGAAGCGGCTATAACGAGGAATATGGCCTTCTCGGCTCCAACAAGTCGACAGAAGACGGCGTCAAGCTTTTCCCACGCAACTGCCAGCCAATCGTCGATAATATCCAACAATTGTTGAAAGAAAAGACCGGCAAAAACGTGGAAGTCATGGTCTATGGCGACGGCGCATTCAAAGACCCTGTCGGGAAGATTTGGGAACTTGCAGACCCTGTCGTATCCCCAGCTTATACAGCTGGCCTCGACGGTACACCGAACGAAGTGAAGTTAAAGTACCTAGCCGACAATAACTTTGCTGATCTACGAGGCGAAGAACTGCAACAAGCCATCTCCCAATTCATCAACGAAAAAGAGGATGACCTTGTCGGTTCAATGGAGGCCCAAGGAACGACTCCTCGGAAACTGACAGACCTGATCGGTTCTCTTTCTGATTTAACATCAGGAAGCGGAGACAAAGGTACACCGATCGTCTACATCCAAGGTTATTTCGATAACTACTCAAAATAATCGTCAAAAAGCAATGCCCGCTTACGCTGGCATTGCTTTTTTGTATTCAAGTCCCAGTAATCAACGTACTCACAATAAATATCGGCGCCAATCACACGGATATCGGTGTTTAACGACAAGTTATCAGCGCTTGCGAACGAATTATCGGCGCTAATCAGTAACTTATCATCGAATCAGGTCTTTAGACCCTCAAATAATCATGCCTTTTTAACAAACTCCGATTTCAGTTTCATTGCCCCAAAACCGTCAATTTTACAATCAATATCGTGATCCCCGTCCACTAGACGAATCCCTTTCACCTTGGTCCCCACTTTAACGACTGAAGAACTTCCTTTCACTTTCAAGTCTTTAATGACTGTGACTGTATCCCCATCGTTCAATACATTGCCGTTCGCATCTTTCACCACTTTAACCTCTTCTACAGCTTCCGTTTCAGACTCCAATGTCCACTCATACGCACACTCAGGGCAAACAAGCAGATTCCCATCCTCATACGTATATTCCGAATTACATTTCGGGCAATTTGGCAAATTCGACATGCTTTTTTTCCTCCACTCGTAATGATCATTTCATAGTAAAATTAAGGCTCCATATCCGTCTCTATACTAGCATGTCCTGCCCGAATGATAAACACTATCCCTATGACAAAAACCCTTCATGCATGCTTGAAGGGTTTTGACATCCACATTAATCCTGGTAAGTATTGAAGTAGTATCAATCGGGGGGAAGCGATAGAAAAAGCTTCATTACACTTATGGAATGTACTGGGGATTTTTCAATTCAACAAGGCGGTCAACGGATTTACTAAACGACTGTCACTAATTCTACGGCTTCTAAAATGAGCGGAGTACCAGCCGAGAGCGTGCCGTCAACACCGTTAAAGGTCAATTCAGTTTCTGAAACTGTATACGCATCACCTTCTTGTAATACGCCGTTAATATAAAGATTATAGTAACCGTTCGCGATGACCGGAAAAGCTGTCGCTGCTACTCCAGTGTCATCCAAAAACGCTGTTGCAGCAACTGTTGTCCCATCCGTGATCACCAATGGGGCTCCCAAGACATTAAAAAATCTCGCGGAGGTACCCGAAACATTTACATTAATATTAATAAGCGAAAGTGCCATTTGCCTCACCTCCTTTCAGTTATCATCACAGTAGATGCCAAATGATCGTCAAATGACAGGGCCGTCCACCCTTTGATTTCAAAAGTTTGTTGTCATCGTGAAGCCCAATGATTCAACAATTATAGGTGTCCCCGCGCGAATGACGCCATTCGCTGGATTAATCGTTAAGGCATTTGAATTCACTTGGTAAAATCCTCCTTCTTGGATAACCCCATTAATGTATAGATTGACGTAACCATTTGGACTAAAAATCGTAAATTCATCTACTTCGTTTTCATTGTCATCATAAAAGAGAGTAGATGGGATTTTTGCCCCACTCTCCAGATCAATTGAAGTTTGTGGAATATAAAAATAGCGATTTACAATTGGCACAATCGTCATATCAGGCGTGGGAGCGGGAGGAAGGGGATTAGGAGTAGGTTTAGGGGAAACCATAATGTAAGGCCCGTATCTAATTTGACTTTCACAACTTTTCAGTTTAGCAATCTTTATTCTTTTACATTGGGGATTGTTACTCATGTATATCACCTCCATAACCATATGGTATGCGAAAGCTTTGTTTATGGATTAGCCTGGTATCTCTACCTAATTGTTATTATTTTTCTAAATACACCTGCCTATACATCGATCGCACACTGTTATATAGTAAAATGAGGTGATGTTATGAATACAAAGATATATGTAAACAATCCAAAGTTCATTGCAGGAATGACGATGAAAGACGAAGCCGAACTAGAAAGCAATAATATGGCGCTTCACGTTTGTAGCACTCCTGACGATATAGTGGAAAACCGGAAAAAACTAGCGGCTTCTTTACAGTGTGGACTCGATCGCTTCATTTGTGCTCAACAAACCCATAGCGACCATTTCCACAAAGTGACGCTTGCGGATAAAGGGCGGGGCGCTTCACGACTGGAGACGGCCATTGCGGATACGGATGCCCTGTACACATATGAGCCAGATTTGGTCCTCTGCAGCTTCACCGCTGATTGCGTCCCCGTCATTTTTTACAACGAAGTAAACGGTCTCGTCGGCGTCATCCATTCTGGCTGGCAAGGGACCGTCAAAGAAATTACACGAAAACTTTTTGAGCATTTGCTCCACGTGGAACAATGTGATCCCGGCGATTTTCATGTGCAGCTCGGTGCCGCACTAAGTCAGGAAAAATTCGAAGTCGATGAAGACGTCTACTTGAAATTCAAAGCGCTCGGCTATGCGGATGATTTCATGTGTTACAAACCCAAAACCGAGAAATACCATATCGATAACCAGCTGACCGTCAAAAAACAATGCGAATTGGCGGGCATCCCATCCGAACAAATTACGATTGACACGACCTGTACCTTTAAAAGTGCAGACGGCTTCTCCTATCGGGAAGACAAGCAGAGCGGTAGGCATTTGAGCTTTATTATGCGAAAAGGTATCTGATCCTATTTTAGGACCAGATACCTTTTTTCAGTTTCCGTGCTATGATGCTCCAAAACAAACTCTTAATGATCTCGATTCACAATATAATCCAGCAGATGTTTCAAGAAGTTCGTATTAGGCTGCAACTCTTGCAGTACCTCCATTGCAATACAGTAATGTTCCCACATCGCTTTCTTGGCACCGTCAATGCCAAGGATGGACACAAAAGTTGAATTGTTATTTTCAAGATCTTTTCCAATCGGCTTTCCGAGTAATGTTCGATCTCCTTCAACATCGAGCAAATCATCTTTAATCTGAAAAGCAATGCCGGTATGATAGGCAAATTTTTTCAGGGCTTTCATTTCTGATTCCTGTCTACCCGCTAGAATGGCAGGCATGACAAGGGCAGCTTCGAATGCAATTCCCGTTTTGTAAAAGCACATCGTATTCAATTGTTCCACTGTCAGTTGTTTTCCTTTGGAGTCCAAGTCCATCAGCTGACCCTGACACATTTCCGCTGTCTTGCCGGCCGAGTAGCGAACTAATTGAAGCACAGTTTTCGCATCAAACTGTTCAAGAGATGCTTGTTCCTCAACCGCCTTCTGTGTCAGATAGAGACCCGTTAATTCTGCTGTGGCTGTATTATATAGCTGATGTAAAGTTGTACGCCCCCTACGAATGGGTGCATTGTCTTGGGATGGTAGATCGTCGAAGATTAGAGACGCCGTATGCATATATTCCAATGATTTCAGAAGCGGCACGATTGCTGACTGATCTAATCCATATTCGTTGACGCTCATCATCCAAGTCATGATCGGTCGGAGTCGCTTTCCATCGCCTTCCAGGCTATAATTTGCAGCATCATTTATGGAAGATATAGCATTGATTTTAGGGATGTGTAAGACATCATTGATCTGTTTGCGTACAGTTTCGATTGTATCTAAAAATTCTTCTCGTTCTTTCTGTTTATCTTTCAAATTAGAGACGATATGATCGCGAAGCAGTTTATCGAAGAAGTCTACATCATCCGATTTTCGGACCATCTGTTGGATGAGTCGATCGAACTGCGAATTTCCGGAAGCAAATAGCTCCATTACTTCGTTATATCTTTCTTTTCCTACCCGTTTTTTAAATCGTTTCAGACCGTTTATCGCACGATCTAAAATCACCTCGCATGTTTTAGCATCCGAGTGGTAGACGTTATGCACCAAATTGGAAATGACCGTCCAATATAACTCAAAAGGATTGATAAGATCGCGGCGCTTATCATGGTATTTCATATAATACGTATAGGGTGTCACCGTACCAGCCTTCAGATCTTCAAACATATCCGCAAAATCATCGGCCAGCTGGTTGTAAATCCCATAAAAAAATGCTCGGTTATCAAATTCCTCATCCTCTGGAGCGCTGAGGACTGTGCGGACAATCAATCGTGAAGAAGCGGATTTCAAAATGATGGGGATATACAGCTCTTCATTAGTGTAATTTGCGTTCGATAGATCCTTTATACGGTCCACTTCCTGAGATTGAAAAAACACATAGGTTTGCTCGAAGAATTTTTCGTTTGTTTCTTGTTGCAGATGGTTTTTAATAGTAGAAAAGGCGTCACGAAGTTCCGAATGAATAAATTGAATCAGCTCTTTGTTACGTCCAGCCCATGCTGCTAATTCCGGCACAGATCCTGTCACAAGGGTTGTACGTATCAAATCGGTGTATTGTTTTTTCTCTTCTGCGGATAATACTTTCGAATCCAGCAGATCATCGATAAAGGGATAGGTCAAACCGTAGGAATAGCCAAGCCTTATCGCTGCATCCAACTTCCGAGTCCGCTCCTCAGGCGATGTTTCATCATCCAGCTCTTCAATCTGATGCATAATGACCCCGGCAATGATTTTAATCAACTTTCGCTTGGCTTCCTCAGCATCCATCCCAACTGGAATATTGGAGGAAACCGTCTTCAGTTTGTCGACCAACCAGATCATGGTCGTTTCAACGCCGTCCTTCTGAGCCATGCGATACAACCCGCCCATGCTGAACATCTCCGATTTTCCTTCAGCGGAATCGAGCAGTTGTGTTTTTAACTTGTCAACTACATCCTGGATCCTGTTGTGTGTCTTCGGTGAATTCAGTTCTTTTCCTAGATCCCGCATAAAAATATAGGAGATGCTGCGATCCAAGTAATTATCTAATTTACCTGTGTAATCCAGCCATTGGATATAATTGTAATACCCCCGGGAATCAGGCTTTCCCTTCTCAAGCGAAAAAATGGATAAGAACGGATGGCGAATATGATTCTGTTTCCAGGTTTGTATATCTTTCGTAACGGTAGTAACGTAGGTCTTGTTCCTAAGCTGTTCAGAAAGCGATTTAAAATAATCGGCTGCCTTCTTCTCAGCCAGCCGATAATAGGCATCGGCATTCTTTAGTAAAACCTCATTCATCCTACACCTACTTTACATTCTCTTATAGAGATCTAAAATTTGGTACCCAAGCATTAGAGACAAGTACTTTATTTTACACTTTCCAATAATGTATTCCAAAAATAACATTTTTATCGCTAAAAAGCTAAATATCAAGTTGCTTGCATTCATTTTGAGATTAGAGGAAAAGCAAAAAAGACTTGCCTCAGTGATTACTGAGGCAAGCCCTTCTAGTTAAAAGGTAGATGTAATGCCGAGAGACTGTGCATTCTCACCACTTGCAAATTAATCTGGAAGCAATTACGCCGAGGCGTGATTGCTTCCAAATAGGAATGATCGATTCAATTGGTCGTTGCGCCGTATTGAAAAGTGGTGGCCCAGACGATGCCCTCTTTCAAGATGCGAACCATTTCTCCCAATTGCTCCTCCGTCGCAGCTAACGGGGGCATGAATACGATGACGTCACCAAGCGGTCGCGTCAACATACCAAGTTCCCGCATTTTCAATGTCGAGCGGTAGCCGACTCGCCATTTGAACGGGAATGGCACTTTCGTTTTTTGGTCCTGCACCAATTCGATCCCGCAGATGAGCCCGCATTGCCGGATATCACCAACATGATCCAACTCTCCTAGATCATGCAATAATTCGGAAAGCAACTTCGCCTTGTCACTCGCTTGCTCCACCAATCTCTCCCGCTCAAAGATATCCAAATTCGCAAGCGCGGCTGCACAACCGAGCTGGTTACCCGTGTAAGAATGCCCATGGAAAAACGTTTTCATTTCTTCATATTCTCCATAAAATGCGTCGTATACTTGTTCAGTCGCTAGCGTGGCTGCCACAGGCAAATACCCGCCGGTCAAGCCTTTCGCTACCGTCATCAAATCTGGACGGACGCCCTCATGCTCGACAGCAAACATTTTCCCTGTACGCCCGAAGCCTGTTGCCACCTCATCCGCGATTAGTAAAATATCGAACTCGCGGCAGAGAGATTCGACCCCTTTCAAATACCCTCGCGGCATCGTATTCATACCGCCAGCGCCTTGGATGAGCGGTTCTAAGGTCAGCCCTGCAATCTCACTATGCCGCTTCTCAAATAATTCCCGGAGCGATTGCAAACTCTCATTACAAACCGTCTGCGCATCACCCGATGGATGGCGATAGACGGCAGGGAATGGCACAACGAGCGCGTCAAACAACAATGATGTATACACTTTATGATACAAGTCGATGGATCCGACACTCATCGTCCCGACTGTATCACCATGATACCCATTGCTCAACGTCACAAATTTCGTTTTTTCTGATCGACCTTTATTTTGCCAGTATTGATAAGCCATCTTCACCGCGATTTCCACCGCTGTCGCACCACTGTCCGAGTAAAATACCCGAGTCAACCCTTCAGGCGCGATATTGATTAAACGCTCCGCAAGCAAGACGGACGGCACATTGGCTGCACCAAGTAAAGTCGAATGGGCAATCGATTCCAGTTGCTTCCGTATCGCCTCATCAATTTCCGCCTTGCGATGACCATGCACATTTAACCAAAGAGATGAGTTGCCGTCCAAATATTCTTTCCCGTATATATCCTTCACAACGACCCCTTCACCACTTTCAATGATCAGCGGGTCCCGCTCATAATCGGACATTTGTGTAAATGGTAGCCACATATACTTCTTACTCTTCTCAAGCAATTGTTGCGGATTCAATTTCCATCGCCCTCCTGATCGTTTCAAAATCCCAATCTCCATAGCATCGTTCTCTCTTTTCCACATTGGCTAACGTCTCCCGTATATCTTCGCAATATGGCACGGAGCCGATAATCGGCACATTCGTAAGCTTGCGGATCATTTCCCGATTGTCTGCTACGATTGCTTCCTCTTCGTTATGTATCGAATTTAAAATAACTCCCGCAATCGGAATCTGTCTTTTGCTCAGCGCCTCAATCGTCAAAACGGTATGATTGATCGTCCCTACACCAGCCTTTGCCACCACGATGGCAGGAACACGTAGCGTCTCCATCCAATCGATCACACAATAACCTTCTGTCGTCAGTGGAACAAACAAACCACCTGCTCCTTCCATAATGACCGTGCCATAAGCTTCTTCCAACTCTTTCAATTTCCTATCTATCCATGAAAAATCGATTTGTACCCCTTCCAGTTCGGCCGCCAGATGAGGAGAACATGCCTTTTTCAGTAAATAAAGATTCGCATCTTTGAACCGGTCATGATTGTTAACCAATCGGTAAATCTCCGGATCAGGTGCTACCCATCCACCTTCCTTCTTTACCGCTCCCGATTGGATTGGTTTGAAAGGAAAACAGGAATGCTCATGCTTGGCCAAAAAGCTGGCCAATAATGTTGTTACGATTGTTTTTCCGACATCCGTATCGGTCCCTGTTACAAATAAAATCCCCATTGCAAAACCTCCTTAATAATATGTGTTAACTTATTTTTAATTTATGTTAACATATATTTTATACCTGTACAATGACCATTTGGGAGGGGATCATATGAAGATGAATGCAAAGGATCTTGTCATTTGTGCATTATTTGCTGCTTTGATGGGGGTGGGTGCTAATGTATCTCCGTTATTGACAATTGGCGGGGTACCGATCACATTGCAGTTATTGTTTGCTATTGTGGCGGGCGGTTTGATTGGAAGTCGATTGGGAGCTTTTTCGATGGTTGCCTATTTATTCATCGGCTTGGCTGGAGCACCGATTTTTGCTCAATTTAAAGGAGGTCCTGGGAGTATTTTCAGTCCGACATTCGGCTATGTCATTTCCTTTATCTTTGTTGCCTATATCGTCGGGAAGTTTTTCGAAAGGGGAAGATTGAATTGGTTCACTTATGTCGGAGCTGGTACATTGGCCATCATCGTGAACTATGTGATTGGAACGAATTATATGTACTTGGCTTTTAACTATTGGGTGGAGGCACCGGAAGGATTCAGCTATCTCATGGCTTGGTCATGGATGGGCGCGTATTTGCCTTTGGACATCGCCGTAACGATCTTGTCGCTAAACTTGATTCCACGTTTACAAAAAGCACTGAAAAGGCAACCGATTGCAAAGCAGTCAACGGTCTAAAAACATCTTTTCCGGCTTGCGTGAAATCTATTTATCATTGAGGAAAAAGGGCTTCAAGCAGATGCAAGATATGATCGATAATCCTACATCTGCTTGTTATGCCGTCTCGGCCTGGCACCATAGTGATTTAGTAACTAAATTTCACAAAAAAAGTAGTGCCTGCAGGTCCTGTTTGCATCTCGATTTTCGCTTGGTGACGGGCGGCAATGGCATAACAGATGCCTAGTCCCAAACCTGTACCATGATCTTTCGTCGTGTAAAATGGGGTCCCTATTTTGTCTATGATTTCAGGACGGATTCCTTCTCCTTGATCTTGCACGGCAAGAACGACAAAATTTTCATCCTCTATATACGTGCGGATCGTCAGCACTTGTCCTTTACACATCGCGTCTAGTCCGTTGCGGTATAGATTGATGATCAGTTGCCTGATTTCATTGCGATTTAACAGCAACGCCGGGATATCATGCAGATCGAAGTAAACCGTTTTGTTTTGATTACCTGTATCGATCTCGATTAAAGGAGCGATATCATGAATAATTGAATTTAAATCGTACATTTGTAAATCGGATGTTTTAGTATTTCCTATGGAAAGAAATTCCGTAATGATCGAATTGGCACGATCCAGTTCTTCAATGAGCAGCTCAAAAAGATTGTTATGCTTTTCATATTGACCTTCTTGTCTTAATAACTGCAAAAAACCTCGTACTGTCGTCATAGGATTTCGAATCTCATGGCTAATGCCTGCTGCCATTTGCCCAATTAACTCCAAATTGGACAGCCTTTTCAATTCTTCCTCGAATT
This sequence comes from Sporosarcina soli, assembly GCF_042655805.1. Taxonomy (NCBI): domain Bacteria; kingdom Bacillati; phylum Bacillota; class Bacilli; order Caryophanales; family Caryophanaceae; genus Sporosarcina; species Sporosarcina soli. Next base: position 73,355 of record NZ_JBHSNO010000007.1, on the reverse strand, counting down.
TCTTTTTTTCGGTGACGTTTTTTAAAAGGCAGCAAATTCCATCGTCATATGGGTAAACGATTACTTCATACCAATAATCATCGTAAACCGATTGCATGTCAAAATGGATCGCAACCCGCTCTGACATCGCGCGATGAAATTCTTTATACATCACGGTCCCTACATTCCTCGGCAATACCTCCCATATATTCTTGCCCAATACATCTTTCGCCGTGCGATTTTCAGGTAGGTACTGATGTTGATTGACGTAAGTAAATTCCCATTCTTTGTTCAGTGCAAAGAAGCCATCCGTAATACTTTCAATGACGCTAATGACCTTTTCATTGGCTGTCGCCAATTCCTTCGTCCGTTTTTCTACCATAAATTCCAGTTGCTCTAAATTATTGGCATTTCGCATAGCGACTGCCGCCATATTCACATACGCTTCAACACTTTGAATTTCCAATGGCGTTAAGTTCATCGCCGCGCCATGGTCAAATAAAAAAACGAGCCCAAATAACTCTTGCTCATACGAAATCGGCAACGCTAATAAGGAGTTGATTTTGAACGCTTCGACGGATCTCGGATCGGGGCGATGATCCTTGGAAGTGTCAGGAATATAAATCGTTTTTTTCGTTTCAACCACTTCTTTGGCCAGCAGGTCCCTATCCAAATCGATGACTTGCATGTCGAGCGTCTCGCCATTGATCACTTCTGGCTTCCCGACAAACCCTCTAAATGCCCCGTCTTTCTCAGGTAAATAAATTCCAACAGCATCGCATTGTACGATTTCTTCGGATATGGCTGTTGTCACATGCTGTAACACTTCACGCAGGTCTAACTTCGTATTGATGATTTTTGTTAGATTTGCAAGCCTAGAGTATCTCTTCTGTTCACTTAACATTCATATGGCCTCCCATCATAGGCTTGTTGATCGTTCCTGCTACTCTATTAATTCTTCCGGAAGCAGCGTAAATCCTTCAATCATCGTATCTTCTTCCACTTCGATCAATAGGCAGCGTTTGCCATTGACCGTGACTTGTCGCACGTATCTTAGGTCTTGTGGGCTAATAGTAATATTTGCCACTTTCGTTTCGATTTTGATGGACTTGGATGTGTAGCTTGGAACGACATGGCTTGCCTTCATTTCATAGGTTTTGTCCTCGATCACTTTCTGAAACGCTCTTTCCACTTTTGCCGTGTCCACGTCTTTCACGCCACTTGCCTTCAGAACCCGCTCCACTTCTTTCGTATCCAAAGTGGGAAGGCTTTCCTCTTCTTCCTCTTGCTCTTCATCCACCACTAACATGCTGTTGATCTCATCATAGACATTGGCAAGAGTTCTTGTATTTACTTCTTCCCCAACGACTTCTTTGACAATCTCCTCAAAGACGGCTTTGTCATCTTCAGCAGTCATGATCTCTTCACCATCCAATACATTCTCGATAAAATGGTAATTCGGCTTATTCGCTTTGCCTGCCGCATACAAAATATGATTGACGTCCGCTGCGTTATCCGTGAAGCAAGGGAACAAAAATCCGCCAATCGGAGATGTTAAATTGATAATCGGATCAATCAAATCATGCGCCTTATATTGCTTCTCGTTGAAATCAAAGACAAGGGACCGCTTCGGCAGATCGGTCTGGTTCACACTGCAGAGTATGAACGGGTTCTTGTACACTTCATCCCGATCGGCGACTTCCTCTTCCTCGCTATGCCTTTTCGTCGGTTTAAAATAATTCCCACGGATAAACGTCACAACAATGTCCTTTTCATATTGCACATCCTGCACCATCTTCTGCGCAATGCGCTGCATATTCGCTTTCCAATCTTCCACTTCATCCGTCTGCAAACCTTCGTATAAGAGCCGCTGGGTATGATCCGCTTGTTCCTCCGTTTGGCGCTGGAACTTCACTTCAAACAACTTTATATCCAGTTTTCCGCCTAACACTTTTTTGAAGTTGTTAAGGAACAGCTCCTGTTGCTCCCGTTCCAACATGGCAAACGGCTGACCTTCCTCATGATAAATCTCACTGCTCTCCTGTCGAATATACACTTTGTAAATATCAGCAATCTTCATCAAATCCGTCTCTACTTTAAATTGCTTACGAATTGCCGCAATGGCTTTTTTGTTCATTTCCACTTCCAACTCCCTGACAAATAGTATCATCTATATCTATTCAAAAATGCGTATGCTATACGTAAAAGAGAGTGTCCAAAGCGACGTTCAGCTTGGACACTCTCTTATTATATCAAGGATTACGATTTTCAAGTCTACATGTCGGTTGTTTTTCAATTCAAAAAAGTTTTTAAGATGGAATCGTTGTTCGAACTACTTTTGAACGAGTTCTTTTTTCTTGGATACTGTCACTTTTAATAAACAGGACCAATACAAAGCCAATCAGGAGCATTACACTGAGGAAAATTAATCCGGCTCCCGTAGATCCCGTGTATTCCTTCAAAAGCCCAATTGCATAAGGACCAAGAAAACCACCTAGATTTCCAATTGAGTTAATGAGAGCAATTCCCACAACCGTTGTAGAAGGCGCTAATAACATAGGTGGTAATGCGAAGAATGGTCCTTTAAAACAATACAATCCTGAAAGGGAAAGAGTGAGAAAGGCCATCGAAATAAACGGATTACCTGTTACCCCGGCTCCAATCAAAGCAATTGCCCCTATCGCTAGTGGAATCGCTGTATGCATCTTTCTTTCTCCGGTTCGATCAGAACGAACTGCCCAGTAATTCATGACGAGTGCCGCCACAATAAAAGGAATCGTTGAGATGAGACCGATTTGCGTATTGCTTAATGAGCCTGATAATTCTTTAATAATCTGAGGCATCCAATAGCCGATACCAAGACTTCCTGAAATGTAAACAAAATAAATGAAAGCCAAATGCCAAACTTTCTTATCAGTAAGTGCTTTTTTATGGCTCTTTTCTTCAATTCCTTTCTTTTTAGTAATTTCTTCTCTATCCTTCCGAATTTCTTCGGCAAGCCATGCCTTTTCTTCCTTAGAAAGCCATTTAGCTTCTTCAGGTTTATTGGTCAAATAGAAAAATGTAATAATCCCTAGAAGAACCGCTGGAAAGCCTTCAAGAACGAACATCCAGCGCCAGCCAGAAACACCAAACCAACTAATATTGTCCATAATCCATGTCGATAATGGTCCGCCTATGATATAAGAAACGGGAATAGCTGTCATAAACATAGCAATCGTTGTTGCAAGTTCTTTTTTTCTAAACCATGAGTTTAAGTAAAGAATAATCCCCGGGAAAAAACCGGCCTCAGCGATACCAAGTAAGAAACGGATAATATATAGATGCGTAGCATCTTGGGCAAAAGCCGTTGCAACGGATACGATTCCCCAAGTAATCAGAATCCGTGATATCCACACTCTTGACCCAAAACGTTGTAACAAGATATTACTAGGGACTTCAAATAAGAAATAGCCTATAAAGAAAATCCCTGTAACGAATCCAAATACTTCACTTGATATCCCAAGCGCTTTGTTCATATCTAAAGCTGCATAACCAATATTTGCACGATCTAAGTACGCGATAATATAAAGAATAAAAATAAAAGGTACGATACGTCTTGTTACTTTTTTTATCGTGCGCTTCTCTAAAGAAGCGCTATTTTGATTGTTCATGCTGTCCCCTCCCGGTTTGCAAATGACACCTAAGTAAATAGCTCATTCACTCAATAGATTTCTTACTTGAGAATTTAATTTTCCGGTAAATTAAATAAGTAAGGGCTTTCAAATTTGTTTTATAGAAAAGAGACGTCTACAAAGTGACTATGCGCGCTAACATCACAAATGGTAAACATCCTTTTACAAAACAAACTTGTAATACAACTTTTCATGAAATTGGTATTTTTTATTCGCGATTTTTATTATAAGTGTAGTTTTCATCATTGTAAATAGTATATTTTTAAATTTTTTAATTTTTCTATAGAAATTTGTATTACAACTTTATATAATGAATATAGATCAACGTATTTTTTCTTGCTAGAAAGGTCGTGTGGTATGTCAAGGAAAGAGAAAATTTCTCAAGTGATTTCAAGAGAATTATTACAACTAATCGAAAATGGGACCTACCCTCCAGGGACAAAACTTCCGACAGAAAAGGAATTAGCTACACAATTTGGGGTCAGTCGTGTACCGGTTCGAGAAGCGTTAAGCGTTCTCCGGGCAACAGGGGTCATCTCCTCCAAACAAGGCGGAGGAAGTTACGTGGAGGAAACAACAAGCAAAGCCCTTTTTCAGATGATTGAAATCAATAGTGATGATATCGAGACGATCAAATACTTATTTGAAATGAGAAAAGCATTGGAACCAGAGGCTGCCTTTCTCGCCGCAACTCGAAGAACACCAGAACAATTGGACAATATGAAAGAACTTTTACAGCGCCTTCAAAAAGAATCCGTAACCGAAGGAAAAAGCGGCATCGAAGCAGATATAGAATTTCATAGGAGTATTGTTCATGCGACGCATAATCCGATTATGATCCAAACAATTGAAAACCTTTCCATGCTCTATGAAAAAGCCTTAGCCATCACACTCCAGCCTAACGTCGAGCTGGATTATAAGCGAAAAAGTGTCTTTAAAGAGCATCAAAGGATCGTCGAAGCGATCGAACTTGAAGAACCAGAGCTGGCGAAAGTTCAATGTTTAATTCATTTAAGAAACGCTGAGAAAAAGTTGGGCCTATTTATCAAAGACTTTGTGGTCGAGCCAGATTAGGAGGAAATTCATGAAAGTACTTATACCCGATCATATTTCTGAAATCAAAAAAATCATCCAAACAGGCAGAGTGTTACTCGATGAAAGCGACCGTTACAGTTACGCATTCGATGCGTCGTTTGGCACCTATCTTCCCGACGCCGTCATTCAAACCAAAAATGTTCAGGAACTGGCCGCGCTTGTGAAGCTTGCCAATCAAGAAGGCATCCCGATTTATCCACGAGGACAAGCCACTTCTTTAAGTGGAGGTCCACTGCCTGTACAAGGAGGTATTGTCATTGACCTTTCCGTCATGGACGATGTACTGGAAGTCTATGAAGAAGACCTTGTGGCGGTTGTTTCTCCCGGCGTACTGACTGCCGCTATCCATAAGGCCGCCGAGGAAAAAGGATTGATGTACCCCCCGGATCCAAGCAGCTCACACGTTTCGACGATTGGCGGAAATTTGGCGGAGAATTCAGGTGGACCACGGGGATTAAAATACGGCGTCACAAAAGATTATGTCATCGGCCTTGAGGTAATAACACCAGAAGGAGACATCATTCAAACAGGCGGAAAAACAGTGAAAAATGTAACAGGTTATGATTTAACCAAACTGTTAGTCGGTTCAGAGGGCACATTAGGCATTATTACGAAAGCAACTCTTCGTCTTCTTCCAAAACCGTTAGGAACTGCCACGCTGATGGTTGTCTTTTCGACACTCGTAGACGCTGGAAAAGCGATTTCTAAAATCCTTTCTGCAGGTATTTTACCTTCCAAGATGGAGTTGATGGACCAGGCCTCTATCGTCGCTGTTGAAAACTATCAGCCAATGGGCCTCCCAACAGATGCTGAAGCAATCATTTTACTAGAATTAGACGGACATCCATTGGCGCTGAAAGAAGAAATACAGAGCGTTGAACAATTATGCTATTCTGTCGGTGCCACTAAGGTGCAAATCCCACAGAATGATGCTGAAAAAGAAGAAATTTGGAAAGCTCGAAAGTTGGTATCACCGGCTATTGTAAGGATTAAACCTACGAAAATTTCCGAGGACGCCACAGTACCGAGAAGTAAAATTCCCGAAATGTGTGAAAGGCTTCAACAGATTAAACAGACATACAATGTGGATTTAGTCGTCTTTGGTCACGCAGGCGATGGCAATCTTCACCCCAATATTATTTGCGACAAAAATGATGCAGAAGAGATGGCTCGAGTAGAAAAGGCTGTAGCTGAAATTTTCGCTGCCGCCGTTGAGCTTGGGGGGACTTTGTCAGGGGAGCACGGGATCGGTACGATGAAAGCTCCTTTTATGGAAATGGAGCTTGGAAAAGTTGGATTAGATATGATGAAAAGGATCAAACAAGCATGGGACCCAAACAACATTATGAATCCAGGCAAGATATTCCCTGAGCCTGGACAAAAATTGGAGTTGAAATAATATGAGCAGTACACTTGAACAATTAAGAAAAGAGTTCCAATATGACAAAACAAACAATTGTGTTCAATGTGGCTACTGTCTCCCTGTCTGCCCAACTTATTTAAGCATGGGCAAAGAAACACACTCCCCACGCGGTAGGATCAATCTGGTAAAAATGCTCGGAGAAGGTAAAATAACAGATGTATCCATCTTAGAAGAACCTTTTAATCTTTGTTTAGGATGCCGGGCATGTGAAACCGCTTGCCCGACAGGAGTGGAATATGGCTCCATTCTTGAATCGGCAAGAGCCGCATTAGTAAAAAGGAAAAAATTCTCCCGTCCTGTAAAACTCATTCGGAATACGATGTTCACAAAAATATTTCCAAGTAAAAGCATGATGCAGTTTATTGGAAACTCCTATTGGCTTTATGAAAAAACAGCCGTACAAAAGGTCGTCAGAAAATCAAATGCATTAAAGAAATTCCCATTCCATTTAGGGGAATTTGAAGCCATCATGCCTAAAGCGGTTTCACCTAAAAAGCGCTCTCAGTTTCAATCATTTGTAAAAGCCAAAGGAGAACACAAATACACAGTCGCATTTTTTACAGGCTGTATTATGGATGCCATGTTCCGTAAAATCAATGAGTTATCCATTCAACTATTAACCGAAGCGGGCTGTGATGTATACATTGCAGAAAAGCAAACTTGCTGCGGCGCTTTGCATGCACATTCAGGAGAAATGGACGATGCAAAAGGACTGGCCAAAAAAAATATCGCTGCTTTTGAAGACATCCAAGCGGATTATATCGTGAACAACTCAGGCGGATGCGGAGCGATGCTTTATGAATACGACCATCTTCTTAAAGAAGAACCGGAATGGGCAGAAAGAGCTGCCACCTTTTCCTCCAAATCAAAAGATATTAGCCAAATCCTTGTTGCATGTGGCATCCATCGGAATTTGGCACCTCGGAATCATGAAAGGGTCACTTACCAAAGATCATGCCATATGACCAATGTACAAAAGGTGACCAACGAACCGTTGGAGCTTATCACGAGTATACCGGGCATAGAATTTGTGGAGATGACAGATGCCAACATGTGCTGTGGCTCTGCCGGGATCTACAACCTCGTGAACTACGACGAATCGATGACCATACTTGATGAAAAGATGAAACATACAAAAGCAACAAAAGCCACTGTGATTATCACCACCAATCCAGGATGCCTTATCCAAATGAAACTAGGAGTTGAACGGGAAAATCTATCTCCGTCCGTTAAAGCCCTTCATCTTATTGAATACTTGGCGGAGGCAGTTGGCATTTCTTAAACATTTCTCGTCACAGCGAATTTGGCTTTTCAATAAAGGAAATTAAGCGATAACTGCAGAAACGAGGAATTCCTATGATGTGCGGATCAAAATGCTTCCTTGTGGAAATGGAACTGGGAGGGACAAAGCAAGTCACCGCAAGAAACTCAGTCGGCGCCCGAAAAGTCATTCGAGGGGAGTTCGGAGCGGGAGTGACGATTTTGTCGGTAAAAGAAGAGAAGCGGCATTCTTAATCTAAAATCTTCCCTAATCGCCACGATGTCTTCTGAATAAATGGCTATTCCATAAAGCATCATAAAACTTATGGGATAGCCTTTTTATTTTTGATTTTATACGCAGTTCCGATCATTATCATACTTCTGCCAACTCTAAAATCTCTTGCTTAAACTGAGTATATACCTTACAATCAATTGAATAAAAATACGCTACCTTTAACACTTTGTATCGTAATAAGGGAGTTTATAATATGCAACAAGACAAGCCAGAACATCAAGAGTTACCTAAAGAAAAGAAAGCTTTCGATATTAACGCTTTTGTCTTACTTTTCTTTGTCATTGTCATTTCCGTGATTTTGACATACATCATGCCAGCTGGTGAATATGAACGAATCGAAAAAGATGGTCGGACAATTGTTGTCCCTGATTCATTCGAGCTAATCGAGCAGTCTCCAGTCGGCTTCTTTCATGTTTTTACAAGCATTCACGGAGGCATGATCAATGGTGCCGGGATTATTTTCTTTGTTCTAATCGTTGGCGGTGCTTTTGGGATATTAAAAGCAACAGGTGCCTTGGATGCATTGATTGGAAGTATAACAAGTAAGCTTGCCAATAAAGAATTATTGCTCATCCCTGCGATTATGCTATTTTTTGCGGTAGCTGGTACATTGATGGGATTGGCCGAAGAAACCATTGTTTATATTGCCATCATTACCCCATTGGCGATTGCATTAGGATTAGATGCCATTGTTGGGTATGCCATTGTGTCACTTGGTGCAACGATAGGATTTATGAGTGCCGTGCTGAATCCATTTAATGTAGGGGTTGCACAAAGTATAGCCGAATTGCCTACATTTTCAGGCATGGGGCTCAGATTGATTCTATTCGTTACGCTTTACATTGCCGGCGTTCTGTACGTTTACCGCTATGCTAAAAAAGTGAAAGCTAACCCTGAGCTTAAGTTTTTAGGAAATTATCAAGAAGGAACACAAGTTGAATTCCAAACCCATACAAAGCTATCCACTCGCCATAAGTGGGTGCTGATTACTTTTTTATTCAACTTTGTCTTTTTGATTATTGGTGTCGTTAAATTTGGATGGTATATCACCGAAATTGCGGCCTTGTTCCTACTCTTTGGCATTCTGATCGGGATTGTGGGTAAACTAAAACCGAATGAAATTGCAGATCGCTTCATCGATGGAACAAAAGAAGTCATCAGCGGTGCGCTCATCATTGGTTTTGCGCAGGCCATTCTAATTGTGTTTCAGGATGGAAAACTGGTTGATTCTATTTTATATTTCTCTTCCTCTTTTCTCAGTCAGCTTTCACCAATACTGAACGCAATTGGCATGTTTTTCTTACAGCTTTTCCTGAATTTTCTTGTCCCATCAGGAAGTGGGCAAGCTGCGCTCACGATGCCGATCATGGCACCTTTGGCCGATCTCGTTGGCGTGACAAGACAGACTGCAGTACTCGCATTCCAACTCGGGGACGGCATATCCAATTCCCTTTTCCCGACGTCCGGTGTATTGCTTGCCGGACTTGCAGTTGCAGGTATTCCTTTTACAAAATGGATTAAATGGGTGCTCCCTTTTATATTCATTCAAATCGCGATCAGTATTGTTTTCCTAATTGTTGCCCAAGCCATTCAATATGGTCCTTTTTAAAAAATGTTTTTCGGAGGCTTTACGATGTTTCAAACAAAACTTGTAGATACAGATTTAATCGCCTGGACAATTGAGCAGCGCAGGCATTTCCATATGCATCCTGAACTGTCAGGACAAGAATATGAAACGGCTGCTTACGTAAAAGAAAAACTAGCCGAATTCGGTATCCCTGTAGATCAAAAATATTCCGCGCCAAATGTTATTGCTAATTTTAAAGGCACTGAAGGAAATAAAACCATCGCACTTAGAGCAGATATGGATGCCCTTCCCCTCCATGAAGAAGGAGACAAGCCTTATCTGTCAACCGTTCCAGGCGTCATGCACGGTTGCGGCCATGACGGGCACACTGCGACTTTACTGGCGGTGGCCAAATGGATGAGCATGCATCCACAAGCCGTCAAAAACAATATCGTTTTTATCTTCCAAAGTTCTGAAGAAGCATCACCTAGCGGGGCTAAACAGTTGGTCAAAGAAGGGATTTTAGACGGGGTCGACGCCATCTATGGCATCCATTATATGTCGGATGTCCCGCTTGGCAAAATCGGGTTTGCAACAGGCTACGCCATGGCCTCCAGTGATGACTTTGACATCACGATTGAAGGCAAAGGCGGGCACGCAGGCTATCCACATGATTCCGTTGACCCGATCTATATCGCAACTCATCTAATCCAGGCATTCCAATCCATTGTCAGCCGTAATTTAAATCCTTTACATGCAGGCGTCATTTCTTTTGGAGGCATGCAAGCCGGCAATTCCTATAACGTCATTCCTCATTCAGTGACGATGCAAGGAACCATTCGTGCATTGACGTTCGAAGGAGCCGAACTCATGAACGAAAAAACAGCACAACTCACCGAATCCATTTGTGCAAGCTTTGGGGCAAAAGGTCATTATCACTTTATCGAAGGCACACCGCCGCTCTACAATCACCCTGAAGCATGCGAATTTGCCAAAGGGATCATCCAGCAAACTTTCGGTGAAGATGTATTCATGCCGTTAAATCCAGTCATGGGTGCAGAAGACTATGCCTATTATTTAAAAGAAAAAACAGGGGCATTCATCAACGTCGGTATGCAAAGTGAAATAAGCGCATACCCTCACCATCATCCAAAGTTTGATCTGGATGAAAAAGCCATCCCAGCCGGCATTGAACTTATGATTCAATTGGCTTTGAATGCGTGAAAACGAAAACAGGAGAACGCCGAGTCTATAAGGCGTTCTCCTGTTTTTTTTGATTGAGTGGCGGTACTGCTGGGGACTGTTCTCGCTTATTGCTCCTCCACAATTCGATTGACTTCGTTCAATTGTTGCCGCATTGAGTCTAACTGTTCCTTGTTTAGTTGAATATTCTCCACTTGCTCACCGTGTTGTTCTGCATTCAAAAATGCCTTTTCCGCACGTGCGATGGAGTTGAACGCATGCTCGACCGCCATCTCTTCCGGATGTGACATTGCTTGCTTTACTGAACGGTTTGCCTTTTCGACAGAGTTACTTAAAAAAGTGTTCGGACTATCCTTTTTCCAACTCGTTTCTGAACGCTTCGCCATGTATGCCTCTTCCCTTTCTGTAAATAAGATAAGTTACGGCGAGCTTAGTATTGTAAAATATCCTGAAAGTATGCGCAGACTGCCGTCCATTTGCCGTCAAATGTTTAGAAACAACTGAGAAGTGGTATACATAGAAAGTAATTTTCAAAGGAGGTAACCAAATGACAAGACAATGGAACTTTATTATCGGCAAAAAACTGATCACCATTTATGACAAGGATGAGCACTTAGCTGAAAAAAAGGCCTATGCTTTATACAAGGAACTTCAGAATGAAGTAAGCTAAAAACACCAGCCGTTTGAGGGGCTGGTGTTTTTTATTTAAATTAAAATTTCAAGACTATTCACGCATGAAAAAGTTCCTTATAATGAAGTTTGATAGTCCTGTCCAAATCCCTAATGAAAAAAATTTACATACATATTGAAATCGATGCAATCAGCACGGCTCAACTTTTAAAAAGATGAAGGCAGGCGTCCAAATAATAACCAATCTGACGATATGTGAAATTATTTATCCAACGTTACGAACTCATCCTATAATTATCTCGTCAGGAATTGGTAGCACGGAGGTCTTTTTAATGAAATTAAATAAAGGTATTTTACTTGTATTAATAGGCGCTTCTTTTTTTGGCTTTACACCGATATTTGCAAAATTAGGCTTTAGCTACGGCTATTCACTTGGACAAATCAATATCGTTCAAATGATCATCTCGTTTGTTTTATTATGGTCTTTAGCGCTCATTAAGCGCTCCCGTTTCGATGGGCTAACGAAGAAAAATGTACTTCAAATTATGATGACCGGTTGTTTTGTCGGTTTAACCAGTATTTTTTATTATGGTTCGCTACAATATTTACCTGCTTCATTGGCCATTATTTTATTGTTCCAATTTGTGTGGATCGGCATTCTGTTGGAATGGATTTTTAATAAAATTAAACCTGCGCCGATCACCGTATTGTCCATCCTACTCATATTAGTGGGGGTCTTTTTTTCTTCAAATATTTTAAATGGAGAAATCCAAGGTCTGCCTCTGAAAGGAATCATTTTTGGGATTTTATCCGCATTCACGTATGCAGGATTTATTTTTTTTAGTGGAAAAGTCGCTGTCAACGTGAATCCATGGATTCGAAGTTCGTTCATGGCAACGGGGTCGACCATTTTAGTGCTGATCCTATTCATACGCGATATCCCGTCTGTACTTCCTTTAGAGAATACGTTGTTAACGACTGCGATGGGGGTATCGCTATTTGGGGCAGTGCTTCCTCCCTTATTTTTCGCAGCAGGTGCACCTTTAATTTCGGGTGGAATCGCCAACATATTAACATCCATTGAATTACCGATCGCTATCGTTTCGGCTAGCATCATTTTGTCGGAAACGGTAACGCCTCTGCAGTGGTTCGGCACCGCCATTATACTTGCGGCGATTGCCTTTAATGAAGTCGGTTCAAATCTTTTCCGAATACGAAGGCATTCCAATCCCTCAACCAAAACATAAGCCATCACGTCCACGCGTGATGGCTTTATTGATCGGTTACTGTTGCGCGATTTGAATCAGGTTGCCACATGTATCGTCGAAGATTGCCAGTGTCATTTCGCCCATTGTTGTTGGCTCCATTGTAAACTTCACACCGAGTTCCCGTAATCGTTTATACTCTGCTTGAATATCCGCCACGCCAAACATCGTTGCGGGGATGCCTTCGGAAAATATCTTCTGTTGATACTCCTTGGCGGCTGGGTGTTGATTCGGTTCAAGCAATAGCTCAGTCCCATCCGGATCATCTGGAGATACAAGCGTGATCCATCTAAATTCTCCCATAGGAATGTCATGCTTTTTAACGAAGCGTAACGTTTTCGAATAAAATTCCAATGCCTTGTCCTGATCGTCTACGAATAGACTCGTCACAATGATTTTCATACTGCTTTTCCTCCTCATCAAACTGGCGTTGCATTACAGGCTTCACCATTCAAACAAATTATATGAGTTCTTTAGTCATTATAAAATCTATTTGTTCTTCATCCCCCATATAAAAAGAGTGCGCTCCCGTTTGAACAAACCCCATTTTCTCATAAAACGCAATGGCATTTTCATTTTTTTCCCACACGCCTAACCATATCTTTTTCTTATTACTTTCCACCGCAATTTCCAGTACTTTATGGAGTAGATATTTGCCAAGCCCATGTTTTTGAAACGCGCTCTTTATATAAATTCTTTCGATTTCAAATGACTCATCGCCCATTTCTTCGGACTGCGCATCCTCCATATTAACCTTTAAGTAACCGGCCAATTCATTATTAACATAAACAAAAAAGAATTGCGAAGCAGTCGTTAATAATTCCTTTTCTAATTGTTTGAAGTCAAATGCCCTTTCCAAATAAGCCTTCATATTTTCGGGTGAATTTTGATGCTTAAATGTCTCATCGAAAGTTTCATAACTAATTTTCTGTAGGTCTGGCAAATCTTCGAGAGTACACTTTTTTATCGTTATCGTCATGTTATACACCGCTCCTTCAACCGTTCAATAATCTCGCTTGTTCCCCTTTTTCACGTGTTCCCAGTCTTTTTCAACATTCTTTCTGACTCTTTGCAGCAGATGAAAAACGGTTTCGATTTCACTTTCAGAAAACCCTTCTAATGCCACGCTATTGGAATAATCATTTTCTCTCTTGATATAGGGATAAATATTTTCCCCTTTCTCTGTTGCAAAGAGTTTCTTAATTTTTTTATTGTGTTCATCCTCTCTCTTTTCAATCAACCCATTCCTTTCAAGTTTTTTAATCGCATGAGCTGTTGTTGTCCGATCTACTTTGATCATCTCAGCTAACTTTCCTTGAATGATGCCTGGGTTTTCACATATTCGCACAAGGTATAAATACTGCCCTTTTGTCAGATCATATTCTTGAAATTCTATATTACTGATCGAATCCAATGCCCTCGCTATCATTCCAATTTCACGTAGTATTTCCTTCATAAGCGCATCTCCACCCATTTTCTATATTCACAAATACTTATTGATTATTATAAACCTTTTTGTTGTATTTACAACAAAAAGTAACCATAAAAATCTATGGAATTGGTCGTGTAAAACGGCTATTAAAGAGCAGCCCGAGTCAATTCCACCCCCACACCCTCATCCTTTCCTATACAAAAAGCTTCCAGCCGATAGACAAGGGCTAGAAGCTTTTTTGTATTATATCGTAGATTGTTCTTCTGGAAACAGTCATTCCAGTAACTCACTTAAACAAGTTGATGGTCGCGATAATGATTGGCGCGCTAAATACAACGTCAATCAGAAATGCACCGACAATTGGCACGACCAAGAACGCCGTGCGGGAAGGACCATACTTGCTCACCGTTGCTGACATGTTCGCCATTGCGTTCGGTGTTGCACCCAGCCCATGACCTAAGAATCCGGAGATCATGACAGCCGCATCGTAGTCCTTGCCAAGCATTCTGAACATCACAAAGATGGCATACAAGACGATGACAATCACTTGAATGAGTATAATGCCGATGAGCGGTAGGGCGAGATCTGCGACTTCCCACAGCTTGATGCTCATCAGTGCCATCGAGAGAAAGATCGCAAGGGAAACGTCACCGATTAAGTTAATTTCCTTCATGTTCACCGTGCCCTTTATAAATCGGTCGGCAAGATTCCGGACAATGACCGCCACGAACATCGCCCCGATATAGGACGGCAGGACGAAGCCGGTCACATTCGTAAACAAATCACCAAGATACGTTCCCACTGCCATGGAGAACGTGATGAGGGCGACCTGGATCATGAACGAACGCTCTTGAATCGGCTTCTCATCTTTCTCTACATACTCCTCTATTTCACCCGATGCCGGCTTTAAGTCGTGTTTCTTAATCAGATACCGCGCAACTGGGCCGCCCGTAAGGCTACCGCAAATTAGACCAAGTGTGGCAGCAGCCATGCCTATCGTCAAAGCTGAGGAAACGCCCAAGCCTTCAATCGTCTGTCCATATGCTGCAGCACCGCCATGTCCTCCGTTCATCGAAACTGCTCCGGCCATGACACCCAACAGTGGGTCAATTCCAAACAATTGAGCAAACGAAACGCCAATGACGTTCTGTAAGAACACCGTGACGCCACACAAAAGCAAGTAGATGACTAAGAGCTTCCCACCCAGTTTGATGAGCTTGAAGCTTGCCCCTAGGCCAACCGTCGTAAAGAAGGCGATCATGAACAGCGACTGCAAAGATGTATCCAATGTAATCTCGACAATCCCCGTCGTTTTCAACACGAGCGCTAAAATGGCAAATATCAAACCGCCGACGACAGGCGCCGGTATCAGGAACCGGTTAAGGAATCCGATCCGGTTTACTAATGCCATTCCCAGCAGATAGAGAGCTACTGCAAGGAACAAAGTTGTAATCTGGTTGAGTTCAATCATATATCTTCACCTTTCTAAAAAACCTTTACCACTTCATTAATGAAGTTCCCCTCAGACGAACCGTTCAACCTTTTTTCATCAAGATCTTGGCTCACCTTAAAATAATAACGGTGCACAAGGAAACTATTCTCATACTCCAACAATAAAGCCTAGTATCGACACGGTAAAAATTCGATATATCTTAGTAAACGCTTTCATGACTAGTAAACAATGTTATCTTTTCATTTTAAGGGAGACTTACTAAATCCGACAAAATCCGACATTTCCAGTTATATTTTTAAAAAACTGTGAATTTTACTCTTTTGTTCAACTTGATTTGATAATTTACATAATACAAAAGACTAAACCACCTAAATCGTTATCTTATCAACGTTCTAGGTGGTCTTCATTACCTACAGATTGCATCTAAATAAGAGTGGGATTTCTACTTTTATTTTACAATGACTTCATTCGCTACCATTTCTTCACTTTCCAAGTTTACTGGATCAGGTTTAACAACGAACTGACTAATTAAACTAGCAATCATGAAGAAAGCCATAATGACATATAACATCATGTCATACGATTGTGTCTTTTCGAGAATAAACGCACTAAGCTGGTTGCCTGTCAGTCCTGCGAATGCCCAAGCAGACAAAGCTAACCCATGTACAGTCGAAATACTATTTAAACTGAAGCGGTCAGCCAATAATGGCGGTAAAGAAGAAAAACCTCCACCGTACCCTGCATTGACGACGCAAAGTAAAAGGATAATCAGAATCGCGCTGGAGTTATTAATTCCATCAAGCACAACGGTTAATAGAAGAGCTGTAATCGATGAGATGAAAATGATTTTATAGATGGAATTACGGTCTTGTAATCGGTCGCCCCATGAAGAGAAAAGGATGCGGCCGCCGGCATTAAAAACAGCGGTCAACGAACTGACTAAACCGATCGCCCCAAACCCAATGAACGCTAAAATACCTTTTTCTTGGGATATTAAAGCCAATCCGCATGTAATATTAATATAAAACATCAGCCAAATGCCGATAAATGTTTTATTAGTTAACACCTTTCTATAACTGAAGCTCGTGCTTTGTACACTTTCTTCTTCATACCCGGCTGGCTTCTTTAATAACAAATGCCCAATCAACATCATCACCAAATAGATACCTGCTAACAGATAAAACATGGTATAGATATTTGTTGCGTTTACTAAATTTCCATCATTATTTCTTGCTCCAAGTAGGGATTCCATTAAGGGACTGGCAATTACCTTCGCTAAGCCGAAACCCGCAACAGCAAAGCCGGTTGCCAACCCTTTTTGCTTCCCAAACCAAAGCATCAATGTTTTAACCGGTGTTAAATAACCGATCCCCAGTCCAATCCCCATCACAATCCCATAGGAAATATAAATACCGATCAATGACTTTTGATAAATAAAGAAGCCCGTTCCTGCCATCCCAACGACAAAAAATAAAGCCGCCAGCTGGGAGGACTTCTGAATATCTTTCTCAACAAATCTTCCGCCAAAAGCCGCAGACATACCAAGGACAAAAATAGCTAAACTAAATGCCCACTCTACTTCACCAATTGGTTTTCCGATGTAAGAGGCAATATCGTTCTTGAACAATGACCAACAATAAACTGTACCAATACTACAGTGAATGAATAACGCCGGAATGACAGCACGTATCCACTTATTCTCTAATTTTCTCACGTGATAACTCCTTTTTCATATTCAATCCGAATTAGAAATACGAACGTTAAAATAAATAATTAATATATAGTTCGATTTTAAATCAAACAAGAACATAATTCTAGTCATTTTTTAAATTAATCATCCCATTCACGAAAATTAATAAAATCACACTATATCATCCTTGCACATAAAAGCATAGGAATATTGAATGATAAATATATGATAAAGGCCAAAAACCCTCTCTTTGATTAACGAGAGGGTTTTTGACCTGTACTTTTCGCATATAATCACTATCATACAAAACTGAAAGTTGTTCACTAACTTACGATACCTAACGGCTATGTCCAATCTCACTTATTCCTTTTCCATATACTAAAAAAAGGAGGTGAGAAAGTGAATAATGATATGTATAACTCTTCACGCAGGGATGAAACAAAAATAGGATCAGCACACCAAGAATGTATAGACCGTGCTTATCGTGTTCCTATATTTTTAAGTACGACAACGCATTTAAATGATAAGCAACGAAGGTTTCTCAACCGGCTCATTTTAGAAATTGAGAATGCATTGCTTTTTCCGCGTACATTGCCTTTAAGTGAAAGTTATCCCGAAGCTATTTTAACGGATATTCGTCGCTTAGTTTCTTCAAGCTATGGGATGTTGGCCGTAAACCTTCGCCGTTTTAAAGTTCAGACCGTTGAGCTTAATGAACAAACTACCCCGCCAACACCTTTACCAACAACTCCCGTCTGGCAAGGGTCCGTTTATTCACAAGTGGAACCTTCAATGGCTTATCAATTCGGCCTCCCCTTATTATTAGTAAGGGAAGAAGATACTGACGCAAATAATGGCATTTGGGCAGGCGGCATTGCTCCACTCAACCTCTTTATCGTTTGGCATTCCGATACGCAAACGGTCGATCAATTTTTTAAAACGCCTGAATGGAGATCCGCCTTTGCCAATTGGTGTGCACAAGTAAGAAATGCCTTTTATATTCAGACTGAGCCTACTTTCAAGTATAGATGTGACTGATAAACCAGCACTTCGGCATACGAAGCCAAGGAACCTGCCCGCGGCTTTCACGTTCCCCTGATTTTCCATAGGAACTTGGTTATAATGAAAGTATAAAAAATAACAGGGTGATACTTATGGTTGGAATGGGATATCGGACAATTAAGACTGCAATCGGGGCAGGGTTGGCAATTTGGATTACGAGTTTATTTGACATGGAGTTTGGATCATTTGCAGCCATCATCGTCATTATGTGTATTGAGAAGACAAAGAAAAAGACCTTACTCTCCATCCAGAAGAAATTTTTTGCCTCTCTATTATCTTTACTACTTGGCTCCGTCTGTTTTGAAGTATTAGGCTATCATCCCATTATCTTAACGCTCTTCATCCTATTGCTTGTCCCAGCCCTTGTAAAATTACGTATTCAGGAAGGTCTTGTGACAAGTATCGTTGTCATTTTGCATATTTACGCAGTGAAGGAAGCCAACTTAGCAAACTTATTGAATGAACTCTATATCATTTTCATTGGAATCGGAATCGCCTTACTCGTAAACAGCATTATGCCGAGCTTTAAGAAAGAAATTGAAAAGTACAAAATAGAAATTGAACATAAATTTAGCGTTATCCTACACCAATTCTCTACATTCCTTAAGGATAATGAGCAACAGTGGGACGGAAAAGAGTTAGTCGAAGTAGAAAATATCCTGAATCAGGCTAAAAATATTGCGATACAAGATGTGGAAAATCATCTGTTACGAAAGGAAAATAAAGATTATTATTATCTCGAAATGCGAGAGGATCAACTGAAAATCCTAAAACAGATGGCAGTCATCCTCAGCATTATTTCTTCGTCAGCGTTAGATGTCAAACAAAAAGGAATGCTCGCTAATATCTTTCTGGATATCAGTCAACATGTGGATTCAGGAGATACTACCATTGCATTGCAGCAATTAGAGGAGTACGAAGAGTCCATACGTGAAACAGAATTACCGAAGACAAGGGAAGAATTTGAAATTAGAGCCAATCTCTATTATTTAAATTTCGAGATTAAGAACTACTTAATTATTAAGAAGAATATTTTTAAAAGAAGTAAACGGTAGGTCCAGAGGTTGGTCAACTGGAACAGGTTTCTCGGCTTAATAAGCTAGGAAATCTGTCCCCGTGGTTATTTAAGAGGCAAAACACAAAAAATAACAACGAACTTATTACTTCAAGTTCGTTGTTATTTTAAAGTGAGAATACCCTCATTTAAAGCAAGTTCGCAAAAAAGTCTGCCAAGAGTAAAATCAGCGATGCTCCTAACGTGGAGGCAATTTGACAAAATGCCATTAATTCCATTCTTCTAGCCGCGGCCAGAACGGAAACATCACCAGTGCCTCCCATACTAATCATGCCTAATCCTGCTGTAATTGAAGCTTCAATCGGATAAATACCCACTAACTTGCCAATAAAACCGGTCATCAACATCACGCCAATGACGGTAATTCCAACAATAAGAACGAATTCAAAGGTAAACGCCTCAATGATCACATTAAGATCAGTAAATGTAATTCCAATCCCAACTAATAATGCATATGTCCAGTTTTTCAAGACGAAGTGAAACCATGAAATTGCTGCATCTACCAAAAATTTAGGAAGAATGTTTGTTATTTTAAAAATCGCAAGCATAAGGATCATCAATGCAAAAGGATGAAGTGGAATAAGTTTTCCTAACAAGGTAGCGATGGTTAAAAACAGTAATCCAGCAATCAAGCCGATTCCTAACTGGCTGATACTGTAATCCGTTTCTTTCTGTTTTTCGTATTGAAACCCCGGGATCATTACCCCGTTACCCGTTAACTTCGGAAATTTGTTTCCAAGGCCGTTTAATACACTCGCAAGTACAATCGCAAATAAATTACCTAAAGCAATTGCTGGAACGAGAAGCGAAATATAATAACTTGGATCATTGCCTAAAACATCGGAATATAATTGAGACATCGGTACTCCGCCCAACCCCATACCGCCACCCATTAGCGGGAGCACAATAATGAGAACCGTTTGGATAAAGCCGTCCCCAATTAATAAGCCCATGGTTCCCCCGATGACGATTGCAGTTGCTACCCCCGCAAGCAAAGGAATCGCAAAGCGGGTTCCTGCTTTCATCAAAACTTTTGAATCTATGCTAAGAATACTACCCGTTATTAATCCAGCAATATATAAATTTAAAAAACCGCCCACTTGCATGAAATCGGCAATCATGGACGTCGTTTCCTCGGGCATCCAGTTCATATGCTTCAAGAAAGCAGAGCCAAAAATAGCTACAATTGCTCCCCCGCCAAGGTAACTTCGTAAAATCGGCGTTCGATCGCCAATCCAGCCAAAAAATTCCCCAAGAACCATCATTATCAGGAGAGCCCCAACTATTCCCGCTGGTAAATTTCCTGTGTACATGGCAAATAGTGTAATGACAACAATCAGCAAAAACCATCCGATTGGAATATTAAAAATCGTTAATTTCGTGTTGTTCATTTTTTCTAACTCTTCTCGATGTGACATTTTTCTCCTCTTCTCTTCTAGGCTACGCTAAACTCATATAATTCATAATTTTAATATAGTATAATAATAGGGTCAATTTAAAGGAATATTTAAATTATTGCATATTATTTGTTTCCTTCGCGGATCATAGACATTTAATTTTAAACCGTTAAAATTATCTTAAGAAACATTTTATGGTGAACGTAGATAGTATTGGATGACGAGGAGGAAAAAATGAAGAATAATAAACTTGCAATTATTGGCGTCGGACATGTTGGTTCTTATGTACTCGCCGACGCTATGAAAACGGAGCTTTTTTCTGAGATTGTTGTAATTGATAAAGATAAAGATGTAGCTTTTGGAGAAGCCCTTGATCAGGCCCATGCAACAGCCCTGACCTATATGTCTAACACGAATGTGTATGCTGGTGATTATCAGGATGTAAAAGACGCAGATATCATTATTATTGCAGCGGGACCAAGTGTCATCATCACTGATAAAAATGCAAAACCGGACAGGGCGTTACTTGCAGAAGTAAATGCGGAAGTCATACGTGAAGTCATGGAGGGTATTACAACATACACGAAAGATGCCATTATCATTTTAATCACAAATCCATTGGATACGATTGTTTATATTGCTGAAAATGAATTTGGGTATCCAAAGGGGCGTCTATTCGGAACGGGGACAATGCTTGATTCCGCCCGTTTACGCCATGCGGTAGCATCTAATTATAATATCGATCCCAAAAGTGTCACAGGTTATATGATGGGAGAACATGGAATGACTGCATTCCCGGTCTTCAGCCGTTTAAACGTTCAAGGCTTCGGGGAAAAAGAATTGGACATCCATTTTCAGGGGAAAGAGGCACTCAATCGAGAGGTATTTGGACAAAAAGTTGTAGATACTGCTTATGATGTGATTACAAGTAAAGGATGGACCAATGCAGCCATTGCCCAAGCTGCAATTACGTTAGCGAAGGCGGTTCTATTGGATGAACGAAGTGTTTATCCAGTCTGTACTACACTAAATGGTCAGTACGGCTATGAAGGAGATGTTGCATTAAGCATGCCATGCATTATTGGTAAAAATGGTGTAGAACAGCAACTAGAAATTGAGTTAGATGAAGAAGAAATAGAGCTATTACACAAATCTGCTCAATATATACAAGAAACAATGAGAATAGCGGGAACTGGAAAAGATAAAAGAGTGGAATAATAGCCTGCCGAATTCTAAGTTGAAGAAGAAAGAACATAGGGAAAGGTCCATTCACGCGATGAACCTTTCCCTATGTCCACTGCAAAAAACTTCATCAGATCTACATTTTCTCATCAGGTGTTGTCACTTTTACACCTTGTTCTGCAAATACTTTTTGAGCAGCTTTTAAGGCATTTAGAACACTTGGGAATCCTGTATACGGGATGAGGTGCATGATGCAACCTACAATCTCTTCTGGTTTTAATCCAACACTAAGCCCAGTCTTGATATGCATCTCAATCTGCGGTTTTCCTTGGGCGACAAGGGCTGTAATGGTTGTAAGAACTTTTTGCTTGTTATCCAATCCCGGACGTGAATAAATGTCGCCAAAAGCAAATTCAACAACATATTTGCTTAGATCAGGCGCAATATCTTTCAATCCTTCTCCAATGTCCATGAAGCCAGTCGGATTTTCATCACTAGATGATGTAAGTTCCTTTATCTTCTCTAAACCTTGTTGATAACGATCTTTTGCCATTTTAAAATCCTCCTTGTTTTAACGTCCCCTTGTATGAAATTGTCGATGAAGTTGATATACATGCTCCGCCAGCTCAGGAACGGGGCCATCTATTATGGTATCACGAATAACATCTTGAATGGGAAGGTTCCGAACGCGCGATGGAGCAACTCCCATTTCACTCAACCATTGCACTAACTGTTCGGACGAACTTGCATAAACGATCCGACCTAATCCCGCCCAACCGTGAGCCGCAGCGCACATAGGGCAATGTTCCCCAGAGGTATATACAGTTGCCTTGCTTCTTTCTTCAGGCTCCATGTTAGTCGCTGCCCATCGTGCTATCGCAAATTCCGGGTGTTGGGTATGATCACCACCTGCCACATGGTTATGATCTTCAAAGAGCACCTCTCCATTGGCTGAAACCAGTACAGAACCAAATGGCTCGTCGCCTTTCTCCAGAGCAGTTTTTGCTAATTCAACACTACGTCGCAAGTGCTTCAAATCTGTATCATTTATCATATTTGAATCCTCCTTGTTTGTACTAAAATTTGAGACGCACAAGCACCTATTTCATTCTTCAAGAACAATCGCCTCTTTAAACATCTTGCTTTGTAGATACGATAATTTTTTCGCCATCACTTTAGGGGAATCCTTGAAATCCTGCTGAATCCAATACATAAAGAAGCCGAGGGTTCCATATGTCAAGAAATGGTTTAATGCAGGAATTTCAATTTCAGTTGCCTCACCTAGTCTTAGCTCGGTGCTAGATACTTGTACTAGGCATTCACAAAATTGATTTTGCGATCCTGGGACAACTTCTCCTTTTAGAATGAGTGAAAAAACAAATTTGTTTTGGTAGATAAATTCAAAAAGAGGGAGATGTCGATGCTCATCATCTGACGAAAAGCGCTCTAAATTTTGGTAGCCTTTTCGAAAGTAAGTAATTAAATCATTTAAATAATCATCAAATATCGCAGCTAATAAAGCGTGTAAATCCCTATAATGCGAATAAAAGGTGACGCGATTACATTGAGCATATTGCGCTACCTCCGTAATGGAGACCTCGTTTAACTCCTTTTCTTTCAACAATTCCAATAACGCATGCTTTAACTTTTTTTGCGTCCTCATGGTCCGTCGGTCTTCGTTTTTTGTCATAGGTAATGGTTATCCCCCCTATTATTTATTAAAAAAATAGACATATTAATTATGACATCAATCTTTTTATTGGACAACTCCTGTGTTATCTGTTAATTTACAGATGTAGTTTATTTTTATTATACAACCATAGTATTTATAGGAGGAATAAAACATGGCTCGTTTAGACGGTAAAATTGCAATTATCACTGGTGCTGCTCAAGGAATGGGTGCATCACATGCACGGAAATTTATCGAAGAGGGCGCGAAAGTCGTTTTAACAGACTTAAATGATGAAAAAGGAAATGCCCTCGCAGCAGAACTTGGTGAAAACGCTTTGTTCGTCAAACACAATGTCGCAAGTGCTGATGATTGGGCAACGGTCGTAGCCGAAACAGAAAAAACCTTTGGTCCAGTAAATGTTTTAGTCAACAACGCTGGGATTACTATGGCAAAATCAATATTAGAGGTAACAGAAGAAGAATACCGCCGCATCGTCGAAATTAATCAAGTTTCCGTATTTTTAGGAATGAAATCCGTTATCCCATCCATGCAAAAAGCCAGCGGCGGTTCCATCGTCAATATTTCATCAATGAATGGAATTGTTGCTGGTGCTATCGGTTATACAGATACAAAATTCGCCGTTCGTGGTATGACAAAAGCAGCTGCAATCGAAGGTGCTCATTACGGAATTCGCGTAAACTCTGTTCACCCGGGAGTTATTGCAACCCCAATGGTTGTTCAAGAAGATACAAAAGCTGCAGTAGAAGAATTCTCTAAACATATTCCTTTAAAACGCGTTGCACAACCAGAAGAAGTTTCAAGCTTAGTGGTTTACTTAGCCTCAGATGATTCAAGCTATTCAACAGGAGCTGAATTCATTATTGATGGCGGCTTAACAGCTATGTAATGCAAGCATAACTTAAGGAACTCCCTGCTGTTTCAAACTGAAAGGGAGTTCTTTATTTAGCTTCTGACGAAGACAGCCTTAGTGAATAATCATTTTAGTTTAGCTCTAAACTATATTTATTTTTAACTTAGGAGGATGTTTAGAATGGCGAAATTACAAGATAAAGTAGTTATTATTACTGGTGGCGCTGGTGGTATCGGCAGTGGGATGGCGAAAGCGATGGTAAAAGAAGGCGCAATCGTAACTATCGTAGACCTAAATGAAGTAGCCGGTAAAGAAATGGAAAAAGAATTGCAAGCCTTTTCTCCACAATCAATGTTCCTTCAAGCTGATTTAATGGATCGAGAAAATCTTGGTCAAATTATTAAAACAGTTGTCGATAAATACGGTAGTTTAGATGTTTTAGTAAATAATGCTCATGCTTCGAAACAAATAACAATAGAAGAAACAACACAAGCAGATTTAGATCTATCATTTGGTACTGGATTTTATCCGACATTTTATTTAATGCAAGCTGCACTACCATACTTGAAGGAATCCAAAGGAAATATCATTAACTTCGCATCTGGCGCGGGTCTTGAGGGACATGAAACACAAGCAGCTTATGCAGCTGCTAAAGAAGCGATTCGTGGGTTATCACGTGTAGCAGCAAACGAATGGGGCAGATTCGGTATTAATGTAAACATAATCAGTCCACTCGCTAACTCTCTAGGTGTACAGGCATGGGCTAAAGCACAGCCTGAATACTACGAAAGCGTTAAAAGCAAAATTCCAATGGGCCGTTTTGGTGATGTTGAAAATGATATCGGACGTGTTGCCGTATTCTTAGCTTCTGAGGATTCTCAATATATTACTGGTCAAACAATCATGGTTGATGGCGGTTCGATAATGCTTCACTAATATTGTGGGATACTTTTCTAGTAAAGAAGAATTTTTAACACAAAGATGAGATGCTGTATTAACATACTCGAAGTTTTTAATCGTCTAATGAGTATATAACTGCTGAAGTCTCTTTACGTACAAAAGGCTTCTCATAAGCTCGGACTGCTTAAGAGAAGCCTAAATCTTTTCTATAATTTTATTGTAATCTTCATCTTTCCTGAAGAAAGTGCTCTATCGATTTTTACTTCATGGGCTTAAAATGATCCTCTAGAGATCGGGCCATAAATACAGCAAAATGTTGACGTGAGATAGTACTATTTGGCTTAAATTCATCATTGGTATAACCAGTAGTAATATTATTTGCTACCAATGTAGAAACATAGTCATGAGCCCAATTGTCCTTTGGAACGTCCTTAAAGTCGTTTGGATGGGTTCCTTTTAAGTCATAAGCTGACACTAAGATTGCAGCCGCGTGTGCACGGGTTAAGTTTCCGTTAGGGTCAAAATATCTCTTGCCTTGCGCATTCGTTTTACCGTTGATGATACCTAATTCGGCAGCCTTGGCAATCTCCTCATATCCATGATCACCAGGTGAAACATCAACAAACCCTGGGTCGGTGACATCGGAAAAGTCGACAATCCCCTTTTCTTTAAAAATCATTTGTATCGCTTGTAAGCGTGTAATTGGATTATTCGGTTTAAATGTTCCATCTGGATAGCCTTTAATAATTCCTTTGTCTGTCAAATACATAATTTCATCGACATATGAACTTACATCTTTAAACGTTGGCTTTTCCTCTACATTCATTTCGAAATTAGGCGTTGTTTTAGGTAGCGTTCTAGCATTGGTTGCTTGTTCAAATGAATAGGCGATATCCAATAGAGACTGTTCACTGTATGCTAATCCCAAGAAAGAGATCCCAACAGGTAGTTCTTCCTTCGTGGCACCGGCAGGAACCGTAATTTCAGGGAACCCTGTAGCTGACGCTATATAACCCGCGGCATACGTATCATAGGCTTCACATACATATGTCGGATCTTCCTGATCGAATCTTGGAGATGCAGGACATGACATTGTTGGAAAAACAATTGCATCCAAGTTTTCCTTTTCCATTATGGATTGCACTTCATCACGAGCATTAGGAATAGCTTGCGTTACTAACTGATTGTATTCTGGCGTGTCTTTAAATGGAGCTTGTTTCAAATTCGTTTTTAGCCCTTCCAGACCTGCTGGATTGACTGGTGTTGCTGAATTCAAAACTTCTGGCGATTCACTGATTTTGATGATTTCTTCTAGCGTTTTTGGCAGACTGTCTGGGAACTGTGTTAAATACTTCTCCAATTGAACCTTAAAATTTGCTTCGTTAATCGGTCCAATAATAGGTGTCCACAGATACTGTGTCATCTCTGAGAAAGATACCGGGATAATTTCTGTCCCCATTTCCTCCATTTTCTTCAAGGCTTCATTCGTAATCGAATCCACTTCAGCGTTATCTCCAAAAAAGTCAACAGCTACCCCAACTCTTGCATTTTTCAGGGCCGTATTGTCTAAAGACTTACTATAATCTTCAACGATATGTTCCTTTGCTGCTAATGTTTGATCATCCTTCTCATCGACTCCAGCCATGAAACTCAAAGCAATGGCTACATCTTCTACAGACCTAGCCATTGGACCAGGCGTATCAAAATTTAACGAGGACGGAACGACTCCATCACGACTTATTAAACCGAGCGTTGGTCTGATCCCAACTAACCCCGTAACATGAGATGGTCCTCTAACAGATCCAGATGTATCCGTCCCTAATCCAAATACACCGAAGTTTGCTGTGACTGCCGCAGCAGTTCCACTGCTGGAACCGGAAGCATCACGTTGAAGGTTGTAAGGATTCAAAGTTAAACCGCCCAAAGAGCTATAGCCTAATCTTCCATATGATGCTGCGAACTCTGACATATTTGTTTTTCCAATGATAATGGCTCCTGCATCCTTCAGTTTCTGAATGGTAAAAGCATCTTTTACAGGATAAGCTTCCTTTAATGCAACAGAACCTGCTGTTGTAGGCATTCCTTTTACGTCAAAATTATCTTTAACAACGATTGGAATACCATGTAGTACACTTCTCGCACCTTTACTTTGTCTCTCTGCGTCCAATTGCTTTGCAATCTCTATCGCTTCTTCATTAATGTTAGTAAACGAATTAATCGTAGGGCCTTGCTTGTCATAGGCTTTTATACGTTCTAGATAATACGTAACCAACTGCTCTGAGGTAATTTGATTGTTTTCCAAAGCATCCGAAATTTCTCTAATACTCTTTTCAAATGGATCAAATTTGGTTTCTTCTGCAGAAACACTTGCCAATGGAAGCACGGCCATTACTGCCATAAGGGCTACCAAGGTTATAACACGACTTACTACTTTAAACATGTTGTTTCCTCCCTAATCTAAATTACATAAAACATAAAAATTTTTCTTCTGGAAAATATATAAAAACATTCAAGGATAGTTTATACAATATGAACGTACATGAAAAACAAGGTTATAAGTTATGTAGGAATATGAATGGAAATCCAAAATACTCCTATTTGTTATTGGTTTAATAGAAATCATACTTTTACAGTTTAAATTGCTGGATGGCTACTTCCAATTCATTTGACATCCTAGCTAACTCTTGGGAAACCGATGAAACCTCTTCCATTGAGGCACTCATTTCTTCGGAGGATGCCGCGACGTTTTGGGAATAATTATTTACTTCGATACTCGTTTTTGAAACTTCTTCTATGTGAACTACGACTTCAGCTATATGATTCTTCATGTTTTCCATTGCTTTGCCGACCTCGGCTATTTTTGTTGTGCCTGCGAGAATGGAATCCTTAATTTCTCCAAACGCCTTCCCGCTTTCATTCACAAGCTTCATTCCTTCTTTAGCCGAGCTTACCCCTAGATTTACAAGACCCATCGAATCTTCAATGCCCTCTTCAATATCTTGAATAATTTCATTGATCTGCAATGCCGAGTTGCTGGATTGCTCTGCGAGTTTTCGAACTTCATCCGCCACTACAGCAAATCCCTTTCCATGTTCGCCAGCTCTTGCAGCTTCAATTGCAGCATTCAAAGCTAATAAATTCGTTTGTTCCGAAATGGACTGTATGATTAAGCTGATCTGTCTAATTTCATTTGATTTTTCATTTAACATGCTAATTTTATTAGCAGAAGAACTTACATTTTTATCAATTTCAACCATCTGATTCACAGTTTGTTCAACGACATCACTGCCCTGTTTAGCAGTTTCCGTTGAATAATGGATAGAATTACTTACATTGTTCATGCTCACTGTCACGTCATCAACATGCTTAAACACTTCGTTGATAATACCTACCGCATTTTTCATAGCGGCATCCTGTTCATCCGTTCCAGTTGCAACAAGTTGGATCGATTCGGATATTTCATTGGAGACTGTTTGATTCTCAATCGAAGATGCTGCCAGCTCCTCAGATGTCGCAGATAATTGTTGAGATTCCTGAGAGATTTTTTTGATTGTTTCTTTTAAACTGTTAGACATCGTATTGAAATTCTCAGCCATATCCCCGATTTCATCATTCACCTTAACCGTGATTTGTTGAGTCAAATCACCATTTGACATCGCTAAAGACAGATCACTAATCTTATTAATTCTCTTCGTTATACGTAGACTCATAAGAATAGAAGCAATTACGGCTAGAACCGCAAAAATCCCACCTATAATGAATATCATTGAACGTATGAAAATCGCCGTACTTAATATTTCGTCTTTCTTTATGACAGCAATATACTTCCAGCCATCGATATCTGATGTGATTGTGTTTAATACATAATCTTCTCCATCTAATTCGGTTTCAAATGTGCCATCTTTGCTTAAATCTTTTAATGAGGGGATGTTTAGATTAGAAATTGGTTGGAAGTTCAATTTAGGATCTTTTGGATGCGCAAGAATTGTTCCATCTTCTTGTGCGAGAATTACATAACCATTTTTACCTATACTGATTTCCTTGATAATATCTGTTAAGCCTTCCAGACTAACATCTAAGCCTAGCACGCCTGTTTGTTTTCCATCTTTTTCAATCGATACTACATTACTTACTATAATTCCTTCTATGCCAGTTGCCTCATAAGCGCTCGTTAATTTTACCTCTCCTGGATATTCAATAGCTGTGGTATACCAAGGACGGTCACTAGGATCGAAACCAGCTGGTACGGGTCCCTCGGGATATTGGACATAACCTCCATCCGATGTACCCATATAAACATAGGAGGCTTTAGGATGACTATTACTAAATTGAGAAAACACATTAAAAATGGCTTTCTCCTTATCCCCATTTTTTGAAGGGGTCATATCAATTGAGCCTTCTCCCGCTATATCTTTATAAGACGTAATACTTGAATCGGCATTTAAAACGGAAGGATCATTAGCTAATAAATTGACATTTTCCCTAATCGTTTCAAAGTATAGAGAAATTCCATTGTCCACCTGTTTAATTTCTTTCTCGCTGAAACTGATATAATCATCCTTAGTTTTTTGGCTAACTGTTTTATTAACTAAGACTCCAATAAAAACAATTGGTACTAGTGATAGTAGTAAAGAGAAAACTAATAACTTTGCTTTGAAAGAAATCCTTTTTATCTTCATTTTTACATTCCTTTCTAACTATGTCTTTTCGCCAAATTCATTCCAGACCGTTTTAAACACTCAAAAAGCTATTCTATTTAAATAGAATAGCCAAAGGATTTATATATATTAATACATAAATTTGGTAACCAGGCGATCATTGTTTAGATTTTAAGACCTTGGATTAATCCCTAAACTTTAGACCCTAAGCTTTGCGTCCTGCCCTTTCAGAACAGTTTGCCTTTAACTTCTATAGTTTTAGTATTAAATTGCACTCACTTATAATCTCATGTAGCTCTACAAACTTCAAGGCTTTTTAACCAGTCCCGACTGTTAACCTATGAATAACGGATCATAACAATGGTTCAAAACCAGTGAAAAAGTAGCTTTTTGTTTACCGTGTATAAAGTTTCAGATAAATGAGGTCAAAAATATAACTTCAAATTAGTATTTAATTGATGTTGGGGATCAAATATTTTTCAGACATGCGAAGTCTCCTCTCTTGATTATATAGTAACTATATAGCTTAAGTTATATATACAAAAGAAAGAAAGGTTTTGACATTATGTTTACTGGGATTCGAGCTATTACAGACTCGAACAAAAAAGAGGTTTTAGAATTAAAAATTGCAGAGCAACAGCAGGGATTTATCGAGCCTGTCAGCCATTGTTTAGCAGATGCTGAAAAAGACACACGTTATATTCCCTTAGCTTTATATGAAAATGGAGAAATTATTGGTTTTTCGATGTATGGAAAATTTGATGAACAAATTTGGCTCGACCGCTATTTAATTGACGAGCGCTTTCAGGGGAAGGGACTCGGACGCTACTTTTTCCGCGCACTTCTAGAAGATTTACTCGAACTCTACCCTAACCAACCTGTATATTTGAGCGTATTTGAGCAAAATAAAGTGGCGATCCAACTGTATCAAAAATTTGGTTTCTCCTTTACAGAAGAAGTAGATGAAAACGGCGAAAAAATTATGATTTATCCAAACGGTGGTTTGTAAGATGCACAAACAAGTCATTATTATCGGTGCTGGTTTAGCAGGCCTAAGTGCTGCTAAGAAATTGAAAGAACAAAACACTCCATTTGTATTATTAGAGGCGACTGAACGCATTGGGGGTAAGATAGATTCCATCATACATGAAAATGGACATTATTTTGAGTTAGGCCGCATGAAAATGTCGTTTTTGCTAGTAGTGAATTAGCGCTCAAATTCCCTAACTTTATGGAGGGTGCTAATCAAGCAGGATACACTGCTGTGGACGAGTTAAAATTAAAAAAATAAGTTTATCCCTACATTAAAAGGAACGCGCACCTGTTTTTTGAAACCATTACGTGTTCCTTTTGATTCTATTTCTATTTAGAATTAGGGTTGTGTGTAGGGACTATGAGCTTGTCATACGTTCGGATGTGACAATCATATTTCCCCATATTTTTAAGCCTTGTGCTGATGCAAAATTGGCACTGTGGCGTAAGCTTTTCCATTCTCTTTGAAGCATAGTTTGAAAAGAACAATTACTTAATAAATCAAACTCCTCTAAAAAACCTCATTTACTTATGGTACGGTTCCCCCTTCATAATCCTGAAAGCCCGATAGATCTGCTCCAACAAAATCAGCTTCATCATCTGGTGCGGAAAGGTCATTTTCGAAAAGGATAAGTATTCGTCCGCCCGTTTCATCACACTGTCATGCAGACCGAGTGATCCGCCAATGACGAATGCCACTTTGCTGCGCCCGTATGTCATCAATGACTCCAAATCCTCGGCTAATTCTTCCGATGTCTTCATCTTCCCTTCAATGGCGAGTGCAATAACATAAACATCCGCTCCGATTTTCGCTAAAATCCGTTCCGCTTCTTTTTTCTTTACTATATCCATATCTGCTTCGCTTAATGATTCGGGGGCTTTTTCGTCTGCTACTTCGACGAGATTGACTTTGGCGTATGGGCCGAGGCGCTTGACGAATTCTTCAATCCCCATTTTCAAGTACTTTTCTTTTAGTTTACCGACTGTCACAATTGTAATATTCACATGTTGTCCACCTTTACTTCTTATTTACAAACAAGTTGTCCACATAAGTTATGCACATATCCACATAATTTTCTATATATTGTGTCGAGTTATTCATTTGCCACAATATATAATGCTAGATCCTCACAATAGGTATATCTTGTGGATAACTTTTCTTCTTCCGTGATCTCTTTCATGATTGGGAATTTCTTTTCCTCAGCAACAAACACGTCAAGTGCTTGATTTACATGGGTTTCACAACTATAAATTTTCATTTTATTCTCCTTTTTCTTTTACACAAAGTTATTCACAAATTTTTAGATTTATCCACAAAGCGTGAAAATACATGAAAAGCAGGTAGAATAGCTTAAATTTGCTATTCTACCTGCTGTGGATAAGTTTTGTGTGAACAATGTGTAAACATTGTACGATTAGAATGAGTTTCCATCCCTTAATTCCATTTCGATTTCAAGCAGTTTTCCATCCCGGTATACTTTCATTTGCATCATATCGCCCACTTCTTTTTCATTGTACAGGTGTTTGCGTAATGTGACCATGTCCTCGATCTTTTCTCCATCCATTTCAACAATGACGTCGTACTTTTTAACACCTGCAAGTTCAGCCGCTGAATTGCGCATCACTTCTGTGATGACAACTCCGTCTTTCACGTCAGCTGGTATTTTCAACACTTGCTGTTGCTGGTGGGATGGGATGCTTCTCAGATCGAGCAACGTGACCCCCATCGTCGGACGATTGACTGTGCCCGTTGTCTCGAGATGTTCAATGATTGGTTTTGCCAAGTTCATCGGAATGGCAAGGCCAATCCCTTCGACGATCGCTTCTGAAATTTTCATGGAATTGATACCAATTAGCTGTCCTGAAAGGTTAATAAGGGCTCCGCCCGAGTTCCCTGGGTTAATGGCTGCGTCGGTTTGTAACACGTCTGCCTGCCAGTCGATCGTCCCGTTATTGTCAAAATCGATTGGGATCGAGCGATCTTTTCCTGATACAACGCCTACGGTCACCGAACCAGAGAAGCCAAGTCCAAGTGGATTTCCGATGGCAATCACGGTTTCCCCTCGTTTTAAGGCATCCGAATCGCCAAATTCAGCAACGGACGTCACATTGGCAGAATCAATTTCAATGACGGCTAGGTCTGTCCACATATCACTTCCGACAAGTGTCCCTTTCGTTTTCGTGCCATCGTCAAATGTTATCTCCAATTCCTGAGCCCCTTCAACGACGTGGTAATTGGTGACGATAAATGCTTTGTCGCCTTCTTTTTTGTAGATGACTCCGGAACCTGTACCCGTTTCCCTCGTCGTTTCAGAAGTGGACCAAAAATCACGGACTGTCTGTAAATTTGTCACACCGACAACTGCATCAGCCACTTTTTCCACCGTTTCGGTAATATCCGTCGTGATATCAAATGAAATCTGTTCGCTTTGAAAATGCCGATCCTCATTTGAATTTCCACCTCCGATTTGCTTGCCGGGTGATCCTGTTATGCTCGACATCAGTAACCAAACGACTAGCCCTCCGACGATCGCGCCGAGAAGACTCGGTAAAAAACCGCTTTTTCGTTTCGGACTTGGTGGCTTGTACTCCGTCCGTGTGTTGGTTGACATTTCATTTTCCTGTATCAGTGGCTTTTGTTCCTGATCTTCAGGTCGATTGAATTCATCCATAAACCTCTCCCTTTCCATCGATGCTCTACTTAACATTACCCATATTCCACAATTTCAACTGCACAATGTTAAAGAAAAAAGTCAATTACGCCTCGGCGTAATTGCGTCCAGATTTTGAATTGCGAATCGACCAACGAAGGGGCCGATTTGCCTTAATTTCTGCGTTTTTTGCAGGAATTAAGGCACTTTCATTCAGGACGCGGCGACCTTAGCCTGAGTTCATCTATTCAGCAGGGAGTTTGGACTCCCTCTGATTAAAATGCATTCTGGCATTCATCCAACTACTTTTGGAAGTGGGAACTTCTGTAGCTGACGCTTCGCTTTCAGTACAAAAAGATTTGCTGAATCAAGTTAAACCCCTTGCCGCTTAGCAAGGGGTTATCCTCTCTTTCAAACTGTGACAAGTTCCGTCGGCTGTTCGGCGTCAGTGTCATGTAAATGGACATATTCGCCCGTCATGATGCCACACGTTTGCAATGTTTGTGTAACGCTCATCCTTGCGAGATCTTTCATATTATTATCTTTGCTCAAATGCGATAAATAAATATGCGTTTCCTTCTGTTCAACAACTTCACTCATTGCCACTGCAGCATCCTCATTCGACACATGCCCCACATCGCTAAGGATTCTCCGCTTGACAGACCATGGATAACGGCCCATTTGCAACATGCTGACATCATGATTGCTTTCGAATACAAACGAATCGGCACCGCGGATATGCCCTTTCATCCGATCGCTGACATAACCTGTATCCGTAATGATGACAAGCTTCCGCCCATTTTCATGGAAAGCATAAAACATCGGGTCCGCCGCATCATGTGAAACGGCAAATGACTGGACGTCGAGTGAACCGAATGATTTCACCGTTTCCATATCAAACTGAAACCGCTGATCGAGCGGAATATTCCCGACAAGCCCGTCCATCGCTTGCCATGTCTTCTCATTTGCATAAATCGGCAGTCCATACTTCCGGGCAACAACGCCAATTCCTTTTATGTGGTCGCTATGTTCATGCGTTACAAAAATCCCATCGAGCTCTTTCATGGACCGATTGATACCGGCCATCAAACTTTCCATCTTCTTAGCACTGAATCCAGCGTCGACGAGAAAAGAATGCTCGTCATTTTCTATATAAATCGCATTGCCGGTACTGCCGCTTGCGAGTACGCTAAAACGCATTGTTAAAACCTCTCATTCATTGTCCTCATCCTCATCCGATGACTCCGTCTGAAACTCTATCATTTTACCTTCAATCGCATTGATAAAATAATCTTCTACCTTGCCATCCTTCAATTTTACACGAACATGCCATGTCGGGGCAAACACTTGCGTTTCCGTCACCTGGACAAACGTCGAGTAGCCAAGTGTCATCTGTTGAAGGCTGGAATCTTGCGGTAAATAGCCTCGTGAATACAGATTTCCAATCGCTTCGATCGGTGAAATTAAGTCTTTCTTCCGGTTAAAACTATCAAATTCATCAAACATGCTCTGTTCGTAATGCGTCACTTCTCCATCACGGTTCATAAAGACGGTCAGCATCGCTTTACGACTAAAGTAAATCGGGTTATCCTTCACTTTTTGGAAAAATAGCGCCTGTCGTTCTTCTTCATCTACATCCCATAATACGTAATCTGAACCGAACAGCACATGCTTGGATAGGAACTCTGTAAAATCATAGTCCCCTTTTTCATTCATCACACTGACGGGCTCTTTCAAGATGGATTTAAGGTATGTTCCGTCCTCTAGGATTGGTGCTTGATCGTCAAGAGCGTCCAGTTGCTCCTTTGTGAACTTCTTGGACTTGGCTGATAAGTAAGATGGGTCATTAATATAAGGTGGCAATTCACTGTAAGTGATATTGTCCATCTTCAACAAGTCTTCTGTTGAGGTTTTCCCCATCACCTGTACATTTTGTTCGTCCATGAGCCGATTGAAATAGAATGAATAAAGGAAAACATTCAAAATGGAAAATACGATGATAAATATCGTTTTCGTTTTATTCCAATCCAATCAGCTCACCTCCCGATGTTTCAGGCAAGAAACGGTTCCAATTTCCCTTCGATAAGTAAAACCAAGCGGGTTCCATAATGAGTAAACCTTGCTTCATGTCATATTTCATAAAATAGCCCACTGTCAGTTCTTCGACCTTATCAAGGTCAATCATATCTGATTCCTTCAGTCTTTCGGCAACTTCCATACCGGACGGCAACTGTTGCACTTTCGATTCAAGCGTTGTCCCACGTGTATAATAAGGCCTTGAATAGTCGGTAATCCCGTTTTTACCCCATTTTTGTACGATTTCCGTTGTGAGTGAGGAATCCGTGTAAACCGGTAAGCCATGTAAAAATAACCGAAATCTTACCGTGCTAGATGCCGGGTCCATATAAGTGTAACGGTATTCATCCGTCCATCCGCTATGTTCATTCACATAATAGATTGCTTTCTCTAACAACTCCGATGGTATCGCTAATTCATTGGGTTCCTCGAAAAGATACATAAACTCCAGTTTCTTTTTATCCGTATACACTTTCATTAACGCTTGATTGTCCCCATAGTCCTCTACGTAGGAAGACAGTTGACTGCGCCGAACTGCACTCGGATCGCTGAACAACGCATTACGAAATTGGCTGGGTCTGACTTCTTCTTGGAAATACGTATTCTTTCTTGCTTCCACAGTTCCAGTTGGTACGACGATATAAGGAGAGCCCCCTGGATTCACTTCCCCGTACTCTTCGAATTCCTGTCCCATCGTCAAGATAGTACGTTCGAATTCCTTATAATCCCTTACTTGTGCTTTTGCACTATACATCGTTTTGTTCATTTTACTTATAAATAGAATATCCAAATACGTATGGGAAGCATTCCAATCAATAACAAGCCGATCAAAAGAAATTTCAGGGACATTCAACATCTTTTCATCCATATAAAGTACCGTATCATATAGCGTCAATGGCACTTCTCCATGGTAATACAATGTAAACCGGTTCGGTTTCCTTAACAAAGCTCCCCATTCTTCTGCGCCGAAATTCTGATTGACAAGTGAGATGTCTGTAATTTTCCAATCGGAAATCTCATCGATAATCATATCGATCTCTTTTGCATTCACTGTACCTCTCAGACTGTCGTTAAAATTGAAAACGGTCTTATATGGTTTGATGATCTGATCAATCGATTCCTTATTGGCAATGGCAATATTATCAGTTGTCGGTGATTGATCCATCGTTTCATAACGCGGAGAATACGTCCAGATGGAAAATGTGAACGTGATACTTAAGGCTATAAGTAGGAGAAGTATGATGGATTTGACCGTTTCAATATGTTTCAATCCCACTCACCTTCCTCTTGATGTTCAATCGGTAATGTAAAGTAGATCGTCGTCCCTTTACCTTCTTCGCTCTCTGCCCATATTTCGCCGCCATGCGCCATGATCATTTCACGGGCAATCGCAAGACCAAGGCCCGTACCGCCCAAAGCACGTGAGCGAGCTCGATCGGCCCGGTAAAACCGTTCAAATATACGCTTGACATTGGCTTTCGGTATCCCCATCCCCTCATCGGAGATCATCACTTGAATATGATCGTCGGACTGCGTGACACTAAAGCAGATTTCCCCGCCATCCGGTGAATACTTCATGGCATTCGATATGATATTATCAATTACCTGTGTCATCTTGTCCGTATCGATTTCCACAAAAAAGTCTTCATTGGAAAGCAGACGATTGAATTTGACGTCCTGTGATTTCGAGAACTCAAAGCGGTCGATAATCGATTCGAAGAAGTCGTTGAATTCTACCCATTCCAAGTTAAGATCGTAATCCTCGCTATCCATTCGCGATAATTTCAATAGATCATTGACGAGGCGGATCATCCGCTCCGTCTCCGTTTGTGTCACATGCAGGAAGGATGGTGCAATCTCCTTATCCTGCCAAGCTCCATCGGCAAGGGCCTCCAAATAGCTGCGCATTGTCGTCAAAGGCGTACGCAGTTCATGTGAAACGTTGGAGACGAACTCCCGTCTCTCCATATCGATTTTTTCCTGTTCTGTATTGTCATGTAAAACAACGATGAGGCCATTGACAAAGCCCGTTTCCCGTTGCGTGATCGAGAAATTGGCGCGCAAAATTGCGGGCTGCTCTTCGGTACTGAAATCCAAGGCGATCGACTCTTTCAGTTGGATCAAGTCTTCAAAAGCATACTCCTGTTCCACGCCAAGAATACTTGTAATCGGTCGATTCAATACGAGATCCCTTGTCAATCTCAACATGGCAAGAGCAGAATCATTGATGAGGCTAACGCGACCTTTTCGATCGGTCGCAATGACGCCGTCTGTCATATTCTCCAAAACAGAAGCCAGTTTGCGCCTTTCGCTTTCTGTCGTCGACTGGGATTCCTGCAATTGGTTCGTTAAATGGTTGAAGGCGATCGCCAACTGGCCAATTTCATCATTTCCGTAAACACGTACTTTACGGGAAAAATCCCCTTTTGCCATCGTTTGGGCTTGACGTCGCATATCCGAAATCGGCCTTGTCATCGTCTGAGCAATAAAGATGCCAATGATGATCGTGATCGACAATGAAACGGCTACGCCGCCTGCCAGAATTTGATTGATCTCTTCAATCTGCTCATACACTTTTTCAATATTGGATCGGACATAGATGGCTCCAATGATTTTTTTATCCGAGATGATTGGTGTGACGAGAACCCATATCCGCCTCATCGTACTCTCATCAAGGTAAATCGTTTCTTCCGGCAATTCCGACATAATCGATTTCCGGACAATATCATCCGTAGAACGCTGCCCAACCATCGACCCGTTTTCCATGACGGATGTTGCTAGGATTGTATATTTAGCATCGATTACACGTATTTCGCTAATATCATCCGACGTGGAATTGGAAAGAACTGTACGGAGCCTCGTTGCAAGTGAGGGCTCATCCACGTCCTTTAACATCTCTTCCCGCACGCTAAACTCAGCCAAATTCATCCGATCTAGAATCGATGTCGTGAAGTTTTCTTTCAATGTATCTTCAAGCCTTTGGGCAAAATAGAACCCGATAATTTGCATGGCAATGAGGATAAGCATCACGTTGATAAGTACAAATTTAAGATGGATCGACCGGAAAAGACCGACTTTTTGCATGATGATTACTCCTGTTCTGGATCCCGCAAATAATAGCCAACACCGCGGCGTGTGACGATCCATGCTGGATGGCTCGGTGTATCTTCAATCTTTTCGCGCAACCGTCTGATGGTGACATCTACCGTCCGTACATCTCCAAAATAATCATAGCCCCAAACGGTCTGTAACAGATGTTCACGTGTCATCACTTGCCCGATATGCTTCGCAAGATAATGAAGCAATTCAAACTCACGATGCGTCAATTCGATCGTTTCATCTCGTTTCAATACGAGATAGGCATCCGGTTGTATGATCAGACTACCTACTTCGATATCATTCGTTGTCGCTTCCTGCTCGTCGGAGATCGTTTTCATATGTCTGCGTAAATTGGCTTTCACACGGGCAATCAGCTCGCGAGTACCAAACGGTTTGGTAACATAGTCATCCGCGCCCAATTCCAACCCTAATACTTTATCAATTTCTGAGTCTTTCGCTGTCAGCATGATAATTGGAAAGTCATACTTTTTACGAACTTCTCGACAGACTTCCATACCATCACGTTTTGGAAGCATAATATCCAACAACATAATGTCTGGCTTGACTTCTTCCACTTTTTCAAGTGCCTCTTCTCCGTCGTAAGCACAAAATACTTGAAAGCCTTCTTTTTTCAAATTGAATTCCAATATATCTGCAATCGGTTTTTCATCATCTACTACAAGGATTGTTTTACTTTGCATATTCTCTATCCTTTCCCGCCTTTATAGCGCCACAATACATTTTCTTTTACTCTATCACGCTTCCAAGCGATTCGCAAAACTGCGGTAAGCCATTTCCCGGGAAATAACTTTCCGAATCTTGTCGAAACATGGGCATATACGCATGCATAACCGCTTTTCATACAAAGGTTCACTTAACCCTTTTGACCCAAACATTGGCAATACAAGAACAAAAAGGACGATACAACAGTGTACCGTCCCCCATGCATTTATTTTCTTACTACAGTCAATGGATTAATATTTTCTCCATTTTTGATCACTTCAAAATGGAGATGAACGCCAGTCGAACGGCCTGTTGAACCCATAACCCCTATTTTTGCTCCTTGCGGGACAGTTTGTCCTACTTTAACATTTGTCGAAGCGAGATGGGCGTATAACGTTTCATAACCGTTGTTATGTTTAATGACAATGTGGTTCCCGTAAGTACTATGTCGACTTACTTTTGTGACCACTCCATTGTCAGCCGCTAAAATGGTACGTGATGATGGACGGGCAATGTCTATCCCTTGATGCACTCTTCCCCATCTGACTCCCATCTGACTCGATACATATCCGCCGGCTGTAGGCCATACAAATGTGCCTGTGCCCCTGGAAGGCATCACCTTTGTTCCTACGACCAGCACTTTGTCAGTCGGTTCCACAAGGATCTTTTCGTCGATAACATCGCTACCTACTGTTTGACCATTGCGTTTTCGGATGTATTTTGTAACGATCTTTTCGCCATCCGATCCTTTTTGGGTCACTTTCTTTTCACCTTTAAACATCGAGCTATCTTTTTCTGTAATCTCTTTATGTTTAATCGTTTGTTTGTTTTTCGCTTCGTAATGGACTTCCACTTCAACATAAGGTTCGGTGACAGTCACATTCAATTCTTCTCCAAGTTGGAGAAGTGTATTGACCGTATAACCCGGATTGAGCTCAAGTAATTTGGCCGTCGTCATCTGATGTGCAGAGGCAATTCCGCCTAACACATCCCCGGATTGAATGACATATTCCTTTTCTTCCAACGTGCCTTTGTTTAATAGGACTAAAGCTTCTTTTACCGTTCTCACTTCTTCTGGAGATGTGCTCCCTGTTTCTGCTTTCATCTCGCCGCTAAACAGAATATCAAGGATACGGGTTTCATCCTCCTTTAAAGGGGGGATTGTAGTTGTAGAGGACATGCGATCTTCGAATTCGTTAAGCTCTTGTTCCGTTACATTTTGCAGTTTCAATTGGCGAATCACTTCATCATAATCGTCTTGATCTTTGACGTAGAATGCCAGTTTGTCATCAATGACAACGCCGGTTGCTTCTGCCTCCACAGATAGTAGTTCATGGAGTTTTTCAAGTACGGGTTCATCTTCCGTTTCAGCCGCGAAAACCAATTCCGGAATGACGGACAAATCCGTGCCAATTGATAAGGAGAGATTTCCATATTCGGAGGCCGCCTGTTGCAGCTCTTGTTCTTGCAATTCCTCTATTTTTTCCTTGTCGGAAATGACTCCTACATATTCTCCTTCTGAATAGATATGATAAACAGTAGAAAGGCCTGAGCCTTGTAATGTATTTGCAAACCCTGTTTGTATGCCGATGACTATTAACAACAAAGTACTGATCAGAATGACGTTAACCTTTGAAAAAGGTTTTATGAACATAGGGGAAGTATCCTCTTTCCCTCTATTATTCATGCTTTTGAAAAACATGTTTGTACTCCTTCCGTATTTCGACCGGAAAACCAGTAGTTAGTCAAGATATGCTCTATTTTTCACACCACTCTAATTTAACATATTTTTTTCAACTCTTGTATACTTAGAGTCCTTTGTAATACAAATGTATAATTGCATCCAATTATTCTTATTTAATACCATTTACTGGGTAACCATCACAACAATATACCCTTTTGAATAAAACGCGAAAAGTCCTCTTATCAAACGAAATTCCCGTTTGATAAGAGGACTTTCCTAACACTTTTCTTTATGTCTAAGCTCCGGCTGGTGGTTGGTGCTGACTCCAGTCGATATTGACGAATTTATTGTATTCTTTCGCAAATGCGAGCGAAACAGTACCCGTCGGACCGTTCCGTTGTTTTGCGATAATAATTTCAATGATATTCTGATTTTCGGTCTCTTTATCATAATAATCTTCCCGATAAAGGAACGAAACAATATCCGCGTCTTGCTCAATACTTCCAGATTCCCGAAGGTCGGACATCATCGGACGCTTATCTTGACGTTGCTCGACGCCACGGGAAAGCTGGGAAAGTGCGATGACTGGCACTTTTAATTCCCTTGCCAGCCCTTTCAATGAACGAGAAATTTCCGATACTTCCTGCTGCCTATTTTCCCCAGCACGTCCACTCCCTGAAATCAGCTGTAAATAGTCGATGATGATCATGCCCAGTCCATGCTCTTGTTGAAGACGACGGCATTTGGAGCGGATTTCATTGACCCGGATACCGGATGAATCGTCGATGAAAATCCCAGCATTCGATAAACTACCCATCGCCATTGTCAGTTTGCGCCAATCTTCCGCTTCAAGTGCACCGGTCCGTAGCACTTGTGCATCAATATTCCCTTCCGCACATAGCATCCGCATGACGAGCTGGTCCGCCCCCATCTCCAAACTGAAGATGGCTACATTCTCATCGGTTTTCGTGGCCACGTTTTGTGCCACATTCAATGCGAACGCCGTCTTACCGACAGAAGGACGGGCAGCAAGAATGATTAAGTCGTTACGCTGAAACCCAGCCGTCATTTTGTCCAAATCACGAAACCCTGTTGGAATGCCTGTAATATCGCCTTTCCGTGTATGAAGAAGCTCGATATTGTCATAGGTTTCGACAAGGACGTCCTTAATATGACGGAAGTCACCGGCATTTTTCCGATTGGAAACTTCCATCATCTTCTTTTCTGCTTCAGATAATAAGGCTTCCACTTCGTCTTCCCGGGCATAGCCGTCTTCCACGATCGACGTCGCCACACGGATCAGACGGCGTAATAGCGCCTTCTCTTCTACAATCCGTGCGTAAAACGCGATATTAGCGGCTGTTGGGACAGCGTTGGCAATTTCCGTCAAATATGAAATGCCTCCGACATCTTCCAACTCTTTTTTAGCCGAAAGTTCTTCTGTAACGGTGACAACGTCAATAGCCTGCCCTTTGTCACTTAGACTGATCATCGTATCGAAGATTTTCTGATGCGCAATCCTGTAGAAATCTTCCGGAACGAGAAGCTCCGCCGCCGTAATCAACGCCTGCGGCTCAAGGAAAATTGCCCCGATGACCGACTGTTCAGCTTCGTTATTATGTGGGGGGACGCGATCGAACATCTGGTCCATCTTTCTATCTCCTTATCTTTCTTCTGTTACATGCACTTTCAACGTAGCCGTTACTTCAGGGTGGATTTTGATTGGAACATTTGTATAGCCTAGTGTCCGGATAGCATCCGCAAGTTCCATTTTTCGACGATCCACTTTAATGCCTTTCGTTTTGTGCAATGCTTCTGCAATTTGTTTCGTTGTGATCGAACCGAATAAGCGCCCGCCTTCGCCAGATTTTGCAGTCATTTCAACTGTAATTTCGTCGAGCTCTACTTTCAGCTTTTTCGCTTCTGCCAATTCCTCCGCTGCGTCTTTTTCAGCGCGTTTCTTTTGGCCTTCCAATTTACTCATATTCCCGGCCGTTGCTTCCACCGCCAAATTGTTTTTGAGTAAGAAGTTTTGCGCATAACCAACAGATACTTCTTTTACTTCCCCTTTTTTCCCTTTACCTTTTACGTCTTGCAAAAAGATTACTTTCATGATGAACTTCCCCTTTCCATTCTCGTCTCTAATACTGATTTTAACATGTCCACGGCTTCTTGAACCGTCTCAGCCTCTAACTGGCAGGCTGCATTTGTCAAATGTCCTCCCCCGCCGAGTTCTTCCATGACAAGCTGGACATTCAAATCACCAAGGGAACGGGCACTGATCCCGATTTTACCGTCCTCCCGAGGTGCAATCACAAAAGATGCTCCAATACCTTGCATCGTTAGTAAAATATCTGCCGTCTGCGCAATGAGAACCGGACCATATGCGATTTGATCCTTCCCTTTGGCGATGGCAATCCCACCTTCCAATAACTCAACGGTTTCAATCAGCTTCGAACGGGCGATATACGTCTCAATATCTTCTTTTAACAATCGCTGGACAAGGACGGTATCTGCTCCGAACGTCCGTAAATACGATGCTGCTTCAAATGTTCGCGCCCCCGTCCGTAAAGTGAAGCTTTTCGTATCGACAATAATACCAGCTAGTAGCGCAGTCGATTCAAGCATCGTCAGCTTCTCGTTCTTCGGCTGGTACTCAAGTAATTCCGTCACGAGCTCCGCAGTAGAGGACGCATACGGTTCCATATAGACGAGCATCGTATTATTGATAAATTCTTCGCCCCGTCTATGGTGATCGATGACAACCACTTTTTCGGCCTTCTCAAGCACACGTTCATCAATGACCATACTCGGTTTATGCGTATCCACAATAATGACAAGTGAACGTTCTGTCATCAGGGGTAGTGCGTCCTCCGGTTGGATAAATTGACTGGCAAGCGAAACATCACGATCAATTTCATCCATTAACCGCGTTACACTGCCATCCAATTCATTGAAATTGACGACAATATAGCCTTCAATATTGTTCATGCGGGCCATTTTCCGAACACCGATGGCAGCACCAATTGCATCCATGTCCGGCATTTTATGTCCCATGACAAAAACTTTATCACTGCTTTGAATCAGATCACGCAGTGCATGAGAGATAACCCTTGCTCGAACCCGTGTCCTTTTTTCAACAGGATTTGTCTTGCCACCATAAAATTTCAATTTACCATCATGTCGTTTAATGGCCACCTGATCGCCACCACGCCCGAGAACAAGATCCAAGCTGGATTGCGCCAGTTCTCCCAGTTCCGTCAACGAAGTGGAACCTGTACCTACACCGATACTCAAAGTCAACGCGGTGCTTTGCTCGGCTGTCTTTTCCCGGATATCATCCAAAATTGAGAATTTCGTCTTCTCCAATTCAGCCAAAGTTGCTTCATTGAATACAACGAGGAAACGGTCAGAAGCGATCCTTTTAACGAAGATGCCATTTTCCGTTCCCCAACGATTGACAAGAGACGTCACCAAAGAATTCAGCTGACTTCTTGTCTGGTCATCCATCGCTTGAGAAAGATCGTCATAATTATCGACAAGCATGATACCCAAAACTGTGCGGTCTGCATAATACAGCGACTCAATCTCCACTTGCTCCGTCACGTCAAATAAGTAAATCAGCT
The DNA here is from genome assembly GCF_042655805.1 of Sporosarcina soli. Taxonomy (NCBI): domain Bacteria; kingdom Bacillati; phylum Bacillota; class Bacilli; order Caryophanales; family Caryophanaceae; genus Sporosarcina; species Sporosarcina soli. The sequence goes on along the minus strand of NZ_JBHSNO010000007.1, from coordinate 28,681 downwards.
TCTCTTCCGCTTTATAAATGACTTTATACGTCCGCTCTCCAACTGTAATGAATGGATCAGCAGTTTTGCTCCCCTTCAAAATTGCACGGAATTGTCCGGAGAGATTGAATAATTCATCGCCAATAAGCGAATCCGAGTCAAACACTTTCATGGCAAACGGGTTCGCCCATTCAACCATATTCTTTTCATTCACGAGAAGGATGGCGATTGGTAATTCATGAAAAGCCTCTTCCCCGACTTTTTTCACCCGAAATGCAAGTGTTTCAATATGATTTTCCGTTTCGACATACGTACGCTCTTCCATCTTCCACGCAATTCCTACCGTCACTACAAATACAATTGTAAAAACAAGCCCAATCCAAAAAAAGGACATGAGAAGGAGTGCTGACGCTACTAGACCTAAGAGCGACAATAGAAGTAATGGATAACGAATTGTCCTTTTCCGAAAAAATGATGTCATTGTTCCACCCTCCTACCTGCTCTTGTCTTTGCGAATCCAGGAACGGATATTAACACCTGCGTCCAATACCCCAAGTAATGTCGTCACTGGATGGAGAAATAATGCAAACAATGTTCCAACAATCGTGACTGCTTTCGGTAACTTCGTTTTATGCAAATAGAAATGAATCAGTGCAATCCCTTGCAACAGGAAGAGCGTCCTTAAAATAATCAATGCATTTACACAGATCAGATACAAATCGGTTCCCGGCTCCATTGCAACTGTCATATTCAGGAGAAGGACCACTCCATATGCAAAAACAGTAATGACAGGCAACTTCATATTTCTAAACGGCGGAAACTTTGGCACTTGATGCCCCAACCGTTTAGCAAGAAACAAATTCGGGATTAACGTAATAAAAGCAAATAAAAAACAAGTCAAGATAAAAGCAGCCGGAATCGTATGTTCATAAAACGTGAACATCGCTTCCGTCATCTCATTATAATTCGCTGGAAGCGTCCCATACGTCCCCATGAAAGAGGCGAATTGTTGTTGCGATTCCCGCATCATCGTGAACAGTTGATCCACAAAATTGATGTTGAATAATAAGACTGCCCCTACATACACAATAATAGAAGTCATGATATACATGAGGGACAGCCCCATGAACAGATACAATTTCGACTTCCCTGCTTTGATCATCTCCCCAATCATCCATCCTGCCAATCCAAATACAAAGGCAAAAGGAAGAAGAGCGATGCCCCCAATTAAAAGAGACACAACAATACCTGCCCCTGTCACAAGAATGGTCGACGCACGATCATACCTTAATCCATATAATATGATAGGCAATGGAATAAGGAACATCGTAATCGAACCTATAGGCGGCACATACAAAATAATCGCCAGCAAAATAGCGAATAATGCAATCATCATTGCCCCATAAGTAATTTTTCTCGGATCGTCTTTCATCATCTAGATTCCTCCGGTCTTTCGCTGGACAATTTGATGTATCCATCGATTTCACAACTAACGATTCAAAAGAGAGCGCTTCTATAATTGTATCACGATTTATGTATTTAACAAAAAAGAACGCATGTACTGTTATGGTCGGAGGTTATAGAAGTCAGTTTCCTTTTTAACCTTTTTATGATTGAATTAGGGAATTTTTGATGGGGTTTTGAGCGCCTGGTACTTGCTTTGATCACTACAAAACACTCTTGAGCGCTTAACATCACCTAAAGCTTGCAATTGATCATACATCAATTATTCCTCTCACCAACTAATTTTACCAACAAAAAAATCGCCTCCTTGTACGGGTTGTCCCAATACAAGAAGGCGATCTGTCAATCAAATTATCTTTCTTCCGCGCTGAACGGAAGAAGTGCCATGATGCGTGAGCGTTTGATCGCAAGTGTCAGTTTACGCTGATACTTCGCGCTTGTGCCCGTTACACGGCGAGGCAAGATTTTTCCGCGCTCAGAAATAAATTTCTTAAGTAGGTCTGTATCTTTATAATCGATATGCGTAATGTTGTTGGATGTGAAATAACAAACTTTACGACGTCTTTTACCTCCACGACGTGGTGCCATACTATTCTCCTCCTTCTCTCGGCTTCCGATAAGCGGCGCATTGCTCGCCTATCAAAAACCCTTATTTTCTTTGATCGACTATACACACGAGATCTTAGAACGGCAGGTCGTCGTCCGATACTTCAATCGGACCTCCGCCCATCGAAAATGGATCATCGTCAGTACGTGTATAGTTTTGCTGATTCGGTTGTTGATATTGTTGTTGACTAGGCTGCTGATTCTGATAGCCTGGTTGTCCCCCTTGCTGAGCACCGTACGACGGCGCACCGTAAGAAGATCCGGACCTATTGTCGGCATTCGCATTACGCGGCTCGAGAAACTGTGTGCTATCCGCTACAACTTCAGTTGTATAGACGCGCTTTCCGTCTTGTCCTTCGAAGCTGCCCGTCTGGATACGGCCATCCACTCCGACAAGACTTCCTTTTCTCAAGAAGTTCGCGATATTTTCAGCCTGTTTTCTCCAAGCTACACAACTGATGAAATCAGCTTCCCTTTCGCCTGATGCGCTTTGGAAAGCCCGGTTCACCGCTAACGTGAAACGTGTGACAGCAATCCCGGTTTGTGTATATTTCAGCTCTGGATCTTTTGTCAATCGCCCTACTAAAACAACTCGGTTAATCATCAGAATTCAACCTCCCTCATCATTTTGTAAGTGTCATCTGTTGACATATTTATATGCATTAAGATTAAGCATCAAGACGAACAGCCATATGACGAAGGATATCTTCGTTGATGTTCGCAAGACGTGTAAATTCATCGATCGCTTCAGCACCAGCGTTCACTTTTACAAGCTGGTAGAAACCTTCACGCAAGTCGTCGATTTCGTAAGCAAGACGGCGCTTGCCCCACTCTTTCGACTCGATGATTTCCGCACCTTTAGAAGTAAGGACCTCATCAAAACGTTGGATCAACGCTTTTTTAGCTTCATCTTCTACCGTTGGGCGGATGATGTACATGATTTCGTACTTTCTCATCTTCAGTCACCTCCTTATGGACTTTGGCCCTGCTGATTGCAGCGGGCAAGGAGTAAGTAATTGTATTACTCACATCAGTAAATATTAGCATATCTGCATTAAACTTTCAACCATTTTCTTGTATACTATATGGATAGAGGTGATTTTGTTGAATGAATTTCCTGAGCCCGACAAAGTGATTGAAATCGATTTGCCCGCAGTAGCAAAGAGAAGTCTCATCTTGACTATCCTATCCGGCCTTCTTTTATTGATCTTGAAGGTGGTCATTGAAAAAGCTGTCATGTTCACATTTTCGTTATGGACAGTCGTCTTTTCCATTGTCGGATATGTTGTTCTTATTATTTTACATGAGTTTTTTCATTTGATTGGCTTTCGCATCTTCGGTGGAGTTCCTTGGAAACGGATGGTTGTCGGTGTCAATTTGAAAATGGGTATTGCTTATGCGACAACTGATCAGCTGATGACGAATCGTGCCATCCGGAAAGCATTGCTTCTCCCTTTTTGGACGACAGGAATCGTCCCTGCCTTGATCGGATTGTACATCGGAAGTGGTTTGCTCATCAGTTTGGCTGCATTGTTAATTGGCGGTGCCGCCGGCGACTTTGCGATGTACAAGGAATTGCGTAAATTGCCCGATGACTGGCTTGTCAAAGATGACCCCGAGTTGCCTAAGCTTTATGTCTATGCACCACAAAAGTTAAAACATTAATAAAAAGCGTCGTACCGGTACTTAAAAACCGATGCGACGCTTTCGTTGATCAAACGTTAAAACGGAACAGCATGACGTCTCCGTCTTTTACGACATATTCTTTACCTTCCAAACGGACTTTCCCCGCCTCTTTTGCTGCGGCCATTGAGCCCGATTCAACAAGTGCATCATACGCGACGGTTTCTGCACGGATGAACCCACGCTCGAAATCGGTATGGATGATACCTGCACATTGCGGTGCTTTCATCCCTTTCCGGAATGTCCAAGCTCTTACTTCCTGCACGCCTGCCGTGAAGTAGGTAGCAAGTCCAAGCAAGTTATAAGCCGCCTTGATCAGTTGGTCAAGACCTGATTCTTGGATGCCAAGCTCTTCGAGGAACATCGCTTTTTCCTCGTCTTCAAGCTCAGCCATCTCTTCTTCGATTTTGGCACAAACGACGATGACTTGCGCATTATCTTTTTCCGCGAATTCACGGACAGCTTGGACATACTCATTGTTGTCCGCATCCGCAATTTCATCTTCTGAAACATTCGCTACATAGAGCATCGGTTTAATCGTCAAAAGATGCATCCCTTTAATGAGGTTGTATTCTTCTTCCGCAAACTCGATAGAACGTGCTGGTTGTTCGTTTTCAAATGCTTCTTTCAGTTTCAGGAGTATTGGTTCTTCCGCCATTGCATCCTTGTCTTTCTGTTTAGCCATTTTGGAAACGCGCGTCAACCGTTTTTCCACGCTTTCCATGTCGGCAAGGATCAGTTCAAGATTGATGACTTCAATATCATCAATCGGATTCACTTTCCCGGAAACGTGCGTAATATTTTCATCGGCAAAACAACGAACTACTTGACAGATAGCATCCACTTCACGAATATGTGATAAGAATTTATTCCCGAGCCCTTCCCCTTTGCTTGCCCCTTCAACGATCCCTGCAATGTCTGTAAATTCAAATGCAGTGGGCACCGTTTTCTTCGGTGTTACAAGTTCCGTCAATTTTTCAAGTCTTTCATCCGGTACTTCTACGATGCCGACATTCGGATCAATCGTACAGAACGGATAGTTCGCTGCCTCGGCCCCCGCTTTGGTAATTGCATTGAATAGCGTCGATTTCCCTACGTTCGGAAGACCGACAATTCCAGCTGTTAACGCCATTCATTCCACAACCTCTCATTTATATGTCCACTCATTTATTCCGTATACAACTCTTCCATTATAAGGACATCAGTCCCAGATGTCCATTCGTGCTCAAGATTCCGCTTTGACGATCACTTTCTTCATCTTTTTCGTAAATTCGTTGCGCGGGATCATGACACTATGTCCGCATCCTTCACATTTAATGCGGATATCCGCCCCCATGCGAATGATTTTCCAAGCATTTGTTCCACATGGATGCTGCTTTTTCATCTCGACAACGTCATTCAATCCAAACACTTTTCCTTCCATTTTCACGCACATCCTTTCTTATCTATTCTATTTAGACATTGCTGAACGATTTCGTGACCAAGGTCGGGTATGGAATCTCGATACCTTCCTGTTCCAAATACTTTTTCAAACCGATACCAATTGTCCTTGCACTATCAAAATGACGCATCGGTTTCGTTTCAGCAATTATGCGTACAACAGCTTCCGTTTCCGTAAAATTCTGAGCTCCGATTAACTTCGGGTTATTGATAAAATCATCATTTTTCTTCCCTAATGAAATTAAATAGTTTTCAATGAGCTTTTCTGTCTTCTCCACGCCTACTTCAAAAGGAATCGTGACATCGACAATCGCCAACGAATTTTCCTTGGAATAATTGACAACTCGACTAATGGTGCCATTCGGCAGAATGGAAACTTCGCCCGTAAAACTTTTAATTTTCGTCGTACGTAAACCAATTTCTTCAACGATTCCTTCCGCCGTATCGATTTTCACATAATCTCCGACAGAAAACTGATTTTCAAAGATAATGAAAAAACCGGTGATGACATCCTTGACAAGGCTTTGCGCACCGAAACCGACTGCAAGGCCGAGCACACCCGCCCCAGCCAGCAATCCTCTTACATCAATTTTAAACTCAGCCAGAACCGCCATGATCGCTGAAAAATAGACGACATAAGCCAATGTATTCTCCAATAGCTTCATTAACGTTTGTTCCCGACGTTCAGACTGGCGCAATGGCACTTTCATTTTCACTTTAAACACACGGCGGATGACCAATTTGCCCACTCTGACAACGATAGCTGCCAGTACTACAATAACTAGAACTCGGATGGCTATTGTTCCGAGAGTTTCCCATGTCTCTTGACTGAATAAGAATTTCTCCACCTTTTCAGCCTGTTCTTTCAAACTTGTATCTTCATTTTTTGCTAAATCCACTTTTGTCCACCTTTCGTATAATTACGACGATTCATGCGTATATTGAGTAATACATCATACTAATGAAATGGAGTTTTTCTCATGCGAGCTGCGCTTCCTACCACTTATGATTACCGAATCCATTATAAAGAAACCGGTGTCGTTTGGAAATTAAGTTCACTATTCCTTCAACACATTCCATTTGCATCGCATGAACTCATTTTTTACTGCATAGGAACCGACCGTTCTACTGGAGACGCACTTGGGCCTTTAACCGGCTCTCACCTTACCGAATCTCCTCTATTCCCTTTTCCCGTTTTCGGGACATTGGAAAACCCATTACACGCCCTTAATTTACAGCAACAAATTGAAGAAACACGACTTTCTTCCCCAACGGCTTTCATCGTAGCTATCGATGCATGCCTAGGGCAAGGGAGCTCTGTGGGCCAATTGCTGTTCCATAGTGGACCGATTCATCCCGGGAAAGCAGTCGGCAAAAAATTGCCTCCTGTTGGTGATGTGTCCATTAAAGGAATTGTCAATATTGCCGGCTTCATGGAACATGCTGTCCTTCAAAGTACGCGCCTGCATCTTCCATTTGAGATGAGTCGTATTGTTGCCCGTGCACTGCAACTTGCTTACAGTCGAACTCAATCAAATAAGATGAACGATCGTCACCACAAGTCCCACAACTAAAATGCCCGGTATTAAATTGGCAACCCGTATTTTAGTCAGCCCGATCAAATTCAGTCCAATGGCTAATATCATCAATCCACCAGTCGCTGTCATTTCTGTGATGAAGAAATTCAATAATTCATCTGGAACGAAGCTACTGATTTGTGTAGACAGTAGTGTAATGATTCCTTGATATAAAAATACAGGTAGGGCCGCAAAAGCGACGCCAATTCCAAGTGTCGAACTTAAAATGATTGCTGTAAATCCGTCAATAATCCCTTTCATAACAAGGACGTCATGATCATTTCTAAGTCCACTGTCGATTGCTCCGATTATTGCCATTGAACCGACGACGAAGATAAGTGTTGCCGTTACAAATCCTGGCGCAATACCAGGCCCTTTCCGATTGACCGGCATTTTCTTTTCAATCCATTGTCCGAGAGCATTCACTTTCTGATCCAAATCCATCCATTCGCCAATAATTGCACCAAACACGATACTAATAATGACAATCAACACCTGCGTACTCTCGAATGTCATTTGAATACCAATAACGGCCACGGCAAGCCCGATTCCATACATAACCGTTTCTTTCATCCGCTCAGGTATATTATGTAAAAAACGTCCAATAAACGCCCCTATGATAATTAAGATGGCATTTACAATCGTTCCGAATAATACCATGCCATCACCTCGATTTAGTTAAAAATAATACCTATTTTGCTGTTACAGCAAAATAGGTATTTACTTATTCATTCAGTAACTCCAGAATACGTTCAAGATCATCCTCTGAGAAAAATTCGATTTCGATCTTCCCTTTATTCTTTGCTTTTTTAATTGTCACATTTGTTCCAAAATAATCTCGCAAGCTCGCTTCCCTTTCTGCTAAAAACAAATCGGGCTTCTTCTCTTTTTTTGTTTCACGTGGAACATCTTCATTCAGCTTTTGCACTAATTTTTCAAGCTGACGGACATTTAACCCATCCTTTAAAACCTGTTCTGCCAGTAAAGCAATTTTTTCTTTTTTACGCAATCCTAGCAACGTTCTGCCATGTCCCATTGACAGCTTACCTTCGGAAATATAGTCTCTAACTTTACCCGGTAGTGTTAGTAAACGGACATGATTTGCAATATGTGGACGGCTTTTTCCTAACCTGAAGGCAAGTTGTTCTTGCGTCAATTTCAAATTTTCCATCAAGCCATGATACGCTTCCGCTTCTTCAATCGGTGTCAAATCTTCGCGCTGTAAGTTTTCAAGAATCGCTAGCTCCATTGTCTCTTCATCCGTCAAATTACGCACAACTGCAGGAATTTCATCTAGGCCCGCCAGTTGTGCTGCCCTGAAACGTCTTTCGCCAACGACAATTTCGTAAGTCGTACCTTTCTTTCGTAATATAATTGGTTGCAAAATGCCATGTTCTTTTATGGAAGCACTCAATTCTTGAATGGCTATTTCATCAAAGATTTTTCGAGGTTGGTATGGATTTGCTTTAATACTTTTCACATGAATTTTTTCAACAGACTCTGCTTTGGACAGTGACTCCCCAGGAAATAAGGCATTCAAACCTTTTCCGAGACCTCTACTCATTTGTGCACCACTTCCTTTGCCAACTCTAAATAGACTTCCGCCCCCCGAGACCTTGCATCATATATAATGATCGGTTCTCCATGACTCGGAGCCTCACTCAGCCGTACATTTCGTGGAATAATCGTTCTGTACACTTTATCTTGAAAATATTTCTTCACTTCATCAATTACTTGAATTCCTAAATTCGTCCTAGCATCGAACATTGTGAGTAAAACGCCATCAATCGTCAAAGATTCATTTAAATGCTTTTGTACGAGTCGAATCGTACTAAGCAACTGACTCAATCCTTCCAACGCATAATATTCGCACTGCACTGGAATAAGAATCGAATCGGATGCCGTCAATGCATTAATCGTCAATAAGCCAAGCGATGGCGGACAATCGATAATGATATAATCATACCGATCCTTGACTTCCTGGATAGCATGTTTCATCCTTACTTCTCTTGAAATCGTTGAAACAAGCTCAATTTCAGCACCGGCTAACGAAATCGTGGCTGGTATAATGTCCAAGTTCTCCATTTTCGTCTTCCGGATCACCTCATGGACATCAGCGTCATCAATCAAAATATCATAGATGCATTTTTGAACATCACCTTTGTTCACGCCGACTCCACTTGTTGCATTCCCCTGTGGATCTGTATCAATTAAAAGGACTTTTTTGCCTATATGGGCAAGGCAAGCACTTAGATTGACGGATGTTGTTGTTTTACCGACGCCTCCCTTTTGGTTAGCGACCGCTATTATTCTACTCAAAACTTCCACCCGCTTTCACGTCTTCTAAAAAAGATAAAATCATAAACTATCGTTAAATTCTGATATTCATAATTTCCATTGATCTTCACCGGACAACTTCTAGTTTATCAAAAAATACGGACATTGTGGAGATATATGTATAGGAAACAACTCTTCCATCTCCTCGCAACAGATTCATTATTTTTATGCGTATGCAAAAAAACTCCTGCTCCAAGGCAAGAGTTTTAATTTGATTCAGCAAATCTTTTTGCACTGAAAGCAAAGCGTCAGCTACAGAAGTCCCCTACTTCCATAAGTTGTGGGATGAATACCAGAATGCATCTCAATTAGAGGGAGTTCAAACTCCCTGCTGATTAGAGGAGCTCAGACTAAGATCGTCGCGTCCTGAAATTGCCTTAATTTCTGCAAAAAGCCCAGAAATTAAGGCAAATCGAACTCTTCGCTGTTCGATTCGCAATTCAAAATCTGGACGCAATTACGCCGAGGCGTAATTGATCTTATTTCTTTTTCGGTATTTTAACCGTAATTGTATAAAAATCTTCAGCGTCTTCTTCTTCTGTTTTTACATCGATTCCGCTTTTAGTGACAAGAACGAGTGATTGTCGGATCGTATTGAGCGCAATACGGACATCTTTACTGACTGACTTCCTTTTGGGTGCCCTCTTTTTCTCTTTTACGACCTCTTCATCCGGATTCAGTAATTGTTCGATTCTTGCTTCAAGCTGCTTGACATTTAACTGTTCCTCAATGATTTCCTGATGCAGTTTTTGCTGCAATTCATCATCTTTAATAGGAATAAGTGCTCTTGCATGTCTTTCAGAAATTTCTTTGCGTAAGATTGCATCTTTTATCGTTTCAGGAAGTTTGAGTAAGCGCAGCTTATTTGCTACAGTCGACTGACCCTTTCCAAGCCTTTGTGCCAATGCTTCTTGTGTCAATCCGTGAAGCTCTAACAATTTTTCATAAGCATAGGCTTCTTCTATCGCCGTCAACTCTTCTCGCTGTAAGTTTTCAATCAATGCAATGGACGCGGTTTCTTTATCATCAAGTTCTCGAATAATTGCGGGCACTTCTGACCAACCCAATTTTTTCATCGCACGGTATCGGCGTTCCCCAGCGATGATTTCATAGGAATCCGTGTCAACACTCCGAATCACGATTGGTTGGATGACACCATGTGTATGAATGGTCCTTGCAAGTTCCTCAATTTTTTCTTCCGAGAATACTGTACGCGGTTGATATTTATTTGGTCTAATTTGTTCTAATTTAACTTGTACAATTTTTTCGTGATGATTAGCTTCACTTGCTAGTGGATCAACTTCTTTCTCTCCACCTCCAAAAAAACGTGAAAAAGGACTTTTCATTCCCGGCACCACCTTTTCAAGACTGCTTCCTAATTTCATTCATCATGTATCCGCTAGATCCATTGTTCCACGTGGAACAGTTTTTGAAAGGAGTTAATTACCCAAAAGCGCAGGGCGCCTGTCGCCCGAGGATTAGACGCGAGCATTGTTCAATTCAAAATCTGGACGCGCTTATGCTAGAGCATAAGTAATTAAATTGGTGACTTATTCGGAACACCAGGTTTTCTAGGATACTTTTTAGGTGTATTTTTTTCCTTATCAAAAACAAAGATACTCCGTTCACTATTTTCAATCGGTAGCGTGAATGAATGCTCTTCTTTAATGACGGCACCGAGAACGGAAAGCGCTTTTTTCGCATCTGCCAGTTCGTCTCCGGCAGCTGCTCCTTTCATAGAAATGAAAATTCCACCTTTTTTGACAAGTGGAACACATAATTCTGCAAGCACAGAAAGACGTGCCACTGCTCGTGCAGTAACAATATCGAACTTTTCACGATACTTTGGATTTTGACCGAAATCTTCAGCCCGTGCATGGACAAAATGCACGTTTTCCAACTGTAACATAGACGCAAGATGTTCGAGAAAACCGATTCGTTTATTCAATGAGTCTACAATTGTCACGTGTAGTTCTGGAAAACAGATTTTCAATGGAATACTTGGAAACCCTGCTCCTGCCCCTACATCACAAATAGTTTTGAGACCGTTTAAGTCAACGTAAAAAGCAGCAGTAATCGAATCGTAGAAATGTTTTAAATAGACGGACGGTGCATCTGTGATCGCCGTCAGATTCATCTTTTCATTCCATTCTACCAGAAGTTCAAAATACTGTCTGAATTGTTCTTGTTGTTTGTCACTCAATTCAATTCCATGTTCTTTCAATCCTAGGATAAACTGCTCCTCATTCAATCAATATCTCCTCCATATTTAGAAAAGCGTAAGTGGCCGGTTAGATTCGATAGGCGTAAGACAGACCGAAAATACGGCGCTCTTTGTCGTATGGCCGGAATGGCTTACGACCCGAGCATCTGGCCACTTAAGCCTAGACAATAGAAAAGCGTATAGTTAAAAAACTGATGCGGACACGAAATCCGCATCAGCTTAAACCGCCTTAGCCTGATATTTTTGCAATTCTACCTTGCTCGATATAAACAAGGAGAATGGAAATATCAGCTGGATTAACGCCTGATATACGAGATGCCTGTGCGATGGACAATGGTCTTACTTCGCTCAGCATCATTTTCGCCTCTGTTGCAATACCTGAAATGGCATGATAATCAATGTCTTCCGGTATCTTTTTGTTTTCCATCTTCTTCATCTTTTCGACTTGTTGCATGGATTTTTCGATATAACCTTCATATTTGATGAAAATCTCTACTTGTTCTTCCACTTCTGCGGATAGTTTCTCCACCGGTGGGACAATCCGTTCAATTTGATCGTATTTCATTTCCGGACGTTTGAGAAGATCAGCCGCTTTCATCGGTTCTCTTATTTCCGTACCGTCGGTTTCACGAATGATTTCTTGGACTTGCTCGCTAGGCTTGATCGTTACTTGGCGCAATCTGTCGACTTCTTCTTCGATCTGCTGTTTTTTGACCAAATAAGCCTGATAACGTTCTTCGTTGATGAGCCCAAGTGCATGGCCGGTTTCCGTTAAACGGAGATCTGCATTATCATGGCGCAATAACAAACGATACTCCGCACGTGATGTCAGCAATCTGTATGGCTCACTCGTTCCTTTCGTCACAAGATCATCAATCAGGACACCAATATAGGCATCCGCACGTCCTAGAATGCATTCTTCTTTTCCGAGAACACGTGATGCTGCGTTAATACCGGCCATAATGCCTTGTGCCGCTGCCTCTTCGTAACCGGATGTGCCGTTCAGTTGACCTGCCGTGTACAAATTGCGAATTTTTTTTGTTTCAAGTGTTGGCCATAATTGTGTTGGAACGATGGCATCATACTCAATTGCATAACCTGCACGCATCATTTCCGCTTTTTCAAGTCCCGGTACACTTTCGATCAATTGTTTCTGTACATATTCCGGCAAACTTGTCGAAAGCCCTTGGACATAGACTTCTTTCGTATTTCGCCCTTCCGGTTCCAGGAATATTTGATGGCGTGATTTATCGGCAAAGCGAACAATCTTATCTTCAATGGACGGACAATAACGCGGTCCTTTCCCTTTAATCATACCGGAGTACATCGGTGACAAATGAAGGTTTTCATTGATAATTTCATGTGTTTTCGGAGAAGTATAAGTTAACCAACAAGGCAATTGATCCATGATGAATTCCGTTGTTTCATAACTGAACGCCCGTGGAACATCATCTCCTGGTTGGATTTCCGTCTTGCTGTAATCGATCGTATTACTATTAATACGTGGAGGTGTACCCGTTTTAAAACGGACCATTTCAAAACCAAGTTCACGAATACTATCCGCCAATCGTATGGACGGCATTTGGTTATTCGGTCCACTAGAATATTTCAAATCACCGATGATGATTTCACCGCGTAGGAACGTACCTGTCGTCACGATGACTGTTTTTGCACGGTATATGGCACCTACTTGAGTAATCAATCCGGTCACTTCATCATTTTCAACAATCAATTCTTCCACGACGCCTTGATGGAGTGTCAAGTTTTCCTGCTCTTCCAGAAGCCGTTTCATTTCTTGCTGATAAAGGACTTTATCGGCTTGCGCACGAAGCGCACGTACTGCCGGTCCTTTTCCTGTATTCAACATCCGCATTTGGATATGTGTTTTATCAATTACTTTCCCCATCGCACCGCCCAGTGCGTCAATTTCCCGCACGACAATTCCTTTGGCTGGGCCACCGAGCGATGGATTACAAGGCATGAAAGCAATCATGTCAAGATTCATCGTTAGGACAAGTGTCGATGCTCCCATCTTGGCTGCCGCCAAAGCCGCCTCTACGCCGGCATGTCCGGCACCAATGACAATTACATCGAACGTGCCTGCTTCATATTTGGGCATGTTCTATTTCCTTCCTTCTATTATAAATTTTCCAAGGCACATCATTTATTTTCCGAGGCAAAATTGTGCGAACAACTGGTTGATCAAGCTTTCTTGGACAGTATCCCCAATAATTTCACCGAGGATTTCCCATGTCCGTGTGACATCGATCTGAATCATATCGACCGGGACGCCCGTTTCGGCTGCGCCAATCGCGTCTTCGATCGCTGCCCGTGCATGATGCAACAAGGCAATATGTCTTGCGTTTGAAACATATGTGAAATCGCCTGCTTCGAGATTTCCTTCGAAAAAGAGTCCGGCGATCGCTTCTTCCAATTCATCCACCCCTTCGTCTTTCAAAAGAGATGTCGTGACGACCCTACCGTTTCCAGCAAGTTCCTTCACTTTTGGCATATCTATTTTTTGCGGAAGATCGGTTTTATTGATCACGATAATCGTATCCATTCCCGAAACCGCTTCAAAAAGTCTTTCATCTTCTATTGTAAGTGCTTCGGAGCCATTAAGCACGAGTAAAATCAAATCAGCTTCCTTCAATACTTGTCTGGACCTCTCGACACCTATTCGTTCCACGATGTCCTCTGTTTCCCGGATTCCAGCCGTATCGACAAGACGAAGTGGTACACCACGTACATTGACGTACTCCTCAATAATATCACGTGTCGTCCCTGCAATGTCTGTAACGATTGCTTTATTTTCCTGCACGAGGCTATTCAATAAGGAAGATTTACCTACGTTCGGTCTTCCAATAATAACGGTAGATAGCCCTTCCCGCAATATTTTCCCTTGCGAGGAAGTCTGTAATAACTTGTCGATTTCATCCCGTACCCATGTGCTTTTTTCGATCATGAGTGGAATGGTCACTTCCTCGACATCATCATATTCTGGGTAATCGATGTTTACTTCGACTTGTGCCAACGTTTCAAGAAGTGCCTGTCTCAATTCTCCAATGAGCCTTGATAGCTTTCCTTCCATTTGGTTCAGTGCGACATTCATCGCCCGGTCCGTTTTAGCACGTATCAGATCCATAACTGCCTCTGCTTGCGATAAATCGACCCGCCCATTCAAAAAGGCACGTTTGGTAAATTCGCCCGGTTCCGCGAGGCGGGCCCCTTCTTTCAATACAAGTTGGAGCACACGATTGACAGCGACAAGGCCTCCGTGACAATTCACTTCGACAACATCTTCACGCGTGAATGTCTTCGGCGCTTTCATCAGCGATACCATGACCTCTTCAACGATTTCCCCAGTGGCGGGATCTGCTAAATGTCCGTAATGGATCGTATGCGATGGTTCTTTAGCCAGCTTTTTTCCCGACGGCGAACGAAAAATGCGATCCGCAATTTGGATTGCTTCATCCCCGCTGAGCCTGACGATAGCGATTGCACCTTCTCCCATTGGAGTAGAAATTGCAGCTATTGTATCAACATGCACGTTCTTCACCTTCCTGACTTAGTTACTCACATGTGGATAACCCATTTCAGACATGACTATCTAACATAATATAGTAACACAAAACGGCAAATCATCCTAGTGTCGGAATCTTGAATTTGTGGATAAGTTTTGTACTGTTTTGTGAGAAGATGGAAGACAAGCCTCCATAGAGGAGCATGAAATTTTCAAGTGGGAACTGAAACGACAAAAAACCGCAAAGACGATTTCATCTTTGCGGTTTTAACTTGAATCAATTACGCCTCGGCGTAATTACGTCCAGATTTTGAATTGCGCTTGCGCAATTAACTCCTTTCAAAATCTGTGACATCCGCCGGAGGCTTAACTTGAATCAGCAGGGAGTTTGGACTCCCTCTGATTGAAATGCATTCTAGTATTCATCCCGCCACTTATGGAAGTAGGGGACTTCTGCTGAATCAAGTTACACTTACCGAATAGCTTCGATAATAAGATATCTAAATGGATCGGATCCTTCCGAATACGTTTCAATATCCAAGCGATTGGATAATGCATGGTGAATAACCTTTCTTTCATAGGCCGGCATCGGTTCGAGTTGTACTTTCCGGCCAGTGCGGACCGCTTTATCCGCCATCCGTTCGGCTAGTTGTTCCAACGATTGTTCGCGTCTTTCCCGATAATCTCCTACATCAATCCGTACCACTTTAAATTGCGCTGTCGATTTGTTGGCGATAAGCTGTGCCAACTGCTGAAGGGCGTTCAACGTCTGTCCTCTTTTCCCAATCAACAATGCGGCTTTAGAACTTTCCAATTGAAAATGAACGTATTTTCCATCCATTGTATGTTGGAGTTGGAGATCGTCAATTCCCATTTCGGTTGCAATTGCTTGTAAATAATTTGCTGTTTCATGGATCGCTGCTTCATCAGACAAACCTTCCACCTGAAGTTCCTCTCGCTCCACAACTGTCTCTTCCGGGACGTTTTCTATTTCGGTTTTCAACGTCGATTCCGGTTCCTCGCCAATTTCAATTTTTTCGTTCAGCGAGTCAGGGACGGAAGGTTGCTCCACAGATAAGACGGTTACGGTCACTTCAGCTTCTTTTGCACCAAAACCGAGAAATCCTTTTTTCCCTTGATCGATTACTTCGACTTCCACTTCTTCACGCGTTACGCCGAGTGCTTCCAATGCTGATGCGATCGCCAGTTCAACTGTGGCTCCCCTTCTCGTCATCCTTGTCATTTTCTTTTCCCTCCTACTTTTACAGGTACCTCTTCTTTTTTCTTGAATGGTTTGTAAATGAAGATATTTTGGATGATTGAAATGATATTTCCGATTACCCAGTACAATGCAAGTGCTGCCGGTAAGAATGAACCGAAGATCATAATCATAAACGGCATGATATACATCATGACTTTCATTTGTGGATTATCCATCGCCGGGCCTGTCCGAAGTACGATGAATTGCATCAGACCTGCAAGTACCGCAAGTGTAATACTTGGCGCGGCAAGTTCAAACCAAAGGAAAGAACCGATATCATAAGTGACATTCATCCGACTGATGGCATGATAGAAACCAAATAGGATCGGCATCTGGATTAAGACAGGTAAACAACCTGCCGCCGGGTTGATCTTTCTCTCAGACATGATTCTCTGCATTTCTTCACGGTACTTTTGCTGCGTCACTGCGTCTTTCGATTTATATTTCTCTTTCAATGCTTGGAGCTCAGGTTGGATTTCCTGCATCCGCTTTGAACTTTTCGTTTGTTGAATCATCAATGGAAGCAATACAAGTCGGATGATGATCGTCACCGCGACAATCCCCCATCCATACGTGCCGAGTACATCTTTGAATGCTGTGATTAAAGATACTAATGGCCAGACGATAAAACGATTCCAAAATCCTTCACTGGTTTCATAGATCGGCTCATTAAATTCTGAGCAGCCAGCAAGAATGACCGATACTACCGTCAGCATCAGCAATAATGCCCATTTCTTTTTCAAATTGGTTCCCCCAAATCATTAGCTTCTTCCTACTATAATAGATAGCGAAAATGAACACCTAACACCGGTTCAAAATCTTGGATATTTGTCCCGGCTTTTCCATCGCTTCGCTCCATATTATAGTAAGGACTTTTTCTATCAGTGGTTACAGTTTATCATTTTACTTTGTAACCTTCTACTTCTTCATGACCCGCGCGATGCGCAAGACATGTTGCAAGCTTTTTTTTGTTTCATGAAAATCAAGACTGGCCGCCTGATGTCTGGCGATGATGACATAATCCATATCATTGCGCAATTCTTCCTTCATTTCCAAGAAAGATTGCCGCAAGTATCGTTTAATGCGATTTCGGGTGACTGCATTCCCTATTTTCTTGCTGACCGATAAGCCGATACGGAATTCCGTTTGCGCTTCTTTCCGATAGGTATACACGACGAATTGCCGATTTGCTACCGATTTTCCCTTTTTAAAAACCAACTGGAATTCATCATTTTTCTTGATTCGCTGGCGTTTATTCATTCCATGCACCTGCTCCATCACTTTGATTTTTACCTATCTACAAGCATCCAATACATCTCAGCGTAATGGCATCCGTAGGTTTTATTTTCATTCATCAACTATTCATAGAATGAAAATAAAAAAAGACCACTGAGGTGTCAGTGGCCTTATGCTGAAAGCACTTTTCTTCCTTTGCGTCGACGAGCTGCAAGAACTCTACGTCCGCTTTTCGTGCTCATTCTTGCACGGAAGCCGTGAACTTTACTACGTTTACGTTTATTTGGTTGGAATGTACGTTTCATCGTTGAAGACACCTCCTGCATGATTGTCTGTTTACTACATGACAGTCTTGAATAGTATATCGGGCTTACCTAGTAAATGTCAACCCTTTTATCTTCATTTAGTCGTCGAGAGAAATGCAGTTTTGTTTTCCTGTTTAGATCGTATGGATACCCGTTCCCTATTCTTCGACAATTCCCCCCTTCAAATTCTATTTTTCGGTTATCCACATTTTTTTCATTTTCCATCCACGGTTGCTGTGCATGTCCAATTTCGGATTTTAAATTATACACATCCCTTATCTACATGTTTTTCACATACCAAAGCCTGTGGATAAGCCATTCATCCACAGTTTGTGGCTCTGTGGATAAACTTCAAGAAGCCTTGTAATCCATATCATTTCCTGATACAATAGATTAGATTTTGTTTGTGCACACAATTTCATATTAAATCCGTTATCCACAATTGTTGATAGGTTGTGGATAATTTTTTCAACATTTTTGTATAATTGTTATCCACACGAGTGGAAACTGTGTATAATACATATCCTCGGACTTTTTATTTTGGTGGAAAAGGAGGCACACGTTTGGAACACTTAGAAGAATTATGGGGAGAAGTATTGTCGAAAGTTGAACAGAAGATTTCCAAACCCAGCTTTGAAACTTGGCTCAAATCGACAAAGCTCATATCCTATGGCGATGAAAATGTAACGATCGCCGCGCCCAATTCATTTGCAAAAGATTGGCTTGAAAATCATTATGTACATCTCATTACGGGCATTTTATCTGAACTGACCGGCGAAGATCGGATCATCCAATTCATCGTCCCAAAGGATATGGAAGAGAATGATTTTACGTTGCCGAAACCAGCAGTCAAACCTGTAGAAAACACACCTGCAACATCAACATCCGGAATGCTCAATCCTAAATATACATTCGATACATTTGTCATCGGATCTGGTAATCGATTTGCCCATGCTGCATCGCTTGCCGTCGCTGAAGCACCGGCTCAAGCCTATAATCCATTGTTCATCTATGGAGGCGTCGGGCTTGGAAAAACCCACTTGATGCATGCGATTGGCCACTATGTCACTGAACAGAATCCGACAGCGAAAGTCGTCTATCTTTCGTCGGAAAAATTTACGAACGAATTCATCAACTCAATTCGTGATAATAAAGCCGTGGAGTTCCGCAATCGCTATCGGAACGTAGACGTGCTCTTAATAGATGATATTCAATTCCTTGCTGGGAAAGAACAAACACAAGAAGAATTTTTCCATACTTTCAATACGCTTCATGAGGAATCCAAGCAAATTGTCATTTCAAGTGACCGTCCGCCAAAAGAGATTCCTACTCTTGAAGACAGGCTCAGATCCCGTTTCGAATGGGGTCTTATTACAGATATCGCCCCTCCCGACTTGGAAACACGCATTGCCATTTTGCGTAAAAAAGCAAAGGCA
This sequence comes from Sporosarcina soli, assembly GCF_042655805.1. NCBI lineage: Bacteria > Bacillati > Bacillota > Bacilli > Caryophanales > Caryophanaceae > Sporosarcina > Sporosarcina soli. The sequence goes on along the minus strand of NZ_JBHSNO010000007.1, from coordinate 9,610 downwards.
GATGGGCTTATTGATATCCCGAACGAGGTCATGCTATACATTGCGAACCAAATCGACTCCAATATACGTGAACTCGAGGGAGCATTGATCCGTGTCGTTGCGTATTCTTCACTTGTCAATATGGACATCAATACGGATCTGGCTGCTGAAGCACTGAAAGATATCATCCCGAATTCCAGACCGCGCACTGTAACAATTTTAGACATTCAAAAAGCGGTTGGTGAACATTTCAATGTTCGATTAGAAGACTTTGCGGCGAAGAAAAGGACACGTTCCATCGCATTTCCTCGCCAAATTGCCATGTACTTGTCCAGAGAACTGACAGATTCCTCATTACCTAAAATCGGATCGGAATTTGGCGGTCGAGATCACTCAACCGTTATCCATGCGCATGAAAAAATCACAAAAATGTTGAAAGACGATCAAGCCCTTCAACAAGATGTGCAAGATATAAAAACTGCACTTGGCAGAGGATGACCTGTGTATAACTTAGAATAAGTGGTGCACACTCGTAAACAAGTTATACACATGTGGAGAATCTACTAAAACCTGAGAAAAATCTAGTTATCCACTTTTCCACAGCCCCTATTACTATTACTACTATATTTTTAAAAACATTAATATATATATAAGCGAGGGTATAGCATGAAATTTGAAATTATGAGAGACAGATTGCTGGACGGAATAAATGACGTGATGAAAGCAATTAGTCAAAAAGTGGCGATCCCCATTTTGACAGGGATAAAAATTGAGGTGAATGAAAAAGGACTCACGATGACCGGAAGTGACTCGGATATAACAATCTGTACATTCATCCCAGCGGAAGACAATGGAGAACAAATTATAAAAGTAGCGGAAAAAGGAAACATCGTTCTACAAGCAAAAGTATTTAGCGAAATTGCTCGAAAATTGCCGACGAACGAAGTGACGATTGAAGTCGTGAACGGGTTACAAACCCATATCCAATCCGGAAAATCCGAATTCCATCTTATCGGTTCCGATGCAGAAGACTACCCAGTCCTCCCAGATGTAAAAGATGATTATTTATTTTCATTGCCATCCGATCTGATGAAATCAATTATCCGTGAAACTGTCTTTGCGGTTTCCCAACAAGAGACAAGACCGATTTTGACAGGTGTCCATTGGGAAGCAAAAGATGGCGGCCTTTCTTGTGTCGCGACAGATAGCCACCGGTTAGCGCGAAGATTGACGGTTCCTGAAGATATGCCCGATATGCCATTCAGCATCGTCATTCCCGGAAAAAGCTTACAAGAACTAAATAAGATTTTGCCGGATAATAGTGAATCTGTGGATATTGTCATTGCAGATCAGCAAGTTCTATTCAAAACACGCAATGTTCTGTTCTATTCTCGCTTATTAGAGGGAAATTACCCGGATACTTCCCGCCTCATTCCATCCGAATACAAAACGTCCATTGTGGTGAATGGGAAACATTTATTGCAAGCGATCGATCGGGCTTCTCTTCTTGCACGTGAAGAGCGCAACAACATCGTTCGTTTTTCCGCAGACGACAGCAATGTCATTGAAATCTCTTCCAACTCCCCTGAAGTGGGTAAGGTTGAAGAGCTGTTAGAAGCCACTGATCTATCAGGTGAGGACCTGAAAATCTCCTTCAGTGCAAAGTATATGATGGATGCATTGAAAGCAATCGACGGACAGGACGTCTCCATCCACTTCACAGGGGCCATGCGCCCATTCATTTTACAAGCCGTCGGAGACGACACAATTTTACAACTGATCCTACCCGTCAGAACCTATTGAATAAGGATTGTCATGTTAAACGGTTATACTCAGAGTGTAGACAAAGTTATTTTTGTTACTTTGTCTACACTCTTTTTTGAAGTATCTGCTGTAAAATAGGAATTCCCTCAGCCTGATTGAAAATGCTTGTCTACAGGCTAAGCTAGTCATGTTAAATGGCTATCCTTTTTACTTACTGTCGAAATTCAGCTAAAATAGAGGGATACACTAACTTGTGAAGGGTTGAAGACAAATGGAAACTCTGGCAATCGACACGGAATTCATTACGCTTGGGCAACTGTTGAAAATGACCAATGTCATCAGTTCCGGCGGCATGGCGAAGTGGTTCCTTGAAGAACATACCGTCACTGTCAATGGTGAAGCAGAACAACGTCGAGGAAAAAAACTTCGCCACGGGGATATTATTCATATTCCAGATATTGGCGAGTTTAAAATAAACGCAATACAAGACGGTCAATCGGATGTATATTGAGCGGCTTGCATTAACGGATTACCGTAATTACGAAACGCTGGATTTAACATTTTCCCCTGAAATTAACGTGTTCATTGGCGAAAATGCACAAGGCAAGACCAATGTCATGGAATCGATCTATGTCCTTTCCATGGCGAAATCGCATCGAACATCAAATGATCGTGAATTGATACGCTGGGAAAAAGATTATGGTAAAATAGAAGGGGACATCCAACGAAAATACGGACGGCTGCCGTTAGAATTGGTCATATCGAAAAAAGGTAAAAAAGCGCGTGTCAATCATCTGGAGCAAAACCGCTTAAGCCTTTACATCGGTCAATTAAACGTTGTTATGTTCGCTCCGGAAGATTTAAATCTTGTAAAAGGAAGTCCACAAGTACGCAGACGTTTCTTAGACATGGAAATCGGTCAAATTTCGCCGACTTATTTACATGATCTTTTAACATTTCAGAAGATATTAAAACAGCGCAATGCAATTTTAAAAGATAATCGTGGCAAATTAGATCTGAATGATGTCATGTTTGACGTATATACAGAGCAGTATATTCAAGTGGCAGTGCAAATTATTCGTAAACGTTTCTACTTCATGGAGCTTTTACAAAAATGGGCAGAACCGATCCATAAAGGTATTTCCAGAGGAATTGAAGAGCTGAAAGTATCTTATGGAACTTTAAAAGAACTGGAATCCGGGCAGACTGTGGAACAGATGGAGTCGATCCTCGGTCAACGATTACGGGAAGTGCGGCGCCGCGAACTTGAACGTGGCATGACTTTACTCGGCCCGCATCGCGATGACCTCCACTTTTTTGTGAACGGTTATGATATCCAGACTTACGGTTCGCAGGGACAGCAGCGGACGACGGCTCTGTCCCTTAAACTTGCTGAAATCGAACTTGTAAAGCAAGAAGTCGGGGAGACGCCTATTCTTCTTTTGGATGATGTCTTATCCGAATTGGACGACTACCGGCAATCCCATCTCCTAAACACAATCCAAGGCCAAGTGCAGACGTTTGTGACGACGACGAATATTGCCGGTATCGACCATGAAACAATCCGGCAGGCATCAATATACGAAGTGACGGCAGGAAAAGTAGTTCAAAAAGAACTTTGAGAAAGTTGTCAAATTACATTCCTTCTTCGCAAAATGGCAGAAGTGTGGAAGTTAGATGTTGGACGTTCAGAAAGGAAAGGTGAACAGTTTGGCAATGGAAGAGAAAGATATGCAGACGGCCTATGATGCAAGTCAGATCCAGGTGTTAGAAGGATTGGAGGCTGTCCGCAAACGTCCCGGCATGTATATCGGGACGACAAGTTCAAGAGGGCTTCACCATCTTGTATGGGAAATCGTCGACAATAGTATCGACGAAGCGCTCGCTGGCCATTGCGATCACATCGAAGTGATCATTGAGAAAGATAACTGGATCCGTGTCGATGATAACGGTCGGGGAATCCCTGTCGGCATCCAAGAAGCGACAGGTCGCCCTGCCGTTGAAGTTATCATGACCGTCCTGCATGCCGGCGGGAAATTCGGCGGCGGTGGTTATAAAGTATCGGGCGGTTTACACGGAGTAGGTGCATCCGTTGTCAATGCATTATCTGAAGCGACGGAAGTATTCGTTAAACGGGATGGTGCTATTCACTTTATCGAGTTCCAACGGGGCGATGTAGTGAAAGAACTGACTGTCATTGGTGAAACCGATGAAACGGGAACGAGTATCCGTTTTAAAGCGGATCCGGAAATTTTTACGGAAACGACGGTCTACGAATATGACATATTAGCACATCGTTTACGTGAACTGGCTTACTTGAACCGGGGGCTCCGGATTTCCATCAAGGATGAGCGAGACGAAGAACAACGTACGGATACCTTTTATTACGAAGGCGGCATTAAATCATATGTCGAGCATTTGAATCAAAACAAAGAACCGATTCACGAGGAACCTATTTTCATCGAAGGTGAAAAGGACGGGATCTCAATTGAAATCGCGATGCAATATAATGGCGGCTACGCGGAAAACTTATTTTCATTTGCCAATAATATCAACACATATGAAGGTGGAACGCATGAATCCGGCTTTAAAACCGCGTTGACACGCGTTATCAACGACTATGCGCGAAAAAACGGTACTTTGAAAGAATCAGATCCTAATTTGACTGGCGATGACGTCCGAGAAGGATTGACAGCAATCATCTCGATCAAGCATCCAGATCCACAGTTTGAGGGACAAACGAAAACGAAACTCGGGAACTCTGAAGTGAGTACAATTACGAATTCATTGTTCTCCGAAGGCTTTCAACGTTTCTTGCTAGAAAATCCAACGACGGCAAAACAGATAATCGATAAGAGTTTGATGGCGGCACGTGCACGACTTGCGGCAAAAAATGCCCGGGAATTTACGCGTAGGAAATCCGCGCTCGAAGTGTCCAGCCTTCCTGGTAAATTAGCGGACTGCTCATCTCGGGATCCATCCATCAGTGAATTGTATATCGTTGAAGGTGACTCGGCGGGCGGATCAGCAAAAAGCGGACGGGATCGTCATTTCCAAGCAATTCTTCCGCTTCGCGGGAAAATATTGAATGTCGAAAAAGCACGACTTGACCGGATTTTATCTAACGCTGAGATCCGTGCAATGATCACCGCTCTTGGCACAGGTATCGGAGAAGAATTTACGCTTGAAAAAGCACGTTATCATAAACTGGTTATTATGACCGATGCCGATGTCGACGGAGCACATATCCGAACACTACTATTGACGTTTTTCTTCCGTTTCATGAGACCGCTCATTGAAGCGGGTTATGTATATATCGCTCAACCGCCGCTTTACCGTGTGAAACAGGGTAAACGCGAAGAGTACTGCTACAAAGAGGAAGAGCTAGAAGAAATTATGAATCGGATGTCGGCTGTACCAAAACCGGTCATTACCCGATATAAAGGGCTCGGGGAAATGAATGCCGAGCAACTTTGGGAGACGACAATGGATCCGGAACAGCGGACTTTGTTGCAAGTCAATCTCGAAGATGCATTTGACGCAGATGCTACATTTGAACAGTTGATGGGTGACGAAGTGGAACCACGTCGAAAGTTCATCGAAGAAAACGCAATGTACGTAAAAAATATAGATACTTGATATAGATTCATTTTAGAAATTCATAAAGGTCCGACTGATTGGCAAGACCACGTTTTTCGCGACTTTTTTGAATTTCTTTCTTCATGATTGTTAAGCTGAAAGGAGTAAACAACATGGCTGATATGCCGAAACGCGGTGTCCAAGGGATCAACATTAGTACGGAAATGAGAACTTCATTCCTCGACTATGCGATGAGTGTCATCGTTTCCCGTGCTCTTCCCGATGTAAGAGATGGTTTGAAACCGGTACACCGCCGAATTCTGTATGCAATGCAGGATCTCGGAAATACCGCAGATAAACCACATAAAAAATCCGCACGTATTGTCGGAGACGTAATTGGTAAGTATCACCCGCATGGGGATAGTGCTGTTTACGATACGATGGTACGGATGGCACAGGATTTTAACTACCGCTACATGCTTGTCGACGGTCATGGGAATTTCGGTTCCGTTGACGGTGACGGCGCTGCTGCGATGCGTTATACGGAATCACGTATGTCACGGATTGCAATGGAACTTTTACGCGATATCAACAAAGATACAATCGACTATCAAGATAACTATGACGGACAAGAAAGAGAGCCAATCGTTCTCCCAAGCCGTTATCCAAACTTGCTCGTTAACGGAACATCCGGCATTGCAGTCGGAATGGCTACTAATATACCCCCTCATCATCTTGGTGAAACAATAGACGCTGTCCTTGCACTTGCCGATAATTCAGCCATTACAACAGAAGAGCTTATGGAGATCATTCCGGGGCCGGATTTCCCGACTGGTGGAATCATCCTTGGCCGAAGCGGTATTCGAAGAGCGTATGAGACAGGCCGTGGCTCTGTCATCGTTCGTGGTAAAGTTGAAATTGAACAACAGTCGAACGGCAAAGAGACGATTATTGTCACTGAACTACCTTACCAAGTGAACAAAGCCCGTTTGGTCGAGAAAATTGCGGAGCTTGTGCGTGATAAGAAAATCGAAGGCATTACGCACTTAGCAGATGAATCGGATCGTAACGGAATGCGAATTGTCATCGAAGTACGCCGCGATGCGAATGCCAATGTCCTCTTAAATAATTTGTATAAACAAACGGCCTTACAATCGAGCTTCGGTATCAATATGCTTGCACTCGTAGACGGCCAACCGAAGATTCTCGCATTGAAAGAGATTTTATATCATTATCTTGAACACCAAAAAGTCGTCATTCGTAGACGGACACAATATGATTTGAAAAAAGCCGAAGACCGGGCACATATTTTAGAAGGACTTCGGATTGCACTTGATCATATCGATGAAATTATTGCGTTGATCCGTGCTTCAAAAACGACGGACGAAGCAAAAACGGGCTTGATTGACCGCTTTAACTTATCCGAACGTCAAGCACAGGCGATCCTTGACATGCGTTTACAACGTTTGACGGGATTAGAGCGAGAGAAAATCGAGGAAGAATATAACGAGCTACAAGCGATTATCGCAGAACTGCGTGCAATTCTTGCCGATGAAGAGAAATTGGTCCAAATCATCCGTGAAGAATTGCTAGAAGTGAAAGAACGTTTCGCGGACGATCGCAGAACGGAGATCACTACGGGTGGGGCGGAAATGATCGAAGATGAAGACCTCATTCCGGTCGAGAATTCGGTATTGACGCTTACGCATAATGGTTATATTAAACGCTTGCCCGCAAGCACCTATCGTAGCCAACGCCGTGGCGGTCGGGGGATACAAGGAATGGGGACGAATGAGGATGATTTCGTCGAGCATCTCTTGAATACGTCGACACATGATACGATTTTATTCTTTACAAGCCGCGGTAGAGTATTTAAAACAAAAGGCTATCAAGTGCCTGAATTCAATCGGACTGCCAAAGGTTTACCAATTGTTAACCTATTAGGCGTCGAAAAAGACGAAAAAGTGACCGCGATGATTCCAGTTGGAGAGTTTGAAGCAGAGAAATATTTATTCTTCGCAACACGCGACGGAATCGTCAAACGTACACCGGTTGCCGAATTCGGGAATATCAGATCAAATGGACTGATTGCTTTGACACTCCGTGGCGATGATGAGCTTATTGGCGTCAAAATGACAACTGGCGACCAAAATATCGCTATCGGTACGAGAGATGGTATGTTGATCAAGTTCAACGAAACCGACATTCGTTCCATGGGACGTATAGCCGGAGGTGTGAGAGGTATCCGACTCCGCGAAGGAGACATTGCCGTAGGGATGGATACAGTCAATGAAGGGGACGAAATCCTCGTCGTTACGGAAAAAGGGTTTGGTAAACGTACCCCTGAAGAGGAATACCGTATTCAATCACGTGGTGGTTATGGTTTGAAAACATTGCATGTAACGGACCGGAACGGTTTACTCGTGGCAATGAAGACAGTTGACGGCACTGAAGATCTAATGCTGATCACGATCCACGGCATCTTAATCCGTATGGCAATCGAAGATATTTCGGTCATCGGGCGTAGCACACAAGGTGTCCGTCTAATCCGACTCGGAGAAGACGAAACGGTGGCAACAGTGGCAAAAGTGGAAAAAGAAGTTGAGGAAGATGACGAAGAAAATGAAATTGGCGACCCATCTATCGATGGAGAAGAAATCACTTCCGAAGACGATTAAAAAATGTAAAAGACTATTGAACGACAAGTTGTCGTTCAATAGTCTTTTTTTATTCCTCGGGAAATAATGAACTTTTGAATCCAATCTATTTTCTTTAAATGTTCTCAATTGGACGGTGTTTTAGAGTATGATAGAAGGAACACGAAGGTGAAAGTGGGGGACTTTGATGACTGATGTCTATATTAAAACAAGTGATCTACGCCCGGGAATTGTTCTTAGTGAAAATGTATTCGTAAATACGAACCATGCAATCATTAGAAAAAACACGGTCCTTTTACCAGAGCATCTAGAAGTATTGAATGCCTTCGGTGTAAGAGAAGTGAAAATAGAAGAGCAAAGTGTCGTAAAAAGGGAAGAAGATTTAGAGGTGAAAGACGGCGAGGTTAATCCTGACCAGGTTCTCACCAGCATACCGTTAAAGCAAACCGATTTAAAAACAGAGTATAGGCAAGCTGTCGAGAAGTACAAAAGGGAATTTATTGGATGGCAAGCAGGAACGAAACCGGATATTGCAAAAGTCCGAGTAATTCTTCTCCCTGTATTGGAAAATTTCATCAAACAAAAAAGAATGTTAAACTTATTAAACAATATTGCAAATCCAAAAGATTATTTATATCACCATTCAATTGCAGTCGGTGTATTAGCTTCGGCGATCAGTATGCAAATGGGGCATCCGAAAGGCCAATCACTGCAACTAGGGCTTGCCGGGGTACTTGCAGATTGTGGGATGGCCAAAATTGATGCCACGATTACTGATAAAGCAGCATTTCTTACAAAAGAAGAATTCAATGAAGTGAAAAAGCACACCATTTACAGTTTTAAAATGGTGCAAGATACACCTTTATTACGTCAGGAAATGAAATTGGCCATTTTTCAACATCATGAACGTCTTGACGGCAGCGGTTATCCAAGAGGGAGCAGAATGGATCAGATTACGGTCTTTGCACAGATCTTGGCGGTGGCCGACGTCTTCCATGCAATGACTTCCGAGCGGTTATACAGGTCGAAGGAATCTCCTTTTAAAGTAATTGAAATGATTAAGGAAGAGGAGTTTGGCAAATTTGATTTAAAAGTTGTCCAAGCATTACATGATTTAGTCGGAAACTTATCTATTGGAATGAAAGTACATTTGACAAATGGTGAAACAGGCGAAATCGTTTTTATCCACCGTGATGCAAGATTACGTCCGATGATAAAAAAAGAAGATGGAACTATCCTAGATCTCACAATAAATCGTCGCATTGCCGTGGAAAAAGTTTTGGACTAATTACATTCGCTTCATAATGTACTGTGCGGAGTGCGCTAAACGCTTCGCACGATTTTTAAAAAGGAAATGAAAATAAGTGTTGCATTTAAAAAGAGCAGCTGGTATAGTAATAAACGTTGCACTTCTGATAGCGAAAAGCTGCTGAGAAAAATGTCAAAAAAACTTGTTGACATAAACAGTGTAACTTGATAAGATATAAGAGTTGCTGCTGAAACGCAGTAACGATATGAACCTTGAAAACTGAACAGCAAAACGTTAACAAATACAGTTTGTTGAACCGACTCTGTCGAGGACACAAACACAAACGAATCTTCGGATTCAAAGTCAGCAAGAAATGAGCTAT
>NZ_JBHSNO010000006.1:0-306285 GCF_042655805.1 Sporosarcina soli | reverse complement strand
AAGTATGGCACACTTTGAAAGAGAATTAAAAGAGTATATTGAGTACTACAATCACAAAAGAATGAAGGCAAAATTAAAAGACCTGAGTCCGGTAGAATACCGAACTCAGATCTTAGAAGCTGCCTAAAATATTTGTCTAACTTTATTGGGTCAGATCACCTATGGTGTGCATTTATTGTTTCCGATCCTGAACATAATTATCGGTTTTATGGTAAGGGATATCGCCCAAAGGAGATTCCATATCTTCAGCATCCAAATTTGCTTCGTATTGTTCAGATGCAGCTGATCGGACAAAACCACGGGAGCGGCCATTGATATCCGTACCTGTGAATTCTTCGATTTCTTCGGTTGCGCCATCTTCAAGTTCACTGTCATATAAAGAATTGTAATCATCACGATCTCCAACGAAATCTGATGGTGTCTCCGAGGTTCCGGATTTTGCGATTTCCTGGAAGCTATCTTCACCATCACGGTTTGCTCCCGCTCTACGATTCGCAAACGTGTTCGGTTCGGCCATGATCAGGATATCCTCTTCAACAGGACGATCATCTGGTATTTGACGTTCAGGTGTATGCTCTATACAAAGAGTCGTATAGGGAATCGCTTCAAGCCGTTCAAAAGGGATGTCTTTCTGGCAAACCTCACATATCCCGTATGACCCTTCCGCCATCGCTTGTAAGGCGTCCTCGACCTTTTCCAATTCAGAACCTGCATGGACATTTAAAGCGATGTCTTTTTCACGCTCAAACAGTTCTGTGCCCATATCACCTGGATGATTGTCATACATGGATAATTCACCGACACCATCCTGCGCACTATCTTTAATATCTGTTTCCTTTTCGGTCTTTAGCAATTGTTTTTTCATCGAAAGAAGTTCGCTTTTAAGAGAGGATTTCTGCTTATCAGTTAACAACGTTAGTCACGTCCTTTTTTATAATACATGTAGTATGCTCATCCAAGTGCCTCTTGAATACGGCCTAGATGATTTCGCGATTCTCTTTCGTTGTTTTCCTTCTTCTTGTCTTATTTAAACATTTCATCTTCATTCAGCAAATGTTTTTTGTACTGAAAGCGAAGCGTCAGCTACAGAAGTCTGCCACCTCCATAGGTGGTGAGATGAATGCATTTTGACTTACTGTTTAGCGGTTGTTCAAACGCCTGCTGAACGAAAATGAAGCCTCCGGCGGATGTCACAGATTTTGAAAGGAGTCAATTGCGTTAATCTAGGTGCCTTAATTTCTGCAAAAAACGCAGAAATACGGCAAATCGAACCCTTTGCTGTTCGATTCGCAATTCAAAATCTGGACGCAATCACGCCAAGGCGTGATTGATGCAAAAAGCCCAAGACACTGGCGAGAGCAGATGTCTTGGGCGGAATGGTTTATTAAAATAAATGACCGATTAATATACCTATGCCGAGCAATAAACCGAATAGTGTATTGGTGATTGCAGTGTTTTTCATCGCGGGCGCCACTTGTAATGGAAGAACATGCTTGCGGAAAGTGGAGACCGCTTGAATTGGTTTTTTAACGCTGAGCAATATGAGTAATGCCCATGGTGTTAATTGTCCAAATAGGACGAGCGCAATGATCCAACCATAAGAAATCACAAAAAACAGTGTTAAAATCGTAACGGCATGCGTTCGACCGACGAGGATGGTCAGTGTTTTCCGGCCACCTATCGTGTCTTCCTCCACATCCCGGATGTTATTTGCCAGCATGATTGCAGCAACAAGTATCATACTCGGAATGGATAGCAAGACGGCGTGGATCGTCACTGTGCCTGTTTGAATATAAAACGCGATAAGGATCAGAAGCATCCCCATGACTACACCGGAGAATAACTCTCCGAAAGGCGTATAGGCGATCGGGTACGGTCCGCCTGTATAGAAGTAACCAATCATCATGGAAACACCGCCAACGAGTGCAAGCATCCATGACGTTTCCATACAAATGTAAATCCCGATGAGCACGGAAATACCGTATAGCAATAAGGCTAGATTCAATATAACTTTCGGCTTAACACCATGCCGTACAATTGTCCCGCCGATGCCTATGGAGTCTTCGGTATCGAGCCCTCTTTTAAAGTCGTAGTATTCATTAAACATATTTGTCGCCATTTGAATCAAGATACTTGCTATCAGCATTGCGAAGAAGAGCGGAAAATGCAAGCTTCCATATGTTAACGCAATCATCGTTCCAAGAAATACAGGTGCAAAGGCAGCCGTAAGCGTGTGGGGACGTGTTAATTGCCACCAAATCCGCCAATCTTTATCAGCTTTTATTGTTTGTTGCAAAATTTTTCTCTCCCTATCATTTTATTGACCGTATCTATTGTACTCCAAAATCAGCAATGTGGGTATATGGCGTACTTAACTCACTAGTTGAAATTGATGCATTTGAGAGGTCGTGCCCTGAAAGGAAAGGGAGATTTTGAAACTCGGTCCATTTCTTATACAGGTACATTGTCTGATGGGTGTGATAGAATAGAGGTATGATCTTTAAATCAGTCGAAGAATGTACGGAGGGAACATGATGAATCGGAAGTTAACAACTACCCGTGAATCACAATTGAAATTGAATCAAGATACATTGCGGTTTTTCACAGAAACAATCGATGCGGGTCGAATTTCGCCACTGGCCTTTTTTGAAGCAGGGGATTCTTGTTATAAAAACGAGCGTTTCTATTGGCAAAACGCCGATAAAACATTGACGCTCGTCGGACTCGGACATGCTACTGTTTTGACCAGCAATGGTAGAAAAAATCGCTTTGCACATATATCTACAGAGTGGAACAAATTGCGTGTAGCGCTTATCAAAGAAGAAAAGGATATGGAGCCTGTTCTTTTTGGAGGGTTTTCTTTCGATCCGGAAAATAGAACTGAATCCGAGTGGAGTAATTTTCCTTCTGCGCATTTTGTAGTTCCTTCTTTCCAATTGATGATAAAAAATGGGAAAACATCGATTTCGATCAATTATATTACGGAAAGCGGCAATGCGGTGGAGGAGTTCGATCGGTTACGGGATGAGCGCGATCGACTGATTCATATTGCACAAGTCGAAGAGTTTGGCCCGATGGCGAAGCCGGAAGTCTTATCAGTCGAGGAGCTTGAGAAAGAACATTATTATGATACGGTGGCAGATGTCACGAAAAAGATCAATGCGGGTGAAGCGGAGAAAGTCGTCATCGCACGTTCGGTCAAGTTGCATTTTGAAAATGAGGTAACTGCTGTTACTGCGCTCCATCATATTTCTAACGAACAGCAGGAAAGTTATCATTTCGGAATGCAAAAGGAAGATTCTCTGTTTTTTGGCGCGACGCCGGAACGTTTGGTCGAGATTGAGAATGGGCGGGCCTATTCGGCATGTGTTGCCGGATCCATTAGACGTGGGAAAACGGCAACGGAAGATCGCCTGTTAGGAGAAGAATTATTGGAGGATCGTAAAAATCGGGAAGAGCATCAATATGTCGTCAACATGATTTCACATGTCTTTGAAACGTATTGCACCGATATTTCGATTCCTAAAATGCCGAAATTGATGAAAATCCGGGATATCCAGCATTTATTTACACCAGTGGAAGGACGACTTGTGCAAGGGATCGATATTTTCAGTTTGGTCGAGGCCCTTCATCCGACACCGGCACTTGGAGGTGTTCCGACGGACGTCTCGTTGGAGATAATTCGGCAGGAAGAGGGGATGGACAGAGGTTATTATGCAGCACCGATCGGTTGGACGGATACAGCCGGAAACGGTGAATTTGCAGTTGCCATCCGCTCCGCATTGTTACAGAACAATGAGGCATATTTATATGCGGGCGGAGGAATCGTAGCAGATTCTGAGCCAGACAAGGAATACGAAGAAACTTGGGTGAAATTCAGACCTGTTCTACGGGCGCTTGGAGGAAAGTTAAATGGATAACCGGATCGTATTGACGGATTATGTCCGTCGGATGACGGGCGCATTGATGCAGGCAGGAGTGAAATCGGTTGTGATCAGCCCCGGTTCACGCTCGACGCCGCTTGCTTATGCATTTGCTTCCACGGACAACCTGAAGGTCTATATGCAGATCGATGAACGTTCTGCTGGGTATTTTGCGCTCGGATTGGCAAAGGCATCAAGGGAACCGGTCGTCCTTCTCTGTACATCGGGTACAGCTGCCTCGAATTATCACCCGGCGATTACGGAGGCATATTATGCGCGTATACCGCTCATTGTTATTACGGCAGACCGACCGCATGAGTTACGAGAAGTCGGAGCACCGCAGGCAATTGATCAGATCAGAATGTTTGGCCAACATGTAAAATATAGCATCGACTTTCCACTTGCCGAACGTAATCCTGATATTGATGATTTTATCGATCGGCATATTAATCGTGCTCTATCCGTCGCATTGACAGCACCGTGGGGACCAGTCCATCTGAATGTCCCTTTCCGAGAGCCGCTTCTCATCGATTTCGATCGGCCGGTTCCAGATTCGACTTTCAGCGAGCGGATTGCTGGCGAAGCGATGCTCGACACAACCGCCGCCAGACAAGTGACAGCCCTTCTTGAAGAGGCTGAACGGGGCATGCTTATTGTCGGTGACTGGCCGCACGACATGGATAAAAAAGCATTCTGGGACTTCGCAGACGCTTTGCAATGGCCAGTATTATGTGATCCGTTATCCAATTTGCGTTCAGAAGTGCCTGAAAACGTCCACGCCCTTTGCATTGATCATTATGATGCGATATTGAAAAGTGAAGTGTTTAAGGAAAAGGCGGTTCCGACGACAGTTCTTCGATTGGGTGCACAGCCTGTTGCGAAGCCGTTATCGCTATTCCTGAAAAAAGTGAAGCCGTCAGTTGTCATTGCGGTTGACGAATCTCCTGAATTCCGCGATTCACTTGGGATTGTCACGCACCATATCCAAGCTTCACCGACGTCACTTTTCCAACTAGTTGTCAATCAGTCTCGCACGGCTTACACGGAACTATGGGTGAGAGCAAATGAGCTGGCATCCGAAGTGACGGCCAATTATGAAGGTGTCCCGGGAGATGAAGGGATCATCGCCAAATTGTTGTTTGAGCATTTGCCAGATGGTGTCGATCTTATTAGCGGCAGCAGCATGCCGATCCGAGATGTGGATACCTTTTTTAGGAAAACAGAGAAAGATATTACACACTTTGCAAACCGTGGAACAAATGGCATCGATGGTGTCGTGTCGACTGCATTAGGCATTCAGGCGGCTAGGAAGCGTCCGGCTTGGTTGTTGATTGGCGATTTGTCATTTTTACATGATGTTAACGGTTTGATCGCCACCCGTTTTCATGAAATGGATTTGACGATTATCATTGTGAATAATGATGGTGGAGGCATTTTTTCCTATTTGCCACAATCGACGGTGCCGGAACATTTTGAGGAGTTATTCGGTACACCAACCGGTCTCACTTTCGAACATATCGCGGCGATGTACGATGCGCAATACGCTGCGGTCACCACTTCTGAAGCGTTTCAGACAGAGCTTGCCAAACCAAAAAATAGACCGCTTCGAATGATTGAAGTGTTCACCAATCGGCAAATGAATGTGAAGGCGCATCGTGATTTATGGCAACAAATTACGGAAAGGCTTGAAGGGGATGAGTGAACAGTTCATTTCTATTCGGGGAATCGATATCCATGTAGCGATCCGCGGGGAAGATCACTTGCCTACGGTTGTCTTGTTACATGGCTTTACAGGCAGCACTGCTACATGGAACGAAGTGTCAAAGCGCTTGACAGGTGTTGCCCGAACTGTGGCAATCGACTTGACGGGACATGGGAAAACAACAGCTCCTGTGGAAACAGAGCGGTATGCAATGGACCAACAAGTCAAGGATCTGGAGGCTCTTTTCGATCATCTCGGGCTTCGATCGTTCGTGCTGATCGGCTATTCAATGGGAGGCCGCATTGCCTTAGCTTACTCCATTCTTTATCCAGGACGGGTTTCATCTTTAATACTGGAGAGCGCTTCACCGGGCCTGAAAACGGAAAACGAAAGAGTGGAGCGTCGTCAGGCGGATCAACGGTTGGCGGAAAAACTGGAGACGGATGGCTTGCCTGCTTTTGTTGATTTTTGGGAGAACATCCCTTTGTTCCACACCCAGAAACGATTGTCGGTTGAAGTACGACAAACAATTCGACAGGAGCGTCTCGGACAACGTGCAACAGGGCTTGCCAATAGTTTGCGCGGCATCGGGACCGGGAGTCAACCATCCTATTGGTCGGGACTTGGAACCGTCCATATGCCTGTAATGCTCCTAACGGGGGAGTATGACGCGAAATTCATAAATATTTCCCGGGAAATGGGAGAGTATTTCCCTACTGTCCGACATGAAACGATCCCGGATGCGGGACATGCAATTCACGTGGAAAAACCGGATGTATTTGCTACAATGATAAGTGAACATTTATTACAAACGAAAAATGGAGGAGGGGCAGTATGACACGTCAATGGGAAACAATACGTACATACGAGGATATTAAGTACGAAAAGTACAACGGAATCGCGAAAGTGACGATCAACCGTCCGGAAGTGCGCAATGCATTCCGCCCGAAAACGACAGCGGAGTTGATTGATGCATTTTCACGTGCCCGTGATGATGAGAGTATCGGTGTTATCATTCTGACTGGTGAAGGCAAGGATGCATTTTGTTCAGGTGGGGACCAATCTGTACGCGGACATGGCGGTTACGTTGGGGACGATGAGATTCCACGTCTGAACGTTCTTGATTTACAGCGTTTGATCCGGGTAATTCCAAAGCCGGTTGTGGCGATGGTTGCAGGATATGCAATCGGTGGCGGACATGTTCTACATGTCGTCTGCGATTTGACGATTGCCGCAGATAATGCTAGATTTGGACAAACTGGACCGAAAGTAGGTTCGTTTGACGCTGGTTATGGTTCAGGGTATCTGGCCCGTATCATCGGCCATAAGAAAGCGCGTGAAATCTGGTATCTATGTCGTCAGTACGATGCACAGCAAGCATTGGATATGGGACTTGTCAATACAGTCGTACCGTACGAGCAGTTGGAAGATGAAACGGTTCAATGGTGTGAAGAGATGCTTGAAAAGAGCCCGACAGCACTTCGCTTCCTAAAAGCGGCAATGAACGCTGACACAGACGGTCTTGCAGGACTTCAGCAATTGGCTGGAGACGCAACGCTTCTCTATTACACAACGGACGAAGCAAAAGAAGGACGCGATGCATTCAAGGAGAAACGCAAACCGGACTTCGGACAATTCCCACGTTTCCCTTGATAAAAGAAATGTTGATATTTGTCATCGAATAGCTAGATAGAAAGCTGCCTTTTCATGGGCAGCTTTTTCTCAATGGAAGGTGAAAAAATGATTCCAAATTGGTTAATACAGCGGGCGCATTTGACGCCTGATAAAAAAGCATTATCTTTCAATGGTGAAACTTGGACATTTGAGCAGTTAAAAGATCAAGCAATGACCCTTGCCCGGAAATTGAAAGCGAACGAATTGAACGAAGGCGAGCGGGTTGCACTACTCGGCTTCTCCAATGCAGAGATGGTCTTGATCATTCATGCCTGTATGCTTGCTGGACTGGAAATTGTCATGTTGAATAGTCGCCTCACGCCAAAAGAACTTGACTGGCAGCTTGATGATTCAGATGCAGTTGCCGTCATTGTGGCAGATGAGTTACAGCATCTCATATCCAACTCCTCTACACGTCAACTTCCATTTTCAACAATCCGCCAATCCGATGAACAGTCGTTTCAGATTCAAGAGATATGGGATTCTAACAGAACAATTACTATCATGTATACGTCGGGGACGACTGGTTTTCCAAAAGGAGTGCGCCAGACTGTTGGCAATCACGTTTCCAGTGCACTTGCCTCCGTTCTGAATCTTGGACTTTCTGACGATGACGTTTGGCTTTGTTTCATGCCGTTATTCCATATTAGCGGTTATTCCATCCTTGCTCGTTCCGTTCTCTATGGCGTAGAAGTGAAGCTCTATGATAAATTCGATGCAGTTGCTGCAGCCGAAGAAATTCGCACTGGTTCAGTTACGTATATGTCTGCTGTTTCACTGATGCTGGAGAAAACATTGCATGAATTGGAAAAAGACGCTGCAGTTGCTCATCCTTCATTCAAAGCGATATTGGCGGGTGGGGGCCCTGTACCCGTAGGTTATTTGGAACGGGCGAACGAACGCAAAATGCCTGTTTTGCAAACGTACGGCATGACGGAAACGAGTTCACAAACAGCTACACTTTCAGCGGAAGACGCCATCAGGAAGATGGGCTCTGCAGGAAAGCCATTATTTTTCAATCAAATTAAAATTAAAAATAGTCAAAAGTCGGGAGAAATCGGGGAAGTGCTCCTTCGCGGCCCACACATTACGCCAGGCTATATCGGAAGGTTTCAAAAAACGAATCCTTTTGAAGAGGGCTGGTTCCCGACAGGCGATCTAGGCTATTTGGATGCAGAAGGCTATTTGTTCATCGTAGATAGAAGATCTGACTTGATTATTTCAGGCGGGGAAAATATTTATCCAGCAGAAATAGAAAATGTACTTGCCGGGCATCCAAGCGTCAGGGAGGTTGGCGTTTGCGGCAAGGAGGACGCTAAGTGGGGAACTGTACCGGTGGCATTCGTTGTCATCTCGGATGATGTGACTGCAGCACAACTCACAGACTATTGTGCAGAGCGCCTAGCCCGCTATAAAGTTCCGAAGAAAATCTATTTTGTCGAAAGCTTACCGCGCAATGGAGCGAATAAATTGGTGAGGCGTCAATTGAGGGAATGGACAGAAGCACAACAATAAAAGATAAATAAAAATAAGCCTGTTCCGCGTAATGGAACAGGCTTATATTCAATTATTCATTGCCTAACGCTTTGCTTAACGTTTCAATATTGTGCTCCATTAACGAAATATAGTCTTCGTTGTTTTTAACATCATCAGCTGTTAAAACACCAAGATTATGGAGCATAAGTGATTCGGCCCCGATTTCTTTTCGGATCACATCTGTTAATTTTGAAGAAACATTTTGTTCAAATAGCACGTATTTTACATTTAGTTCCTTTGCTTGTGCGACAAGAGCGGCCAATTGTTTTTGGGAAGGCTCGCTTTGGGAATTCAACCCTGCAATGGCGATTTGTTCAAGACCATATGCATCAGCAATATAACCGAATGCCGCATGGGAGACGAAGAATGTTTTGGATGGAGCGGCATTTGCCATCTCTTTAAATTTGTTGTCGAGTTCAACTAAGTCATCATTCAATTGCTGGAAGTTTTTCTCGAAATCATCTTTCATGTCGGGCATTTCTTCAATTAGAGCATCTTTGATGGAAGTCGCCAGTTCGATACTAAGCACCGGTGAAATCCAGACGTGTGGATCAAATTCGCCATGATGGTGATCGTGTCCATCATGCTCATCATGTGCCGCCTCGTTATCATGCTCATCATGTTCGGTTTCTTCATCGTGCTCGTTATCATGCCCCTCTTGAAGCAAATCTTCCGAAATACCTTCCGCAGTTGCAATCATATTCACATGCTCGCCTTTTAATGTTTTTTGTGCATTCTCTACAAATCCTTCAAGTCCCAAGCCGATATAAAAGAATAAATCGGAATCGGCGAGTGCCATCATATCTTTTTGTGTAGGATCGAATGTGTGTTCATCCGCGCCAGGGGGATAGATGGATTGGACATCGACATGTTCACCACCGATCCGTTCCGTGAAATATTGAAGTGGGTAAACGGTCGTATAAACGGAAAGCGCCTGGCCGTCAGACTCGCCTTCTGATGGCACTTCAGCCTCATTTGTTTTGCCGCATGCCGCTAATAGTAGTATGGCAATGAGTGCGATGTAGTATAATCTTTTCTGCATTAGAAATATACCTCCTATGTCTATAATAGTAATCATTACGATTTAGTTAACTGACTTTCTTATCATACAAGAGTGTCGATCATTTAGCAACTGGAAAATGATTTTCCTACGATATAAGTCATTGCGGAGCATTCGGTATCTTCTGTTGAAAAAAATTATCGCTTAGATTAATAAAATTTCTACTAATGGGACTAGACTTTATCTTCTAAAGAATATATTATGAGAATGAATGAAATCGATTTCATGAAATAGGTGGGGTAAATTGACAAGCAACCATTTTACGAAGGGCAAAAACATGTTTTTAGTCGTTTCCTTTTTATTTTGGTTTCCGCACTTCATATACGTTCCCGTTTTGTCTCCTTATCTTGCGTTTTTAGGAGGCGAGTATACATTCATCGGTATCGTTCTAGGGAGTTATGGACTTATGCAATTGATATTCCGGTTGCCAACTGGGATTTTTTCGGATCTTGTTAAAGTAAGAAAACCGTTCATTATCGCAGGAATGTTAATCAGTTCACTTAGCTGCCTGATTTTTTCCATGACTGAAAGCTTAGGATGGATACTTTTGGCCCGTGTACTTGCAGGTATTGCTGCGGCGACATGGGTGACGTTTACCGTCCTGTATTCCACCTATTTTTCAAACAAAGAAGTTCATCGTGCCATGGGAAGCATATCGTTTATCGTTGTGCTGGGACAGTTTATGGGGATGAGTATTAGCGGTTATGTTGTCAATGAGTTGGGGTGGCGGGCTCCGTTCTGGATAGGTGCTGTAATCAGCGTAATAGGTGCCATCATAGCATTTTTTGTCTTCGAGCCGAAAGAAAAGATTGCGAAAGAACCGATGAAAGTAAGGGAACTGGTAGCTGTTATGCGGGAACCTTCGTTACTGATAATTTCCTTGTTGTCGATTTTGGCGCATAGTATTATTTTTACAACGATATTTGGATTCATCCCTACATATGCTTTGCATATCGGGCTTCGGACGAATGATATCAGTTTCATCGTGCTTGCGTTTATGATCCCACATGCGATTGCGACGCTCTTTATCGGGAAATATGTTGTTCCGTTTTTGGGGGAGTGGAAATCATTGCAAATTGCTTTTCTATTAGCGGCAATGGGAACCATTGTTACTCCTCTCGTCGAAATGAAATGGCTGTTTTTAGTTGTTCAAGGTGTTAACGGCTTTGCACTTGGACTGATTTTCCCGTTACTATTAGGGATGTCAATTGAATCGATTGCTCAGGAGAAAAGGGCGACAGCGATGGGAGCTTATCAGGCTCTTTATGCAATAGGGATATTTGCGGGTCCATTTGTTGCGGGCATTTTCAATGCGAAGTTCGGTATCGATGCAGGTTTTTATTTTGCGGGTTCATTAGGCGTAGTCGCGGTTGGTGTAACGATTATCCAACGCAGAAAGGGAACACATGAGATGATAACTAATGTAAACAAAAGTATGTGAGACAATGAATGATTGTATAGGAAGACATCTTGTGCATACTATCTTGAGAAGGACTTGATGATGATGAAAATGAGCGATGTGGCGAGGATGGCAAATGTATCTCCTGCTACCGTGTCCAGAGTCCTTAGACAACCGGAATTGGTAAGCGAAGATACGAGAGTAAAAGTATTAAAAGTCGTAGAGGAATTGAATTATCAACCGCATATGATTGCCAGGCAATTCAGGACTAAGGAAACCAAAACGATTCTCGTTATTGTTCCGGACATTTCGAGATCATTTTTTTCCGAAGTATTGAGAGGTATTCAACATATGGCGATTAGCAATGGGTACAAAGTGATTTTAGGCGATTCGGAAAACGAACTTCAACGCGAAAAAGAATTTATCGATTTATTATTGCAAAAACAGGCGGATGGGGTTGTGTTATTGACGGCAAGAATGGAACTATCCAGTTTAGAACGTATTGCCAATCAATTCCCGATGGTCATTGCATGTGAGTATTATGATGGATCAGAGGTTCCGACCGTTTCCATCGATAATATTAGTAGTTCCAGAAAAATAATGGAGCATTTGATCCAACATGGACATACCCGAATTGCACATATTACGGGACCGATGGATGTTATCCTTAGTCGAGATCGATTGAAAGGGTATCGTCAGGCATTGATGGGCCATGATATTGAGGTAAGACCTGAATTTATCCAGGAAGGGGACTTCAGTATCCAATCTGGCTATGATCAGATGGTTAAATTATTATCTTTGCAAAATCCTCCAACTGCTGTTTTTGTATTTAATGATGAAATGGCTTTAGGGGCGATTAAAGCCGTCAAGAAGAGCGGAAAGAAAGTACCGGAAGATATTGCAGTAGTCGGTTTTGACAATATCAACATAGCGTCCTTTTTCGATCCGGAAATAACAACGATTGATCAGCCTAAATATGAAATTGGAAAAGTAGCGATGAATTTACTATTGAAACTGATGAATGGTGAGAAATTGGAAAGAACAAAAATTGTACTTCCTGATGAATTAATCGTAAGGGAATCATGCGGGGCAAAACTTGAACATTTGTCAAACAGACAGAAGGAAGTATAAAGAGAAGAGAAAGCTGATCACTTCAAGTTATTAGCTTTGATTGTTTAGCTTTTTTTAAAAGAATAGTCGTTCTATTTAAAATTTATCGCAAAAAAAGCTTGACCAATAATCTTTTTAATATTATGATATATTTGAAATCGATTTCATGACAATCTACACTTCACTGATGAATGAAATCGATTTCAGATTTCAGATGAGCAACACTGAGACTAGCTTTATTAGAAAAAGAGAATAAAAAATTTTTAAATGAAAATGAAATCGATTTCAATGAAATGAAAGAAGTAGAGAAATAGACTCGTATATTTATTTCCTACTTCAAATTTTATAAGTGAAATGAAATCGATTTCAGTGATATCACAATTTGGATAACTAAGGGGGAAAAGAACATGGTTGAAGTCAAAACGGCTGTGAGAAAACTGAAGAACTACATAAATGGTGAGTGGGTTGAAAGTAAGACAACCCAATATGAGGATGTCTACAATCCGGCAACAAAAGAGATCATCGCACGTGTACCACTTTCTATCAAAGAGGATATCGAATACGCAACGGAAGTTGCAAAAGAAGCGTTTGAAAAATGGAGTAAAGTGCCGGTTTCAAGAAGAGCGAGAATCCTATTCAATTATCACCAACTTTTGCAAGCAAATAAAGACGAGTTGGCCCGTCTCATTACGATTGAGAACGGTAAAAATCTATCGGAGGCATTGGGTGAGGTTGGCCGTGGAATTGAGAATGTCGAATTTGCTGCCGGGGCACCGACGTTGATGATGGGGGATTCACTAGCAACAATCGCAACAGATATTGAAGCTGCGAACTATCGTTACCCGATTGGTGTGGTTGGTGGAATTACACCATTCAACTTCCCGATGATGGTGCCTTGTTGGATGTTCCCAATGGCAATTGCGGTGGGAAATTCGTTCATTCTGAAACCATCGGAAAGAACACCGTTACTTGCTGAGAAGTTAGTGGAGCTATTTGCTGAAGCGGGGCTGCCAAAAGGTGTGCTGAACATTGTACACGGTGCACATGATGTGGTGAACGGCATTTTAGATCACCCGGATATTAAAGCCATTTCATTCGTTGGCTCCCAGCCAGTTGGCGAATATGTCTATAAACGTGGTAGCGAGAATTTGAAACGTATTCAAGCATTGACCGGTGCGAAAAACCATTCCATCGTTCTGAATGATGCAGATATAGAGGATGCGACTTCCAATATTATCGCTTCAGCATTCGGTTCGGCGGGAGAGCGCTGCATGGCATGTGCAGTTGTAACTGTCGAAGAAGACGTTGCGGATGAATTTATTGCAAAACTGTCGGAGAAGGCTGTGGACGTCAAAATCGGTAATGGACTAGATGATGGTATTTTCCTAGGACCGGTTATCCGGGAAGAGAATCGGAAACGTACACTAAACTACATTGAAAAAGGGATTGAAGAAGGGGCAAAACTGGTATGTGATGGACGTGAAAATGCTCCAGAAAATGGATATTTCGTCGGCCCTACGATTTTCGATGGCGTAACAACAGATATGACGATTTGGAAAGATGAGATTTTCGCACCCGTTCTTTCAATCATCCGTGTGAAAAACCTGAAAGAAGCGATTGAAACAGCGAACCGTTCGGAATTTGCAAATGGCGCTTGTATTTATACATCAAACGCTTCAGCCATCCGTTACTTCCGCGAAAATATCGATGCAGGAATGCTCGGCATCAACCTTGGTGTACCAGCTCCAATGGCATTCTTCCCGTTCTCAGGTTGGAAATCGTCGTTTTACGGAACAGTGCATGCGAATGGAAAAGATAGCGTCGAGTTCTATACACGTAAAAAAGTTGTGACAGCACGCTACGTCGAACCAACGTTTGAATAAGGAGTTTCGAGTTAATGATCACTTTACGCTTTTCCTAAAGTGAGTTCAATTAGCACAATGGCAAACAAGGGAAACTCCTGCTTCCCTTGTTTGCAAATATACATTCGGGAGGTTTTCGCACAGTGAGTAAATTGCTTCGCAAGCCAACTAGCAATAGAACTACTGAAAGTGTAACTGTTGTCCATGATGTATCGACAAGCAATTCCCCATTGGAATATGTCGGATTCAAAGTGGTGGATCTTGTACCTGGCGCTACATATTCAGAAGCATTACAGAAGAAAGAATGTTGTATTGTCGCGTTGACGGGAAAGATTAATGTCACCGACCATGAACAAACCTTTAATAATATAGGTACGCGGGAAAGTGTCTTTGAGAAAAAGCCAACGGACAGTGTCTATGTGTCGAATAATCGCCGTTTTGAAGTTGTGGCAGTAAGTAAAGCGAGAGTAGCCTTCTGCTATTCACTATCAGATAAATCATTGCCGACGAAGCTTATCAAAGCAGCGGACAATGGTGTTGAAAACCGGGGGAGAAATAATAACAAAAGGCTTGTACATAATATTTTGCCGGACTCGGATCCGTCTGCGAACAGTCTATTAGTCGTAGAAGTGTTCACAGAAAGCGGAAATTGGTCGAGCTATCCTCCGCACAAACATGACCAGGATAACTTACCGGTCGAATCATTGCTGGAAGAATCGTATTACCATGAAATGAATCCACCACAAGGATTTATCTTCCAACGTGTCTATACAGACGATCGTTCACTTGATGAAACGATGACCGTTGAAAATGGCGATGTGGTACTTGTGCCAGAAGGCTATCATCCAGTCGGTGTGCCGGAAGGGTATGAATCCTATTATTTGAACGTCATGGCAGGCCCAAAGCGAATATGGAAGTTTCATAACGATCCCGATCATGAATGGATCTTAGCAAATGAATGAAAGTCAGCTAGCTAAAGAGGAGGGCGTTGTAGATGAAATATGAATTTAATGCCGAGAGAGAATTCGACATCATTGCCATCGGTCGAGCTTGTATCGATTTGAATGCAACTGAATATAACCGTCCGATGGAAGAAACGATGACATTTACAAAATACGTAGGGGGTTCGCCAGCGAACATCGCGATCGGAAGTTCAAAATTGGGCTTGAAAGCCGGTTTCATCGGAAAAATTCCAGATGATCAACACGGTCGCTTCATCGAAAGCTATATGCGTGGAGTTGGCATTGATACATCCAATATGGTAGTGGATCAGGAAGGGCGTAAAGCGGGCTTAACTTTTACAGAAATTAAAAGCCCTGAAGAATGTAGCATTTTAATGTATCGGGATGAAGTCGCTGATCTCTATTTGAATTCGTCTGAAGTGCACGAAGAATATATAAAAAAAGCAAAAATCCTTCTCGTTTCAGGTACAGCACTAGCGAAAAGTCCATCAAGAGAAGCTATATTGAAAGCGGTTGGTTTAGCGAAGAAAAACGATGTAAAAGTAATATTTGAATTGGATTATCGCCCATACACATGGAAATCAGTGGAAGATACAGCTGTTTACTACGCATTGGTTGCTGAACAGTCAGATGTCGTGATCGGTACGCGTGAGGAATACGATATGCTAGAAAATAAAACGAATGGTCAAAACAAGGAGACTGTTGATTATCTCTTCAAGCATTCGCCAGATCTTCTTGTCATCAAGCATGGTGTGGATGGGTCTTATGCTTATACAAAATTAGGTGAAATATTCAAGGGACAGGCGTATAAGACGAAAGTATTGAAAACATTTGGTGCAGGAGATTCCTACGCATCTGCCTTCTTATATGCATTGCTCAAAGGGAAAGAGATTGAAAACGCTTTAAAATTTGGTAGTGCATCGGCTTCGATTGTCGTCAGCAAACATAGTTCATCCGATGCGATGCCAACAGTGGAAGAAATCGAGGAACTGATTGCTGTAAAAGCATAACAATGAACAACGTAAAAAGAGGTGGGAATATTCATGGGAACAATTCGATTAACAACTTCGCAAGCGCTTATTAAATTTTTGAACCAGCAATATATTCATGTAGATGGTAAAGAGTTTCCTTTTGTCGAAGGAATCTTCAACATTTTTGGACATGGGAACGTTGTTGGGATTGGTCAAGCACTTGAACAGGATTCGGGTCATTTGAAAGTCATCCAAGGGAAAAACGAGCAAGGTATGGCACATGCGGCAATTGCTTATAGTAAACAAATGTTGCGCCAAAAAATATATGCGGTTACTACATCTGTAGGACCGGGCGCGGCCAACCTTGTTGCAGCGGCAGGTACTGCTTTGGCCAACAACATTCCTGTATTGCTATTACCAGGGGATACATTTGCCACACGGCAACCTGATCCGGTGCTACAACAATTCGAACAGGAATATAGCGCGGCGATTACGACGAATGATGCACTCATTCCCGTTTCTAGATATTGGGATCGTATCACGCGTCCTGAGCAACTGATGTCCAGCCTGATCCGTGCATTTGAAGTCATGACAGATCCGGCAAAAGCAGGTCCGGCAACGATTTGTATCGCACAGGATGTGGAAGGCGAAGCATTCGAATATGACGAACAATTCTTTGATAAACGTGTCCATTATGTTGATCGCAAAGCACCACTTGAACGAGAATTGAACGGTGCAGCCGAATTGATCAAAGCAAGTAAAAAGCCGGTCATCCTCGTTGGCGGCGGAGCGAAATATTCACAAGCACGTGATATCTTAGTCGCACTTTCCGAAAAACATCAGATTCCGCTTGTTGAAACCCAAGCAGGTAAATCAACAGTAGAAAGCTCTTTTAAAAATAACTTGGGCGGTATGGGCATTACAGGAACATTAGCGGCAAATAAAGCTGCATACGAATCCGATCTGATTATCGGAATTGGAACAAGATATACGGATTTCGCCACATCATCCAAAACGGCTTTTGACTTTGATAACACAAAATTCCTCAATATCAACTTGAGCCGTATGCAAGCGTATAAATTAGACGGCTTCCAAGTTGTAGCAGATGCAAAAACGACGTTGGAACAACTAGCACCAATATTGGAAGGTTACGAAAGTAAATTCGGCAGCACGATTACCGAATTGAAAGAGGAATGGTTGAGTGAACGCGATCGCCTAAGCAAAGTGACTTTTGACCGTCATCATTTCAATCCGGAAGTGAAAGATCATTTCTCACAGGAAGTTTTGAATGAGTATGCAGATGCTTTAGGTACGGAGTTTGCACAAACGACCGCTTTGCTGACAATCAATGACACGGTGGATGCAGATAGCGTTGTTATATGCTCAGCAGGGTCGCTTCCAGGTGACTTACAACGGTTATGGCATTCGGAAGCTCCGAATACGTATCATCTCGAATACGGTTATTCTTGTATGGGCTATGAAGTGTCCGGAACATTGGGTGTGAAACTGGCGGAGCCTGACAAAGAAGTCTATTCTATGGTAGGAGATGGTAGTTTCCTAATGCTCCATTCCGAACTGATTACAGCAATCCAGTACAATCAAAAAATCAATGTCCTCTTATTCGATAATTCCGGTTATGGTTGTATTAACAACCTGCAAATGGATCATGGCAGCGGCAGTTACTTCTGTGAATTCCGCACGCATGATGACAAAATTTTGAATATTGACTATGCAAAAGTGGCGGAAGGATATGGGGCCAAAACATATCGTGCTAATACAGCGGAAGAATTGAAAGCTGCTTTGGAAGATGCGAAAAAACAGAAAGTATCGACATTGATTGAAATGAAAGTGCTTCCTAAGACGATGACGGACGGTTATAAAAGCTGGTGGCATGTCGGAGTGGCTGAAGTATCTAACAAAGAAAGTATTCAACAAGCATTTGAATTGAAAGAAAAGAAGTTGGAATATGCCAAGCAATATTAAGAGAGAAGGTCCGACAATGAACAATTCGAACATTTCATGGGGAATCGCTCCAATCGGTTGGCGCAATGACGATATACCGGAAATTGGAGCAGAGAACACATTATCGCATCTGTTAAGTGATATTGTCGTTGCTGGTTTCGAAGGGACTGAAGTAGGTGGTTTCTTTCCAGAAGCGGAAAAGTTGAACAAAGAACTCCGACTCCGAAACTTGAAAATTGC
The DNA here is from genome assembly GCF_042655805.1 of Sporosarcina soli. NCBI lineage: Bacteria > Bacillati > Bacillota > Bacilli > Caryophanales > Caryophanaceae > Sporosarcina > Sporosarcina soli. The sequence continues at coordinate 287,884 of NZ_JBHSNO010000006.1, read as the reverse complement.
GGGTCAATGGTTCAGCAGCTTCATTATTCGTGATGGTGTGGAAAAGGCATCCAAAGCCTTTCACACCCATTGCGAATATTTACAAGAAGTCAACGCGGACGTAGCGGTCGTATCGGAGCAGACCTACAGTATTCAAGGGACGAGCAAAAATGTCTTCACTGAAAAACCGTACTTCACAGATCAAGAATGGCAGGAGTTATGCCAAGGGCTCAACAAACTAGGGAAAATCGCTGACCAGTACAATCTGAAATTGGTCTATCACCATCACTTAGGAACAGGTGTTGAAACGTTGGAGGAAGTGGACCGGTTATTGGAAAACACTGATCCTGAACATGTCCATCTATTATATGATACAGGTCATATTTACGTTTCAGCCGGCGAATGCATGACATTGTTGGACAAGCATATAGAGCGCATCCAACATGTACATTTCAAAGATATTCGACAAGATGTTATGGAACTTTGCAAAGCGGAAGGAAAACCCTTCTTACAATCCTTTTTAACGGGTATGTTTACAGTACCTGGAGACGGCTGCATCGATTTTACGGAACCTTATCAAAGGTTATTGGCTAAAGACTATGAAGGATGGATTGTGATTGAAGCCGAACAAGATCCTTCAATTGCTCATCCACTGGAATATGCTTTAAAAGCAAGAAGGTATATTGATGAAACATTGATAAAAAGGAAGGTCATGAGTTGATGGAGCATTCAAACTAATCAGTAGGTTTATCTTCATTCACCAAATAGTTTTGTACTGAAAGCGAAGTGTCAGCTACGGAAGACTCCTACCTCTATAGGTGGCTAGATGAATGCTAGAGTAGTTTCCTGTTCAGTTGATGTCCAAACGCCCGTTGAATGAAGATAAAGCCTCCGGCGGATGTCCCAGATTTTGAAAGGAGTCAATCGGGGAAACTCGATTCAAAATCTGGACGCAATTATGCCGAGGGGCAATTGATCCTGTGGGGAGGATAAGTTATGGGCAATATAGAGACAAAATCGGAAACAACTGTCGTCGATTCGATAGAATCACAAACAACGGGGGAAAAACATAAGAAGAATTTAAAGAAGATTGCATTAATATCAACATTTGGAGGATTACTCTTCGGATACGATACAGGTGTTATCAATGGTGCCCTGCCATTTATGTCGGGGAAAGATCAACTGAATCTAAGCCCCTTTACAGAAGGGCTTGTAACAAGTTCATTGCTGTTTGGAGCAGCATTTGGAGCGATCCTTGGCGGGCGATTCTCTGACCGTTTTGGTCGACGAAAAATCATCCTTTATCTGGCACTGCTGTTTTTTATTGCAGCGCTGGGCTGTACACTTGCACCGAATGTAACGGCAATGGTTTTATTCCGGACATTGCTAGGACTTGCAGTCGGAGGAGCATCTGTATCCGTACCGACTTTCTTGGCAGAAATGTCTCCCGCGGAACATAGGGGACGTATCGTCACCCAAAATGAACTGATGATAGTCACGGGACAATTATTGGCATTTACGTTCAACGCTGTCATTGGGAACACGATGGGTGATTCTTCGAATGTTTGGAGGTATATGCTGGTCATTGCAACACTTCCAGCAGTTTTCCTTTGGTTTGGTATGTTAGTTGTGCCCGAGAGTCCACGCTGGCTGGCTTCAAAAGGCAAAATCGGGGATGCCTTCCGGGTTCTCCAGCAGGTTCGTGAGGAGAGTCGCGCACAAGCGGAACTGAGGGACATTCAAAAAGCTACTACGAAAGAAGCAGAAACTGAAAAAGCAACGATGAAAGACTTGGCTGTACCATGGGCTCGCCGCATTGTCTTTCTTGGGATAGGTATCGCGGTTGTGCAACAAATTACAGGAGTCAACTCGATTATGTACTATGGAACAATCATTCTGAAAGATGCAGGTTTGGCTACGGAAGCAGCACTTGTAGCGAACATAGCAAATGGGGTCGTCTCAGTCTTGGCGACGTTCATAGGGATTTGGCTACTTGGCAAGGTGGGACGGCGCCCGTTATTGTTGACGGGACAGATCGGAACGACGAGTGCCCTCGTGCTAATTGGTGTATTTTCCCTCACGCTGCAAGGAACTGCAATCCTTCCTTATTCTGTGCTTGGAATGACAGTCATGTTTCTTGTCTTTCAACAAGGCGCTATATCGCCAGTCACATGGTTGATGCTTTCAGAGATTTTCCCGCAGCGAATGCGCGGACTTGGGATGGGGATAAGTGTGTTTTGCTTATGGATTACGAATTTCATCATTGGTTTTACCTTCCCGATTTTGCTAGCAAAAATCGGTCTATCCTCTACGTTCTTCATTTTCGCCGGTTGTGGGCTTGTAGCCATTACATTTGTGAAAAAATTTTTACCGGAAACGAAAGGGCTATCTCTTGAAGAGTTGGAGGAGCAATTCCGAAACTATAAGAAGAAAGAAAAAGTTGTTCAGGCGGAACTCATAAAAGAAGGAAATTGATGTGTACTAACTCGGATCTTTCTTAAACAAGGGTTTACATAAGAGGAATGTAAACGTTTACTATATTCGAAGTTTTGGTGAAAGTGTGAAAAATAATCCATTCTAGACCTAAATGGGAGGAACTACTATGACATTAAAAATCGGCGTAATCGGAACAGGTGCAATCGGCAGAGAACATATTAAGCGAATTACACAAACACTTGCTGGTGGGAAAATCGTTGCCGTAACAGACGTCAATCAGGAATCGGCTAAACAAGCGGTAGAGCAATTTAACTTGGATGCTACCGTCTATCCAGATGATAAATCACTCGTGGCGGCAGACAATGTAGATGCCGTATTTGTGACAAGCTGGGGTCCTGCCCACGAAGCGAGTGTGTTGGAAACGATTGCGGCTGGGAAATACGTCTTCTGCGAAAAGCCATTGGCAACGACAGCAGAAGGTTGCCTGCGAATTGTAGAAGCTGAGAAAAAGCATGGAAAACGTTTAGTACAAGTTGGCTTCATGCGTCGCTATGACTCCAGCTACGTACAGTTAAAAGAAGTCATTGAGAATAAAGAAATCGGTGAACCATTAATGATCCGTGCTGCACACAGAAATCCAACGGTGGATGAGAACTACACAACAGATATGGCAGCCGTGGATACATTGGTCCATGAAATCGATGCGTTACATTGGCTAATCGATGATGATTACAAATCCGTGCAAGTCACTTTTCCGAGAAAGACCAAACATGCATTACCTCATTTGCAAGATCCGCAGATTTTTAATATCGAAACGATGAATGGTGTGGCTATCTCCGTTGAAGTTTTTGTCAACTGCCAATATGGCTATGACATTCAATGTGAAGTAATTGGGGAAGAGGGCATTGCGAAGTTGCCAGAAGTGCCAAGCGTAGTGATGCGTAAGGGCGGCAACTTAAGTGCGGGGATTTTGCAAGATTGGAAAAAGCGTTTTATGGATGCATATGATAAGGAATTGCAGGATTTTATGGACTCGATTAAAGAAACAGGCGAGCCGAATGGACCGACAGCATGGGACGGCTATATTGCTGCTGTTACGACGGATGCCTGTGTGAAAGCACAGCAAAGTGGTGAAAAGGAAGCCATTGAACTACAAGAAAAACCGGCACTTTACAAAAAGTCTATCACTGAATTACAAACACAATAAGAAGAGCGCATGGTTTCCAGAGCTTAGACACTTGTATTGTGGGAAAAAGTGAGACCTCATTTTAAAAAATAGAACGTTAAAAACTAGGAGGGAATTGAAAATGAAATTAGCATTGGATCCAGCGATGTATACAGATTTATCCTTGAAGGAAGTTGTCGATAAGACGGCGGAATTAGGCTATAAATACATTGAGTTATCACCCCGGGAAGATTTCATCCCATTCTATAAATATCCGAAAGTCGATTCTGCAACAATTAAAAACTTGAAGAGATGGTGCCGCGATGCAGGTGTCGAAATATCCTCTACTCTTCCAGTTCAATATTGGGCTGGTCCGGACGAAGACCGTCGTCAGGCAGCAGTGCGAAACTGGAAACGTGCCATCGAAATTACAGTGGATTTAGAAGTAGAATTGATGAATACAGAATTCAATGGGAATAAATTCCACCCGGGTGTTTGTGAAGAGAAGTTTATCAAATCAATGGACGAGCTTCTCCCGATCCTTGAAAAGGAAAATATAAGTATGAACTTGCAGGCTCATCCATTCGACTTCATTGAACGAAATGACGAGGCTTTACGGATGATTCGCGCACTTGACAAACCATGGATTAACCTTGTCTATTCTACTGCTCATACATTTTTCCATGATGATGGCATCGGTGATATTGAAACAATGTTTGACGATGCGGGTGATCGTCTACAGCACGTATTGTTTGCAGATACATTCAACCATAAAGCAGCGAATGGGTTACGTTATATCGTCAATCCACCGGGGGTAGAAGCGACGGTTCACCAACACCTGAATATTGGGGAAGGGGAAGTCGATTTCGATACGATTTTCAGAAAGCTGAAAGAAATGAAGTTTGATGGGATTGCAACAAACTCCGTGTTCGCTTGGGTAGAAAAAGCGGATGAATCTGCAAGATGGATGCTGCAGAAATTACGGGATGAGCTAGAGACAGTGGGGATCAAGTAAGACCGTTACCAAGCACTGCACACACAATGGGATCGCACTTTCGGTTATGAAATTCATCGGTTGAAAGTGTAGATCCTTTCATTTTAAAAACGGGAGATGTGTCATATGAAACTATGCTTTAATGAAGCGACTACATTGGAAAATTCAAACCTCTCGAAAGACCTGGAGTATTGTAATAAGCACGGTTACGATTACATTGAGATCCGCACAATGGATAAATTACCGGAATACTTGCAAAGCCAGACGATTGAAGAGCTTGCCCATTATTTCAACACGCATCATATTAAACCATTGGCGTTAAATGCCCTTGTATTTTTTAATAACCGTACGGAAGAAGAATATCAAACTATTTTAACTGAATTCAAAGATATGTTGGAGGTCGGTCAAAAAATAGGGGTCAAGTATATCGTTGCTGTTCCACTCGTTACGGAACAAAAGATTTTGCAAGATGATATTAAAACAAGCAGTGTGAACGTATTGCGCGAGTTATCAGATCTTGCGGTACCATACGGCATTAAAATTGCAGTCGAATTTGTCGGCCATCCGCAATGCACGGTAAATACATTCGGTCAAGCTTACGATATAGTTCAAACTGTTGAACGCGAAAATGTCGGATTGGTATTGGATTGTTTCCATTTCCATGCGATGGGCTCCCGTTTGGAAGATTTGGAAAAGGCGGATGGCTCTAAGATTTTCATTTTACATATCGATGATACAGAGGATTTCCCAATCGGTTTCTTAACAGATGAGGATCGTCTATGGCCGGGGCAAGGTGTTATCGATTTGGATAGCATTTTATCGACCTTGAAGGAAATCGGTTTTTCTGATGTTGTTTCCGTTGAATTATTCCGTCCGGAGTACTATCAATTGGATGCGGAAAAAGCGATTGTAATAGCGAAAGAAACGACAGTTGAAGTGGTCTCGAAATACTTTGAACTTGAATCTGTCAGCGTGGGGTGATTGGATGCGTGCAGCTGTGAAAAATGAGGAAGTGCGACAAGGGAAGTTGGTCTCCATGAAGCAGATGCTGCGGGAAGCAAAGGACAACAACTACGCTGTGGCACAGTTTAATATTAATAGTTTTCAGTGGGCAGAAGCTATATTACAAGCCGCTGAGGAAGAAAGAGCACCTGTAATTCTGGGTGCTTCTGACAGACTCGTCGATTATTTGGGAGGTTTTAAGTTAATCGCAATCGTTATCCAGACACTAGTGGAAGAGATGCGGATTACAGTTCCAGTTGCATTGCATTTGGATCATGGCAACAGTGTAGCCCGTTGCAAAGAGGCAATAGATGCAGGATTCAGTTCTGTCATGATTGACGGCTCTCATTATCCAATCGAAGAAAATATCGCAATGACAAAAGAAGTCGTTGCGTATGCTCATTCAAAACAAGTTTCCGTAGAGGCCGAGGTCGGTACAGTTGGAGGCAATGAGGACGGGCTAATCGGTGGCATTTCCTATGCTAATCCAGAAGAATGTCTACGAATTGTGGAACAAACAGGAGTCGATGCTCTAGCAGCAGCACTTGGGTCTGTTCATGGTCCTTATCAAGGTGAACCGAAATTGGGCTTTACTGAAATGAAACAAATTTTTGAGTTAACGAGAATTCCGCTTGTCCTGCATGGCGGATCAGGCATCCCTCTCCATCAACTCCATCAGGCCATTGAGCTCGGACATGCTAAAATCAATGTCAATACAGAATGTTTGCAAGCATGGGCGGAAGCCGTTCGTGAAGTGCTGGTGAACGATCGTGAGATTTACGATGTGAGGTCCATCCTAACGCCAGGGAAAGAAGCCATTATTGCAACAGCCAAGCAGAAGATGAAAGAATTCAAATCGAGTCATAAGGCGTAGAAGGTACTGGGCTTTATGGATAATAACCAATCGAGGAGGATCAACATGGAAGTGATAAATTTGAACAATACAGGCATTGGGATATCCAAGTTGGGAAATACGGATATTAAAATATCCAGGATCGGTCTTGGGACAAATGCAGTCGGTGGTCATAATCTCTATGATCATTTAGATGAGGAAAAAGGTAAAGAGTTTGTACGTGCTGCAATTGACAAGGGAATCACGTTTATTGATACGGCAGATATTTACGGTAAAGGACGCTCCGAAGAATTGGTCGGACAAGTTTTAAGTAAAGTGCCAAGAGAAAACATCATCCTTGCTACAAAAGGTGCAAATGAGTGGTTTGCAGATGGATCCGTTGTGTTGAATAATAAACCTGCTTATCTGCGAAAGGCATTTGAAAACAGCTTAAAACGCCTAAAAACGGACTACGTAGATTTATACTATCTTCATTTTCCAGACGGAAAGACACCGATCGGGGAAGCTATTTCCGAATTGGTAAAATTGAAGCAAGAAGGCAAAATCCGTGCAATTGGCGTTTCCAACGTTACACTGGAGCAACTTAAAGAAGCGAACGCGAATGGACAGATTGATGCTTTGCAAATGGAATACAGCATGTTGAACCGATCTGTAGAAAAAGATTTGCTTCCTTATTGCGTGGAGCACCATATTTCCTTTATTCCATTCGGTCCATTGGCATTCGGCCTCCTTGGAGGTAAATATACAAGCGCTTTTAAACTGACAGAGAATGATTGGCGCAACTCCGTCCCGTTGTTTGCAGAAGAACAATTCGAAAAGAACTTGTCCATCGTTGAAAAACTACAAGAATTTGCGTGCAATAAACAAATAACGGTAGGCAATCTAGCACTTGCCTGGCTCCTTGCACAAGAAGGCGTTGACGCTGTTATACCAGGCGGAAAGACATCCGAGCAAATTCTAGAATCTATAAGAGCTGCAGAAGTTACGTTGGAGAAAGAAGACTTAGAAGCAATCGACAAAATTTTATCTTCATTCAGCAGAAAACTCTCGCCGCTATAGGTGGTGAGATGAATGAGGTCTTGTTTTTCTATTCAGTGGATGACCAAACTCCCGCTGATTGAAGATAAAGCCTCAGGCGGATATCACGGATTTTGAAAGGAATCAATTGCGCTTATCTAAGTGCCTTAATTTCTGCAAAAAAACGCAGAAACACGGCAAATCGAACCCTTCGCAGTTCGATTCACAATTCAAAATCCGGACGCAATTACGCCGAGGCGTAATTGATCCTGATAGGACAGTCCCGGAAGTTATGATTGAACTGACGGGACTGTTTTCCATATAAAAGAGAGGAGGCATTGTAAGTGGAGCAATACTTACTTGGAAAAGCATCTTTAAATCGTGAAGCAGCAGACTTAACGCAAAACGGGGCATCCTTTCGAATCCATTATTGGGGAGTTATGCCTAGCCATTATAATACCAGTTTACATCAACATTCTTTCATGGAGATTTGCTATGTACTAGAAGGGAAGGGAATGTATATTAACGACGGTCAAGCATATTCCATACAAAAAGATACACTATTCTTATCAAAACCAAACATTTTACACCAAATTAAAAGTGAAGAAGGTCTTTTTTTATTGTATGTCGGATTTGAACTAGTTGAGTCAGCGTCAAACGAGGAATGGATGAATCTGATACAAAAAGTGAAAGATTGTTCCGATATACATCTGAAATTAGAAGAGAAGAATGCAATCGTTTTATTGTGGCAATCTTTATTGGTGCATTCTACAAACAATGATCAAGTTCTATATAAAGCCATTCTTGAAAATACTGCATTTTCATTGATCGCAACGCTTATTCAGACCTTTTGTCCGCCTATAGAAACTAGTAAGCCGGTCAATGTAAATGAGACACCTTCAGAACTTCTTTCAACTGTAAAGATTTACATAAAGGACAACCTTTCTCAAGCATTGTTATTGGCGGATGTTGCTGGTCATTTTCATATATCAGGTCGGCATTTATCACGCCTTTTTCAGTCGGGAGAAGGGGTCAATTATTCCACTTATATTCAAAATGAAAGGATTCAAAAAGCAGCGACTTTACTTAAGTCAACAGACCAAACCATAAAAGATATTGCCGAACGGACGGGATTTTCAAGTGTTCACTACTTTACCCGTGTTTTTACTGAAAAATTAGGATGTTCGCCTGGTGCTTTTCGAACACTTTATACAGATGTCAAAAAGATGACTTACAGAAATGAAAACGATTTCATGGAGGGGTAATGGCTGAAAAAATATTTCATATATTTACTGTTATTTATGTCTGAAAAGTACAAATTTATGTCTGTATTGTATAAAGACCGTCAATCAAAAGTATTTTATAATTTTGATAGATGAAAACGATTACATTCGGAGGGGATTTTAAAATGACAACTGGATTAGTAACGGATGTTCTTGGCTACATGACAATCGAGGAATTGCTCGATACTTGCGTTTCCTTAGGGATTGAATCATTGGAGTTGGGCTGCGGCAATTGGTCTAAAGCCCCGCATATGGATTTAGATGGTTTGCTGGAAAGTACAGAAAAACGGCGGCAGTTTAGAAATACGCTCAGTAGCAGAGGGATTTCCATTGCGGCTTTAAACTGCTCTGGCAATCAGCTTGAACCGACTGAAGAAGGAGAACTCCATAAGTCGGTTGTTGAAAAGACCTTTCAACTGGCTGAACTATTGGAAGTGGAGACGGTAGTCATGATGTCCGGATGTCCTGCAGGAGGACCGACGGACAAAACGCCAAATTGGATCACACAAGCATTTTTACCGCTTCACGAACAAATTTTAGAATATCAATGGAATGAAATTGCTTTCCCTTATTGGCATAAAGCAGTAGAAAAGGCAAATACGCATGGTATTAAAAAAATTGCCCTTGAAAATCATGGCTATAATTTAGTCTATAATCCCGAAACGCTCTTTAAATTGAGAAAAGAGGTTGGAAAGAAGATTGGTATGAATTTAGATCCAAGTCATTTGTTTTGGATGGGCGGAGATCCAATTGCAGCTGCAAGGGCATTAGGAGATGCCGTTTATCATGTTCACGCAAAGGATGTAAGAATCGAAAGAGGCGTGAATGATGCACAAGGACTGCTAGATGTTAAACCAATAGGAAGTTTTGGGGAACGGTCATGGAATTACGTTGCTTTAGGATATGGACATGACATCGCTTGGTGGAAAGAATTTTTTACTGTATTAAAAATGATTGGCTATGGGGGACCAATTGTACTTGAAATGGAGGACATGTCCATGGATCCACTTACAGGTGTAAAAAAATCAATGGACGTATTGAAAGCATCGATGTTGAGGGATTTTGACAAGGTTGAGGTATTGCAGTATCGATAAAAATTAGAAGGGGGAATGTTCAATGAGCAAGAACGTTCAAGGAAATTCTGACGAACCACTTCCGCAAAGGAAAGATCAACATCAACGTAAATTGCGCGGTATTGCCTTTGTAGCAACTTTTGGAGGACTGTTATTTGGTTTTGACACAGGAGTTATCAATGGTGCATTGCCCTTTATGTCTCGACCGGATCAGCTGAATCTTACGCCATTTACAGAAGGTCTTGTGGCTAGTTCCTTAATTTTCGGGGCTGCATTTGGTGCGTTATGCGGAGGTCAACTTTCGGATCGTTTTGGTCGCCGAAAATTAATACTTTGGCTAGCCGTGTTATTCTTTGTATCGACACTCGGAACATCTTTTGCGCCAGACGTTGCAACGATGGTGATCTCTCGTATAGCGCTCGGTCTTGCTGTAGGGGGAGCTTCTGTCATTGTGCCGAGTTTCCTAGCGGAAATGTCACCAGCTGAACGAAGGGGACGAATGGTTACGCAAAATGAATTTATGATTGTTACAGGGCAATTATTGGCTTATGTGACGAATGCGGTTCTTGGGAATACGTTAGGAACGACAGATGCAGCTGTCTGGCGGTATATGTTGATCATTGCTACATTGCCCGCGATTGTCTTATGGATTGGTATGCTGACTGTACCAGAAAGTCCTCGTTGGCTAGCATCTAAAGGAAAAATAGGCGATGCACTAAAAGTACTACAACAAATTCGCGATATCAATTACGCAAAAACAGAGCTCAATGACATTCAGAAAACATTGTCGGATGAAGATAAACTTGAAAAAGCATCTATAAAAGATTTGATTGTTCCATGGGTTCGGAGAATCGTCTTCCTTGGAATTGGTCTCGCTGTAGTACAGCAAGTAACGGGTGTGAACTCGATCATGTATTATGGCACAGAAATACTGCGTGATGCTGGGTTTGGGACACAGGCGGCGCTTATTGGAAACGTTGCCAATGGTGCAATTTCGGTCATTGCGGTCATTGTGGGAATTTGGCTACTTGGAAAAGTTGGCAGACGCCCAATGTTGTTAACGGGCCAAATTGGTGCAACAACGGCTCTGTTACTAATTGGTATTTTTTCTTTCACTCTGCAAGGAACAGCCGCGTTGCCATACGTTATTCTGGCTTTAACGGTGACATTCCTTGCATTTATGCAAGGTGCAATCGCGCCTGTTACTTGGTTAATGCTTGCTGAAATATTTCCGCTCAAAATTCGGGGGCTTGGTATGGGGTTAAGTGTATTTTTCTTGTGGATCACGAATTTTATCATTAGCTTTTCATTCCCCATTTTACTAGCCTGGATTGGTTTATCTACAACATTCTTTGCATTCGCAATCGTTAACGTCTTTGCCATTTTGTTCGTGGTCAAATTTGTGCCTGAAACAAAAGGAATTTCGCTTGAACAACTCGAGCGTGATTTTCGTTTTTATGATCAAGGAGAAAAAATTCCTAAGTCAGCCAAATTTAGTTAACCACAACCATTACGCTTTTGCATTGTTGATAGCTAGCTACTTTATAAACGAACTTAAAGGTGTCAGAAAAGAGAGGGGTTTTTGAAATGATTAATGGAGAAAAAAGAATTGGAAGACCATTGCGCTGGGCAATGATTGGTGGCGGAAGACATAGCCAGGTTGGATACAAACACCGTACAGGGGCATTAAGAGATAATACGGCCTTTCAATTAGTTGCCGGAGCCTTTGACATTGATCCGGAAAGAGGAAAAGATTTTGGAGTAAACTTGGGTGTCGCTGAAGAGCGTTGTTATCCAAATTACCAAAGCATGTTTAGAAATGAAGCAGAACGAGAAGATGGAATTGAAGTTGTGACGATTGCAACGCCAAATGGGACCCATTATGAAATTACAATGGCTGCGCTTGCTGCTGGATTACATGTCATCTGTGAAAAACCACTCACATTTACCACTGCGGAAGCGGAGGAAATCCAAGCATTTGCGGAAAAACAAGGGAAAATTGTAGGGGTTACCTATGGCTATTCAGGAAATATACTACTGTTACAAATGCGTGCGATGATTGCACAAGGGAAAATTGGCGATATTCGAATGGTAGAACTTCAATATACACATGGATTTGCTGCGACAGATGAAAACGACCGGAAAAGTGAAGGACAAAAATGGCGTGTTGATCCTAAAATTGCTGGTCCAAGTTTTGTCCTTGGGGATCTTGCGACACATACCTACTACATGTCACAGCTCATTATGCCCCAAATGAAAATCAGCAAATTGCTTTGTGACCGTCAAAGTTTCGTAGGCAGTAGAGCACCGCTGGAAGACAACGCATATGTCATGATGCATTATGAAAATGGCGCGGTCGGCAGAATGTGGACGTCTGCAGTCAACGCAGGCTGTATGGATGGACAACGCATTCGAATTGTTGGTTCAAAAGCGAGTCTAGAATGGTGGGACAGTAAACCGAACGAATTGCTCTACGAAGTACAGGGCCAGCCGAGTCAAACCTTGGTACGCGGGATGGATTATTTGGATGAAACAGTGAATGCATATGAACGATTAGCTGCATTGCATCAGGAAGGATTGTCTGATGCCTGGGCCAACCTCTATTTGAATATTGCCATCGCAATCGATGCAAAAGAACGTGGCGACGAAGAGACATTAAATAAGTTGATTTACGCTGACATTAACGCTGGAGTAGAAGGAGTTCGTTGGGTGGAAACCTGTGTCCGATCAGCAGAAAATGGCAGTGTATGGGTGAATTTTGATGCAGGTGTCCCTGTTACATCATAAAAGTATCAGTGATGAATGATTGCAACGATAGCTAATTATTGTGTAAAGGAATTCAGTAGGCTGGAGTTTTGGATTTTAAAAAAATTTATGAAATGATTTTAGCGATTACATTGATTGGACTAGCCTAATATAATGCAACAATCTAAAACACCTTCGATATAGTACACTTGTAAAATGTACTTATATCGGGGGTGTTTTTATCTTCATTCAGCAGAAGACTCCCACCTCCATAGGTGGCGAGATGAATGCGTTTTGACTTCCTGTTCAGCGGGTGTTCAAACGCCTGCTGAACGAATAATGGAGGGCAGTCTAAGTGCGCGACGTCCTGTCGCAACGACTGCATGACCTACATCCTGTAGGCCCGCGGATGTCACAGATTTTGAAAGGAGTCAATTGAGCAGGCGCAATTCAAAATCTGGACGCAATCACGTCGAGGCGCGATTGATATGAAAAGCGTATGTTAAAACAGCTCTATGAAGGAAAGAATGTGGTGTTTGGAAAAAGTATACATTTGTTACTTGTTATAGATTACTTTGAATCGTCGACAAAACCAGAATTGGATTTTTTATTTTTGAGCACCTATGAGAGAATAGTTAGGTGAATATTCAAAGTATCATTTACAAAATCAGTGGACGATGATATGTTGTTATATAACGTTTTGAAAACGTTATAAGGTATCTTTGTTATGTATGGGTGAGTAAAAAGATATCTATAACATTTTAAATACGTTAAAAGTAAAAAGATTTATAGGGGGAGTGAGTGGTCGGAGAATCGGAAGAGAGGCTCAGTTGTTTCAAATTATTAATCAAAAGCTGAAAAATTCTTTAGGCGAAAGGGGAATTGTAATGTCAATAAATGTGAAAGATCACTACGATTCAGCATTGGGACCTGCAAGGAAGACAACAATGGATCCGGCATGGCCTTATGAGGATAGGATGATAACAGAATCGGGACGAACGTATAATGAGCTAACCCGAACGAAAGAATTTACGGACCTAATTAAGAAAAAGAAGGCATTTCTTTTACCGGCAACAATTTTTTTCCTGACCTTTTATTTTCTATTACCGATTCTTGCAGCCTATACAAACGTACTAAAAGGGGATGCGTTTTTCGGTCTAACGTGGGCATGGGTGTATGCACTACTGCAATTCGCAGTGGTTTGGATTGGGGGGCTCGTCTATATGAAGACCGCTGCACAGTATGATGTGACGGTTAAAGAGATATTAACAAAGCATAAAAAGGAGCTGGAGAAATGAGCCTTCTTTCTTTATCGCTTTTTTTAAGCATCGTTTTGTTAACGCTTACAATCACGTATTTTTCAGCGAAGAAAACGAAAAATGCAAGCGATTTTTATACAGCGGGTGGTGGGCTGACAGCTTGGCAAAATGGGTTAGCTGTAGCTGGCGATTTCATGTCTGCAGCTTCATTTTTGGGGATTACGGGTGCAATAGCGCTTATCGGTTTCGATGGATTTTACATGAGTATTGGAAATTTGATGGCGTTTCTGTTTCTGCTTTACTTAGTGGCGGAACCGCTCAGAAATCTTGGTAAATTTACACTTGCGGATATGATCACCTCACGCTTTAATTCGAAAAAAGTAAGGGGAATGGCAGCGATTAGTACGCTTGTTATCTCCATTTTCTACATGATTGCCCAACTTGTCGGTGCTGGTGGTCTTATTAAACTTCTACTTGGCATTGACTATGGACTAGCTGTCTTAATTGTTGGGATTATGATGACGATCTATGTTATCTTCGGGGGGATGACCGCGACAAGCTGGGTTCAGATTACGAAAGCAGTTCTTCTGCTTGGTGGGTCGTCTATTCTGACGTTCATGGTTTTTTCGAAGTTTAATTTTAGCGTTTCAGAAATGTTCCATCATGTGAAAACAGTTACTCCACTTGGGACGGACTATCTGCAACCAGGGAATAAATACAAGGATGGACTTGACATGATTTCGTTAAATATGGCGCTCGTGCTTGGCGCAGCTGGATTGCCTCATTTACTCGTGCGTTTCTTTACGGTAAAAGATGCAGTGACAGCACGGAAATCGGTTGTCTATTCAACGTGGTTTATCGGTGCTTTCTTTGTGATGACAATTTTCTTAGGTTTCGGTGCGGCATCGTTTGTAGGTTTTGATGCGATTGTCGGTGCGGATCCAGCTGGAAATATGGCGGCACCTTTGTTGTCCTTAATCGTAGGTGGGGATTTCTTGTTTGCTTTTATTGCAGCAGTAGCATTCGCGACAATTTTGGCCGTCGTGTCTGGTCTCGTGTTAACATCGGCATCAGCATTTGCGCATGATATTTACAGCGAAATTATTAAAGATGGAAAGATTTCTGCTAAAGAGCAAGTAATGGTGGCACGTATTGCTTCAATTGGCGTAGCGGCTGCTTCTATACTTCTCGCTTTATTTTCCCAAACCTTGAATGTCGCTTTCTTGTCCGTTCTGGCACTTGGGATTGCAGCAAGCGCAAACTTGCCGGTTATTTTGTTTACGATTTACTGGAAGCGCTTTAATGCATCGGGTGCAATTACTGGTATGCTCGTTGGATTATTGAGCTCCGTCATTCTTGTGTTTTTAAGCCCGAACGTTTGGAATTCAGAACCTGGCGCGGCTATTTTTGTAGGGGAAGCATTATTCCCGCTAGGAAATCCAACAATCTTCACCGTTCCGCTCGGCTTCTTAGGAGCTTATCTAGGGACTATTTTGTCCTCTGAAAAAGTGGATGAAGAAAAATATGCGGAAGTTGTTTATAAGTCGAATACTGGTCACGGTGTAAAATCTGTACAAAATCACTGATCTTTGAAATGAAAAGGAGAATTCACGTATATGAGTTCTCCTTTATCTTAAGAGCAATATAGTGATCCTAAGCATATGTTGATAAATTGTATTGATTTTATTTGTTATTATAAGTTTTCTGATTTTAGTGTTGACAATCCTTGAATTAGGTATTACTCTATAATCGTATTACGAAATAAAAACAACCGTAAATATACCGTTATATTGGAATCGAAGTTAAAGGAATGAGGAGGAGTTTACATGTTCAATCCACAAATAGAAACGTTATCACGATCTCAGATGGAAACTCTGCAATTGGAAAGGCTTCAGAAAACCACAGAGAAGGTATACCAGCATGTTGATTTTTACAAGCGAAAGTTTGGAGAAGCAGGGGTTACTCCGGAAGATATCAAAAATCTAGATGATATTACTAAATTACCTTTCACGGTTAAAAAAGATCTTCGTGACAATTATCCATTTGGTTTATTTGCAGTGCCACAAGATGAAATTGTTAGGCTACACGCTTCTTCCGGAACGAGTGGAAAACCGACAGTTGTTGGCTATACAAGAAACGATATCGATAACTGGGCAGAAGTGATTGCACGTGCGGTCGTATCAGCGGGTGGTAAAAAAGGAGATATTTTTCATAATACATATGGCTACGGTTTATTTACGGGGGGGATTGGGGTCCACTACGGAGTCGAGAAACTAGGCGCAGCCGTTGTTCCGGTTTCGGGGGGAAATACGGAAAGACAAATTATGCTCATCAATGATTTCAACCCAAGAGGAATCTCAGGAACACCATCGTATATTATGACGATTGCCGAAAAGATGAAGGAGATGGGCATCGACCCAAGAGAAACGTCCATTGAATACGGTATTTTCGGAGCGGAACCTTGGTCAGAAGAAATGCGCAAGAAGCTCGAAAAAACATTCAATTTGAAAGCGATTGATATTTATGGGCTAAGCGAAATTATGGGACCGGGTGTTTCCATTGAATGTCATGAAGCACAGGATGGCTTGCATATTCAAGAAGACCACTTCTATGTTGAAGTTATTGACCCAAAAACACTTGAACCAGTTGCCGAAGGGGAAGAAGGAGAACTTGTATTTACAAGTTTAACGAAAGAAGCATTCCCGATCATTCGTTACCGAACAGGTGACATCGCTTCCATTACAAGAGAAAAGTGTAAATGTGGTCGAACGACGACCAGAATGTCACGTATTAAAGGACGTACGGATGACATGATTATTCTACGCGGAGTAAACGTTTTTCCATCGGAAATCGAGCGTGTTCTCCTACAAGTAGAAGGACTTGTGCCGAATTACCAAATTCATCGTTTGCAAAAAGGAACAATGGAAAGTGTAGAGCTACATGTTGAACTTACAGATGAATTATTCAAAGAAATTGCTGGTGATCTTCGCCATCATAAAATACAGACCTTATCTAAGGGAATTGTGAAAGCGATCTCATCAAATTGTTTAGTATCGATGGGTGTCATTTTTAATGAACCGAAAACGCTTCCAAGGTCGGAAGGAAAGGCGATTCGAATCATTGATCTACGGGAAAAAAAAGTATTAGTAGAAGTTTGAAATGCTAACTATAAGGAGGAAAGCATATGTCTGAAAATCAGAAAATTTATGATGTAACCATTATCGGCGGAGGACCTGTCGGCTTATTTACCGCTTTTTATGCTGGACTGCGAAACATGACTTGTAATATTATCGAAAGCTTACCGCAACTAGGCGGTCAGTTATCCGCTTTATATCCGGAAAAATTTATTTATGATGTAGCTGGATTTCCAAAAATTACAGCACAAGATTTAATCAATCGCTTAAAAGAACAATTGGAACAGTTTGAACAGACGGTTAGTCTTGGTCAAATGGTTGAGCAAATTGAACGACAAGCAGACGGAACGTTCAAACTTACGACGGACAAAGCTACGCATTATTCGAAAGCAATCATTATCACTGCTGGAAATGGGTCTTTCCAACCGAGAAGACTTGAGCTTGAAGAAGCAACGAAGTTTGAAGACTCGAACTTGCATTATTTAATAACAGATTTAAATAGTTTTACAGGAAAGAAAGTCCAATTATTCGGCGGCGGCGACTCTGCTGTCGACTGGGCACTTATGCTTGAACCGATTGCGGAAAAAGTAACAATCGCTCACCGTCGCGATCGTTTCCGTGCACATGAAGCGACCGTTGAAGAAATGCATAACTCTGCTGTAGAAGTGTTGACGCCATATGTGCCAACGAAATTTATCGGAGATGATAAAATCGAGCAGGTTGTTCTTCAACAGGTAAAAGGAGATAAAGTGAAAGTGATTGATGTAGATGATGTCATCGTCAATTACGGATTCGTCTCTTCACTTGGACCGATTAAAGATTGGGAGCTTGAGCTAGACAAGAACTGTATCGTCGTCAACTCAAAAATGGAAACGAATATCCCAGGTATTTACGCTGCCGGTGATATTTGCACATATGAAGGAAAAGTTAAATTAATCGCCAGCGGTTTTGGGGAAGGTCCAACTGCTATTAGTAACGCAAAAGTATACATCGATCCGACATCGAAAGTGCAGCCAATTCATAGCACGACAGTGATGGCTAAAACGGAAGAAACGAAGGAAAAAGTTACTGTGTAACAATTAAATATACGAAAGAGAGGGAACTTGATATGTCAGCATATACAATCGTGAACCAAGAAACTTGTATTGCATGTGGAGCTTGCGGTGCAAGTGCCCCTGATATTTTTGCGTACAACGATGAGGGTTTTGCTTATGTTCTTTTGGATGATAATGAAGGCACTGCAGTAGTACCGGAAGATTTGCTAGATGATCTTGAAGATGCATGTGATGGTTGCCCAACAGATTCTATTAAGATGAGTGAAGAACCATTGTTAGTGGGGTCATTCGATTGAAACACTTTGTTTTTTTAAAACGGAGTATTCGGAAAAAGGCTTGCCTTTCAATGTAACAATAATGTATGCTATCGTTAGATAACGGTTATATATAGAGTTGGAATAAGAAGGAGGAGTTAGAAAATGGTTTTGGCAGCTGCAAGAACGGAAGAAGAAATGCAGATAGAATTTCTTGCACGTATTGAAGCAGGCGAGAAAATCGAAGCAGATGATTGGATGCCGGAGGAATATCGTGTGGCACTTATTAAATTGATATCCATGCATGGAATTAGTGAGATTATGGGGGCACTTCCCGAAAAGGAATGGGTTCCGAAAGCCCCTTCACTACGCCGAAAGCTTGGCATTATGTCAAAAGTACAAGATGAGATGGGACATGGACAGCTACTCTTGCGTGTTGCGGAAGATTTATTGAAGCCTTATGGCAGGAATCGCGGCGACTTGATGCAAGATTTATTCAATGGAGATTTGAAGTTCCACAACGTGTTCCATATGGAAACAAATACATGGGCGGATGCAGGGCTGATCGGCTGGCTCGTCGATGGAGCAGCGATCATCACGCAAACAAACATGCTAGGTGCTTCATACGGTCCATATGCAAGAGCATTGCAACGAATTTGTGCAGAGGAAGTATTCCACGCACAGCACGGAGAATCAATCATCCTTGCTTTAGCAGAAGGAACGGCTGAGCAAAGAGCAATGATTCAAGAATCACTGGACGGGTGGTGGGAATCTCTACTGATGTTCTTCGGACCGGCAAGTAGTAATACAACTGGCTCTTCAAAACAAGATGTAACGATTAAATATAGAATCCGTACAAAAACAAATGAACAATTACGTCAAGATTTCTTTGATAAATACATTCCACGCATTCAGTCGCTCGGTCTGACAATCCCAGATCCAACTCTTCGTTATGACGATGAGAAAAAACAATGGGAATATGCACAGCCAGACTGGTCTAAATTTAAAAAAATCATTAAAAACGAAGGGCCGCGTTCACAGGCACGCCTGAACTTACGCCGTACTTCTTATGAATATAACGCATGGGTACGTGATGCATTGAGTGCAGTCATTGACTAACAGAAAGGAGACGTTAACAGATGGGAAAAGAAGCAACATTTTATCAAGAGTTTGAAGTTTTCAGCAAACGAACACCGGCAGCATCGTTCCAGCACCAGTTTAGCTTACTTGCTCCAAATAAGGAAATGGCGCTGATCATGGCACAGGAAAACTTCATGCGACGTGAGCCGGTCGTTGATATCTGGATTGTGAACCGGAAAGATATACGTGGCCTGGAAGGTGAAGAGAAATTGATCCTTGGACGTTTGGATAATAAGGATTATCGAGAGACCAAAGGTTACGGCTACTTGAAGAAGAAATGGCGTCATTATGAACAGCAAATGCTGGATGAAAAAGAGATCTTATCTTGGGCAGGTGATAAAAAATGACAACTCATACTGAAGCATTGAAAGAGCTTTTATTCCAATTAGCGGATGATGACTTCTTGATCTCTTACCGCGGATCTGAATGGCTCGGCTTGGCTCCACACATCGAGGAGGACGTCGCTTCCTCGTCAATCACGCAGGATACGATGGGGCATGCGACGATGTACTATAACTTACTTGAGGAACTCGGGGCAGGAAATGCAGACGCGCTTGCACATTTGCGCCCGTCAGCGGAAAGAAGAAATAGTATTTTGGCTGAGCGTGTAAATGGTGAAGGCTACTACATGGAAACCCCGATTTACGACTGGGCTTACGCGGTTGTACGAAACTACTTCTATACACAGGCGAAACGCGTGAAAATCGATTCACTTCGTGAAAGCTCATACGCTCCGCTCGCGGAAGGAGCTGTGAAAGTGAGCATGGAGCTTCACTATCACCTCATGCACTGGAGAACTTGGTTTACACAGTTATTGAGTTCTACGGATGAAGCGAAAGAGCGGATGAACAAGGCAATTCAACTTGTGATGGAAGACTTTGGCGACATCTTCTCATATGGACAATATAAGGAAGCAATTGAAAGTGAAGGCCTCATAGCGAGCGAAGACGAACTGACAAAGAGTTGGCTTGCTGCGTTGACACCTGTTTTTGCATCACTTGGCTTGGAAGTACCCAAAATCCCGGTACCGACGAAAAACGGACGAAACGGCGAACATACGGAGGAACTAGATGCAGCGATTGCGACACTTTCCGAAGTGTACCGATTAGACGTGGAAGCTGTTTGGTAATCGATCATTAAAGGAGGCACCCCGAATGACAGTACTTACACCACTAACGAACGAGAGTATATACGGTGCGTTGATGAATGTAAAAGACCCGGAAATTGATACGGTGAGCATCCTTGATCTTGGAATGGTGGAGAATGTCACGGTGGAAGGGAACGACGTAAAAGTTGTTCTTCTGCCGACGTTCCTCGGCTGTCCAGCACTTGAGATCATTAAGAAAAATACAGTCGAGGCGGTGCAAGAACTTCCGGAAGTATCAGAGGTGGAAGTAGAATTCATATTCAGTCCACCGTGGACATCCGACCGGATCACGGAGCAGGGGCATGTCGGCCTACGGAAGTTTGGTATTGCGCCGCCACCACGCCATTTCGAGGAAGATGGCTCGTGGCACGTTGATTGTGCCTATTGCGGTTCTACCTATGTAACGATGGATAATATATTCGGACCGACCGCTTGCAGAAGCATTCTTTACTGTAAAAGTTGCAAAAACGTTTTTGAGGCAATGAAGCCTGTTTCAACATTAATGTAAAGTGAGGAGATTTATGATGGCAAAACTCGTAGCGTTGTATAAACACCCAGAAGATGAAAAGGCGTTCGATGACCATTACTTTAACGTTCACGGACCGATCACGGCAAAAATTCCGGGCTTGCGTGAAATGAAAGTAACAAAATTCACGAACTCTGTAATGGGCGGAAAACCACCTTATTATTTGATGTGTGAAATGATTTATGATGATGCAGAAGCACTGAAAAACGGTATGCGTTCAGAAGAAGGGAAAGCATCCGGTAAAGACTTGATGAGCTTTGCGGGTGACCTCGTCACATTGATTATCGGCGAGGATGCGTAAAATGGATTGTTTTGAATTCATTGAAACATCCTTGGCGGACGGGATTGCAAGTGTTGTTTTGAATCGTCCACGTCAGCTAAATTCACTGAATCGGAAAATGATCGGTGAAATTCTTATGGCAATGGAAGGATTTGATCGGGATCCAGATGCACGAGTCATCGTGCTTTCGGGAAAAGGTCGTGCCTTTTCAGCTGGCGCAGACATCGACGAAATGTCCGAAGATGATCCAATCCGCTTGGAATTGTTGAATCAGTTCGCGGATTGGGATCGAATTGCCAATATCAAAAAACCAATTATCGGCGCTGTGCAAGGCTTTGTTTTCGGCGGGGGTTTCGAACTTGCTCTTTGCTGTGATTCGTTAGTAGCGGCAAGTGGGACTGAGTTTTCGTTCCCGGAAGTCAATCTTGGTGTAATGCCAGGAGCTGGCGGTACACAACGGTTGACGAAACTCGTCGGACGGACAAAAGCGCTTGAATGGATTTGGACTGGGGAACGGATCACCTCAGAGACAGCTCTTCATCATGGCGTTATTAATCGGATTGTTGCACCTGAGCTCTTACTGGAAGAAACAATGAAGTATGCGGCGAAGATTGTTCAACAGCCACCACTTGCCGTTCGTCTTATCAAAGATTCAGTGAACAAAGCTGTCGATTATACATTATATGAAGGTATGCAATATGAGCGTAAAAACTTCTACCTGCTGTTTGCTTCGGAAGACCAGAAAGAAGGCATGAGTGCTTTCGTTGAAAAAAGGAAGCCGGAGTACAAAGGGAAGTAAAGGAGAACTGCCGTATGTACAATACGATTCGATATGAAATAACAGACGGAGTTGCCTGGCTTCGACTGAACCGTCCGGATAAATTGAATGCGTTTACGGAGCAAATGAACAAGGAAATAACGACTGCGATAAAATCCGCAACAACAGATGAACAAGTGCGCTGTATCGTCATAACCGGTGAAGGAAGAGCGTTTTGTGCCGGCCAAGATTTGGCCAGTGTGGATGAACAGATGGATCATGGTGAAGTGTTACGTAACCAGTACGGTCCAATGTTGAAAGCGATTCGACAACTTGAAAAACCGATTGTTGCAGCTGTCAATGGGGTTTCGGCTGGCGCAGGATTCAGCCTCGCGCTGGCGTGTGATTTCAGACTTGTCTCGGAGCGTGCCAGTTTCTTAAATGCTTTCATTCATGTCGGACTCATCCCGGATTCAGGGAATTTACATGTCCTTACAAAGCTCGTTGGACAGGCGAAGGCGGCGGAACTTTCGATACTTGGCGAGAAGGTTCAAGCGGCCGAGGCTGTACAATTGGGGCTTGCTAATCGATTGATTGCGGCCGATGAGTGGGAAGCTGAAGTGGCGGCGTTTGCGGGACGTCTTGCTACTATGCCAACAAAGGCAATCGGGTTGATTAAACGTTCATTGAACGCGGCTACTGAACTAACTTATGAAGAGTTTCTTGAACAAGAAGCACAAGGGCAGCGCATAGCGGGTTTGACTGCTGACCATCGGGAAGGTGTCACAGCGTTCATGGAAAAAAGAAAGCCTGTTTTTATAGGTAAATAAAAGGAGTGTTCGATATGTCGACGATTATAGAGGAAACGAAATTAGAAGTTAAACGGGATTTTTATTCCCTACTTATCAATGGAGAACAAGTGAAAAGCAGTACAGGTGATACGATTAAAGTTTATAATCCGGCAACAGGAGAACTAGTAGCAGAAGTGGCAAAAGCTTCACAAGAAGATGCGGAACGTGCAGTTCAAGCAGCACGCGATGCATTTGATCATGGAAAGTGGAAAAAAATGCCTGTCGGGTATCGGGCACGCACATTGAATAAAATTGCAGAAATTATGCGTTCACGTTTCAAGGAGCTTGTTGAACTTGAAGTGCTCAACACGGGGAAGACAGTAGATGCAGCACAAGGGCAAATTAACCAAGCTATTGAAGACTTCGAATTTTATGCGGGCGCAATTGTTGGCCACAGAGGTGTTGTAAATAACCTTCCAGGTCAGTTCCAAAACTATACAGAAAAAGAGCCAGTAGGCGTTTGTGCGCAAATCATTCCATGGAACTATCCGCTGATGATGGCGGCATGGAAAATAGCGCCTGCCATCGCAGTTGGTTGTTCAATTGTTGTTAAGCCAGCATCATTGACACCGCTTACGGCAATCGTCCTCGGTGAAATCTGTCTTGAAGCGGGCGTTCCTGCAGGCGTTGTCAATATTGTCCCAGGATCAGGTGCGGATGTTGGGAATTTCCTAGTCGAACACCCAAATGTGGACAAAGTGGCATTTACAGGCTCTACACCAATCGGTAAAGACATTATGGGCAAAGCATCTCAAACATTGAAACGCGTTACACTTGAACTAGGTGGAAAATCTCCGAACCTCGTATTTGAAGATGCAGACATTGATGCAGCTGTTGACGGTTCACTTTATGGTATTTTCTATAACTCTGGTCAATCCTGCGAAGCACGTTCAAGACTGTATATCCATGAAGCCATTTATGATGAGTTTATGGAAAAATTCGTGTCGAAAGCAAAACAAATCGTTTTGGGCAATCCGTTTGATAAAGGAACACATATGGGTGCCATCATCGACCAAGGTCAACTAGATACGATTGATGGATATGTTCAGCGCGCAGTAAAAGAAGGTGCGGAAGTGTTGGCGGGCGGTAAAGTAGTAAAGCCTGAAGGATTTGAAAGCGGATTCTGGTACGAGCCAACTATTATTGGAAATGTAACACAAGACATGGAAATCGTTCAGGAAGAAATTTTTGGACCTGTTGTGACGGTCATGAAATTCAAAGACGAAAAAGAAGCAATCGCTTTAGCAAATGATACAATCTACGGTCTAGGCTCCGCGGTTTGGTCAAAAGACGGTGCACGTGCGACACGTGTAGCGAACCAAATTCAAGCTGGAATTGTGATGGTCAACTGCCCGTTTTCCGCAATGCCGGGAACACCGTTCGGCGGCTACAAGCAATCCGGTTTTGGACGCGAATTGTCCATCGAGACATTGGACCTTTATACGGAAACGAAGAGTATCGTCTCCTACTTCGGTAGCCGCCCATTGAACCCACTCGGCCTCTAAGATACCGATTCATTACGACGCGGACGGGGATGTTTCTCTGTCCGCATTTTTTACCTTTATTCAGCAGGAGTCTGCTACCTCTATAAGTAGTGGGATGAATGTTAAATAGGTATGCATTTCAGTGTGGTTCAAACAGCTGCTGAATAAAGGTAGCCTCCGGCGGATGTCACAGATTTTGAAGGGATATAATTGCGCAAGCGCAATTCAAAATCTGGACGCAAATACGCCGAGGCGTATTTGATTTATTAAGGAGGAATAAACATGATTGAACGTATCGTTGTCGTCGGTTCCGGCGTCATGGGAAGAGGGATCGCCTACGTTGGGGCATTGGGAGGCTATTCTGTTTCCATCGTAGACATTAACCCTGATGCACTGAAAAACGCGGAAAATGAAATTTCTGTAATTTTTGAAAAGGGGATCGAAAGAGGAAAAGTAACAGCAGAAACAGTGGTCACTGCCAAAGAAAAATTATCTTATGTGACAGATTTAGCGCAGGCGGCAGCTAAAGCCGATCTCATTATCGAAGCGGTGCCTGAGATAGCCGCAATTAAAAAGCAAGTATTTGAAACGATTGATGCACATGCTCCAGCAGCATGTTATTTTGCAACGAATACATCGACGATGAGCCCAACAGAAATCGCGTCATATGGGAAGCGACCAGAAAAAACAATTGCCATGCATTTCTTTAACCCTGTACATAAAATGCCACTCGTTGAAATTATTCGCGGATTGGAGACGAATGATGAAACAGCTAAAGTCATCCGAGAAGTTGCTGAAAGAATGGGCAAGGAAACGGTTGTTATTAATGAATTCCCGGGATTTGTAACGAGTCGTATGAGTGCGCTCGTAGGAAATGAAGCATTCCACATGTTACAAGAAGGACTCGGTACGCCAGAAGAAATTGATAAGGCGATCAAGCTTGGACTGGGTTATCCAATGGGACCATTTGAACTCGTCGACCTTGTCGGGTTAGATGCACGGTTAAATAACTTGCGCTATATGCATGAAAAACTTGGAGAAAGATTCCGTCCGGCTCCTCTTTTGGAGCAGTATGTTCAAGCAGGACGTCTTGGAAGAAAGAGCGGTAAAGGTGTTTATGATTATGCACATCATGAAACTAAGAAAGAGTTGGTGAAAAAATGAAAGAAGTAGTAATTGTTGATGCCGTTCGAACACCGATCGGAAGGTACAACGGTGCGTTAAAAGACATTAGACCGGACGATTTAGGCGCTGTTGTTCTAAAAGCGCTTGTTGAGCGGAACCCGGGTGTTCCGGTTAACCAGATTGAAGAAGTTATTTTTGGTAATGCAAACCAGGCAGGAGAAGATAATCGTAACGTTGCAAGAATGTCGACATTACTTGCGGGTTTACCGATCGAAATTGGGGGTACAACACTTAACCGATTATGTGGTTCGGGGCTCGATGCAGTCATTTATGCCGCAAGATCAATCGCGGTCGGCGAAGGAGATATTTATATCGCGGGCGGAACAGAAAGCATGACGCGTGCACCATTCGTCATGGCGAAACCGGAACGGGCAAATCCACGCGGAGATATGAAAATGTATGATACAACAATCGGCTGGCGTTTCACCAATAAAAAACTGGAGGAAATGTACGGCGCCGATACAATGCCAAAGACGGCAGAAAATGTTGCCCAGCGTTTCGATATTAGCCGCGAAGCACAAGATCGTTTTGCACTTGAAAGCCAAGAACGTGCGAAAAAAGCAATGGCAGCAAACCGCTTTGCAGAGGAAATTGTTCCGGTCGTTTATAAAGACCGTAAAGGGAATGAAATTGTGGTCGACACGGATGAACATCCACGTCCCGAATCGACGCTTGAAGGACTCGGTAAACTGCGTCCCATTTTTGAAAATGGTACAGTAACAGCAGGGAATGCTTCCGGTGTCAATGATGGAGCTTCTGCACTTTTATTAATGAGCGCTGAAAAAGCGAAAGAACTCGGTTTGAAGCCATTAGCAAAATATGTAGCGGGAGCAACAGCAGGACTTGAGCCAGCTGTGATGGGGCTTGGTCCGATTTATGCATCCAGAAAGGCACTGGATCGTGCGGGCTTGAACAAGGACGACATCGGCTTGATTGAATTGAACGAGGCATTTGCTTCACAATCACTTGAATGTATAAAACAGCTTGAACTTGATCAGGAAAAAGTAAATGTTAACGGTGGAGCAATTGCATTTGGACATCCACTTGGCGCGAGTGGAGCACGTATTTTGACAACGCTCATTCATGAAATGAAGAAGCGGGATGAGAAATACGGCCTTGCGACAATGTGTATCGGTGTCGGACAAGGCATTGCGGCTATTGTCGAAAATATCCAGGAATGATCGTCAACAAAAAGCTGTCCAGTAAATGTTGGACAGCTTTTTGGACTTTATCCAAATAGAAGTATGCTAAATAAACCAAGATCTAAATTTGATAAAGGGGAGAGAGAGATGACAAATATTTTATTGACAAAAAGGAATGGAATTGCTTATGTGACGATCAATCGAGAAGAGGCGTTGAACTGCTTTAACTATGCTACACTACGAGAATTGCAAGAAGCAACGGATAAAATCGCGCTAGATTCGGATGTAAAAGTAGTCATTTTTACTGGAGCAGGGGACAAAGCATTCAGTGCGGGTGCCGATTTGAAAGAACGAAAAACGTTAACGGAGACGGAGACGAGACGGAATGTGCGGGCAATCCGAGATGTATTCAATAGCATCGCCGATTTACCGCAACCAACTATTGCTGCTGTGAACGGATACGCGCTTGGCGGGGGTTTTGAATTGATGCTTGCGTGTGATTTTTCAATCGCGGTACAAGGAGTTCTCATGGGGCTGACCGAAACAAGTTGGGCGATTATTCCAGGAGCAGGTGGGACGCAACGTCTTCCGCGCCTAGTTGGTGAAATGAAAGCAAAAGAACTGATTTTTACGGCGAAGAGATTTACAGCTGAAGAAGCACTGGAGCTTGGTGTTGTAATAAAGATTGTGGAAAAAGATCAACTGCTGGAAGTATGTGAGCAGTTTGCATCTGATATAACAAAAAATGGACCGGTAGCGATCAAACAAGCCAAGTATGCGATTACACAAGGGATGAATACTGATCTACAAACAGGGCTTGCGATTGAGTCGAAAGCGTATGAGCTTGTAATCCCAACGGAAGACCGTATTGAAGCGCTTAAGGCGTTTAGCGAAAAAAGAAAACCAGAATTTACAGGTAAATAAGTTAACATTTAAACATATAACGATATAATGGAAAGGAAAGTGGTTCTTGAAATGCTGTAAGGGAAGAGTGATAAACTATGTCGAATACGCAATCGATGATTTTTACAATTTATGGGGATTATATCCGCCATTATGGGAACAAAATTTGGATCGGCAGTTTAATTCGGTTGCTAAAAGAGTTCGGTCACAATGAACAGGCCGTTCGTGTAGCCGTCTCAAGAATGATGAAACTTGGCTGGGTTCAATCAGAAAAACAAGGAAATAAAAGTTATTATTTCTTGACAGACCGTGGAGAAAAACGGATAGAAGAAGCTGCTCGCCGTATTTACCAAGTACAACCGCATGAATGGGATGGCAAATGGCGCATGCTGATGTACACGATCCCAGAGGAAAAGCGGCACATCCGTGATGAGCTGCGCAATGAGTTGATGTGGAGTGGATTTGGCAGTTTCTCTAATGGCTGTTGGATATCTCCTAATGACTTGGCAATTGAGGCCAGATTACTTGTACAAAAATATGATATCGATGACTACGTCGATTACTTCTTGGTAGAATACCGGGGACCTCATTCGGATAAAGCACTTGTTGAAAGAAGCTGGCCACTTGAAAAAATCGAGGCAAAATATGAAGAATTTGTTTCCGCGTACAGTAAAAAGTACATCATCCATGAAAGTATGATTGATGAAGGACGCATGACGGATGCGGAATGTTTCGTCGAGCGAACAAATCTTGTCCATGAATACCGGAAATTTCTATTTGATGATCCCGGTCTACCAAAGGAATTGCTACCGGATATGTGGAGCGGAACGCATGCGACTCTTTTATTCGAAAAGTATTATAAATTATTAGCAGAACCAGCGAGCCGGTTTTTCGAAGAAGTATTTGCGAAAGATAATGACTTGGGGCGAAAAGACAAAGGGTATGACGCTAATGAGCATCCGTTTATCATTTCATAATTTAGGAAGTCATGGTATGCCTCAGTTGCTCATATAAACCCTCATTGAGAAAAAGGGGCTGCTTGGCAAGTCGATACAATTTACGACTTTTCAAGTGGCCCCATTTAATTTAACTATTTTACATTGACAATGTCCGGGAAGATTTTACGGTATTCATATCCTTTTTGAACGTAAGTGTCGATGGATAATTGAATCAGTTCTAAGTCTTGGTCGGTCAATTCACGAACGACTTTACCGGGAGAACCGATAACGAGTGAACGAGGAGGAATCTTTTTCCCCTGAGGAATGAGTGTATTGGCACCAATGATGCATTCTTCTCCGATTTCTGCATGGTCTAGTATGGTTGAGCCCATGCCAATAATTGAGCGTCTACCAATTGTACATCCGTGCAAGATGACATTGTGACCAATGGTTACCTCGTCTTCAACGGTGACTGGTGCGCCTTCGAATTGGTGGAGTGTGGAATTGTCTTGGATACTGCATCGTTTACCAATGCTGATGTTGTCTTCATCACCGCGTAATACTGCGCCGAACCAAATCGTCGATTCTGCTCCGATATGAACATTGCCGATTATATTAGCACTTGGCGCAACGAACACGGTTGAATCAAGTACAGGTGTGTGGTTGTTATACGTGATAATCATGTAAATGCCCCCATTAGAAAATAGTTGATTATTTTTGTTTGTTTTAATTATAACATAATTTCGTCAGGAGGTTAAAAAGTGTTACGTGTATGCGAAATACTTCAGATTATTTACCCGATCGTTCAAGGTGGAATGGGAAATATAAGCAACGCCCAATTGACGGCTGCTGTTTCGGAAGCAGGAGGGCTTGGCACGATTGGCTGTGGTACGATGACGTCAAAAGAAGTCGAACATATCATTTTAGAGACGAAAGAGCGAACAAAAAAAAAATTTGCGCTTAATATTGCGATCGGCGTGTCGCCTTATACGAATGAATTAATCGATTTAGCCATTAAGCATAAAATTCTAGTTGTATCACTTTCGGCTGGTAATCCAGCACCCTTCATCCCCAAGTTGCACGAACACGGTATCAAGGTACTGGCACTCGTTGCTTCCGTAAAGCACGCTCTAAAAGCGGAAGCGGCTGGAGCGGATATTTTAGTAGCGGAAGGATTCGAAGCTGCCGGTATCAATTCGCACTTGGAGTTGACAACCTTTACCCTCATTCCGCAAATCGTGGCAAATGTTCAAGTTCCTGTCCTTGCTGCAGGCGGTATCGGGGACGGTAAAGGACTTGCCGCTGCCTTCATGCTCGGTGCGGGCGGCGTCCAAATCGGTACTCGATTAATCGCAACGAAAGAAGCGCCGTTTCATAAGATGTATAAGCAATCTGTTGTCGAAGCGGAAGATACGTCGACTGTTATTCTCGGTCGGAGTATTGGTCGTACAAGAAGGGTGTTAACGAATGCCTATGCGAAAAAGATTAAAGAGCGTGAAAAGGCGGGGATGACACTTGATCAATACATGAACTGGACAACTGAAGACCAACATATCAAAGGCGCCATCGAAGGGGATATGGACAACGGTTTTATCAATAGTGGTCTTATAGCAGGTTTGATCGATGACATACCAAGTGTTAAAGAGTTGCTGCAGTCCATGATAGTAGAGGCCGAAGAAAGGATACAATTAACCGCCGACAGGTTTCGAGAAATTCGCGGTCGCGGTAAGTAATAGAGGGAAAGAATACAGCTTTTCTATTATTTTTCCTTCTCACCCTTTTCCGGCACCGGATCAAACCCGCCTTCATGAAATGGATGACATTTTAAAATTCGGCGTATGGCGAGCCACGAACCTCTCAATGCTCCATGTTTTTCGATTGCTTCCATTCCGTAATGGGAACAAGTCGGGTAGAAACGGCAGGAAGGTGGCGTCAATGGTGAAATGGCTTTTTGATAGATTTTGATAAAAATGATTAAGATTTTTTTCATGATGAGAACTCCCTATTTGCACTAATATGTTTATTGTAGTGACTAATGTGGTAAATGAACAGTGGGACGAATTAGATTAACATAATAGGGAGCGATTTTTATGTCAAAAGAACTTATTCAAGAATTGAACACGCAAGTATCCACATGGTCTGTTATGTATACAAAGCTTCACAATTATCATTGGTATATAAAGGGCCATCATTTTTTCACATTACATGCTAAATTTGAAGAACTATATAATGAAGCAACTGCCCATATGGACGAGATTGCTGAAAGGATTTTGACATTGGGAGGTAATCCAGTTGCGACGTTGAGAGAGCATCTGGAACAATCCGTTGTCAAAGAAGCGTCAGGTGAAGAGAAGGAAGATCAGATGGTGAAGACGGTCGTCGATGATTTCGGGGAAATCATGAAATCGCTGAAAAAAGGGATGGAGCTGGCCGCGAAGGATGGCGATGATATGACAGAAGACTTGCTGAACGCCACTTATCAAAGCATCGAGAAACATCAATGGATGCTGAACGCCTTCCTTGGCGAGGACAATAAATAATCAATACAACTTGAAATCAACCGGAACTTGCCGATAGGAAGGATATGGAGGGAGGAAGCGAAGTGGATATCAATTCCATCATGGCCAGCCAGCTGAGAAGCCTTCAATCGACGGTTCAGTTGAGCGTGTTGAATAATGCCCTTTCAATGAGCAGTACCGCCGCGACGGATATGCTGAAAAGCTTACCGGATCAGCCTGTCGCAGCCCATCCTAATAAAGGGGCTTCGATTGACGTCAAAGCATAATCTTTTTTAAGTTTACGCTGTAAATTAGGGATTCCTTCAGCCTGATTGAAAACGCTTGTCAGCCTAGGCGCGAAGTCGAGCGAAGACGCGAATCGAACTAGGGTTCATGAGCGGACGAGCGAGACGAGCAACAACGGATGCGAGCGTTTGTCAACAGGCTGAAAACATGCACTTCCATTTCTTTGGAAGTGCATGTTTTCATTCGAACGGTCCATCCTAAAATGAAAAAGGATGTGTCCACATGGAAACGTATAAAATGTATGTATCCGTCGCTAATCAGCAAGTGTATCATCGCCCCCATGACTCGCCTTGGGAATATGAAGTCGAAGTGCCGAATGCTTACGTATCGATATTCCATCGGTTATTTGATCAGATGTATGATCTTGAAATCCGTAATTTTTATAGGGCTCATTTACCGTATATCCCTTATCATTACGATAAGGATAACCATGATATCGATTTGCGGACGATGAAAGTGTATGCGCTCATCCATGAATTTACCGATGATGAGTCGAAACGATTCATTGAAAAACTACCGTATTTCCGTTGATTGGTTGGCCGTCCTTCGTTACACTTAGTATAATGAAGGACGTGATAACAATGTACCTATTTGAGGATATAAATGGTGGACGTGTCGAACTGACTTTCGGTGAAAATCGAATGGGCATGCAGGCTAGACACGTCCTTGTCGTATTAAAACATAATGGGAAATGGTTACTCACCCCTCATTCTACCCGTGGTATCGAGTTTCCTGGCGGTAAAGCGGAAGAAGGGGAATCCATCGAAGATGCAGCGATGCGTGAGACATATGAAGAAACAGGAGTAACTATTTCAAAACCTGTCCGATTTGCGCAATATGTTGTACATAATGAACTGACATTTTGTAAGGCGGTCTTTACCGCAAAAGTGGTGGACGTTGAGGAGCAGCCGACATTGCATGAGACGGAAGGTGCTTTATGGCTGACAGATGAAGAACTGGAACGTTGCGAGACGTTAAGCTTTCATATGAAAGGAACTGGAATGGAACAGCTAAGAAAGTGGGTGGAGGACAATGACGCTTAATGGAGTAATCGTTCATCGCAGACCGTATCCTTCCCCAAATCCGCATGTTGTTTTGGAGGAAATTACTTATTGGTCGGACGGGCATAAAGTCAAAGGGATGATGGCGGAACCGATTGCTACAGGAAACTATGAAGGAATCATATACCTGCGTGGTGGGATGCAGCATATCGGCATGGTGCGTCCAGCACGAATTGCGCAGTTTGCCGCTCAAGGGTTTGTCGTCTTTGCGCCGTATTATCGAGGAAATCGCGGGGGCGAAGGCCGGGATGAATTCGCGGGGGCCGATCGGCAAGATGCGGTCTATGCCATTGATGTGCTTAAACAGAATCCGAAGACGAATCGGGACAAAATCCACTTATTCGCATTTTCAAGAGGGGGTATCATGGCGCTTTGGACCGCCATTTTACGGGATGACATCGCCTCTGTCGTCACATGGGCAGGCGTCTCGGATGTCGTATTTACGTATAAGGAACGAAAAGATATGCGACGCATGATGAAGCGTGTCATCGGCGGAACGCCGAATAATATGCCGGAAGGTTATCGGGAACGGACGGCGCTATTTCGGATCGATGAAATTGATGCACCTGTCTTAATCATTCATGGCATGCTCGATACGAATGTTTCATTTCAACAGGCGGTGTTACTGGAGAATGCCTTGCGAGAACAGCAAAAGGATTATGAAACATGGTATTTTCCACAATACACTCATTATTTCCCACCGGTCCAAAATGCACAGCTCGTCCGCGACTTATGTGACTGGATGAGAAAGCAGGGAGATTAGGAGTTTGAAAATTAAAAATCGTGTAGCACATTTGAAATGTGCTACACGATTGAACGTTGATTAAGCGATTGGTCCGCCTTTAAGGACGATATCTTCTGAAACCGTACCAAATTTCTTGAAGTTTTCACGGAACAGGTCTGCCAATTCTTTCGCTTTTTGATCATAAGCCGTACCATCAGCCCATGCATTGCGTGGATTCAGCACTTCCGTTGGAACACCTTCGATAGATGTTGGCATTTGAAGTCCGAATACAGCATTCACTTCTGTTTCAACATCATTTAGTTGTCCTGCAAGTGCTGCACGTACCATAGCGCGCGTGTATTTTAGATCCATACGTTTACCGACGCCGTACTCGCCGCCAGTCCAGCCAGTATTGACAAGGAAGACTTGCGCGTTATGCTCATCGATTTTCTTGCCAAGCATTTCCGCGTATACTGTTGCATGGAGCGGTAAGAATGGTGAACCGAAGCAAGTTGAGAATGTAGCTTCCGGTGATGTGATGCCACGTTCAGTTCCAGCTAGTTTCGACGTGAAGCCGCTTAGGAAATGATACATTGCTTGCTCTTTCGTTAACTTGGAAATTGGAGGTAAGACGCCGAATGCATCTGCTGTCAAGAATACGATCGTTTTCGGATGTCCAGCAACAGATGGGTCAACGATGTTGTCGATCGCTTGGATCGGATACGCAGCGCGCGTATTTTCCGTCAATGTACCATCGTCGTAATCAGGAATGCGTGTTTCTGGATCGATGACGACGTTTTCCAAAACGGAACCGAATCGGATTGCACCGAAGATTTCAGGTTCTTTTTCTTGAGAGAGGTTGATGCATTTTGCATAGCAGCCACCTTCAATATTGAAAACACCATTATCAGACCAGCCATGCTCATCGTCCCCGATCAGTTTGCGGTTCGCATCTGCGGAAAGCGTCGTTTTCCCAGTTCCTGATAGACCGAAGAACAAAGCGACGTCACCATCTTCACCGACGTTTGCTGAGCAGTGCATCGGCATAATGTCTTTTTCAGGAAGCAAGTAGTTCATGATGGAGAAGATGGATTTCTTCATTTCACCTGCATACTCTGTTCCACCAATCAAGACGATCCGCTTTTCCATGGAAACGATGATGAATGTCTCGGAATCCGTTCCATCGATTGCAGGATCCGCTTTAAAGGACGGAGCTGAAACGATGGTGAATTGCGGGACATGCGTTTTCAATTCTTCTTCGTTCGGGCGGATGAATAACTGATGGACAAATAGATTATGCCATGCAAATTCATTGACGACCCGGATGGATAGACGTGAAGCGGGATCTGCACCTGCGAAACCATCGAAGACGAACAGTTCATCTCTCTCTTTTAAGTGGCGGATTACTTTCGTATATAAGGACTCGAAAATGTCGGCAGAGATGGGACGGTTCACTTTACCCCAATCAATTTTGTCTTTCGTGGTCTCTTCCTCGACGATATACTTATCTTTAGGAGAACGACCTGTATATTTACCGGTTTGAGCTGTGATTGCTCCATCCGCAGTTAGTTTTGCTTCACCGCGCGATGTCGCCTTTTCCACAAGCTGTGGTACTGAAAGCTGCATATGCACATTTTTACCAGACAGCAGTTCTTGAAGCTCATCGCCAATTCTCGCAGATATCATAATTTATTACCTTCCTTTACGTATAATCCCAATCTTCTTTGGGTAACATCACATTATGGAATTAGTATAACACATTTAACGGATTAGTCTATACTAATTCAAAGAACAATTACTTTGTACGCGAAAATTGAAAAAAGATTTGACATCAGTGACAATTTTCCGTAGGATGTATAGTTGAACGGATACTCTTATCCCGAGCTGGTGGAGGGGTCAGGCCCTATGAAGCCCGGCAACCTGCAATGACTTTTTTGTCAGCGCAAAGGTGCCAAACCTGTAGCAAGATATTTATCTGGATACAGATAAATATCCTGTATGATAAGAGTGAAAGGTGCATTTACAATCCTGCCTTTCCTCATGTGCTTTTTACGTGAGCGAAAGGCTTTTTATCTTCATTCAGCAGACTTCTACCTCCATAGAGGGTGAGATGGATGCTGTTTTGTTTACTATCTAGCGGGTATTCAAACGCCCGCTGAACGAAGATAAAGCCTCCGGCGGATGTCACAGATTTTGAAAGGAATTAATTGAGCTTTGCTCAATTCAAAATCTGGACGCAATTACGCCGAGGCGTAATTGATATAAAATCGCCCTTAATCCTCGTGTATAGAGCTCGAAATGGCTTGAAGTCCGTTCATCTTGGGGGCTTTACATGGGACATATGAGTACCGTATCAATCTCGTAGGATATAAGGAGGAACTGGAATGACAAACCGCCGACTGTTTACATCAGAATCGGTAACAGAAGGGCATCCGGACAAAATGTGTGACCAGATTTCGGACGCTATTTTGGATGCCATATTAGAAGAAGATCCCAATGCGCGTGTAGCGTGCGAAACGACAATTACAACTGGACTTGTCCTGATTGCAGGGGAAATCACGACGTCCACTTATGTCGATATCCCGAAAGTGGTTCGTGAAACTGTGAAAGGAATCGGCTATACACGTGCAAAATACGGATTTGATTGGGAAACATCTGCAGTGCTGACTGCAATCGATGAACAATCACCTGATATCGCTGCAGGGGTTGACGAGGCATTGGAGTCGCGTGAAGGCTCCATGACTGATGATGAGCTTGAAGCGATCGGAGCGGGTGACCAAGGGCTAATGTTCGGTTATGCTTGCAATGAAACACCTGAACTGATGCCATTACCGATCAGCTTATCCCATAAACTTTCTCGCCGCCTTGCACAAGTGCGGAAGGATGAAACAATTAACTACTTGCGTCCAGATGGAAAAACGCAAGTGACTGTGGAATATGATGAAAACAACGTGCCGGTACGGATCGATACAATTGTCATCTCTACACAACATCATCCGGAAATCACACTTGAACAAATTCAACGCGATATTAAGGAAGTTGTCATTAACCCGGTCGTACCGGCTGAGTTGATCGATGAAAACACGAAATACTTCATCAACCCGACAGGCCGCTTTGTCATCGGTGGACCTCAAGGGGATGCCGGTTTGACAGGTCGTAAGATCATTGTCGACACTTACGGTGGATATGCTCGCCATGGCGGCGGCGCATTCTCGGGGAAAGATCCAACAAAAGTGGACCGTTCCGCTTCATACGCGGCACGCTATGTTGCCAAAAACATCGTCGCTGCAGGACTTGCAGATCGTTGTGAAGTCCAACTTGCTTACGCGATCGGCGTTGCTCAACCGGTATCGATTTCAATTGATACTTTTGGGACAGGCATCGTAGCGGAAAGCAAGCTTGTGGAACTCGTTCGTGAACTGTTCGACCTTCGCCCAGCAGGCATCATCCAAATGCTCGACTTACGTCGTCCAATCTACAAAGCAACAGCAGCTTATGGACATTTCGGTCGCACGGATGTCGTTTTGCCATGGGAACAGACGGACAAAGCGGAAGCATTAAAAAAACTAGCTGGACAATAATATATGAAGCCGGAAGAGCAAATGTGCATCTTCCGGTTTTTTTTCTGTGAAAAAACCTAATAGGGGGGAGCCCCCCTCATTCATATCTCGTTCCTAGCGGGTGAAACAGATTTATGCATAAAAACGGAAGTCACCCCAATCAAAGGATGACTTCCTGTTTTACTTTCATCTAAAAAACAATTACCAACGCGCAGTTAACATTTTCCTTCTTGTATAAAATTCTATTCCATCCGTTCCGTTTGCATGTAAATCTCCGTAAAATGAATTTTTCCATCCAGAGAATGGGAAGAAGGCCATCGGGGCAGGTACCCCTAAATTCACCCCTAACATACCTACTTGGATATGTTCACGGAAGTAACGGACGTTGTGACCGCTTGCCGTAAACAAGCAAGCTCCATTGCCGAAATCGGATTTATTGGTCAACTCGATGGCCTCTTCAAGTGTTTCCACTCGAACGATTGAAAGGACAGGCGCAAAAATCTCTTCCTTCCAAATCCGCATATCTGTTGTGACATGATCAAAGATCGTAGGGCCTATAAAGTAGCCGTCAGCCGTCATGCATTCGTCTTGACGTCCATCCCGAAGGAGAACCGCACCTTCTTCTTGTCCGCTTGCGATATAATCAGCTGTTCGTGCCTTATGTTCTGGCCGAATAACGGGACCGAGGAAAACCCCTTCATCCAAACCATTTCCGATCGCAATTGAATCTGCGGCATCTTGAAGTTTTTCAATCAGTGGTTCCGCAACTTCACCGACCGCAATCACAACGGCACATGCCATACATCTCTCTCCTGCTGAGCCGTAAGCTGCACCAATAATTTCTTTGACGGAAGCATCCAAGTTTGCATCCGGCATGACGATGGAGTGATTTTTGGCACCGGCCAATGCTTGAACACGTTTCCCATACCCAGCCCCTGTTTTATAAACATATTCTGCAACAGGCTGTGATCCTACGAACGAAATAGCAGGTATATCTTCATGGGAGAGAATCCCGTTCACCACATCATGTGCACCATGGACAATGTTGAAAACCCCATCTGGAAGTCCGGCCTCTTTAAAAAGTTCTGCTAAACGGTTCGCAAGCAGGGGTGTTCTTTCCGATGGTTTTAAGATAAATGTATTTCCGCATGCTATTGCGAGAGGGAACATCCAGCAAGGTACCATCATCGGAAAGTTGAAAGGAGTGATTCCACCAATGACACCTACAGGATATCGATACATTCCGGATTCGATGTTTGTTGCAATATCGGGTAATTGTTTTCCCATCATAAGGGAAGGCGCGCCAGCAGCGAATTCTACACATTCAATTCCTCTTAGCACTTCGCCTTGAGCTTCCGTGAGGTTTTTCCCATTTTCGATGGTAATTAACTTTGCAAGTTCCTCACTCTGTTCAATGAGCAATTGTTGAAATTTGAATAGGATTCTAGCGCGTCTTGGAACGGGAGTTTGGCTCCAAGTGGAAAAAGCTTCCTTTGCTACTTTGGTAGCATCATTGACATCCTCGATTGTGGAGATGGGTACTTCAGCTAAAATCTCTCCGGTCGCAGGGTTTGGAACTGGAATATAATTGGTTGTTTTTGCTTCTACCCATTGGCCGGTAATGAAGTTTTTTAATCTATTTTCTGTCATCTATAGTTCCTCCTAGTTGTTCGTGGTTTTTAAGGACTGGTAATCTGAGTTGCAAACTGGTAATTATAAATAAGTTGGTACAGCTCTTCGATTTCTTTCTTAGACGGGACGCGAGGATTATTGGCAGGACTTCCACTACGAATTGCGTCCGTAGCCATTCTTTCAATATTTTTCAGATAGGTTTGTTGTTCAATTCCCAAGTCTTTCATATTCGGGATACCTAGTTCATAGCAAAGGCTTTTAATTTGTTTCACTGCAAGATCAGCCATTTCACTGTCGCTTAACGATTGGGATTTTGTAAATATCCTTCCAATTGTCGCAAGCCTTTCTACGCATGAGTCTTTACTAAATTCCAGAACAGCGGGTAATAGCATGGCATTCGACTCGCCGTGTGCAACATGGAAAAGGGCGCCGATCGGACGGGACATCCCATGCACCAAGCAAACGGATGCATTTGAAAATGCCATTCCTGCGTACATGGATGCGGTGGACATCGCTTCTCGGGCAGCGAGATGAGTAGGCTCTTCATAGACGGTCTTGATATTTGAAACAATTAGCTCAATGGCCGATAATGCTAGCGAATCCGTCATCGGTTGGGCCCGTTTCGATAAATAGGCTTCAATTGCATGACTAAGTGCATCGATCCCTGTGGCAGCCGTCACTTTTTTGGGTGAGGATAAGGTCAGCACCGGATCCACAATAGCGACGGAAGGCATGAATGAGGGCTGTTTAATCATCATTTTTTCTTCATTTTGTGTGTTTGTAATAACAGTGACATCTGTCACTTCAGATCCTGTTCCGGCTGTTGTTGGAATGGCGATATGAGGAACCGGCAATTGTTCCACCTGTTTATCGCCCCCCATATAGTCGCCGATGTAGCCGCTATTTGTAGCGAGAACAGCGACCGCCTTTACAGTATCAATACAACTGCCGCCCCCAAGTGAAATAATCAGATCACATTTGCTTTTTTGGAATAAAGATAAAGATTCCTTAACATATACATCCGTTGGCTCCGATATAACTCCCGTATAAATTTCTGCCTGAATCTGTTCATCTAGAAGATATTCGATACATTGATTGATATTCCCTAGACTTTCCATTATGGGATCGCTAACAATCAATGCTTTTTTTCCTCTTTGAGCAGCTTCGGTTGCAACACGGTGAAATGATCCGCTCCCATATAATACAACTTGCGGAGCTCTGAACACGTTTATGTTTACCAAACGACTCCCCCCTTTAGTTGATACACTACTACGTATATGCAAGAAGCTTGCCATAAAAAAGACCATCCAAAATGTAACGGATGGTCCTGTAGAGAAGAGGCTCATAAGCCATATTTTTTAAGTTTTTGATATAAAGTAGTTCGGTGGATGCCAAGCAGTTCTGCAGCTTTTGATTTATTGCCTTGTGCATTGTTTAAAGCTTGAATGATCAGTACTTTTTCAATGTTATCATTTTTAGTTTTAAATTGATCGATCAAGGAATTCTTGTTTACATGAGCTACTTGTTGCGCATAGGAAGGGCTGTTCCTGATCATAGCAGGTAAATCGTCCAGTTCAATATGGTCTTTGTCAGTCATTGTGACGAGATGTTCAACTGTATTGACGAGTTCACGGATGTTGCCTTTCCAATGGTAGGTCATTAAGGTCGCGACCACTGCTGAGGACAATGTTTTTTCAGGTAACTGATATTTTTTACAAATATCTTTTACGTAATAAGCTAATAAGATCGGGATATCCTCCACTCGTTCACGAAGTGGAGGAAGGTGTAACCGGATAATATTCAATCGGTAATACAGGTCTTCGCGGAATTGACCGTTTTCCACCATTTCCTCTATATTGCGATTTGTAGCGGAAATGATGCGAACGTTGACTTTATACTTATTTACACTACCGACACGCTCGGCTTCCCTTTCTTGCAGGACCCGTAATAATTTTGTTTGCATGATTAGGGAGAGCTCGCATATTTCATCGAGGAAAATGGTACCGCTTTGAGCAAGTTCAAACTTTCCCGGTTTCCCCCCTTTTTTTGCCCCGGTGAATGCCCCCTCTTCGTAGCCGAAAAGCTCTGATTCAAATAATTGTTCCGGGATGGCCCCACAGTTGACACTAATGAACGGACCATTGAAATAAGAGCTTTGTTGGTGAATATTTTTTGCAAATACTTCTTTACCCGTACCACTCTCACCGGTGATCAATACGGTGGCTATCGTTCTTGCGGCTTTCCTCGCAAGTCTTTTGATATCTTCTATATTTTCACTTGAACCGATAATTCGGTCAATCACCGTCGTATTGGCAGGCTGCTGTTTGGAAAGGGAAGGAGTGGAGGTGCCTTTCTCCTTTATTTTCTCGCTTTGCAATCGATCTAATATTTCATAGACTTCCGATACCCCTTCAAATATAAGCATGCCGATCGCGCCTACTACTACACCGTCTTTCCAAATGGGTATACGATGGACAACCATTGGCTGGCCTTGAATGATTTGCAATACCCCTCTATCAGGAGTTGCTGTTTTGACAGTCATATGCAGATTGGTATTTTCAATGACTTCTGTTACATGTCTTCCAATTGCATCTTTTCTTTTCACCCCGGTGAATCGACTATACGCTTCGTTAAATTCCAATAAAATTCCGTTCGAATCAACAACTGCTATTCCCTCGTAAGCCCTTTCCAAAATGGCACTTAAAATCTCCGCATTGCTTTTTTCTTGCTGTAGCTGAGACATGTAATGGCTGATTGCATTCAATACGTCACGCCTCGTTAAAATGCCAATCAGTTTATTGGAAGCATCTACGATTAAAAAATGTTGGTATGGAATGGCTAAGAGATCCAAGATGTTCGTATTTTCCTTTATTATATAGTGATTTTGTGCATGCATGGCAGGATCGATTTTCTGGTGATGCTCTCCATGTAATAAGGCATGCATTAATTCGTTTATCGTAATGGTTCCCACCGGATAGCCTTTATCATCTATAATCGGCAAGCAACTCAGTTCTAATTTTTCCACTAACCTTGCAGCTTCTTCATATGTTTTTCTAGTATCCACGGTATGGGGAGGGGAGGTCATCCAGTTTCCGGCACGGAGTAGATCCATTTTTGTATTGTCCATCGCTTGCGTTAACATAGTTGGTTTTATCATCCTTTCTATGTAATGAACGATCTTAAAGTTGTTAAATTCGGAATCACTTATTTGATTATTATAACATATCACTTTTTTATTCTTTCAATAGGGTAGGAGAGTATCCAATAAGCTACTGAATTGTAGAGAAAAAACTACACTGTAGGGCTACATTGTGTTGTTTTTATGCTACAGAAAGGCAACTATCTCCTTAAACTTCGTTTGAATAGAATTGGCACGGTATTTGCATTTATTTGAAGTACCCATGATGAATCAATCCAATTGATCCTGTAAGCGGTTACGTGGGGTAGATGATCTAAGAGGTTGGATAAGTGATATCAAAAAAGCGGGTACGGTTTCAGTAGACTTGAGTCAACACCAATACATTAAAGGGAGGAAATGTCATGTATGATTTTTTTATGCCGAATGTAAACTTTTTTGGTCGTGGTTGTGTAAGTGTAGTAGGAGAACGGTGTGAGATATTGGGAGGAACAAAAGCACTGATTGTAACGGATCGTTTTCTACGCAGCTTGGAAGACGGGGCAGTTTCAAGAGTGGTTTCTTCATTGGAAGAGGCCGGCATAGCGTATACGTTTTTTGACGGAGTGGAACCAAATCCGAAAGATTACAATATTTACGACGGCCTGAAAATTTTCCGGGATGAGCAGTGCGACTTGATCATCACAGTTGGTGGTGGCAGTGCCCATGACTGTGGGAAGGGAATCGGGATTGCGGCGAGCCATGATGGGGATCTTTACGAAGATTACGCGGGACTTGAGAAGCTGACCAACCCACTCCCACCAATCGTTTGTGTGAATACAACCGCAGGCACGGCAAGTGAAGTGACTCGACATTGTGTCATTACGCATGCGGAGAAAAAGATCAAATATGTGATTGTAAGTTGGAGAAACACACCACTTGTCTCCATCAATGATCCCGAATTAATGGTAGGGAAACCACCTGCATTGACTGCTGCAACCGGTATTGATGCACTTACACATGCTGTCGAATCATATGTATCGTTGGGAGCGAACCCTGTCACGGACGCAGCTGCCATTCAGGCGATTAAATTAATTTCACAAAATTTACGACAAGCCGTTGCGTATGGACAGAATTTGGAGGCGCGCGAAAATATGGCGCATGCTTCATTACTAGCTGGGATGGCCTTTAACAATGCCGGGTTAGGCTATGTGCATGCGATGGCACATCAGCTCGGCGGTTTATATGATATGCCACATGGTGTTGCGAATGCGATTTTGCTTCCACATGTAGAACGCTTCAATATCATCTCTAACCTTCAGAAATTCGCAGACATTGCGGTATTCATGGGAGAAAATATTGAGGGGCTTTCACTTAGAGAAGCAGCAGATAAAGCGATTGAGTCGATTAAAAAGCTTTGTCAAGATGTCAATATTCCGTCTAGTTTAAGTGAGTTGGGCGTAAAAGAAGAGGACTTTGAATACATGGCAAAACTTGCCCTTCAAGATGGTAATGCGTTTAGTAACCCGATTCAAGGAACAGAGGAGGATATTGTTAATATCTTTAAGGCGGCTTATTGAAATGAAACCTGGCAATTACAATTGCTTTAGCTTCGATTAGTTTGTTTGCATAGTCCTAAGTTCCTCTCTATATTCTAGTGTAGCTAATTGGCGTTGCACTAGAATATAAGTGGGCAACTTGATAAATTGAACATTTTAAAACTCTTGGGAAAATAGGTTGTCGAACAAGTAAGTCGGTAAAATAGCGCTTAAAAGATAAACAAAGAAAGTAAATTCTCCTACAAGATTTTTTGCCCCGCGCATTTGTCATCGTTTAGACTCCAGCGCCTAGGGACTTGGGTCATAATTCATAAGTCATTTTGGCTTTGAGGCAAAATCGCCTCGTCGCCAAACTACCTTATACCTGTCGTCCCTGATCAGGCGCTTACGCTTTTGTTTATTCCTGCAAACTTTTATAATACTGCCCTTTTTCCGCATATTCCCGTACAATTCGTTCCATATCGATTCGGTCCTCGTCGTTCAATTCACGTACGACTTTTGCGGGTGATCCCATCGCGAGCGAGTTCGGAGGGATTTTCTTGCCGGGTGGCACGAGGCTGCCGGCTCCGATGAATGCGCCTTCCCCGATTTCCGCGCCATCCAAAATGATCGAGCCCATACCGATCAGAGCCCCTTGTTTCACTGTACAACTATGTAAGGTCACTTGGTGGCCCACTGTCACTTCATCTTCCAAGACGAGAGGGCGATTTGGACTTTGGTGAAGGCAACATAAATCTTGGATGTTCACTTTCCGTCCGATGATTGTAGGTGCTACGTCCCCACGGATGACCGTATTGAACCAAATAGATGACTCGGGACCGATTGTGACATCACCTGTAATCGTTGTATAATCTGCGATAAATACGGATGGATCGATGTTCGGTGTATGTTCATGAAATGGATAAATCATTGTGACCG
The DNA here is from genome assembly GCF_042655805.1 of Sporosarcina soli. Classification (NCBI taxonomy): domain Bacteria; kingdom Bacillati; phylum Bacillota; class Bacilli; order Caryophanales; family Caryophanaceae; genus Sporosarcina; species Sporosarcina soli. Next base: position 243,909 of record NZ_JBHSNO010000006.1, on the reverse strand, counting down.
CTCCTATTCGTTTAGTAGTGTATAATTATCTTAACAAAGTTCAAGTTTTTATTGAACGATTATCGGGAAGTTAGCTAAACCGAGAATAAGGTCGTAGGGGGTAACTCAATGTGGAAATGGGAAGCGGCAGGGCAACCGAAAGCAGTGGTGGCCCTTGTCCATAGTGCGTATGAAGACCATAATCGATATGCATGGCTCATTCAGAAACTTCGAAGTGGGGGTTTCCATGTGGTGACGGGTGATTTACCGGGTCACGGGGCCGACGCTGATCGGAAAATACACAATGAGACATTTGATGAGTACGAAAAATATGTGAAGAAATTGATGACGGTAGGATTGGCGGATAATTTACCGCTATTTGTCATCGGCCATGGACTGGGAGCCACACTTGTCATGCATGCCTTGCAAAGAGGCAAGTTCGAGTGTGCAGGTTATATCTTCAGTTCACCATGGCTATCCCTTCATCAGCATCCGCCTAAATTTTCATCGGTTTTGACAAAATGGACTTCATCCACGAAATTGAATCATGAAATCGGCATTGAAATGCTAACACGGAATGTTGATCTGTATGTGGAAGCGGGTGAGAACCGGACGTATAATCCAATCGTTACTGCTACTTGGTATAAGGAATTGCAAACTTTCATGAAGTCGGTTGTCCATCATGAAGGGGCTATCGACGATGTACCGATACTGGTCCACACGGCAGGCGAAGACAAAATTGCAGATATCGCATCCGTGAAAAAATGGCTTCTGCACCAGAATCTTTCCGAATTTCAATATAAGGAGTGGAAATGGCTTTACCACGATGTTTATCAAGAGCCGGAACGTGAAGAAGTGTACTTGTATACAGAAGACTTCATGCATAACGTATTAAGATCGCTTGGTTATGTCGTGTGAATCGTAGGTTGAAAGTCTTGGTTCGCCGCTAGATCATATGGGAGCGCTGATATCCGGGCGACAAGGGCCGATAAACGATGGAGCTTCGCCGATAAAGTTGGATCGAGCGCTGATATTCATCCTATTATCGCTGATAACTTTCTAGAATAATGAATATCAAAGATTTCTACTGGAACAAGTGAACAATGGGAGGCTGTTTCTATTGACGACATTCGGATTTGTCAGACATGGCGTAACTGCCTGGAATAAAGAAAAAAGAGCGCAAGGGAGCTCGGATATCCCGCTCGATGAAGAAGGAATCGAGATGGCCGCGCGGGTAGCGAAGCGGCTTTCCAGTGAACAATGGGATATCATTTGCACAAGTCCGCAACTGCGTGCAAAGCAAACTGCGGAGATGATCGCGGAGCGACTGCCGAATTTGCCTTTCCACTCGGATTCACGTTTGCGAGAAGTGGGCGGAGGCTTGATCGAAGGGACAACGGAAGCGGAACGCATTGCGAAATGGGGAGAGTCGTGGAGGGAATTGGATTTAGGGACAGAACCGTTTGAGGAGGTCATTGCCCGCGGTGTAGATTTTCTTGAGGAGATGAAAGCGAAGTATCCTGGTAAAAGAATCCTCGTCGTCAGTCATGGCGGATTTATCTGGCGACTGTTAGGCGTGCTCATTCCTGAACGTGAATTTGAGAAGAATTTACAGAATACGTCCGTTACGGTAGTCGAAGTTCAAGAGGATGTAAACCTCTGCCATCTCTATAATTGTACGAAGCATTTATCTTCATTCAGCAGAAGACTCCCACCTCCATAGGTGGCGAGATGAATGCGTTTTGACTTCCTGTTCAGCGGGTGTTCAAGCGCCCGCTGAACGAATAATGGAGGGCAGTCTAAGTGCGCGACGTCCTGTCGCAACGACTGCATGACCTACATCCTGTAGGCCCGCGGATGTCACAGATTTTGAAAGGAGTCAATTGCGAATCGAACGGCGAAGGGTTCGATTTGCCTTAATTTCTGCGTTCTTTGCAGAAATTAAGGCACCAGCCATTAGAAGGCTCAATTCAAAATCTGGACGCAATCACGCAAGGGCGTGATTGATCCTCAAGTTTATAAATCTGTACTCTGAAAGCGCCAGTTTTGGCGTTTTTTTATTTTTGTATAAATCTTTAGTCTATTGAAAATATTCTACCTTTTACTGGTTTTATCGCTTATAATAGGTACTATGATTCTTTTTTCACCGTGAATAGATAGAACTAGGAATGAGGGGAATAAAATGAAGTCGATCAAAGGGAAGTTGATTGTTAGTGTATTTTTGTCGCTTGCGATTGTTCTTTCGGTGGTGTATTTCTTAGTCAGCCATCAAGCACAAAGGCAGATGGAACAAGTGCTGATCAATCAAAGCAAAGTGGCGGTCGAAGAAATGGGCAGGGCCATTGAAAATCATATGCTGCAATATGAACAAGCATTGTATTTGTTGACGGAACACCCGTCAGTTATTGCTTTCATGGAGACGCAATATGGTGAAGAGAACGAAAGTGATTTAGACGAAGGAATTGAACAGGCGTTCAACAATTATATGGGACAATTGACGGATGCAGATTTGATCTATTTTGGATTTGAAAATACGTTTACGAAATTTGTTCCGCATACGGAAATTCCGAATTTCAACCCGACAAGCCGTATATGGTATCAGTCAGCAATCGCTACGCCTAATCAAGTTGTTTGGTCCGACCCCTATATCGATGCAGTGACAGGTGGATCTGTTATCACTGCATCCAAAGCAATGACAAGAGGTCAAACGGTTGTCGGTGTCATCGGGGTTGACATCAGTTTAGGGAAGATTACGGAAAGTGTATCCACCAGCGATTTTGGATTTGACGGCTATCCGTTTTTATTTGACAGCAGGAAAAAATCGATGGTCCATCCCCTTCTACTCCCCGATGAAAAAGAGGTCGTTGATTTATCGTATTTAACGGATGCATTGAAAGAAGGAGAGGGAATCGGTTATTACTACGAAAATGGGGATTCTATGATTGGCGTGTTTACTGAAATTCCACATTATGGATGGACTGTTGGAGCAGCCTTTAAAGAAGCATCCATTGTCGGAGCTTTTGATCAAACAAAGCAGATCATGGTCCTTATTTTCCTTGTTGCAGTGGTACTGATGGTCGTTATTCTATGGTTCCTCATATCGGGAATCGTCAGTCCGATACCTAAAATCCGCGAGGCGATGAACAAAATGGCGGGTGGGGAATTGAATACGACGATAGAAGTAAAAGCACAAGACGAATTCGGTCAACTTGCCCAACACTTCAACGAGATGACGAAAAAAATTCGCAATGCGTTTGCGGTCGTCCACCGTTCTGTTGAAGAAGTCCGTTTTTCAGCAGAAGGATTAAGCGCTTCTGCGGAGGAAACGAATGCTGTCAGTGAACAAATAGCGGGTGCAATCGGCGATATCGCTTCAGGTGCCACCACATCAGCCACTAACTCCGATGACGCCATGAAAACGATTCATTATTTGGACAATCAACTTATTGATATCCAGGAGAAAACAGACATGATGGCCAAAATCGCGGAAGATGCGGAAGAAGCCAATCAAAACGGGATGAGCCAAGTCGAGCAGTTGCAACATTCATTTGATGATTGGAAATCCAATTTGCAGTCGATGGCTGATGTCGTCAGCGATTTGGAATCGAAGTTTGGTGTAATCGGTGTAGTGATGGAAACGATTACGCAAATTTCAGCCCAGACAAACTTGTTGGCGCTGAATGCAAGCATTGAAGCAGCACGTGCGGGGGAACAAGGGAAAGGATTTGCTGTTGTTGCAGATGAAGTTCGTAAATTGGCCGAACAATCCGCCCGTGCAACTGAGGAGGTCAAAGCGACAATCCAAGAATTGCAGAGCGGTTCCCACCAAGTGTCTGTTCAAATGAAAGAAACCGGAGAAACATTCCAAACACAAGGGAAAGTCGTTCAAGCAACGCAGGAAACGTTTAGCAATATTTCGGGCTTAATGCATTCGTTGAAGCAATCCATCAACGCAGTATATGTTGAGGTGAACCACATCGTCGAACATAAGGAATTTGCTTTAGAACCGATTAAAACATTGGCTGCGACCGCCGAAGAAACTGCGGCGTCAAGTGAGGAAATCAGCGCATCGACGAACGAACAGCTCAGTGCGATCCGGCAAGTGGCAGAAGCAGCCGACGCATTGTCCGGTCTTAGCGATGAATTATATACGACCATCAATCATTTTAAGCTATGAACCAAAACGTCTTCCTGAAATTGGAAGGCGTTTTTTCATACGGTAAGAAACTTTTTAGGGTGGGCAAAAGTCCAGTATAAAGAATACAATACAAAACAGTATCCTTTTTAGCTGAGTACCGAATATATGGTAATATAAAAGATATCTAGATTGAACGGGGGATTTTCGATGAATGATACAGGGAAGCGTGAACTCATATCTTGGATCCAATCAATTGCGATTGCCTTCATTATCGCTATTGTGATCCGCCAATTCCTCTTTACACCGGTTATCGTATCCGGTCAATCCATGGAACCGACTTTTGAAAATGAGAATAAGATCGTCATTTCCAAGATTCATAAAGTCGATCGTTTTGACATGATCGTTTTCCATGCACCTAACTCAGAAGACGATTTCATTAAACGGGTGATCGGACTGCCAGGTGATGTCGTTGTCATGAAGGATGACCGACTGTTCATTAACGGGGAAGAATATGAAGAGGATTATATCCAGGCGAACAAAGATAAGCTTGTCGAAGGGCAGAAATTGACGCAAGACTTTGAAGTGGAAGTGCCGGAAGGGTGTTACTTTGTTCTTGGAGATAACCGTCGGCATAGTACGGATAGCAGAATCATCGGTTGCATTGACGGAAAGTCTATCGTTGGTGCAGTGAAATTCAGATTCTATCCTTTTGCGGAAATCGGCATACCGAGATGAATGTCTATAAGGGAAATCCATTTTGACACCTCTACACAGCACTCGTGTGGAGGTTTTTTCCTATTATGATTAGGTTTGTTTCTTCAAATCGGTGTTCGTATGCTAAATTAGAAGGAACGGAAATAAAAGGAGCTCTCTACTGTTATCAAAAATGAGGAAAACTATGTAAAAAGACAGTGAAATATCTATTCACTTAGAAATCCATCTACGATTATCTGTTCGTTAAAACGGGTAAAGATCGTGAATGAAGTTGGAACTACTATTGGAAGCGAAAAAATTAAAGGGGATGCTTGTGTTGAAAAAGGCATATAAGACTGAAGTTCTCCTCACCGCTGCCCAAGAACAAAAAAGCCAATCAAACCATCGGCGTTTGTCGGTATGTTTACAATCTTTATTTGGAGACCGCACAAAAACACTACAAAGAAACGAAAAAGCATTTGTCTGGCTTTGATTTTTCAAAATGGCTGAACAATGTGCATACAAAACAAACCGACCAATGGATCAAAGATGTGTCCAGTAAGGCTGTGAAGCAAGCGATTATGAATGGGGATCGAGCTTTTAAAAACTTCTTTAAAGGGATCGCTAAATTTCCACGCTTCAAAAAGAAGAAAAATGAAGACGTGAAAGCTTATTTTCCGAAAAATAATGCAACAGACCTCACCGTCGAACGCCATCGAATCAAAATTCCAACGTTGAGCTGGGTCCGCTTGAAAGAATTTGGTTATATTCCAACGGATGCAACGGTCATCAATTGCACGCTGTCACAAAAAGCCGGTCGATATTTTATATCCGTTTTATGTGACGTTAAAAAAAGTGGAGAAGTGTATGAAAGTGAAACAGAAGGAATCGGCGTAGACCTTGGACTGAAAGAGTTCGCGGTTTGCAGCAATCAACTTATTTTTGTAAATGTGAACAAACAAGAACGAATCATCAAGCTGGAAAAGCGCTTGAAACGGCAACACCGAATACTAAGCAGAAGTACTGAACAAAATAAAAAACGACAGAGAGGTGAATTCTGCTCTAAAAACAGGCAAAAACAACTGTTGGTTGTTCAAAAATTGCACGCTAGACTCGCTAATATGCGTAAAGAATATATTCGATTTGTCGCAAATGTGCTGGTGAAAACCAAACCAGCGTACATCGCAATCGAAGATTTAAACGTCAGTGGCATGATAAAAAACCGCCATTTATCCCGCACGATTGCAAGTCAAAACTTCAAGCAATTCAGGGAGTTTCTTATCGCGAAATGTTTGAAAATCGGGATTGAGATCCGGCTTGTTGATCGCTGGTTCCCTTCTACTAAAAAATGTTCAAGCTGTGGTGAAAAAAATGCATTCTTATCTCTCATAGTTCGTATTTTCACTTGCGAAAATTGCGGATTGGAAATGGATCGGGATTTCAATGCCAGTTTAAATCTAAAATATACGAAGGTATATACGGTCGTGACAGAATGAAAACCGCGTATCAATAGGGTGGGCTACATCCGAATTTACGCCTGTGGAGTGCTGAACCAACCGTAGTAGCGGGCAAGCGGCGAGGTACGAAGAAGCAGGAACATGTCTAGCGTAGAAGAGCTTACACGTTTTTCTATGTTTTTAGTAGCAGTTACTGTGAATGTTTGATTTTTTTGAACGGAAAAAGCAAGAATTGAATATAGACTTGAACGAAGTCCAAAAGAAAGCGGTGCTGCAGACAGAGGGGCCGCTTCTTTTATTGGCATGTCCGGGTTCGGGGAAAACGACGACGATGATTATGCGAATCGGTTATTTGATAGAAGAGAAAAAGGTCGATCCGAAACGCATTAAAGCCATTACGTTCAGCCGGGCATCAGCGCGCGATATGGCGGAGCGGTTTGCACGGTTTTTCCCGCAAAGCGAGCCGGTTGATTTTTCGACGATCCACAGTTTGGCGTTCTCGATTGCGCGGGTGTTTTTAGAAAGAAGCGGAATGACATTTGAGCTGATCGAAGGGGGAGGAAAAGGGCGCCAGCCGGTAAATAAAGCCTTTTTATTGAAAAATCTTTATAAAGAAATGCTCCACGATGATTGCACGGAAGATCAATTAGCCTCCCTTTCGACTTTCATCAGTTCCATTAAAAACCGGATGATTCCGTTAGATGAGTGGGGGAAACTGGATGGGCCCGTCGAAAAAGCGGGGCGGATTGCCAAGAAATACGAAGAAATGAAAACACGGACGGCCGGACATTTACTATTGGATTTTGACGATATGTTGACGATTGCAGAACAAGCACTACGCGAGGATGAATCGTTGAATGAACGATTCTGCAACCGATATGATTATGTGTTAACAGATGAAAGCCAGGACACGTCTCTTGTCCAACATCGAATTGTTGAGCATCTTGTGGCTTATCATGGCAATCTATGTGTCGTTGCAGATGATGACCAGTCCATTTATACGTGGCGGGGGGCCGAGCCGGATTATTTGCTCGATTTCAAAAAAGTGTATCCGGATGCTCAAGTCTTAATGATGGAACGGAACTATCGATCGTCCAAAGAAATCGTCGAAACAGCTTCAGCATTCATCAAACGGAATACGAAACGCTATCCGAAAGAAATGCAGACGGAAAACGAAGCGAAAGGGCCTATTTTTATTAAACAATGGGATGATCCGAAACGGCAGTTGGAATATGTCACGTACGAATTGCTTAGTGAAAAGGAGTTAAGTGAGGTTGCCATTTTGTTTCGAAACAATTCCTCGTCTACGATGTATGTGAACGAGCTGCACCGCCGTGGCATCCCTTTCTATATGAAAGATGCGGATGATAAGTTTTTCTCCCATTGGATTGTGGAAGATATATTGAATTTCATGCGCCTCAGTTTCAATGCGGAACGCAAAGATGTATTTTCTAAAATCATTATGAAAATGAATCTCTTCATTTCTCGAAATATGCTAACTAAATTCCAACATACAGAAACGACAGGAAATGTATTTGATGCATTCATTCAGACGGTTGATTTAAAAGAGAGCCAAGTAAAAAAACTGAAAGCATATAAGGAAGGATACGCAATCATCCCGGAGTTGCGACCGGATCGAGTCATCAAGGTGATCCGCCATGATTTAGGCTATGAGGCTGCCTTGAAAAGCAGAGCGGAAAAATTCGGCTTTCGCTTTGAAAGTTTGCTGAGCATTCTTGATACGCTCGAAGGAATTGCGGCACAACTACGGACGATGGTGGAGTTTGCCAATCGTTTGAAGGAACTTGAGCAAGCCGTCCAAAATGCGAAGTTCAATCCGCCGGACAATGCGGTGACCTTATCGACATTCCATAGTGCCAAAGGGCTTGAATTCCGTCGTGTCTTCATGATTGATTTGCTGAAAGGGATCATCCCATCGGAAGAAGATGAAGGCGATCGGGTGTTGATGGAAGAAGCGCGAAGGCTGTTTTATGTAGGCATGACGCGGGCGAAAGAAAGACTTGAACTGCTTTCTTACGGGCAAGATGAAGGAAAAGCAAAAGAGGATTCACGTTTTTTGAATGAAGTGAGGGGACTGCTTCTGAAACCTGGAATGCAGGACAAAAGTGATAAGCCAGTGAAAATCACGAAAGCCAAACTCGCAATCAATCCGAACGGTATTCAAGACGGTGGAGAGTTGAAAGCTGGGACGGCCGTCAAGCATCGTGTGTTTGGAAAGGGCGAAATCATCAAGCGAGAAGGTGATGAGATCCATATCCAATTCGGGGCCTCCGTCAAGCGTCTCGACCTGGATACCGTCCTTTCGCTTCGATTGCTTGAAAAGGTAGGGGGATGAAAGGGCTTATGGGTAATCCAAATACACGGCACAGTTACGGAAGAATGGCAGTATGAAAAAGTTGCTATGGATCGGATTGGCAGGTGTAGTAGGTGCGTGCGCAAGGACATTCATTGCACAGCTCGTCCACGTTGAAAGTGGCTTCCCATTTGCTACATTTGGTGTGAATATGATCGGGACGTTTTTATTATGTTTCATCACGGCAGGGGCTTGTCGCAGATTGAATGTCTCCAAAGATTTGAAAGACGTTGTCACGACAGGTTTTCTCGGAGCCTTCACAACATTTTCGGCTTTCGGAATGGAAACGGTTTTGCTCGTTGAAGCTGGTCGCTTATGGTGGGCGATTTTGTATGTGGGGTGCAGTATTCTCGGGGGGCTCGCCATTGGGATGCTCGGTTTTCATCTAGGAGGAAAGCAGGTGAAGGAATGACGTTTTTGGATATGGGAATGGTCGGCATCGGCGGATTCTTCGGTGCAATGATCCGCTATCTCTTTGCGAAGCGATGGAACCGGATCGGCAAACTTCCAGCAGGAACATTGCTTGCAAATCTGATCGGTGCACTCCTGATCGGTATCGTTTTTGGCCTTGACTTACCGATGATATGGACATTCCTGCTGGCATCTGGTTTTGCAGGCGCGCTAACGACGTTTTCCACGTTGACGAAAGAGCTCATTGAAAATTGGCAGAATGGGAAAAAGAAGCAGGCAGTAGACTATTTCTTGTACACTTATGTAGGCGGAATGCTACTTGTTATAATCGGTTATATGATGGGAGGACACTTCCAGTGGTGAAGTGTTTCGGAACTGCATATGAAAACATAGGAAGTCGGCGAATCATTTTTCGTGGGCTTCTTTTTTATTTGCAAATTGGGCTCTGGCGTTTGTCCATTGAAGCACTGTGCGATTTGAAAAGACTTGTCTTGCTTCTGCCAGTCAGAAGTCCTTTTTTAGAAAAAATCCGTTTGAGTGGCCGCTGGTGGGGAAGAGTGTGATAGAACTCTAAAATTCTGAATGGAGGAAACAATATTGAATAACAACCATTCTTTTGATGAAACAAGCAAAGATAAGCAATTGGAAACGTTCCGTTCATATGAAAAAGGAAAAAAACTGACGACCAATCAAGGGTTAAAAGTAGCCGAGGACGAACATTCTCTGAAAGCGGGTTTGCGTGGCCCGACATTGATGGAGGATTTTCATTTCCGTGAAAAGATCACCCATTTTGACCATGAACGGATTCCTGAAAGAGTCGTCCATGCAAGAGGCTATGCGGCTCACGGTGAATTTGAACTGTATAAATCGATGAAAGACTATACAAAAGCGGCATTTCTCCAAGAGCCGGGTTCGAAAGTTCCTGTCTTCACACGTTTTTCCACAGTAGCCGGCAGTAGGGGATCTGCGGAAACCGTACGAGATGTACGAGGATTTGCGGTGAAGTTTTATACGGAAGAGGGGAACTTTGACTTGGTCGGCAATAATATACCGATCTTCTTTATCCAAGATGCCATTAAATTCCCCGATCTAATCCATGCCGTAAAGCCTGAGCCGCATAATGAAATGCCGCAAGCGGCCTCCGCACACGATACCTTTTGGGATTTCGTCGCCAATAACCAAGAAACCGCCCATATGATCATGTGGCATATGTCTGACCGGACAATCCCGCGAAGCTTTAGGATGATGGAGGGCTTTGGTGTCCATACGTTCCGTTTTGTGAACGCCGAAGGGAAAGCGCATTTCGTAAAATTTCACTGGAAACCGAAACTAGGCGTCCACTCTTTAGTATGGGATGAAGCACAGAAAATCAGTGGGAAAGACCCTGACTTCCATCGGAGGGATTTATGGGAATCCATTGAACGAGGTCAATTTCCTGAATTTGAGCTAGGCGTTCAGATCATTGAGGAAAAAGATGAATTCATGTTCGATTTCGATATTTTAGATGCGACGAAAATATGGCCGGAAGAAGTGGTGCCTGTTCAACTGATTGGAAAAATGACGTTGAACCGCAATGTTGATAATGTGTTTGCGGAAACGGAACAGGTCGCCTTTCACCCAGGGCATGTCGTTCCAGGCATCGATTTTTCGAATGACCCGTTGTTACAAGGGAGATTGTTCTCCTATACGGATACACAGCTGATCCGTCTGGGTGGCCCGAACTTCCACGAATTGCCGATCAATCGTCCGGTCTGTCCGTTCCATAACAACCAGCGAGATGGCTATGGCCGGCAGACGATCAATGTCGGGCAAGTCAGTTACCATAAAAATTCGCTTGCGGACAATTCACCTTCCACATCTACAGAGAAAGAAGGCGGCTACGTCCATTATGAAGAAAAAGTAGATGGACGTAAAATCCAGGCACGCAGTGATTCGTTCAAAGACCATTTCTCACAGGCGCGATTGTTCTACAATAGTATGACATTGGCTGAAAAGAAGCATATTGTCGATGCGTTCAGTTTTGAAGTTGGTAAAGTGAAAGATAAAAATGTCAGGCAGCAAGTAGTCGATATGTTTGTCAATGTCGACAAAGGATTGGCAACGGCTGTGGCGCAAGCGATCGGTGTGGATCATCCGGATGGGGAAGAGTCGGCAGTGGCGGAAACCTCGCCGGCACTCAGTCAGGAAACGACTGCCAAACTGCCGGATACACGAAAAGTGGCCGTCCTACTCGGTGAACAATTCGATGGCAACGAACTGGAATCGATTGTGACTGCTTGTCTAGATGCGGGGATGGTCGTCGATATCGTCAGTGATAAATTCGGCATCATTCATGCTGAAAATGGCTTAGCTATCGAAGTGGATGAAACATTTTTGACCGTCCATTCCGTGTTGTATGACGCTGTCTTGGTCGTCGGAGGAGAAGTGGACAATCCAACCAAGTTCAAAAAGGATATTATTAATTTCGTGAACGAAGCGTTCCAGCATTATAAACCGATTGGTGTTGCATCAACTGGCGTTTCCTTTTTCGACGCTTCCGACGCCGAAGTAGGGTCGGGGATTGTAATGGCAGATGAGTCAAACAACTTTAACAATGACTTCATCGCCGCGGTGGCTGCTCATAGGCATTGGGATCGTAACATTTATGGGTAAAATTAAACGGACAATAGCCGTCACAAAGGTGGCGGCTGTTTTCATTTCTCCATGAAACTGTTACTATAGGAAAGTATCAAATACATAGAAGTAGAGGATGTAACGATAGTGAGTACTAGAAAATCAGATGCAAGTTCATGGATGAAAAAGCCGGCAAGCCTAATAAGTGTGGCTGCTGTCTTGCTCGTTTTATTTTTGTATAATACCTTTTTCCCGGAACAGGATCCTGAACCTAGCCGGGCAGGGTTGATCCCTGTTGAATTGGTCAAGGTCATAGACGGGGATACGATCAAGATCAATTATGAAGGCAAGGAGCAGAATGTCCGCTATTTGTTGATCGATACGCCTGAAACGAACCACCCTCGACTCGGAAAACAGCCATTCGGGGAGGAAGCGAAAGAACGTAACCGTGAGTTGATCAACAGTGGTAAATTGGAAATTGAATTTGATATCGGTGAACGAATCGATAAATACGGTAGATTGCTCGCCTATATTTACGTAGATGGGGAAAGTGTGCAAGAAACGCTTCTGGAAGAAGGACTTGCCCGGGTCGCCTATGTCTATCCACCTAATACACGTCATCTCGATGCGTATGAAAAAGCGCAGGACAAGGCGAAAAAAGCTGGCGTCGGTATTTGGTCCATTGAAGATTATGCAACTGACCGCGGCTTTGACAGTGAAACACATTCAGTAGAAAAGTCAGAGACAAAACCGGCAACCGGAGCGACGGAATACTTCAAGAACTGTACGGAATTGCGCAAGAAATACCCAAATGGCGTTAAGAAAGGGCATCCTGCCTATTCGGAAAAGATGGATGGGGATAAAGACGGTTTTGCGTGTGAGCGATGATGCTGTTTTAGAATAGTAATTTAGGTATCACATTAACCGTTTACGACGATACTGAACAATCATCCAATTGAGCGCTTTCTGTTGAGAGCGCTCAATTGGATTTACCATAAAAATTGAAAGCACGGATATGACTTTCACATTATAAAACTTCCGTTGTTCTTGATATTTAAAATTTAGTGAATGATTCAGGATTAAGACTGCATTGCTAAATGACGTTTAAAATGATCTTCTAAAACAATACAAACCATCGCTTCAACAACAGGTACAATTCTTGGACATATACATGGATCATGTCGTCCTTCTGTTATTATTTCTTTTTCATTTTCATTAATATCTATTGTCTTCTGGGCCACAGATATTGATGAAGTCGGCTTAACGGCGATTCTAAAAACGATTTCTTGACCGGTACTTATACCTCCAATTAAACCTCCAGAATTATTACTTAAAAACCCATTTTCATCCATTTCGTCATTATGTTGGCTTCCTAACATACTTGTTGCTGCAAAACCGGCACCAAACTCAATTCCTTTAACTGCACCAATAGATAACATTGCTTTCGCAATATCAGCATCCAATTTATCAAATACCGGTTCTCCTAAACCTGGGATTACCCCTCTCACTCTGCATTCTACAATTCCCCCACAACTATCTCCAACGCTTGCAAGCATCTCTATTTTTTCTTTCATTTCTACAGCTGCTTCAGGATCACAAGTTCTAACTGGATTTTCTTCTATGAAACTCTCAACAAAATTAGAACTTTTGATACCGCCCACTTCTGTGGTGTATGCTAATACGCTAACACCTCTTCTCTCAAGCATTTTACGGGCCAACGCACCCGCAGCTACTCTCCCCGCTGTCTCTCTACCAGATGCCCGTCCACTCCCTCTATAATCCCTTAATCCATACTTTTTAAAATAGGAGAAATCAGCATGTCCGGGTCTGAATAAATTTTTTATATCATCATAGGCTTGGGGTCTCATATCGTGATTATATAAAATCATAAAAACCGGGGTTCCAGTTGTTTTCCCTTCAAAAATACCAGAGAGCATCGTTACGTTATCATATTCTTTTCTAGATGTAGTGATTGAAGATTGCCCTGGTTTTCTTCTATCCATTTGCTTCTGTATATACTCATGATCTATTTCTATACCTGGTGTTACACCATCAACTATAACTCCAACTGCCTCGCCATGAGACTCTCCGAACGTTGTTACTCTAAACATATCCCCAAAAGAATTACCGGCCATTTTATGTCCTCCTCATAGTTATTCTTTGCCCTCTAGTATTATTTTCTATACAAGAAGCTATGTAGATTGATTTGATTGATATCTCACGATTTATTATACTGAAGAAAGTGGAATAGATGAAATTGTAATTTTGTAGATATGTCATAGAGGGAGTTTATAACATGGCGATAATAAATATGGAGTGGTACCGAATATTTCTATATACGGCTAAAATGGGGAATTTAACGAAAGCTGCTAGAGAACTTAAAATTACGCAACCTTCTGTGAGTTATGCGATCAAGCAATTAGAAGAGGTAATGGGTGTAAAGTTGTTTAATAGGCTTTCAAAAGGAGTTCAATTGACAACTGAAGGCTTAGCGTTATTTGAATATGTGGAGAAATCATTTTCGCTTCTAGATGCTGGAGAAAAAAGAATTCATTCTCTAAAAAACTTGACGTCTGGGGAACTTCGCATTGGGGCAAGCGGACCTATTATCAAGCATCTTTTACTAAGTACGCTTGACTACTTTCATAATGAGTATTCAGAAATTCGAATTCGACTTATACAAGGAAATACGCAGGAAATTATAAAATATTTAAAAGAAGGAAAAATTGATATTGGTTTCATTCATATGCCAGTAGATGATGAGGAAATTAATGTTACGTATATACACACGAACGAAGATTGTTTTGTAGTTGGAGCCGCTTATCGTCACTTGGCCAATCAACCAATTTCAACTCAATTATTAACTGAAGTTCCATTGTTGCTTCATTCTGCAGGAAGCAGTACGAGGGAATTCGTTGAACAATGGTTGAACGCCCAAGGATATGAAATTGATGTAGATATTGAACTAAATAGCTCAGAAATGTTAATTGAGTTCGCTCGGCGCGGTTACGGTGCCGCTTTTGTAAACCGTTCCTTTATAGAACAAGAACTGGAAGAAGGTTTTCTTTTTGAATTACAACTTGTTGAACCCGTACCATCGCGAAATATTGGCATAGCGACGAGACAAGATATCTCTTTATCTCTAGTGGCCAGTAGATTTATAGAGTTTCTTATTTAATTGAGTAAAGCTGTCATTCGTAGTGGTGGATTCTTTGCCTCTAAAGTGGCCAATCTGTTTTATGAAAAAGATTATAACTCACTCAGAATTTAGAACCCATACGCAAAATGAAAGAGATGAGAATGCAAGCAATCCTGCTGTGATTCCCATCTCTTTCTTATTCAAGATTAGTTGACCAAACTAAGCTTTTATCAGGGAGGAATGGAGTTCAATTCCTCCGAGGCGTAATTGATTTTATTACTGAACAAACTCGATTCTATTAAAATAAAGACGATAATCCTTTTGATCTTCACCTTTGTTTTTCACTTTTAGTTGACCTTCATAGAGGGATTCTCCAGTTTCTACATCACCTATAAAGAGGGTATGCCCATTCGTTGTTGCGTAAATGAGATATAGTTTTCCATTCATGGCCTTCATATAAGGTGACTCGTCAGTCTTCGCATCTCCTAAGTCAAATGCCGGTTTTGTGCCCCATTTGTCATTTTTAATATCATACTGGTTAATTTCCACGCCATTCGATGACTGTGATGAAATAAAGAGTGTTGAATTAAAGATAGACGCACTGCCAATAGAACCAAGTAATTCATCAGAACCCACTATTTTTTTAGACTGATTATTTACGATATCGTAAACGATGAATTCATAAGCGGCATTCGGTTTGCCATCGCTATGTCCCATATCATCTTCAATAGTTTCTATTTTAATTAAAAGATAGTTGTTTCCATCATCATTGATAATTCTTAAATTAGACCAGCCATTTTCTATCCTCGGAGTAGAAGCAATCGTGTGATGGCTGACCAGCTTTTGCTCATCCAAGTCAAATGTATAGACACGTAATTCATCTCTACCGCCTATTCGGAAACCCCGTGTAATGACCTTTAACTCACTGTCTATTACTTGGACTTTATCTACGTTCATCCAACCATAGTTTTCTTTTTCGGGGATCTCTAACTGGATGGCTGTAATTTCATCCGATTGTTTATGTAACACTTCAATTTCGAAGGTTAAATCTTTCATTGGGCGTTCATAGGGATTCCTAATTTGCGCATAGGCTACTACATGTTCATCTTCAAAAAAATAATTCGGCTCTAAATCCTTACTGCGCATAAAATTCTTATGCTTTTCTACCAATTTTTCAAGAGGATAGGGAATGCCCAATCTAGATAACTTTTGTAGAAAGGATAGGTTAGTTGGGTCGATCGTTTCTTCGCTCGTCATTTGTAAAGGTATCTGTTGTTGATACCACGAATTATGATCGACTAAGTAATCACCGTATAGCATTAAATTCTGCACTTCATCCTCATTGCCATTTGTTTTTTCAAATTCAACTGTTAAATGCTCGCTTGTAGCGAAACTGGATTGTATATAAAAAGTGCCAATCACCAGTAACGTAACGAAACAAATCGATATAATTTTCCAATAGCGTTTCACTTGTGTGACCTCCCATCAAACCCTTATTTTATTCTTGATCAGAAAATTACCTGTCCAAATCGCACAAGCTAAAACGACAATCCCTGCCACTAATTCAATGAAAAATAATTCGATCGGATAAAAGTAACTTCCTAAAATAAACTCATTCATAAGTATTGGTGCCATAAAAATGAAAAGGGAAATAGCACAATAGAGAACGCCGTAAATAATCCCTTTGATGCGAAAAGAACGTTCAAACAAAATTGCTGTAAAAACAATAAATACCGCTGTTATTCCACCGCCATAATAAAGAACAAACTCAATAAAAGTATGTGGAAACAAAATCCTTAAATCAGATAAGCCGGTAATTTGGCTAATGGTTAGATCGGTACGAAACTCACTTGGAACCATCCACTTTAAAACTTGACTTTCAATTGGCAGTAAGATGAGCTGCAATGCAACGAGGCCTAAAACATAGAGTAAAATTGTTGTTGCCTTCGCTAGATACACATGAATGCGTGCTATTGGTAACATCAACAAACGGTAACTAAATGTATTTTTTCCAAGCCAATCACGATACCAAATAAAAAAGACATAAATGATTAGCGTAACACCGCAAATTACAATGGGCCCCATAAACCAAGCTGAATAGGAAATTTCAATTAAAGATATTGTCCGATAATTTTCGAGAAACTCTGCGATTGGCACTAGATCCTGGTAAATTACCCTATTTGCATGATTTAAATAGTTTCGCGACTCAACAATCACCCCAATGATTTGCGAAAGGATCGTAATGCCAAATAAAACGAGATAGAGCTTTAAAAAACGGTTAAACTCGAAATCGACTAACTTCAAATAACGTTTCATCCTTGATACACCTCTCTCATGACATCAATGACCGATTTCCCTTCGTTTTCCCTTACTTCTTCCACTTCGAATTCCTTTAACACGACGCCTTCATCTAGTAAAACGACCTTATCAACTAAATGCTCGATATCATTAATTTCATGTGTCGTGATAATAACACCACGGTTTTCAATTAAATGACTTGTAAATACATTGGCAATTTGCTCGCGACTGAAGATATCAATCCCTGAAAAAGGTTCGTCCATCAAGACATAATCGACATCCAAGGCTAAACCGAGTAGAAGGTTCACTTTTGCGGTATTGCCTTTTGATAGTTCAGAAATGCGATCCGTTTCGTTTAGTTTGAAAAACTGCAGCAGTTCAGTGGCACGTTTTTGGTTCCAACTGTCGTAAAAGTCAGCCATAAATACGAAGGCATCCCGTATTTTCATTTGCGGTAACATCGTGATGGTATCGGGAATAAAGGTGATTTTTTCATAGCTCCCTTTATGAATTTTTTCACCATCGATTAGGATTTCACCACTATTAATGGGGGTTAACGCCATAATTGCTTTCATAATGGTTGTTTTCCCAACTCCATTAATGCCGATTAAACAAGTAATCTGGCCTTTTTCAGCAGTAAAAGAAACGCCTTTTAACACTTTCTTTCTACCAAACTTTTTGGTTACATCTTTTATTTCAATCATGAAGATCCCCCCTTTAATTATTTTCCCTTTCGTACGTATCCTTCACTAAATGCAAGGCTTCCTGTACCGGAACATTGATGGATCGAACCGATTGAACAAAGGTATCCACGGCCTCTAAAATCAATTCCTCTCTCACCATTTTGAGCGTTTGCTCATCCTTCGTAATGCGACTTGGCAAATTTCCCTCTGTAAAAATCAACCCTTGTTCCTCCATTTCTTTATACGCCCGCTGCGCCGTATTGGGATTAATCTTCAGCTGATTCGCGAGTTCCCTTCGCGATGGAATTTCTTGACCCGGTTCAAAGGTACCCCTTGCAATTTGCTCTTTAAAATGCCGGATCACTTGCACATAAACAGGATCACGATTGTTAAACTTTACACTCATTGAGTCAACTCCTAAAAAACATAGTGTACTAAGTGGGTAATACATCAGTGGCAAAAATAAGAGACGAAACGTCATTGACGATACCTGTATTAAGATCGTAATACAGGTAAGATAAAATAATACATCATGAAGGAATATTGTGTATCAAAGCCTTAATACAGTAATTGCGAAGAAAAACCACTTCATACAGTTACTTGTCGTTTAATTCTAATGTATTAATCGCTTAATACGCATTGCATAATGTATTATATGCTTAATACGATTTGAATGTCAAACAACAATCAATCAATATATTAAAAGCAGTAATCAATAAATATATGAACAACAAGCAAATCTATTTAGGAAAGCTACTGAACTTGAAATAGATTATGTTAGAGTATATACTTTATTTTAATTGAAAATAAAGTTTTTGGTTCAAAATTGAACAAAAATGAGGTATTTTATGGAACCTAAATATTTGGTGGAAACAAAAAAGAATTATGATACCTTAACAAAAGGGTTAAAAAAAGTAGCGGATAATTTAATTGCTGATCCAATGACTTTTGCAATTCATCCGGCGAAAAAATCAGGTGAAATCGTTGGTGTTTCCGAGACGATGATTATTCGATTTTGTAATGAGATTGGATATAAAGGTTTTAAAGATTTTCAATTTGATGTAAGAGAGTACTTATTGAATAATATGCAGGATTCTTCTTCAGTGAAAAGTGAGAGATACGAGCATCCAGTGCTTAAAAGTATGATGACCGATATTATGCATTTAAAAAGAAATGTGGAACAGTTAGATGTGAATCTTATTGAACAAGCGGTAAATATGATTATGAAGGGGAAAAAAAGAGTAATCGTCGGGCACTATCATTCTTTTTCATTTGCACATTGGCTGTCGATCAATTTGCAAAACCTCGTAGGAGAAACGATTTTGTATCGGACTGAAGAGAATTTTCAGTTAGTTGAGCAGTTGCCTGAGGAATCGATCGTCATCGCTTTTTCCTTTTATAGATATGCAACGGATACATTGAAGCTAGTGGAAAAAGCTAAAAAGAGAGGATTAAAAGTACTGGCGATAACAGATACGAATGCTGCACCAATCGTTGAATTTGCGGATGTTGTCATTCCTTTAGCGTTTAATAGAAATAGAGGGATGATTTATAAGATGCCCATTACAATGTCCATCCTAAATGTTCTTTTATTTGAAGTGATGAATGTGATGAATGAAACGGGCGTGGAAGGAAACGAGAAATCTGTTTACCGGGAAGATTATAAGTATTTTGTGAATGAGGGTGAATAAAATGAAAAGTACAGTCGAAACGAAAGTAATCGATACATTTAATTATTTACATGAAAATGCAGAGATCAGTTGGGAAGAAGTGAATACGACTAAGTATATTAAAGAAACTCTAGAAAAGTATGGTTGTGAAACGATCACATTTGAACAATCAACAGGTGTTATAGGGAAATACGGCGACTTTTCAAAAGGTTTGCCAGTAGTGGCAATCCGTGCTGATATTGATGCACTTTGGCAAGAGGTGGATGGTAAGTTCCAACCCAATCATTCTTGTGGGCATGACGCGCATATGGCGATGGTGTTAGGTGTTTTATGGAAATTAAAAGAAAAGCCAGGACTTGAAGAAAACGTAGCAATTAAGTTTATTTTCCAGCCAGCTGAGGAAGTTGGAGAAGGGGCATTAAAAATGGTAGAGGAGGGCGCTGTAGACGATGTCGATTATTTATATGGCGTCCATTTAAGACCTATTGAAGAGACTGCCATGGGAAGTGCCGCACCCGTCATCGTACATGGTGCAACGAAAACGATTGAAGTACAAGTAGCCGGCGCTGATGCACATGGTGCCAGACCACATTTAAATACGAATGCGATAGAAGTGGGGACAGAAATTGTAAATTTATTAAGTAAAATCCACCTAGATCCAAGAATTCCTCATTCTGCAAAAATGACCAAATTCGAAGCAGGCGGGAAGAGTGCCAATATTATTCCAGGTAGCGGATCATTTTCGTTTGACTTACGTGCCCAAAACAATGAAGTCATGGAGGAGCTTGTAGGAAAAGTACATGCTATTTTTGAATCCATCCGTAATTTGTACGATATCAAACTGGAAGTTACGAAAGAGAGAGGAATCGCAGCAGCTAAAACAAACGAGGAAGCGATTTCGATTATGGGTAAATCGATTGAAAATGTTTTAGGCGTAGATAAAGTAGATGCGCCATTAGTAACGCCTGGCGGAGATGACTTTCATTTTTATACAATTAAGAAACCAAGTTTGAAAGCGACGATGTTAGGGTTAGGCTGTGATTTAGCGCCGGGACTTCATCACCCCAAAATGACATTTAATACGGAAGCACTGATAAATGGCGTGGATATTTTATTTGATGCGATTATTCAAACGTATGAGCAACATAAAAAATAACAAACAAAAAAAGATTCTAATGAAACGCTCATTAGAATCTTTTTTATGATCAATTAGAATGGGCCATAGCCAGTGTAAATAGCATAAGTAATTGAAATGATTCCGACAAGTACCCACATAAGCATAAGTGGGAATGCAAATCGAACCCATTGTGTCCATTTAACGCCACCAACTGCTAGAACGGCCATTAAAACACCGGAAGTCGGTGTAATAATATTGGTAATTCCGTCACCGAGCATAAAAGAGAGCGCTCCTGTCTGTCTTGTAATTCCTAACATATCTACAAGCGGAACCATGATTGGCATAACGATGGCGGCTTGACCCGTTCCTGAGGTAACAAGTAGGTTAAATAGGAGGTTGAAAATAAATAGCAGTTGTCCGCCTAGTAAGACAGGCATCGATTGCAATGGCACTAACGCGGCATTTACAACTGTATCTATAATATAACCATCTTCTAAAATAACAATTACTGCGCGAGCTAATCCAACAACTAATGCACCATATGTAATAGATTTGGCACCTTCGATAAATATTTTAACAAAATTATTCGGGTTAATGCGAGCGATAATAGCAATGACTACACCCATAATTAAGAAAATCCCGACTAATTCATTAAGCCCCCAACCACGTGTAAAAGCACCGAAAATAAAAATACCGATGAAAGAAATAAATGTTAATAAAACTAATTTTTGTACCATTGAAAAGCTTGTATTTAAATTATTATCTTGTGTTGCAACTTCATGGTTTTCTTCATCATCTCCAAATGGTTTAGTTCCCATAATTGACTTTTGTGGATTGTTTTTAATTTTTTTAGCGTAAAGGTTTGTATAAGTAATCGTAATTGTAATCAGTGCAATAAAAATCACAATCCGTAATGGCATTCCCGAAAACAGAGGTAATTCAGCTATCGTTTGAGCTAGTCCTAAAATTGTTGGATCAAAGATACCGGCAATCATCCCTGAATAATAGCCGAGATAAATTGTTGCGATCCCAACAATTGCATCAAGTTTTAAAGATCTTGCTAATGCAATCCCAATCGGGATAAATGCAATCACAGCATTTGCCGCTAATCCCATAGAAGCGAGGACGCCAAAAATACCTGCTACAGAAGTGATGAGTAGCATATAACGGCCTTTAGTCTTTCTAATCAGTGCATTGATACCGGAATCGATAGCGCCTGTCGATTCCATAACTTTTACAATTCCGCCTACAATAAAAATTAAAAAGATAATATTCGCGGATTGAATCATCCCGATTTGAATAGATGTAAATAAGTCTAATAAATTGGCCGGATTAGCTTCGGTTGTCGAATAACTATCAGGAACAACCCTTGTAACGCCATCAATTGTCTCCCGATCATACGCGCCTGAAGGAATGATGTATGTAGCAATTGCCGCTAAAACAATGATGCCAAAAATAATGATAAATGCATCGGGCATTGCAAATTTAAATTTCTGTTTAGCTTTTGTGTTCTTCATTTACTATATCCTCCTTTTTGAATAATTCTGAGATGAAAAAATAGAGTAGTACAAGGATAGTTTTCATAATCAATCAGACTAGAGCAAAAGCGTTGATAATTCATCACCTCCTTCATAAAGTCTCTCTGTGTAAGAGACCGTAACATTAAACTTATTAAGTAGATAAAAAAGATAATAAAGTAAATACAAACACAATGTTTAAAATGAAGTATAGACTTTATTTTGCGAATTATCAAGATGAAATTTTAATAGAATTGTATAAATAAACTTTCTTGTTATCAAATTAGTTGTTATTTATAAGTTTTAATTTGGAGTGAATATTCAGATGCAATACGTATTTAAAAATCAAAAAAGATAGAGGTTACTTAGTAAGGTAGCTAAGTTTTAACCTCAAGCCATTTCTAGCGGTATTAATTAAAATTCTATAAATCTGTATACTATAGATGGGTAGGAAAATCGTGTACGTAATGAAATTAGATAGATGAGGATAGGGTGATTATCATGAATATTTTTAAGGTGCTCTCTTCGAATGACGGCACAATTAATGAACCAAATGTGAGTTCATTTTTAGCTTATTTATTAGATCCTACTGAAAATCACGGACTGGGTTCGGTTTTTCTGGAATTATTTTTGAAGCGACTGGTCCAACTACATCCAGAGAATTATAAAGACATAATGTATATAGGGGATGTGCGGGACTTATCCCGTAACTCAAATATTGAGGTTCGCGTGGAAGCGGAAGTGAAATTGCCAATTTTAGATGACGGGATAAAAAGAAAAACGAGAGATATCGATATATTAATTGAGCTGTTTGATAAGACAACTCCCCAAAAACTGCTCCATGTGTTTGCGATCGAAAATAAAATTAATGAGGGTGCCATTGTGAAAGGCAATCGACAACTCAATGATGAAGTGGTTGGCTTGCTTAATTATTACGAAAATGACAGGACCGCCATTTCATTTATCTATTTGACACCCTCTTATTCATCACGTGCTTTGGAAGAATTTGAACAGTTGCAGCATTTTATAAATGAACAAAAATATGCAATCCCCGCTTACCATATTACTTGGGGGATTGAAAAGGCTGAAGAAAATAACACTGCAATTTCTACACTGATCGCGCAGCTTTTAGAAGAGGAGGCCATTGGAAAGATCGAACCGATGTACGATTATACAAAACATACGTTAAAATCATTTGTGTCATTTATTTACTCATCATTCAAATCTTATCAAGAAGAAAAGATCATTAGTAGGCAAAAAACGGATTACGGACAGTCCTTTATCAAATATGTACAGGATTTTTATGATGCAGTGGAGTTCGATGTGGATATTCTGCACAATGAGTTGAAGCAATGGGTCACAGAAAGAATTTTGAAGGAAAGTGGACATCATGTAAAGGAAGCCAACTTTGATAAATCCTATATTGTCAATTACCCTTCACGTCAACATTATTCTGTAAATAGTCCCTATAAGAACGAAAAAAACTTATTTTATTTTCCTGATGAAACAAATCGAATGATTTTCCGGAAGCTAGATATAAACAATCCACCGGAAAATATCTATATTTATTGGAAAGATCGTGAACGTGAAAATACATTAGCGAAAGTATTATTGACGACCATTTTCCCGGATGATAAGCGCTAAAATCCGCCTAAGTACATTCCCAAAATTAAAGAAGGTTTTGAAAGCGAACGAGGACGTTTAAGAAGGTTGGAAAAAAGGGCAATATTTAATCATTTCGTTAAACCCTTGACTTGTGAGATGAACATGATAAGATTCAAATCAATTACTATTGCGCAAAAGTAGGAAAAGAATTTCAGTTGAATAATTACGAGAGATGGTGCAGTAGCCGGATTGTGGGCAGCAAGTAGAGACTGGATGGCAGGTGAAAGTTCAGGCAGCAATCACAGTGAATTACGCCATCCGTTTTTCTCGTTAAGATATGAAGTGGATGGTCGGCTAAAGCCGGCTCATCAAGTAGGGTGGTAACGCGGAGAACTCCTTCGTCCCTTTCCAAGGGATGGATGGAGTTTTTTTGCGTGACAAAAGTTTTTTTGGGGTATTCAATCATCAAGGAGGATTTCAGCATGTTTCGCATAAAAGCAGTCGTTTCGCCTACCTTTATCGAGTCGCTTGCGTTGATTGTGGCGATTATCGCGGCGATTAGTATAAGTATCACTCAATTGGGTGCGGTTCCACATTTGCCGATTTTAGGGTCTATATTATTATTATTTGGCTATGGTTTATTGAAAAAAGTTCCGTACCGTAAGCTTGAACGCGGGTTAGTAGAAGGGGCAGGGGCTGGTATGAGTGCAGTTTTCCTGTTTTTCTTTATCGGGATGTTAATTAGCAGTTGGATGATGAGTGGAACGATACCGACGTTGATTTATGCAGGTTTTCAGCTGATTACACCGCAATTTTTCTTCGCGATCGTCTTTGTGATTACGGCGATTGTCGGCATCTCGATCGGCAGTTCACTGACGACGGTTGCGACAGTCGGTGTCGCTTTTATGGGGATGGCAACAGTGTTGGATGTATCGATGGCCGTCACGGCTGGAGCAATTGTCTCAGGTGCTTTTTTTGGCGATAAAATGTCGCCTTTGTCAGATACGACTAATCTGGCGTCTTCCATCGTCGGGGTCGATTTATTTGAACATATTCGCAATATGGGCTGGACAACCTATCCTGCATTTGCTATATCGTTGCTCATTTTCGGTTTCCTATCCCCGAACGTATCCCAAGGCGAGGTTGAGCAAATTACATTTTTCCAAGAAGGACTGTTGAAAACTGGGATGATCCATTGGTATACAGTAATCCCGCTCCTTGTCCTATTCGTCTTGACGATATTGAAAGTGCCTGCGCTTATGACATTAGCTTTAAGTTCCATTAGTGCGGTCCTCATTTCATTTTTCCATCAAAGCTTTACCGCTTCACAAGTGATGGATATCTTATTTAATGGCTTCGCTTCAACGACAGGGATCGAAGACGTCGATAAATTGATCTCCGGTGGCGGCTTGCAAAGCATGTTTTTCACGATCGGGTTAGTCTTATTGGCATTGAGTATGGGTGGCTTATTATTCACACTCGGGATTGTCCAATGTTTATTGGCCAAAATTGAAAGCTTGTTAAAGAAAGTGTCTTCCGTTATCGCGGCTTCCGCGTTAACCGCAATCGGCATCAATGTGTTGATCGGGGAGCAATACTTATCGATTTTATTGACAGGGCAAGCATTCCAATCCCAGTATGAAAAAGTGGGGCTGACAGGTAAAAACTTGAGCCGAGTGATGGAAGATGCCGGGACAGTCGTCAATCCTTTAGTTCCTTGGAGCGTCTGTGGGATTTTCATCACGAGTGTGTTAGGGGTAGCAACCCTTGATTATTTACCGTTTGCATTCTTCTGCTTGTTGTCACCGATTTTAACCGTGTTGTTTGGCTTTACGGGAAAAACATTGACGTATCGGACAGGACATACTGATAAAAAATAAAAAAAGGAGTTTCTCTGTCAATTGAATTTGACGGGGAAGCTCTTTTTTAAGTCATTGAGGAATTTCATTTATTCTAATTCAGCATAATTTGTATTCCGATTATTCATTTTACACATAGATAATAGTGGTGTAAACTAGGGGTTAACAACTTGTTGGAAATTTCAAAAATATGATAACGGTTTCATCTTCGATTCAAAGTTCCCAAATTGAAAGATAATAAGAATAGAAAAAGGAGAGGATTTACGATGTCAACAGCAGGGTTAGAAGGGGTTGTAGCAACACAGTCTGGAATTAGCTCCATTATTGATGGTGTACTCACGTATAGGGGGATTAACATTGATGAGTTAGCTATGTATGCTAGCTTCGAAGAGGTCCTCTATTTGTTATGGAATGATGAATTACCCACAGTTGAGGAACTTAATAATTTAAAGAAAGATCTTGCTGTTCAAGGGGTCTTACCTCCTGAAATTATTGTTCTGATGAAGTCATTCCCGAGAGATACTCATCCGATGGCCATACTCAGAACGGTAGTTTCAGCACTTGAGATGTATGATCCGGATGCTTATGATATGTCCCCTGAAGCGAATCTTCGCAAGGCGTTAAATATACAAGCAAAGATTTCGACAGTGGTAGCTGCTATTCAACGAGTAAAAGAAGGAAAAGAGATTTTATCTCCTAAATCCGAGTTTACTTTTGCTGAGAACTTTTTATATATGTTAACGGGCGAAGTTCCAGATGAAATCGCTAGTAAATCGATTGATACAGCACTGATTCTCCATGCAGATCATGAACTAAATGCATCAACATTTGCTTCGCGCGTAACAGTAGGGACACTCGCTAATATGTACGCAGGAATTGTATCTGCTATAGGTACATTAAGTGGTCCTCTGCACGGCGGAGCGAACGAAGCAGTGATGGAAATGTTAGAGGAAATCGGAGAAGTTGAAAATGTTGAATCTCATCTGTCTGAGGCTTTTCGTAGTAAGAAAAAGATCATGGGATTCGGGCACCGCGTCTATAAGACAGGAGATCCCCGTGCTAAATTTTTAAAGAGCATGTCAAAAAGTTTGACTACGCTCAAAGGGAAGAAAAAAATGTATGAAATTTCCGTCAAGATTGATGAAATGATAACGAGAGAGAAAGGACTTCTTCCGAATGTGGATTTTTACTCAGCCTCGACTTACGACAGTCTTGGGATTGCTAGAGATCTATTCACGCCCATTTTTGCTGTCAGTAGGACTTCAGGATGGACAGCGCATATACTTGAACAATACTCGAATAATCGCTTAATTCGCCCGAGAGCTGAATATGTCGGATCTCAGTTACGGAGCTATGTTCCAATTGAGGATCGATAAATGAGAAAAGGAGCTTCATCGTCAAGTCGACTTGGCGGAAAGCTCCTTTTTCATTATTTTAATGAAAACTTTGCCTCATAATTTGTCGCTTCCTTCAATGCTTTTTCCTCAGCGGGAATGCGAACGGACAACATCCAAACATTTAAAACCCCAAAAACGATCGCTGTCCAATAAGCGCTGAAGAACAGCGGCAAAATTAGCAACTCAGTGGTGACAATCAAGTAATTCGGATGACGGATCCATTTATAGGGACCTTTCCGCACGACATTTGCACCGGGCAAAATGATAATCTTTGTATTCCAAAACTTTCCGAGTGAAGCGAGACACCAAATTCGCAACACTTGGGTAACGACAAACAGGCCAAGAAAAAGCGGCCAAACTGAGGAGAGAGGACGATTAAACAAAATGACTTCCATTAAGAGTGAAAAGAAAAATGCACTATGCATCGTCACCATCCATGGATAATGGCCAGCCCCTACTTCATAAGCTCCTTGGCTACGCATCCATCTTTCATTGTCCTTCGCAATCACGAGTTCAACGAGACGTTGGACAATAATGAAAGAAATGATAAAGAGAAATAGCATTACAGCACCTCTCATTCCCATCTCAATAACAGCAATTCCCCACAAAATCCAGGTCCAAGGGCAGCCATTAGCCCGTATTCGCCGTTAATAGGTTTGCGATCCATGAATTTTTCGAGGACATAGAGAACAGTCGGGGATGACATATTCCCATTTTCACGCAATACCTCGCGGGAAATGTCCGTTTTGTTTGAATCGAATCCAAGTGCTTTTTCATAGGCTCCTAATACTTTTTTACCGCCAGGATGTGCAACAAAATGGGTAAGATCGTTTTTCGTCACTCCATATTTCTCAAGAAATTCATGGACGAATGGACCGAGCCAATTTGTAATAATGGCAGGGATACTCTTGGAAAAGACAACGTATAAACCATTGTTTTTCACATCCCATCCCATAACATCCTCCGACTCCGGCATCAGTTTCGAAGTCGTTGCGACAATGGAGGGGACGGCTTGTTTCGTCTTTACTGTAGACGCATCGCCAGCGACTAAGGCACATGCCACGCCGTCAGAAAACAACGACACACCGACGAGATTACTTTTTGAATAATCATCCTTTTGGAACGTCAAGCTACATAATTCCACGGAAAGAACAAGAACGGTCGCTTCTGGAAAAGCACGGCAATACTCCGATGCTCTACTGATTCCAGCCGCGCCTCCCGCACAACCGAGCCCCCAGATCGGAATTCGTTTTGTATCATCGCGGAAAGGGATCCGGTTCATAATACGTGCATCGATACTTGGGGTTGAAATCCCGCTACTGGAGACGAAAAAGATGGCATCGATCATGGACGGATCAATCGGTGCTTCCAGCATTCCGTCACCTTGAAGACAAGCCAGCACAGCTTGGATTCCGAAGTCGACTGCATGGTCGATATATAATTGGTTTCGTTCTTCAAAGGTATGCGCCTTCCCATACCAATCAAGGGGCATGCAGACATTCCGGGTTTCGATTTCTCCATTTTGAAAGACTTTCAAAAGTCGTTCGATATCTTGAAATTTTTCGCTAAACACCGATCTAGTCAACTCGACAGCCTGTTCCTGTTTCACTTCATAAGGCGGTTTGAATGTACTGACAGAAAGGATTTTTGACATGGAATACCTCCTGTGCGAATGATAAATTAACTGTATGGGTTGCCAATCGAACAGCAAAGGGTTCGATTTGCCTTAATTTCTGTGTAATTTTGCAGAAATTAAGGCACTTTCAGGACGTTGCGAACTTAGACTGCCTTTTATTATTCGTTCAGTGGGCGTTTGAATACCGGCTGAACAGTAAACAAATCTGCATTCATTTCACTACCTATAGAGGTGGGAGATAAATTAAGATAAAAAACTACTTACGCTAACGTACGCGAGTCTTGTACAAAAGATGCCTCCTACATAAAAGAAAACCTGTCAATTTGCTGACAGGTTTTCCATTTACGCATTTATAAGACTTGCACATAACTTCTTTAAGCTTTCTTCAAATTTGAGATTGCTTTCCTTCGATCGTTTTTTAGGCCCGCGCAATCTCCCGCCGGCCATTCGTACTTTTTGAGCGGTATGGCGTGCAAACAGCAGTTGATCAATATTCTCCGATGTATAGAGCCTGCCGTTTTGATCGATCGGATGCCCTTGTTTTGCAAGGACCATCGCTGCCAAACCGTAATCTTGTGTAACGACAATATCATCTTTTTGCACCCGATTGACAAGAACGAAATCGACGGCATCCGCTCCTTTGGAAACGATGATCGTTTCCGCGCCATCCCGGTGCATTTCATGTGCAGTATCGCAGATCAGCATACAACGAAATCCGAAGTTCTCTGCGATTCGAATTGTTTCATTCACGACTGGACATGCATCCGCGTCGATAAGAATTGTCGTCATTCAGCCGCCCCCTTTATATACTCTATTATGTCGGTCCCGTCCAACATAGAACTCAGTCGTCCGTATTATGAGGTAATGTTAGCTCCAATGCCGATTTTCCAACAATTTTTGCTACGTTCAGCAGTTTTTCTTTACTGATTTTATCAACCGTATCATCAGGAGAATGATACCATTCTTCCGGAGGATAATAAATGAAAAGGGCGGCATCGATTCCTGCCTTCTGAAAAGGTGTATGGTCACTTCTACCACCGGAACCGATTGAAACCGAATGACCATGCAGTTCTTCATACGCTTTACTGGCGGCTTTTGTGACAGCATTAGCTGTTCCGTCAACAGTCTGAATGGCCAATTTACCAGCATCCGCACTGCCTACCATATCGAGATTGAACATGGCGACCGAGCGTTTCCTATCTTTTTTGGACAACGTGCTGACATAATACTCGGAACCTAACAGTCCGACTTCTTCCGCTCCAAAGAATAGAAAACGGATTTCCTTATGTGTCGGAACATCTCTCAACGCGCGTGCAAGCTCAAGGACGACTGCTGTTCCACTAGCATTATCATTCGCGCCAGGCGCTTGTTTGACGGAATCATAATGGGCGCCAATTGTAATGATCTCTTTAGAGTTGTTTGTTTTGAAATCAGGTTGTTTCAAAGCGATCAAGTTTTGTGACTCGGCCTTGTCAATATGCGAACCTTCAATGGTCACTACTCCATTGACGGGGCCATCGGTTTTCATATGATCCAGCAATGCTTTCCCTTCTTCATACGATAAAGCAAGGGCGGGGATGAAGGCATCATCATGCTTCCCAAGTGACCAGCGATTGATCGGATAACCTTGGGGGAAATAGATGAGGATAGCGGCGGCTCCCGCATGTCCCGCATTTCGCACGAGCTCATGAAAGGAAGTGCGTTCGGCAGCAACGATCGCAATCTTCCCATCAGCATCAATATCATCGTAGTCCGATTCCAATCCCAAACCCGCTTCTACGATTTCTCCTGTCACATGTCCGGAAACTGAAAACTGAAAGGCAGCAGGAGAAAGTGTCTCGTTAAATCCTTCGATCGTTAGGCGTAAAGAAGTAGGGGCTCGATATTTTTCAAATTCAAATGATTGAACATCAACGGTATAACCATAGCCTTCTAATTGTTCGGTCAAAAAAGAAGCTGCCTGTTTTTCGGACTTTGTCCCGGTAAGGCGAGGTTCTTTTGTTAACTCTTCAATCGAAGTGAACATATTCTCCACGTCCAGCTCTTCAAAAAACTCTGTTACGGCTTGTTTCAGGCGAGGCGTTTCGGACGTTGGTGCTTGTGGAGAACACGCAGATAGTAAGGTGGAAAATAATAATAGAACCACAAAAATCCAACGAATAGAATTCACAATATCCTCCCTTCACAAATTATGGAAAGCATACCCATGACGTTTAACTCACTCTATAAAAGGATATACGATAGGAAATAGCTTTATTCGGAAAGGAGCGAACTTGTAGGATGTTCAATAAACCTGAAGACGCAAGAATGACAAGGGGAGAAGCAGAAAAGTACGGCAGGGAAATCGACGCCAAGAATGCCCGTTTAGAAAACGTTGAAATTGCGGAGGAGATTACTTTTTCCACGGATGAAATTTCCCCTCGCATATCTGAAGCCGAAGTGAAAAGACGCGTAGGCGAACAAAATTATGAAAACATGATAGATGACAGTACGGTAAATTCCATCAATAGCTAAAAAGAGGACAAACAGAGTCTGCACGCAAATCATTATGAAGCGTACGGATTCTTTTTATTTATGTAACATCGGGTAAACAGTTTTAATGGATTGATAAATGATCAAACATAGTGTGTCGCGCTCAAAGTCTCTAACGAGTGATCAAACTCCGTGATCCGCGCTCAAAATCGCTAACGAGTGATCAAACCTCGCGCGTGGCGCTCAAAGTCTCCAACAAGTGATCAAATAGTGCGATCCGCGCTCAAAGTCTCCAACGAGTGATCAAATAGCGCGATCCGCGCTCAAAGTCTCCAACGAGCGATCAAATAGCGCGATCCACGCTCAAAGTCTCCAACGAACGATCAAATAGCGCGATCCACGCTCAAAGTCTCTAACGAGTGATCAAACTCCGTGATCCGCGCTCAAAATCGCCAACGAGCGATCAAACCTCGCGTGTGGCGCTCAAAGTCCCCAACGGGTGATCAAACCCCACGTACCGCGCTCAAACTCACTAACAAAAAAAGATTCGAAACTCTAGTAAATGAGGAACGACCAATAAGAAAAGGAGGCAATATTATGAAATTAAAATTTTCATACCTAGTAATTATAATTCTTTCTCTATTTTTCATTGTCGGTTGTTCGAGTAACCAAGGGGTAGAAGAAATCACTGGGCAAGATCATTATGAAAATGCTAGAAAGATTGCTTGGGGGTTTCTTGCGGAAAAAAAGTGGAATGCTAGTGCAAAAGACAATTGGCAAACTGCGCGAGCTGAAAAAACGATTGCTAATAACCAGTATGATTTGATGGATAAAACATATGAAGGCAGAGAGGTATTACTTGTCACTTTCGAAGACAAAGAGAATGTTGTTGTCGGCACACCTTTAATACTTCTTGATTCTGAGACTAACCATGTTGTTGGCTATATGCTTGGTGAATAATTAGACTCTTATTTGCTATTGTGCGAGTGCCTTACACTTATAAAAAACGAAAATTCGGACACAAACCGCTTAAAAGATCAACTGAAAAAAGAATATGAAGCAAGGATGGAGGGAATGGTAAAAAGTAATTGCAGATATTGTTATTAATATGTACCTGATATATCGACAGATAAGATAATGTCGATAATCGAAAGCAATACGAATATTGCGGATGAAGGTCACTCATGATAAGGAACTCCTAGAAATGGCTTTGAAATATTAGGAGATACGAGACGGGCGATACGAAAAAACTGCACCTCCTATCGGTTATAATTGGCGGTGCAGTTTTCTTATTCCCTTTAGCTAAAATGCTTCAGCGCTTCTCGGCGACTTAGCGGTTTCAACGGATGCTCCTCCACAAACGCCTTCACTTTATCAGGCTGAGTTTTTGCATACTCCCTCAACGCCCAGCCAATCGCTTTTTGGATGAAGAATTCGGTTGAAGACGAATGTTGCTGAATGATGTCGAATAGCAGGTCGGCATCTGTTTCTTGTTTGAATTTCAATTGATGGAGGATCGCGGAACGGTTTGTCCACATATTGTCCGAGTGTGACCATTCCATCATTACGGATTCTCCAAGTGCCCGGTCCATTTTCACCAGTTGACCGACAAAATGGGGAGCGATGGAATCGACGCTATCCCACCATGATTTCGTTTCGATAAATTGACGTAATACAGGAAAGTCCTCCAGCGTTAGCTGTTTTCTCATTTTCTCGATCAACGCAATTCCTGCATAATGATACTCCCGCTCCGGTAACTCATACAATTTCCAAACTTCTTCAAACAACTGCTCCCGCTCTGGCAACGCATATTCCGCGAAATGCTCTTTCAATAATTGCTTACGAAGAGGGCTTTTGATTCCAAGGAAAGGGAAATGGTTCTTCATATAGGCTTCCATCGGTCCGGCTTGTTCCTCATTACGATTCGCTTCAAACTTCTCGATAATTCCTTTAGGATTCCATGTGTTTTTCAAGGGGCATCCCTCCAGTAGTTTTGGTAAAAGTGTAGCATAATCCAAAGGGTGAAAAATGGAGAAAGTGAATCTTTCCCTTGTTAGAAACGTAATAGAAATATGGGGAAGGAGTGATTTAAATGGATAATGGCTATTTCGTAGGGTGGGGCACACTTGCGCTGATCAATGCAGGCCTCGCACAAGGTAAAAATCGCAGTGGACTGAATTGGTTTCTCCTTTCACTTCTATTAGGTCCTATTGCTACATTCTGTCTCGTGCTTGCCGAAAAAAGATAATAGATGCCTACAGTTGTACCCAAACAATAACAAAAGTACTCAGCGTAAATCTGAGTATTTTTTGTTATCCAACTATAAAAAATGAATGGATGTATTTAACATTAGCAAAACGAGAAAAAAGTGCTACTCTGTTAAAGATAGAAATAAAATATTGGAATAGACATCAGTGACTTTTTATGATATATCATGGGATTACGATCACCACGTTTCCATTCAATCATCTGTACAACATAATCATTCAATAAAAGAGGTAATTTATGTGATAAAGACATTGCGTTTCTGGATTATGCTTCTTCTGACATTTACGATGATTGGCATTCTGGGCATCACATCAATTGCAGGCTATTTTGTGGAAAAAGAAAATGTAGTCGATAATACATTGAAGATGAATAATGTTTTTTCCGCGAAATTGGCTCAATTGACAGAAGAGGTCTTTGAGGGGATGCAAAGTCAGTTACAAGTGAAAGCCTTTGAAGTGAGTGCTGACATAGACGACGCTGAAAAATTAACTGAAGAACTGGATGTGCTACTCAGTAGTAACAAAAATTTCAACTCACTCTCTGTTGTCAATAGAGATGGAGTGGTACTGGCTACGGCACCTGACGTAGGTATCGTGGGAAGTAAATTAGAGACCCCTGGTCCGAAAGAAGCGCTCTATGAGAGAAAGAATCTCATTTCAGCCCCTTACCAAGCTACAACTGGTAGACTGCTCGTTTTGATTTCCACACCTTTATGGAATGATAAAAATGAGTATCTCGGTTTTTTGAGCGGTACGATTTATTTGCAAGAAGAGAACTCGATTCGTGACATCCTAGGGGATCATTATGCGACGGACGGTTCGTATGTATGGGTGGTCGATCGCAATGGGATAATTATTTACCATCCGGTTGCAGATCGAATTGGGACATCGGTCGTGGAAAATGATGTTGCACAGAAAATCATGCGGCATGAAAGCGGGGCGCAAAAAGTGCTCAACTCGAATGGGCAGGAATATCTTGCAGGCTATACTTTTATTAAGGCAAGCAAGTGGGGAGTCGTGTCACAAACGCCAATTGGAGTAAGCGTCAAATCAGCGGCAGATGTTGTTTCTAGAATGTTGTTGTATGCTTTGCCATTCGTGATCTTTTTCTTTTTCGTAACGATTCTCTTGACCAATGGATTAGCATCTCCCTTGCGGAAGTTAGCCCTATATTCAGCTAGTCTAAGAGAAGGAGAGCGTACGCAGACGGCTATTCCGACGTGGTATTTTGAAGCGAAACAGTTAAATGAAACCATACGTGAATATGCGGAATGGCAACAACAAACTGTGGACGAATATAAAGAACGTTCCTATACGGATGCACTCACTGGGTTAAAAAATCGAAGATATCAAGAGGAAATGATAGCGAAGTGGATCCGCCACAAAAAGCCATTTTCCCTGATTATGATTGATATCGACCATTTTAAACAGGTCAATGATACATATGGTCATCAGGTCGGAGATGAAGTATTAAAATTCCTTGCTGAAAAAATGTGTGAAGTTGTTCGAAGTGAAGACGTTTGTGTTCGACTAGGCGGAGAAGAATTCGTGATGCTGTTGACAGACACAAATCATACGGATGCACTGAAAATTGCGGAAAGGCTTCGCCGAAATGTTGCAGCAGTTGTGTGTCCTACGAATGACATCATTACAGTTTCTTTAGGAGTAGGTTATTATCATGATCCGGAAGAAACGGTGGACCACTTATTTGAGAGAGTAGACAAAGCCTTATATCGGGCAAAAACAGAAGGTAGAAACCGGGTCGTTTTGGCGGAAGAGTAAGGATAGCTGTATAGTAAAAAGACTTCGCGAATGGCAGCGAAGTCTTTTTACTATTCACAAACGAGGATTTGACGGGAAAATGTCCCTTTTTTTGCAATACAGCGATCTGTTATGGCAAAACCGGCTTCGGTTAACATATGGTCAATCGTGTCAATCGTCACGACGATGACTTTCTTCGCAAATCGGCGTGCTTCCTTTAAAATGTCGAGTTGCCCTTCGGCGGTAATATGGGTAAATAAATTATAGGGCATATCGATGATGGCCACATCGTAAGTGTCCATGACATCTGCAATCGGTCCAATTGTCACATCGCCTTTCAATCCGAAATGGGCTATATTCTTTCGCGAACCTAAAACGACGAGAGGGTTGATGTCCCGGCCGGTGATATTGATGCCCATCGATAATGCTTCCACCAATACTGTTCCTATACCACAACAAGGATCGATGGCTCGGACACCATCGGGTTGCGGAACGGCAATATTGGCAACTGCCCGTGCAACACGGGTACTAAGTGCGGTCGAATACATATGTGGTTTTTGTTGGTGTTGAAACCAGATCGCTTCGCTTTCCATATGCTTTCCGAAGTACCAGTGGTTATCTAGTGAAACAACGCCAAAAACAAGATCCGGATTGTCTAAGTCGGGTTCACCTTGAATACGTAAACCGATTGTACGCTCTATTTTCCGTCGTTCAGAATGTCCAATTTTTTTCGTTGCACCCAGTTCTGTCGCATTCAGACAGACAACGCGAAAAGTCGCTTCATCTATTTCAAGTTGCGCTACTTGTTCTAAAAGTCCATCTAAGCTTGTATCTTTGTACATGACGTCCAGTCGTTCCTTCATAAAAGGACTCCGACTCGGATCGATGTCAACTGTACTTTTCAACACATTGGAAGGCACGTCAAATCCAAAAAACATCCGCATCTCCAATTTGCATAGATCCTGTTCATCTTTATGACGTACATAGGTGTATATATATTCTGGATCTCTCAAATAATTCCCATCCTTTACTGTGCTTCCTCTACCGCCTCAACTAAATTGAAAACGAAACGATAAATTAGTTCATAAACTTCCTCGAATGATTGTGATTCGTGAAAACCTTCTACAAAGTCTAGCGCGAAATTCATATCCCACAAACCGTCTTCCCCGGAAAACATCACGCTATATTTTGCACCGTCTCCTTGTAGATGGGTATCCAAATAAGCTTTGATAGCAGCACCGCATTTCTTTTGCAATCTCAATCCGAACAAAGCGGTATACGTTTCAAAGACATCATCGAATTCAAGTGCGATTGCGTCTACACCGACAAGCCCAAAATCATTCGCTTCCACATAAATAAAATCTTCTTGATGGCTCTTCAAAAAGGAAACGGGTCCAGTCAAAAAGTCATGGTTTTCAGCCTGAATTACTGCTTCTGACTCTTTGTTGCACCGCTCAATTATTTGGAAATGAAAACTTTTTTCAACAGCAATGACCTGACTGGATAACAACTGATGTTTTTCCGCATAGTCTTGCTCAAATTGAAACAACTCGATGTTATTATCATGCATTTGATCTTCAATATATTGTTCCATCTGTTTTTTCAGCATTTCGCATAACTCCTTTACTGATGAGGACTGTAGTTCAGTTCCCCTTTTCTAACAGTATAGCCTACATTGTTTCAGAAGGCTTATTATTTTTATAGATCTTATTTCCAGATTCTTTCGCTTCATATGATTTGTGATTTTTTGTATCACAAAGTATTGTTGCTTTATTGTCAACGATTTTATCGTGATCAAGCACCTCTTGGCGAGAAGGTTCCAATACCAGATCGAACAGTGTAAATCTGTGTTGACAAAATAACAACGCAACTATACACTTATTTGGACTGCATTCGTGCTGAACTGCAACAATTATTGCTAAGTAACGTCAATTAGGAAGGGAGAGTCGACAATGGCTGAGGAGAAAATCAGTAATACGCTAGGATTGTTGTTAAGGGAACGATTAAAAGAACGATCATTGTCCATGCGGCGACTAAGTGAACTCACTGAAATTGATACAGCTACAATTTCACGAATTATTAATGGTAAACGAAAGGCGAAC
This sequence comes from Sporosarcina soli, assembly GCF_042655805.1. Taxonomy (NCBI): domain Bacteria; kingdom Bacillati; phylum Bacillota; class Bacilli; order Caryophanales; family Caryophanaceae; genus Sporosarcina; species Sporosarcina soli. The sequence goes on along the minus strand of NZ_JBHSNO010000006.1, from coordinate 206,721 downwards.
TTACAACACTTAGAGCGTTTTGCAGAATGCCTTGGCGTTCCATTAATCGATTTTGTTGAAGCCGCTGGATATCCGGTTGAGCAGCAGGAAAAGCTTCAAACAGATATGCATGCATCTGTTGACGAAATTCAAGGTGTGCTAGAGTCATCGAACATTTACGATAATCAGTTTTCGATAGAACGTGTTGAGCAAAAACTGGAAAACTATGGACTTTTTTCGCAAACAGATGAGGGGAAAAACACAATCCTTAAGGAGTTTGACGAAAAGCTACAGAAAGTTGGAGGCGTAGGTCCATTTATTAACGAGTTAAAAGGGTATTATAAAAAATTCACTTCGGGGAAGAGTACTTCATTTGAACTTGTTTTAATCGGAAGCGTTCTTTTATACTTTATAATCCCCGTAGATGTTATTCCAGATTATCTATTTCCGATTGGCTATTTAGATGACGCACTTGCCGTACAACTTACTACAAAATCATTAGTAAAAACATAACCAACAGTTAAGTGATAGGTGGATTTAGTTATGAAAAGAAGAGATAGAAGAAAAGCGAAACGAAAAGGATTAAGGAATTTTTTCATACTTGCCGCATTCGTCATTGCGATAGGGTCCTTTTATTGGGGATATCAGTACAATAGTGGTCGGACATTGGCGAACGACGGTCTTCTTAAAGATGATCAAACGACGTTTGAGCCGTTCGAAGGTGAGGACCCACAATTTGGTGAAATTAACGTGTTGCTATTAGGAAGCGACTCTCGAGGGGATGAAGATGCACGCTCGGATTCCCTGATGATCGCGCATTATAACCAAATGACGAATGAGGTGAAACTCGTTTCCATTATGCGGGATACATATGTGGATATTCCAGACCACGGTAAACACAAAATTAATGCTGCATTTGCTTTCGGGGGCCCTGAACTCGTCAGAAAAACGATTAAACAAAATTTTGATATGGACCTTCACTATTATGCCATGGTTGATTTTTCAGGATTCTCCAAAATCGTAGATGTGATTGCACCGGATGGAATTGAGGTTGAGATCCCTTATACAATGTCACACGGGATCGGAATGACTTTGGAGCCGGGAAAACAAGTATTGAACGGAGATCAGTTATTGGGCTACGTCCGTTTTCGTCACGACCGTTTGAGTGACTTTGGACGGGTGGAACGGCAGCAAGAAGCTTTGACAAAATTGAAAGACCAAGCTGTTAGCCTCCATACGTTGATGAACTTACCGAAAATACTTGGTACTGTGGATCCTTATATTGACACCAACGTTGATCATCGGACACTTCTTACAATCGGAAAAGGGTTGCTACTAGGGGAATCTAAACAGATGGAGACTTTACGTATTCCGATTGCTTCTTCATACGAAGATAGACGCGTGAACGTAGGGGCCGTTTTGGATATTGATTTCGAGAAAAACAAACAGGCATTACAAGAGTTTTTATCTCCACAGAAAGAAATCACCAGCAACGATTTGGATGAAGACACACCTCCGGAGAAAAAAGTATGAAACTGGATTATAAACTTTTTGAAATGATTAACCAATTTGCCGGAAAAAATGCGATATTGGATCAGTTCGTTCTGTTGTTTTCGAAGTATGGCCCTATTTTGTTCGGCATCATCTTTGTAGGGCTCTGGTTTTCGAAATCAGGAAATAAGATGGAAAATCGGAAGCTTGTCCTATTTGCGCTAACAATTGCTGTCCTAACACTTGGGATCGATAAGATCATTGAAATGTCCTATTTTCGACCGCGTCCATTTGTTTCACATACTGTGACACTGCTTGTTGAAAAATCAACGATGGACCCCTCCTTCCCAAGCAATCATGCTGCAGGCTCATTTGCCTTGGCGTTCGCCCTTTTTTGGAAACATAGAAAAGCGGGGAGTGTCCTGCTGATTATGGCTGTTTTCATGGCACTTTCACGGCTTTATATCGGCGTGCATTATCCTTTGGATGTGCTGGCAGGCGCTTTTATTGCTCTCTCAGTTACATGGATCGTCATCAGTCAAAGGCGCTTGTTGGAACCTTTGTTTGATCGTATCATCTGCGTAATTAGCAAACTGAATTTGAAAACAAATCATTAACAATCCGAAAAGGAGTTATTGCTTCAGTCGTGAATCCGTCTTTCATTTTCTTCGCGAATAGCCCTTTTTGGAGTCCCCTTTTTCGATTAGGATAAAGGGCTTATAATTGAATGTTCTCAAAAGAGCCGTATTTTGTGCATAATAGATTATAATGGAGAAAATAAGACATTGCTGAACGATAGGTGGATGAAGTGATGAAAAGAAGTGAAAGAAGAAAAAAGAAGCGGAGAGGCCTGCGGTTAGTGCAATTCACCGTCATTTCTCTCCTTATTATAGGAATCGCATATTGGGTCATTCAGTACAATCATGGCTTGTCAATCGCGGGAAAAGACGCCACGAAAGATGAAGTATTTGATCCGTTCGAAGGCGCGGAACCGGTTTTTGGTGAGATTAATGTGTTGCTGTTAGGCGGCGATGCGAGGGGAGACGAGAAGGCTAGAGCTGATACCTTGATGATTGCACATTACAATCAAACGACAAATGATGTGCGGCTCGTATCCATTATGAGGGACATTTATGTGGATATCCCAGGGCATGGCAAACAAAAAATGAATAGTGCATTCGCGATAGGAGGGCCAGAGCTTGTTCGAAAGACGATCAAGGAAAATTTTGATATTGATGTTCATTATTATGCTATGGTCGACTTTAACGGATTTTCAAAAATCGTCGATGTCATCGCACCCGACGGCATTGAAGTGGATATTCCATATACGATGTCTCATGGAATCTACATGACGTTGCATCCTGGGAAACAAGTGTTAAACGGTGAACAATTATTAGGTTATGTACGTTTCCGCCATGACCGGCTAAGTGATTTTGGACGGGTCGAGCGGCAACAGGAAGTATTGACGAAGTTGAAGGATCAAGCGATCAGCTTTCATACATTCGTGAATCTGCCAAAACTGCTCGGTGTCGTAGAGCCTTATATTGACACCAATGTAGATAACCGGACGTTGCTCTCCATCGGGAAAGGCATGTTGTTGAACAAGAATGCGAAGATGGAAACGCTACGGATTCCCGTCGCCAATTCATTTGTAGATAAGCGCGAACGTGTCGGTGAAGTATTGAGTATCGATTTTGAAAAGAACAAGCAGGCGCTGAAAGAATTTCTATCGCCTGCAGAAGAGGATAACAACTCTGAAACAGTAGAAGATCAGCCTTGAACTACTCCCACTTTCACATCGTTTAGAAGTGGGAGATTCCTGCGAACACTTTCGTATCCGAAAGTTATCTTAGCAGGCTCTATCCGTAGTCCCTACGGTGAATGTTAAAAAAACTTGTACGTTGGACTCCAATCGCCTAGCGTACTGCTTGGTTTTCGCTTTTCGGCTAGGCGGGCGGTTGAATCGTTGAAGATTTTACATGACAGACGAAATTCCTGTCAAAACCTCATATCTTCAGTTTTCAAAGAGCAATCTGTACAGTTTTATTATAGCACGCACGTTCTGTAGTGGCGAGCTTTAGGCTATCGTCTAACCGACATTCATCTCGCCCCTTATCGTTGGGCTATGCCCTAAGCACGGTTGAAGAAGGAGTCTTCTGTCGGAACATGATAAAAAACGCGTAACTGCTTATAGTTACGCGTTTTTTTATATAGTCGATTAGTCATCCTGATACCAAGGATTTAAGTGGATGAGCACTTCATCCACATCACTATGCTGTGCCATGATCGTTTGCTTAATCTGCCGTGAAACATCATGACCCTCTTGAATAGTCATTTCCCCTGGGACACTCGCTCGTAAATCTACAAGAATATAATGACCATGTTCACGGGCCCGCAAGCGATCGATTCGCTTTACTTCAGGGATTGTGAGGATTAACAGAGCAAACTCATCCAATCGTTGTTGGCTTATATTTTTCTCCATCAGCACATCCAGTGCCTCTTTCCCGATATCATAAGCGAGCTTCAGCACTAAACCTGATACGATAATACCGGCAAACGGATCCCCGTATGCGAGAAAGTGGATGTCATATAGATCCCCAATCAGCGCAAGGCCGATTCCTAAAACAGCGGCGAGAGAAGCATAGACATCTGCGAGATGATCATATGCTGTCGCAATCAGTCCTTTACTATTCGTTAGTTTTCCGAGTCGGATTGTATAAATGTACAGCGCTTGTTTCCATATAAGTGATATGAAAGCGGTCAGTAACGCCAGCAAGCTTGCTTTTGCCGGTTCTTCGAAAAAGGCCATAACGGCTTCGAAGGCAATATAAAGAGCAGCTAAGCCTAAAATAAGCGCGACAATGGCAGAGCTGATAACTTCGGCTTTTCCATGACCGTATGGATGGTCATCGTCAGCGGGACGTTTCGAAATGCGCATCGATGTCAGGGCGGCACCTGTTGCAATGACATCTCCGGCATTATGGAAACCATCTGCAACGAGGACTGGACTCTTGAAGAGCACCCCTACAACAAGTTTCAGGATCGTTAAAAGGATATTGCTGATTAAACTGATCCATACAGCTAGGATTGAAGCACTTTCGTGACGATCTTTACTCATCTTCCATAACCCCCTAATATGATATCTTTCCTCTGGGAAACAAAAATCCTTGACAGACTTCTGTCAAGGATTCGAACGTTCAAAATTATATTGTTGGATCAATATCGCTAGCATATCCATCACTCATTCGGTTTAGACGTCTAACTTGATTCAGCAGGATTCCCCCACTTCCATAAGTAGTGGGATGAATGTCAGAAAGCATTTCAATCAGGGGGAGTTCAAACTCTCTGTAGCTGACGCTTCGCTTTCAGTACAAAAAAATTTGCTGATTCAAGTTAAGCCTCGGGCGGATGTCATAGATTTTGAAAGGAGTTAATTTTATTTAAGTGCCTTAATTTCTGCAAAAAGCTCAGAAATACGGCAAATCGAACCCTTCGCTGTTCGATTCACAATTCAAAATCTGGACGCAATCACTCCGAGGCGTGATTGATTAAGTATAGCATCGGAAAGTTACATCAGCAAGTAACCTTTCAATCCGCCTTGCGCTCAATCCAGTAGTCAATCGTCAAAAAGGGCCATGCAAAAATCCACATTTGATGCTTTGCACGCAATGTCCCATCTGGCTTTTCATGAACAAGGAAATTTTCTTCAATCGGTAGTTTAAACAACTGGTTGTTCCGGAAAGTTAGGTAGATGCCTGCATCTGAATCAGTTGCACTTGTTTTCCGGCTCGTTAGCTGTAATTGGTTGTCAATCTGATTCAATTCCAAAATACCGGTCATCGTAGCAAAAGGCAATGGTAGGGCAATATTCATATAGGTTCGCTGTGCGGTTGTATGCTGTGAGTAAAGTGCGACAAAGACCGTATCTTCACCGATTTTCCGCACCCAAGCCCGCACATGATCCCGCCCGTCCACTCCATCTTTAAGGGAAAGGATGTCGCCGGTCATTTCCACTTTGACATCATGAAAAGGCAGATTGATCTGCTGCGTTTTTTTACTTGCCAATGTGTAAAGGAAAGCAAACGGTTTAAACCACTTCTGCCATTTCACACGAGAAACGAGTCGATAATCCGTCGTGTTTTCATAAAAATTGATAATGCGGGGAGATAATAAGGGATGGCCATATACTTGCATATCATCAACGAGTCCCCGATGCTTGTTCTTCACAATTTGATTCAAGACCTGCTGACCGATTTTCCATTTCCCACGTATAGCGCTCATAGGGAATCGCGGCATCTCAAAGGTTGGTGTCGGAATAGCTATTGTCCAGCCGATGATTCCAAACAGGGCAAAAAGCACACAGTTCAACAGTCCATGGAAACGGAGCATAAAATCAATGTCAACGGATGTCAGTCCGAAGCCATTTCCAAGTGCATATAGCAAGGAAAAGATGATCGTCACCCCAAGTGCACTAAAGGAAACCCGGACGAGCCATTGCTGGAGCTTGTTGGCGAAAGGCGCTCTCCAAGCCATGCCGATTAATCCGCCGATCCCGATGATATAGAGCAGGACAGATAGTAATTCAAGCCACCTGGAAAACGTAATGCCGATTGCTACGACCATTGGTGCCACAATGAGGAGCGAACTAATAATGGAATACTTGGCGGGCTTATAAATCCTTCCCAATAACCCGATAAATAGGGGAAGCAAAAAGGAGGAGTAATGGAAATGGATGGCTGTTAACCAAGTGATAAGCGGACTAAAACCTGTATTAATGCCCACTACATAGGCAAAAAACCAAGCGCCGCCTAATGCAAGATACATCAGCCCTATATCAATCGAAAACTCTTCCATATGGGTGAATCCCCGGTTGAAAAAACGTGACAATCCGTACAGCGCTACAATAACTGTAAAGAATAAATAAACAGAAGCAAATAGGATTTCCCATTTAGGCGAAGTAGTGAGTTGCAAGAGTACAACTGCCACATATGCAGGAATGAAAGTAAAAGGATAGCATTTTGTAAACCAATCATCCTTTTTTACAATCAGTCGCAAGGCGATCGGCACATAGACGAGCTGTGCCACCGTCAGCATAAGGGAAGGCCATGGATTGACACTAAAATAAGCTACACACAAAAACAGAACGACATGGAGCATGAGGAAATTACGATTCAACATCAATAGCAAACGTCCCTTCATAAGCAAAAACCGTTCCGATCAGAGGATTCCGTACGGTGACATCGATTTGATATAGCCCACTTTCGTCGTCATATGTCTCCCGGACCGTAGCCAAGCCTTGAAATAGTCGCGGCAATGGAATTTCCATCTTTCCGAGGACAAGGCGTTGTTCTAATGATTCAATCGTCAAAAATCCGTCGGCATCCACATGGAAAGCTAAATCTGAGTAAACTAAATGCGGTTCACCAAGGTAATCTTGGATGATCTGTCGCTCGGCATCCAAGCTCATCAGTGCATTGAAATAACGCCTTTTCTGTCCAAAATGAAAAATTCGTTCCCAGTGTACTTGACTGTTCCCGTGTGTTCCGATAAACGCCCGATTTTGAATCGTGAAGGGAATATCCTTTCCATGTTCGGGAAATAGTAATTTCCAATGGATACCGATCCGAAAAAGCGGATAAAGCCATTTCGGGCCACCGTGAATTTCTTTCATGATTCCTGAGGCACTAAAGACAGTCCCTTCCGGCAAGTCATACCTGTGTTGAAGCATCGGATGCAGACGATTGAAATCCTCGCCCATCACTTGTTTGTAAATCGACATCAGATCACCTACCTTTTCCGCTTACAGCTTTTCGCTGTTGGGACGTCTTTGCTGATATACAAACCGATGATAGAAAGCACGATAAGCGCTAGATTGAACGTCACCGGATTGAATGGATGAAGAGCCGCCGTTGGAGTTGCGATAATCGCGGCAACGGTCAGAAGTGGGAATATAATGAGTTGTAGCATGAATAAATGCCGTTTCCTTCGGTAGAACAGCCAGCCGATTCCAACTAATACTTCCGCAATCCCAAGTATCAGCACTGCGAGTGGCATATCCTTTTCTGATAGAGACAAAGCATTTCCGATCATGACTTGTTCTTCCGGATGCATACCGATAATTTTTGGGACAAGCCCTTGGTAAATCCACAGAAAAGCAAAAAACAAGGTCAATAGGTATGTACTAAAAAAGCGCATGTATTGGAAGCGGGGGAGCTCCTCATGTTCCAGCCATCTCTTTAAGACGTCAAAGCTGAGCGCTGTTGCCCAACCAATCAGCGGGCGGAAAGTGAATTGATCAATCCATTTGCCAACCTTGCCGAAGTTTACATCATAATCATATTGCGTCAAAAATTTCACATGATCTTCCTGCGGTACATAGTTCCAATAGCCACGGCCTTCACGGATGGGGGAAATCCACTGATCTGTTCCAAAATGAAGGGAAGAGGAGCGGGTGCCATTTTCCTGGTGCATCGTTCCAACACTCTTACCCCAACCTTCCACTTTCAGCAAAGGGCCGACTGTCCGTGCGTAGACGAATTTCTGTGGTTGTCCTTCTTCTCTTGGTAAATAGGTAATGGAAGAGAATCGGAGATCCCATTGTTCGTGTAAGCTAGGATTTTGTGAAGCCTCCCATACGTTTTCCATCTCTGTATGAATCGGCACTTCTACATAGATCGGTTTCTGTTTCATCCATACCACCTCAAATCTTTCAATCTATCATCGAGCTTAAAAATGACTATACTCTAGTATACAACGAAATCGATCGAAATCGGTCAGCTTTCATACTTGTAGTCCATGAGCAAACAAGCCTTTCGAGTGTGTCCTATCGTATGAAATTCCATGGATTTGGGCAAACTTAAAGTGAAAATCGGTGTGAAAAGTGGGTGGATTCAGATGGGATTCGGGGGAGGAGACAGGTTAAGTAACGAAACGCAAGCCGTTACGATTGACGAGATTCAGCAGAAATTAGAAGGAATCGATGATGCAGTCAACAAAAAGATGATCGTTTCTGGCGAGAATGTGAGCATCCTTTATTTTAGTTCTCTTGTTGACCATCTCAGATTCCATGAAACGGTCATCGTTCCTTTATTTAATGGCCATGGAGACTTGACTCAAGTTTCGGAAGAAGTGAAGCCAGCCAATCTGCACACCATCCTTACTTTAATAACAACAGGGCATACCATTCTCTTTTTTCCCGAAAGGAATCTCTATTTAAAAGTAAATACATACAGTCCACCGATGGGAGCAATTGAAGAATCTGATACTGAATCGACGATTGCGGGTCCAAGAAATTCCTTTACCGAAGCGATGCAAACGAACATCTCTCTCATCAAAAGACGTATTCATAACAGTGGGTTAAAAAGTGATGAATACAGAATCGGTTTGGAAACGAATACGAAAGCAACCGTCCTCTATATGGAGCATCTCGTGAACAAGAACAATCTAGAAAAAGTAGTTCAACGACTCCTTTCAATTCGGACAACTGGCATTAATGATATTAATGAACTCAGTCAGTTAATGGAAGAAAGCCAATTCTCTCCATTTCCTCAATTTCATAATACAGAAAGACCCGACAGTGTCGCAACTTCGCTTTTGGACGGGCGTATCATCATTTTATTGGACAATAGCCAAACGGCACTCATTTGTCCAAGTTCGTTTTTTGAATTTTTTACATCTCCGGAAGATCAGTTTAGTCGTTGGCCGACGGCGACGCTTCTGCGGTGTATCCGGTTTTTTGGTTTCTTTTTAACAATCATGCTCACCCCTTTTTACATTTCAGCGCTTTCTCATCATCCCGAAATGTTACCCTTTGAGGTATTGATCAATTTGCAGGAATCGAGGAGCAGAGTCCCTTTTCCACCGGTGATTGAAGTGCTTTTCATGGAAATCGTTATTGAAGTTGCTAAGGGAAGCGGGATCACGGATGCCTACAAAAATTGGTCAAACGATCGGGATTGTGGGCGGTATTGTTATTGGGACAGCTGCCGTTGAAGCAGGATTGGTCAGTAATACACTGATTGTGCTCGTTGCGATTTCTGCTTTACTTTCATTTTTACCACCGAGTTTTGTTATGAGTAACACGAGTCGTATCATCGGGTACATCTTTATTTTATCGGCAGGCCTGTTCGGTTTATATGGTCAAATGATTGCTTTTGCTTGGCTCATCCACCATCTAATTACATTGACGTCAAATGGAACACCGTATATGGCACCGGTCATTCCAAGGAAATGGACTGATTTGTTGGATGGGGTTTTTCGAGCTCCTCTTACCCTTAGTCAGCACCGGAAAGGTATTTCAGGTGAAGTGGAAAATAAGACACTTCCTATGGATGGGGAGGAGTAATCGATGAATGTCAATCAATCCAAAACGCTGAATGCCTATCATGTTGTTTTCCTTGTTCAAAATGTTATGATCGGAAGCACCTTATTAACCTTACCTCACTTATTGAGTCCGGTAGGGTATAGCCAATGGTGGTTCCCAATCTTGTTCGGTGCACTTGCAAACCTATTACTTATTCCTATGATCTGGATTGCCCGGCAGAATCCTGAACTGACCTTGTTCTGTATTCATCAAAAGCTGTTCGGGAAAGGAATCGGAACATGCATCAATACAGGCATCATCGTTTATGCCATCATTTTGTTGGCTTCTGTTTGTGAAGGGTATTTGGAACTGATTCAAGTTGTCGCACTATCGGATCGGACCATTACGGGGCCTCTGCTCATTTTCTTTTTATTGCTGATCTACATTGCAAACAGTGGAATTAAATCGATTGCCCGTTTTTGTATTGCCAGTTTCTTCTTGGTGACATGGCTTCTTTACTTTCTGACATGGGGATTTACAGAAGGAGACATCGGGCATACATTGCCTCTCTTTAATTTCACATGGAAGGAATTTTTGTCGGCAACGCAAAAAGGTTTCATTTCAGTTGTTGGGTTTGAGGTCATCTTATTTTATTTCCCTTATATCATCCAGCAAGAAAAGGCTTTTAGACATGCCTCGTATGGAATTTGGATTTGCATCTTTTGCTATCTTTCAACGACCCTTGTCAGTGTCATGTATTATTCACAATGGCAGCTGAAGAATGTCATGTATCCGCGGTTCTCTATTTGTTCAATGCAGTGAAACTATCCTTTTTGGAAAGAATTGACTTATTGGCCATTGCGCTATGGGTCTTTTTCATTTTAACAACAACTGCGGCCTATCTATGGGTCGCGAAAATGGGGGTAGACTCAATTCGGGGGACGAAAAAAAAGATCCATCTCTATATCATTGCATTGATTATCTACCTGATGATCAGCCTTCCGCTTCCAAAAGAATTTCAAAAAGAAGTGTATGAACGTATCTATTATGTAACGTATGGACTCATGATTTGGCCAATCTTTTTATGTCTTGTGCAGTTCGTTAAAAATAAAAAAGAGGGAATTCAATGAAGCGATTATTGTTCATAACGTCAATTGTCGCTCTCATGCTATTGTCCGGATGCATGGAGAGAGGACAACATGCCTATGTAGAAGACTTGGCCATGGTGAGTAGCATCGCCTTCGATTATATTGATGAAAAATCGGTGAAAATGACAGTGTCCATTCCACACCCGACAGGTGCATCACAAGAAGTGACCCAACATTATTCGGTCGATACGGAATTGATACAAGAAGGGTTTGTTCAAATTTCATCAAAAGCGGATAAAATGGTCATTTTAAACCAGCTGCGAACATTATTGTTTAGTGAGGAGTTTGCAAGAGAAGGCCAAGTTACAGAGGTCATTAAGCATTTTTATCGAAATCCGAAAGTCGGAAACAATGTCCAGCTAGGGATTGTAAAGGGAAGTGCAGAGGAAATTCTGAAAAGTGATTTTCCTGATAAACCGAGTACAGATACGTATTTATATGAGCTGTTATCACCTAAACTGCATACGGCTTTCAGTCCGTTTACAACGATGCATGACTTTCTTTACACAGAAACGAATCCGATATTCTATTCCACTGTCCCTTATTTGGAGTTGGAAAAGGATTCGGTTAAAATCGAGAGCATTGCTTTGTTTGATAGTGGAAAAATGATAGATACAATAGCTGAAAAAGAATCCTCCTATATCCAAGCATTGAAAGGGGTCGTCAAACTTTCACCGCTTGAAATCTCATTTGGCGAACAAGATGCTAAGGGAAAAGTGCATATTGAATTGATCAAAAGCAAAGCGAAGATCACAAGCAATAAAAACATGGAATCCCCGAAAGTGTCGCTTCAACTGAACTTGCAAGGAGCCTTATCTGAATATAAAGGGAAACGCGATTTACAGAAAATGCGTGAGTATAAGGCATTGGAGAAAGAAGTAAGTAAGCAGGTGAAAAAGGAAATCGAACAGCTACTGGCTCAACTTCAAAAATTGGAGGTCGATCCGATTGGTATTAGTGAAGAGTTCAGAATGTATCATAAAGGGAAATGGACAGAGGAATTAACGAAAAAAATCATTCAAAATGTGAAATACGATGTTCAAGTGGAATTTAAGCTACTGAATACGGGGATTTTGAAATAATAGGGTTGACGGTCATTTTGAAAAGAATCCAAAAAGCTGGAAGGATTGTTATTTATCCTTCCAGCTTTATCTTAACCCATGATATGATAGCCGCCATCTACATAGATGACTTCCCCAGTTACACCGCGGGAAAGGTCACTCAAAACAGCAATGGTCATATCGGCGACTTCTTCTTGTGTCACATTGCGTTTCAACGGTGCAACTTCTTCGATTTTACCCAAAATGGTATTGAAAGAAGGGACGCCTTTTGCTGAAAGTGTACGCACTGCACCTGCTGAAATCGCGTTGACACGAATATTGTCTTTACCTAAATCCGATGCCAAATAACGAACGGAAGCTTCCAATGCCGCTTTTGCGACACCCATAACATTATAGCCTTCAAGGACACGCTCAGCGCCCAAATAGCTCATCGTGACAATTGTACCGCCTTCTGTCATTAATGGACGCGCTTCTTTTGCTGTCGCAATCAGTGAGTAAGCACTTGTGTCTTGTGCAAATGCATAACCGCTACGTGTTGTTTCAACAAAATCGTTTTTCAAATCGACTGCATGCGCAAAAGCGAGCGAGTGGACGACGCCGTGAATCGTTCCGACTTCCGCACCGATTTTGTTGAAAGCTTCGTGAATGCTTTCGTCCTCATTGACATCACATTGTACAATCAATCTTGCCTCGTAGCCGTTCGATTCCAAAACTTTTTCAAGTTTTGCCAAAGAACGCTCTTTGCGGTATGTGAAAATGACATTCGCGCCAACTTTGAAAAGGGCATTTGCCACACCCCAAGCGAGACTCCGTTCGTTTGCGACACCCATGACAACGATATTTTTGCCTTTCAGTTTCAGTAAATCTTCCATGATAGCCTCCAATGTATTTCATATTTTAAATAGTTACTATTAGTACCAGTTACTAATCCGATTATAACATAACGCTAACTATATGAACAAATCTTCAAGGAGAAATAGAGCCCTCTAAACTATCAACAAGTCTATTAAAAATTGAAAAAATAGTACTTGATTAATAATTATGTATGCGCTACCATATATCTAAGTATTCTGAACATACCGACCGGTTAGATAAGAAAAATGAAAGGCGGAGAGATTCCAATGGACTTTTCATATTCTCAAAAAACTATCGAACTCCAAAAGAAACTGACAGCTTTTATGAAGGAATTTGTCTACCCGAATGAAAAGAACTATGAAGAACAAGTAAATGCCGTGACAGATCGCTGGGCAAAGGTACCGGAAATCATTGAGCAGTTGAAAGAGAAAGCGCGTGAACAAGGGCTTTGGAATCTTTTCCTCCCGGAAAGCGAATATGGGGCCGGGCTCACTAACCAAGAATACGCCCCTCTTTGTGAAATCATGGGACGTTCCCCAATCGGTCCTGAAGTGTTCAACTGCAGTGCCCCTGACACGGGGAATATGGAGGTTCTTGTTCGTTATGGAACAGAATCTCAAAAGAAACAATGGCTTGAGCCGCTGTTAGATGGAAAAATCAGATCTTGTTTCGCGATGACAGAACCAGAGGTCGCTTCTAGTGACGCGACCAATATCCAATCAAGCATTATTCGAGATGGCGATGAATATGTATTAAATGGTCGCAAATGGTGGACATCTGGCGCGGGAGATCCACGCTGCAAAATTGCTATCTTCATGGGGAAAAATGATCCGGATGCTCCTCGCTATGAACAGCAGTCGATGATTTTAGTGCCACTCGATACGCCCGGTGTGAAGATCGAGCGAGTGCTTTCGGTTTTCGGTTATGATCACGCGCCGCATGGACATGCAGAAATCACATTCGATAACGTCCGAGTACCGGTGAAAAATATACTGTGGGGCGAAGGAAAAGGTTTTGCGATCGCGCAAGGTCGTCTTGGACCCGGGCGCATTCATCATTGTATGCGCCTCATCGGTGCGGCGGAACGTGCACTTGAACAAATGTGTGTCCGAGTACAAGAGAGAACGGCTTTTGGGAAATCGCTTGCAGAGCAGGGTGTTGTCAAAGAATGGATTGCGGAATCGCGTATTGATATTGAACAAGCCCGTCTGCTCACTTTGAAGGCTGCTTATATGATGGATACAGTGGGCAATAAAGAAGCGAAAACGGAAATTGCAATGATCAAAGTTGTTGCACCGAATATGGCATTGCGCGTTATTGACCGGTCCATTCAAGCGTTCGGAGGCGCTGGTGTCAGTGGTGATTTTACGCTTGCTGCACAATGGGCAAGCTCAAGAACATTACGCCTTGCCGATGGACCGGATGAGGTGCACCGCAATCAGATTGCAAGGCTCGAACTCGCAAAATATGCAGCTCAAGGAAAGGGGAAATGACCATGTCGGTATTGGATCTTTTCAAGCTGGAGGGAAAAACAGCTATTGTAACGGGTGGAGGAAGAGGGCTAGGTGCTCAAATAGCGCAAGGGTTTGCCGAAGCAGGCGCAAATGTCGTTATCTGTTCCCGCAAAGTGGAAGCGTGTATGGAAATGAGTGAGAAGCTGAAATCACTCGGTGTTGAATCCATGGCTTTAGCATGTGATGTCACGAAGCAAGACGATGTGAAAAATGTGATTGAAGAAACCGTAAAACGCTTTGGAACGATTGACATCCTTGTGAATAACAGCGGTGCAACATGGGGGGCACCGGTTGTGGAGATGCCATTCGAGGCATGGAAAAAGGTCATCGATGTCAATGTGACCGGAACGTTTCTGATGAGCCAGGCAGCGGGGAAAGTGATGATTGAACAAAGGGCAGGAAAAATCATCAATATTGCGTCGGTTGCGGGACTCGGCGGCACCGACCCGCGCTATATGGATACGATTGGTTATAACACAAGTAAAGGCGCGGTCATTACGTTTACAAAAGATCTTGCAGCGAAGTGGGGACAGCATAATATCAAGGTCAATGCCATTGCCCCAGGATTTTTCCCGACAAAAATGTCTAAAGTGCTCATTGAAGATGGGGGCGACAAAATTTTAGAAGGAACGCCACTCAAACGGTTCGGCTCAGACGAGGATCTCAAAGGAGCGGCGCTGTTCCTTGCATCAAAAGCATCCGATTATGTAACAGGGGATATTCTCCTTGTCGATGGCGGATCACACGCAATGTGAGAACGAAAGACCAGGGCGCCTGCATAGACGTGACAGGCACAAGGCGAGCCGGCGAAGAGGTGCTCTTTGCCGCACAGCAGGATTGACTTGTGACCCGAGCGTCTGGCGCCCGGAGCCTAGAAGGGAACTATTCCTGTTCTAGGGTATCCACAGTTAGAGATTTTATAGTTTCCGAGGCATAAAAAATGTACGAGCATGGAGGAGAAGCCGATTGAGAATTGAAAATGCTTGGCGTAGCCATTATCCCGCTTCTATTAAACCGGACATGGATTTTCCAATAAAGACGATGCCTGACATTCTAAAAGAAACGGTGGATACAATTCCGGATCAAGTTGCCATCAAGTTCTACGAGAAAGAGATCAGTTATCGAGAATTATGGTCACTAAGCGACAAGTTTACTTCGTCACTTCAACAATCGGGCGTGAAAAAAGGGGATCGTACAGCTATCATGCTGCCGAACTGCTCCCATTATATCATCGCTTATTACGGCATCTTAAAAGCGGGCTCAATCGTGACTCAGGTGAACCCGATGCTTCTTGAAAAAGAACTCCTTCATATTTTGAATGATTCTGGTGCGCAAACAATCATCGTCTACGAACCTCTTTATCCGAGTGTCAAAGCGATAGCGGGACAGACTGCATTAGAAACCATTATTGTTGTCAGTTTCGAATCGGACCAACGAATCCTATCAGAAGATCAAACTTTTGAAGATTTCATTGGGAAAGGAGGACAAGCACCGGAACCGGTATCCATTGATCCACTAGAGGATATTGCTGTTTTGCAATATACAGGGGGAACGACAGGCCGTTCAAAAGGAGCCATGCTCACACATCGTAATATCGCAGTGAATGCACAGCAATCCTATGCATTTTTTCAAAATGAATTGACTTTCGGGATGGAAAGTTGCCTGACTGTCATTCCCTTGTTCCATGTATTTGCAATGACTTCTTGCATGAATTTATCCATCCTGATTGGCGCTAATATCATCCTGCTTCCTAGATTCGACCTAGACGAAGTATTGAACACGATTAAAACAGAACAACCGACGAAATTCCCGGGCGTGCCGACGATGTATATCGCCCTTGTCAATCATCCGGAAGCTAAAAACTACGGGATCGATAGCATTCGGATTTGCATTAGCGGGAGTGCGCCAATGCCCATCGAAACGATGAAGGAATTCGAGCGGAAAACGGGTGCGAAAATTCTGGAAGGGTTTGGACTTTCTGAAGCTTCTCCAGTGACGCATGCCAATCCGGTATTTGCAGAGCGCAAAACGGGCAGTGTAGGCATCGGTTTGCCTTCAACAGAATATCAAGTGGTCGATCTGGCTACAGGGGAATCGGAAGTACCGACGGGTGAGCTTGGGGAGTTGATCATCCGAGGTCCACAAGTGATGAAAGGCTACTGGAATATGCAGGAGGAAACCGAACATGCACTGCGGAACGGTTGGTTGTATACGGGCGATATCGCAAAAGTGGATGAGGACGGTTATGTGTATATCGTCGATCGGAAAAAGGATATGATCATCGCCAGCGGTTATAACGTATATCCACGTGATATCGAGGAAGTGCTCTATGAACATCCTGCTGTCCAAGAAGCGGTTGTCATCGGAATCCCTGATGCGTACCGTGGAGAAACGATCAAAGCCATCGTCGTCAAAAAAGCAGACCATGCCGTGACAGAACAAGAAGTGATCGGGTGGATGAAAGAACGGATTGCCACTTACAAAGTACCGGCGATCGTGGAATTCAGGGAGGCATTGCCGAAAACGCAAGTCGGAAAAATTCTTCGCCGCGCACTTCGTGAGGAACAAGCGATCCGTCAATGAAAATAGAGTGAATCCTGAACAGAGAAGGAAAGGTATGAGGCATCATGAAGGAAGAACTGACAAAACATAGCGTAGTCTTATTTCAACAGAAAGGATTCAGTGAAACATCAATCCAGGATATCGTTGATTCAATAGGAGTAACAAAAGGTACATTCTATTACTATTTTACGAGTAAAGAAATGTTGCTGATGGAAATTCATGAACGCTATATCGATGATTTGTTGAACAGACAGAAAGCGATTCTCGAGCAAATAGAAAGTTACCGAGCTAAGATCGTAGGGATTGTGAAGCTCATTATTCATGATCTCCAAACGCAGGGCCCGAATGGCCGCATCTACTTTCGTGAAATGCGTAATTTAGCGCCTGAAAATGTTGAGAAGATCAAAAAGAAACGGGAAGCATTTCGCCTGAATGTTGAACAAGTACTCAGAGATGGGATTCAAGCGGGAGAATTTCGAGAAAATCTACAACCTAAAATGATCGCGTTTGCTATTTTAGGTGTCACAAACTGGAGCTATCAGTGGTTCAACCCTTCCGGGGATGTGTCTGTCCAAGAGTTGGCGGACATGTACGTGGACTTTATATTAAATGGAATCATTTCAGAAAGGGATTGAATGATGGGAATTGAAAAAATCGAACGGATCCTCGTCGTCGGAGCAGGGCAGATGGGTCATCAGATTGCAATGCTATGTGCCCTTGGTGGCTACACTACCACTTTGCAGGATGTTGATCAGGCAGCACTTCAGAAAGCGGAAACGAGTTTGCATAAACGGATGGACGAGTGGCGCATCAAAGAGAAATTGACGGTTGTAGAAATAGATGCGGCATTTGCACGTCTTACTTTTACAAGCAGTTTAGAGGCTGCGGCGAAAGATGCCGACTTAGTCATTGAAGCCATTATTGAGAAATTGGATGTGAAAAGGGAATTGTTCCGTGACCTGGATCGCTTAACGCCGGGACATGCGATTTTAGCATCCAACAGTTCAACCATTGTGAATTCGCTCCTCGCAGCAGTGACCAGTCGCCCAGAACAAGTGTGCAATATGCATTTCTTTTTCCCGCCGCTTGTCATGGACTGTGTCGAAATCGTCATGAGTGACAAGACGTCTGAGGCAACAGCCGCGACAGTAATGGCCGTCTGTGAGCAAATCAATCGGGAAGGAATGCTGCTACGTCAAGAAATCTCAGGATTTGTAGCTAATCGTATATTAGGGGCGATCAATCGAGAAGCGATCAACCTTTACGAGAAAGGAATCGCTGATTTTAAAACGATTGATCATATTGTAAAAAAATCACTAGGGCACCCGCTCGGCCCGTTTCAACTAATCGACTTATCGGGAGCTGATGTCGTCAACTTTGTCATGGAACAACAATATGCAGAAACAGGCAGAGAAGAAGATAAGCCAGCTGCATGTATCCGAGAGAAAGTGGATGCAGGGGAGCTCGGACGAAAAACCGGAAAAGGCTTCTATTCCTATGATAGTGAACAATTGATCAAACAATGACGTTGATCTACAAGAGGTGAATCTAATGGGAAAAACAATGCGGGATACGATCCCCGTTCGTTCAGGTGAGCAACTGGATAAGAAAAAGATTCATAACTTCTTACGGAATACGATTGTAAACTTGCCGGAAGGGGAATTGAATATCCGGCAATTCGGTGCAGGTCATTCTAATTTGACCTATGCGCTTGAAATAGGGGACTGGGAAGCAGTGCTCAGACGTCCGCCCCTCGGACCGGTTGCGCCAAAAGCACATGATATGGAACGGGAGTTCAATGTATTATCTATTGTCCATCCCGTATTTGAAACGGCACCGAAGCCGATTGCTTTTTCAGACGATCTGTCGATTATGGGCAGTCCATTTTTTCTAATGGAAAGGCGTCGTGGGATCGTACTCGATACGTCATTCCCTGAAGGTACGGAAGTGACGGAAGAACTGCGAAGGAATATTTCGGAACAGCTGGTCGACAAACTGGTTGAGCTACATTCGATCGATTATACGAAAACGGCGCTCGTCCAAATGGTCAAGCCGGAAGGTTTTTTGGAAAGGCAAGTACGGGGATGGATCGGACGCTATGAAAGGGCGAAAACCTCCGAAATAGCAGAGGTTTCACAGTTGACAGATTGGCTTCAGAACAATTTGCCTACGTCATCCTCACCCACCATCATCCATTACGATTATAAATTGAATAACGCCATGTTCTCATCCGATTACACCGCAATGACAGGGTTGTTTGATTGGGAAATGACGACCGTCGGCGACCCGCTGGCAGATGTAGGCGTAGCGCTAAGCTATTGGGTGCAGGCGGGAGATCCAGAAGCGTTAAGGAATTCAACGGGTAAACCATCTGTGACCGTTCAACCGGGATTTTTTACACGGGATGAATTTATCGCACGCTATGCAGAAAAAAGCGGACGTGACCTGACGCATATCCACTATTACTTGACATTTTCTTACTTTAAATTAGCGGTCATTTGCCAACAGATCTATTACCGTTATTCCATCGGCCAGACAAGAGATCCGCGTTTTGCGCGAATGGACAAATATGTGCATGCACTCGTCATGCAAGCGATGAAAGGAACGACATAATATTTATGGGGATGCATGAAGGAAATCGAAAAAAGATACATGTCGTTTTGTCAAAAGAGGAAATTGATCGACAGAAAATTGATACAAGGAAAGTGGCTGTTGTTTTTGATGTGCTACTTGCGACAACGACCGTCTCCGCTCTGCTTCAGTATGGGGCAAAAGGGATCATCCCTGTTATGGATGGGAAAGAAGCGTTGTCTATGTTGAAGACACTTGATGACGATCACGTAATCCTCGCTGGAGAAGTGAATGGACAGACCATCGAAGGGTTTGAGGATCCGATTGCAGCACGTCTGAAGGAGAGTATCGAAGGGAAAACCGTCATTCTTTCTACGACAAACGGCACTGTTGCGATTCGCAAAGTAGACTCCGCGAAAAAGGTGTACGCTGCTTCTTTGCTCAATGCGGCAGCCGTTAGCGAACGAATCATCGCTGATCATCAGGACGATACAATTCTTGTCGTTTGCGCGGGGTCGGGCGGTCAGTTTTCTATGGAAGACTTTTATGGCGCAGGTATGTTCATTAATGAATTACTGACAGAAGATGTTGCATGGACGTTGACGGATTCAGCGAAAGCTGCCCTTTTCTTTTATCAAGGTAACCAAGACCGGGCGGCAGAGATTTTAAAAGCATCCAGAACGGGTGCAATGATGGTGGAAGCCGATTTGTTGGAGGATGTCTTATTTGCGACTGAAAAAGGGACGGTTTCGGTCGTCCCGGAATTGGAAGACGGACAGCTCGTTGTGGCGACGAAGAAAATTTTACAGAGATAAGTGGAGTGAATCAAGCGAGGGGGAATTGGAATGGAAGCAGTGAATGCGATCGATACAATGAAAGCAATTCGTTTTAAGGAATTTGGAGGACCGGAAGTATTGAAGTTCATCGATATTGAAAAGCCTCAAATCGGGGATCGGGAAGTGCTCGTCAAAGTGAAGGCAATCGGTGTCAACTTTGCGGATACGGCCAGGCGACAGGGGAAATACGTTGTCCCGACGGAACTGCCATTCATACCCGGAGCTGAAGTTGCGGGTGAAATTGTACAGGTCGGAAAGGATGTCAAAAGGTTTAAACCGGGGATGCGCGTCGTGTCGCTGATCGAATCAGGCGCTTATGCGGAATTTGCAAAGGTTCATGAGCTAGCACTGACGGAAATTCCGGACGGCGTGGCGTTCACAGATGCTGTTGTCCTGCCGTTGCAAGGACAGACAGCATACCATATTTTGAAGACGATGGGCCGCCTAGAAAAAGGTGAAACGGTTCTCGTCCATGCAGCAGCAGGGGGTGTTGGCGCACTTTCTGTCCAACTTGCTAAATTATTTGGTGCAGGCAAAGTGATTGCAACGGCAAGTTCCGATGAGAAACTTGCACACGCAAAAAAATTAGGAGCCGATCATCTTGTGAATTACACGCAGCAAGGTTGGGAAGAAAAAGTACAAGAACTGACAGGTGGGAAAGGCGTCGACGTCGCACTCGAAATGGTGGGCGGTGAGATTTTCCAAAAAACATTGAAATGCCTTGCCCCATTTGGCCGCTTAGTCATCTTTGGCGGAGCAAGCGGTGAAGAGGCCAAACTCAATGCAGGTCAGCTGATGAGGCGCAACCATTCGGTCATTGGTTTCTTCTTGCCTCAAATTATCGCCAAACCGGAACTGTATCAAAGCAGCTTCGAAGAATTGCTGAACTACGTCGATCGGGGCGAGTTAAAATTGACAGTTGGCGGGATATACCAGTTGGCGGAAGCGGCAGAAGTTCATCGTTTACTGCAAGGTAGGAAAACCGTCGGCAAGCTGGTACTCGTCCCATAAGTTTCATACCTATAGACAACACAGATGGGGGATCGCCGAGGGATTTCCATCATAAGGAGGATTTGCGATGTACGAGACTGTCATCACTCCACGCGTTTCAGAGACAGACATGGTCGGTCATATTAATAACACTACACTCCCTGTCTGGTTTGAAGCGGCCCGGAATCCGATTTTTAGTTTGTTTACACCAGATCATGACGCTCAAAAATGGAAAATGGTCATTGTTAAAACAACCCTTGAATTTACAAAACAAATCTATTTTGGGACAGACGTCACCATTCGTATTTGGGTGAACCATATTGGGAATTCGAGTTTGGAATTAGTAGAAGAGCTCTATCAAAATGAAGAATTATGTGCAAAGAACAAAGTCGTTTACGTAAATTTTGATTTGGCGACCCAAAAATCAGAGAGGATTCCAGACGGCATTCGTAACGAATTACGTGCCCATTTGCATAATGAAAATAAGTAAGTTGCGACGTACCCCCTATCGTCCCGCATGTATTTTAGCCAAGCCATGGAAATTAGAGCGTTGTGAAAACCGTCAATACTGACCGGTCAGTATTGACGGTGCGTTTAGAGTCATGATCGATGGTAAGCCAACACGTACAAATCAATTTCTATAGGGAATGGGAGCGAATAATTTGAAAACACCTTTATTTGATTTGAGTGGTCGTACGGCATTAATTACAGGCGGCGGAAGAGGACTGGGAAAGGATATAGCGGAAATTTTCGCGGCATATGGTGCAAATATCGCCGTTTGTTCTCGCAGAATTGACAATTGCCAAGAAACGGTGGAAGCCCTTCAATCCAGCTATCCGATACAAGCCAAAGCGTATGCATGTGATATTAGTAGTGAGGAAAATGTCAACGACACAGTAGAAGCGGTACTATCCGATTTTGGCAGAGTGGACATCCTTGTTAATAATAGCGGTGCAACATGGGGAGAGAAAGCGGAAAAGATGCCTCTTGAAGCATGGCGAAAAGTGTTGGATGTCAATGTCACCGGAACATTTCTAATGTCAAAAGCAGTCGGTAATCAGATGATCCGCAACGGCTACGGCAAAATCATCAATATTGGCTCGGTTGCTGGACTAAAGGCGGAGCCTGCAAATGTGTTGAATGCAATCGGTTATAGCACGAGTAAAGCGGCTGTTCATCACTTTACGAAAGATTTGGCTCGTAAATGGGCCGAATATGGAGTAACAGTCAATGCCATCGCTCCTGGCTTTTTTGAGACTAAAATGACGAAGTATGTTCTCGAGCAGAGCGGAGATGCCATCAGGCAGAACAACCCAATGAAAAAGTTGGGGGATCCAAAATCACTTCAAGGGACGGCATTATTTTTAGCGAGTGATGCCAGTGATTTTATCACCGGACAAGTGATAGCTGTTGATGGAGGGAGTTCATTATGAATGAGCGAAGTGGAAGCAAGGATCGGCCTTGGATGCAGTTTGTAGCAAAGGGGAATCCGAAAGAAATCCAAATCCCCGAACTTTCTTTGCCTCAGTTGCTCGATGAATCGTTTGCTACTTATCCAGATCATATAGCGATGACGTTTTTAGGGAAGACATATACGTACACGGAATTGCAAGAACATATTCGGAAAGTCGCATGGGCGCTTGCGCGGAGAGGAGTAACGAAAGGGGAGAGGGTCGCACTCATGCTCCCGAACTGCCCACAATATCCGATCAGTTTTTACGGTGCATTGACATGCGGTGCGACGATTGTCCAGCTGAATCCGATGTACAAATCAGCAGAATTGCTTCATATTCTGAATGATTCGGGTGCAAAAACCATTATTCTAATGGACAGCTTGCTTCCCCTGCTAGAAAGTATACGAGACCAGACGGGGATCGAGCGGATTCTGCCTGTGTCAGTGGAAAGTGCGAAAATGCCGGATGAATGGTTGGATGAAACGAACGATCCATTCCCGGGAGTAAGATGTCAGCCTAAAGAAGATGTGGCCGTTTTGCAATATACGGGTGGTACGACTGGGATGCCGAAAGGGGCCATGTTAACGCATTTCAATCTTGTTGCGAATATATTGCAAAGTGTAGCAACTTCTTTTGTCCAAGTAAAAAAAGGGGAAGAGCGTGTGCTGACAGCCATACCGTTATTTCATGTATATGGCATGACGAGCGCGATGGCCGTCGCATTTTATAACGGAGGCAATGTTATCTTAATTCCCAAATTTGATGTGGAGCAACTGGTCACGACCATCGAGGAAATCAAACCGACATCGTTTCCCGGCGTACCTACCATGTTAATCTCTCTAGTCGATTACTATAAAAAGAGGAAATTTGATTTGAGCTGTATAGAAATATGTTCAAGCGGATCGGCTCCATTGCCATTTGAAGTGCTTGATCAATTTAATGAAATCAGCGGGACGACAGTTCTCGAAGGGTATGGGCTGTCAGAAGCTTCTCCCGTTACCCATCGGAATCCAATCGAAGGTGTGCAAAAAAAGGGCAGTATCGGCATTCCGATTCCAAATACGGATGCGAAAATCGTAGATGTTGCAACAGGCGAACAAGAACTGCCAGTTGGTAAGGTCGGTGAGTTGATCATTCAAGGGCCGCAAGTAATGAAAGGCTATTGGAATAGACCGGAAGAAACCAATCACACGATTCGGAACGGCTGGTTGTATACGGGTGACTTAGCAAAGATGGATGAAGATGGATTCTTTTACATTGTTGGACGGAAAAAAGAAATGATCATTGCGAGTGGTTATAACGTCTATCCGGTTGAAGTGGAGAATGTCATTTACCATCATCCCGCTGTTCTCGAAGCCGCTGTCATAGGCATTCCAGATGCATATCGAGGTGAAACGATCCGTGCTGTCGTCGTCTTGAAGGACGAACAGCATGTAAGGGAAGAAGAACTGATTCAATTTTGCCGATCCCGACTATCGGCATATAAAGTGCCGCAAGATATTTTATTTGTTGACGAGTTACCGAAAACGACCGTCGGCAAAATATTGAAAAGAACGTTACGGGAGCAATTCAGTCATAAAGAAAGTAAGCGTGCCTAAATGGAAATGGTGAAACGATTTACTACAAAAGAAGAACGGAGAGATGAGTATGCATTTACGTTTAACAGATGAACAAAAAATGGTACAGGAAACAATCCGGAAATTTGTAGAAACAGAGCTGATTCCACTTGAAAATGAAGTATTAAAAAATGAACGCGAAGGAAAACCAAGTATTGCACCGGAGAAACTTAAAGAGTTGCAATTGAAAGCCAAAGAATTCGGATTTTGGGGCATTAACACACCCGAAGAGTATGGAGGCGCGGATCTTGGTCAGATGATGATGGCGATTGTGTTGATGGAAGTAGCTAAAACATTCGTACCATTCACTTTTGGTGGTTCAGCGGACAATATCCTCTATTACGGAAATGAAGAGCAGAAGAAGAAGTACTTGCTCCCAACCATTAACGGTGAGAAAAAATCTTGTTTTGCTATGACAGAACCGAATGCTGGATCGGATACGCGAAACATCAAAATGACCGCTGTCAAAGATGGGAATGAATGGGTGTTAAACGGTGAGAAAACGTTCATTACCGGTGGAAACGAAGCGGACTTCACAATGGTCATCGCGATTACGGACAAGGAATTGCATCAGAAAACTGGAAGGGAAGGCGTAACATGCTTCATCGTGGATCGTGCCATGGGATGGAAATCCGAATTTATTGACACGATGGGGGAATGGGGACCGGCAGGGTTGGTGTTCGATAATGTCCGTGTGCCCGAAGAAAATATTTTGGGTGAATTGCATCGTGGTTATAATCTTGGACTGGAATGGATCGGTTTTGCGAGATGGGTAGTGGGAGCGCGTGCGGTTGGCATGGCCGAACGATTGTTGCAGATGGCCATCGATTATTCGAAAGAGCGCGAAACATTCGGGAAGCCGATTGCGGATCGACAGGCAATCCAATGGCCAATTGCGGATTCTGCTGTGGAAATTGAAGCGGCGAGATGGCTTGTTCTCAACGCAGCATTTACGCTCGATCAAGGCGAAGACAATCGTCATTTGGCTGCGGTGGCAAAATTGTATGGCGCCAATATGGGCAATCGTGTTGTAGATCGCGTGCTGCAAATTCATGGCGGGATGGGCTATACGCGTGAGTTGCCGATTGAAAGGTGGTACCGCGAAGCGAGACTATGGAGAATTTATGATGGAACGGATGAAATCCAGCGCATGATCATTTCAAGAAATTTACTGAAGGGCCATGTCAAAGTCGGGCAATTCGTCTGAAAAAGGAGAGGGGAATTTTTATGGGTAATCGATTTGAAGGCAAGACAGCTTTCGTCACAGGAGGAAGCCGCGGAATCGGTCAGGCAATCGTGGAGCAGTTTGCAAAAGAAGGAGCAAACGTGGCTGTCATCGATGTTAATGAAGAAGCACTAGGCAAGGCGGCTACAGAGTGGAAGGATGCGGGTTTTTCCGTCTATACAAAAATTGCGAGTGTGACAGATCGGGAACAAATTGAGCAAGCGATGAAAGAAGTCTATGAAACATTCGGTTCAATTGACATTTTAGTAAACAATGCGGGTGTCATCCGGGACAACCTCGTCTTTAAAATGACGGATGACGATTGGTTGACCGTGATGAATGTCCATCTTACAGGCGCATTTTACGCATCGCGGGCCGCGCAGACTTATATGACGCAACAGAAATATGGAAGAATCATCAATTTATCGTCCACATCTGCTTTAGGGAATCGGGGACAGTCGAATTATGCAACTGCGAAGGCCGGATTACAAGGATTGACGAAAACGTTAGCCATCGAACTTGGGAAATTCGGTGTGACGGTGAATGCGGTTGCTCCCGGTTTCATAGAAACGGATATGACAAAAACGACTGCCGAAAGACTCGGTATCTCATTTGAGGATTTAGTAGAGGCCAGCGTGAGCAAAATTCCGGTGGGGCGAAGTGGAAAACCTGATGACATCGCGAATGCAGTGTTGTTCTTTGCTGACGAACAATCCTCGTTCGTCAGCGGGCAAGTGCTCTACGTTGCAGGAGGACCGAAAAATTAACAAGAAAAGCGCCCGGAGACTCGACAAAAGAAAAGCGGAAGCGCCTGTACAGGGTCGACAGGCATAAGACGGATTGGTGTAGAGGCGTACTTTGCCTCGTAGCCAATATGGCTTATGACCCGAGCCCCTAGGCGCTGGAGACTAGACAAAAGAAAAACGGAGGAGATATACATGTTCCAAGAAACAATCGGAAAAAAATCAACCCCTGTTAAAAATATTGTGGAAAGAGGGGCGGTAAGGAAGTTTGCGGAAGCGATCGGCGATCTTGCTCCGATATATGTTGACGAAGAGACCGGAAAAAATTCGAGGTATAAACGCAATATAGCCCCGCCTACATTTCCAGTGACGTTGGATTATGGCGTTATTCCAGAAATGCAATTACCGCCAAAAGGACTTATCCATGGGGAACAAACCTATCACTACAAACGCCCGCTTTTTGTCGGTGAAGAGGTTTATTGCCATACAGAAGTACAAAATTACTATGAAAAAAATGGAAGCAATGGTTATATGGGTTTTTTAGTCATTAACCGTTATGGCGTGGATACAAACGACGAACTTATATTTGAGGAAAAACGCGTCATTATCATTAATGAAGCCGTCAGAAAGGGGATGCTCGTATGAGTCACATTGCGGAACTGCAAAAAGGGGATTCCTTGACCAACGTCCAACTTGATCCCGTGAGCAGAATCGATCTGATCAAATATGCAGGCGCTTCCGGCGATTTCAATCCTATTCATACGATAGACAAGGAGGCTGAAAATGCAGGATTGCCGGGAATCATTGCACATGGCATGTGGACAATGGGCAATTTAGCGAAGTTGTTTACGCCGTATATAGAAGAAGGATTCATCCAGGAGTATACAATCCGTTTTAGAGGAATGGTGTTTATCGATGATGTGATTACGTTAAAGGCGACCTTGCTCAATAATGATTCAAGTGTGATGGAGTTCAACGTCGCAGCAGTCAATCAGCATCAAAAAGAAGTGGTGAAAGGCGTTGTGAAGTTTCAACGTTACGATTCAATGGAATAATCTGTTCAAATTGATGAGGGAGAGATGAGAATGAAAAGAGATGCTGTAATTGTTTCAGCGGTACGTACTGCGATCGGGAGACAGGGTGGAGCTTTGGCGTCAGTCCCTGCCCATGTCTTTGGAGCGGAAGTCATTAAAGAGGCATTGCACCGTGCAAATGTATCAGCTGATCAGATTGATGATGTCATTTTAGGAAATGTGCTAAGCGGTGGTGGTAATATTGCAAGATTGACAGCTTTGCAGACGGGGTTGTCCACTGAAATTCCGGGGCTGACTGTCGATCGGCAATGCGGATCCGGTATCAATGCCATCAATCTGGCCACGCAAGCGATTTGGGCGGGAGATGGAGAAATTTTCGTAGCAGGCGGCGTGGAGAGTATGAGCCGTGCGCCATATTTGATGGATCGACCGGAGAAGGCATATAGTCCAATGCCACCAAATTTTCGAAAGTCACAATTGGCGCCGAAAGAAATCGGCGATCCGCCAATGGGTATTACGGCAGAAAATCTAGCCTCAAAATATGCCATCAGTCGCCAGGAACAAGATGATTTTGCTTTTGAAAGTCAGCAAAGAATGGCCAGAGCGATGGAGGAAGGTCGGTTTGAGGAGCAAATCGTGCCGATTCACATTCCTGTCAGAAAAGGTGAGCCCATCGAATTCAAAGTGGATGAACACCCGCGTCCGCAAACGACGAAGGAAGCTTTGTCTAAATTGCAGCCCGTCTTCTTGGAAGGTGGCACGGTAACTGCGGGAAGCAGTTCAGGCTTAAATGATGCGGCTTCAGCTGTTGTCATCATGTCTAGAGAAAAGGCCGAGGAATTGGGTGTGACACCGTTAGCGGTCATCCGTGCCCAGGCAATTGCGGGCGTAGACCCGAACATCATGGGCATCGGACCTGTACCCGCTACGAAAAAAGTATTGGAGAAATCGGGGCTTTCCCTCACAGATATGGATGTCATCGAATTAAACGAAGCGTTTGCGGCACAAGTTATTGCATGTGATCGGGAACTTGAAATGGATCGGGAAAAATTGAATGTCAATGGTGGCGCAATTGCCCATGGCCATCCATTAGGGGCAACAGGGGCCATACTTGTCACAAAGGCAGTCTATGAATTGCAACGCATAGGCGGAAAATATGGACTGATCACTGCTTGTATCGGTGGCGGGCAAGGCATCGCAACAATCATTGAACGCGAGGGGTGACCAATCACCCCTCCTTGGATTGAATACGGAAATACGAGAGGAGAGAATATCGGATGAAAAGAATCCCGGAGATAAATGTCTATGTAAGATATTGTGAAACAGATGCGGGAGGTCATGTGAATAATGCCAGCTATTTTCTCTATTTCGAAGAAGCGCGAACAAAATTTTTTGCAACACTTGGTTTCGGTCCAACGGAAAGGGAACATCTCCATTTCATAGTCGCCCGAACGGAATGTGATTTTATCGCCCAAGCGTATGCAGGTCAGATACTTACGGTGAAAACCATGGTGTCAAAAATCGGGACGAAAAGCTATACAGTGGTGCATGAAATTACAGATATGGAGACAGGCGTGAGCATTGCAAAGGGCAGTGCAGTGATCGTGTGCTTTAACTATCAAGAGCAGCAATCCGTGCCGATTCCAGCTTCATTACATGCGATGTTAGAAGAATATATGCAATCGGTTTCTGTGCAGAAAGGGTAGGAAATAGACGAGAATCCTCTCATTTCCAACACGGTTTGATAGAGTTTACATGTAAGCAATTAGGACGAGGGAGGGGTAGCATGGAGTTATTTTTCCAACAGCTTTTCAATGGACTCACTCTTGGTAGCGTTTACATTTTAGTGGGCATCGGCCTTACACTTGTTTTTGGGATTTTGCATGTGCCCAATTTTGCACACGGTTCATTGTACTTGATTGGCGGTTATATCACGCTAATGGTCATGAAAGGGTTGGGCGTCCATTATTTTGTTGCCGTCATCTTGTCTATTCTTGCCATTGCATTGCTTGCTGTATTGATGGAACGATTCGTATTCAATCCGCTGAGAGATGCCCCACCCATACACGACAAAATAGCTGCCATCGGTTTGGTACTATTTTTCGAGGCACTTATTTCGTTGATTTGGGGAACAGAGTACCATCGGATGACTACTCCATTCGATTCGACAATTACCGTGGCTGGCGTCGCGATGACGACTCAAAGGATGTTGGTCATCGTGGTTGCTGTCGTAGTTGTTGTTTTGCTTCAGTTATTTTTGAAGAAAACGATGATTGGTGCGTCGATTCTTGCCATGGCGCAAAATCGGGACGGGGCATTCTTAGTCGGCATTAATGCAAATGTCGTCGCCATGATGACTTTTGCCATTTCCGGTGCATTGGCCGCCATTGCTGCGTCCATTGCCTCACCTATCAATTTGGTCTTTCCTGCGATGGGCCATCTCGTTATTTTAAAAGCATTTGTCGTCGTCATCATTGGAGGAATGGGAAGCGTCCCGGGTGCCATCATCGGTGGGATGATTCTCGGGATTTCAGAAAGCTTAGGTGCAACGTATATTTCGAACGACTATAAAGATATGATCGCTTTTCTTCTATTAATCATCATTATGACGGCG
This sequence comes from Sporosarcina soli, assembly GCF_042655805.1. Lineage (NCBI taxonomy): Bacteria > Bacillati > Bacillota > Bacilli > Caryophanales > Caryophanaceae > Sporosarcina > Sporosarcina soli. The sequence goes on along the minus strand of NZ_JBHSNO010000006.1, from coordinate 176,726 downwards.
CGTCCTAAAGGGTTGTTTGCGAAGGGGGTCTACTAATGAGGCATGTACTGACGAGGCGAAATGGAATGATTGCGTTACTCGTTTTGTCGCTCGTATTCCCTTTTGCTTTTTCGGAAAATCGGTATGTCTTATATATCATGACCGTCGGTTTCATCTATGTCATTGCCATTAATGGTATGAATATCTTAGCGGGTTTTACTGGACAGCTATCGCTGGCACATGCGGGTTTCTTTGCAATTGGTGCCTATTCAGTCGGCATCTTAACGACCAAGATGGAACTCAATTTCTGGCTTGCCTTATTGTTGGCGATCATCATTACCATCGTCCTCGGTTTTGCATTGGGGATCATCGCACTACGGACGAAGGAGCATTTTTTTGCGATCTATACGTTAATTGTTGGTTATTTGATCTATCTATTAATCGATAAGTGGGATGGTTTGACCGGCGGGATACGGGGATTGATCGGAATTCCGGTACCTGATCCGATTGGACCGATTGAATTTAATTCACCGATTACAATGTATTACTTAGTGCTGTTTTTTCTTCTTGTGTCCACCGTTGTCACAGTAAGGATTGTCCATTCCTTGACGGGGAGAACCTACATGGCGATTCGCAACAGCGAGGAATTAGCTCAAACATTGGGCATCAATACTAGAACGAATAAGCTTGTTTCATTTGTCATTTCAGTCGCCTTTGCTGGGCTTGCGGGCGGATTATATGCTTCACTTGTCCGTTTTATCGGTCCGGAAATCGCAGGGACTTCTATGGTGTTCACGTTCCTCATGTACCTAATTGTAGGGGGAATCGGTACCCTTTCTGGTCCGATCATCGGAACCATGCTGTTTGTCTGGTTGGAGCAATTTCTACAAAACTTCCAAGAATATCGCATGCTGATTTTTGGTCCGATTTTAGTGTTGATTGTCATTTTTTATCCAACAGGATTAGCCGGTGCGTATAATTCGATCCGTGGCAGACTTCGTAGCAGAAGAAAAAAGGACCGGAGAGCATTAAACACTGCCTCGTTAGAATCAGCGAAAATTCATAGCCGGGAGGTGCAATGATGACTCTCATCAAATTGGAAGGTTTGACGAAGCGATTCGGGGGATTGACCGCTGTCAGCGATGTGGATTTTGAAATTGAAAAAGGAAAAATCACAGCTATTATCGGCCCAAACGGTGCAGGAAAGTCGACTTTTTTTAACCTCATTAGTGGCTTTCATCGTCCGACATCGGGATCGATTATGTTTGAAGGGAAAGACATTACAAAAACGCCTGCTCATATTGGCGCAAGACTCGGGATTGCCCGTACATTTCAAACTACGCATCTTTTTGAACGATCATCCGTTATCGATAATGTCATTGTCGGTCATCGATTGCGGACGAAATCGAAGCTCTATGATGCCATATTCCGTACCCGCAGAGAAAAACGTGAAGAACAAATGGCATATGAGAAGGCGATGACTGCGCTTGAATTTGTCGGTCTGGCGGATTTGGCCACAATGCAAGTGGCGACGATTTCACAAGAGGCAAAAAAACGTGTGGCCATTGCACTGGCACTAGCCACCGATCCAAAAGTGATTTTGTTAGATGAACCCGCTGCGGGCATCAATCCTGAAGAAACAGACGGATTAGCGGAGTTGATGAAGAAAATCGTTCAAAATGGCATAACGGTTTGTACAATTGAGCATAAGATGCAGATGATCATGGAGTTGGCTGATCAGATTTTAGTTTTAAATCATGGTGCGAAAATTGCTGAGGGAACACCGGAGGAAATCAAAACGAACCCGACTGTCATCGAAGCCTATTTAGGAGGTGAATCTGTTGCTGAAGTTATCTGATGTTTCGGTCAAATTTGGTGCGTTTACAGCATTACAGAATATTGACATCGAAGTAAGTGAAGGGGAGCTTGTCGTCTTGCTCGGTGCAAATGGCGCTGGAAAAAGTACCATTTTTAATACGATTAGTGGCTTGAATAAACCTAGTTCAGGAAATATCCAATTCAATGGAAAAAGTGTGAGGGGCAATTCACCGGATCGCATGGTGAAAGAAGGGATTGTCCAGTGTGCGGAAGGGAAAAAGCTTTTCGCCGAGATGTCTGTTCAGGAGAATCTAATGATGGGCGGTTTTGTCCATCGCAAACAGAAAGCCCAACTGAAACAATCATTAGCGGAAGTCTATGCATTATTTCCGATCTTGAAGGATAAAAAAGACGATGCTGCAGGTTCTATGAGTGGCGGGCAACAACAGATGCTGGCAATCGGCAGGGCGTTAATGGCCAAGCCGAAGTTGATCATGATGGACGAACCTTCTATCGGCTTGGCTCCTTTGATCGTTGAGCAAATGTTTTCCATTATCCAGGAAATCAACAAAAGCGGCACGACAGTGTTACTAGCTGAACAAAATGCCAATGCAGCGCTGAAAATCGCAGACCGCGGATACGTCATTGAAAATGGGGCAATCGTTCTCCACGGCAATAGCAAAGCATTATTTCATAATGATGCGATACGGAAAGCTTATATAGGAGCCTAACAATCTGAACGTACTACAAGATAGAGAAAATTAGGAAAGCGGACGAAGAGGGGGAAAAGCATGATGGCCGTAAAGAAAAGTTTCTTTATTTGTTTCTTATTTCTGTTTGTTTTTGTTCTTGTTGCATGTTCAGAGAATGGAAGTGCATCGGAAGGCTCCAAAGCGAATGATGATGTGAATACTTCTGATGGCGCGAAGGAGTTGACAATCGGATACAGTGGGCCATTGAGCGGACCAGCCGCATTTTACGGGACAGAAACATTGAACGGTCTTACGTTGGCAGTAGAAGATATCAATGATAGCGGTGGTTTTGAAGTCGATGGTCAAACTTATAAAATTAAACTAGCTTCACTGGATGATAAGTATTTACCGAACGAAACAGCAGCGAATGCCAAAAGGCTTGTTCAGGAAAATAAGGCGAAGTTCATCTACAGTCCCCATAGTGGGGGAATCTATGCGATGCAAGTATTCAATGAAATGGAAGACTTTATCATTATGGGATATACGAGTGAACCGGGTGTTACGGAACATGGCAATACATTGAATGTACGTATTCCACCACGTTACGATAGTTATTTAGAACCGTTTACAAAATATGAGATGGAGCGATTCGGAAAACGCATAGCATTTCTACCAACCGCCAGCCAATATGGAAAGGATTGGGCGGATGCGTTACGGCCTGTCTGGAAAGAACATGGCGGTGAAATCGTTTTTGACGAATCCATCGATTTTAATAAAGACACGGATTTCCAAACCATTATGTCCAATGCGTTAAATGCCAAGCCGGATGTCTTGTTCATTGGCGGACCTTCCGAACCGACAGCGCTAGTACTTAAACAAGCACTTGATCTTGGTTTTGAAGGTGGATTTTTAGTGATGGACCAAGCGAAACCTGATCAGATGGCAAACGTCATTGGTGGAGGATACGACTTGCTTGAAGGAATGGTAGGGGTTGTTCCTCTTATCGAATCCGATTTCCCTGGAACGGCAAGCTTTATTGAAGCTTATCAAAAGAAGTACGACAAAATCCCGGGCTCAGAAGCCGGTTTCCATTATGTATCGCTGTATGTATTAACAGAGGCGATGAAAGCCGCTGGTACAGTAGAGGATACGAAAGCGATCATGGCGGCATTGGATGAAGGCGCTAAAAACGTTCCTGAAGAAAAGCAAGTGTATGTCATTCCGAGTGTCGATAAGGAAGGCGGTTTTGAACCTGCACTGCGAATGGCCTATATCGAAGATGGAAAAATACACGTCTTAGAAGGTGAGTAACTAGCATTTGATGAAACAGAGAAGAACATACAAATTGTATGTTCTTCTCTGTTTTCAAAAGTTCAGGAGAAAGAATCAACCATAAATGGATGGTGATAAGGATGAATAAAGTAATCCAAAAAAGTTGGCCCACGGATGTCAGGAAACAGCTAACCTACCGTCTAGGAGAAATCCCCTTGCATGAATATGTGAAAAAAAACGCGAAGTATCAGCCAGATCGAACAGCTTTACAATTCTACGGCAAAGCGATTACTTGGCATGCATTAGATGATGCGATTGATCGTTTATCGCAGTTTTTTATCGAGAAAGGGATACAGAAAGGCGATCGGATTGGCCTGTATATGCAAAATTGTCCTCAGTATATAATAGGCCATTTTGCGGTACAACGAATAGGTGGCGTTGTAGTACCGTTAAACCCGATGTATAAGGAAACGGAATTGATTTATTTAGTGAACGAAGCGGCAATGAGAATCATCATTGCAGGTCAAGAATTATACAGCAGGATTCAGAATATTGCCCAGGAAATTAAATCACTCGAATTTACAATTACGACAAATTATGCAGACTTTCTACCTGAAGAGCTGGCCATCCCGTTTCCTGAAGAGCTTATGTTGCCAAAGCAAAGTTCTGACTATGCGTTTGATTTACTATCTATTATAGACGAAACGGATCCCTTACAAGACTATCCTGTGCTAGATATCTGGGAAGATGTCGCGTTATTGGTGTTCACTTCCGGGACAACCGGAAGACCAAAAGGAGCCATGTTGACACATGGGAACGCGTTGTTTAAAACTGCTGCCGCTGTTAGTTCTAATCAGATACGGTCCAATGACGTATTGCTTGCAGTAGCGCCATTATGTCATATTGCCGGGATGCTCATGGGGGTCAATATTCTTGTATATAGTGGATGTGAAACGGTCTTGTTAACTAAGTTCGAGCCGCAGACGGCGATTACTGCAATCGAAAAGTATCAAGTGACCACTTGGTATAGCATTGCCGTTATGAATACAGCGATTTTGAACATGCCAGGGATTGAAGAAAGAAATTTGACTTCGTTACGACTAAACATGGCGACCAGCTTTGGCCTACCGGTCACAGAACCATTGGCACTTAGATGGAGGGACGTTACAGATGGTTGCTTAATGTTCGAAGCAGCGTACGGGTTAAGTGAAACACATACGGGCGACACCTTCATGCCCCAAGAGAATGTAAAATACGGGACTTGTGGTATCCCTACTTACGAAACGGAAATCAAAATAATTGAGTCCTCCACTGGCGAAGAAGTACCCATTGGCACGCAAGGAGAAATCATCGTAAAAAATCCGGGGGTTTTCAAAGGGTACTTAAATCGTCCCGAAGCAACTGCAGAAACGTTAAGGGATGGTTGGGTTTACACAGGCGATATCGGGAAGTTGGATGAGGATGGCTACCTCTATTACCTAGGGCGAGTTAAAGAACTGATCAAGTGTTCAGGATATAGTGTGTTTCCTGAAGATGTTGAAGCTTTACTAGGAAAGCATCCGGCTGTTCTACAGAGCGTTGCGGTAGGAATTCCCGATAAAAAACGTGGAGAGAGTGTGAAAGCGTTTGTTGTTTTAAAGCCTGCTTACAAGGGGACGATTCAAGTATCAGAGATCATCACATGGGCAAAAGAAAATATGGCAGCTTATAAATATCCGCGTGAAATCGAATTTATCGAATCGCTCCCTACGACAAGTTCTGGGAAAGTATTGAGGAGATTATTGAAAAAGGAGCGTGAAGCGGATGATTGAACAGGCAGTAGGGACTGTGCACACAGCAGTGGATGATTTACAACAACGAAAACAACAAGCACGGTTAAATGGTGGGGAAGCCAAACTTAACCAACAACGGGACACGGGACATTATACGGCAAGGGAACGAATCGACTATCTGGTTGATGAAGGTACTTTTATGGAGCTCGGATTGTTAAATCATTCAGATGTTGTCGGAACGGAGAAAAAGAGTTTTGGAGATGGTTTAATCGCAGGAATTGGCAAAGTGAACGGTCGTCTTGCAGTTATTCAAGCAGGGGATAAATCTGTATTTGCCGGCACGGAAGGGACTGTCCATCTTAGAAAGTCCAAAGCGCTGATGGCCTACGCACTGAAGCGCGGTCTCCCAATGTTCAACTTGAACGAAGGTGGAGGACTTAGAATGCCAGACGGGATGGGGTCCGATGGGATTAGTACGAAGTTATTCCCGGAAGAACTGTTGACACTCGGGCGAGAGGTCCCCTTTATGACTAGTATTCTAGGGGACAGCTTCGGAGGCCCGACATGGATGGCGGCATCTTCGGACTTTGTGACTCAATTGAAAGGAACATGCATGGCGGTCGCTGGACCTCGGATGTTAGAGATGGCAACAGGCCAGAAAGTGTCCAAGGAAGAGCTAGGAGGATGGCAGGTCCATGGCCGTCACACAGGACAAGTGGATACTTTTGGAGAAACGGTAGAACAATGCATCGACCAATTGAAAGCGTTTTTTCGTTATATGCCGTCCAATGCTTCGGAAGAGCCACCCGCAAAAGAAACAGATGACGACCCTTCTCGCCCGGTAGACGCTGTATTAACGATATTGCCGACGAAGCCAAATCAGATCTATGATATGAAAGCGATTGTAAAAGAATTGGTAGATGACGGCGAGTACTTCGAATATAAATCAACTTATGGTCAAGCTTTACTAACTATTTTGACGCATTTGAATGGAAAGGTAGTCGGCGTTATTGCAAATCAACCGAATAAATATGCGGGCGCTGCAGGTCCGGAGGAATGTGAAAAGGCCACCGATTTTATTTGTCTATGTGATTCTTTTCATATACCATTGATTTTCCTACATGATACACCAGGCTTCCGGATCAGTACCCAAGCCGAAAAAGAAAAAATGCCAACCAAAATAATGGTGTGGAACCAAGCATTAGCCCAATCAACCGTTCCGAAGATTTCCGTTATTATACGAAAAAGTATAGGCGCTGCTTATGGGAATATGTGTGGACCGACTATGGGGGCTGATTTTGTAGTTGCATGGCCGACTGCTGAGATCAATTTTACCGGGCCGGAAGTTGGCGTGAATGTTGTATATGGACGTCAATTGGAACATGCAGAAAACCCAAAATTGGAAAGAAAGAAATTAGTTGAGAAATGGGCATTTGACAGTTCTCCCTATAAAGCAGCTGCAGGGCATTATATTGATGATGTAATCGATCCTCGCGATACCCGGAAATTCTTATGTCAAGCATTGGAATATGCTTGTCATAAAAATGGAAGCAAGAGTGAACGTCGACTGGCGAATTGGCCAACCGGTTTTTAATAGGATATGACTTTATCGAAGGTGCGGTTCTTTTCTTGAAGAAGGGAACCGTGTCTTTTTTTATGGAAACCGATTGCCTTTGATATGCGATGGATGTGGATGGAATAGAAAACGGACACCCCAGTGAATCAGTCTGCTGTCTATTCATGAAATTGAATGAAAACGCACCCAAAACTGTAATATTAGAAAATAAGTAAAAATACAGTTGACTTTATATTTATGCATACATATAATAAGTGTAACTTGTTAGAAGGGGTGACTGAAATGAAGGTTGGAATCATTGGTGCATCAGGGTATGGGGGACTTGAGCTCATTCGGCTATTACATAGTCATCCCGAAATCAAAAAAATAGAATTATTTACTTCATCGGAAGAAGGAACGGTGTTTTCGCATAAGTATTCACATCTGATGAATATTATCGATCAGCCGCTTCAGAAAATCGAACACGAAACATTAGCAAACTATGACGTTATCTTTTCCAGTGCTCCCGCAGGTGTTGCGAGTCAACTTCTTGCTCCATTATTAGGCATTGGACCGATGTTGATTGATCTGTCAGGAGATTTCCGGTTAAAAGATCTTTCATCATACGAGCAGTGGTATAAAAAAACACCGGCTCCTGCTCATGCGGTCGAACAAAGTGTGTATGGTCTAACGGAGTGGAATCGGGAAGCGATCCAGCAAGCGGCATTGATCGCAAACCCTGGCTGTTATCCGACCGCGGTTCTATTGGCACTCCTTCCATTGGTGAAAGAAAACCTGATCGATGTTAGTCATCTAGTCATCGATGCGAAAAGCGGCGTCTCTGGAGCAGGCAATGGACTAAACCGCATGACACATTATAGTGAAACAAACGAAAATACAGCCATCTATAAAATAAACGAACATCAACATATACCAGAAATCGAACAGGCCTTTTCCATGTTTGCACAGGATACACCGCCGATTACATTCAATACGCATCTCGTCCCGATGACAAGGGGCATCATTGCCACTAGCTATGCACCTGTCAAAGAAGGCGTGACGGAAGCTCAGCTTGTGCAATGTTTAGAAGAGAAGTATGCCGAAGAACCATTTGTCCGTGTACTGCACGAGGCAAGTAAATTCGGAACGAACCAAGTATATGGTTCGAACTATTGTGACCTTCATGTCAAAGTCGATCCACGAACAAATCGTGCGACGATCGTGTCGGTGATCGATAATTTAGTCAAGGGCGCTGCAGGGCAAGCGATTCAAAACATGAACGTACAATTCGGCTTTGAAGAGACATTCGGCCTGACACATGTCCCGGCATTTATCTAATTTAGGGGGATTATTATGAAAACAACAGCCATCAATATTAAACATATCTCGGGGAATAACATCGTGTCTCCTATCGGTTTCAAAGCCGCGGGCATGCATTGTGGTATTAAACATAAGAAAAATGATTTAGCAATACTTGTCAGTGAGGTCCCTGCAAATGTAGCCGGTGTTTTTACGACGAATGTGATTCAAGCTGCGCCGCTGCTCGTTACAAAAGATGTCGTGCAACAGACGGGCAAAATGCAAGCTATCATCGTCAATTCTGGTAATGCAAATGCTTGTACTGGGAAACAAGGGATGAAAGACGCCTATTTGATGCAGGAAAAAACTGCAGAAAAATTAGGCATTGCACCGGAATTAGTCGGAGTGGCATCGACAGGTGTCATCGGAGAACAGATGCGAATGGAACCGATTGTTAAGGGGATTCAAGAGCTTGCACCAGCTGCGAAATTGGAAAGCTCCATCCTCTTTTCACAAGCAATTTTAACGACAGATACAGTGACGAAAAATACAGCGTATAGCTTAACCATCGATGGGAAGACAATTACGATTGCAGGAACTGCCAAAGGGTCCGGGATGATCGAACCGAATATGGCGACGATGCTCGGATTTATCACGACGGATGCGAATATCGAATCGATACATCTGCAAGGGGCACTAAAAACGGTGACGGATTTGACATTCAACTCAATTACGGTCGACGGCGATACGTCAACGAATGATATGGTCGTTGTCATGGCAAACGGGATGGCGGGGAACGATTCGTTAACTCCGGCACATCCGGATTGGGAAGCATTCGTCGCTGCTTTGCAGAATGTTTCACAAGATCTTGCGAAAATGATTGCCAAAGACGGTGAAGGTGCGACGAAACTGATTGAAGTCGAAGTGAAAGGTGCCGTTTCGGACATTGAAGCGCGAAAAATCGCCAAAACAGTTGTCGGCTCACCGTTAGTCAAAACAGCGGTTTTCGGTACAGATGCGAACTGGGGACGAATCATTGCTGCTGTCGGATATAGTGGTGCGACCATTGATCCGAATACTATCACGATCGAGATCGGAACAACAAAAGTAGTGGAAAATAGCGAGCCTGTCCATTTTTCAGAAGATGATATAATTCTTTATTTAAAACAGCCTGAAGTGAAAATTGTCGTCGATCTACATCAAGGAAATGGGAATGGTTTAGCATGGGGGTGCGATTTAACATATGACTACGTCCAAATCAACGCAACATACAGAACATAAGCGTATTGTCATTAAACTCGGAGGAAGCATGCTGGAAGGATTGGAATCGTCTTTTTTTAAGACGTTCCACGAGTTTCAGAATGCAGGCTATGAAATCATCATTGTCCACGGCGGGGGCCCAGCAATCAATCGGGAACTTGCCAAAAACGGCGTGACTTCCAGCGTCGTCAACGGAATCCGTGTCACTTCGAAGGAAGCGGTCAGCATCGTACAAGCAACTTTGGTCGGCCAAGTCAATCCGTTTCTTGTCCATCAGTTAAACAAAGCGGGGATCGAGGCAATCGGTCTAAGTGGTTATGATGGAAAACTTCTTTCTTGCACCGTACTGGATGAGGCGGTCTATGGATCCGTTGGTCAGATTCAACAGGTTCAAACTGACATGCTAGAAAAACTATTGAAGGCACAAATTGTTCCGGTCATCTCCTGCATTGGTGCTACGGCGGATGGAGCGCCGTTGAATATCAATGCAGATACGGTTGCCAGTGAAATTGCGCTGGCAGTAAAAGCGGATAGTTTGCTACTTGTGACGGACACACCAGGCATTCAAATCAATCAAGTTATCCAAGCGACCGTTTCCCCGGATGAAATTACACAATGGGTGGCGTCTGGCGATATATATGGAGGTATGATACCGAAAGTGGAAGCGGCGCTTGCCTGCTTACAATCGGGAATCCCTTCTGTCCAAATTGTTGGGCAACAATTAACAGGAACCGACATTACACTACAGGAGGTTTTGGCATGACGGCACTATTCCAAAACTACGCAAGACGTCCCGTCCATTTGGTGAAAGGGCAAGGGACAACGGTAACAGATGTGAACGGAAAAAATTATTTGGATTTTATAAGTGGAATTGCTGTTGTCAGTCTGGGGCATGCCCATCCTGCCATCGTCAAAGCGATTCAAACGCAAAGCGAACAATTATGGCATGTATCCAACTTGTTCGAAAGCCCGGAGCAAGAACAACTAGCCTCTACTCTCGTGGAAAACTCGCCATTCGATCACGCTCTATTTTGTAATAGTGGCGCAGAAGCGAACGAAGCTGCCATTAAATTGGCACGGAAACATACACAGAAAAATGTCATTATCACTTTTGAGCAATCTTTCCATGGCAGAACTTTTGCAACGATGTCTGCAACAGGACAAGAAAAAGTGCGCCAAGGTTTCGGTCCGCTATTGGAAGCGTTCCGCATCATTCCTTACAATGACAAAGAACAATTAGAAGCGGCTGCCGGCGACGATGTGGCGGCGATCATGCTGGAAGTCATTCAAGGGGAAGGCGGCGTCAATCAGATCGATTCGGAATTTGCACAATTGATTACAAAGATTTGTGAGGAAAAAGGGATTTTGCTCATCATCGATGAAGTGCAGACAGGAATCGGCCGAACGGGAAGTCGTTATGCTTTTGAGCAAACCAATCTCAAACCGGATATTATGACATTGGCAAAAGGTTTGGGAGGCGGGTTCCCGATCGGTGCGATGCTCGGAACAAGTGCACTTTATGATACGTTCGGTCCTGGAACTCACGGCACGACATTTGGCGGAAATCCACTCGCGGTGGCAGTTGCACAAACGGTTCTTGACCATGTTTTCCAAGAAGAATTTCTGCAAGAAGTGAACGACAAATCGGATTATCTTGTGGAGAAATTGCAAGCAGCATTGCCTCAGGACCAATTTCAAGTACGTGGCTCCGGACTATTGCTAGGCATCGAATGCAAAGAAGATGTCCAGCCCTTCATCCAACAAGCGGAAGAAGCCGGTTTGCTTGTTGTCCAAGCCGGCCCGAAAGTCATTCGTCTCTTGCCACCATTAACGGTGACGACAAGTGAAATTGACGAAGCAATCTCTATTCTTGCGCCAATCTTGTTAACAGAAAAAACAGTGAGTATTTAACTTGATTCAGCAGAAGTTCCTCACTTCTGTATTTGAATTAAGGCGTTCAGCGAGGCGCTATTCAAATGGTACATTTCAAAAACAAACGAATTTTCCTTTTTAAGGAAAATTCGTTTGTTTTGTTATGTACGAATGGTTAGGTCTTTCCTCTAGTTTGAAAAGGAAGCGACTGAACCCTCGGAATCATTTTCTGAAATTAGCGAAGCTAAAATTGCGAAAATACAGTAAAATAAAGTGATTTCATCTGTAGATAATGGAATGGGGGGAGCGGGATGGATGCAAGTGAACGGGAAGAACTTTACAATGGAATCCGTAACTTCCGTGAAAAGGAAGTGACAATTGGATTAACGGAAGAAGAAGTAAACGCACTAGCTCGATTATTGAAACAGGCTGAAGCCGATATGAAACAATCCGTTAACATTCAAGTTGACTACAATGAAAAACAACAGCAAGCACCCGTTACCGTCGAAGCGATTCGACAGGTCACATTCATTGAAAGTCCGGTCAAACAAAAACTAATAGAGCGTATCATGAAAAAAGAACAACTAATCTATTACGAGCTCCATGTACCTGAACGGACTGATTTGCAGTCTTATGGATGGTCGTACCGGTTTACACTGGAAGTGAAAAAGTTTATAGAGGAAGTTGGATTGGGTGACAAGTGGTCTACATTATTGCCAGCTGCGATGGAAATGTCCCCACTCCATATTTTGGACAAAGAAGAAATGGAGTGGCTAAATCTATTGCCGGATCCAAATTGGTGCTTACGAGTATTTGGGGAAGTGCCGGATTTGGAGATATTGGCGAAAAAGCATAGTGAAGAGATGCATGAAAGTATCCTTTGGTTAAAAGAACAATGGGAAGAAGGCTATCAGATTTACATTGATTGCACTGAATTGAATTATATTCAAATCGATTGAGAAGCAGGGGATTCGATTGAAGAAAAGGAAACACAGACGGGATTGGAAAAGGATCGGCTATGAGCTCTTAGCGTTTGCTTTTTTCATTTTCTTGCTCTATATCATCTTTGTCAACTGGCAAAGGAACGAAGACGTTAAAGAAGAGAAGAAATCGAACCCGACAGCTGCCATCGTTTATGAGAAGACAGCGGAAAAGCATTTGTTCAGCGGAATATCTTATATTGTTCTTCTCAAGCCAGGATTAGTAGAAAAAACGGTATCAAAGCTTTCGACGGGCGATTTGGCAACCGTTTCAAAAGTGGAATTCGAAGCACTAGAAATCGGTGATACGATCGATGGCTATTCGATCCAAGGTGTCTTTCATACGCTAAATGAGCTGGAAACCGATTTTAAATGGTTTTATATTGTTTTATGCATCGTAGGCATCTATCCGTTCGGTTATATCTGTTACTGGCTACTTAAAGTTAAAAAAGTAAAGGCTTTTATTACACGATATGATGTTGGTCTGGGTATCGTCATGTACATAATTTTGGGAGTGGGTTTACTAATCCTTTTGTTGTTCATGTATCGCGAGATAGTTGCCGATTTGAAAAATGGCTGTGAAAAATACTTCGGGGAACATCATATTGAAACGATTGCAACGGTCACGGACTATCATCGCGAACATAGAGGTGGGATTAGAGCTCCGACGTATTATTATTTGACAATCGCTTTTGAGGATGAGAATGATGGTCTTTATCATGTCACAAAAGAAGTGAAATATCATACGTATCGTACATACAAGGATGATGTGCTGCCGATCAGCTATAAAAAAGAGGATCCATATACAGTTTACGTCCAGCAGCCGGTTGCAAGGGATGTGTTAAATTTCTTGCTATCTCGTGATTTCTTCATTTATTGTATTATGGTAATTCTCACAGCGTTAATTGGCTACACATTCTTTTTATTGAACCGGAAACGGCGGACGGGCAGTTATTGGGCTGCGCCAGATAAAAAAAGAATAAAAGTGTAACTTCTAGTAATCTATCTCGTCAAATTCGTTAAGTAAGGAAAGTGAGGAGAGAAGTTATGAAGAAAATTGGTACAATCGCTATGGCGGCCCTGTTGACAGGAAGTCTTGCAGGAGGGATTCCCGCATTTGCACAGGAGGAAGCAGCGCAAGTCATCAGCGCAAAGGAGGAAGACACGACGAACTATATGAAATTTACGGGTGTCATTCAGAACATCGAAAAAGGGGAGGGTGAAATCCGGTTAACCGTTGAAAACGAAGAGAAACTCATTATGATCTTACGCATCAATGATGATTCTCTTCTATTGAACAGTGGTACGACGGAAAAGATTCAAAAAGAAGATTTAAAGAAAGGTGCAACCATCGAAGGTTATTATGACAAAAACAAACCGATGATCCTGATCTATCCTGCAACAGTGACGCCTGAACTTGTTATTGTGAAGGATGAAGACATTTTCGGTGAAGTGAAAGTCAGCAAATTCGATGAAAATTTCTTGAGCTTGGACAAGGGGTTAAAATTGAACATAGCCGAAGAAACGATTTTGCTTAACCAACAAGGCGAAGCCATTGAAAAGAAAGATCTAAAAGGAAAAGAGATAGTCGTCTTCTATAAAGCTACAACCAAAAGCCTTCCACCACAAACAACGCCATCCAAAATCATTGCATTGGATTATGTAACAGAAGAGATGGCGAAAGTACAAGACATCATTGCGGCTGATCATTACATGAAAGATGGCGTCAAAATGATTCCGCTCCGTAAAGTGGCTGAACAACTCGGCTATACCGTGCAATCCCAGCCAAAAGTAAATGGGGCACTTGTCACATTGGAAAATAGCTCCTTTACCATTACACGTGGCGACAAAACGTACGGATACAATAAAAGTATTCGAACTTTCGAAGTCGCTCCAGAACTAAAAGGCATGAAAACCTATGTATCAGAGGATTTCTTAGAGCTGCTAATTAGAAACTAACAACTGAAAACAGCGTGGCTATATGAACAGATGAGCTTGAGACGATGGGACTGTCTTTCTACATAAGACAGACGTTTCAAGCTTTTTTGTATGGAACAGAAGAATAACGGTGATGAGAATTTCTATTAGCAAAATATAACTATACAGAATCTTCATTCTCCGTTAGAGTAGAGTTATTATAAATTTTGAGGTGGATGAGAATGTTAAAGAGATTACTAGTCAGCTTCATCGCGATTATTTTCGTGTTTACGACCATTGGTAGTGCATCTGCCGCGCCATTATTCAAAGATGTCAGCGATAATTTCTCAGCAAAAAAAGAACTGGAATATTTAGCGAAACGGGGGATTATTACTGCGGATCCGACTGTAAACTTCGGAGTGCAGCAGGAAATCACCCGCTTAGAAGCATCTGAAATGATTATCAAAGCGCTTGGTCTTGAAACGGCTAACCGCCCGGCACCGAACTTTACAGATGTACGACCTGAAGATGAGGGTTATGCCGTGATCGCAACGATTGCGGATGAGGGCATCATGAATGGCAATGCTGACGGGAAATTCATGCCACACGACAAATTGACGAGAGGACAAATGGCTGCCATTCTTGTCAGTGCATTTGAATTGGAAGGGGCAACTGACTATGTTTTCCGCGATGTGCCTGCCACTTATTGGGCATCGGGAGCTATTCAGACCCTTTTTGCAGCAAACGTCACAACAGGCTATCCGGATAATACATATAAGCCCACCGCTTTCATCACAAAAGCGAATTTCGCTGTTTTCATTGCCCGTATTTTAAATCCGGATTTTAATCAAACACCTGCCTGCTATCATCCTGATAACACGAAAAAGTATATGGTCAATGTGCAAGTGACGACTTTATGGAAACAACCAGGCAAAAACCGCGTAGTAGACCGGCCTTCCCTGACGAGTCCGACAGACATTGAAAAATGGGCAAAAAGCATGAGTGTCAGTCAGAAGCAATGGCTTGTCGGTAAAATCGATACACAAGCATTGTATGGACAAGAGGTCGAAATTTTAAAAAGCAGTGGGGATTGGTACCAGATTGCGGTCAAAGATCAGTATGTCCCGCATCAGAAAGCCGGTTATCCTGGATGGGTCCCGAAATCCCATATTACGGAAGTCTATCCAAACTATCAGGATTGCCCGATAGCTATCATCGATGCGAATATCGCGAAACTTTACGATGCACCGAAGCTATCGGATAAATACAAGTTCATGGACATCAGCTATACAACCATTTTACCAATTGTCAAAGAAGAGAAGGATTGGTTATATGTTCAAACACCTGCAAATGGTGTGAAATATGTGCGGAAACAGGATGCCAAAGTAGTGAAAAACTATGAAGCGATTCCAAAACCGACCCAAAAAGATATCGTCGATAGTGCCAAACAATTTCTTGGGTTGCCTTATCTTTGGGCAGGGACATCGGGATTCGGTTTTGATTGCTCAGGAATTATGTATTCCGTCTATAAAAATCATGGGATCATTATCCCGCGCGACTCTTTCGTTCAGGCCGCTAACGGAACACCTGTCGCCAAGAAAAACTTAGAGCCTGGCGATTTAATGTTTTTTGCCTACAATGGTGGAAAAGGTAAAGTCTATCATGTTGGCATGTATATCGGCAACGGCAAAATGTTGCATGCTCCAAATTCCAGTAAGAAAATCGAAATCATCTCCTACGAAGCTGGGATTTATAAAACGAATTATGCCGGCGCAAGGCGTTATTTGAAATAGAACTGAAAACCAGATGTTGCATCCGTTTGAGGATACGCATCTGGTTTTCTTCTGTTTGTTGATAGAACACATTCAGGCCCCAAGAAACATAAGATAAGCAATAAGGCGGGATCGTATGAGTACTTTGGAAAAGGGTGTGAGCAAGCGTGTCTCAAAAAAATTCCAATCATAAGTCACATGCTTCATACACACTAAGTGATTTATTAAAAGGAAAAGATATTGAAATTGTGGCGGCTTCGTTACTACTCCTTGGAAAACTCAAAGTGGATTCAGTGCAGCTATTCAGGGATCAGCCGGTTATAGCGGTTACACTACTGGGTCAGTTTAAACAAATGGGCGATAAAAAGGCCAACGAACTAGCAGATTTCTTGGAGAAGAATGGTGATATGACATTAGATGAAGTATTCGAAGGTATCAAGAAAAGAATGGCCAAAGATGGGGTGGATGAACGTGGAAGGAAAAAATGAATTTGATGCGATTAAATTTATCAATACAGTCATTTTAATCGTCTTTTTACTGTTACTGATTTTCGGTTCACGAAATTTAGGTGGGTTGACAGAGGTAGAAGATATCGGTTGAACCCGATATCTTCTAGCACAATGAAGGCAATTTAGATAAATATCGCTTTATTCACGTTGCCGTTTTTAATCCGTAGTAAATCCGATACGGTTGTGATATTTTTCTTTTCTAACCGCTTGATTAATTCAACAAAGAGATGTGCAGTTGACAAAGCATCGCCAAGTGCACGGTGCCGTTGAAAACTTTTTGTTCCAAAGAGCCGGGCATAATCATCAAGATCAAGCTGGTCCGAAGTCGGATGTAGATAGTGGATCAAATCCATCGTATCAAAAGACAGCGGTACCTTATACGTATACTTCTCCCGTGCCAATTCCTTTTTGAGGACGAGCTGATCGAAGCCAACGTGATGACCGATCCAACTAACGCTTTGGTATGTCTCCATAAATTCGAATAACTGTCCAATCGCTTCTAAAGGAGAAGGAGCATAATCGATATGAACTTGTTCGATGGAGGTCAATTTTGTAATATGGTGTGGTATGGAGCGCGCTGGATTGACGAATGTCTGGAAGGTGTTGTCTGTCACTTCAAGCTGTTCAATATGGACAGCTCCGATTTCAATGAGTCCATCCTTTGCACCGATGGCAAATCCCGTCGTTTCTGTATCGATAACTGTGAAGGATATGTCTTGTATCCGCGTATCCAATCGAATCGCATAGTCAAGTTGAACGTTTAATCGTTTCTTTTTACCAAACAAGCCCGATCCACTCCTAGCTAGGTCATAATTTTGCCGATAAATGCGATTGCAATGAAGAAACCGTCGACAACATGGAGCGCAATTCATCCTGCTCCCATTGTCGGATTTCTGAAAATTCAATAGCTGTTTTAATTTCTTCGTTCCGTAAATGTTTCTTCCATGATAGTCTAATCCGTGTCCGCAGGGCAATTTCATAAGCGTGGCGAATGTCTTCCGCAAATTCAGAAGACAACTCACCAACGCGGACTAAGCTGTCCAGCAATTGCACAGGGGTGGCATTCAGGATGTTCCGATGCACCGCTAAAATTTGCAAGCAATGATGCAGGGGAAACAAAGCATGCTTTTTAATATCAATCGTTTGGCGTTTCCCTCTCCCTTTGAACAGTGTCAGAAGAGATAGGCTGTACGGAGGCGCATCATTGTCCAGTTCCTGTTGTGCCATCGCATATAGAAACGTTTGGGCATGTTGCAATTGTCTTTTCAACATGGTCGAAAAATGCTGATGAACGGTCGAATCGCCGATTAACAATCGGAATGATAAAAAATTATAGCTGACTAAGATTTGTTCGTCAGTCATTTCCAATGCCCATGTGCGAATCCGTTGTTGCCATTCGGAAACGGAACCTCTCCACATCGCTTCGCTAGCCATCATCTGACCTTTGCATCTGGCATAACCAGCTTGCTCCAAATGCCGGACAATCTCCTCGCCAAGCAATGAAAAATAATGGAGCGCTTGGTCTTTCGCTTCCCCCTCGCAATCCGCATAGACGAGAAAATGATCTTGATCCGTAAGCATAAACTGTTCACCCCTGGCCCCGCTACCCATCAAATACCATGCATAAGGAACAGGCGGAATGCCTTTCCCTTGGCGTTCCAGTGATTGTACGGCTAACTTGACACATTGGCGGGACAAGCGATCGTATAATTTTGTAATGATTTCAAGTGTCTGGATAGTGGAAATATCATCATGGATCAACGTCGAGAGGACGTCATAGATCGCTGTTTTGACAAAAGGAAGCGTTTCAAATGAAGCCCCTTCAATCTTTTTTAAAATCCCCATCGATCCACGATCCCGTTTCGCCATGAGATTGGAAAGCGTCACGACTCCCACGGGACGACCGGCTTCAACAACGGGTAAATGCTTCACGCCATAGTTATAAAATGTGGAAAGCGCCTCGTAATAATAGTCATAGGGCGAAATTGTATGGAGATGCTTGGTCATGATATCTTTCGCGTTCAGTGGTCCGCATACTTGTTGAGCAACTACCCGGCGAACAAGGTCTTTTTCCGTAATGATGCCTACCAATTGGCCGTTCTGATCGATGACCAATACGGAACTGATTGTTTTTTGCACCATCATTTTCGCAATCTCTTGGCTCGATTCCTCTTCAATTACTGTGAATGGAGGTGTATTCATCAAATCTTTTACCCGATATACATAAGGCTCACTCGTTCCCCATTCGTCTGCTAACCGTATTTGCTCGCCAAGAGAGGCGTAGACATTTGCTAAGCGATGGGACATCTTTTGCAAAATCATATCGCGGACACGCTCATCGCCAAGTCGTTTCTTTACGACAGAATAGGGGATTTGCAAGCATTGGCTACCTTTAGATACTACGAGTTTCAATCGATGACGATCAAGTGGCCGGCTTGGCTCACCAAGGAAATGGGAGAGATTCGAAAAACCGATGACTTCCCCTTGTTGCACCATTTCAAGGAGAGTGGATTGGCCTTCAACGTTTTCAATATAGATTTCGGTCAATCCTTCCAAGATGAGTAAAAGTCCTTCTTCTGGATCTTTGAAATAATCCATTTTTTCCACTGTACGATAATTTTTCAACGTGCATTCTGCCAATAAAGTTTCGAATTCAGCATCTGTTACACCATTGAATAACGGAGATTGCTGAATGCGCTTACGGATGCCAGAATCCAATTCTGTTTGCATTACCACTCCACCTTCCGTTACAAAGTGAAAATGAACTCCCCACCCCTAAAAGTTCAGGGTGGGGAGTTTATTCATCAATTACATTTAGTTTTGAAGTTCACGATAGCCTGTTTCCGCTTTGAATTTAATTTCCGCGTAATCGATTTCTTCTTTGCCCCTAGCAGACAGAATGGTGCCGATATAGGCAGCCAAGAATCCTGCCGGAATCGAAATGATCGCTGGGTTTGTCAGTGGGAAAATAGGATTTCCAGTAATGAGTGTCGCTCCTTCAACAGGGCTCATGACGCTTGGACTTACCCCAACTAGGACGAGTGAGACGATCAATCCGGTTAACATAGAAGCGATAGCGCCTGTCGTGTTAAATCGTTTCCAATAGATCGTCAGTAGAATCGTTGGCAAATTGGCAGCCGCAGCGACACAGAATGCAAGCGATACTAAAAAGGCTACATTCAATTTTTCTGAACCGAGTGCCAAAATGATGGAAAGGACCGCGACTGAAATGGCTGCGATTCGTGCAGCTGTCACTTGTTGCTTATCCGTCACTTTCCCTTTTTTAAACACTTCCGCATACAGATCGTGTGCAATGGCAGATGCGCCAGTCAGTACAAGACCGGATACAACCGCGAGAATAGTTGCGAATGCAACCGCGGCGACAAAGGACTCAAGTGCATTTCCGCCTAGGACAGCAGCGAGCATCGGTGCAGCCATGTTCCCCGCAGCATTTTCAGCAACAATCGCTTCTTCACCGACAAAAATGGCCGCTCCGAAGCCTAAAATCATTGTAATGAAATAGAAGGCGCCGATGATCCAAACCGCGTAAATAACGGAAGATCGTGCCGTTTTTGCATCTTTTACCGTGAAAAAGCGCATTAAGATATGTGGTAGGCCAGCAGTCCCTAAGAACAGTGCCATCAGGACAGAAATCAGCCCGAGTGGGTGATCGTAAAGGACGCCTGAATGTAAGTAGCTCTCACCATGCTTTGTTGCGACTGCAACCTTCTCGAACAAACTTGTGAAACTAAAATTAGTTCTTAATAGGACAAGGAATGCAATGACGATTGTCCCAATCATTAGAAGTACAGCCTTAATGATTTGTACCCAACTCGTAGCCGTCATACCGCCGAATAATACGTACACCGTCATCATGACGCCAACAATAAGAACAGAAAGCCAATAATCGATACCTAGTAGCAATTTGATAAGCGCACCTGCCCCCACAAGTTGCGCAATCATATAGAACAGAACAATCGTAATCGTATTCAAAGCCGCCGCCGCACGTACTTTCTTCGCTGCAAAACGTGATCCGATCATATCGGCCATCGTGAATTTACCAAGATTCCGAAGCGGTTCTGCGACGAGGAACAAGACAACAAGATAAGCTGTCAGCCAGCCGAGACTATAATAGAATCCATCATAGCCGTTCAGTGCAACTGCCCCGGCAATACCGAGGAAAGACGCAGCGGATAAGTAGTCGCCTGCAATTGCCAAACCGTTTTGCCATCCCGTCAACGAACCCCCAGCTGTGTAAAAATCACTTGCAGTCGATGTTTGTTTGGCAGCCCAATAGGTGACGCCAAGTGTTAGTCCGATTACTCCGACAAATATTGCAACAGATATGAAATCCATTTATAAAATCCCCCTTATCTCCCGAATAAATCCCCTTTGTTACGCTTACAATGTCTTTTTCAATATTTCTTCTACGTCTTTGTCAAAGCCAGCCGCTTTTTTCGTGTAGATGGTTGCAAGTGTCCAAACCATGATGAATATGCCAAATGAGTATATCCAAGTCCATGTAATCAGACCAATCGCTTTGTTCTCAAGAATGGTCGTATAGGATGTAAGAACTGGTAACAAAGCATAAATTGCAGTAAATAAAATCGTATAAAAAAGTAAAAATCCATTTTTACGCTTACTTAATTTCTTGAATTCTGGCGTATTGATCAGCTTCTCATAATCCAAAGTGGCTGGGTCATTTTGTAAAGTGGATGACTCATTGTTTCGGTCATGGCTCGAACTTTCATAGGTTACTTCTTCGTCAATTTTTACACTCATTTTGCATTCCCCCTTAATGTTGAAAATGATTGAAACACTAACTGCATGTTCCCAGTGTTGTGTTCTAAGGATCAGTTAACCTCCATTCTTCTGAAATCGCTTTCATAAAATAGGTAAAACAGAGCTGAAATTTGACGATTGATATAGAACACATATTCAAGATACCAAATCTTCTTCCAATAAACAAGATATTTTTTCAGAATAATAGGAAATTTACTCCATCTTTATAAAGATAGAAAATAACCGCTAGTTTTTCCAGCTGCAGGAAGTTAGAAAAGTAACGAATTATCAGATGAATAGACAAAAAATGCTGTAATATGACAGGATAAACCAGCAAGTACAAATCAGAATCCATATAAAAAGCCCTGAGTAATAGGATGCAAGAACGCTTGTGTGGTGTAATGAGGCTTCAATAGAATAGGTGACTCAAGGATGGTCGGCCCATCCCCGAAAGCGAGGGAGTGGTGCTAGTGTCAGTTTTCAAATCATTGATGTTGGCGGTAGCATTCGCAACGTTAATTGTATTGATACTGTCAGATAACAAAAAACAAATATAACCCATCCTTGAGTTAGAGGCTCAGATGGGTTAATCCTATCGAATAGCCGACTCCTTGAAGAGACCTGCTATTATATTGACCGTCCGATCTCACAAATCAGCGGTCTTTTTTTAACTTGATTCAGCAAATCTTTTTGTACTGAAAGCGAAGCGTCAGCTACAGAAGTCCCCCACTTCCATAAGTGGCGGGATAAATGCCAGAAGGCATTTCAATCAGAGGGAATCCAAGCTCCCTGCTGCTTAGAGGAACTCAGGCTAAGTTCGCCGCGTCCTGAATGAACGTGCCTTAATTTCTGCAAAAAACGCAGAAATACGGCAAATCTAACCCTCCGCTGTTTGATTGGCAACGCCTGAGTGACCAACATCCTGTCGGCCCAAGCCTCCGGCGGATGTCACAGATTTTGAAAGGAGTTAAAGGAAGGCAGTCCAAGTTCGCGACGTCCTAAATAAAGTGCCTTAATTTCTGCAAAAAACGCAGAAATACGGCAAATCGAACCCATTGCTGTTCGATTCGCAACGACTGCATGACCAACATCCTGCAGGCCTCAAGCTCGATTCAAAATATGGACGCAATTACGCCGAGGCGTAATTGATTGTATTCAACGTCTACATTTATTGTACAATCCAACTTTTTTATTGCAAGGAAGTGAAATCTAGCGGATATATGGACGTAGATAAGGGAAGTACCTGATTTATGGATATAATCAAGTTATACCACTCTATATGTTACAATTTAGGGCAGGATAATGCGCTAACAATAATGGAGGTTATCTAGATGAAGTTCATTCGCAACCAGCTGCTGAAATTTGAAATGGATCCAACCTTAGCTGGTTATCTTTCGATTCTAATTATGCTTCTTTTTATAATACTTATTTGTGTTATGGCAAATTTTATCACAAAACAGGTCGTCATCCGGATGATTACGAAAATCGTAAAAAATACAAAATACCAGTGGGATAATATGTTACTGGAGCGAAAAGTTTTTCATAAGCTATCTCATATTGTTCCCGCCATTATTATTTATCACTTTGCTTCCGCATTCCCGACTTATCATAATGCGATTGAAAAGGGTGCGATTGCTTATTTGACCATTATGGGGTTGATCGTTATTAATAGTCTTTTGAATGCGATGAATGATATTTATCAAACTTATGAAATATCTAAGATCAAGCCCGTTAAAGGATATATACAAGTTGTTAAAATTATCGTTGTGCTATTTGGGAGCATCCTGGTGATCGCAAATTTGATGGGGAAGAGTCCACTTTTACTTCTAAGCGGGATTGGTGCTCTCTCAGCTATACTGATGTTGGTTTTTAAAGATTCATTATTAGGTCTTGTTGCGGGAGTACAGTTGACTGCCAATGATATGGTGCGAGTGGGTGACTGGATTGAAGTGCCTAAATATGGAGCGAATGGAGATGTCTTGGATATCTCATTAAATACAGTAAAGGTGCAAAACTTCGATAAAACGATTACGATGCTTCCAAGCTATGCTCTGATATCCGATTCTTTTATAAACTGGAGAGGAATGCAAGCCTCGGGAGGAAGGCGGATTAAACGATCATTATTTGTCGATACAACGAGCATTTCGTTTTGTACCGAGGAGATGATCGAGCATTTTAAAAGCATCCACTTTCTGTCAGACTATATTATCGATCGAGAAAATGAAATTGCGACGTATAATAGCAAAAACAAAATTAACCAAAACAATCGGGTGAATGGTAGGGCTCTTACGAATATTGGCGTATTTAGAACCTATATCAGCCACTATCTACAAAATCATCCGGGGATCAATCAGGAAATGACCCTCATGGTAAGACAGTTGGCGCCCAGTGAAAACGGGTTACCGATCGAAATATATGCATTCGCCAATAGTGTAAAGTGGACGATATACGAAACGGTTCAGGCTGATATTTTTGACCATCTATTTGCCGTAGCACCTGAATTTGGCATCCGTTTATTCCAAAATCCATCTGGAAGTGATTTTAGGGCATTGCGGATGAATGAAGAATAAATTGGATAGTCAAGGAAAAGTTACGTAATGATATTTTTACTAAAAAATATAGACATACCATCCGAGTAACCAGGATGGTATGTCTTTTACATCGTTGAAAATGACTAAGTTTGGAAGTGGAATGTCAGGGAAGGATGCAACGAATGTCCCGTAATCCATTTGCCTTAATTTACCGGAATATGTCTAAAGATGAAACTCTCCATGCTCACTCTCGTAAATATACATATATCAACTAGTGGAGCGTGAGGAAATGGAGCCGATTATTCAATTTTTATTAACACCGGTAGGTATGATACTTACAGGTATTGTTCTTGTTGTGTTGATTATTGGCGGGATCTATAACCGTTTTGTGTCTCTTCGAAATCGCGTAGAGGAAGCTTTTCGGGCAATCGATGCGTACTTGGAGCAACGTTTTGACCAATTGACGAAATTAGCAGATGCGGTTGCATCTTACAATGAACACGAAAGAAAGACACATACGGAGCTAGCAAAAATCCGTTCAGGTTATCGTACGATGAGCCCTGATGAAAAAATTGCCGCTGCCAATGAAGTGGAAGGGCTCGAATCGAGAATGCGTGTACAAATCGAACGATATCCTGAGTTGAAAGCATCCGAAATCTACAAAGATTTGACGAAGGCCATTACGGATATTGAAGAGAAATTGTCTGCAAGCCGTCGAAGCTATAATGCGAATGTCTACAAATTCAACACAAAGCTTGGACAATTTCCTACAAATATTCTCGGTTCGATCATGGGCTTCAAAAAAGCCGAAATGTTCAAAGCGACGGAAGAGAAAAGGCAGGACATCGATTTACGCGGCAGATTGAGGGGGGAGTAAATGTTTCCTTCATTTGAAATAATTTTGCCTTCTTTACAACCTGCGCTGAATGAATCTCAGCAATTCAGAAAGAAGGCACAACGAAAACTGTTGCGCAATGTGTTGATCGGGCTAGTGTTATGGGGCCTTTTCTTCCTCAGTCTGCTATTCAATCAGTCCTCAATGGTTGTAGGTTCGCTGCTGGCTGTTGCCTTTTTTGGCATGTGCATAATGCTCGGCTTGAGCTTGCGGGGCGTCATGGAATTCAGACGAAACTATTCACATCGTCTTGTAGGCGGACTGATCACCTCATTATTCAAAAATATTACGCCGCCTCCCGAGGAACCCAATTATGAATACCGGGCCTCTTTTCAACCCGGCAGGAAAATTGGGAGCCTCAATATCCGAAGAAGTAAACTCGTCGGGGACTTTACACATATGAGCGGGGAAGATTATACGAGTGGTAAAATCGGGTTGACGACATTTGAATTCTCAGAAATCGACTTAAAGCGTGAAGTAGAGTATAAAGATAGCGATGGGAAAAAACACAAAAAAATGAAAAAAGTTTTTAAAGGTATTGTTTTCGTTGCAGATTTCCATAAAGATTTCAGAGGAGAAACGTTTCTCGTTCGGAAACAATTACTCGGAAAAGATAAATGGCGCCTTCGCATGGATGGGATTATGACAATCGACATGGAAGATATGGAATTCAATAAGACGTTCCAAACGATGACGACAAATGATATCGAAGCCCGCTATATTCTATCTGCCAATTTGATGGAGAAAATTATGGAATTCAATCGCCGTGCAAAAGGCCCTATTAAAATTGCTTTTGTCAGATCAAAAATGTATCTCTTTACAGAAACGAATAAAAACCATTTTGATGGAAAGTTTTTTGAAAACAACGACGAGAAAACATTGGAGCAAATCTACAATGATTTCAGATTGTATTTCGATATTATCGAAGAGTTCAAATTGAACCGACGGATTTGGAGTAAAAAATAATATTGCTGGTCAACAGAGTGCGATAACCTTTAGGGTTTATCGCTTTTTTATTGGTTCCAAAGCCTTCGATTGCAATCAATCTCGTTTCGAGTGCAAGCAAATAAGCAGCGCATTGAAAATCCCTGACAAATCAGGCATACGGCTTTGAACGTCCATTGAACAATCTGTATTATCGGGCTATAATGATTAGATACTTTTTGGCACAATTAGACGGAGGCGAAGATTGAATATATGGGTGTTTTAGGAAAAAAGAAGAACATCACTTTATTAACCCAACTAACGATTTTGATCGTCCTCGTCATCTTTATAAGCTCTTTGTTGATCACGGTATTATTTTCAACCATGCTTGATGATATTGTCGAGAGTTATATGGGCGAACAAGCGCTGACTGTTGCCAAGTTGACGGCACAAAACAAAGACATTATCGAGGCATTTCAAGATGAACAGCCATCTGAAGTCATCCAAACCATTTCAGAAACGATCCGACATACAACGGGCGCGGACTATGTGACCGTCGCCAATGACAAAGGTGTGCGCTATTCGCACCCGAATCCGGAAAATATTGGTGAACCGACGATGACGAGTAACAAAGCCGTGTTGGAAGAACATCGATCGATCATTTACCGGGGAAATGGGGTTTCCGGACCAGCCATCAAGGCGAAGGCTCCTATTTGGAACGAAAAAGGGGAAGTGATCGGCGTTTCATCTGTAGGGTTCCTTGTTGATCGGATTGAAAAGCAAGTGCTAGATTACCGCAAACATATTTTTCAATTATCCATCATCCCGCTTGTTTTTGGAATCGGCGGTGCCATATTGATCGCCAGACGGTTGAAAAAGCTCACTTTCGGTTTGGAACCTGAAGAAATTTCTTATCTTTTCAAAGAAAAAGAAGCGACGTTGGAATCGATTCGTGATGCGACAATTACCGTCAACAATGGCAAGCAAATTACATCGATGAATAAACGGGCCAGGGAATTATTCGGCAATCAACAACTGTCGGTCGGAATGACTATCCATCATCGACAATTGACGATTACTATCGATCAAGTCATCGACACAAAGGAGAGTACTTATAATCAGAAATTACTACTAGACCAGCAGTTATATGTTGTGGATGCCTCTCCGATTATAAAAAAAGAAGAAGTCGAAGGAATTGTCTTAACGATAAGAACCGTTTCCGAAATTGAACAATTGACGGAAGAGTTTTCTAAAATCAAGAATTTTTCCGAGAATATGCGTGCTCAAAATCATGAGTTTTTGAATAAGCTGAACACCATCTATGGGTTACTCGTCTTAAAACAATATGATCGTGCAATCAGCATCGTTTCTTCCGAAGTGAGTGATCGCCAAGATATCATTTCATTTTTAATATCATCTGTAAAAGATCCATTGATCGCGGCATGTCTACTCGGGAAAGTGAATCGTTCCAAAGAATTGCAAGTCCAGTTGGTAATTGATCCGGAAAGTCATTTGAGCAGCGAACTGGAAATGACGAGGTCCAACCATTTCGTCCCGATTATCGGGAATGTCATTGATAATGCAATGGAGGCTGCTCGGAAAAAGAACCATAGGGAAGGCAAAGTGTATGTGTCCTTTACAGATTTAGGAAAGGAAATCATCTTTGACATTGAAGATAATGGGGCAGGCATACCTGAGGAGATGACGGAAGCGATATTCGAAGAAGGCTATACGACAAAGAGTGAAGGAGACCACGGCATTGGGTTAGCGATTGCCAAAAATGCACTGAGCGCATTGAATGGGCAAATGTATGTGGACAAAAGTGAGTTAGGCGGGGCAAGATTTACGATTGTGATTCCGCAAGAGCAGTAAAGGAGGAGTTTTCATGCATGAAGAAATGATCAGCGTCCTCATTATAGAAGATGATGTAGATGCGGCAAATATCTATAAGCAATTTACAGATCAAATGGAGCGTTTTCGCGTCGTTGCAACCGCAAGTTCCGGAGAACAGGCTTTGCAGTTATTGAAGGTCATCCAGCCTCAATTGCTGTTACTTGATGTTTTTCTGCCCGATATGAACGGCATTGATCTCCTGCGGGAAATCCGGAAACAGTACCGGGGCATCGATGTCATTCTCATCACCGCAGCGAATGATACAGAGACTGTGAGTGAAGCGATACGCGGCGGTGCATTCGGTTATTTAGTTAAACCGATCATTGTAGATAAACTGATCGCGACATTGAAGGAATATGAAGTCGTCAGAGGACAACTGCATCAGGAACAAGTCGTAAATCAGGATAAAATTGACGTCTATTTCCGGAAAAATCAACAAACAGCCCTTCTTGAAGAACCTTCAAAGGGGAGCTATCCGAAAGGAATCGACAAACATACATTGAAATTGGTGAGAGCGAAGGTTCAGGAGATGCAAGGTAGCTTAAGTGCGGACGAACTTAGTCGCCAAGTGGGTATCAGTTATTCAACGATGAGACGGTATTTGGAATACTTGGTTTCGCTTGAAGAAATGGAAGTTGAAATCTTCTATGGGAATGTTGGGCGACCAGAAAGAAAATACAAAAGAACCGTCAAATGAAATCCCGCGTTGCGTATGAGAGGCAACGCGGGATTTTTCTGTGTCTTTCGGTGGATACATGCATAAAAAATATGAAAACAATGATAAAAACGATTAAAACAAACATTACGCATTTAAACTATTCCTCTTAA
This sequence comes from Sporosarcina soli, assembly GCF_042655805.1. NCBI lineage: Bacteria > Bacillati > Bacillota > Bacilli > Caryophanales > Caryophanaceae > Sporosarcina > Sporosarcina soli. The sequence continues at coordinate 148,176 of NZ_JBHSNO010000006.1, read as the reverse complement.
AAAATACCTGTTACGATTATTCCAACTTGTAAGCGGTGTCAACGGAAGGTATTTGCAAAAGCAGAAGAAATGAGGAGCTTTTGGACACCTTTGGAATAGGTTTACAACCGACATAGAAACAGAAGGGGGATATACGATGTTAGCAGTATTAGGATTTTCAATGGTTGCAGTCTTTATGTATTTAATCATGTCGAAACGAATGTCGGCATTGGTTGCCATTATGGTCGTACCGATCGTATTTGGTATTCTTGGGGGATTCTTAACTGATTTAGGTCCGATGATGCAGGCTGGTGTTGAGAAAGTTGCCATGACGGCCATCATGATTTTATTTGCGATTCTTTACTTTGGGATTATGATTGATACGGGTCTGTTTGATCCTCTGATCTCCAAAATCCTGCAACTGGTAAAAGGCGACCCATTAAAAATTGTTCTTGGGACGGCTGTCCTATCCATGATGGTTGCATTGGATGGGGACGGAACAACGACTTATATCATCACTTGTTCCGCATTATTGCCACTTTATAAACGTCTTGGAATGAATCGTCTAGTGTTGGCGACTGTCGCGATGTTATCGATGGGTGTTATGAATATGACACCATGGGGCGGTGCATCTGCAATGGCGATGGCATCACTGGGACTCAACTCTTCGGAACTGTTCATCCCGATGATTCCTGTCATGGGGTTCGGTTTGATTTGGGTGCTGGTTGCAGCATTCTTGTTAGGGAAAATGGAGCGGAAAAGATTGGGTGTTGTGGAACTTGAACCCGTTTCTAAGTCGGAGGCGGATCTTCAATTAGCAGCAACAGCTGCAGCTGGGGCCGCTGATTATAAGCGTCCAAAATTGGTTTGGTTCAACCTGTTCTTGACGGTTGTATTGATGGCATGTTTAATCATCGACTTTATGTCATTGGCGATTCTCTTCATGATCTTCTTTGGCATCGCTTTGCTCGTCAACTATCCAGAATTGAAACTGCAACAAGAACGTATCGCAGTGCATTCCAAAAATGCATTGGCAGTTGTCTCAATCGTTATCGCTGCAGGAATTTTCTCTGGAATCATGGCGGGTACGGAAATGATTGATGCGATGGCTCAAACATTAGTCGTCATCATTCCAGATGCATTAGGACCTTATTTAGCAGTTCTTGTCGCATTCATCAGTGCACCATTCACGTTCTTTATGTCCAATAACGCTTTCTACTTCGGTGTTTTGCCAATCCTTGCGCAAGCAGCTGAAGCGTATGGTGTAAGTGCAGTTGAAATTGGACGTGCTTCATTGATCGGCCAACCGATCCACGTATTGAGTCCATTAGTGGCGGCAGCCCATCTACTAATCGGCTTAGTCGGAACGGAATTCGGTGATTTACAACGCTTCGCAGTCAAATGGGCATTTGGCACAGTTGTCGTGATGACACTTGCTGCACTTCTGCTAGGAGTCATTACAATCGCATAACTTTAACAGCAGATGACCCGCACTTCTATAAGTGACGTGGTGAATACTAAAGTGTATTTCAATCAGAGGGATTCCAAACTACCTGTAGCTGACGCTTCGCTTTCAGTACAAAAAGATTTGCTGATTAGAGGAACTCAGGCTAAGGTCGCCGCGTCCTGCGGCAATGCCTGAGTGACCAACATCCTGTTGACCCAAGCTTCCGGCGGATGTCACAAATTTTGAAAGGAGTTAATTGCGAATCGAACGACGAAGGGTTCGATTTGCCTTAATTTCTGCGTTCTTTGCAGAAATTAAGGCACCAGCCATTAGAAAGCACAATTCAAAATTTGGACGCAGTTACGCCAAGGCGTAATTGATAATGAAAATGACGATGAATCATTATGGATTCATCGTCATTTTTGTCGTTGTGCGTTGTTTAACAGCATTTAAAATGATGGTGGATGTGATCTTCGAAAGATTCATGACCGTATCCAATCGTGTATGATTTAGAGAACTCGCGGGAAAATGGGGATCCAAATAATTCACAACCCCTTTCAAATGATAAATCCCGACTTCCGGTAACGGGTTATGGATGGCATATCCTGGAACAAGCGGTCCGTCTTTTAATAAAATCGAACCGATTTCATGATGTTCCCCCAAGCAAGCATCTAAACTGAGGATGGCCGGTTGTGTGAAGCGCCGATGGATATCTTTAAGAACGGAGTTTAAATTCAGTGCATGGACGGGTTCTGAAATCGTCCCGAAGACAGGATAGGGGCATTGATTCTCCATTAGTGTAGTGCCTACTAAAGGACCGAACGCATCTCCTGTGGATCGGTCTGTTCCAATACATAAAAAAACCAGTTCTTTTTCAAATGGTTGACATAATGTCTGAAGGATCATGGACATTTGATCCATATCTTCTTTTGTCGACGACGTTAAGGAATAGCGATAATACAATTTGCTCGTCTTCGCTGGCACTAATTTATTTCTTCTGAATGGAAACATCTAATACCCCCCCTTTTTTGCAAAAAAGATACAGTTATTGCTTAATTCTACACGAATTGTCGGAATCCTTTTGATTTTGAGCGATATATTGATGCTTTTCAAATATACTGCATATTTTGTGTCTCTAATGTGCTTTTTTAGATTTCAAAGATAATAGAAACACGAGGTGCTGAATCGAGTGAAAAACGATTCAGCATTTTTTATGGTGTAGGTGGTTGACTTTTCAGAAATATTCATATAAATTCATAATAACGGAATTTAAATTCCTGTATTATGAATAAAATCTTTTGAATAATAAAAGGGAGGGGAAAGAAGGATACAGAACTTAGCAAGTCACCGTGAAGCAAAATTCAATTCTTTTGAGTAAAAAAGTGGTTGACTTTTCAGAAAAGTTGGTTTAAATTCATAACAACGGAATTTGTATTCCTTTATTATGAATAACGAGATCGGGAAATTATCCATTGTAAACAAGTTGAAATGAAATTTTATTTGGAGGGAAAATGATGAGTACAGAACTATTAACAGCGAATCCTATCAAAGCAGAAGTGGGTGCGATGCCAGAAACAACAGGTTTAAACTTCTTTAAGGAAGATCCCAATCTGACTTTTGTTCTAAAAAACTATCTTTCCAAGGAAGAATATGATCAGGCGCTATCTCCTTTAACAGAATTAGGGGAAGTTGCGGGATCACGTTTGGATGAGTTATCGCGTATTGCAGATAAACATACGCCTGAGTTATTTACCTTCAATGGAAAAGGGGAAGTAATCAACAAAGTGGATTACCATCCAGCCTATAGGGAAATGGAAACTATCGGCTACAGTAAGTTTGGTCTTGCCGCTATGTCGCATAAACCAGTGCTAGGTTTTTCTACGAAACTTCCACACGTACTCAAATATGCATTTTGGTATTTGTTTGTCCAATCCGAGTTTGGTTTAGCTTGTCCAATGAGTATGACTGATTCTGCCGCTCGTATCTTAACGTTGTATGCTAGTGAAGAAATGAAACAAACTTATTTACCTCTTATGACAAGTACCGATATGGATGAATTGCATACTTGCTCCCAGTTTATGACTGAAAAGCAAGGCGGATCAGATGTTGGTATCAACATCGTAGAGGCCAGAAAAGTTGGCGATCAGTGGGAAATTTGGGGAGATAAGTGGTTTTGCTCCAATGTAAGTTCAGACCTTGGGTTAGTTTTAGCTCGTCCTGAAGGTGCTCCTGCAGGCACGAAAGGCCTCGGAATGTTTTTAGTCCCAAGAAGACTCCCGGATGGTTCTTTAAATAAATACAGAATCAATCGACTGAAAGATAAGCTTGGAACACGGGATATGGCTTCGGGGGAAATCGATTTTCAAGGCGCGACGGCTTATGTGATCGGTGATCTTGAAAACGGTTTTAAGCAAATGATGTCGATGGTCAATAATTCTCGATTATCGAACGCTGTCCGTTCTACTGCAATGATGCGGAGAAGCTTTTTGGAAGCACTTGTTTCAGCTAGGGGTCGGGCAGCATTTGGAAGCGCTATCGCTGAAAAGCCGCTGATGAAAGAAACACTATTTGAACTATTGCTAGATTCTGAAGCGGCGACAGCGATGACATTCTTCACGGCTTCTGTTTATGACAAAGCAGATGAAGGCAGCGAAGACGATAAAAGGTTATCACGGGTCTTAACGCCATTGTTAAAAGGATACGTTTGTAAACGGGCTCGAAACTCCACTTCTGAAGGGATGGAAGCAAGAGGAGGAAACGGTTACATTGAGGATTGGGTTGAACCGAAGCTTGTACGCGATGCACTTTTAGGTTCAATTTGGGAAGGTACGACAAATATTGTAGCTTTAGACGTCTTAAGATCGTTAGTGAAAGTCCAAGCGGGAGATGTCTTTTTCAATGCAGTTTCTAGTTCCATAGAGAATCTCTCTAATCCTTTGGCACAGCAAACGGGTCAAGTTCTCCGGAAAATTTCCGAGAAAATTGAAGCCCAAGCGAAAAAAGTAATCGAACTGGATGGACCAGAGCAAGAGTTGCCTATGAAACAATTAATGAACCGGATGTATCATATTTTGGCAGCTAGCCTTTTACTGAAGGAAGCTTCTGCACAAATTACAGAACAAGGAAGTTACCGCAAATTATACATGACTTTACAGTATATCCACCGTTATTTCCTTACGAATGGTTTTGATGACTTCAGCTTTTCGAATCCATCGTTATTAGAATGGTTTGATGCCATTGTTGACTGGGAGCGAGTTCCTGATAAGGCTGTTGAAGATTTGTTGAAAAAGGTACAACAATCCGTGACACTCTGAATAGTTAAACACTACCATCAAGATGTATGACAGCGATAAAGAATTGAGGGAGTTAAATGACCAAAGCATTAAGCGGGATTAGAGTTCTTGATTTAAGTCGGGTGGTGGCTGGTCCAACTTGTACGAGTATGTTGGGAGATTTGGGCGCAGATATCATTAAAGTGGAAGGACCAGGAATGCCAGATGAAACACGTGGGTGGTTTCCTCCAGATGTTGAAGGTATCAGTTTGTATTTTATGGCAGTTAATCGAAACAAACGAGCCATCACAGTGAATTTAAAGACAGAAAAAGGAATAGAAATCATAAAGAAACTTCTAAAAGAAGTGGATGTCGTAGTCGAAAACTTTAAAACAGGAACAATGGAAAAAATGGGACTGGGCTATGAAAACTTGAAAGCGCTAAATCCGAAATTAATCTACTGCTCCATCACCGGATTTGGGCATACAGGACCCTATAAAAATTTGCCGGGATATGATTTTATTGCTCAGGGGATGAGTGGGTTTATGAGTGTCAATGGTGCACCGGATGGTGAACCTACAAAAGCGGGTAATGCTTATGCTGATTTGACTACGGGTTTACATGCAACTATTAGCATATTAGCTGCTTTGCAGGCGAGAAATCACACAGGTCGTGGCCAGCATTGTGATGTTTCCCTTTTGGATTCCATGGTAGCTTCGTTACTTAACCTTGGGACAGGGTTTTTGAATACAGGGAAACTTCCAATACGATACGGAAATCAACATCCGACTTTGGTTCCTTATCAGAATTTTATGACAAGGGATTTCGAGATTATTATTGCAGTCGGTAATGACAACCAGTTTGAACGTTTTTGTACTTTACTGGAAAAGGACGAGCTATCTCGAGATGAGCGTTTTACTACAGCTAGTGGACGCAATATTAACAGAGAAGAATTGCTTCCTCAAATCCAAGAAGCGCTATTAAAAAAAACGGCAGATGAATGGCTCACCATCTTCCAGGAAAACAATATTCCATGTGGTCCGATCAATACATTAGACAAAGTATTTGAAGATCAGCAAGTGCTTGCAAGACAAATGGTACAGGAAGTTGAACATCCGGAAGTTGGAATGGTTAAACTTTTAGGTTCACCCATTAGACTTTCAGATACACCAGTCACTATTGAAAGATATCCACCATTGCATGGAGAACACACTGAAGAGGTATTGTCAGAGTTAGGATACGATAGACAAGAAATCGAATCATTCATGCAGGAAAAGGTGGTTGGATCATCTCCATTGACTATTGAAAAAATAACTCACTAGGGCTCCATTCCTATCAACTTTAACTTGCTTCAGCAGAAGTCCCTCACTTCCATAAGTGGCGGGATGAATGCCAGAATGCATATCAATCAGATGAAGTCCAAACTCTCTGTAGCTGACGCTTCGCTTTCAGTACAAAAAGATTTGCTGATCAGAGGAACTCAGGCGTCGCCGTGTCCTGAAAGTGCCTTAATTTCTGCAGAAAACGCAGAAATTAAGGCAAATCGAACCCTACGCTGTTCGATTGGCAACGCCTGAGTGACCAACATCCTGTTGCCCCAAGCCCCCGGAGGATGTCACAGATTTTGAAAGGAGTTAAAGGAAGGCAGTCTAAGTTCGCGACGTCCTAAATTAAGGCAAATCGAACCCTTTGCTGTTCGATTCGCAACGACTGCATGACCAACATCCTGCAGGCCTCAAGCTCGATTCAAAATCTGGACGCAATTACGCCGACGCGCAATTGATCCGTATAGAGACTAGGAAAAGGAATGTATGATAAAAACGAATACATCATTATACATTCCTATCCTCCTATACAGTCACAATTAGATAGCGCTTACACTGAAATGGACGAAATTAATAATTTAGGCGGTGTTTTATGGATAAAGTCAAAACGGAACGGACCTGGATTGTAGTTTTCGTCGCTTGCTTTTTAGGTCTTTTAGTAGATGGCATGGATTTAATCATGCTATCAATCACGTTACCTAGTCTAATGGAAGAATTTAATATTGATAAGATACAAGCAGGACTCATCGCTACATGGTCCTTAGTAGGGATGGCCGTCGGAGGGATTGCTGGCGGTTGGTTATCGGATCGATTTGGTCGGGTAAAAATGGCAACTTGGATGATGGTTCTATTCTCGATTGGAACATGCTTACTCGGATTTGCACAAACATACGATCAATTTATCGTTATTCGTTTCATTGCTGCTATTGGGATGGGGGCGGAATATACGATCATGACAATGCTCATGGCCGAATATGTACCAACCAAAAAAAGAACGACGGTATTAGGGACAATACAAGCTGCCTATTCATTAGGCTATTTAGTGGCAGCTTTATTGGCGGGTGCTATTTTACCTGCATACGGATGGCGGCCGCTATACTTTATTGCGATCATCCCTGTTGTTTTGGCTCTTTATATTAGACGCAAGATTCCAGAACCTGAAGGGTGGAAAGAAAGAGCACAAGCGAAAAAACAAGAGGGGAATAAGAACGAGTGGACTACAATCTTCAAGGAACCAAAAACAAGAAAGATTTTCATGTTTTGGGCTCTTACTGCGACCTTCTTACAATTTGCTTATTACGGGGTAGGAACTTGGTTGCCGACTTATATTGTAACTGATTTAGGTTTTGATTTTAAACAGATGACAGGGTATCTTGTAGGAACATACGCAGCGGCAATCTTAGGGAAAATTCTTGCGGGTTGGCTGGCAGATCGATACGGGCGAAAAACGATGTTTCTTGTAGGTGGTTTCTCAACTGCAATTCTTTTACCAATCGTTTATCTGTACAATTCCCCAACAAACATTATTTTGTTATTAACGATACTTGGATTCCTTTATGGTATTCCATATGCAGTCAATGCGACCTATATGAATGAGAGTTTTCCTACTCATATTCGCGGGACAGCTGTAGGCGGATCATATAATATTGGTCGAATCGGATCAGCGATGGCTCCGGTATTGATTGGTCTTATTGCACACTACCAATCAATCGGATTCGGATTAGCGACTTTAGGTATTGCTTATGTCTTAGCAGCTGTCATTCCTGCGCTGTTTATCCGGGAAAAAATGTATGATCCATTTGAAAATAAAGAGAATGTTGACGCTGGAGAAAAAGAAAACAGTACCGCCGAACGAAAGAAAAATGCTATCGAAATCAAAACTATGTAAGCATTCTTAAAAAGTTTTTTTACTTTTTACATAGTACGAATGATAAACGGTCTTGTTATAGTAGGTTCAGGCGTTATGAAACATGCGAGAAGTGAAAAGTTATAAAAAATATACAGAAAGCAGAGTTGATTGTGAATTGAGAGAAGTAGTGATTGTAGATGCTGTAAGAACCCCCATTGGGAGGTATAAAGGTGCATTAAAAAGTGTACGACCAGATGATTTGGGAGCCATTGTCATTAAGGCACTTATTGAACGAAACCCTAATCTGTCTCCTGAACAAATTGAGGATGTCATTTTTGGTAATGCCAACCAGGCTGGTGAAGACAATCGCAATGTGGCGAGAATGTCATCACTGTTGGCTGAACTCCCTGTCAACGTAGGCGGAACAACGATTAATCGGTTATGTGGGTCAAGTCTTGACGCTGTTATCTATGCTGCTCGAGCGATTGCGGTAGGCGAAGGGGATATTTACATTGCTGGTGGAACGGAAAGCATGACGAGGGCTCCATTTGTCATGGGAAAACCGGAAAGTGATTTTCCACGAGGTTCAATGGAGCTTCATGATACAACGATTGGCTGGCGCTTTACGAATAAAAAAATGGAAAAGATGTATGGAGCGGACTCCATGCCGCAAACAGCAGAGAACGTAGCAGAACGGTGTTCGGTATCCAGAGAAGATCAAGATCAATTTGCATTTCAAAGTCAGCAAAAAGCAAAACAAGCAGTCGAAAATAATCGTTTTGCGAATGAAATTGTACCGGTTCATTTTATAGACCGAAAAGGAAATGAGGTAGTCGTTGAGCAGGATGAACATCCGCGTCCAGGTACAACAATTGAAAAGTTAGGAAAACTAAAACCGATTTTTGCAGGAGGTACGATAACAGCAGGTAATGCTTCTGGTGTAAATGACGGAGCTTCAGCGTTACTGTTAATGAGTGCTGAAAAGGCGAAAGAACTCGGATTAAAACCTTTAGCCAAATATGTCGTTGGTGCAGTTGCTGGCTTGGAACCATCGATTATGGGTCTTGGACCTATTTATTCAACCCGTAAAGCATTGGAAAGAGTAAATTTAGGAATAGAGGACATTGGACTTGTCGAATTAAACGAGGCGTTTGCTTCTCAATCACTCGAGTGTATCCGCCAATTGGAATTGGATCCGGATAAAGTGAATGTAAATGGTGGTGCGATTGCGTTTGGTCATCCGCTCGGTGCAAGTGGAGCACGTATTTTAACAACACTAGTTCATGAGATGAAAAAACGAGATGTCCAGTATGGACTTGCCACCATGTGTGTCGGTGTTGGGCAGGGGATATCAGTAGTTGTGGAAAACACAGAAAAGTAAATAACCAATTGACTGCCTATTCACTGTGACTCTATTAGCCATAGAGCGGGGAAGTGGATATAAGCCAGTCGTATAAGTCATTTCTAGTTCGATTAGGAAACTTGTACGACTGGCTTTTATTATTCCCCCTTGTAAAAGGAAAGTTGTTTTTGAATAAATGAAAGCGCTTATAATACTAACTACGTATCAAAGAGTCCTAATATTCAAAGAAGGTGTCGAAGGTCAAAAAGAATCCAATATTCCAGAGGGGGAAGCAGTATTGAAAAAAACATTATCTCTAATAGGTTTATTTGTCTTGTCTTTGTTAATGCTTGTCGGTTGTAATTCTGAAGGCGGATCTAGTGGCGCTGCCGCTACTGGCAATAACCAAAGTGAAGGACCGGGATCCCTTCCCAACCAAATGACATGGAGTGTATATGATGTTGGAACGAGCGGTTACGCAGAAATGTCAGCTATTGCAAATATGCTTACAAGTGAATATAACACACGTATTCGTATGTTACCTTCTGCAACTGGGATCGGAAGAATGATTCCTATGAAAAATGGTACAGCCTCCTTAGCAAAATTAGGGGATGAGTCACAATATGCTTTTGAAGGATTAGAGGAATTTAGTGCCCTGGAGTGGGGACCGCAAGATTTAAGGGCGGTTTGGTCACCGATTGCTCATTTTGGACTTGGTGTCCGAGCAAATGACAGTTTTGAAAAGATTGAAGATTTAAAAGGAAAAAAAGTTCCCTATTTCCCCGGAAATATTTCAGTCAATGTGAAAACTGAAGCGATGTTGGCATTCGGGGGTCTCACATGGGATGACGTAGAAGTTATTGAGCTTGCGGCGTATGGGAGTCAAACTGATGCGCTTCTACAAAAGAAGATTGACGTAGTTAGTGGTATTCCGTCTGGTGCGATCTTCTTTGAGGCAGATAGTAAAGGTGGAATAAGATGGATTGAAATGGCCGCTGAAAATGATGAGGGATGGAGTCGTGCAAGGGAGGTTGCACAATGGCTATTTGCGGAACCGCGGGATGATGGTGCGGGTATGGAAGGCGACGTAACTCTTTTAGGGTATGGCTATTCACTTGTCAGCTATGCTGATCAAAAAAATATTAAAGGTGTATTGGAAGCGATGGATGAAAACTTTGAGCAAGTCAAGGATACAGTTCCGGGAGCAATACTTTACGCGAAAGATCGAGTACTAACCGACCCGATTGGTATTCCTTTCCACGATGAAACCGTTGAATTCTTTAAGGATCAAGGCCTTTGGGATGAGGAAAAACAAGCGAAAAATGATGCATTAGTTCAAAGAGCGAATGATTTAAAAGCAGCGTGGGAAACAGTAACAGACGAAGCTAAAAAACAAGGAATTTCGAAGGATGAATTTTCGGAGTACTGGCTAAAACGGAAAGCAGAGCTTGTAAAATGATTTCTGCATCATAATCTCAATCACATAGTAGGGATCGAGTCTTAATGAAAAACGAAACGTTTTTTCGAAAGAATTTAGGGAGGGTTTTAGTATGAAAACAGAAAGACTTAATTTATTTTGGAAGATTGTCATTATTGCTTCCACTGTGATTGGGATTCTATTATCTGTAAATATGTTGTTTTATTTAAATCTATTCGGCATTAATCCGATGGAAAATATTTATCTTATTTTCTTGCTTGCTTGTTTCATGCCCATTTCTTTTTTGATTTTTCCGGCAAGGAAAACACATACGTCCGTGAAATGGTTTGATATTGTATTTTTTGCTGTTTCACTGATCAGTATCGTTTACATCGGTGCGCAAGGGGAACGCATCATCCTAGAAGGTTGGGATTGGGTAGCACCTACGATACCTACTGTTTTAAGCATACTCTTATGGATTCTATTAATAGAAGCACTCCGAAGAACTGGAGGACTTGTTTTATCGCTCGTTGTATTAGTGATATCACTCTATCCTTTAGTCGCATCCGGTATGCCTTTAGCAATATTACAAGGACAATCTTATGACTTTTTAACATTAGCTAGAAACCATATTATGAGTGCCAATAGTGTGTTTGGTATCGCTTATAAAACAATCGGAAGTTTGCTTCTTGGTTTTCTTATATTTGGAGTGGTCATCACTCGTACGGGTGGGGGAGATTTCTTCTTTAACCTTGCTCTATCATTATTTGGAAGAACGAGGGGAGGCTCAGCCAAAGTTGCAGTTATAGGTAGTGCATTCTTTGGAATGCTCAGTGGGAGTGCGGTGTCAAATGCTGTCACAATCGGTTCAATGACAATACCTGCTATGAAAAAAACAGGATACAAATCGCATTATGCAGCAGCAATTGAAGCAACCGCTTCTGCAGGTGGTTCAATTACTCCTCCAATTATGGGCTCGGCCGCTTTTATCATGGCCGCTTTTCTGGGAGTACCTTATTATGTCATTGCGTTGGCTGCTGTAGTCCCTGCATTTTTATACTTTTTCGGTTTATTTGTCCAAATCGATGGATATGCAGCAAGAAATAATCTAAAAGGATTACCTGAATCTGAGATTCCTTCTTTTTGGAAAACGTTAAAAGACGGTTGGCATTATATATTGGCGATTACAATGATGATTGGGTTTTTAGGAATCCTTAATTCAGAGGGTCAAGCCCCTTATTATGGAACGTTAGCTTTAATTATTATCACGATGATTAAAAAAGAAACTCGAATGAATTTCAAGCAACTGTTTGATATGTTAATGGACATCGCAAAGGTACTGGCGGATATCGTAGTGATTATTGCCGGAGTAGGTTTTATTGTAGGGGCCTTATCTGCTACAGGAGTCTCATTCTCACTTTCGAGGGAATTGGTTGCAGCCGCAGGAGATAGTACGCTCCTTATCCTACTTGGCGGAGCCATTACATGTTTTGTTTTAGGTATGGGAATGACGGTATCAGCTGTATATGTATTTTTGGCTGTTATCATGGCACCAGCACTCATAGCTGTCGGCATTGATCCTGTTGCTGCCCATTTGTTTGTAATTTATTGGGCCACAGTTTCCTATATAACACCTCCAGTTGCATTAGCCGCTTTTGCAACTGCCAGTATTGCTGGAGCTAGCCCTATGAAGACCAGTTTTCAAGCGATGCAACTAGGTTCGGTTAAATTTATCATTCCGTTCTTTATGGTTTACAACCCAGCTATCTTAATCGGCCGTGGTGACCCGGTTGATACGATTATAGATATCGTAGTCGCAATCATTGGTATAGCGATGGTTGCGGTAGCACTGGAAGGCTATTTATTCTGGGGAGGAGTATTGAACGTAGTCGAAAGAATCCTATTATTTGCTGCTGGACTATGTTTGTTCTTCCCAAATACTTATGTTGTCATTGGCGGCATGGCAGTAATACTCTTTGTTTATCTTTATAAAAATAGAACCAAGCTTCTGTTAAGTGTAAACAAAGGGGAGAAACAGGGTGTTTAAGGTTGTGAAAAAATCAATCATTTGGAGGGGAATCGAATGAGTGTAACTGTATTGGAATCTAAAAAGATAAAAGCAGAAGTAGGGGCAATGCCAGAAACAAAAGGTTTAAACTTTTTTGAGGAAGATCCCAATCTAGCTTTTATTTTAAAACGTTATCTTTCCAAGGAAGACTATGATCACGCCTTATCCCACTTAACGGAATTGGGCGAAACAGCCGGCACACGTTTGGATGAGTTATCCCGTATTGCGGACAAACATACGCCCGAGTTATTTACGTTCAATGGGAAAGGGGAAGTAGTCAACAGAGTCGACTACCATCCAGCCTATAAGGAAATGGAATACATCGCCTACAGTAAATTTAGTCTAGTTGCTATGGCGCATAAACCCGTACTCGGATTTTCTACAAAACTTCCGCATGTGCTGAAGTATGGATTTTGGTATTTGTTTGCTCAATCTGAGTTTGGGTTATCTTGCCCAATGAATATGACCGATTCCGCTGCACGTGTGTTGAGAAGGTTTGCCGATCAAGAAATGAAAGAAACCTATTTACCTCATATGACAAGCACGGATATGAATGAACTATGGACATGTGCCCAATTTATGACTGAAAAAGAAGGGGGTTCAGATGTTGGTGCTAACACAGTCATGGCAAAAAAAGTTGGTGATCAGTGGGAACTTTGGGGTGATAAGTGGTTTTGTTCCAATGTAACTTCGGACCTGGCGCTAGTTCTGGCTCGTCCTGAAGGGGCTCCTGGGGGCACAAAAGGCCTAGGCATGTTTTTAATGCCAAGAAAATTACCGGATGGATCTCTCAATAAGTTTAGAATCAATCGTTTAAAAGATAAGTTAGGAACACGCGACATGGCTTCAGGTGAGGTAACCTTTGAAGGAGCCACAGCTTATGTTGTCGGAGATATTCTGAATGGCTTTAAGCAAATGATGTCGATGGTAAATTCTTCTAGATTATCGAATGGTGTGCGTTCCGCTGGAATGATGCGAAGAAGCTTTTTGGAAGCGCTCGTTTCAGCTAGAGGTCGGGCAGCATTTGGAAGTGCCATCTCCGAAAAACCACTGATGAAAGAAACACTTTTTGAATTATTATTAGACTCCGAAGCTGCAACAGCAATGGCGCTCTTCACGGCTTCTGTTTATGATAAAGCTGATCAAGGCAGCGAAGTTGATGAAAAGCTATTACGAATTTTAACACCGTTGCTAAAAGGATGCATTTGTAATAGGGCTCGAAATTCTGCCACTGAAGGAATGGAAGCAAGGGGAGGAAATGGGTATATCGAGGATTGGGTTGAACCGAAACTTGTGCGAGATTCTTTTGTAGGTTCAATTTGGGAAGGAACAACAAATATTATAGCTTTAGACGTTCTAAGGTCGTTAGTGAAAGACAAAACAGGAGAGGACTTTTTCAACATAGTTTACAATTTAACAGATGATATTTCCGATTCTTTTGTACAACAGACGAGTCAGGTTCTCATGAGAATTATTAAAAAAGTTGAATCACAAACGAAAAGAATCATAGATCTGAACGGACCAGAGAAAGAACTGCCTGCTAAACAATTAATGAACAGATTGTATCATGTTTGTGCGGCAAGTCTTTTACTGGATGAAGCCTCTGCACAAATTACGGAACAAGGAAATTATCGTAAGTTGTACATGACTTTACAGTATATCCATCGCTATTTACTGAAGAACGGTTTTGATGATTTCAGCTACTCCGATCCCTCGTTATTGAAATGGTTTGATGCAATTGTTGATTGGGAGCAAGTTCCGACCAACGCCGTTGAAAGTTTGTTGGAAAAAATACAACAATCCGTCGTGACGCTGTAAACAATCGCTCTTTATCATAAGCTAGACGTATAACTTATTTCTGAATTTATTAGGAAAATTGTGTGACTGGCTTTTATATTTTTTGTTTGTCTAACTCATTTAGACTACAACATCACGGGAGGAAGGGGGAAATGGCGAATATGCTGGAGGAAATGAAGAAAAATATGGGTGGGGAATTTGAAAAAATGGTTACAATTGGCGTTCATTATCGCTTGAAACCTGGAACTAGAGAAGAATTATTAAAGTTTGTAGATGATAATGTTCAAAATACTAGAAAAGAGGAAGGGAATATTTTCTACACACACTATCCTTCGTTAGAGAATGATGTAGATATGTTTGTATTTGAAATATGGGAGACGGTAGATTATGTAAATGCTCATAACAAGGCACCCCACTATTTGGAGTTTTCGATGAAAAGAAAACCAATGTTAGATTTTTATCTTTCAACACGCTACGAGTCATCGATTATTAGTCAAAGAGACTCTATTTCCACATGGGGAGATCCTCGTTCAACCAAGCACAAAGCACATCACGGCGTAATTGGTACCTAGACACGCATGTATCATAAAGGTCAGTTAAAATGTGAAAGAAAATAAGCTGTATATCCGATTGAGAAGTCAGGATATACAGCTATTTGTCATGCGCATCATAAGTACTTAGTTTGGACGAAATTTCAAACGGACTCAGTATGCCATTTTTCTTCCCTCAAGATTACTGCAGAATCCTTGCTTTAATATAATGAATCTGAAATCCTTTTCGTAGTTTTTAGCAGTGTAGGAATATGTCTTTCCATCGATTCTGTATTCCATCGAAAGAGTGGTCCAGAAATAGAAATGGCACCGATGACTTTTCCTTTTGCACCGAAAACAGGTGCTGATAGTGCAGCTACATTTTCAGCAAGTTCTTCCTCATTGATTGCGTAACCGGTCTCAACGATTGTTTCTAGTTTTTGTCGAAGTATTTTTCTTTCTTCCTCTGTGAGAAAACTGAGTGCGCGAGTTTGGAAATCTTCACTAAGGAATGCTAGAATTACGCGCCCACTTGACCCGAGATGAAGTGGAATCTTATTACCAACGCCTGCTTTTCTACTTATTTCCTGATCACTTTCATGTTCAACTACACAAATCCTTATTAAGTCTGATAACATATATAACCCAACGGTTTCCTGTGTTTCATTTCTCAGTTTAATTAATTCGGGATCAATTAGAGAGAGGAAGGGCACATCTGCAATGATTTTATTGGCATAATCAATAAAAACAGTACCAAGTGAATATTTCTTAGATTCAAGATCTTGAAATACCAAACCATCCATTTTTAAAGTGGCAAGCAGACGATGTGTGATAGGAGGAGCTATATTAAGATTTTCGCTAATATCTTTTATACCTTGAGGACCGCGTGCCTCGTTTAAATAATTAATAATTGTAATCGCACGTTGGACCGTAGTTGAAATCTTTGAAGACATCGATAAAATCCCCCTTTTATACCTTGTTCAAATTATTTAACTGTATTATAGCATACCCAACAAATGTGCTAGTTAGGTTGGATAGGACTTGGCGCTATACTAGCAAGGATAGCTGTAAGTACATAGTAAATTGATTTATTAAGTCAAACTTTTTACCTCAAAATAAAAAAGCCAGCTATACATCGCCCATAAAATGGACTTATGTATAGCCGGCTCGAAATTACTTGTGTTCTTCGGTTAATTGCAGAGCGTTGGATGGAGCTGATTCAATTGGTTGCTTTATTAGAGCATTTACACATCTTGCATGATCTTTTACAGCTTTTTTTGCCTGCCAATTCTTCGGGTTGGGTATTTGCAGAATACGGTAAAATTACGTATTCACCTGGTTTTTGCCCAACATTCAATTCTTTTTTGTTTGTGATCGCCATTGCCATTCCAATTCCTCCAATTTAGTCGAAAACAAAAGAGCCAGTTATACATCACTCATAAAAACAGGCTGATGTATAACTGGCTCAGAGTTACGTGTGTTCTCCAATCACTTGAAGTACAGTAAACTAGGCAGTTTCAACTATTCAATTTTTGTTGTTTGTTCTATGTGATAGAAATCGGAATTAGGGAAAGGCAGTTTCCCAAATGGACTCTATTCGTTTGATAATTCAATAATTAAATTATGCTTTATTTTTTAAAAGTTGTCAATACTGTTTTGTGATTCTCTTATTGGATACAATATAAAATTTAATTGTATCCAATATTGTTGTTAAATGTGTTGTGGACAACAATATTTGCTGTTATATTATATTTATTGTATCCAATGTTTACGTGAGGAGTGATAGATTGGATAAAAAGAGTGAAGAGAAATCAACAGTGGTTAACTATGTAACGGCAAGCCTTAGGAAGGCGATATTGAATGGTACGCTAAAAAAAGGTGATCGGCTTATTCAGGAGGAATGGGCTGAACGGTTGGATGTAAGTCGAATGCCGATCAGAGAAGCGCTTACTAAACTTCAAATAGAAGGCTTAGTAGAAATGGTTCCGCACAAAGGGGCGATTGTAACGCCGATTACCCGGGATGATATAGAAGAAATTTATCATACCCGTTCGATGTTAGAAGGGCTTGCGGTTGAAAAGTCTATTCCGTTCTTGACGGATGAGGATAAAAACCGTTTGGAAGAAACATTGATTCAAATGGAAAATCTTGAAATATCTAATGAAACAAATGAACGTTATATTCGGTTGAATGCGATGTTTCATGAAACATTGCGTAAAGGTTGTCCATGGCCGAGGGTGCAAAAAATGGTGGAAACGCTCGGTATTTCCCCCATCGCACCAAATTTACTAATTGATTATTATACGGAGACACAAAGGGAACACAGAATGATTTATGAAGCAGTTTTACGGGGAGATCCTGCTGAGGTAAGAGCAGCGGTAGAATATCATATTTTGCGGACCAAAAACAATTTAATTACTTATATGGAACTGCTTAATAGTGAAAATTCGAAATAAAAGGGGTGCTTGATGAATGTATGATTTTGCAGTAGTTGGCGGAGGAATTGTTGGTTTATCTACGGGGATGGCACTTTACGAACGCTTTCCTAATGCAAAGGTAGTCATTATTGAAAAAGAGTCATTTGTTGCTGAACATCAAACAGGACACAATAGCGGAGTGATTCATTCGGGGATCTATTATAAGCCCGGCAGTTTTAAAGCGCGTTTTGCACGTCAAGGAAGTCAATCGATGACTGAATTCTGTCAAACATACGGAATAGACCATGATATATGTGGAAAAGTAATCGTCGCAACAAAACAGGAAGAGTTACCACTTCTCGAAAACTTATATCAACGTGGGCTACAAAATGAATTAGCCATTCAAAAAATTGGTGGAGATGAATTAAAGGAGATCGAACCTCATGTTAACGGACTAGGCGCAATTCGTGTTCCGCAGGCTGGTATCGTCAATTACAAACAAGTTAGTGAAAAATTCGCCGAAATTATACAAAAGCACGGTGGGGAGATACGCTTAAATACAAAAGTGGAGAAAATACACGAAGAATCTGACCAGGTGATCATCGAAACAAATCGTGGAACCTTAAAAGCGAATAGGGTGATTAACTGTGCCGGGCTTCACAGTGACCGTGTGGCTGCAGCTGCAGGATATAAAACGGATATGAAAATCCTACCGTTTAGAGGTGAGTATTTTAAACTGGTACCGGAAAAACGTCATTTAGTTAAACATTTAATTTATCCAGTTCCGAATCCGAAGTTTCCGTTTTTAGGCGTCCATTTTACTCGAATGATTAGCGGTGAAGTCGATGCAGGACCTAATGCTGTGCTTAGTTTTAAACGTGAAGGTTACAAAAAGACAGATTTTAATGCGAAAGATTTAATGGAATCTTTAAGTTTTCCTGGATTATGGAAAATGGCCGGTAAGTTTGCGAAAGAGGGGCTAGATGAATATGTCCGTTCTTTTAGCAAAAAGCAATTTACAAAAAGCCTCCAGGAATTGATACCGGAAATCCAAGAAGATGATCTAATACCTGCGCCTGCTGGTGTTCGTGCGCAAGCATTAAATCGTGATGGAAATATGGTTGATGATTTCTTTATTATAATGGGGAAACGAACGATCCATGTATGTAATGCACCTTCTCCAGCTGCAACAGCTTCTATTGAAATTGGAAAAGAGATTGTTAATCGAATACCGGAACAGTCAAACTTAAAAGAAGCTGTACTAGTCTGATCAATATTATTCTAAGGAGTAGATCAATGATGCTAAATGGAAAAACAATCTTCATTGCTGGCCATGCACGTTTACCCCAGGGAATGGCGGCGAAAAATGTCTTTGAAACATTGACGATTACAGCTGAGGTCGATGTTAAATATGGCGTTATATTAGAAGCATCTTGTACTTTGGCAACAGAGCATGGTCGTGAATTCATTGGACGCATTTTAAGGGGAACAAGTCTAAAAGATGGTGTAGAAGATTCAGTCAAAGAGATTCAGACTTACTACCATGGGAAGGCGACAAATGCACTCATTGCAGCCTTGAAGGATCTTGGGCAACATTTTCAACAAATGCAGACTGAAGATAAGCATTCGGTTTAATAAATTGAAATATTAAAAAGTGTTTGACATATAGACCTGGAAGTAGTATGATAGAGTCAATCAAGTATTTAAGAAGTTTCCACCTTTCGAAAAATACCCTTTCGGAATCGTGAGTAAATTGTAAATACTTGAAAACGGGAAACATAAATAACAATTAACTGCTAATTTGCTGCGACTCTATTTACATAGAGCGGTGAAGTGAATATAAGCCAGTTGTACAAGAGAAACTCCTTTTTAATGAGGGAGCTTGTGCGACTGGCTTTTTATATTTCCTGTTTGTCAAATTTACCTATATTACAAATAACAGGAGGAGTTATTCATGAGTATTGCAGAATTGAAAAAAGCGAAGTTCGAACAGAAAACGGAAGCGTATGAGGTGAAAATCCACCCGCAGTCTAATCGTTTGTACCACATTAACTTTTCAAAAAATGTAATTGTTAACTTTTTAGAAAAAGTGAAACAAAACAATCAAACGGTCCAGCATTTGGAATACACGCCATACGAGCGCCACATCGTCGCTTCTTATCTATTAGAGGAAACAGGTGAAGAATTCGGAGCTCTGCTTCGTGATATTGTGAATGATCGGGAGTCCGGCGGATTTACGCTTGGTTTAGAAGGCATCACGGAAGATACGGACGAATTCGTTATTTTCTCTACAGCGATCTCGCATTTGCTCGGTACACCTAACCACGATTCCATGTCCGGAAAATACTATGCACGCTTTAGTGTGAAACATACCGACAGCAGCGATTCTTATCTTCGTCAGGCGTACCGTTTATTCACACTTCATACAGATGGCACGTTTGTAGATGAGCCGACAGACTGGCTTCTGATGATGAAGTTCGTTGAAGAGAATGCTGTAGGTGGCGAATCGCGCTTGTTGCATCTCGATGATTGGAAAGAGCTTGACAAGTATACGAGCCATCCATTAGCGGGTCATAAATTCACCTATAAAGCTCCGGCAAGTAAAAATGTTGCGCAAGAGGTTGAACGCTTAACTTTCTTTAATTACAATAACAAGCCAGGTATGTGTTACATCGATCAGTTCGCTTATCCCGAAACCATTGAGCAGGCAAAATATCTTCGCGAGCTATCTCATTCGATGGAAAATGATGAAAGAGTCATTGAGTTGGAGCTTCCGGTCGGTGATCTAGTTGTTCTCAATAATATCTTTTGGCTTCACGGACGGGCTGCGTTCGAAGTAAATCCAGATTTAAATCGTGAATTACTTCGTCAGCGCGGACGATTTAATCAATAATTGTTCATTGCGTTATTCAGTAGTTATACCATGACCAGGTTCATTTGATTAAAGGACAGATTCATTTCCTGACTTTCAGTTCAGAGAATGAATTTGTCCTTTTTTAGTTCTTAGTGCAATTCATTCATGTAAAAGTTGACTTTTTACAGTTGGGTGATTGACTTTTCGGAAAAGTTACTATATATTCATAATAAAGGAATTATAATTCCTTTATTATGAATATATATCAGAGGGATATTGAAAGTAAGACAATGTATTGCAATTAACAAAACTATTGCTTTTGCTCATTGCTATTAGCGTAATAGATGGAAAATAATCATGAAAATATTATTAGGAGGTCAATATGAAAAGAAAAGAGATTACAACTGTCACGGTAATTGGAGCCGGCGACATGGGACATGGAATTGCACAAGCGGCGTTACTAGGAGGATTGATCGTCCATTTATACGATACGAATAATACCTCACTTCAACGTGGAGTGGATAAAATAAACGAAAGTTTAGAAATCCTACATAGGAAAGGGAAAATTAAGGCTGAAGAAATGCAATTCTGTAAAACGAATTTGCACCCAACTTTAAACTTTCAAGAAGCTATCGAAAGTTCACCTTTCATTTTTGAGGCAGTGCCGGAAATCGTAGAGTTAAAGCGGAATCTGTATAGCGATATGGAAAAGATCGCTTCAAGAAATACAATATTCGCATCGAATACTTCGAACATGAAGATTTCCGAAATTACTAAGGATCTACAATATAAAGATCGAGTAGTTGGCGCACATTTTTTTAATCCTGTGGTGTTGATGAAGTTAGTCGAAGTGATTCGCGGTGATGAAACAAGCGACGAAACAATGGAGATTACATATGATTTATGTTTGAAAATGAATAAAACACCAGTTCGAGTGGAAAAAGATAGCCCATCCTTTATTGTGAATCGAATTAATGCACCGCTTCGAGTTTTTTTAGGGGCAATCGTCGATAATGAAATCGCGCAACCGGAAGAGATTGATGCCCTTATGAAATTTCATGGAGAGCCGATGGGGCACTTTGAATTAGCAGATTATGTTGGTTTGGACGTAACGTACTATTCATGTCAGTATCGCCAACAAGTGTTACACCAAGATTATATTCCTTATAAAAAATTGACTGAGAAAGTAAACAGCGGTGAATTAGGGAAGAAGGCGGGGAAAGGTTTTTATGATTGGTCTGTTGGAAGGCCGAATATCGATGTTGATAAAAAAACAGACAAAATAAAAATGAGCGATATAGACTTAGTCAAGTTAAATGAAGCGGCAAAATTGATTGAAGAGGGAGTCGCAACCCCTAAAGATATCGATTTAGCGATGGTTCTTGGAACAGGTGATAAGGTCGGACCGATTGAGAAGAATAAGGGGATTCAGTTAGAAGATGCCATTAATCGTTTAGCAACGTTAGCAAAAGAGCTGAATAAGCAAGTATTGGAACCAGCGAAAATATTATCTCAAGCCCCTGAAAATGTTTTTTTGTGGGAGGGACAACGATGATATATGAAAATATTTTAGTGGAAATCGATAACAAAGTAGCAATTATTACGATCAATCGGCCGGAAGTCAGAAATGCATTGAACAATGAAACGGTAGCAGAAATTAGAGAGTGCTTAAAGAACATTAAAACAGACTCCGAGATAATGACTGTCATTTTTACTGGCGCGGGAGAGAAAGCCTTTATAGCGGGCGCTGATATTAGTGCACTTCAACATAGAACATTTTTGGACGGATTAGTTGCAGATATGCAGCTTCTATATACGGAATTAGAGAATTTCGATAAACCAACTATTGCAGCAGTTAATGGCTTCGCATTGGGCGGAGGATGTGAACTCGCGATGGCATGCGATATCCGAATCGCCTCAGAAAGTGCAAGGTTTGGGTTGCCGGAATTAAATTTAGCCATTCTTCCTGGAGCTGGAGGAACACAGCGAATGACCCGACTTGTGGGAAAAGGAAAAGCGAAAGAATTGATTTTTACGGGGGATATTATTCGAGCGGAAGAGGCAGAGAAAATAGGATTAGTCAATAAGGTTGTGCCAGCCGATCAGTTAATGACGGCAGCAAAGGAAATGGCAGCCAAGATGATAGCGAAAGGTCCGTTAGCTTTAAAACTTTCTAAAATAGCTATTAATGCTTCTTCAGAAACAGATATCCAAACTGGGCTGTTAATCGAAAAGTTAGCCCAAAGTATTTTATATACAACGGAAGATAAGCTTGAAGGAACATCTGCATTTTTGGAAAAAAGAGAGGCTCATTTTACAGGGAGATAAAAAAGAGTGATTTTAGGATTGCTGTAAATGGCTAGCTGACTTTTAAAAAAAGGTAGCCAGGTGTTGGTGGATGGGAAGGAAAAAACAAATGAATGAAAGAATTGTCATGCCGATCTGGATGTTTGGCGTATTTATTGTACTGATGAATACCACGATGTTTAACGTATCCATTCCTAGCATTATAAAAAATCTTCACATTACAGCTGAACTGGGATCGTGGATTATTTCAAGCTATTCCATTGGATATGCCTTGTCGACAATGATATACAGCCGGTTATCCGATAGTATACCATTACGGAAACTACTGATGGTCGGTTTGACGATTTTAGGTTTATCTTCGATCTTCGGGATTTTCGCGAGGGACTTTACTACGTTGTTGACAGTTCGAATTCTACAATCGGCAGGTGCAGGAGCGATGTCTGGACTGGGAATTGTGATGGCAAACCGTTATATCCCTTCTAATCGGCGTGGAAGAGCGATTATGATGATTTCCACGGGGGGAGCGATGGCTTTTGGATTTGGTCCTATCATTGGAGGTGTCATCAGTGAGTATTTCGGATATAACGGGTTGTTTGCTTCTACCTGTCTAATTCTTTTGGTGCTCCCTGTATTGTTGCGGCTGCTTCCAAAAGAAGAACCGAAGCCTTTACAATTCGATGCTCCGGGTGCAGTATTAACAATTGTAAATGCAAGTACATTATTGATAGCAGTCATGCAGCGTTCTTTATTTTGGTTTATGGGGAGCCTTCTGTCGTTTGCAGTGCATGCTTGGTATTTAAGAAGCGTAAAAAAAGAAACCTTCATCAACCCGCAACTCTTCACTAATAAAGATTACCTAAAACTGACAGCGGTAGGGTTCTGTATTTTGATGCTGAACATTGGCAATCTATTTCTCATGCCGCTTGCCTTAGCTGATTTAGCCGGAAAATCGGCAATTACCATAGGGCTAACGATCGCGCCGGGTGCAATTTTAGCAACATTGTTAAGCCGTTTTGTGGGGCGGGGGATTGACCGTTATGGGAATATCCAATTTTTGCTTATTGGTCATAGTCTATTAGCTTTTGTACTGGCAGTATTTTCTTTTGCCCTGGATGCCTCACCTATTGTTGTCATTCTTTGTGGATATCTTTGTTTCTCGCCCGCATTCTCCGCAACCCTGTCTTCGTTAAATAATGAAGCGTCCCACATCTTACCGAAACAATTGATCGGTTCGGGGATGGGATTGATACAGCTGATTCAATTTTTAGGAGCGTCATTCTCCGTTGCAGTTTGCGGAATTATTCTATCGCTCCAGAAGAACATACCCCTTGGCTTAGCTTATAAGAATGTATACCGTATACTGCTCGTTGTATGTCTACTCTCCCTCGCCATTTCGGTCTGGTATAAACTAACAGCAAGAAAATTGGAGAATAATTCTAAGATGATAGCGTGACCATAGCTTCTGGAATGAAAATATAAGATAGGGAATGAACTGATGGATGCTTTATAAGGAATCCCCATTTTGAACGATCGAGATATCGGGTGCTGAATTGGCTAAAAACTGATTCAGTACCTTTTTCTTGTATGGAGCAATGTGGTATATCTTATTTTGTGCCCCATACACAAAAGAAAATCGTTTCACCAATGAAGTTTAGCCAGATGATCCAATTGTCAAAAGGGAGATTGAACGGTATCGTTATAATAATTACTGAATATTTAGTGAATTAAAATTGCAAGATCATCAATTTTTAGTTATTAAAGTACTCCGATACTTGGATTCGGTTTTGAATTGAGTAAGTTATCTACAGATTGGAAGGAGTTCGAGAGCATCTACAATAGACAGAGTCAGTAGTGAATCCGGATTCAAAAAAATTTAAAATAAATTGTAAGCGATTACAAAAGGAGGCGTAGAAATCAATGGCTAGGAAAGACGAGGATATTTCATCAGAGAAATCGACAGGAATGACTTGCATGGAGAAAGGCAAGATAACCTAGCTGCAAGCATTGAGTTTGCGTATTAAAGATAAGTGTACAGTGTGGTGTTAATACAAAAAAGAAACTTATGAACAGGAGTGGAGCACGGATGAACAAAAATAGGATGGAACAAATGACATGGGTAGAGTACGAAGCAAGTACTACAGAAAAAATACTTATTCTTCCTGTTGGATCGACAGAACAACACGGACCTCACTTGCCTCTCGGGGTTGATACGATCATAGCGACGGAAATAGCCTCACTAGTTGCCGAACAAATTCCTGCGGTCATTGCACCAACATTGTCTTATGGTTATAAGTCTCAGCCATCAAGTGGAGGGGGACCTCTGTTTTCAGGAACGATTGACTTAAATGGTACGACATTGATTGATTTGACACGCGATATACTGGATGAATTTTTAGAAGATGGCTGGAAAAAAATCTTTATATTCAATGCACATTATGAGAATGAAGCTTTTTTGGCGGAAGCCGCTGATCTGCTCTTACGCAAACAAGATACAGAGTACCCTAAAATCATCATTGCCAATTGGTGGGATAATGTATCTCCTGAAATCGTGTCCCAGGTATTCAATGAAGTGGCATTTCGAGGATGGGCTTTAGAACATGCAGCACTCGCTGAAACATCAATGATGATGTATTTAGCACCAGAGCTTGTTCGTGAGGATTTAATTCCAGATGATCGGATAGAGAATTTGCTGACTATACAGCAGTTTCCGCCCTCCCGTACAATTGTTCCTGCCTCAGGTTGCCTCAATACAGCACGATCGAGTTCTTCAAAGAAAGGCCAATTGCTCGTAGAAGATGCAGTAAACAAAATCGTAACGATTTTATCAGAGGAATTTTCTCTACACAGTCCGGTAAATGTGAACTAATGTGATCAGATGAAGCATCGAACGCCTTATGAAATCCTAAAATTATTGACGGGGATGTGTTCTTGATGCAAAAAGAAATTATGTTAGAAGACGGAGTTACTAAAAACGAAGGGCATGTAAAGGAAGATTATGTAGATATTGATTATACGTTGACTCATGTACCGAAGAGTGCACAGAAAAGTTGGTTTGCTATTTTTGCAGTCCTCCTCGGGTTTACTTTTATCGTGACAACGATGGCAGCCGGAGCTAATCTTGGAACTTCGTTAATGCTTGGTGATTTAATTAAGGTTTTATTGATAGGGAATATCATTTTATCTACTTACGTAGGTATACTATGTTGGATTGCTGCCAAAACGGGGTTAAATACGATATTACTCGCAAGATATACATTGGGGAAAGTTGGATCAAAGTGGACGAGTATCATATTAGGTGGAACACAAATATTTTGGTACGCTTTCCAGGCGGCTTATATGGGGAAAATTTTCACTGCTAGTTTAGGAATAGAACAGTATTTTATTCCCGTTACGATTTTTTGGTCGTTGTTTATGGGGGCATTTGCACTATGGGGTACGAAGGGGATGGAGATTGTCGCCTATCTATCCATCCCGCCATTTCTATATTTGGCTTATAAAATCCCCGCTGTAAGTATAGAAACGGCGGGAAGTATTAAAAATCTATTTTTAATAGAACCAACAACGACAATTACTTTCGCTGCTGCTATTACAATTGTAATCGGAGCATTTGTTGCCGGAGGAACACAAGCACCAAACTGGACTCGTTTTGCAAAATCACCTAAGTCCGGACTTTTAGTAGGATTTTTAGCGTTCTTAATCGGGAATATCGTGATGGCTATTTCTGGTATGCTCGGTGGACTTGTGATGCAAGATGGCGATATGGTAAACATTTTAATGAAAATGGGAATCATCGTCATGGCTATGTTGATTTTAATTTTTAATATTTGGACGACAAATACGACATCAGCTTACTCCTTTGGTGTCGCCGGTGCAGAGTTCTTTAATAAACCAAATAAAGTGCCGTTCGTCATAGGAGGGCTCATTATCGCGACAATTATGGCGATTACGGGAATATATGAAACGTTTATTTCATACCTCACAATGTTAGGCATCTTTGTACCCTCTTTAGGTGGGTTAATAATAGGGGATTATTTATTGAATTGGAGGAAATCATTTCCGACAATTGAAAGTGTTAAATTTAGAGTGGTCCGGTACTCGAACTTAATCGCTTATATTTTAGCGACATTAGGGGCATACCTGAGCTCGGTATACAATATTGGCCTTCCACCATTGAATGGGATCCTATTGGCGATTGTTTTAGTCTATGTCATGAATGCAGTCTTTAAATTATTGGGGTTATCTGATGCACATGAAGTTCCAGAAGGGGCGGAAGTTAGATTTTAGTTTCACGGTATACACCTAGCATTCATTGAAATAGGGCCTATAAAATCAAACTCTCGAGAAATCGGGAGTTTTTTTGATAGGAAGAGCCCTTTCCTTGCTTTCGTTACATGACTTGTACACGGTGCACAATGATTCCAAGCATGGGCCTAGATAATTGAGCATACCGTGCCAATTCTCTCATGAAGCAAATCCAGGTATACTGTTGTTAATCAAATGTTTTGATAATTTAAATTTCAAGGGTGTGGAGTGGCAGAACTAGTTTGTTAGATAAATTCTCTAAAGGAAATCAGATCGTAAACTTTTTGAAAGAAAGGGCAGATTGATTTTTAAAGAGCATTTTAAAGGAGGAGAACGCGTGTGACACGTAACAAAGAGGCAGTTATGGTTGGCGGTAGGACACCGGGGACAGTTGGAAATAGAGGGATTGTTTACGCTGGTGAGGGGAAAGTGGCGATACAGGATATTAGTTTCCCAGACTTGGTTTTACGAGACGGTCCAGGTGTAAATCCTAAAAACGTAGGCAGAAAATGTGATCACGGCGTCATCTTGAAAGTTATCACAACGAATATTTGTGGAAGTGATCAGCATATGGTTCGTGGCAGGACGACTGCTCCAGTCGGTCTTGTTCTCGGGCATGAAATTACCGGAGAGGTCATTGAAGTCGGACGTGATGTGGAGTTTATCAAAAAAGGGGACATCGTATCGGTCCCGTTCAATATTGCTTGTGGACGATGTGTTTCATGCAGGGAACAAAATACACATGTATGCCTCAACGTGAACCCAGATCGCCCAGGCTCTGCTTATGGCTATGTCGATATGGGTGGTTGGGTTGGCGGACAGTCTGAATATGTTATGGTTCCCTATGCGGATTTTCAACTTCTGAAGTTGGGTGACAAGGATCTAGCGATGGAGAAAATTCTTGATTTGACAATGTTATCCGATATATTCCCGACGGGGTATCACGGCGCCTTTAGTGCGGGAGTACGTCCCGGATCTACGGTATATATCGCAGGTGCCGGTCCTGTCGGATTAGCCGCTGCACATTCAGCGCAGCTATTAGGCGCCTCAGTTGTCATTGTCGGCGATCTCATTCCGGAGCGGCTGGCGCAAGCGAAAAGTTTCGGCTGTGAGACGATCGACTTAAGTAAGCACGATGATCTAGGTGAACAAATTGAGCAGATTCTTGGTATTCCAGAAGTAGATTGTGCTGTTGACGCTGTTGGTTTCGAAGCACATGGGCATGGAAAAGGAAAAGGGGAAGCACCGGCCGCTGTACTCAACTCCATCATGGATATTACGCGCGCGGCAGGCAAATTAGGTATTCCGGGATTGTATGTAACCGGTGATCCAGGTGGGATTGATGAGGATGCGAAAGTCGGTACGCTTAAAATCCGTTTTGGACTTGGATGGGCAAAAGCACATACGTTTGTTACGGGGCAAACACCTGTTATGCAATACAATCGCTATTTGATGAAGTCGATTATGAGCGGCAAAGCCCAGATTGCCAAGGCTGTAAATGCAACAGTTATTTCCCTCGACGAAGCACCTGAAGCTTACCAAGCTTTTGATAAAGGGGCGGCAACAAAATTTGTGATCGATCCCCATGGTACGTTAGCAAGGTGAAAACGATGAAAAAATAGGAGGAAGATTAAACATGACAAAAATTACATTGGAAGTTGCAAAAAAACTAATTGAGAGTGCTGAAAAGGAAGCGGAAAAATTAGGCGTTAAGATGGTCATTTCTATTGTCGATGAAGGCGGAAATCTCATTGCGAAACATCGGATGGACGATGCCTGGATTGCGAGTATTGAAATTTCGCAGAACAAAGCTTGGACATCTGTTGCTTTAAAGGCACCAACCGCCAATTTAGCTGAAGCAACCGTGCCGAATGCAGAACTTTATGGATTAACGACAACAAATGACGGAAAAATTGTTGTATTCGGCGGAGGGATACCTCTTGTGAAAAATGGAAAAGTGATTGGCGCTGTTGGCGTGAGCGGAAGCGCAGTTCCACACGATGTTCAAGTCGCCGAGGCCGCTGTGAAGGCGTTTGAGAATAGTAAAGTAGCGGTCGGTTAATCCACTTTAATTACTATATATAGAAGGAAATCACGGGGGAATGAATTAGCGATAGCGCCTTAGAAGGGGGAGCCGAAGAAAGGAACGGACAGCGAAGCTACCTAGCTTACGCAGGGAGGGCTCCCCGAAGCGCTGGAGTGTTATGGAAAGAATCTTTAATTTCATTCAGATAGTAAACGATTGTCTTTTACAAAGTGGATGGGAGGCGTAGTATGGGAAAGAATTATGAAGTCATTGTAGTTGGAGCAGGTTCGATGGGGATGGCAGCAGGCTATTTCCTAGCGAAACAAGGGACGAAGACATTGCTGATAGATGCCAATGATCCACCACATACACAGGGCAGTCATCACGGTGATACAAGAATCATTCGGCATGCTTACGGTGAAGGAAGAGAATATGTACCCCTTGCGCTTCGCGCTCAGGAATTATGGAATGAGCTTGAAAAGAAATCGCATCTCAAAATATTTACTCAAGTTGGTGCGATTGGTTTTGGACCTGAAGGAGAATCGGATTTCATCGATGAGGCGATTGCCAGTGGCAAAGCATATAATTTGGAAATCGATTTGCTCAGCGGAAAAGAAATGAACGAACGTTGGCCAGGGCTCTCTGTTCCGGATGATTATATCGCCTTTTATGAACCCAACTCCGGATTTTTATACAGTGAAAATTGTATTAGAGCTTATCGGGAGCTAGCTGAACATCATGGTGCTGAATTCTCCATGAATAATCCGGTTGTCGGTATTGAAGCATTCGAAGATGGTGTAAAGGTACAGACAAGCAATGGGACATTTACAGCAGATAAGTTAATTCTAAGCGGTGGTGCTTGGAGTAGCAAAATCGCTGCAAGTCTTGATCTCCATTTGCCCATCACGCCAACCCGTCAGCCTGTTGCTTGGTTCGAGGCAGAGGAGTCGTTATATAATACGAATACTTTCCCAACATTTATGGTGGAAGTGCCAACGGGTGAGTCGAAAGCGATCTATTATGGATTTCCGACATTCGGTGGCTGTGGTGTGAAAGTGGGAAGACATGAATATGTAGACAAAATCGATCCAGACACGATGAATCGTGATTTCGGATCTGACGAAAATGACGAAGGGCATATTCGAGAGTATTTGGAAAGGTTTATGCCACAGGCGAATGGAGCGTTAAAGAAAGGGGCGATTTGCATTTATTCGAGAACCCCGGATGGTCATTTCATTATCGATCAGCATCCGGAGTACCCTCATATTTCCTTTGCGGCAGGATTTGCAGGACATGGTTTCAAGTTTGCAAGTGTGGTAGGTGAAATTTTGACGCAATTAGCTTTAACCGGGGAAACAGAACATGACATTTCCATCTTCTCACTCGATCGCCCGGCTTTAAAAAATGCGATGGAAAAAGTACATGGATAATTGAAATGAAAGCGCTTACTAAGTGGGGTGTATATGGGTTCACTTCGAAACGTCTTCTTTTTCAGATGATGAACAACCTTACTCAATTTTTAAAAAAATAACCGAACTGTCATGGATGTTGAGGTGTATCGGAATGGCATTAAGAAAAGAAAGGAGGTTGTCATTTGGTAGTCGCAGAAGCCGAGCTGCAAGAAGCGGATTCCCCGAAAGTGTTGTCATCCAGTATCAAAAAAGCGGTTGCGGGTGCAGCTATCGGCAACTTGATAGAATGGTTTGATTATGCATCCTACGGCTATCTGGCAGTCGTGATTGCCGCAGTTTTTTTCGCCCCGGGGAATGCGACGGCCGCACTGTTAGGGGCATTTGCTGTATTTTCCGTTTCGTTTATCGTCCGCCCGATTGGTGGTCTGATTTGGGGATATTTAGGAGATAAGATCGGAAGAAAACGTGTCTTAGTCTTCACGATTACCATTATGTCATTATCCACATTTACAATCGGTCTATTGCCGGGCTATGCGGCAATTGGCATGATGGCCCCTTTATTATTATTGATTTGCCGACTTATTCAAGGTTTTTCAGCATCAGGAGAGTATGCTGGAGCAGCTTCTTTCATATCGGAATATGCGCCGAATTCACGCCGGGGGCTACTTGTCAGTATGGTGCCTACAAGTACAGCGGCGGGATTGATGTTAGCGGTCGTAATCGTATCGCTTCTGGAATTTAATCTGACCACGGAAGCGCTTCATAGCTGGGGATGGCGAATTCCCTTCCTATTATCTGGCCCCTTAGGCATTATCGGTTTGCTAATACGTCTGAAGTTGGAAGACACGCCGTTGTTTAAAGAAATGGATCAGTCAAAGAAGGGCAATGCTACGGGTTTGTTTCAAGGCGTCAAACAAAATCGAAAACAAGTACTCATCGCTTTTGGGATTATCTGTCTGAATGCAGTAGGCTTCTATACGATTTTAAGTTATATGCCCACATATCTTACGCAGGAATTAGGATTTAGTGTGATGAAAGGGATATTGATCACACTTATCTCTTTAGGAACGTATGTCATCATCCTGCCGTTCGTTGGGATGCTTGCGGATCGCATGGGAAGGAAACCGGTCCTGATTGGAGCTTCTATCCTATTTTTACTATTCACCTATCCGGCATTTTGGTTGTTATCCATTGGGGGGCCTTATGCAATATTGGCATTGGTTATGCTCGGATTTGTGCTAGCGGGGAATGATGGGGTACTTGCCACTTTCCTGACGGAGATGTTCCCTACATCCGTCCGATTCAGTTGTTTTGCCTTATCGTTCAATACAGGAAATGCCATCTTTGGTGGGACAGCCCCGCTGATTGCCACTTTCTTAATTGCACAAACGGGCAATACGTTTGCCCCCGCCTTTTATTTGATGGCTGCTGCTTTTATAGCCTTTGTCTTTCTTCTGATGACAAAGGAAACCGCAAACAAGCCACTCAGAGGCCAGTAAGAACAATGGGAATTATCGGTTATAGAAGTGATGAAAGGGGAAAAAATGATGAAGACAATGGAAGAGCTGGCAAGAACAAAAGTTATTGAAAATGGTGAAAAAGTACAGCCGACTTTTTCAAAAGCGGAAATGGAACGTCGAAGTACGAATTTACGTAGGATTTTAGCAGAGAAAGAGATTGACGCTGTGCTGTTCACTTCCTATCATAATATCAATTATTATAGCGATTTCCTCTATACTGCGTTTGGCCGCAAGTATGGTCTTGTAGTCACGCAGGATAAGCATGTCACAGTTTCTGCAAATATCGATGGTGGTATGCCGTGGCGCAGAAGCTTTGAAGATAATATCGTCTATACGGATTGGCGAAAAGACAATTTCCTGCATGCTGTAAAGAAAGTGTTAAGCGATTCCGGAACAAATACACGCCGGCTAGGAATTGAGGATGACCACGTCACGCTGGAAGTTCGCCGATTACTCGAAGAGGCATTCCCTGGTGTGGAGCTGGTGGATGTCTCACAAGCGACAATGAGACAAAGGATGTTCAAGTCAGCTGAAGAAATTGAGCATATTAAAAATGGTGCACGGGTAGCGGATATCGGTGGTGCCGCTGTTGTTGAAGCAATCGGTGTAGGCGTTTCCGAATACGAAGTGGCCCTGCATGGGACAGAAGCGATGACGCGTGAAATCGCACGTTTGTATCCGCATGCGGAACTTCGGGATTCATGGATCTGGTTCCAATCGGGTATTAATACAGACGGTGCACATAACTGGGCAACATCTAGAAAGTTAGAGCGTGGTGATATTCTTAGCTTGAATGCATTCCCGATGATTGCGGGTTATTACACAGCACTTGAACGGACATTGTTTTTGGAAGAAGTGTCGGATCGCCATCTCGAACTTTGGGAGATTAATGTGAAAGTGCATAAGAAAGGTCTGGAACTCATTAAGCCAGGTGCCAGATGTATGGATATCGCCAGCGAGTTGAACGGAATTTTCCGTGAACATAATTTACTGCCAAACAGGACATTTGGCTATGGACATTCCTTCGGCGTACTTTCCCATTATTATGGGCGCGAGGCGGGGCTTGAATTGCGTGAAGATATTGAGACCGTACTCGAGCCAGGAATGGTTATCTCGATGGAACCAATGATTATGGTTCCTGAAGGTCAGCCGGGAGCGGGAGGATACCGTGAACATGATATTCTTGTCATTCATGAAGACGGTTCGGTTGAAAATATTACAGGCTTTCCATTCGGACCTGAACATAATATTATAAAGAAATAATAGAGGGTTCAAGTAACGATCCTGACGTTATGATAGGGAAATGGATCATAAAAAAACGTGTCTACTCCATCAGGTAGACACGTTTTTGGTATGCCTAAAGTTTTGAGCGTTGAGAAAGCGATTGGATATGCAAAGCTGTTTGAATCCAAAATTGACAATCTGGTGATGATAAACTATCTTGCAGAAGTTCTTCGATTTTTTTGATACGGTATCGTAATGTGTTGCGGTGGATATGCAACTTTTTTGCAACGATATCGCGGTTATAGCCATTGGAAGCTAAGCATTTTAACGTTTCATAAAGGATTTCCCCTTCTTCATGCAGCATTTTATCGGGCAATAGTTTGTGTAGTAGATCATGGGCTTCAGTAGGACTCATTTTTCCATAAAGAAGGATTTCACGCTGAAATTGGTCTGAAAAATAAGTACCGCCTGAATGGTTTTTATACTGTACAATTGGTGCGAGTGAGGATGCGCTTTCAAAGCTTGCATCGAAGGAAAGTAAATCTTGTTGTGCGTTGCCGATAACGAAAACCGGGGAGATTTGGTCATTTATTTTCAACAAAAGATGTTTTAACTGATTTAATCGTATCGTCAACTCTGGATTCTCTAAAGAGGTCATCATTAACAAGACTAGTCGATCGCCAAAAACTTCACAAAAGCCATTAATCTCACGCTCCTCTTCAAACCATTTGTTGCAGATACCCCGAATAGAGGCTAATTCCAAAAGGGTCCGAGGCGATAAGTGGATATTTCCTGTAAGAACAAGACCAGCCATCCATTTTCCCTTTGATTGTAGACCGATCTCTTGGATTTTCTTTTCGACAACGAGCGTAGCGGTTTGCTGTTTTTGCAGTAACAGATCCAGTACTTCAGATTGGCATTGCCAGCGTTTCACGTTCTCTTCCTGCGCCTGCTTGTACAATTCGATGAACACATGGGCGGCGTATTT
Organism: Sporosarcina soli; assembly: GCF_042655805.1. Classification (NCBI taxonomy): domain Bacteria; kingdom Bacillati; phylum Bacillota; class Bacilli; order Caryophanales; family Caryophanaceae; genus Sporosarcina; species Sporosarcina soli. The sequence continues at coordinate 114,100 of NZ_JBHSNO010000006.1, read as the reverse complement.
TAGAATAGGTATATGATGTGTAGGTAATTGTTCGTCAGGGTGAAGGATCCATAATGTTCGAAAATTAATTTCATCTATATTTAGCTGGACGAAGCTGATATTGGGATGCTCCGAATTTACAGTGATGGCATGAATGTCCTGTTCCCTTGGCAGTTGTTGTATGGAATCAGGAGGTGAGTGGTTGTTGAGTTGGCTGATGTATGTTTGAATGGTTTGAGCGATTTTTGCTCGTTTTTCACCCTGTGGAATTGCTTTTGTCAAGATAGCATTTGTTTCGTCAGTCAAGACGACTGGAAGTTTGAGAAAATCGGTAATAATCGTGCAAACAACGTTATTGTCTTTGGCAGTTTGCAATTGTTTCAGAAGAAGTGGGGGAACTTGATCGGCTACTATTTTTTTCGTGTATTGACGCGCCATAATTTCTTGATGGATGGCGTAAGTTAGCTTGACGAAGGGAACTTGAAATGGAACTTCCAATACAGGGATCGAATATTTCTCACCGAATTCCAATAGAGCCGGCGGACAACCTGTGATGTAACGGCCTGTTGCGAGCAAAATACCGGATATTTGATGGCGTAATAAGGAATCCAAAAACTTTTCCTCCGACCTTCTATCTGTTGGCCATACTTGTCCACAAGATAATAAAAACTCTTGACCGTCAAGGAAATGTGCGACATCATCATGATCAATGATGTGGACCCAACGGATTTTACGGGCTAAGCCACTTTTTCCAGAACGAACGATGACATTTTGTAACGCAGGCAAACGCAACGAGTCTTGTACTGTAATCATGCACACTCTCCCCCTTATACTTAAATTGTATAGATAATTATAAATTTTGCAAATTAAATTAAAAGGAATTCTAAAAATAATAGCGACAACCACCAGGAGGGTATACAAGATGTTCTAAGCAAATGTAAGTATATGAAAAAAGACTGTTACATTGTCGGAAAAATGACATTGTAACAGCCTCTTTTTGCATTACTCCGCTTCCGATACAAGTGTAAATCGCCCATTGATATACTGTGGGTTTTCAATTTCATCAAGAACAGCGATGGCAAAATCGGCATAGCTGACATAGCTATCGCCATTTGAGTTCACAATGAGGTTATCTTTCCCTTTTTGGTAAGAACCGGTTCTTTTTCCTTCCGGATTGAAAAAGGCTGCTGGGCTAATGAATGTCCATTTTACACTGTTTGTATTTTGTAAGTCCTCCAAGTTTTTGCCTTGATTGGCAGCAGTCGCGAAAAACTCTTTCGGGAATTCAGGTGTTTCAATCAACCGAATGGTTTGCGCTTCGTCTACGAACAAGCTGCCCGCTCCGCCTACAACAATGAGTCTTGTGTCCGTTGCGCCTTTCATTGCTTCAATTAACACTCTGCCGGCATCTACATGAAGATGTTCTTGACCTGCTGGCGCCCCGAAAGCATTGACGACAACATCAAATTGTTGAAGATCTTCTGCTTTCAAATCAAAAATGTCTTTTTCAAGAATGGCGTATTCTTCTTCTGACAGTTTTGCCGCATTACGAACAATCGCTGTGATGTCATGTCCACGTTCGCTCGCTTCTTTCCCGATCAGGCTTCCTGCTTTACCTGTTGCTCCGATAATACCGATTTTCATGTTCCATTCCTCCAATTAAGTTAAATTGATGATTCCATCACACTTCATAGGTTGTACTGAATTGAAGTGTAGTATGTGCTAGGAGATTATTCGATGTAATTGTACCCGTTACAGTTACAACTGAAACAAAAAAATTGAATAGACTATCCAATTTTTTTGTTCAATACAGTGACTAATTCCTCCATCGTGATCTCTTGTAAAACAGATTCCATCGCTTCTTGCGCACGGAGTAAGATGAGCTCAAGCACTGCTTGGATATTGGCACCGACTGGGCAATTGGGATTCGGTTTTTCATGTATTTGAAAAAGCTCACCTTCTTCGACCACTTCAACAGCTCGGTACACATCGAGTAAAGTAATTTCTTGCAATGGTTTTTGGAGTGTAGCGCCTCCCACGCCACGGCGCACTTGAACAAGTCCCGTATCCCGTAGTTTTCCAATCACTCTGCGAATGACGACGGGATTTGTGTTCACACTTTCCGCAATCCATTCCGAAGTGCAAAGCTCATTCCGTTCGATGGCCAAGAGGGACAAAATATGAACGGCAACTGTAAATCGACTACTGATTTTCATCTTCATAACCTCCTGATGTAATTATTGTAGTTACATCAGGTGCATCTTGTCAACTAATGATCATCAGGAGTGATGGAATGCAATTTGCCATAAGATAAACTAGAAAACCACCCCGCTATATAAAAAGGGTGGTTTTCGTTCAATGGAAATATTCCTACCGTCACTCGCCAGCTTCAGGCGAAAACTTACGTTGGCCAAGTTCTTTCTCATAAATGAACAACGCGTTTTTATCTTCACCGATTCGCTTCAAATATTCGATATGGGTATCGAAGGAAGCTTCCTCTTCCACTTGCTCGTCCAAAAACCATCTTAAGAAGGAAATCGTTGCATGTTCTTTCTCTTCCCATGCTAAATCAGTTAGTTCGTAGAAGTTTCTCGTCACATTTTTTTCTTGGTGCAAGGCGGACTCAAATGTATCCAAAATCGATTCAAAGTCAATTTTTGGTTGACTCGTAGCAGAAAATTTGACGTGGAAGCCTCGATCGTTTAAATAATTGTAAATTTTCATCCCGTGAAAACGTTCTTCTTCTGCCTGTTGCAAATAGAAATTGGCGAAGCCGCTGTAGCTATTGTGTTCACAGTAGGCAGCCATTGCCATATACGATTGGGCCGCTTCAAACTCGTTATTCATTTGACGATTGAGTGCGTCTGCTAAATGTGGACTGATCATCGGATCGACTCCTTATCATTGAAATAGTTAGCTTTCCTCCATCATAGCGCAATTCACTTTTGCAATCACGTTATATGTTCATTTAAATGAAAAAATGTCTGGTAATGTCGAAAATGAGTATGGAAATGAAGGAAACGACTAAAACAATTGACTGTTTTCACATGAGTCAGTGGTAGGAGCCGTTTTTTTTATCTGCATAAAATTATAACTTTCGACATGACATTTTAGACGAATTATGAATCTGTGTGGTAAAATAGTAGGACTAATCAGATTTTAGCGAGGGGTAAGATAGATGCATGGAACCCATGATAGTACGCTCATCCTATTATCTTTTATCATTGCATTTCTGGCATCATTTACTGGACTAGACACGATTCGGAGGGTGTCCTTTTCAGTGAGGAAACGGAAGTTCTTCTGGCTTTCTTGTGGGTCGATCGCCATGGGGCTTGGGGTATGGGCGATCCATTTTATTGCGATGCTGGCATTTCAGTTACCTGTTCTGATTCACTATCTAGTAAGCCTGTCAATTATCATTGCGATTGTCGCTGCTTTCTGGTGTCTTTCCTTAATCAGTCTTTCGGAAGTAAATATTGCGAGGTTATTTGTAGGTGGCATAATTTTTGGAATCGGCATTAGTGGCATGCATCTAGTCGGAATGGCTGCGATAAAAGAACTATCCATTCACTATCAAACGTTCTCTTTGATCTTTTCAATCAGCTTTTCGCTCGTCGTATCGATCATTGCCCTTTTACTTGTATTTAGGTCAAGTGAAAGTGGAAAAAATATGAGGAACAGCGCGAAAGTAATTTCGAGTGTTGTCATGGCGATTGCTATCGTCGGTACCCATTATATGGCGATGGCAGCGACAACGTTTACCAGTTATCAGCCATTTCAAGTAGGAGCACCTGTGATCCATACACAAACGACGGTTATACCGGTTACGATCAGCGCGCTCATCATCCTCGGTGTTTTTTTAGTCATGTCATTTGTCTTAGATCAAAAATGGGAAGATGAAATCGCCTTTAAAGGAGCGATTCTTGAATCGGTATTGGATTGTGTCATTATTATCGATCAATACGGGGAAATTATTGAGTGTAATCCGGCTGTGAAAGCAATATTCGGATATGCTAGAGAAGAGATTATCGGCCAGCAATTGGAAAAGAAATTATTGCTGCCAACATTGACGGAAAATGTAGAAAAGGCTTTTACCTTCACTGCGATTGAAGGGAAGATGATTTGTGATGAACGTTTGGAAGTGACGGGTGTTCGGCAAGATCGCAGCACATTTCCGATCGAGTTGATTGTCACTAAAATTAAAAAAACAGGTTCACCGCTATTCACAATTTATGCCCGGGATATTACGCCCCTCAAGCAGACCGAAGAAAACATTCGGAAGATGGCTTATCATGACACGCTCACGGGTTTACCGAATCGTCGTTTTTTCGATGAAGCACTTCGCATGTCTTTAGAGGAAGCAAAAAAGGTTCATGCTGAAGTGGCCGTTCTATTTTTAGACTTGGATCATTTTAAAAAAATAAACGATTCCATGGGTCATTCATTCGGCGATCTGCTGCTGAAAAGTGTTGCGGAAAGGTTAAAACAATGTGTCGATCAAAAGCATTTCGTTGCCAGAAATGGAGGGGATGAGTTTACCATTATCCTCAACAACACGTCCGTACAAAAAGCGGAGAACATTGTGAAGCAAGTCATAGACTGTATTACACACCCATTCCTTCTGGAGGAACAGACGATCGAAATTACGACCAGCGTTGGTGTGGCGCTATTCCCAAAAGATGCGCCGGATGAGGAGACGCTTGTGAAGTATGCGGATATGGCCATGTACGAAACGAAAAAGAATGGAAAAAATAATTATACGTTTTATCATCACTCAGCAAGCTACTTGTCGTAATGATGTGGTTTTATCCATGTATAATAGAGGTAAAGGGGGGGGGCAAAATGTGTTTGATCACTTTTCATTATAATGAACATCCGAATTATCCGTTAATCGTCGTCGCAAATCGGGATGAGTTTTATGAACGTCCGACAGCACAAGCGCATTTTTGGGAAGACAACCCAGCCATTTTAGCAGGACGTGATTTATCACGGCTGGGCACTTGGCTCGGAATCACAAAAGCAGGTCGTTTTGCTGCATTGACCAATTATCGGGAACCGGGAGAAGAGAGTATCAATAAAAAATCCCGCGGAGACATCATTCGTAATTTCTTAACAGCTGATGGAACGACATCGGAATTTATGGAAATGCTTGAAAAAACGAAAGACCAATATGCAGGCTTTAATCTCATTGCGGGTCGCTTAGGGGAATTAGTTTATTTTTCAAATCGACAGGACGGAATAAGCCAGATTTCAGCGGGGACACATGGTTTAAGCAATCATTTACTCAATACACCATGGCCTAAAGTGGTGAAAGGAAAGACACAATTGCGTAAATATGTATTACAACAGGAAGAACTAGAGACGGACTCACTTTTTAAGGTGCTTTCTGATGAAACGCCGGCGCCGGATGAGGAGTTGCCAAATACAGGTGTCGAACTTGAGTTAGAGCGACAATTGTCTTCGCAATTTATCAAACTACCGCATTACGGGACGCGTTCCTCTACCGTATTGCTCATCGATTCGCATCAATCTGTCACATTTGTAGAGCGTACATATGTGAAGGGAAGTCAGGTTGATGAACGTAAGTTCCAATTTCAAGTGATGGAAAAAATTTGTTGACCGAACTTCAGCAGGAAAAATAAAACGGTCCTGTATAGGTTTGACTATTGGCTTCATACTACCTTAAAAGCGTGGAAGGAGCCAAAGATAGTGGAGCAACAAGATGATCTGCAACAACAAATTCAACAATTACAGCAACTGCAACAACTTAAGCAGTTGCAACTTCAATTGGAGCAAATGGAATTACAATTAAAACAAAACGGTCAACAGCAACCACGTGAACAACAAAAGCAACAGGATAAAAAGTCTGAACAGCCTGATCAATCATCGGAACAAACGGCAGAACAATCATCAGAACAATCGTCAGAAAAACCTTCTGAACAACCGCCAGAACAATCGTCCGAACAGTCACAGCAACAAACAACTCCATCCGGCGAGGCAGATTCAGAAAGTCAATCGGAACAACCAACATCGAAGAGTGTTCCGCATGAAAAATTCCTGTATGCTCTCCCTAAAATTGTATCCGTAAGAGACGCCGCTTTTTTACAGGATATCCTTCGTTCGAATTTGCATGCAGTGAAACAATTTCGACAAGCCGCGCAAAATTGTCAACTTCCGGATATAAAGAGTCAAATCGAGGAAGCGAGTAAAATGCATTTGAAACACGTAGATAGCCTGATTGCTTTTATCGAGGAAGCGGGAGGGAAAGCATAATGGCAGCGAACAAAAAAATTGAGAATCCGAAAACTGAGCTTTCGAAAAAGTCGTCCATTACCGATTATGATATGATCCATATGGCACGTGCAACTGAAAAAATGCTCTGCAGCTCTTATTTGCAGGCGATGGAAAGTGTCAGCCATGAACAGTTGTTTTCTCTCTATACCGATATGTTGAAGGAGAGTTATCAACAACAGCGGAAATTATTTGATTTACAGTTTCAACATGGATGGTGTTCCTTCACCCAAGTCGATGAGCAGGAACTCAAGTCGATGAAAGAACAATTTGCAAATGAGAAAAAATCCTTGAAATGAAAAGAGCCTGGTTCCTTTCTAAGGAATTGGGCTTTTTACTTTGAAAATAAAAATTAAATTTTCAATAAAAAGATAGATGCAATGATTCATGCGATAATAAGGGAAGAATGTGAGGTTGAAAACGATGAAATTCGAACAATATCGATTGAGTCAAGAAATACTAAGAGCGTTGGATGGGCTTGGCTATACATCGCCGACGGACGTACAGGAACAAGTGATTCCTGTCGCATTAAATCGCCAAGACTTGGTTGTACGATCACAAACGGGAAGCGGAAAGACGGCAGCTTTTGGCATACCGATTTGTCAACTGCTGAAGTGGGAAGAAAATAAGCCACAGGCGCTCATTTTAACACCGACTCGTGAATTAGCGGACCAAGTCAAGCAGGATATGCAAAATATTGGTCGTTTTAAGCGCATTAAAGCCGCTGCGGTCTATGGAAAGCATCCTTTTGCTTATCAAAAAGAAGAATTGAAACAAAAATGTCATATCGTTGTCGGTACTCCGGGGCGTGTATTGGATCATATTGAACGTGGTACACTCGTACTTGATCGGATTGAATATCTTGTATTGGATGAAGCGGATGAAATGCTCAATATGGGCTTCATCGAGCAGGTTGAAGCGATTATCCATCGATTGCCTGAAAAGCGGATGACGATGCTTTTTTCAGCAACGCTACCGGAAAATATCGAAAAACTAGCCCATCAGTATATGAAGGAACCGACACGAATTGAAATAGCTTCCACCGTTACATTGACCGATCGAATTGAACATTCTCTTTTCATAGTGAATGAACAGCAGAAATTCGAGTTGCTACGTGATGTGACGGTCGTTGAAAATCCGGATAGTTGTATCATTTTTTGCAGAACAAAAGAACAAGTGGATCGTGTGACAGAACAGCTGGACAAATTGTTTTACACATGTGATCAATTGCACGGCGGCATGTCGCAAGAAGTCCGCTTTGATGTAATGGATGCTTTCAAGCGCGGCGAGTTCCGCTATTTAGTGGCAACAGATGTCGCAGCTCGCGGCATTGATATCGACAGTATTTCACATGTCATTAACTATGACCTCCCTTTGGAGGAAGAAAGCTATGTCCATCGGGTTGGAAGGACAGGGCGAGCTGGAAAGAGAGGTAAAGCCATCTCATTCGTCACTCCATATGAAGATAAATTCTTGGCGGATATCGAAGCCGCGATCGGTTTTGACATCCAACGTCGGCATGCACCTTCCCAACAAGCGGTCGCTGAAGCGAAAGCTGCATTCATCGAAAAAATGGAAATGCGGCCTAAGTTGAAAAAGGATAAAAGTGTTGAGCTAAACCGGGATATATTGAAGCTCTATTTCAATGGCGGAAAAAAGAAAAAGCTCAGAGCGTTGGACTTTGTCGGTACGATTACAAGTATTCCGGGTATAACCGGCGACGATATCGGCATCATCAAAATTCAAGATACGGAGACGTTTATCGAAATTTTAAATGGTAAAGGAGAGCTTGTGCTGAAAGAAATGAAATCGAAAACGGTAAAAGGGAAACAGTTGAAGGTCCATAAAGCAAAGAGATAAGTTGCACAACTGCATAAATACAGCAGGTTTTGCATGTCCGGGGGGTGAGTATCATTACATTTTTAGGACTCATATTTTTACAAATCATTACGCCGATTTTAATTCTGATCGTAATTGGTGGAGCTTTGCAAAGGAAATTCGCATTCAATTTGAGGGCGATTTCCAATTTGATTACGTATTGTCTAATGCCAGCTGCTGTTTTTATTAATGTGTACAAGACGGAAATTGAAATGCAAGTGTTGATGCAGATCATTGGCTATTTGATCGTCTTTTCTTTAGGATTAATCGTCATGGCTGCGCTCGTCTGCAAACTATTGAAATTAGAAAAAGGCGATGCCGCTACTTTTAAAAATGGATTTTCGTTAATGAACTCCGGGAATTACGGGATTCCGGTCAGTCAGCTTATCTTCCATGCGAATCCATTGGGCATCTCCATTCAGATCATTGTGATGATCTTTCAAAACGTGTTGACGTATACATATGGCTTATATAATTTAATCGCTGCAACGAAATCGGGATTGGAAATTCTTCGGGAGTTGCTAAGGTTACCCATCATTCATGCACTGATCCTAGGCAGTCTGTTGAATGGTTTCAATGTCCCCATCCCTTCATTCATCTGGCTACCGATTGAACATCTTTCCGATGCCTTTTTAGCGATTGCCCTTCTATTATTAGGTGCACAATTGGCACAAATCGAATTGAAGGCGATGATCAATAAAATGGTCATCATAACAAGTTTCGGGAGGCTGGTCATAGGTCCAGCAGTATCCTTGCTTTTCATCTATCTATTTGGCTTGGATGGTGTGGTGGCACAGTCTCTCTTTATCGCCAGTTCATTTCCCACATCCAGAAATAGTTCGACACTGGCATTGGAATATGATGTCAAACCAGATTTGGCCGCCCAAACGGTGTTGTTTACAACCATCTTAAGCAGTTTGACCGTAACAGTGGTCGTCTATGTATCTACGATTCTCTTTTTATAAGAATAAGAAGAGGGGAGGTCATCTTGACGCCCTTTCTAAAGTTATATAAAATAAACAAATGCTTCAAACTTGAACCAGCAGATACATATGTGTGATTGTTTATTCTGTCAATTGTGAAGGAGGAATTAGTTTGGGAAGAAAAGCATTGCTAACAATAAGTTTCCTATTCATCTTATTGCTTGCAGCTTGTTCAGGTGGCGATAAGAACGTTGCTGATGAGCAAGAAAAAGGAGAGGGAACGAAAAAAGGCGGCACGCTCGTCTATGCGCGAGGAGCTGATTCGGTTGGACTCGATCCGATCAATATTACAGACGGTGAATCGATCCGAGTCACGCATGCCATTTTTGAAACGTTGTTTGAATACGATGAGAACTTGGAATTACAACCAAAATTAGCGGAGTCGTACGAAATTGCGGACGATGAGTTAACATGGACAATCCATCTAAAAAAAGGCATCCAGTTCCATGATGGGACAGATTTCAATGCAGATGCCGTCGTTTTCAATTTCGAGCGCTGGATGGATACTGAAAATCCATATCATATTGGTGATTTCCCTTATTATCCATTTCTTTATGGCGGTTTTAAAGGGGATCCCAATCATCTCATTGAGTATGTAAAAGCGGTGGACGAGTCAACGGTTGAAATTAAATTGAAAGAGAAGACCGCACCTTTTATCAGTTATCTAGCTATCCCAATGTTTGGAATGGCAAGCCCGGAAGCGGTCAAGACATACAATGAAAACTTTTATGAGCATCCAGTTGGCACAGGCCCATTCGAATTCGAAAGCTGGGCAAAGAATGAAAAAGTGGTTCTGAAAGCGAATGAAAATTACTACGTCGAAGGCCAGCCTTATTTGGATAAACTCATTTTCACGGTTATCCCGGATAACTCCGCACGCCTCAATGTGTTATTGGCAGGTGAAGCGGATATCATCGACGGGATGAACCCTGATGATGCCAATACAGTCGAAGCCAATAATGATTTACAACTGATAAAGAGACCAAGCTTCAACAATGGTTTCATGGTCTTCAATACACAAAAAGAGCCTTTCGATAATGTGAAAGTGCGTCAAGCAATCAATATGGCAATCGATAAAAAAGGTTTAGTTGATGCGTTTTATAACGGCTATGCTGACGTCGCAAAAAATCCAATGCCACCATCCCTTTGGGGGTATAATGACGAAATCGTCGACTATCCTTTCGACCCTGAAGCAGCGAAGAAGTTACTAGCGGAAGCCGGCTATCCAGATGGATTTAAAACGGAAATTTGGACAATGAGTAATCCACGTCCCTATATGCCACAGCCTATGAAATCGGCAGAAGTGATCCAAGCCAACTTAGCGGCAATCGGGATTGAAGCCGAAATCAAATCATTCGAATGGGCAACATATTTAGAGAAAACAGGTAACGGAGAACATTCGATGGCGATGTTCGGTTGGACAGGTGTAATGGCGGATCCGGACAATTTCCTATACCCGAACCTAAGTAGTACTAATACGGAAAAACCGGCAAGCAACCGTGCTTTTTATGTAAATGAAGAATTTACATCTTTATTGCAACGAGCACGTGTGACATTCGAACAAGAAGACCGCATTGAGTTGTATAAAAAAGCACAAGAAATTTTCCATGAAGATGCTCCATGGGTAAACATCGCCCATACGACACCACCGATTGGTCTTGCAAGTTATGTAGAAGGTTTCGTGGCCCATCCGATGGAAATCGATGACTATGCGACGATTTATTTGAGTGAATGATAAGGTAGAAGCGGAAATATTGAACAAGAGCAGAACCAACTTAAGACTGGTTCTGCTCTTGTTTTTTTATAATCATTAAAAGGAATGTTAGCTGTCAATAGATTGAAGAAAAAATCATTTTATAATTGGAATTCAGTTTATCTTCATTCAGCAAATGTTATTGTACTGAATGCGAAGCGTCAGCTACAGAAGACTCTCACCTCTATAGGTGGTGAGATAAATGCGGTATTGTTTTCCTGTTCAGCGGGTGTTTCAAACGCTAGCTGAACGAAGAATGGAAGGCAACCTAAGAGTTCGCCGCGTCCTGAAGGAAAGTGCCTTAATTTCTGCAAAGAACACAGAAATACGGCCAATCGAACCCTTCGCTGTCCGATTGGCAACGGTTGCATGACCTGCATCGTGCAGGCCCGCGGATGTCATAGATTTTTTAGAGGGGCTTTTCTCCCAAAAGCGGAGGGCGCCTGCATAGGTGGTGCTACAGGCATAAGGCGAAGATGCGGCGTGGCGCTTTTTGCCACAGAGCAACTTTGACTTATGACCCGAGCTCCTGGCGTCCGGAGGTAGATGCGAGCGAGCTCGAAAAAATCTGGATGCAATTATGCCGAGGTGTAATTGATATTTATGTGGCACTAGTGATTCGATCTACATTAAAAATTCGATCTATTTCACATTGTGAAAAAACTAGTAAAAAGAGAAAGTATTATTTGGTAGACTTAGGGCATATTGTTGAACAGGAGAAATGAAGGTTTTATGTCTATTTTATTTGTAGGGTTAAATATTATAAAAATTAGCAGGTGATTAATATGGAAATTATAAAATATATGGAACGCATTCAAGCTATGCAGAAAAATGAGTTAACTATTGAGTATTTAGCCCATCTACAAAAAAGTCATGTTCTTAACGTGCATTTTGAGAATCTAGATATCATCAATAAAAAACCTCTTTCCTTAGCTAAAGCAGATATCTATAAAAAAATTGTTCTCGAACAACGTGGTGGGGTTTGTTATGAATTAAATGGTTTGTTTTATCATTTGTTAATGGAGCTTGGATTCAAACCTCATCTGATGGCGGGCACTGTTTATATTGGTGATGGATTATGGGCGATGGAAGATGCACACTTATTCTTAATTGTACCCTTAGGGAACAGGGATTATCTTGTAGATGTAGGTTTTGGGGGGAAATGCCCTAGAATACCAGTACCTATGAGTGGACAAGAAATAATTGATACTGACGGGAAGTACAGAGTGGAAAAAGACAAAGAGAAAAAATGCTTCTATTTGCAAAAAGAAGGCGTTGAGGGTTGGGAAATCTTATATCGATTTGAAACACCCTTGCATAATTGGACGTTCGATCAAGTTCATTCAGTTTGTGTGCTTACGGAGACATCCGTTCAATCCAAGTTCAATAAGAAATATTTCTTTTCTAGGGTAATGGACGATGGTCGTATCACCTTGCTTGGGGATACATTAATTATCGTTAAAGGAAGGGAAACAATAAAAGAAAAACTAGCACCCCATGAGATTGTTGAAAAAGCACATCAGCATTTTCAAATAAGTATCCCTATGTAAAATCTCTTACTCTTTGAGGTCAATTTTGTACTTTGGTTGCTAATAATTCAACAGAATTCCTTGCAAATTATTGATATATTATTAATAAAAGTCTTTTGGGTCAATCGAAATTTGGAAAATGGTAAGGGGTATTACGCTTAGAATGGAAGTTTTTTTATATACAGTAAACATAGTGAAAGGGACTTGGACAAGGCAAGTACCAAAGGTAGCAATAGGATTCCGAATCCGTTAAGGAAAAAACAAACCCTTGAAATGAGAGAGCAGTAAATTTAACGATTATGATTAGATTCAATCTAATTATCAAAACTACTTATTATAATCATTCACGAACTATTTCTAGAGCTAACCTAAGCGAGGATTGACCTACACTTTCGTTAGCTCTAGAAAAAATGTCTAGGAGATTGGATGGTGAATTGCACTTTCAAAAATGCTTTTAAGCTTATTCACATCCAATAAATGTAGATTGCCTTTGTGATGTTCAATCAATCCTTCATCTTTCCACTCATTTAGTATCTTGTACACGGTAATTCGTGACGTGCCTATAAATCTAGCTAAGGCGACCTGGTTAATCGATAGAGAAGGCTCATTTTCCTGTTTGTAAAGCTTATATAAAAAATGGGCAAGCCGATATTCGGCGGGGGCATTTAAAATAGTCGTGGCATCTGCCAATAATCGGATTTTATTAATTAAAGAGTCCATAAAGATGTTTGCAGCTTCAGGTATTTCCCCGCATAGTCGATCGAATTCTAGTTTCGAAAAAAAGTAAAGTGTAGACGGTACTGTAATAGTAGCCGTTGTAAAATAGGGACCATTATTAAAACCTTGTTCACCTAGTAAATTCCCGGGTGTTACGTAATCGATATCTCTTTCGCTTCCCTCCTTGGATAATAAGCTGATTTTTACAATTCCTTTTTTCAGGTAGTAAAATCCGTTTCCGATTTCACCTTGATGATACAAGAAAGTCTTTTTTTTGAAAATCATTTGTTTTCCATACCCTTTTGCTATGAAAGTTTCCCATGCATGATTTGTGTCACCCATTTCCTATCACCTCTACAATAAATTAATTAACAATTCGTATAGATGTAATTTAAGCAATTAACTATCAGAGCACTTTTCAACATTTTATTTGATAATACTGATAATTTCAATAGCAGGAATTAGGATAACGTTCTATTATGTTAACAGGGAATATCTATATTCTAATTGCTTAAAATAAGAGTAGCTTAAAACATTGGAGGAGTATACTAAAATGGATTTAAAATAGTTTTAATATTCAAATTGAAATAATGTTGAAAAAGTGTTTTGATTTCTTATAATGAAATATAATAATGATAGGAGGATTTCCATGGCACAGTTAAATGTAAAAGAGGCTAGAAGAATATTTGTAAAAAAGAATACAGTCATCTATGAGCAAGGACAAAAGGGAGATGGTTTCTACTTATTGTTTGACGGTAAAATAAAAATCAGTATGAAAGTTTTTGATGAAAGAGAAAGGATTCTTGAGATTCAAGATTGTGGCCAAATATTTGGAGAACACTCTATGGGAAAAAAAACGTATATAAATTCGGCGGTAGCTTTGGAGAATTCTGTTATCTATTCTTTCACCGATCGACAATTTCAAGATCTTGTTATGGGCGATGAAGCAATCCGTTCTCTTTTTTATAATTCAATGATCGACAAATTAAAACTGCTCGGAGGTATTATTCAACATAAATCTCTTTCTGTAGAAGAGCAATTGGCAAATTCTCTTTTGGAGATAAGTCGCAAATACAATAGTTGTGAAATCCCTCTTAATCAACAGCAATTATCCAACTATACAGGATTGACCCGGATTACTGTTTACAAGATCATGAAGATTTGGATGGAAAAAAAGCTTATATCAAAGACAAAGGGTGGATTTTTTATCCAATGTCGAGAAACATTACAGAAATATGTAAGCGCTCTCTAAAATAATGGTGTTCTTTAAGTAATTTAACATTTTTTAAAATTACCTAAATGACAAGTTGACTCAACAGAAGTGCATGCCTTTATAGCTATTGGAATGAGTAAAAAATGACTCGAAATCAGAGTGAGTCTATTACCTACTGTTGATTTGAGAATCTCAGATAGAGGTTACTGCAATCCAGAGCAACGCTTTTGTCGAGAGTTTAATATTCCGGAAGAAAGTGTTATAAATCTTATGGTGAGTCTGTCGGTGGAAAAATAATTTACTCAACAATTATTGAAATAGTATTGACTCTAACAAAGGTGGCATGTCGTTTAATGTTAAGCGGTATGTCGCTTTTTTGTTTATATTTTTAGCTATCCGTTCGATCAGTACATAATTCCAATCCATAGACTTTAATAAATATTAACAAAAAATGTCGGCAGGCGTATTTTGTAAGCTTAATTTTAGACTGAACTTTTTGTAAAAGTTTTTATGGTAATATTTCGAGATGTCTGAATTTGTAGTTAGAAAAATTAGAATAGATGGAAATGCGAAAAACATGTTAATGGGTTAATAGTTTATATAGGTGATTACAATTAGAATTTATCTATACTTAAAACATTTACAGGAGGTGATAGTAAATAAACGTTCAGACAATATTGTAAAGTGATGCTAACAGTTTAATGTAACGCTTAAGTTTATACCTCATCAAGACCTACTGTTTCATTAAATTGGGAACATTCTACAAGTAGTATTGAAAACGCTTTCATTAATATTCAATACTAATTTGTTGTTGAGAAAGATATGATTCGAAAGTTGAAAGATAATTTTAATCTTGACTTGTAGCTAATTTAAAAATAAGGAGGAGTAATGATGAATATTGAACTGAATGCAGAGCAACAGAGAGTGGTTAATATTGGTAAGGAGTTGGCACGAGATTTTGCAACGAGAGCAGCCGAACATGATCGGGATCGTTCAGCTCCAGAAGAGAACTATGAAAAATTAAAAGATGCCGGCCTGTTTGGTATTGCCATTCCGAAAGAGTATGGCGGTCTAGGCGTCGGATTTTTAGGATACTCAGCTTTTATAATTGAACTTGCACAGGGATGTGCTTCTACAGCAAACTCATACAATATGCATGCGAATGCAACTGGAACAATTATGCAACACCCTGATATTTCTACAAGCACAAAGAAGAAGATTGCAAAACTAGCTATTGAAGATGGCAAGCTAATGTGTACATCCGTATCTGAACCTAACTCATCGAGTCTATTGGCAAGCGCGTATACACCATCATTAGAAGCCAGAAAAGTAGAAGGGGGTTATACACTTCATGGAAAGAAAGCATTTTGCTCGATGGTTGAATCAAGTGATTACGTTTTCTTATATGCACACCCAGAGGGAGATCCGAATCTACAAGCGAGCATCGGCTTTTTAGTCCCCATTGATAAAGGAAAGGCAGAGGGCGTAACGATTCATGACGTTTGGGATATGCATGGGATGAGAGCAACCAGAAGTAATACAGTTGAATATGATGGTACCTTCGTTCCTGACGAACTGATGCTCCATCAAACAGATGAGTTTTTGAACGATTTCATTATTAGAGGTGCAAATTGGTCATTTGGTGGTTTTGCCGCTGTTTACTTAGGGATCGGTGTAGGAATTTTGAATTTTGCTTCTGATTTCCTGACTAGTCGATTGGCGAAGGGATACGCTCAGCCTCAAGCATATCACCCTGATATTAGACGCAGAATTGGAAATATAGCCTCGGAATTACATGCAGCAGAGTTAGCGATGAAATATGCGGCGTGGCATAGTGACACACACGGAGCAGGAATTGAAACATTTTATGCATTTATCCGAGCAAAAAACACAATTGGACAAGCTGTAGCCAATACTGCAAAATCAGCAACCATCGCATGTGGAGCATCTGGTCTAATGAAGAAAGTACCGTTAGAAAGAATGATAAGAGATGCGGCTACAGCACCAATCATGCCACCCAACGTGGATGCAGCAGCCGATCAAGCTGGATTATTGACGATGGGACTTAATCCGGCGGATGTACTTCCACCGTTAAAGTCTACAGAAACCTTAGTTGCACCTGCAGTTCTTATTTAAATACAGTAAGAAGCAATAGGGATATGTGATTAATAACATCAGTGAAAAGGTAAGGAGAGCAAAAAAGTAAGTTAATTTCCCTTGGATTAATTTTAAAAAATTGATATGGAGTGAACAGATTGACTAACGATGCGTACAAACGTTTAGTAGGTAAGGTTGCCATTATTACTGGAGCGGGTAGCGGAATTGGAAAAGCAACAGCAAAGAACTTTGCAGAACAAGGTGCTTTGCTCGTTTTAAATGACTTACATGGAAATCGCTTAGAAAATTTACTGGAAGAAATCGAAAATAGAGAGAATCATATTATTATTGCAGGTGATATCTCTAAAGAAGAAACCGTAAATCAACTAATTACTGCAGCTATCAAACAACATGGGAAAATTGATATTCTTGTTAATAATGCGGGCATCCATTATATCGAAGATATTGAAGATGTAACGCCAGATGATTTTGATCGCTGCGTTTCAATTAACTTGAAAAGTATGTATTTATGTGCAAGAGCAGTAATTCCCCATATGGTGAAACAAAAGAAAGGATCAATTATTAACCTTGGTTCTATTTCCTCGTTTGTTGGACAGGAAATGATGGGTAAAAGCACCTTTTTATACAATATTACAAAAGCAGGTGCTGTTCAAATGGCGAAATCGCTTGCGACACGGTATGCAAAAGAAGGTATTCGAGCAAATGCTGTTTGTCCAGGTGCGACGAAAACGGATCAAATTACGGAAGAGCATACGCAAGGCGCTTTGAGTCTGGAAGAATTTTGGGCTGGAGCTGCTAATGCTCAACCGATGGGAAGAGCAGGAGACCCATCAGAAATTGCGAATGCCATCTTATTCTTGGCTTCGGATGAATCATCCTTTGTTACAGGAGCTTCCTTAAATGTAGATGGAGGATATTTGGCACAATAAAGACAATGATTGTTAGCAGGAAGGAGAGTCGTAATCAAAAGAGAAGCGGTCTTCCTTCCTTTTCACTTTGGGGGGATTTAATTGAGTAAAATTAAAGTTTTCATAGAATATAAGGTCATACCTGAAAAAAGGAAACAGTATTTAAAACTTGCAGAACAGATCGCAGACCAATACAAAGATTTCCAGATACAAAATTTTTCGGTATATGAGGGAATTGAACAACCCAACTTGTTTGTAGAAGACTTTGTTATTACAAACTATGAATTTTTTAATCGACTGAAAAGTTTTCGTTTAGAAGAGCAGATACCATTCTGGCAGGATTTGCATTCATGTATTTACGGTTCTGCTTCAAAGTTGAATATTTTTGCTTTTGAAGAAATTTAACTTGATTCAGCAGAAGTCCCCCACTTCCATAAGTGGTGGGATGAATGCCAGTATGCATTTCAATCAGAGGGAGTTCAAACTCCCTGCTGATTCAAGTTAGGCCTCCGGCGGATGTCACAGATTTTGAAAGGAGTTAATCGAGCAAGCTCGATTAAAAATCTGGACGCAATCACGCCGAGGCGTGATTGATCTTAATTAAAAAAATCTAGGTTTATGGGGTGGCTAACAGTTGAAAAAAATCTATAATCTATTGCTTCTGATTACAATTGTAGGTCTAATTTGTGCGGGGTGTGGGGGGGAGACTGATGCTTCTGAAAAGAATGGAGGCACAGGTGAAATTAAATTAAGTTATGCTTTTTTTGCTCCTGAAAATACATTTCCAGGCGTTCAAATGGAAAAATGGGCAAAAGAATTAACTGAACGTACAGATGGAAAAGTCAAGGTAGACCTCTTCGCGGGAGGAACGTTGTTAGGTGCATCTAATATGTACGACGGAGTGAGGGATGGTATTGCCAATATTGGAATGTCGGCAACATCTTATGAACCGAATCGGTTTCCTTTATTAACTATTTCTGATTTGCCTTCCGATTATCCGAATTCTTACGTAGCTAGTCGTGCAATTTATGATTTAATTCAAGAATACCCGCCAGAAGCTTTTGATGATTTTAAGATTATTGCCGCATTTGCTGGGGAGCCGTCTTATATCCAATCTAAAAAGAAAATTGAAACAATCGATGACATGCGTGGTCAAAGATTAAGGATTTCGGGATCGTTAAGTGATATTGCGACGAAATTGGGTGCTTCACCTGTTGGTATGTCTCAATCAGATGTACCAGAGTCACTACAAACCGGCGTTATTGATGGTTATATTACTTCGCGAGAGACGTTAAAAGACTTTCATCTAGGTGAAATGATTGGACATATTACGGACTATCCTTTACATGTCAATACATTTGTTGCGGTTATGAATAAGGAGACATGGGACTCACTTCCTGAAGATGTGCAGGCAATCATTGATGAGTTGGGTGAAGAAATGGCAATTTTCACTGGCGAGTATCATGATACAAATGTTCAGGAATCGATTGAATGGAGTCAAACCGAGCATGGTACTAAAATAATCTCCTTATCAGAAGAAGAACGGAAAAAATGGGACGAAATAATTTCACCAATACAAAACGAATATGTCGAAAAGTTGGAGAAAGAGGGTTATCCCGCTAAGGAATATCAAGTAAGACTTTTTGAACTAATTGAGAAGTATAGTAACGAGTAATCTTGCACTACTGTATATTTATATAATCTTGGCAGGAATTGAACAAAGGAGTGTTTATAAATGGAAGCAGTAGCTAAAGTACCTACTAAAAGACTAACGGTAGTCGAGAAGTTGGACAAATTCGATTTATATCTAAACAATTTTTTAGCAACGATGGCCGGTATATCACTGTTTTCTATGATGATTTTGATAGTAGGAAATTCAATCATTAGAAAATTTTATGTTCCTTTTATAGGAACGGTTGAAGTTGTAGGGTGGCTTGCCGCCCTTACAACGGCATTTGCTGTTGGACATACACAAAGACATAAAGGACATGTCGTTCTGGATATATTAATGGAAAAGTGTCCATTGAAAATACAAGCCGTAGTCAATATTATAGTGAATTTAATAAATATCGTGTTTTTCACAGTTGTCTTTTACTGCTTGTTTTTATACTCCTTAAACATAAAAGAAAGTGATCTCGTATCGGAATCTTTAGCTATTGCATATTATCCATTCGTTACTATGTTATCAATAGGTTTTTTCGGATTACTATTTGCACTAGTTGTTGATTTAATCAAGGATCTAAAAAAGGGGGATTCTGAATGAGTCCCACATTAATTGCAATTTTAGGGATTGTTCTACTTTTTGTATTAATGCTCTTAAAAATGCCGATTAGTTTTTCTATGTTTGTCGTTGGGTTTATCGGATTGTACATGATGACTTCATCAAAAGCCGCGATCGGTGTACTGACGGCAGATTTGTGGATTCAGCTTTCTAGCTATAGTTTAAGCGTTATTCCACTCTTTATTCTTATGGGGGAAATTGTCTTTCGAACTGGGATAACCGAGAAACTGTTTCAATCGGCTTATAAGTGGGTTGGACATTTTAAGGGCGGAATGGCATCTACAACTATCGTCGCAAGCGCAGGGTTTGCGGCAATTTCTGGTTCGAATTCAGCTACAGCAGCCACAATGGGAACGATGGCATTACCTGAATTGAAAAAATATAAATACGATGACAAGTTAAGTACGGGAAGTGTGGCCGGCGGAGGAACATTAGGAATTATTATTCCACCGAGTACCGTATTAATTGTCATTGCCCTACAAACTGAACAATCGATTAAAGATCTTTTTTTAGCGAGTGTAATACCGGGTATTTTGTTAACTGTTTTATTTCTTCTTACAGTTATTTACATTTGTCAAAGAAACCCTGAACTTGGGCCGGCGGGTCCTAAAGCCTCCCTCAAGGAGAGGTTTCTGTCATTAACAGGTGTAATCCCAATTTTACTTCTATTTGTTTTTGTAATAGGCGGTTTATTTATTGGTTGGTTCACGCCAACTGAATCGGGTGCATTCGGAGCGTTTGGAGCGTTAATCATCGCCTTGGTCATGCGTAAGTTAACATGGAAGAACTTGGTTGTTGCGACATCGAGTACATTACGATCCTCAGCGATGGTGATGATGTTAATCGTAGGGGCGATGCTTTTTGGACGTTTCCTAACAATAACCCGATTACCTTATAATGTTGCTGATTGGGTCGGATCGTTAAATGTTGCATCGGTCTTCATACTGGTAGCAATCCTATTCATCTACCTGATTGGTGGAGCGCTAATGGATGCAATGGGCTTCCTAATCATCTCACTGCCTATCTTTTATCCTGTGGCGATGACTTTGGGATATGACCCAGTTTGGTTTGCTGTTATTTTATGTATGGTGACGAGTATGGGTGCCATCACGCCTCCGGTGGGAGTAAATGTTTTTGTTGTAAAAGGATTAAGAAAGGATGTACCAGTAGAAAAGATATTTATGGGTATTGTTCCGTATGTAGTCGCTTACGTAATTTGTGTCGCTATATTAACAATATTCCCTCAAATCGTACTTTTTGTATTGTAACTCCGTTCTAGGCTTTCTTATAATTTTTTAATCTTGGTTGAAAATGGTTTTACAAGCGAAATGTAATATAAGTTATAGGGGTGGCTGAAATGACAAAAATTATAGAAAAAGATACAGAGGTATCAAGGAAAGACAATGACCTAATCTACCAATCCGATTTAGCAAAAAGAAATGTTGCGGATTTACAAGGTATTATCGAGCTGCTGAAAAAAAAGGACATGCTCGTACGCGTAAAATCTGACGTTCAGATGAAACATGAAATGGCAGGAATCGCAGCGAAATTTCATGGGGGAAAAGCTGTTCTTTTTGAAAAGCTTCATAATTCGAATGTTCCATTAGTAACAGGATTATATTGGAACCGGAAGGTCATTGCCGAAATTTTCAATGTAGAAGAAAGACAGCTACCATTCCTGACTGCAGATGCAATCCAAAAGTGGAGTAAAAATCCGATAGACCCTGAAGTCATTGACAAAGGGCCAGCAAACGAAATAATTGTAGACACTCAAGATGACTTATTGAAGGATATTCCTATTCCCACGCATGGGCTTCAGGATGGCGGACCTTATCTGGACTCATGTGTGCTCATTGCTAAAGATCCGGAGACTGGAGTGCGAAATGCTTCCATTCAACGAATGATGGTTACGGGTCCAAATAGGCTGACGATGCTCATGGACATGGGAAGACATTTACGGGATTATTATGAACGAGCTGAAAAAGTAGGGAAACCATTAGAAATTACGATTAATAATGGTGTGGGCCTTGCTGTTCATTTTGCTTCCACTACACCAAGTAGTGCTGCCCCTTTAGATGCTGATGAATTAGGGGTTGCATCAGAATTATTGGGGGAGCCATTGAAATTGATTCGTTCACAAACGGTTGATGTTGAAGGTATTGCAGATGCCCAATATGTAATAGAAGGGGAAATATTACCTCATATTCGAGAGAATGAAGGACCAGCTGCTGAAGTTACTGGCTATTATGCTGCCGCAGGCGAACGATGGGTTGTGAATATCAAAGCTGTAACGCGAAGAAAAAAACCGATCTTTCACACGATAATGCCGGGAAAAGAGGTTTATAATGCAGTCGGTCTAATGGCCGAAGCGAGTGTATACCAAAAAGTGTCGAGTATGGTTCCTGATGTACAGGATGTTCATTTATCCTATGGTGGGTGCGGGTTTTATCATGCAAACGTTCAAATTAAGAAAAGCAGTGAAGGGGTTCAAAAAAATGCAATTATGGCGACGTTAGCTGCATTTCCACCATTACGGCGTGTTACCGTCGTAGATGAAGACGTTGATATCTATAACCCTGAGGATATTGAGTGGGCTTTGGCTACGCGTCATGATCCAGAACGGGATATGATTCTTATTCCGGACGCCAGAGGTCATGAGCTAAATCCAATTACTGATGATGGAGTTGGAACGAAAATAGGAATTGATGCAACAGCTCCATATCCACGACCATGGGCATTTCAACGTCTAGATATGCAACAGGTCAAACTGCAAGATTACGATATTGAAGCATAAGACATGAGGAATAAATAATTATGAAAAAGAGGAGATGTTATGGTAGAAAAGCGCATTGTTATTGGGATTACTGGAGGTTCTGGTTCCATATATGGTATTCGGTTGTTAGAGAAACTGAAAGAATTGGAAGTCGAAACTCATTTGATCATTAGCAAATGGGGAGAAACGACCATGCGCGTGGAGACGCCCTATAGTTTGGCTGAAGTGAAAAAGATGGCTACTGTATATCATGAAAATGATAATCTAGCGGCTTCAATTTCATCAGGCTCATTTCGTGTGGACGGAATGATCATTGCACCTTGTAGTATGAAATCATTAGCAGAGATTGCTACGGGTGTGACTTCCAACCTAATAACGAGGTCTGCTGATGTAATGTTGAAAGAAAGAAAAAAACTAATTTTAATGGCTAGGGAATCGCCGTTAAATTTAATTCATATCCGTAATATGGAAACGGCAGCACAGGCCGGAGCGGTTATTTTTCCGCCAGTACCGGCTTTTTACAATAAACCTCAAACGATAGACGATATTGTTGATCAAACTATCGGACGTGTATTAGACCAATTTGACCTATCGCCTGATTGGATAAAACGGTGGGGGGTATCACCGAAAAAGCAAAGGGTATAAGTAATTTTAATCTCATTGCGGACGAGAGATGTTCATACAGTATCACTTTACAATACTGTTATTTAATTTTCCGTAGTAACGAAGAAAGTCCAATTTCTCAAATTAAAAGTTGAGAAATTGGACTTTTTTGTATTTAGCTATAATACAAAAATCGGGCGGAGTAGGACTAGGTATCAAAGTAGCGGATGTTCGTGCTGATTAGTTTTCTATAGGACAAGAATGTGCGTTTATAAGTTGGGTTGATAGTTGTTATTACTAAATCATTCATTTTAATGTTTGAATGTGGGCCTATAGTCACGAAAAGTTTGATTAGTTTAGTTAGAAATCCCGATAAAAGACTTCGACTAAAGTTTCCTGAAAATAAAATAAAGCAAATTTCGTTAAAATCTTAACGATTCAAATAATTTAAATTCGTTATATTAAAGGAGAATCGAGAGGGTGCAGACGAAAGGATGGCGACATGAAAAATGTATTGTTTATTGATGTTTTATGAACTCATTATTTCTGAAAAAGTTCTAAATAAGGGAGGAAGAGACCATGAAAGTAATTCCTAGAGCTATCTCTCATGTCGGACTCAATGTAACCGACATGGAAGCAGCAATCAGTTGGTATGAGCGAGTATTTGGGTTTTTCCTAATTGCACCGCCAGTAACATTTAAAGCGGATGGATCAGCAATGGGAGATGTTTTAACAGATTTGTTGGGAGAGCAAATTAAAGAAGTGAAAATCGCACATTTAAGCGCTTCCGGAGGAGTAGGCTTAGAATTATTCCAATTTATTGAGCCGGAATCGAAACGTTATTCCTCCCATGACTATTGGCAGGGCGGTTTCTTCCATTTATCTATTATTGATCCAAACATTGAAGAAGCGATTGACAGGATCGTTACAAATGGAGGGAAACAGAGGAGTGAAATCTGGCCTTCTGTACCAGGAACCGAGTACAAAATGGCCTATTGTGAAGATCCTGATGGAAACTTAATAGAGATATATACGCACAGCGTTGAAAGAATGTACAGTAATTTAGGCTAGTTATATACAGTTTGAAAAGTAACGAAAATATCTTTTTTGGGAGGAAAATATATGAAACCAAATATTGTTTATATTGTTTTGGACGATGTTGGTTTTTCCGACCTTGGATGTTACGGGTCAGAAATCAAAACACCGAATTTAGATCGACTTGCAGGGAACGGGCTTCGGTATAACAACTTTAATGTGACCCCTTTATGTTCGCCGACCCGTGCTTCTTTGCTGACAGGAAGGAATTGCCACTCCGTTGGGATGGGGTCTGTAGCCGACTTTGACTTGGGACCTGATCATCCAAGTATTAGGGGAAGAATCTCACCTTCGGCAGCAACAGTCGCCGAGGTACTCAAAGAGAATGGGTACAGTACAATGGCTTCCGGAAAGTGGCATTTGGCCCCGATTCATCAATTAACACCTGCTGGGCCGTTTGAAAACTGGCCATTAGCTAAAGGGTTCGAGCGCTACTATGGATTTTTAGGGCCAGAAACGAATCAATTTTACCCGGAGCTTACGTATGATAACCACATGATTGATCAACCTGAAAAAGAAAACTATCATTTATCCGAAGATCTGGTAGATATGGCAGCTCAATTTGTAACGGATCAGGTATCTGTCACCCCGGATAAGCCTTTCTTTTTATACTTGGCATTCGGAGCCCAGCATGCACCGCATCAAGCCCCGCAGGAGTACATTGATATGTACAAAGGAGTCTTTGATAGTGGCTGGGATACTATTCGGGAACAGAGATTGCAACGGCAAAAGGACTTGGGGATTATTCCAGAGACAACCCCGCTTACGCCGCGGAATAACGGAGTGAAGGCGTGGAATGAGTTATCCGAAGAAGAGAAAACTGTATTCACTAAGTTCCAAGAAGTGTATTCAGGATTTCTCACTCATACGGATGCACAGATTGGGCGATTTATAGACTTTTTGGAAAAAATAGGAAAATTGGATGATACGGTAATTGTCTTTCTGTCCGATAATGGAGCCAGCCAGGAAGGTGGGTTTAATGGATCTGTCAATCAGTCTATGTTCTTCAATGGTATGGAAGAAGAAGTGGAAGAGCTACTGCGAAGGGTTGACGAAATGGGCGGTCCGAGGGCTGGTACGAATTATCCAAAAGGCTGGGCCCAGGTTGGAAACACACCGTTTAGGCAGTATAAGCAGACAACGCACTTTGGTGGAACCCGGGTTCCATTTATAATGCATTGGCCAAATGGAATTAAGGAAAAGGGAGCTATTCGAACGCAGTTTCACCATGCCATAGATGTCACCCCTACTGTTTTAGATATTCTTCAACTTGATGTACCAAACGTTTTTAATGGAGTCCCCCAAATGTCGATGCATGGGACAAGCATGAGGTATTCATTTGAAGAAGCAAATCGGCCGTCCCAGCGAAGTACACAATACTTTGAAATGTTTGGACACCGTGCTATCGTTCACGAGGGCTGGAAAGCTGTTACCCACCATAAGAAGGGGGTCCCTTTTGAGGAGGATGTCTGGGAGTTGTATGACCTTACGGAAGACTTTGCCGAAGCTAATGATTTGGCAGGGACACATCTAGAAAAACTTCAGGAACTTCAGGAGCTTTGGCTGGTTGAAGCAGGGAAATACAACGTCTTGCCGTTGAATGATAAGACTGTTGAACTATCTTCCTTTGTTCCGCCAGATTCGGTTACGGCTCGGGATACATTTACTTATTATCCGGGAATGGCCCATTTAGGTACCTTTGCAGCACCACAAATAACGAATAAATCCTATACAATCACTATTCCAATCGAAAGAGCCGACGTAACTTCTGAAGGTGCCCTTGTAGCGCACGGAGATCATGATAGTGGTTATATCATTTATATAAAAGATAACCGATTGGTATTTGAATATAACTATGTAGGTACTGTTTATAAGGTTGAATCGAACTGTTCAGTACCTGTAGGTAAGACTACAGTCAGGTTTGAATTCAAGCACATGGGCAATGGTGTTGGAACTGGAATTCTATCGATAGATGGAAATAAGGTAGGAGAAGCACCGATTGATCAAACACTCCCCTATCGTCTAGCACATGGAGGCTTAGACGTCGGCAGGGATGGCATGTCCCAAGTAAACGATTTATATTGTGATCAAGGATTCCCTTTTACTGGTAAAGTAATGAAAGTGGTTTATGAATTGTATGATGGAGTGGAGAACAAGGTTGTTAGTCAAAAGAAAGAGGTAGCTAGAGTATAGAAGCTATTTAACCATTCTTCTTGACTTATTTAGGAGAATGGTATTTTCTCTACAAAACTAAAAAATCAATCGTTCAGCCAAGTTGAAAAATTCAAGTAGTGTTAAAACCTTAACAATTAGAATCTCAAATTTCTGATAAGTTTTTACTTAGAAGGATAAAATTAACGAAAAAAATGGAGGAATTAATCATGATGAACTTCACATTTACCGAAAAACAACAACGAGTAATTGATTTGGCCAAGGAGCTAGCAGCAGACTTTAGCACACGTGCAGCGGAACATGATCGTGACCGGACAGCCCCGGAGGAAAATTATCAAATTTTAAAAGAAAAAGGTTTATATGGAATGAGCATACCAGAGAAATTTGGCGGATTGGGGATCGGATTTCAGGGATATGCGGCGGCAGCAATTGAGTTGGCTAAAGGCTGTGCATCGACTGCGAATTCATTTAATATGCATGTCAACGCCTGTGGAACAATTATGCAACAGCCTCTCATTCCGGAAGAGGTAAAATATAAAGTGGCGGATTTGGTGCTAAATCAAGGAAAATTGCTCTCTGCTTCTATTTCAGAGCCAACTTCTTCAAGTTTAATCATCACTTCAATGGTACCACAGCTCAAAGCAATAAGAGTTGACGGAGGATACAAGTTATATGGAAAGAAAGCATTCTGTTCCATGGTTGAATCCAGTGACTACGTATTCCTTTATTCTCGACCTGAGGGGGACTCAAATCCAGAAGCTAGCCTTGGTATGCTAGTGCCAATTGATAAAGGAAGGGCTGAAGGAGTAACAATACATGACGTATGGGATACACATGGTATGAGGGCGACTCGGAGCAATACGGTTGAATATAATGGAACGTTTGTGCCGGACGAACTCGTATTGTTTAAGACGGAGGATTTTATCAATGACTTCATTATCAATGCTGCGAATTGGACAATCGCGTCCTTTGCTTCCGTCTACCTAGGAGTTGGAATGGGGATTATGGAATACACTTCGGAAATGTTGAGCTCTAAGAAACCAAAAGGGTTTGCTCAGCCGCAGGCGTACCATCCTGACAGCCGCCGAAGAGTCGGTGAGATGGCTGCGGAGCTTCATGCAGCTTATTGGTCCAATATGTACGCGGCTTGGTACAGTGATACTCATGGTCCATCAGTGGAGACTTTCCATAACTTTATGCGCGCGAAGTACATGATTGCAAGCGCAGTATCCAATGCAGCCCGTTCTGCTCAGATTGCTTGCGGAGCACATGGGATGTTTAAAGACCTTCCATTAGATCGCATGGTTCGTGATGCAGCTACAGCTCCTATTATGCCACCGACAATCGATGCTTGTGCGGATCAAGTAGGATTGCTGACAATGGGATTGAATCCTGCAGATACTGCACCTCCATTGAAGGCAGAAGAGCCGGTGAGAGAAGAGGTACTTCAATAAGCAAGTCCTGAATCGGGGAAAACTTCAGTTTTCCCTGATAAGAATGAAAGCGATTACATCGGATTAGGAAAATTGCCATACGATATTGCCAGAGAGCCGTAATATTTATTCTTCTTTTCTGTTGCTGTATACAGGGATGAGGTAACTTTGTTCATCTTTTTTAGTGGTATCCTGTTAATTTGGAAATATGACATCCCAGCACATAAGGCAAGGCTAGATTGATTACCACAAGATCTTACAATAATTAAAGATCACAAGGAGTAAGTAAAGCCAACTCTAGGGGAGGAAACCATGAAATATCGTTGGATTATAATAAGTTTTATTACCGCTGTTTTTTTTATACAGTTTGTCGACCGGGTTATCATCTCGCTTGCCACGAATGCGATCATGAATGAATTCGGTTTCAGCCCAGGCCAGTTTGGCATTATATTGAGTGCATTCTTCTGGGGGTTGGTTCCTGCGGGTGTTTTTGCCGGTGTTGCTGCCGACCGTTGGGGATCTAAAAAAGTATTTGCGTGGGGAGCCACCTGGTGGTCCCTTTTTACTGTCGGAACAGCCGGGGCATTTAGCTTTGGAACATTTGTTATTGCACGGGTGCTTTTCGGAGTTGGTGAAGGTCCGGCATTATCAAATGCCATTCGTATAGTAACAAACTGGTTTAGTCCCAAGGAATATTCTACTGCATTGGGTCTGGCCAATTCTGGTGTCTATATTGCACCAGCCCTTGCAACCCCAGTTATTGTTTGGATGATTGCAACCTTCGGGTGGAGATCTCCCTTTTATATAATGGGGGCGCTTGGGTTACTATGGGTCATAGTCTGGCTAAAGTGGTTTACGGACAAGCCGGAGTCAAATAAGTATATGAAGGAAGAAGAGAAGAAATGGCTAAAGTTAGAGCAAATGAATATATCTAAAAATTCAGACCTAGGGGAGAAGAAGTCTTTCAAAGAAATGCTGACTGTTCCAAGAGGAGTTAGAGGAACGATTTATGCAAATCTTTGGGTTCTATTCTGCTTCGGCTTTGTGTTTTACTTCTTGCTTACTTGGCTCCCGGGTTATCTCATGTTGGAAAGAGGGCTGGATTTGAAATCAATGGGTGTTGTGGCCTCCATTCCATGGATAGGTGCTGCTTTGGGATCACTTGTGGGAGGAAGAGTAAGTGATCTTCTTTATCGTAAGACGAACAGCAGACGAATTGCCAGAGCGTATTTGGCTACTGGTTGGTTTATTATTCTTGCAGTATGCCTTATTTTGGTCAATCAGATGACTTCCATTTTAGGGCTGGTGTCCATCCTTACGCTTGCTTGCTTTGTGCTTTCTTGCGCACATGCACCGATCACCACAGTGATCGTTGAAACCGTACCTGAAAGGGCAGGATCAATAGGTGGCTTGACTCAATTGGCTCAAACCCTTCCCGGAATATTTGCCCCAATGATTACTGGGTTTTTAGTAGAAATAACCGGCAGTTTTAATACCACTTTTGCATTTTCAGCCGGCATGATTATCTCAGGAATCGTGGTTGTTTTGTTATTTTTGCACCCGCCTGAAATCTCCCCGAGTGCCAAGCAGTCCATCACGGCGCCGGAAGTTTCATAAGCTTGAACATCAAAATGTAAGGAACATAAAGCAATTTATGTTCCTTACAATTATTATATTTCATCAAAGGAGTGGATTACATGACGGAAAAAGGAAGTGCTTCATGCTGTGTGATGAAGAGATCAAAAAGCAATAGCTCAATTGGCACAGTAGAACCCCTCTGGCTGACAGGTTTCCCTTCTGGAAAAAAGCCGACTAAAGACAAAATGATATGTATCCCGGGTGACGAATTCTTAATGGAAACAGAGGATAATGAGGGTTTTCCTCAAGATGGAGAAGGTCCTGTACGAATCGTTAAAGTCAAAACATTTTACATAGATCCCTGTACTGTGACCAATGCAGAATTTGCGGAATTTATTCATAATACCAATTACATTACAGACGCTGAGCGGTATGGCTGGTCTTTTGTCTTTCATTCACATGTGACCAAGGAAATTGCAAGTCGAGTCAGTCAAGTCCCGAAGCAGACACCATGGTGGTTTGTGGTACAAGCTGCTTCATGGAAACAACCGGAAGGTCTGGGTTCTACAATTGAAGAACGAATGGACCATCCGGTCGTACATGTATCATGGAATGATGCCCTCAACTACTGCAAATGGGCAGGAAAGCGTCTTCCAACCGAAGCGGAATGGGAGTATGCTGCACGCGGCGGACTAGTACAAAAAAATATCCTTGGGGAAACAAATTAAAACCTAAAGGAAAATACCAATGCAATATCTGGCAAGGAAAATTTCCTCAGGAAAATACAGCGAAGGATGGTTATGAAGGTACAGCACCTGCAAAATCTTATCAGCCTAACGGTTTTGGTTTGTATAATGTCGTCGGTAATGTTTGGGAATGGTGTTCAGACTTTTACGGCACAGATCATGATGGGAACTTGCAAGAAAATCCGACTGGTTCCTCTACAGGTGTGGATAAGGTAATAAAAGGCGGCTCCTATCTTTGTCACAAGTCTTATTGCAACCGTTACCGGGTGGCTGCTAGAAGTTCCAGCACGCCGGACAGTTCAAGCGGGCATTTAGGCTTCAGGTGTGTTTCAGACGAATGATCATAATAATTTCAAGCTTATTCTTGATCCGTGCAGTCGGTGATATTCGTCCATCCTTTACAAGACATAGAATCATTTCACTGTAAAAAATGTTAATTGGTTAACCGTACTGATTGCACTTAGATTGTATCTTTATATTAAGCACTCCAAGGGAAGGGGGACTAGTGATACTCCGAGCTTCTTTTGTAGAACGTTGTAATAAAAAACAATTTACATTAAGAGGTGAAGTTAATGACATTTGATGAAAGTAAACCAATTATAAACCTTCCTGATTTATTATTTGTCAAGTATTGTACCGAGACATTCGGTTTAAACAGAGGTGTATACAATACCATTGATGAATGGTTCTATTTGGAGAATGTTCAGGATATCAAAGTACGACGAGAAAATATCTTAGATTTCCTTTTGTACACAAGCGAATCTATGGATAAAGGTGACAGAAAAGGAAAATTGAAATTTGGTAAAGGGAACCTTGTCAATCAGCTTGAAGAGTATTCCGAGCATCAAGTAATTCTAGTGTGAGGCTCAGTGTCCAAAGAAAACTATCTAGAACATAATAAAAATATGTACTTGAGTAGTCGTGCTTATCTGAGCCGACGATTGAGGAAGGGGGTAGCTTTGTGAAACGTTCTGATGTAGTAATTGTAGGTAGCGGTATCAATTCTTTGACTGCAGCAGCGGTTTTATCAAAAAGAGGGCATAAGGTTACAGTATTGGAGAAAAATGACTGGATTGGTGGCTGTATTAAGACAGAAGAACTTTTGGCGCCGGGCTTTAAGACGGATGTTTTCTCTGGATGGCATCCTTTATTTGTTACAAGTCCTGCGTATGCGGAGCTGAAAGACGACCTTGAGGAATTCGGACTCACCTATCTGAACACGGATGTACCGACGGGGGTCATCCTGCCAAACAATGAAAGTACAGTTCTGTATTCAGACCGGAAAAAGAATATAGAGAACTTTAATCGAATCGCAATCGGGGAAGGTGATCGTTATGATGAATTGATGAGGAACTTTGAGGGTAACTCTGACTTTGTCTTTCATATGTTATCAAACGAACCTGTATCCTGGAACTCAATGCGCACACTTTCTAAATTTGTGAGAAAAAAAGGGTTAAAAGAATTTAAGTCCGAAGTTGGAAACATGATGAAGTCCGCGGATTCACTGCTTGATCAATATTTTGAAAGTGACTTGGTTAAGGCTCTGTTTGCTCCGTGGATTCTCCATACAGGCCTTGGACCAAATGACGCAGCCGGCAATATTATGATGCAAGTATTAGTGTTTTCCCTTGAAGCTGCCGGAATGCCGATTCCAAAAGGTGGTGGAGGGGAACTTGTAAAGGCACTCATGAAAATAGTCGAGGTTAATGGTGGGGAATTTTTTACAAATGAGCAAGTCTACCAGATTTTGGTAGAGAAGGATAAAGTGGTGGGGGTTCGAACCCGAAACGAGGAGTATCTTGCCAATTATGTTCTTGCTAATGTAACGCCGCATCAATTGTATGAGAATTTACTGAAGGAAGTTTCCATTCCTGAATCTTTACAAAAGGATGTTAGAAATTATAAATATGGCAATGCAGCCATGCAAATTCATTATGCTTTGGATGGGCCATTAGAGTGGGGAAATGATGAACTAAACCGAGCAGCTATGATCAATATTACCTCTGGAGTTGAGGGCGTAAGTCAATCTGTTAATGAGGTGTATAACGGATTACTGCCGAAAGAAGGTACAATAGCGGTAGGGCAACATACGGCATTTGATCCAAGTCGAGCTCCTGAAGGAAAGCATACATTGTGGATTCAATTATTGGAGATGCCAAGAAATTTGAGGGGCGATGCATTAGGAGAGATTGATACATCGAACGGTTATACGAAAGAAGTCATTGAGACTTACGTTGAACGAATTGAAGAACGTATCAGTAAACATGCCCCCAATTTCAAAAAGATGATTATCAAACGTGAAATCATATCACCAGTTGCATTGGAAGCAAATAATATGAACTTGGTAGGTGGAGATCCATATTCGGGTGTAGCTTCTATTGATCAACTATTGTTATGGAGGCCTACCTCTAAATATAAAAGACACGAGACCCCTATTAAAAATTTGTTCCATATTGGGGCTTCAACTCACCCAGGGCCTGGACTTTCGGGCACCTCAGGCTATCTAGCAGCTCAAGAAGTTAAATAAATCATACAATAAAAAGGAGAGATTGATTATGCAAAAACAAGAGAGCCAAGATCTTTTTAAAAAAATATTGGGGAACTATCCTACTGGTGTAACGATTGTCACTACCACTACTGAAAGTGGGAAGCCTGTTGGTTTAACAGTTAGTTCTTTTGCATCTGTATCGCTAGATCCTCTTATGGTGCTATGGTCAATAGATCACGGAGTATCTACTCTAAAAGAGTTTACGGAAGGCGGGAAATTTGCTATTCATGTATTAGCTGAGGATCAAACGGAGCTATGTAGAACCTTTGCTAGTAAAAACGTTGATCGCTTTAGTTCTTGCGATTGGAAAATGTCTAGTAATGGCTTGCCTATCATTGATGGTGCGTTTGGTGTGTTGGAGTGCACAACATTTAAAGCTATCGAAGCGGGTGATCACACAGTTCTGATAGGGGAAGTAAAAAACCTTACAGTAAACGAAAAGAAGGATCCAATGCTTTATCATCGCCGAGTGTTCGGTTCAATCCCTGAGGAATTTTATAAACAAAAGCAACCTGTATCTTAAATTTTGCAATCTAGCCGACGATCCAAGGCAACTAGGGATGAATCAAATCACAAAGAAATGGACTTGCTTTATGTAAGTCCGTTTCTTTGTGGTCAAGCTATGTCGATATAATTATTTTATTAATTTTTCTTTTAGACTGTTTGGTTCTAGGATGAATAATTTTCTGTTTTTAATGGAGATTATGCCTTCAGAAATCCACTCTTTTAAAACTTTATAAACCGTTATACGTGTTAAACCTACATAGTGGGATAACTCTTGCTGAGTCAAATTTATTTCCGTGCCTTGATAAGACTCCATTAAGTATAGCAGTGAACGGGCAATTTGATATTCTGTACTGGCGCTGCGGGCATTTATGTTATTTAAAAGGATCTTCTTTTTGTTAATAATGGATTTGGCGAATAAAAGGGTGATTTCAGGGTATTGTTGGGATAAATTCTCATAATCTATTTTAGAAAAGTAATACAAAATGCTGTCTTCATGAGATATCGCTGTTGAATAATAGGGGAGATGGTCAATTGTATGCTCTCCTATTAAAATGCCTGATCCGGAGATATCCAATATCCTTTCATTAGTATCAGGATTTAAGGAACAGACTTTAATAATTCCTTTTGAGATAAAGTAAAAACCTGATCCTATTTCACCCTGTCTAAAGATGATTGTCTTCGCTTTAAAAAATTGTCTTTTTCCGTATGGCAGAAAATCTTCCCATGATTCTAATGTATTCTTTGTCAATGTGAACAAAGTAAAAACCCCCTTAATCATCTGTGTAGTATTGTTACAATGACAGCATTAGCAGAGTGGAAGAGTCAAAATGCTAAACAAATAATTCATGCTTGCTCAGAAACCGCTTTCATTCCTAGAGGATCAATTACTTCAATCATCCGGTTTCCCTGAAATATCAGCTTGCTCTTTGTCCACTTCTGTATGATTTTATAAACCGTAATACGAGAAGTTCCAATATATTGGGCAAGGTCTATTTGAGTAATTGGAACCGTTTGGCTGCCATACTTTTCACACAGTAGTATTAAGAAGTGGGCCATCTGCTGTTCATAAGGTTTGCTTAAAAATGCATAGGTTTCCGTAAGCATTCTCATCTTGCTGATAATTGAGCTAATAAAAATTTCATTTGCATAGGGATGGGCTCTTGAAATTTTTATAAATGATTCATTGGAGAAATAATAAAGTGAGACATCCGTATCAGCTACTGCAGTGATATAATAAGCGTCACTGGAGACCCCTTGCTCCCCAAACAAAAAGCCTTCTAGCAAGTAATCTATGATACGTTCCTTGCCATCTTCGGAAAGTAGCCGAAAACTGATTTTTCCTTCTGCTAAATAATAAAACCCTTTACCTATCTCACCCTGTGAATATAAGATTTCACCTTTACTTCTTTTTCTTTTTTGCCCGTATTGAACAAATGGTTTCCACTTATACCTCATCATTTTCTTCCCATCCCCTTTAAAGTAATCATTCCGGATTAGTCCTAAGATAATTATGATTGATAATTTTATTTTATCAGAAAATTTATGATGGGTTTTTTTCTTGTAACTCACAATCAAAAAATATTGTAAAACAAAAAAGATAGAATATCAAACCGGTATTGCGAAAAGTGTAAAAAATTAAGAAACTATCGTGTTAAAGAGTTTGATTAAGAATACGGATAGTACCCAGCATTAAATGAAGCCGTGTGTAATAGTTCTTGTCCATATTATTCGATAAAGAAGCCTATAAAAGTGTAAATTATTTAACACATTTTTAAAAATATTCACTCGGTTTCATGATATTAAATCTTGAGATTGTTGTCATCCGTGAAATCAGACATTATGTGGTTATAAAGTGATTGGAAATGGAGGGAAAGAAAATGAGCATTACGAGGGGAAAAAGAGCAAATGATCTACTGTTGATTTTTTCTCTTAAGCAACTAGGAAGATTTCCACTAGAAAACTGTAATTAGTATAAGAATATGTTAACAAGTTAACATACTGTGTTTTGAATATTCCGATATGATATATTTAATTGAGGAGGTTTAATTTTCAGATATACACAAAAGATGGACAGGCAATTCATAACATGACCGATTAAAGTTTTTTCGCAAAGGGATCACGTTATGAGTCTGCAATCCTATAAGAATTTATTATTATGATGGAGGGGAAATGGGAATGGAAACTTTAACTCAAATCAGCCCAAACGAAGTGAAACTCAAAGAAAAGTATGGTCCATTTATTAATGGGGAATCAGTTGAAGCAGCTAACGGCTACATCGATGCGGTAAATGCTGCTACAGGAGAAGTACTTGCACAAATCGGTCGTGGGGGAAAAGAAGATGTTGACAAAGCAGTAAAAGCGGCAAGAGCAGCTTTCCCAGGCTGGGCAAACACAACGATTGAGGAACGTTCAGCACTGATCAATAAAATTGCTGATGTCCTAGAAGAAAATCAGGAACGCTTAAAGTTGATCGAGTGCATGGATACAGGTAGAGCTCTCCATGAATTCGATCTGGATTATAAACTTGCAATCTATCAGTTCCGTTATTTTGCGTCTGCAATTCTGACTCATTATGAAGGCGCTTCCAGACCGGTGGAAAATGGCTATTTAATTACGAAGAAAGAGCCACTTGGCGTCTGCGCTCAAATCATTCCTTGGAATGTGCCAATGATAATGGCTTCTTTCAAGTTGGCGCCGGCTTTGGCGGCAGGAAACACTGTTGTTCTGAAGCCTGCAGAAGACGCTTGCCTTTCTGTCATGGAACTTGCCAAGCTTATAGGAGACATTCTTCCTAAAGGTGTAGTCAATGTGGTTCCAGGATATGGTACTGAGGCTGGTCAGGCTTTGATTGATCATCCTGATATAGATAAGTTGGCATTCACAGGGAGTGTAGGGGTCGGTAAACTTGTCGGTAAAACAGCAGGTGAAAGAATTCTTCCTGTAACTCTTGAGCTCGGAGGAAAAGCGCCTCATATTGTATTCCCTGATGTGGACATCGATCGGGCGGTTGAGAATGCGACACTAGGTTATACATTCTTTAATGGAGAAAGCTGTATTCTAGGAACACGACTTTTGGTTCATGATGACATCTACGATGAGTTCGTAGAAAAATTGATTGAAAGAGCTAAAAAGGTGAAAATTGGGCCGCCAACCGATCGTTCTACACGATTGGCATCTATTATTAATAAAAAACAGGGAGAACGTGTACTAAATTATTTTGAAATTGCCAAACAAGAAGGGGCAAAGATTCTCTATGGTGGTAATCGTGTGACTGTTCCAGGTCATGAACATGGTTATTTCATTGAGCCGACAATTATTGAGGCAGAGCCAAATATGAGAATTGCTCAGGAAGAGATTTTTGGACCTGCTGCAACCATCAGTAGATGGAAGGATATCGAAGAAGTCATCGAAATTGCCAACAATGTTGAATACGGACTAGCCGCAGGGATTATGACGACAGACTTGGAAAAGGCTTTGGAAACTGCTAATAAAATAGAGGCCGGAAGTGTCTGGATCAACTCTTATTTCAACTTCCAATCCGGAGCACCATTTGGCGGTTACAAAAACAGTGGTGTCGGCAGAGAATATAGCAAAGAAGCGTTGGATGCATACAGCCAGTCCAAGACGATTGTCGCAGCATACCAGCTTCCGCCGGCAGGGTTATTTATATAAAACAAGCTAGTTGATAAAAGTGCAGAGTTATGAATATCCACATGACTCTGCATCTTTATTTAAATGGTTTTCAGTTAATTCTAAAAAATTAAGCTATATGTTAATTCGTTAACATCTTATTAATGCGCACTATTTTATTATGAATTTACATCTAAATGACAAGAACATTTGCTAAGGGGGAGTTTCATTGTATACAACAGGTACAGCCTTTTTAGAGGCCTTACAAGAAGCGGGTGTTTCCTATATTTTTGCCAACTTAGGAAGTGATCATCCTTCGATCATTGAGAGCTTGGCCATTGCCAAGCAAGAGAACCGGGAATTGCCTACAGTAATTACATGTCCACACGAATTTGTTGCGCTCAGTGCGGCCCACGGATATGCGCAGGCAACAGGTAAGCCACAAGCGGTCATTGTTCATGTGGAATGTGGTACGCAGAATATGGGTGGAGCCATTCATAATGCCTTTAAGAGCCGTGTTCCCGTATTGGTTTTTGCAGGTTCATCTCCTTACACACAGGAGGGCGAGTTGACTGGGAGTCGGAATGAGTTTATTCACTGGATTCAGGATGTTTTTGATCAGCGCGGCATTATGCGCGGCTATTCAAAATATGATAATGAAATCCGAACAGGCGCCAATGTAAAACAGTTGGTCCATCGCGCTTTGCAAGTAGCTAAGAGTGATCCACCGGGACCTGTTTATCTAATGGGTGCACGAGAAGCAATGGAACAGGAAACTACACCTGTAACGATTCAAAAAGAGTTGTGGGAGCCGATTGCTCCGGCGGCAGTTCCTCCAAATTTAATAGAAGAATTGGTCAAAGACTTGCTGGCCGCTAAAAAGCCTTTAATCGTTACATCTTACCTAGGCAGGAAGAAAGAAGCAGTCAAAGAGCTTGTCCGTTTAAGCGATAACTTGGCGATTCCTGTTATTGAGTCTGTTCCGCATCATATGAATTTTCCAGCTGACCATCCGATGCACTGCGGTTCATATTGGAATGATGCAAAACAAAATGAGCTCCTTGCCGAAGCTGATTTGGTACTGGTTTTGGATAGTGACGTACCTTGGATTCCGACGAAAAATAAACCGTCCGAAAATGCAACCGTTTACTATATTGATATAGATCCGTTGAAAGAGGAAATGCCGCTATGGTACATACCTTCCAAACGTTTCTTTAAAGCCGATGCACATACGGCTCTTCAACAAATCAACGTATTGCTTGAAGAGAAAAAGGAAATCGACCAAAAGGCGGTTGCTGTGCGACGGGCAGAATATACTG
This sequence comes from Sporosarcina soli, assembly GCF_042655805.1. Lineage (NCBI taxonomy): Bacteria > Bacillati > Bacillota > Bacilli > Caryophanales > Caryophanaceae > Sporosarcina > Sporosarcina soli. The sequence goes on along the minus strand of NZ_JBHSNO010000006.1, from coordinate 76,046 downwards.
CGCTTCATGGGCATTTAAAAGAAGAAAGACGCCAAGCTGAGCAAGCTGGTGAGGATGTCATCACTCCTGAGTACTTGACCGGTTGCGTAAGAGAATTGATGGATGAAAATACGATTATTTTAAATGAGGGAATCACCAACTATGGAGTCATCTCCAACCATATCGAAGCAAGTGTTCCAGGGTCTTATTATGGAAGCGGAGCAGGATCATTGGGATGGAACGGCGGCGCGGCCATCGGTATGAAACTCTCTCAGCCCGACAAAACGATCATCAGCTTAACAGGGGACGGCTCGTATTTATTCAGTGTCCCTTCGACTGTTCATTGGATGACGAAGAGATACAATACGCCATTTTTAACGGTGATTTACAATAATCGAGGATGGCGTGCACCTAAACATTCGACCTTGGGCGTACACCCAGACGGTGTAGCAAACGCCCATCAAGATTTTTATGTTCACTTCGATCCACCGGCAGATTTAGCAGGGGTGGCTGCAGCCGCAGGAGATGCTCATGCCATTACGGTGAAAGATCGCTCGAAATTGAAAGAGGCCTTGGTGGAAGGCTTGAAACAAGTAAAGGAAGGCCGTTCAGCTGTAATTGATGTTTATATTCCACACGTATATACGGATGAAGCAGTGACTACTGAACCAGTAAAAGAGACTGTACGATAATTGTAAAAACATACGGGGGGGAATTGGGATGAATGTTCAATCGCAAGTACTAAGTAAAAAACCGGGAAATCAAGCTTTAAATCAAGTGCTCGAAGGTCTGGCCAACGATTCAATTGAAGTCGTGGATCTTACACAAGTATTAAATGAGGATACACCGGTAATTCAATTACCAGAACCTTTCGTCAATACAAGTTCATTTAAATCCACGCAGATTTCAAAATACGATGCAACCGGCCCTGTCTGTTACTGGAATGACCTCACGTTAGGTGAACATTGCGGTACACATTTTGATGCACCGAATCATTGGATTTCCGGTAAGGAAAACGATAGCGTCGATAAAATCCCTGCAAAAAGACTAATCGGTGAAGCGCGTGTCATTAATATAAAAGCAAAAAGTGAAGAAAATCCCGACTACTGTTTGACTGTCGAAGATATAAGAGAATACGAGGCAGGGTACGGAGAAATCCCTAAAGATTCTTGGGTACTCCTCTATACTGGTTGGTCCGAATATGTAAATGGCGACAAATTTTTTAATATTGATGAAAATGGTTTGTCACATACACCGGGGTTTACACCGGAAGCCTCGAAACTCCTTGTAGAACGGGATATTTTAGGTGTAGGTGTTGAAACGGTCGGAACGGATGCAGGGATAGCACATACATTCAATCCTCCATTTCCAAGCCATCATTTTATGCATGAGGCAAATAAATATGGATTGGCACAGTTGACCAATCTTGATAAGCTACCACCAAAAGGGGCAATCCTGATTGCTGCTCCATTAAAAATCGAGCATGGCAGTGGAAGCCCGATGAGAGCAATCGCTTTAGTGTAATTGAATATATTATTTTTATAAAACCAACGGAAGATGCAAGCTTTTCTATATTGGAATTTATAGAAAAAGGATAGGTTAATCATTAAGTGCAGGAGGTGCATTATATGCAAAGCAAGCATAGAGAAATTATTAATCCTAGTACGATTCATGATCCCATTGGTTTTACTCATGTGGTGATTCCTAAAGGGAAAAAGCTTGCTTTTCTTTCTGGTCAACTAGCCTGGGATAAGGAATTCCAAGTGGTTGGTGAGAACGACCTCGCAAAGCAAACCAACATGTGTTATCAGAATATCCAACATGCTCTAAATGAGATCGGTGCTACTTGGGACCATGTGGTGAAAACTACAATATTTACTACAAGGCCGCATGATTATGAAATTTTTGGAGCTGCTACAAAAGAGTTTTTTGGCGAAGTACCTCCGCCCGCACAAACGCTCATCGGTGTCACAGGATTAGCTTTACCTGAATTCTTAATTGAGATTGAAGCGACTGTTGTCATGGATGAATAATATCTTCCTCATTACGGGACCCAATTGATCGCTCGTAGATAATTGGGTTTCGTATTTTTTATAAAAAAGCATGGAAAACGGATAAAGTTTAACCATTTTAAACTATCTTCTTGTGAAGAACTTATTTGGCAACTATATTAATACATACTATTCTATCTTTTTCGACAACCGAGGTGGTGTTACAGCAATTTCTATCAGCGGGGTAAAAGGGGGAGAAGAGAGACTATTAACTATTTCCTAATGATGTAATCGTTTTCAAAAGTAAGCTGTAAATATGATGCTATGTTAATTGTAGATTGGAGTATAAAAAGCATTGGATGAATTTTTGTACTTACAAATAACTAAACAAAAGGAGCTGTTCATGTGAAACAACAATTACAAAAGACCTCATCTTATTCGAATACCGCAACAAGTCCTCCGCTGGATGCGGTTGACTTTGAATCCAATTCTATTCCGAAGGTGACTTACCTCGTTGTGTTTATGTGCTTTTTTTGCATGTTTGCTGAAGGTTATGACTTAGCGATATACGGAGCCGTACTCCCAGCGTTACTGGAATATCCGGCATGGGCATTATCCCCGGCAATGGGAGGTTCCATAGGAAGCTATGCCCTGATCGGTATGCTTATAGGAGCCGTATGTGTTGGGACGGCTACGGATATTTTTGGGAGAAAAAAGATATTGGTATTTTGTATAACTTTATTTTCGATAATGATGGCTCTTTCGTCTATAGCCCCTTCTCCGGAAATGTTCGGTTTATTCCGTTTTATCGCTGGTCTTGGATGCGGCGGTATTATTCCTACAGCGTCTGCACTGACTATAGAATATTCACCAATTAAACGCAGATCACTCATGTATGCCATTATGTATACAGGATACGCCTTCGGAGGTGTATTTTCCGCTTTGATTTCCATGTTTTTTTTGGAGGAGCATGGCTGGCGTATCATGTTTATGATTGGAGCAGTGCCCATTCTAGCAGTTCCATTCATTCTCAAATTTATGCCTGAATCAATCGATTTTCTAATAGCCAAAGGCAGAAGAGCAGAGGCTGAGCGTATTGGTAATCGCTATAATATTTCTTTGGAATCGATTATTCAGAAACAGCCGGATAAAGGACAGGATGGGAAAAGTAAATCGAACAACATTGCCACACTATTTTCTAAACAAAACATTCGGGCAACAATGTTTTTCTGGATTACCTTTTTCTTTGGGTTGTTTATGATCTATGGATTGACTACATGGTTGCCGAAACTGATGAGAGAAGCTGGATACCCACTGGGTTCGAGCTTAGGGCTTCTTTTGATGCTTAATCTTTCAGCGGTATTTGGGTCTCTTTTAGCAGGAATAGCTGCAGATCGATGGGGCTCAAAAAAGGTTATCTTCATTTCTTACTTACTGGCTGGAGTTTCCATTTCTTTATTAAGTATTAAAACATCGATGTTCATTCTTTATGGACTTGTAGGTGTTGCAGGCTTTGGAACTATTGGCACTACGCTGATATTAAACGCATATATCTCAAAGTATTTTGATGCCGAAAATCGCGCAACAGCTTTAGGATGGGCACTTGGCTTTGGTAGAATAGGGGCAATTTTGGCGCCTATACTCGTTGGCTTGTTCATGTCTTGGAAATTTGACCTTTCGATGAATTTCTATTTGTTCGCTATTGCAGGTGTCATAGCTGCGTTATCTATTTTATGCATACCAAAACATGAAAATGGGAACATTTAAAAGACTAAAGGAGGGAATTTCGCCTCTGTCTTTGTGGTATATGATAAGATGAACTGTTTACGCATAAAAAGTTGGAAAACTATCTTTCAAGTCGGAGATTATTCGATTTGGAAGATAGCTTTTTTAATATGAAAGAGAAAATAATGAAAATCGTTATTTACGTTGACTGAAGATGTGTAGTCCATAAGTGGAAAAAGAAAAGGCTCTCTCAGAATGAATCTAAGAAAGCTTCTAATCGCTCAACGTCCGTTACATAATAAAGCCCCTTGATTTTTAGGAGAATCCCTTCTTTATCCAAATGCCCCATCACCTTAGAGACAGTTACCCTCGATGCTCCAATTAAGTCAGCCATTTGTTGGTGGGTGAATTTAAGTGTGATTTTTTTCCCCATCGGTGTATCTTCTCCAAATATGTTCGCTAGTTTGAGGATGTAATTGATAATCTGTTCTTGTGCTGACATGAAGCTGGAATCATTAATGATATTTGCTAAAGTCTTGACGATGTTACTTAATGTATATGTCACTTGCATAGATAATATAGGGTCGTGGGTAACTTTATTTATAAATTCATCGCGATGCATATACTTTAGCTTGCAATTTTCGTTGGCCCTAGCGTTCAGTAGGGAAGGGCCTCCTTCAATTGCTGTGCTTGTGCCAAAAATGCTTCCTTCAGTAAAAATCATACAAGTCCTCTCATTACCGTCATTGGCAATGAGCGAGACAGCAACTCGACCTTTCATTAATAGATAAATATATGGTTGTACTTGCCCCTGATAGTAAATGAAATCTCCTTTTTCCACAGTCTTTTCCTGACAAACTTTAAATAGAGAACTCCAATATTCCAATTTATTGGACTGCCATGGTGAACTATTAAGTTCTTCCCTAAATGTACTTTCAGATATATTCATCGTATTACCTCCTTCTTAGAAAATAACTAAATAGGATGAAATGAAAAAAGTTTGACTGAATCCTTTTCTGCGTTACAGGATACCTTCCATCCCCTTATAAGGTACTTTCGCTATTTCTTATGTCAATTCGTTGTTTTCACCCATATTTCAAATGTTTTTTAAAATATAGTCAAATCATAACACAAATTAAGCTTATTTGTAGCTCAGTTTACAGAATATTTCGTTTTATAGAGGTACAATTTCATTAATCCAACGATATGGATTAGAAAGTAATTGGAGGTGGATTCGATGAAACAGTCATTATCAGATCGTGCTTGTTTAGTTGGAGTGGGGGAAACAGATTATGTCAGAGGAACTGATAAAACACTGGCGCAACTGATGATTGAAGCGGCAATCCACGCTTGCCGTAATGCAGGAATTGAACCTGCGGAAATTGATGGAGTAATCTCCCCTTGGTTAACGAATGTTCGCTGTGAAGACTTTGTCGCTCATCTAGGAATCAAGGAGTTGAAATTTAGCGGACGGCACGAAATGGGAGGAGCCAGTTCGATTGCAGCCATTCAGACGGCAGCTTTGGCAGTCGATCAGGGAATTGCTGAATACGTCTTGGTAGCTACCGGACAAAAGGGGTATTCAGGCGTACGACTAGGTGCAGGTGATCCTTCGTTTTTGGAACTGAATAACCAAATTATGCCTAACCCTGACTATCGGGATAATTTGGAATACCCTTATGGATTAATGGTACCGATGCAATATTATACCCTTCATGCAAATCGCTGGTTTTATGAATATAATCCGGATCCTAAAGGAATGCAAACGGTTGCATTAACTTGCCGTAAGCATGCTCAATTAAATAATAAAGCATATATGCAGGGCAGACCGATGACGGAAGAAGACTATCAGAACTCTCCAGTTTTAGTCGCCCCCTTCCGGTTACTTGATTGCTCATTGGAAACAGATGGTGCAGGGGCGGTCATCGTTACCTCTGCAAGGAATGCACACCGGTTTAAAAAGCCGATTTATATCGGGGGGATTGCCGAAGGGCATCCACAAGGGCCAGATGATCTGATTAGCCGGCAAGATATCTTGAATATGGGGATTACACAGGCAGCTCCACATGCGTTTGATATGGCAGGTATCAAACATGAAGATATTGATTTTGCTGAAATCTATGATTGCTTCACTTTTATCGTTTTACGTCAATTAGAAGAAATAGGATTCTGCGAGCGAGGACAAGCATCTGAATTTGTAAAAGATGGGCGGATCACGTATGGCGGAGCTTTGCCGATCAATACGCATGGCGGCCTATTATCACAAGCCCACATCGTAGGCATCAATCATGTGATTGAAGCAATTCACCAATTGCGGCACGAAGCGGGAGCAGTCCAAGTGCAAGGCGCACAAATCGGTTTGGTGACGGGCTATGGTGACCTTGGTGACGGATCACTAGCCATTCTGCATAACTGAACAATAGGAGAGGTGAAGAATATGAATGCAGTGAATGTAACCGAAGAAACATTGTTTAGGCCATTACCAAAGCTGGACTCTGTCCTATTTAAACCCTTCTTGGAAGGAGCCACCAAAGGGAAATTGCTTGTACAAGAATGTCAGCAGACAAAGAAGAAAATTTGGCCACCCCGCTTGATTTCTCCGTATGCCCCGGATGCGGAATTGAGATGGGTACCTATTGAAGGGAAAGGGAAGGTTTACACGTTTAATGTTGTTCACCGAGCTTTCTTTCCCTATTACAAAGAAAAAGTACCGTATGCCATTGTAATTGTGGAGTTGGAGGATGGCATTCGCATGTTGGGGAATACGATGGGCATCAATCCTAATTCTATTTCAATAGGCATGCCAATGGAGGTGGCCTTTGAAAAAGTAGACGAAGAGATTGTTTTGGTACACTGGCAACCGCAGAAAGATGATTAAGAAAGGGTGAAAGTAGATGAAAGTGCAAGATGAAGTTTTAAACGGGGTACGCGTACTTGATTTTACTTGGAGTGTATCAGGAGCAACTACGGCCCGTACGTTGGCCGCTTTCGGTGCAGAAGTGATTAAAGTGGAATGGCCTAAAGCTCCAGACTATATGCGCTTTTCCATGTATGCCGAAGGAGATGAACCTGGTCTTGATAACGGAGCTTTCTTCAATAACTTAAGTGCAGGAAAAAAAGGAATCAGCCTGAATTCGAAATCGGAGCGCGGCATGGAACTTGTGCATGAACTGCTAGCGAAGTCGGATATAGTCTTGGAGAATTTCAGTGCAGAGGTATTTGAAAAGTGGGGTCTCACTTACGAAGAACTGGAGAAGATTTCCCCAGGAATTATTTATATGAGTATTTCCGGTTTAGGTCATACAGGGCGCAATAAGATGTACGGCACTTGGGGGCCGACAGCACAAGCTTTGTCGGGGATGACCTTTACTTCTGGCTTACCGGATACACAGCCTGCAGGTTGGGGCTATTCTTATCTGGATAATATAGCTGGTTACACGGGTGCATTGACCGTCTTAGCGGCTCTCAGGCATAAGAGGAAAACAGGGAAAGGACAATATATTGATATCTCTCAAGTTGAATCAGGTATTCATTTAGCAGGCGCGAACTTACTTGACTTTACAGTGAATGGCCGCTCTTCACGCCGGCCCGGATTTCCTCCAGGCAATCGCTCTATCAGTTCCACAAAGCATTCCGAAAATACTTATCGTGGTCGGGAGGCATGTCCGCATAACAGTTACCGTTGTATAGGAGGAGGAGAAAACGACTGGTGTACAATCGCTATTTTTACGGATGAGGAGTGGGAATCCCTCGTACGAGTGATGGGATCGCCCAACTGGGCAATTCAAGAAAAGTTCAAGACGAAAGAAGGGCGCATTGCTAATCAGGATGAAATAGATGCCCGACTTGAACGTTTTGCCCAAAAGTACAATAAGTTTGAGCTGATGGAATTGTTACAAAGCAATGGGATTCCGGCCGGAGCCGTGCAGACAAATGAAGAAATCATGGATCATGACCCCCAAGTCAAAGAGCGTGGATTAATCGAAACATTGGAGCACCCCTTACTGGGAGCAAGACGTTTCGAGGGTCTCCCTATTAACATGTCCAAGACCTCTCCTTACCTGCATAAAGCTGGTCCGTTAATGGGGGAAGACAACGATTATGTATTTGGAGAAATTTTAGGTTATAGTCCGGAAGAAATAGAGCAGCTAACTAACGATGGTGTTCTTTGGCCAGACGACATGCCAAAGGAATCGATTACAGGCATTCGCCCATTATGGTAGAAGGGAGCTAACGTTAATGATGAAACAAGGTGCCTTAGAAGGAATTACAATCGTAGAAATTGGTGATGAGTTAACGCAGTATGCCGGCAAGTTGCTAGTCGACATGGGAGCAGAAGTGATTAAGGTCGAACCGATCGAAGGCGTTCCCGCAAGACACGTCGGACCTTTTTATGAAGATAAGTTTGATCTGAATGGCAGTTTGTATTTTTGGCATTATAATACCTCTAAGAAATCGGTTACGGTCGATATGGAAACGGAAGAAGGACAACAATCTATCAGGGAGCTTCTTAGCCGCGCTGATGTTCTTCTGGAAGGCAATAAGCCTGGCGAAATGAAGGAATACGGCTTGGATTACGAAGTGTTAAGCAAAGAATATCCCGAGCTCATTTATTGTTCAATCACTCCATTTGGGCAGACGGGACCTTGGAGTCATTATCAGGCATCCGATCTGACTCAGCTTGCTTTAGGCGGCATTATGCAGGTGACAGGGTATGATGACGTGCCAAATGCTCCGCCAATTGCTCCGACAGGTGGTCAACGGGCTCATATAGCAGGGTATTTCTCTGCTATCGCAATTATTGGAGCTTTATTGCATCGCGATGTCAAAGGAGAAGGGCAGTACATCGATATTTCAGCTCATGATTGTATTGTTGTTTGCACGGAGATGTCCATCCCTTATTGGGAATACCAACAGGCACATGTTTATCGTCAAACAGGGCGCCATGCACTTCCTCATGCGAGTAGTCAGTGGAATTTTAAATGTAAGGACGGGAAGCATATCATTTGCTTAATGACTTATTTAAATGGGACAAGGTGGGATAGTCTCGTTGCTTGGCTAGATTCTTACGGAATGGCAGAAGATTTAAAGGATGAGCGGTATAAAAATGATAATTTCCGGGCAACACAAATGACCCATGTGAATGAGGTATTAGAAAAGTTCTGTGTCACCCATGATTCGGCGTATATCGCACATACTGCACAGAGTTTGAATTTACCATGGGCACCGATACGTGCACCTGAGGATATGTTGGAAGATTTACATTTAGTTGAAGATCGTAAAGCTTTTGTCCAAGTGGAGCATCCGGAATTGGGAAAAAGCTTCATCTATCCAGGTGCACCTTATCTTTCCAATGAAACTCCATGGCAATTGCTAAGTAGAGCACCACAATTAGGCGAGCATAATCAAGAACAGAAGCAGTTGAAGGAGCAAATATCTATGTTGTAAAGAATATTAAAAGATTGGGAAAAGAATCCATAGCAACTAGAAGGCGTTTCATCTATCAACTTATACAATTGATCTCGGAGGTGTTAATTTGAACCAGGAAAGCGAAGTTGTGGAGAATGACGTATCTACTAAAAAAATGGGAAGAAGAGCACTTGTAGGGTCTACCGTCGGAACAATCATCGAATGGTATGATTTCTTTCTCTATGCAACGGCTTCTGCATTAATTTTTCCCAAACTATTCTTTTCAGACTCGGATCCTTATGTGGCGACATTATTATCCTTCGCCACTTTTGCAGTCGGATTTCTCGCGCGTCCGGTTGGAGCGATAATTTTTGGACATTTTGGAGATCGCGTAGGACGGAAAAATGCATTGGTCATTACACTTTGGATAATGGGATTAAGCAGTTTCCTTATGGGAGTATTGCCTACTTACGCAACAATTGGATTTTTGGCTCCACTAATGTTAGTTATTCTCCGATTATTACAAGGTATTGGAGTAGGCGGAGAATGGGCTGGCTCGGTTCTCTTAGCAATGGAATGGGGAAATAAAAAGAAACAAGGTTTTACGGCAAGCGTGCCAAATGCCGGGGTTGGTGCTGGAATGTTATTATCTTCCGCTGTAGTGGGGCTTTGTATTGCCTTTACAGGAGACAATTTCTATGTTTGGGGTTGGAGAATCCCGTTTATTGCTAGTTTACTTCTATTGCTTGTTGGAATGGTCATTCGACTAAGAATTTTGGAAACGCCTTCATTCCGTAAGGTTGAGGAAGGAAATCAAGTATCTAAAATGCCGGTGTTGGAAGTGCTTCGTTTTTATCCAAAGCAAGTAATATACAGTGCGATGGCCAAAATGTCCGAGCACGCACCATTTGCCATATTTACAACATTCATGATCAACTATAGTATTAATAACTTTAAGGTAGAATCTGAGTATATGGTGAATGCCAATACGTTTGCAAGCATTTTAATGTGTATCAACATCCCTTTATTCGGATATCTTTCTGATAAAATTGGAATTAAAAAAATGTATATGATCGGGGTAATTGCAACGATCCTTTGGGCATTCCCTTATATAGGATTGATGAGTACAGGTGTACCAGTTGTGATTTTACTGGCAACGATACTATCCATGTTTCCACATAATATACAAGCTGGAGCACAACCAGCTTTAATCTCGCAAGCGTTTCCAGCAAGGCTCCGTTATAGCGGTGCCTCATTAGGAACACAAATACCCGCGGTGTTTGCTGGCGGTATTGCTCCGCTAGTCTGTACTTACCTCATCCAGACGACAGGTACCTTGTATTCTATCGGTTTTTATATCGTTTTTGTCGGTTTAATCAGTTTAATAGGTACCATTTTACTGAAAAACATCTCGCAGGTTAGTGAGGAAGTTTCCATAGCTACAAATTACGATGGACATCTATCGTTAACGAATACGGAAGACGTAAAAGCGTAGTGAAGTTCCTTTTGAAAGTGTTATTTACTACAGTGAGGTAAAATCGGTACAATCATGGATTGTTTTTATAATGAATCGTAACCAGCAAGCTTTAAATGAACATTATAAAACATCTTCGAAAGAGTACACTTGTAAAAGTTACAAACTTCGAAGGTGTTTTTGCGTTTGGAAAAACTTAAATGCAAGTGAAGTGAAATAAAGATTGAAGAAAACAAGCGGGAGCGCCAGTTGTCTCATCTGAAGATGATGAACGGGATTTTAAAGATATAAAGAGATTGAACCAGGATTAAAAAATTGTATAAATGGTAGAGAGATGTAAGGCTAGATATATGGTTATAATCATCGTGTGCTCTTTTTATGAGAGCAATTTTAGGGTGATCCTGCTATTTTTTATAGTTAAATCGAAAAAATTTCACATTATGAAAGATTAGATTTGTCTTCAATAATTTCCTCAACTATACTAGAGTGAGTATTCAGTAATTTCAGGATGTTAAATTAAATGTGGGGGGAATGCACGAGTAGGAGAGATGCTAACGACAAAAGAACATTTAACTTGATTCAGCAGAAGTCCCCCACTTCCATAAGTGGCGGGATGAATGCCAGAAAGCGTTTCAATCGGAGGGAGTCCAAACTCCCTGCTGATTCAAGTTAAGCCTCCGGCGGATGTCACAGATTTTGAAAGGAGTTAATTGAGCTTTGCTCAATTCAAAATCTGGACGCAATCACGCCGAGGCGTGATTGATTTTCTTTAAGTCTCATTAATGAATGCGGTTACAAAAAAGGGGAGAAGGGGTGGATTTGTTGTGATTGCTTCTGTTAAAAAAGCGTGTCAAATTATTAGTTGTTTTTCAAGTGATGATCCAGTGTTGGGGAATGCAGAAATTGCTGAAAGGCTTGAAATGAGCCCAAGTACAACGCATCATTTACTAAATACGCTTTGCAAAGAAGGGGTTTTAATGAAAGATCCCAATAGAAAATATCGTCTTGGTTGGAAAGTGCTCGAATGGAATAACAATGTGATGTTTCAGCAAGATATATACGATAAGGCCATTCCGCTTGTTAGAGAATTGACGCAGCGCTTTGAAGGAACAGCACATATCGCCATGTTTGATAAAGGGGAAGTAGTCTTTGTACTCAAGATGTCTTCCCAAGCATCTTCGCCGGTTCACACGTACATTGGATCTAGGAAGCCTGCATATGCAACGAGTGTAGGTAAAATATTACTTGCATATAACACTTCTTATCTAAAAGAAACGATTAGCAGAGGATTGGCAAAACAAGCTCCTAATACGATCACTGATATTGTCAAATTGAAAGAGGAATTGGCACAGGTTCGAAAGATTGGTTACTCAATCAGCAATAATGAAAATTCAACGAGCACATACGCAATTGCGGCCCCCATTCTTTCTTATTCAGGGAAAACGATTGCGGCAGTCAATCTAGTTGGACCCATTTCATATATGCAGAGTTGCAACCGTACGACGATGATTCAAAGTGTTTTAAAAACTGCTCAGTCAATCTCTCAAGAATTAGGATACATTGAAGTTTAAGTCCTCTTAGATTCCTACTTTGCAGTAAAAATTATTGAAATCCGAAAATAGTTAGCTGAAATTTCACAATGTTAAATCTTTACGGTGTAAAATAAGTCATGCTTCATTATGATGGTTGAAACTGGGAAAAAGGGGGTCTGAAGACACTTTAACTGGATGAATAATTATACTCATTCAATTAGTTGGCAACGCTTACATTAATTTTGAATGTCAAAAAAGCAAAGAAAAGAGAGAATGGGGGATTGGATGATGAAACAGAAAAATATGTTCGTTGCGGTTATCTTGGTTCTGATGCTTATGTTGGCTGCTTGTAGTGGTGGGGAAGACCAAACTGCAGAAGGAAGTACGGGAGACGGAACGTATAATTTTAAACTTGCACATATTGCGCCGCCTGACCATATTTGGAACGAAACGGCAAAGAAATTTGCGGAAGAGTTGGACGAGCGATCCGAAGGCCGCATGAAAGTGGAGCTTTACCCTGGAGGACAATTAGGGGGTGAGCCGGATATGGTGCAACAGCTTGAAACAGGTTCCATCGACTTCGGTTTCATTACAACCGCTTATTTAACCTCAAGATCCGATGCATTTAGTGCTTGGTTTGCGCCATTTCTATTCGATTCCTATGAGGAGGCATTCGAAGCGAAAGATTCAGAAATTGCTAAAGAACTCTTAGCTACATTGGATGACCAGGGGCTTCGCGCGATGGATTATTTCTTTTCCGGACATCGGACAATGATGTTCCGTGAGAAAATTAACACGCCTGAAGAAATTAAAGGATTAACGTTACGTGTAACACCGAGTCCGGCTTTACAAGATTGGTATCGTTCTTTAGGGGCAAACCCTGAATCGATTTCTTTACCGGACGTTTACCAAGCTGCTCAAACAGGGGTCATTGACGGGATGGAGATGGATTTAGATGCCGCAGTTACTTCAAACTTTAATGAAGTGACAGGTTACGGTGCGATGACGAATCATATGGTTTGGCCTTCTGTCATGATCGCGAGCGGTAAGAAATTCGACGCTATGCCCGAAGAAGATCAAGCTATTATTCGAGAAGCGATGGCCGCGGCGTCCGAATACGGGACAATGAAACGTGCTGAAATGGAAGAGGAATATATCAAGACGTTAAGGGATAGAGGTATGGAGCTATATGATATGGATGAAGCATTATTCACATCGTATAAAGAAGAGTTTGATGAAACATACAAAGCAAAAGATCCATTGATCGAGAAGTTTATAGAAACATTCCGTAAGTAGGGGGGAAGTCATTTTATGCACATCTTGAGCACTTGGATTGAAAAATTTGAAAAAGTCGTTGCAGCAATTTTAGTTGCTGCAATGACGATTATTATCGCATCGGCAGTTGTGTTCAGATATTTTTTTAATGCCCCTATTTATTGGGCGAGCGAAGCAAGTATATTCTTGATGGCCTGGTTGACGTTCATCGGAGGGAGCTTGGGACTCAAATATAAGTCGCAAGCTTCCGTTACTTTTTTAGTAGACCGATTTTCAGATCAGGGAAAAAGAATACTAGAGATTATTTCCTACACTATCATTCTAGTATTCATGGCACTTTTAATAGGCTTGAGTTATCAATGGGTCTTTTCTGTTCAACATCAAATCTCCACATCGATGCGAATTCCAATGTGGATCCCATACCTTTCCGTTCCGGTCGGCCTAACGTTTGCTTTCATCCATCTATTAAGTCACTTAATTGGGTTGTTTAAGAAACCGTTGCAAGGCGGTGAAAGATTATGATGTTACTTATCGTTATTGCACTGTTCATCGTATTTTTACTGCTAGGTATTCCTATTTCACTAGTACTTGCTATGACGTCACTTACTTATTTACTTCTTGGCGACTTAACGACGTTAATGAGTTCAGCGCCGCAGAAAATGTTTTCTGGTTTAGATAACTTCGGATTATTGGCTGTTCCATTGTTTATGCTAGCTGGGGAATTAATGAATGGTGGCGGGATCACAAAACGGCTTGTCGCATTTGCAAAAGTGCTAATTGGACATTACCGCGGAGGATTAGCATATGTCACAGTCATTGCGAATATGTTTTTAGCTTCTATTTTAGGATCGGCCAATGCACAGGCAGCTATGATGAGTAAAGTAATGGTACCGGAGATGGAGAAAGAAGGATATCCACGTGATTTTTCAGCGGCCATTACGCTTGCATCCTCCATCGTTGCCCCTATTATTCCGCCAAGTATGTTGTTCATTATTTATGGAACTCTTACAGGTGCTTCTATTGCGGATCTGTTTATGGCGGGTATTATACCTGGGATTTTAATGGGCATCGGTTTCATCATTGTAATTGGATATATGAATTATAAACACCAGTTTCCTAAAAGCGATAGAGCAAGTCTGAGAGATGTCTTCAGAACGTTTCTACAAGTGATTCCCGCAATGCTTATCCCATTTACAATTATTTACGGTATTTTAGGTGGTATTTTTACACCTACTGAATCTGCAGCTATTGCGTGTGTCATTGCCTTTATCATTGGCTTTGTTTACCGTGAATTAAAGCTGTCAAGCATTCCAGAAATCCTTGTCAATACCGTCATCAATACAGCTATTATTTCCTATTTAATTGTCACGGCAAATCTTTTTGGATTTGTCATTGCATACGAACAAATTCCACAACTTGTGGCAGAATCTATGCTTAGTTTATCCGAAAATCCATTGGTCTTTTTGCTGCTAGTAAACTTGTTCTTATTATTAGTAGGAACAGTATTGGATGGAATTGCAGCGTTGATCATTTTAGTGCCGGTCATGATGCCGCTACTCGCGACGTATCAGATTGATCCTGTTCATTTCGGTGTTATCATTTGCATTAACTTAACTATTGGATTATTGACGCCACCAGTAGGAACCGGATTGTTTATTGTATCTTCGATAGCAAAAGTGAAATTTGAACGATTGGTAGTCGCGATTATGCCGTTTTTAGCAATGGCGATTGTCATATTGCTCATCCTCACTTATTGGGAAGACGCTGTGATGTGGATTCCAAATCTCATGAAAAATTAATGTGTAAGGCCCAGTTTCTATCAAAATGAGACTGGGTTTTTATTTACGAAAATAGAATAGAAAATATTTAGAAAATTCGACATCGTGAAAGATACTCGTTGAGCGGTTTATGCAGATAATTTATATTTAAGTTACTTCAGAAGAAGTCCTTTAACTTGCTTCAGCAGAACTCCCCCACTTCTATGATTTGCGGGAGGAATGCTAGAAATCATTCCATTCAGTGGAGGTTCAAACCCGAGCTGAATAGAGGAACTCAGGCTAAGGTCGCCGCGTCCTGGATGAACGTGCCTTAATTTCTGCAAAAAACGCAGAAATACGGCCAATCAAACCCTCCGCTGTTTGATTGGCAACGCCTGAGTGACCAACATCCTGTTAGCCCAAGCCTCCGGCGGATGTCACGGATTTTGAAAGGAATCAATTGCGTTTATCTAAGTGCCTTAATTTCCGCAAAAAACGCAGAAATACGGCAAATCGAACCCTTCGCTGTTCGATTCGCAATTCAAAATCCGGACGCAATTACGCCGAGGCGTAATTGATTGGAGGCGAAGGTCACGCTGAAATAGTATTTCAAAAAGGAGGAAAGAGGAAAATGGATAGTAAAGAATTAAGGAATTGTTTTGGCCAATTCGCAACCGGTGTTACGGTGATCACATGGAAAGATGACGAGGGAAAGAACTGTGGTGTAACTGTGAATTCGTTTACATCCGTGTCACTGGATCCTGCACTTGCCCTTGTATCCATTATTAAAAATACGAACTCTTGCAAAGCGTTACAAAATCGTTCATTTGTCATTAATATTTTATCCTCTGCGCAGGAAGCGGTTGCATGGCAGTTTGCAGGGCGTCCGAATCCAGATCTTGTCATTGAGTGGGATCAGGATTCGCCGAGTGGTCCAAGGTTGAAAAATGTACTCGCAACAATTGAATGTGCACCTTGGGCTGAATATGACGGTGGGGACCATGTGCTATTCGTTGGAGAGGTTAAAGACTTCGCTTACGATAGTGAAGCAGATAGTTTGATGTTCTTTAGAGGAAAGTTTTTGAAAAACGAAAAAAATAGCGTAGTAGCTAATTAATAATCATAAGGGGGATTTTTCAATGGGTATTCGTACAGGAGCAGATTATATTAACGCAGTTAAGTCACGGCAGCCAGATGTTTGGATCGGGGGAAGAAAGATTACGAATTTATACGATGAGCCGATTTTTCGCCAACCGATTAATGAAATGGCAAGATTATTTGATTTACAACATGATCCGGAGTTTCAAGATCAAATTACGCATATTAGTGAAGAAACAGGGGAGCGTGTCAACAATGCGTATTTGAATCCTCAAAATGGAGCAGATTTGCAAGCGCGCAGACGTCTTTTTGAAGTATGGGCAGAAGCAACGTTCGGCTTAATGGGCAGAACGCCTGACTTCCTTGGAACAGTTGTGACGGCAATGGCTTCAAACGACTGGTTCTTCAGAGAATACGGCGAGGATCGCTTTGGAGATAACATCATTAATTACTATAAATATATACGCGACAACGACCTATTTTTAACACATGCGATCGTCAACCCGCAAAACGACCGAAGCAGATCATCTGCTCAGCAAGCGCGTGAGGATATGCACTTAGGAGTTGTTAAGGAAACAGAAGAAGGATTGATCGTTCGCGGTTCTAAAATGCTTGCAACGCTTGCGCCGGTTACGGACGAAGTGCTTGTTTATTCTTATCCGGGCTTTAAGCCGGGCGATGAAAAGTATGCAATTTCATTTGCGCTTCCGATTGAAACGCCTGGCATCAAAATCCTATGTCGTGAAGAAACACAAAACGGAGAGCGTTCTACTTGGGATCACCCGCTTGCTTCGAGATTTGAAGAAATGGATGCTTTGCTTGTGTTTGAAGATGTATTGGTGCCGTGGGATCGTGTTTTCATTAACCAAAACGTAGAGGCAGGAAATTTACTGTATCCGAAAACAGGCATCAACTTGCAGCCGTCTCATCAATCTGCCGTACGCGGTCTGACAAAGATTGGGTTTGTTACGGAAGTGACGTGCGCAGTTGCAGATGCAATTGGTGTGGACGGGTTCTTAAATGTTCAAACTCAGCTATCAGAACTCATTCAAGGCGTTGAAACGATCCGTGCGCTCGTTCGCACGGCAGAAGCTGAATTTGAACTTACGCCGCTAGGGGAAGCGCGGCCAAATATTGTACCATTAGAAGTTGTTCGAGGTATTCTGCCAACGCTCTATCCGAAGGCAGTAGAGATTCTTCAAACAATCGGGGCTGGAGGACTGCTCATGATGCCAACAGGGGCAGACTTTGAGCATCCTGAACTAAAAGAAATAATGGATAAGCATTATGGCGGCCGTGAAGGCATTTCTTCCGAATACCGTGTACGTCTTTTCAAACTTGCATGGGATCTTTGCGGTGAGGCATTCGGACAACGTCTTGTTCAGTACGAGCGATACTACTCAGGAGACCCGGTACGTAAACTGGGGATGTTCTACAATGTTCATAAACGGAATAACCCAGTTTACCCACTGGTAGAAAAAGCATTAAATGATTCACTTGAGCTGTCGAAAGACAAAGTTTTAAACTAATATATTTTCTTAAACCAAACGCATGTGAAGAACACTCACTTGCGTTTGGTTTTTTGTGTAACCTCTTTTGTAGAGGGTTTTTTCACATTATGAAATTTTCATATTGTGAAAATTCTTTTTTTATTTTAAGGTGAATGAATAAGAAAAAAAATGTTGTTAAGGAGGGGCTGCGATGATTGCTTCCATAAAAAAAGCCTGCCAAATTATTAGTTGTTTTTCAAGTGATGATCCGGCCCTTGGTGTAGGAGAAATTGCCGACCGGCTTGATATGCATGTCAGCACAACCCATCATATCGTCAGTACGCTTTGCAATGAAGGCGTATTGATGAAAGATAGTCGGAAAAAATACCGTCTAGGTTGGAGACTACTGGAATGGAATAATCATGTCATGTTCCAGCAAGACGTTTATGACAAAGCAATGCCATTTGTAAAGGATCTGATATCTCGTTTTAACGGAACAGCCCATATTGCCATGTTTGATAAAGGGACGGTTGTTTTTGTGTTGCGGGTATCTTCACGCGATGCAACCCCTATCCAAACGTATTTAGGGTCTAGAAAGCCTGCCTATGCAACAAGTTCTGGAAAAGTTTTATTGGCGAATAACACCATTTATTTAAAAGAGACAATTAACAGAGGACTATCGAATGATGGCCCCAATACAATTACCAATATTGAGCGTTTGAAAAAAGAATTGGCTGAGATTCGCAAAAAAGGCTATTCGATTAGCGATAGTGAAAACTCAGACGGAATGTACGGGATTGCAGCTCCAATCCTTTCGTACTCAGGAGAAATTATCGCTGCCGTCAATTTAGTAGGACCATCTTCTTATATGCAAGGAAATCATCGTGATTCGATGATTCAAAGTGTCATGAATACTGCACAATCGATTTCGAAAGAGCTGGGTTATATAGAAGTCTAAGCTAAAATGGTGATTATAAAATTTTTTATCACAGCGGGGGAATGAAACGTGACTGAAAAAATAAAGGACGTTGAGAAATTCGAGTTAGAACTTTTAAATTTGATTAACAGTTTCTTGAAAAGTGTTGGTGGAAAAGGTCCGAAGCAAACGGAAGTACGGATGATGGGAGATACGATTGTTTATATTCTTAGAGGCATTTTAACAAAGCGTGAAAAAACATTAATGTTGAATGCAGAGGGGAGGAAATTAGTCTTAGATTCCAGAAGATCATTTATGGAAATGGTGAAAGAGCGTCGCGATCGGGAATTTGAACAATTTCTTGGTTGTAAAATTGTCGAGAGCTATGAATCATGGAGTTTGGAAGACAATACCGCTATTGCTGTCTTATTATTGGACAGGGCTCTTTTTAAAAAAATATAAAAAAGCGCTTGCAATATATTGATAATTCGATATAATTCATTTAACAGCACGCAGTTCCCCTGTGTGTTTCATAACATTCATAGCAATGGGTGGTCTTAAAAAGAAGACAAACCATAGCTGTTATCGATGGCTCCTTGTGAGCGGTCTATACGGCTATGGTTTTTTGTTTTCCATTTTATAAAATGAAAGGATGAAGTGAATTGTTTACCGTCGAAAAAAATGTCGTCTATGGTGAAACTGAAATGGAATATTTAACAGCAGATTTGTACATACCTTCACAGCCCAAAGAATCTTTACCAATTTTAGTACTGGTGCATGGAGGGGCTTTCCAAGCAGGTTCAAAAGAAATGTATAAAGATTGGGGTGAAAAATTTGCGCAAGAAGGTTATTTTGTAATGGCTGTCAACTATCGACTTGCCAAGCCTGATTACGCATCTTTTCCAGGCGTAATTGAAGATCTAAAGCAAGCGATGAATTGGCTCGTTTTCAATGCCAATAAAAGAGATTTGGATATCAATAAAATCGGCTTGATCGGGGATTCGGCTGGCGCTTATTTATCTTCGTTGTTTGCCTTAAGCAATCATTCCTTTAGTTATCGGATTTGTTCAGTTATTGGTGTCTATGGACTTTATGATTTAGCTTATGAATGTAAAAATCCAATTATTGTTCGGGATGTGAATATGAACGAACGCCTCTTAGGACTTCCTTTCTATGGAAATGAAAGAGCCTTTTATGAAGCCTCCCCGATTGCTTATGTTCAAGATGCGATGGCGGTAGCAACTTTTGATACAAGCTTTTATTTAATTTGGGGTGAAAAAGATACGATTGTCAATCCAACCCAATCCGAATTATTTTATGAAGCTTTGAAAAAGGCGAACATTGAAGTTGAGATGACTAAAGTAGAAGACAAAGGGCATTTTTGGTTTAATCAGTTGCCAGAAATTGCAGGAGGGAAGGTAAGCGATTACCCGAATAATGTACTGACGCCTAAAATTATGGATTTTCTGCACAGAACTGTTAGACAAGCTTTAAATGGTCATTATTCAAAAAGGCAAATTCAAATATTAAGTAAAATTGGAGGCGATGTATAAGATGAAGGCGAATGTGGATAAGACTTTTGAAATACTTGAAAAGAAAAATTCTGAAGCAAATACAACTGGGATTAAATCGATCAGTAAAGTAACGATTTTAGTAATGATTATTTGCTGGTTTACAATTTTTGTCGAAGGTTATGATTTAGTTGTATACGGCGTTGTTTTACCAGTTTTGATGGATCCAAGTGGCTGGGGGCTAACGGCAACTCAAGCTGGTGCAATGGGAAGCTATGCACTGCTTGGCATGTTTTTGGGCTCTTCGATTGGTGGATTTTTATGCGATAAGATGGGAAGAAAAGTAATCATCATCGCTTCAATAGCGCTCATGTCCATCATGATGGTATTGACTGCGTTAGCTCCTACGCCCGAATTGTTCGGGATGTACCGTTTTTTGGCGGGATTAGGCATTGGTGGTATTGTTCCATCTGCTTCTGCCTTAACGACAGAATACTCTCCGGCAAAGTATCGCTCATTTTTCTTTGTCATTATGTATTCTGGTTTTGCGGTCGGTGGAGTGGCTGCTGCCCTATCCGGTGTATTTTTTATTGAGAGTTTCGGTTGGAGATCACTCTTTTGGTTAGGGGCAACGCCAATTTTATTCATCCCCCTTTTTATCAAGTATTTGCCAGAATCCATTAAATTTTTGCAGGCGACCAAACAGCAAGAGAAAGCCAAACGCCTGATTGAAAAATATCAGTTACCGGACGAGTTTGTGAAGGAAGAACAATCCGAAGGAACAGCCGGCGGGTCAACGTCTATTTTTTCCAAAAGATATTTGGTTTCTACGGTTTTGTTTAGCATCATCTATATTGGAGCATTTTTGCTCATTTACGGTATGAATACATGGCTGCCACAAATTATGAAAGAAGCCGGTTATCCAATGAATTCAAGTTTACTATTTTTACTGGTTTTTAACTTGTCTGCGGTTGTGGGCGGGATTATCGCCGGTGGGGTAGCGGATCGACTTCAACCGAAAAAAGTCATTAGCTTCACTTATTTCTTGGCTGCTATCAGCATTCTTCTACTTAGTATCAAATTCAATATGGTAGTTCTGTATATACTTATCGCAATTGCCGGATTCGGGACGACTGGAACGACGTTTGTGCTCGCAAGTTATGTGATGAGACAATATAATGACCAAAATAGAGCTAGCGCTTTAGGCATCGCCACGGCAATTGGTCGATTCGGTGCAATTGCTGGTCCGTTATTAGTCGGGATTCTGATGGGGATGAACGCAGGATATGCAATTAATTTCTACTTGTTTGGAATCATTGCAATCATCGCATCGATCGTAATTTTGTTCATGCCGTCATTTAATAAAGTTAATGCTGCTAAATAATTCACTTAATAAAACCTATGTTGAAAGGGGCAGTTTTTAATGAAAGAAAAATATGACTTAATTCCTAACGAAACAGCACTTCTGGTCATTGATATGCAAAACAGCTGGTGCCATCCACAAGGAAGTATTGGGCGAAACGGCTATGATGCTTCAATGATGAGGGGCATCATTCCCGAAGTAAAAGAACTTGTAAATGCCTGTAGAGAGACAGGGATATTGGATATATGGACGATTCAAAACCATTATCCAGATGATATCACTCGACAAATACATCGGATTCGCCCACATACTCACCGCTGGAAAGCTGGTCCTCCGGGTCTTAAAGACACTTGGGAAGCCGAGGTTGTAGATGAGCTTAAGGAATTGGCACAGAAACCGGCGGAGATTATCGTTAAACATCGTTTTAGCGCCTTCTTTGATACGAGATTAGATACACTTTTAAGAATGAAAGGGATCAACACGCTCCTCATATGTGGAGTAGCAACAACACATTGTGTGGAAACATCGGTTAGGGATGCTTATCAGAGGGATTACGACGTGCTTATCGCAGAAGAGGCTGTTGCCGCATTAACAAAAGAGGATCACGATGCCAGTCTTAGGTTAATGAATAAAGTGTTCGGGGTAGTAATGAAAAATGAGCAGTTACTTAGTCTTATTCAAGGTGAATCAATTCCTTTAGGTTTTGAAACTGAAAAAATAAACAATTAGGAGGCCCCACACTAAAGTCTGGAGTATATTAGTCAAATTGGACAGCGTAAATTCATAAAAAAGTATGGATTAAATTCACACAACAGTGTAGTCATTGGTAATAGTGATAGCATCAATGGTGATTTTACTGATGCCGTCAATAGAATTGACAAACGCTGGGAAGTAGGCTTGGTAAGAAGTGACTGTCTTCGGTTCATTTAGAAGGCAGTTATTTTTTGTTCAAAATGACAAAATGTTATTGACGTGACGTCATGTAGTTGTTATAGTTCTAATATACTGAAAATTATGCGGCGACAGGATGAAAGAGGTGAAAGTTAAAAATAGAGTAGACGGAAGTCTTGATTTTGAAATCAAATGAAAGCGTTTTCAATTTCTGCGGAAAGGACGAAAGATGTCCAGAAGAAATAATTTGACAGTGGGGAGGAAAAGGGAATGGCAACAGATCGACAGCTTCAAGAAATCATTGATCGTGAAAAGGGGCTAAGGCGTGGTTTAACGACGCGACAGTTAACAATGATTGCGATTGGTGGCGCAATTGGAACCGGTTTATTTTTAGGAAGCGGTTTCGCTATTAGTACGGCTGGACCAAGTGTGATTATAAGCTATGCAATTGGAGCGCTTATCGCGTTATTACTTATGGGATGTCTTGCTGAAATGACAGTTGCACATCCGACTTCCGGATCGTTTGGCGCTTATGCGGAACGTTATGTGAGTCGATGGGCCGGTTTCTCTGTTCGATATTCTTATTGGTTTTGTTTAGTTTGTGCGGTTGGGACAGAAGTGACAGCGATCGCTATTTATATGAAATATTGGTTCCCAACAGTACCGGCTTTTGTTTGGGTGCTATTGTTCTCTGGTCTCTTAATATTTGTCAATGCAACGAGTGTTAATTTATTTGGAGCCGTAGAATATTGGCTTTCGTTTATCAAAATCGCCGCAATAACTGGTTTTATTTTATTGGCAGTTTTCGTAATTGTCGGTGCAGATCCAGCGGCAAATATCGGTCCACAAAACTATACAAATGACGGTGGTTTCTTCCCGAATGGGCTTACAGGCATGTGGTTTGCAATTTTTATATCGTTATTCAGTTACTTAAGTATCGAAATGATTGCCGTAAGTGCCGGAGAAGCTGAAAACCCTGAAAAAGCAGTGCCAATTGCACTTAAATCCGCTGTTCTTCGACTCGTTATTTTTTATTTGTTAACGCTATCGTTAATGTTGATGATTGTTCCTTGGGGTGGGGCAGGGATTGAAAAAAGCCCATTTGTAAAGGTTATGGAAATTGTCGGTATACCAGGTGCAGCGGGCGTGATGAACTTTGTCGTTCTTGTAGCGGCACTTTCCGCTATGAACAGCATGCTTTATGTATCTACAAGAATGATGTTTTCATTATCGCGTGCAGGATTTGCGCCAAAAGCATTTGGTAAGCTAAATAAGCGATCTGTTCCCGCGGTTGCATTAGCGACATCTGCGATTGGAATCGCCATCGCAACACTTTATACAATTATTTCACCAGCAACAGCTTTTGCTACCATGATTTCGATTTCTAGTTTTGGTGCGATGTTTACTTGGTTTATGATCTTTATTACACATTTGAAGTTTCGGAAAACGTGGGATGCAATGGGGGGACGAAAATTGCCAGTTCGTATGATTGGTTACCCTTATTTAACAGTGGCAGGCGCGGCTTTGCTATTATTAGTCGTTTTATCCACTTGGTATTCACCTGATTTTCACGAAACATTGAAATATGGAATTCCTTGGCTTATCATTCTGACAATCTCTTATTTCATCTGGAAAAAAGTGAACGTTAAACAGCCTTTGAAGGAATTGAAAGCTGAGGAAAGCACAAATCTTATAAAATAACCGGAAATCTGAAAAGTAATAGAGCATCACTTATGACTGTTTAGAAAGTCTGTTGAAATGGACTTTCTAGGCAGTCTTTTTGCATCATTTAGAGAGATGTAGATTTATTATTCAAACTTTTTCAGGTCGTGAAAAAACAGGGGAGCTTAGCATAATCGATTTTGATAAATTAAGATAACAAATAATAATCAAGGAGCGATTGGCGATGAGCAAACCAACTGATCTGGAGCGTCTGGCTGTAATAGAATATCGGGATGGAGAACTTTTGAACGACACGCAAGATGATTCAAAAGGTTGCGGGAATGAATGCAAAAATTGTAAAGTTTGTTTTTACCGTGAGGAACAAGGGGAAGAATCAGACCTTGTATAAAAATTGTCATAAGAAGTGCGGAATTAAAAGTTTAAAAAACTTTTAATTCCGCACTTCTTTATTTTGTTTTCTAATCAATCAAAAAAGATATTGACGTTATGTCATAAACATTATACAATTACTCTATATTCAGAATAAAAGCAAAATTAGACGAGGTGAGAAGTTTGGAAAGAACAATTGAATTAAGTAGAGAACATGCACAACAGGAAGATAGAAAGGATAAATTAAATAAGTATCGCGATGAATTTTATCTGCAACCAGGAATCACTTATCTTGATGGGAACTCTCTTGGACTAATGTCAAAACGCGCAGAAAAAAACGTCGAAGAATTAATGGATTCGTGGAAGCGGTATGGAATCAGAGGGTGGACACAAGGTAAATACCCTTGGTTTTTCTTACCCGAAAAATTAGGGGAAATGTGTGCACCACTTGTCGGTGCGTCAAAAGAAGAGGTTATTGTAAGCGGTTCCACAACATCGAATATTCATCAAGTCGTATCCACCTTTTATAAACCGGTGGGGAAGCGTACGAAGATTTTAGCTGATGAACTGACAT
Source organism: Sporosarcina soli (assembly GCF_042655805.1). NCBI lineage: Bacteria > Bacillati > Bacillota > Bacilli > Caryophanales > Caryophanaceae > Sporosarcina > Sporosarcina soli. The sequence goes on along the minus strand of NZ_JBHSNO010000006.1, from coordinate 51,009 downwards.
TTCCGTCCGATATTTACGCATTGCAAAGTCAAATTCTATTGCAAGACCTTGATCCAGCGGAACATCTGATCCGCGTAAAAAGCCAAGATGGAAGAGTTATTGAAGAGGATGACATTATTGCAGCGATGACTGACGAAGTCGCCTTGATTTTTTTACCGACAGTTTTGTATCGAAGTGGTCAATTATTAGACATACAGCGTTTAACTGCAGAAGCGCATGCGAGAGGGATTTTGATTGGATTCGATGCATGCCATTCAATCGGTGCGGTCCCTCATTCTTTTAGTGAGTGGGATGTGGACTTTGCCGTATGGTGCAATTATAAGTATTTGAACGGTGGACCAGGATCGGTGGCGGGTCTTTATGTTCATAAAAAACATTTTGGGACACGTCCAGGTTTGGCTGGATGGTACAGCTCGAAAAAAGACAAACAATTCGATATGTCTCACACATTGGATGTAGAATGTTCCGCAGGCGCATTTCAAATAGGGACGTCGCATGTACTTAGCTTAGCTCCGATCATCGGTTCCTTAGAAATGTTTGCCGAAGCTAGTATTGAAAATATCCGTGAAAAGTCATTGCATATTACACGATATATGATGGATTTGATCAACCAGGAATTAGCTGGCTTAGGATTTACGATTGGGAATCCGAAAGAGGATGAACGTCGCAGTGGTCATATTTGTTTGGAACATAAAGAAGCGATTAGAATTTGTAAAGCACTCATTGATAATGGGATCATACCGGATAACCGTCCGCCGAATATTATTCGCTTGGCACCGGTCGCATTTTACACGTCCTACGTTGAAGTTTGGGATACTATTCAAACATTAAAGAAGATTATTGAAGAGAAGCAATATGAGCAATATAGCAAAGAACGGAATGTTGTGTCTTAAAACTAATGCCTTGTGCATATACCAACCAATATCCGTTTCGTTGGATAAAGCTTGCTAAATATAAAAGAGTTTCTATTTCGCATGAAAAGTTTACTAGAAGTTGGGCAGAAGAAATACTTCGTGTAATAAAGTCGAAATCCTATTTTGAAAGGAAGGGCTATGATGTCGAACGTTAGAAAACCTAATTTTATCCAAGCTTTATTGCCTTTAATCGTTTTGATGGTAGTTGCAGTATTTTCCATACTTCAATGGAAAACGGGAATGTATATGCCTCTCTTAAGCGGAATAATCGCTACGGCTATACTCGGTTTACTTCTTGGTCATAAGTGGGCTGATTTGGAAAAGTATATTTCTGAAGGTGTTTCTAGGGCTTTGTTGCCTTTATTCATTTTATTTGTGATTGGAATCATCATCGGAACTTGGGTTTTAAGCGGGACAATCCCAACTCTAATCTATTACTCGTTGGAGTTGATTCATCCAAGCATTTTTATACCAACAGTTGCTTTTGTAACGGGTGTTTTAAGTATTTCTACTGGAAGTTCTTTCACTGCGATTTCAACGATTGGTTTAGCTTTTATGGTCGTTGGGGAAGGGATGGGATTTCCAGCAGCTTTAGTAGCTGGAGCAATCTTATCAGGCGCTTATTTTGGCGATAAGCTTTCCCCATTATCGGACACAACGAATGTGGCGCCGGCTGTAGCAGAAACAGATTTATTTACTCACGTCAAGCATATGTTGTGGGATACTATTCCGGCATTTGTAATTTCTTTAATCCTATTCTTTTTTGTTGGATATAAGTACAATTTAAACAATGTTAGTATGGAGAAAATTAACGAGATTTTGGGAGTGTTAAGCAGCACGTTTGTGATTCATCCATTGTTATTGCTCATGCCAGTTGTTGCGATTTTACTTGTGATGAAAAAATATCCAGTACTTCCTTCTCTAATGGTGATTGGTCTTCTTGGCGGCGTAGTAGCTATGATTGTGCAGGGGAGTTCGATGGCTGATATTATGCAAACAATGACTAGCGGCTATGCAGCCGAAACAGGCATTCAAGAAGTAGATGCACTTTTAAATAAAGGTGGCATCCTGTCTATGTTAAATATCGTTGGTCTGGTCTTACTTGCTACTTCATTGGGAGGATTAATGGAAGGGACGAGTGTTTTTAAAGTATTATTGGAAACTCTTGTTGAAAAAGCTCGAACGACAAAATCATTGATTATGTTGACATTGACTTCAGCGACAACAATTGCATTGGCAAGCGGTTCTCAATTCCTTGTGTTAATTTTAACAGGTAGGGCTTTCTCGGGTATTTATAAAGAAAGGGGAATTGATACAAAAAATTTATCCAGGTGTATGGAGGCGGTTGGAACAGTTGGTATAAATCTTGTGCCTTGGAGTGTAAACTCTTTTTTCACTTTAAGTGTTCTGGGTGTATCCACTATGGAGTATATTCCGTACGCTTATTTTCTACTATTGGTTCCATTAATTAATATCATTTATGGATTGACTGGATTTACAATTACTAAAAAAATATATCCGGAAACGATTGCAGGTAGTGAAACGACAGAATCATTGAACGCTAAAAATACAGTTAAAGTTGGCGTTTGAAATTAAGGAAAAGGGCATGTAACAACGCTCTTTTCCTTACTATTATTATAGTCGGGGGTTAGAGATCTTGAAAAATAATCAACCAAATATTGTCATGATTACATGTGATCATCTAAGAGGGGACTTTTTAGGATGTGCTGGACATGACCTGATTCAAACCCCTCATATTGATTTATTAGCCAAAAAAGGAGTCCGTTTCACCCAAGCCTATTCAACTACCCCAATTTGCACACCTGCTCGAGCTACAATTATGACAGGATTGGACGGCAATAGCATAGGCTTAACGGAATACCAAGAGGGAAGGGAATTACCAGTGAAGGAAACACTTCCTCAACAATTAAGTGACGCTGGCTATCAAACGCTCGTTGTCGGAAAAATGCATACATATCCGGAACGACGTCATTATGGATTTAATAATATGATTTTATGTGAGGAAGGGCGCGCTCTTGGAGCCCCATATGGTGAAAAAAGAGGTTACGGTGATTATGAACAATGGCTGTCGGAACAAGGATATCCAGGAATGGCATTTGGACACGGAATGTCTATAAATAGCTATACGACAACATCTTGGCATTTACCTGATCATTTGCATCCCACAGAATGGATTGGCTATGAAGCTTGTAAACAAATTAAGCGTCGGGATTGGACAAGTCCATTATTCCTGTGGGCTTCATTTACAGCACCACATCCACCATTAACCCCTTTGTTAAAAGATCTTCATTTGTATGATCGTGATGAAATGCCTACCCCTGTCATTGGTGATTGGACTGAAGAACATCCTATATTCCATGAGTTAGGGCTTAGCTTTGGCGAGACAATGACCGAAAAACAAATTGATTTGGCTTACCGTGCTTATTTTGCGCTTGTGACACAAGTGGATCGGCAAGTAAATAGAATTATCGGTACACTCCGGGAAGAAGGAATACTTGATAATACATGGTTTATTTTTACATCGGATCATGGCGATAATTTAGGTGACCATAATCTTTGGCAAAAGACAAACTTCCTCAAGGGCTCGTGTAACATTCCGTTAATTATTACACCTCCGCTTGTAGGCAGGGGAGATGAATCTAGGAGCTTATTAAATGAGGAATGGCTCCCAGGGGAAGTGAACGATTCGGTAGTTGCATTGCAAGATATTTTACCAACATGTTGTGAAATAGCTGGTGCTAAAATACCTGAAAATATTGATGGAAAAAGCTTAGTGCCTCTAGTTGACGATGCAAATCAAGCTGTACGAGATGTATTATTGGGCGAATTCGGCTCAATTGGAAAGCGTTCACTAATGGTCAGCGATGGAAAGTGGAAATACATTTGGTATGAAGAAGATGGGGTAGAATTGTTATTTAATCTTCAAGAGGATCCCGATGAATTACACAATGCAGTTTTAGAGGAACCACAATTAACAGAACAATGGCGTGGAAAAATGATCTCACTAATTGAAAGTAGAGAGAGTGATCCAGCCGTAGTCAATGGTCAATTATGTCCGATTGCTCCAGGCGTTAAATTATCTTCAATGGAGAAGGAAATTAGAAAAAATTCATACCCATATTTCCATCCAATGGGATTGCGCATGTAAGTTTGGAAGGAGTAGAGTTGAATTGAAAAAAAAGCTTGCTGAGCTACGACAAGAATAAACAAATGATAAATAATATACATTTGTTTTCGCCAAAACCTAGTAAAGAATTCTTAATGAGTATAAGACACGGTGACAATCTTATTAAACTGCCGGGCGGGGAATTTTTTATGGGGACGGATACTCAAGATGGATTTCCGACTGATGGTGAAGGACCATGTAGAAAAGTTGGCTACCTCCCTTTTCAATTGACAGTTACGCGGTAACAAATGCAGAATTTCAAGAATTCATTGAAAAAACAGGTTATATAACCGACGCAGAACATTATAATTGGAGCTATGTTTTTCACTTGAATGCTTCGGTTTTTGTGAAAAAAAAGGTGAAGAACGTACCAGCGGGGACCCCTTGGTGGCTCATTGTTGAAGGGGCAAATTGGAAGCGGCCGGAGGGGCCGGATTCAACAATCGAAGAACGATTGTTGAATCCAGTTGTTCATATTTCTTGGATTGACGCAAATGCTTATTGCCATTGGTCTGGGAAAAGACTACCTACCGAAGAAGAATGGGAGTATGCTGCTAGAGGAGGATTAGTGAAAAAGAAATATCCTTGGGGAAATAAACTTAGCTATTCGAATGAACACCGCTGCAAAATTTGGCAAGGGGAGTTTCCCAACAGGAATACTAGCGAAGACGGGTACATTTCGACGGCTCCTGTAAATGCGTACACTCCAAATAAATTTGGATTATACAATGTGGTTGGAAATGTTTGGGAGTGGTGTTCGGATTGGTTTTCTACGGAACATTCGAAGCAATCGATGATAGAAAATCCAAGTGGTCCTCAAATAGGAACTACAAAAGTAATGAAAGGCGGCTCCTTTCTTTGCCACGATTCTTATTGTAATCGTTACCGTCTCGCTGCTCGAAGTTCAAATACGGTAGATATTTCAACAGCAAATATCGGTTTTCGTTGTGCTGCGGATCTATTTTCATGAAGTGAATTAAAAGGACAGTCTAGTAGTCGGTTTATAGCTAGATTGTCCTTATGAATTATGATTTAGTACGCGGTTCCAAATATAGCCCATCAATATACATGGTAGTAATCGTCTCAGCAATCTCTTCAAGCGGAGCGATATTTTCATTTCGTACGATTTCCCACTGATAGTTTTCATTGGCAAAGAACCATGAACGCGCAACAAGCGCGGCTTTTACATCGGTTCGAGCTAGTCCCTTATTTTGCACATACGTTATATCTTTTGTGATGTAGTGAATAAATGCATGCCGAATTTCATCCCATTTCGCATTCACAGAAGAAGAGTGACCATTCGCTTCTAAGAAGACTTTGAACATTTCCCGATTTGATTCTGCTAGTTTAAGAAAAGATGTCACTTGAGCTAGAACAAGCTCTTTTGCCTCTTTTTTTGAAGTAGGTTTGAAGGGTGTTTTAGCCAACTCCAAAAACTCTTGCATGACGTTTTCCATTAGCATAATTAAAATATCATCCTTACTTTTAAAATGAACATAAGCAGTTCCATACCCGGTTTTCGCTTTTTTTATAATTTGAGAGATCGTCGTTTTTTCAAATCCACGCTCGTAAAATATTTCATAAGCTGCATCTAGTAGCTTTTGTCGAGTTGCGATCGAACGTAATTTTCTACCATCGATATTTTTATCACTAGACTCCATATTTACCCCTCCATGTACCAGGAAAATTCTTTAACTTAATCTTATCTCAATTTAAAGTATTCAACAATGGGATACCAAAGAGACAGAAGTATAAGCAGGATAAAATCATTGTCCCGTTGAAAATCTTTTTTATAGAAAGAAAATAAATAATGTGAGGTGCCCTATGCCAATTATCCAAGTTCAAGTGATTAAAGGAAGAAGTGTAGAACAAATTAGAGATTTTATTGCACATGTAACAGAAGTCGCAGCAAAAGATTTAGAGGTGAACCCTGAGCAAGTACGAGTGATCGTGACTGAAATTGAAGATACCCATTGGGGAGCTGGGGGTCTTCCGATCAAGGAGTATAGGAGGCAAAAAGCGTTAGAGGAAAGCAACAAGACAAATTGAATCCCTTAATATTTTCAACCTTGATAAATTCTAATGAAAAATATATTAAAAAGATTCTAGAAATTTCACACTGTGAAAAAACCGTATTTTATCCAATATTCAAATCCTTTATATTGTATATACACCAAAGGTCATCAAATGGCGTAGAAATTCTAAAAGAAAAACTTTTGCTAGAGTTGCATGACCGGGAGAATTAATTAATACTATTAAAAATAATTGGAGGTTGGAAAATTATGGCTGAATCTACAATGACGAAATTGAATGCTTTTAACTTGGTGAAATGGATCGAGGATAATAAAGATCAACTAAAACCACCGGTCAATAATAAAGTTCTTTGGGAAGACTCGGAATTTATTTGTATGATTTTGGGAGGTCCAAACAAAAGACGTGACTTCCACGTTGACCCTTCCGATGAGTTTTTCTATCAAATCAAGGGAGATTGCTATGTTGAAGTGATCAACAATGGTAAACGTGAAGTGGTTACGGTAAAAGAAGGTGAAGTTTTCATGCTTCCGGCAAACGTACCCCACTCTCCACACCGGGTTGCAGACACATATGGTCTTGTCATCGAACGTAAGCGTGCGGAAGGTGAACTAGAAGATTTCGTTTGGTTCTGTGATGAATGTGACCAAGAAATGCACCGTAAAACAGTACAATTGACGAATATCGAAACACAAGTAAAAGGTGCGATTGAAGAGTTTAACGGAAGCGAGGAGCTTCGTACTTGTAAAAACTGCGGACATGTTATGTCTGAAGAAGTGGGGCTTTGGAAATGCGAGTAGATTTTCACACACATATTATACCTGAAAACATTCCTGATTTTGTTGAAAAGTTCGGTGGTGAAAGATGGCCGACACTTGAGAAGACATGTTCTTGCGGAGCAAACATTATGGTCGCTGGAAAAGTGTTCCGTGAAGTGACAGATCAAGTATGGAGCCCGGAAAAACGCATCCAAGATATGGATGCTGAAGGCGTCGATATTCAAGTTCTATCCCCGATTCCTGTCACTTTTTCTTATTGGGCAGAGCCGAATGCGGCAGAAGAGATGGCAAAAATCCAAAACGATTTCATTGCAGATACTGTAAAACAGTATCCGGACCGCTTCGTTGGTTTAGGTACTGTTCCCTTACAAGATGTCGAAGTTTCGATACGGGAAATGGATCGCTGTATTCATGAACTTGGGCTCAAGGGCATCGAAATCGGGACAAATGTAAATGGGGAAAACTTGGATGATCCTGCGTTTACTAAGTTCTTTGAAATGGCGGAAAAATGGGAAGTTCCATTATTCATTCACCCATGGGAAACGTTAGGAAGAGAGCGGATGCCAAGACATAATTTTATGTATACAGTCGGCATGCCGAGTGAAACCGCACTTGCAGCAGCAAGTTTGGTAAACGGTGGGGTAATGGAGAAATTTCCAAAATTGAAAGTTTGCTTCGCACATGGTGGAGGTTCTTTTCCATACATTTTACCGCGTCTAGATCAGGGCTGGAAAGTTTGGCCGCATTTGCGTAAAACGAGTAACCCACCAAGTCATTATGCGAAAAACTTTTATTTTGATTCCTTAAACTATGATCCTTTAAACCTGCAATATTTAGTTGACCGCTTTGGTCATGAAAAAGTTGTGATGGGCTCCGATTATCCGTTCCTATTACGGGAGATTCCACCAGGTAAAGTTATCGATGACACAGTTTCATTGACGGAAGAACAGAAAGAGGCAATTTTGGGCAAGAACGCGCTTGAGTTTTTGAATATTAAGGTAAAGGAAGAGATAAAACGATGAGTGCATCCGAAGTGAAAGCATTAACGCCTGAAGAAAGGCTTGAAGAATTAGGGCTTGAATTACCGCCCCTTCGCCCTGCCCATGGAGATTACGTCGGCTGTGTACGAACAGGTAACTTATTGTTTACAGCTGGCCAGGGCGTGGATCAGTATCACGGTAAATTAGGTAGAGAGTTAACGGTTGAAGAAGGGTATTTAGCTGCACAACAATCTATGTTGAACTTACTGAGCGTTGTTAAAAACGAAATTGGCGAATTAAGCAAAGTAAAGCAATTCGTAAAAGTGCTCGGCATGGTGAACTGTACGGAAGAGTTTACGGACACACCTAAAGTGATGAATGGTGCATCTGATTTAATCGGTAAACTGTTTGGCGAAAAAGGGAAGCATGGACGTTCGGCGGTAGGCATGCAGCAATTGCCGAATAATACAGCGATTGAAATCGAAATGATTATTGAAATAGAGGAAGAGTAAGGAGGAGCCACAGTGACAAAAGCGTTAGTAGCTGAACAAAAGAAGATTCAAGATGCAAAACTTTTTATAAACGGTGAATATGTAGATGCACTTTCAGGAGAAACATTTGATTCTCTGAATCCAGCTACCAATAAAAAGTTAGCGACTGTCGCAAATGGCGGGCAAGCAGATGCAAAGCTTGCCATTGACGTAGCGCAAAAAACATTTGTAAGCGGTGTCTGGAGCAATATGCCGGTCGAGGAAAGATCGAAAATTTTATGCAAGATGGCTGACTTGATTATGGAAAAAGTGGACCAACTCGCTTACGTTGAAACGTTGGATGTAGGAAAGCCGATCAAGGAAAGCCGTGATTTTGATATTCCACGCGCTGCCTCTAACTTCCGCTTTTTCGCTGAGATGGCAAAATATATGGTTCACGAGCATTATGACATGAGTAAGCATATGTCCTATGTTCAATATGCACCTGCGGGTGTAACAAGTCTGATCATTCCTTGGAACTTGCCTTTTATGCAATTGACATGGAAAGCATCTGCTGCACTAGCAGCCGGTAATACGGTTGTGGTAAAACCAGCTTCCTACACACCGTTAAGTGCTGTGCTGTTGGGTGAAATTGCAAACGAAGCAGGATTGCCGCCGGGTGTGCTGAACATTATCACGGGCCCTGGCGGAACAGTAGGAACAGAAATGGCAACGCATCCATCTGTCCGCCGTATTTCTTTCGTAGGCGAATCGAATACAGGGAAAACAGTCATGCGCAATGCGGCTGAAAACTTAATTCCTGTTTCGCTTGAACTAGGCGGGAAATCTGCAAATATTGTATTTGAAGACGCAGATCTCGATGAAGCAGTTGCGGGTTCAATTGAAGCAATATTCCGCAACCAAGGGGAAATTTGTTTAGCAGGTTCAAGAATTCTCGTTCAAGAAAGTATTTACGATCAATTTTTAGATAAATTTGTTGCAGCCGTTAAGAACATCAAAGTCGGCGATCCGCTTGATGAAACAACAGATATGGGAGCGCTTGTTTCAAGTGGTCATTTAAAATCGGTGGATGACTATGTACAAATTGGTCTTGCAGAAGGTGCGAAGCTGGCTTATGGCGGTAAAGTGGTTGCTGATCTGCCTGAAGGAAACTTCTATGAGCCGACGGTTTTATATGATGTGGACAACAGTATGCGCGTAGCACAGGAAGAAATTTTTGGACCTGTTCCGGTCGTTATTCCATTTAAAACGGAAGAAGACGCAATCCGTATTGCAAACGATTCCATTTATGGATTAGCGGGTGTTGTGTGGACAAACGATCTTCGTCGTGGTCAGCGAGTCACTTCACAAGTCCATTCAGGTCTCTTATGGGTCAACTGCTGGTACGTCCGCGATTTGCGTACGCCTTTCGGTGGGGCGAAAGCGAGCGGCATTGGGCGCGAAGGCGGTCGCCATAGTTTCGATTTCTATACAGAAGCGAAAACAATAACGATTAAAAAGTAAGGAATATAAATGAAAACGAAAGATAGGAGCACGAACTGCCTACCTTTCGTTTTCCATTTGAAGGAGCGCTGTTCAGATGACTGTAAAAACGATTGATTTTGCGAATGAACTGTTGGAAGCCGAAGAAACACGTAAACCAGTTGACCCTTTGACAAGTCGCGATCCGGGCTTGACAGTGGAGGATGCTTACGGCATTCAACTGGAAATCGCGAAAAGAAAAGTTGAACAAGGCAAAACAATAATCGGGAAAAAAGTAGGGTTAACAAGTGTGGCGATGCAAAAAATGCTGAATGTTGACGAGCCCGATTATGGTCACTTATTTGATGATATGCGTATTGAAAATAATGCATCTATTAAAATCGACTCTTTGATCTCTCCAAAGGTAGAGGCTGAAATCGGCTTTGTCTTAGCAGAAGATCTCGTTGGACCAAACATTACGTATATAGATGTTCTAATGGCAACGAAGTATGTCGTCCCGACAATTGAAATTATTGATAGCCGGGTGGCGGACTGGAACATTAAGTTGATTGATACAGTTGCAGATAACGGTTCTTCAGCAAAAGTTGTTGTGGGAGACAAACAGACCACCATCGAAAATGTAGACTTACGTACAAACAGCATGGTGTTGTTTAGCAATGATGAGCTCATCGCAACGGGTGCTGGAGCCGCCGCCCTCGGCCATCCTGCTCATGCGATCGCGTGGCTTGCGAATAAACTTCATGATTATGGCATCACGTTGAAAAAAGATGAGCTCATTTTACCGGGTGCGTTATCTGGAGCTGTGGCTGTTTCGGCAGGGGATACCATTAAAGCGGATTTCGGTGCACTCGGTTCGGTTTCCGTCCATTTCGAATAAGAGGCTAGAAGATGGGTTGCTGTTGATTGGCAAAAAAGAATGAAGTGAGGGTGTAACGAATGACTCAGGTGAAAGATAACCATAAAGAAATTATTGATTACTTATTTTGTGCTGAGCGTGATGTACGAGAAGTAACGAAAGTGACAGATGACTACCCTGCGTTAACTGTCCAGGAAGCTTATGAAATCCAGGACGGTTTGCTGGAGCGTAGGCTACAGGAAAAGGGTGCAAAAACGATCGGTGTGAAACTCGGTTTAACGAGTAAAGCAAAACAAAAAATGATGGGTGTGGATGAAGCTATTTACGGCTATTTACATAGCGATATGCTGGAGCTAGAGTGGGAGCCTGTTGATTCTTCAAAACTCATTCATCCGAAAGTAGAACCCGAAATCGCGTTTATGTTAGGGGAAGATTTGCAAGGGGTCGATGTCACGGCTGAAGATGTAATGCGCGCTACAAAATGTATAGCACCTGCGTTAGAAGTGATTGACAGTCGTTATAAAGATTTTCGATTTACATTAGTAGATGTGATAGCGGATAACTGTTCTTCCGTTAAATTCGTTGTTGGAAGCAAATGGGTTTCCCCTGAAACGATTGATGTCGGAAATATTGGGATGGTCATGTCCAAAAACGGAAAAGTGGAGCAAACAGGTTCAAGTGCCGCAGTATTAGGTCACCCGGCGACCGCAATCGCATGGGCAGTTAATGAACTGGGGGCACGAGGGAAAGGTTTGAAAAAAGGCGATATTATACTAAGTGGTGCGATGTCTGAAGCAATTGCTTTCGAAGCAGGCGACACGATTGTTGCTGATTTTGATGGTTTAGGCACGGTTTCAATGTCCGTAAAATGAATAAGTAAAAAGAGAGTGCGACTACATAGCGACTCTCTTTTTTTACATAATGGAAATCTAATAAAAAGAGAGGGTGTTAAATGAACTCCATACCCATATTGAAAGAATCTCCATTGGCAACTGCCTGGCGAATGTTACTCTGTTTGTTAGCGGCCCAATTGATTGTATCGTTTGTCGGTAGAAGTTTAGCGCCGTTAAGTGTCCTGATAAGTAAAGATCTTTCATTAACTCATGCCCAAATTGGTATGCTACCTGCTGCGTTGTTTTTCGGTCAATCGCTTGCCGCGATTCCATCGGGTATCTTGGTAGATCGAATCGGTTCAAAAAAACAATTATTAATCGTCATCATTATTTTAGCATTGGGTTTTGTAATGATAGCCAAGTCGAATGCATTTCTACTATTATTAATCTTTGTAGTAATTGCTGGTGGAGCTTACGGTGCAATGCATCCAACAACGAATCGGGGAATACTTTATTGGTTTCCGCAGCAGAAACGCGGAATGGCCATGGGTATCAAGCAAATGGGGATTACGGGAGGTTCTGCATTAGCGGCAATTGTATTATTACCATTAGCTAATTCAATCGGCTGGCGAATGGCACTGATTTTAAGTTGTGGATTATTACTACTGATTGGCATCCTGTCATCGTTATATTACCGGGATCCTGATAGAAAGGAAGAGATAACGGCTAGCTCAGAAAAAATCTCAATCGCTAAGCAATTTCGCAAAATGTTTAAAAATAAACCATTACTCCTCATTAGTATAAGTGCCATGGGTTTACAAGGTGCTCAGCTTTGCTTAACGACATATATCGTCCTGTTCGCCTTTGAACATTTAACCTTCTCACTCGTGATCGCAGGTACTTTACTTGTCATTGCCGAAATCGGTGGATCAGTCGGGAGGGTCGGATGGGGAACGATTAGTGATGTAATCCTGAAGGGGAAGCGCATGCCTATCATGTACTTGGTCACTTTAATCACAGCATGCTGTGCGTTATTATTAACACTTTTACAGCCGGGAAGCTCTTTATTGTACACAATGTCAATCATATTCATTTTTGGTTTTTGTATATCCGGTTATAATGGCGTATGGATGAATATTGTAACGGAACTTGTTCCAAAAGAGGAATCCGGGCTTGCCACGGGTATTACCATAACGATTAGTTCTTTGGGTGTTATGTTTATACCACCATTTTTTGGATTTTTGATTGATAAAAGTGGGGCTTTTTCGGCAGGGTGGCTATTTATAGTCCTGTTGATGGGCGGAATCATTTTTTTATTGCGAAGCACTAGCATTGCATTGAAAAATAGTAAATGTTAAAATTTCACCCCATTTTCAAAAATGTAATCGAAAAAAAGCAGGTGGCGAAAACGATGCGTTTTTCTCTACCTGCTTTTTAATATTTATGCCAACATATAAGAAAAATGATAATCCTTCTTGGTGTAGACATAGCCTTCAAATATCATGCGTGCAGTACGAACTACTTTAATTGCATTTAAATGTCCGGCAATCAAATCGACTTTGGTTTCCATGATTCCAGCAGGATGTCCTAATCGAATCACATCTTGTTCCACGGAAATTACATCAGATAGTATGGTATCTTTTAAAAATGCCCCTGCAGTTGTGCAAATCGCGCCTGTAATGGCTAGCGCTTGATGGGGTTTTTGCATAGACATCATACGAATCGTACAATCCATATCTGACCCATACCTTTCTATCCCGGTTACATCTTTATAGGTCGTTGGGGGAGAAATAATCGTCATTTTTGGAACGGCAGGAGATTTTTTAGTAGCTTCCTGTTTCGTTGAAAATTGGCACATTTCAGCCGCAATTGATCTGATTTCTTCTAACTCAGCCAGTTTTTCAGCCGTGAACTCATTTGGTAATTCAGATCCGTTCAAGCCAACATCCTCGGCTTTTACAAACACTAACGGATTGGCAACATCTATAATGGAGATATCGATATCTCCGTTAGGTGTTTGAATCCGATCTGTAGGATTTCCAGTTGGGAATAATTTTCCTGTCACTGCTCCTTCGGCATTGGTGAAGGAAAGATAGATGGGGGATCCTGTTCCTGGAACACCAGGAATTGAACACAATCCATCCGTTTTGACACGGCCATTTTCAACTTCAACTTCAGCAATAATCACCTTTTGGGTATTCGTATTCAATATTTTGACCCTTGTAATTGGTTCAATCGCAGGAACTAGCCCTTGTTGAATAGCATATGGACCTACTGCAGATGAAATATTTCCACAATTCCCTTTAAAATCTACTAATTGATTATCAATACTAACTTGAGCAAATGTATATTCAACATCTATATCGTTTAAACCGGACTTTCTGATGATTGCCGCTTTACTTGTTAATGAATTGGCTCCCCCGATTCCATCGATTTGTCTTCGGTCTGGACTACCCATAATATCCAATAAAAAATCATTCCAAAGCGAACGATCATCTGGCATGTCTTTATAATCAAGGAAAACACCTTTACTTGTTCCACCACGCATAATAACTACAGGCACTCTCATCATCAAAACCACCTCTACTTTTACATTTAACTATCGAAGCTTCTAAAAATAGCGTAGAATAAATAAGAAAATAAGTAAAATAGATAATTTTTAACCAAAAATAAAAAAAAATCTTATAATCAAAAGGGGAGCGCGATAAAAATGGACGAAAAAGACTGGCATGCAATCCGTGTATTATATGAAGAAAAAAATATTACGAGGGCTGCAGAAAGGTTATATATTTCCCAACCGGCGTTAACGTATCGATTTAAAAATCTAGAGAAAATATTTGGAATTAGGTTATTTTTTAAAATAAAAGGCGGTATTGAATTTACGCCTGAAGGGGTGCATTTGGCTGAATATGCTTTAGAAATGATTGATAAGTTGCAGCGAACGAAAGACTATATGTTGAATATGCAAAATGAAGTAAGGGGGACTTTAAGGTTGGGTGTCTCCAGTAATTTTGCTCAATATAAGTTGCCAAAAATATTAAAAAAATTCTCGACTAATTATCCAATGGTACAATTTAACGTGAATACTGGTTGGAGTGCTGATATTATGAAGCTTTTGGACTCTTCCAGTGTACAACTAGGAATATTACGAGGAAACTACGATTGGTATGGAATAAAGACGTTGTTGCATAAAGAACGACTATGTTTAATATCCAAAAAGGAAATCGATATGGAAAATTTACCGAATCTGCCATTCATTAATTATAAAACGGATAGTTCTTTAAAAAATTTGATTAATGGTTGGTGGCATGATCGATATACAGAGCCGCCACAAGTTATCATGGAAACCGATCGGCAAGAAACTTGTAAAGAGATGGTTAAAAATGATTTAGGAGTTGCCATCTTACCTGAAATTTGCCTACAACCTTCTGATAATCTTTTTACCCATGGCTTGTCCTATAAAAGCGAGGAACCTGTTTTCAGAAACACTTGGCTAATGTACAACAAGGATTCCCTTAAACTCTCCACTGTTAATAGTTTTATAGATTTTTTAAATGACCATCGCAATCTGTAAGCACTACCGAAGAAAGAGCAGGGAAGGGTACATTCCCTGTTCTTTCTTTGTTAATTTCTATACAGAAGTGATTATAAGTATTTTTTTAAGAATTATTAAAGAAATATCTATTTTACTTATTTTCCGAGATATAATACTCTTAAAACATATAAAAATTAGAAATTGCACAAAGGGAAAAGACGAGTGGACCATAAAAGGCCAATTTTTCAAGATTCCACTTTGTAAGCGATTACTTTACAGGGGGTATTATGATGCTTACATTATTAGGAGTATCCATGGTTGTCGTTTTCACGTATTTGATCATGTCGAAGCGTTTATCGCCGGTTACGGCACTTGTAGTCGTGCCCATTGCTTTTGCGCTAATTGGGGGATTTGGCTTAGAGCTAGGTGACATGATGTTAGACGGTTTAAAAGTTGTTGCACCATCTGCTGCTTTACTACTCTTTGCCATTCTGTTCTTTGGCATCTTGATTGATGCAGGTCTATTTGATCCACTCATTAACAAAATGATGAAACTTGTTAAAGGGGATCCAGTCAAAATCGCATTGGGAACTGCAGTGATTGCGATGATTGTGGCGCTCGATGGTGATGGAACAACGACACATATGATTACAATTTCAGCTATGTTAGCGCTTTATTTAAGAATTGGAATGAATCCACTCATTTTGGCGACTATTTCAATGCTGGCAGTCAGTATTATGAGTGGGATGACTCCATGGGGTGGACCTGCTACGCGGGCAATCGCGTCGCTAGGACTCGATGCAAACGAATTCTTTATTCCGCTCATTCCAACGATGCTTGCTGGAATGATATCCATTCTTTTTATTGCATATATACTTGGAGTAAAAGAACGTGTCAGATTAGGTGTAATCGTACTTGAAGAAATTCCGAAAGAAGCATTGGCGATGAGCGGTGTCGCTGCCAGTGCTGCAGTGCAAGAAGATATTAAACGACCTAAATTGAGAATGTTTAACCTCGTCTTGGTCGTTGTAATTATGGGCATCTTGGTAACGGGAATTATGCCTGTATCCATTTTGTTCCTGATTGGTTTTGTAATCGCAGCTATGATTAACTATCCAAATTTGGAACAGCAAAAAGAGCGTATTGCAGCACATGCTGGCAACGCAATAACAGTGGTCACGTTAGTGTTCGCGGCTGGAATATTTGCAGGTATTTTTTCGGGAACAAACATGGTGGATGCAATTGCCAATTCATTGATTTCTATTATTCCAGACTCATTGGGTTCTTTCTATCCTTTAGTCGTAGCCATCACAAGTTTACCGTTTACGTTTGTGTTATCGAATGATGCCTATTATTTTGGCGTATTACCTATATTGGCTGAAGCGGGAGCTGCGTATGGAGTGAGTGCCTTGGAAATTGCGAGAGCTTCAGTATTGGGACAACCTGTGCATTTCTTAAGTCCGCTTGTTGCGTCGACCCTTTTGCTTGTCGGAATGGTAAAAACAGATATCGGAACATTTCAGCGATATGCATTTAAATGGGCTCTTCTTTGCTCGTTAGCGATCATCGTTGTGGCGTTTGTGACAAATGTAATTTAAGCAAATAAATAAGTCCTTCTCCCCCTTTAGAAGAGGTGAGAAGGACTTGTTTATGTAATTATGCTATCTGTATTTCGTGTTTTTCTATAAATCGATTGGATTGTCATCAACTTCGTCGATTCGAGTGATGACTTCAACAATGACTTTCGATAACGTCATTACTGTTAGTAGCCGGGTATCGTTTAAAAATTGGGATTTAGGTAAAGGGTCGACATAATTGACGACGCCTTTAAAATGATAATCGCCCACTTCAGGTAAAATTGTTTCAAGGGCTTTCCCGGGAATAAGTGGACCTTCTTCAAAAAGAACATACCCAACTTGCTCCTGTTTGCCTAAACTGGCGTCAATACTAAAAATAAGAGGTTTCTTAAATCGCTTATTGATCGATTTTAGAACTTCTTTTAAATTAAAGGCATGTACAGGTTCCTCTAATGTTCCGTAAACAAGAAAAGGTAATTCGCGTTCATTTAGCATAGAGCCAACTAAAGGCCCCAACGAATCACCGATATATCGATCAGAACCGATGCATAAAAAAATGACATCTTTCCCCTCGTTTGATGGATGGTCGATGATACTTTTTAGCATGGATGCGAGTAAATCAATTTCTCTTTCTTTGTATTTCCCCTTGGTATTTAATTCGAATGTTAGTAATTCCGAAATATCTTTTTCTGAACGATCAACATAACTTCCCATCTCGCCCCCCCTTTTCATATCTGTAAAAATTATTAAAGTCATTTAAATCATTTACTTAAATTAAACCATTAAATTTAAAATGAATCCACTTAAGCGGACGCTTCGGAATGCGCCTCTTTTTTGCTGTCCCAGTAATTCAATAGCCTAAAGAATGGGGGGAGTATGACACAAACGGAAATGACACGTAGCACTTGTACCGCGACGACAAATGTTGAGTCTGCATCGAGGACAATGGCGGTGGTGGTCATTTCGGCGATTCCGCCAGGTGCAAAAGCCAAAGCGGATGTTACGAATGATAAGTCGGTGATACGTGCTGTTAGATAGGCGCAAAAGAACATAGAAACAATGAGGAAAGTGGTACTTAAAAATGAAATGGCTAGCGTTTTCTTAAGTCCGATAAACATATCTTTATGAATTCGGGAGCCGATGCTAGCACCGATGATCACTTGTGAAAAAATGATAAGCGCAGAAGGCCACCAGGAGACAAGTTCATAGCCGATAACGATTGAACTGAAAGACTTGATAATTGCGACCGCGACCATGCTGCCAATTAGCCATGGAGCCGGAAACTTTAAAAAGACACCTAGATAGTATCCAAGACATGCAATCCCAACTAATAACGCGGTCGCCATAAGATGCTCCATTTGAAAAGGAATGGAAGCTACATCGATATGCACGGCTGTTTGCACGGGGTGGACGACCCAAAGTGATAAGACGAGAGGGACAGAAAGAACGACCAAAAAGATTCGCATCGTTTGAATGATACTGACAACCCCCGTATTGGCCCCAACTTCATCTGCAATGCCTGGAATGGTAGATAATCCTCCTGGTGCAGTGGAGAAAAAGCTCGTCAACATATCCAGATTGCTGAATTTCCATAAAACTAGTCCCGATAGTAAAGCAAAAATGATCGACAGTAAAAGCATGGTCGTAATTGTCAACCAGTTTTCCAGAAAAATAAAGAACACGGCGTCATTCATTTTTTGCCCTAGCTCAATACCCAAAATACATTGTCCGATGGCCATCCAATATTTCGGAATCCCTTTTTGATCGGCGGATATTTTCAAAAACTTTGGTTTAAAAATAAAAAGCAGTGTGGCAGTTAATAGTGTTCCAATCATCCAACCGACAGGCAGCCCTGTAAAAGATAGGAGAAAGCCTCCCATTCCACTGATGAGCACAAATAGGGATGTTTTCAAAAGCTCCTTTTTTCTGGACAATCAAACCTCCCCCTTCATGATAAGTAATTAGATAGTATTTTGATTTAAATAATTTGCTTGCTGTATTCATTATAGTACACTAAGAGAAATTGAAAAAATATTGATTTTTTATATTTGGGCATAAATAAAATTGATAGCTGAAAGTGGGGACTTATGATGGATGAACGTGATTGGCTCATGTTAACGACGCTTTATCATGAAAAGAATATTACAAAGGCTGCCCAGCAATTATTTATTTCACAACCAGCCTTGACCCATCGCCTTCAACAATTAGAAAAAAAGTTTAACGTGAAAATTGTAGTGAGGGGGAGGCGTGGTGTTCAATTCACACCGCAAGGGGAATACTTGGCAAAATGTGCAAAAGAAATGTTAGCAACGTTTCAACAAATAAAAGAAAATGTGTTAAATATGGATCATAAAGTGGAAGGCGTTTTGAAGTTGGGCGTTTCGAACTTTTTTACGGATTACAAGCTCCCGAATCTGTTAAAACGATTTAAAGAACAATATCCGTCAATTGAATTCAAGGTGACGACAGACTTTAGCAGTGAAATTGCCCATTTAATTTACAATCAAGATGTCCATGTGGCCTTTGTGAAGGGGGAGTACGGTTGGAAAGAACAAAAACGGTTGTTATTCGATGAAACATTATGTATTGCTTCGAAAGAGAAAATTGCAATCGAAGATCTGCCTTCCTTACCGAGGATCGATTACCGAACGGATCCATTGCTGCAAACAGCTGTCGATCATTGGTGGTATGAAAATTTTAGCAAGCCATCGTTAGTAAGCATTGAAGTGGATAAAGCGGACACATGCAAAAAAATGGTCGTCAATGGATTGGGCTATGCCATCATGCCAACCATGATTTTGAGCGATGTGGAAGACGTTCATAAAATTATCATCAAGACGAAAGATGGGATGCCGATTATTCGAAAAACATGGATGTTTTTTCATGAGGAATCATTGCAATTAAATATCGTCAAAGCCTTTGTCGATTTTGTGGAAAAATTGAGTTTGGAAGAGGGGATTTGATTAGATTCAGCTAACGCTTTTGTATTGAATGCGTAGCACAACGAATAGATAGATGTCGTTTGATGGTTTTGTTATACTATCTATGTCATAGTCGAAATTAAGTTAACCAGATAAGTACAGTGATTTAATAAAATGTGATAGTAGAGGTGTCTGGATGAGTCAAATTATAAAACCTGAATCGCTTCATTTACAAGCGTACAATATAATAAAAAAGTCGATTATGGAAGGAGAGTACAAACCTTCTGAACGTGTGGTAGAAGCTCGAGTGGCTAGCAAACTTGGAATTAGTAGAGGGCCTGTTAGAGAGGCAATTCGTATGCTCATTCAAGACGGGTTACTGATTTATAATGATGGCTTTGTACGCGTCTATAAGCCGACAGTGCAAGACGTGATAGATATTTTTGAATGTCGGGAAAGCTTAGAAGTCTTAGCGATCCGGCTAGCGATCAAAAACATATCCAAAGAGGAAAAAGAACAACTAGCTACTAATATCAAAGAAACAAAAGAAGCAATGAACCGTGGCGTAGTTGTTGAATTGGGTCAGTTAGATCAACAGTTTCATGCAATGATCATTCAAGCATCAAAAAACAAGCAATTAATTGAATTATTGGAGGTCATTAAAACCAAAATTCATTATATGCGTAATAGTATGATCAAAGGCGAATTTTATCCGACATTTGTTGAAGAGCATGAAGGCATTGTGAAGATTTTACATGAAGGTAATGAAGAAGAAGCAGTAAAAATAATGAGCTTACATATTAAAAAGGGGCTAGAAGGAGTTCTGTTACATCTTGATAACAACTAGCTATTATTAATCCTAATCCATTTCGTCTGGTTAGGATTTTTTTATTTGCGGAATATTCGGTTGACAGTTAACAGTTAACCGAATATACTCGGGTTATATTCGATGATTCAAAAGATTTAGGAGGGCAAGAAGTGAAAATTGACTCTCGTATACAAATGTATCCCCTCAATGTAAGCGGATACAAATCTGAGTTGCTTTGCACTTTTGGAAATTGAAGAATATGAGAGAGGAAGAGGATAATGGTCAAACGGCTAAAGATAGGTGATTTGCATACGACAACGATAAAAGTGACGAAGGAAATGTTTGCTCAATTTGAAGGGGAAGTCGTTCATCCAACTTATTCTACCGTATCGATGGTTTACCACATGGAATGGGTATCTAGAAATCTAATTTTACCCTATTTGGAAGACGGTGAAGAAGGGATGGGTGCTGCTGTAACGGTCAAACATATCGCGCCTTCAGGCTTGGATTCTATAGTTGAAGTGATAGCTGTTGTTTGTGAAGTAAGTGAATGCGAGGTCGTTACGGAAGTAACTTTAAAAAATGAATACGGGCTAATTGGGATTGGAGAAGTGAAGCAAGTGATTCTTCCGAAAGAAGTCATTCAGAAAAAATTAAAAAAGCAAGATGCGTCACACGCTTAATGAGTTGGGATATAACAAAAGATCAACATGGGGGAATGAACAATGAAACCAATAGAAAAATCAGGAATGCTGGCGCAAGACATATTTTATAAAATGGCTGATCATGAGCAAGTCGTTTTTTGTAATGACCCGACAACAGGTTTACAAGCAATTATTGCTATTCATGACACGACGCTTGGTCCTGCTCTCGGTGGAACTCGGATGTATCCTTACAAAAGCGTTGATGAAGCATTGGAAGATGTCCTTCGGTTATCGGAAGGGATGACTTATAAATGCGCTGCTGCCGATCTTGACTTTGGTGGTGGAAAAGCAGTAATCATTGGTGATCCGGAAAAAGATAAATCTCCTGCTCTGTTCCGAGCATTTGGCCAGTATGTAGATTCATTGAATGGTCGTTTCTATACCGGTACTGATATGGGAACGAGTATGGAAGATTTTGTCCACGCATTAAAAGAAACCAATTTTATAAATGGAATCCCTGAAGCTTATGGGGGCAGTGGGGATTCATCCGTCCCGACAGCGCAAGGCGTTGTTTATGCATTACAAGCGACAAATCAGTATCTCTTCGGAACGGATTGTTTGGAAGGCAAAATGTATGCAATTCAAGGATTAGGCAAAGTAGGCTATAAAGTTGCAGAGTACTTATTACAAGCAGGTGCTGATCTATATGTGACGGATATTCATAAAGAGGTTCTTGCCTCCATTCAAAACAAAGCCGAAGAATTAGGTGGAACTGTAAAGGTAGTCGATAGCGATGAAATATATGGCGTGAATGCAGATATTTTTGTGCCATGCGCAATGGGTTCTATTCTTAATGATCAGACTATCTCTCAATTAAAAGTCAAAGCGATTGTAGGATCAGCGAATAATCAGCTGCATAAAGAGGAGCATGCAAAAGTACTTGATGAAAAAGGTATTCTTTATGCACCGGATTATATCGTCAATGCCGGTGGTTTAATCCAGGTAGCTGATGAATTATATGAACCGAATCACGAGCGTGTTTTATTGAAAACAAAGGCTATTTATACGTCTTTACTTGATATTTATCGCCAGGCAAATCTAGATAGTATTACAACGGTAGAGGCGGCAAATAGAAAATGTCAAAAAACAGTAGAGGATCATCGAAATCGAAATAATTTCTTTTCTCGTACGCGTAGACCAAAGTGGAATATTCGTGAATAATAGGCCACAAAAATAAAAAGTTGGGGGTAAGATGATGAAAGAAAAATATCCACTTCTAGAAATTATAGATAAAACAGGGAAGTTGGTTCCGAATGCGTATGAAACAGAAATAACGGAAGAAGAGGCGAAGCGATTTTATTATCATATGATTCGTCTTCGGACCTACGATAGAAAAGGAAGAGCTTTACAACGTCAAGGAA
The DNA here is from genome assembly GCF_042655805.1 of Sporosarcina soli. Taxonomy (NCBI): domain Bacteria; kingdom Bacillati; phylum Bacillota; class Bacilli; order Caryophanales; family Caryophanaceae; genus Sporosarcina; species Sporosarcina soli. The sequence continues at coordinate 28,550 of NZ_JBHSNO010000006.1, read as the reverse complement.
GAATTGGGACGTATGTGCCATTTGAGGGCCAGGAAGCCTCCCAAGTCGGAAGTGCGTTGGCTCTTCAGCCGGATGATTGGATGTTTCCGACGTACAGGGACCATGGTGCAACGTTAACATTTGGTGCTGATTTGGATCGGCTGTTGCTACACTGGAATGGTCGAGTAGAGGGATGTGTGCCGTCAAAAGTGAAAAATATATTTCCAGCGGCCATTCCGATTGCGACACAGTTACCCCATGCAACGGGTGCTGCAATGGCGGAAACGTATAAGGGAACGAAAAATGTGTCCATCGCTTATTTTGGCGATGGGGCAACATCAGAAGGCGATTTTCACGAGGGACTCAATATTGCGAGCGTCTTTAAAGCACCAGTTGTGTTTTTTAATCAAAACAACGGATTTGCTATTTCGGTTCCGATTGAAAAACAAATGAATTCAGAAACAATCGCCCAAAAGGCTGAAGCTTATGGCATACCTGGTGTCCGTGTGGATGGGCAAGATGTGTTCGCTGTACATTTTGCTGTAACCGAAGCGTTTGAAAGAGCGCGCTGCGGCGAAGGACCGACATTGATTGAGGCGGTTACATGGCGATTTGGTGCACATACAACTGCAGATGATCCATCCAAATATCGTGACCAAGAAAAAAGTGAGCAAATGCGTGATGATTTAGATCCGCTTTTACGGCTTGAACGTTTCATGAAAAATAATGAAATGTGGGAAGAAGAGTGGATTACACGAATAAAACAAGAGATTGAAATTGAACTGGGTGAGGCTATTGCAAGGATGGAAGCTTATGAAAAACCAAACCCCGCTGATATGTTTGATTATGTTTTTGAAGAGCCAACTTGGACGATTGCAGAACAGAAGGAAATGCTAAGGAGGTCAGTCAAATAATGGTCATAAATGTAAAGAAAATTACAGCTGAGCAAGTGGGAAAAACAAAGTCACTTACTCTTATTCAAGCGATTAATGACGGTTTGAAAACGGCGCTAGCTGACAATGAAAATACGTTGTTGCTTGGCGAAGATATCGGCGTAAACGGCGGGGTTTTCCGAGCAACTGATGGACTGCAAGCACAGTTCGGGGAAAAACGAGTTGTCGATACACCACTAAGTGAGGCTGGGTTTGTAGGGGCGGCTGTAGGGATGGCACTCAATGGATTAAGACCTGTCGTGGAAATCCAGTTTCTCGGTTTTATTTATCCGGCCTATGAACAAATTGCCACGCATGTGACACGTACACGCTCTCGAACGATGGGACATTATCATTTGCCGATGGTAATCCGTGCGCCTTATGGTGCGGGAGTAAGATCGCCGGAAATTCATTCCGATAGTGTTGAAGCACTTTTTACGCATTTACCCGGCATCAAGGTTGTTTGCCCATCGAATGCTTATGATGCCAAAGGTTTGTTACTCGCGGCAATTGAAGATCCGGATCCGGTGTTATTTTTAGAGCCGATGCGTTTGTATCGCGGAGAACGCATGGATGTACCATTGGAAAAGTATACGGTAGAAATCGGAAAAGGAAAGCAGATTGGAACAGGTGAAGATGTCACCGTTCTTGCATGGGGCGCTATGATGCCGATTGTTCAAACGGTAGTGGAAGAAATGAAAGAACAAAATATCACCTGCGATGTGATTGATCTTCGGACGTTGTATCCACTCGATAAGGAGATCATTGCCCGGTCTGTTCAAAAAACTGGCCGCGTTGTCATCGTTCACGAGGCACATGCAACGGGCGGTGTAGGAAGTGAAATTACTTCGATTATCAATGATACATCTTTTCTCTATTTGAAAGCGCCAATTGAGCGTGTGACAGGGTTTGACGTTCCAGTTCCCTTGTTTTCATTGGAAAACGAGTATTTACCAACACCAAAACGAGTGAAAGATGCAATCCAAAAAGTAATCGATTTTTAGGAGGGAAAAGGCGTGATGGAGGTAAAATTTCATGACATCGGAGAAGGTTTGAATGAAGGGGAAATTGTACATTTTTTTGTTCAAGTAGGAGAGAAAGTAACGGTTGATCAACCATTAGTTGAATTGCAAACGGATAAAATGATAGCGGAAATCCCTTCGCCAATAGCAGGTACAGTTAAGGCAATTCACTTCGAAACAGGGGAATCGATATCCGTAGGGGACATTATTTTGGAAATTGATGATGGACGAGAAAAGACGGTTTCCAAAGAAGCGAAGTATGAAGATAAACAAGTAGTTCCGCTACAGACTGAAAAAAAAGTTCCATCTGAAAATAACTATAAACGTATACTAGCGGCACCTTATACGAGAAAGATTGCCCGTGATCAAGGGGTCGATATCGAGAAAATCCGAGGCACGGGACCTGGGGGACGTATCACAGAAGACGATGTCTATCAAAGCATCGTTGTAGATAGACCACTTTCTACAACAGAGGTAGTCGAAGAATCCGTGATGATGGATGTTCCGGCTGCTACTATACGAGAAGAACAGGCAGCAGATACGATTCCTTTCAAAGGGATACGTAAACAAATCGCGAAAAATATGAGTCATTCTTTACAAACAATCCCCCATGTCACTCATTTTGAAGAGGTGGATTTAACGAATCTTTCTAAATTACGAAGTGAACTGAAAGAAACAGGAGATAATATCTCTGCGGTTGCCTTTTTCCTCAAAGCACTTGCCATCGCATTGAAAGAGTATCCATTATTTAATGCGCAGCTCGATGAGGAAAATGATGTGATTCGACTTATTAAAAACTATCATATTGGTCTTGCAACGAATACGAAAAATGGCTTGATGGTCCCTGTTCTATCCAACGTGAATAAGAAGTCTTTACGTGAAATTCATGAAGAAATGAAAGCGTTAACAAAAAAGGCGCAAGAAGGAACTTTATCTATGGCTGAAATGCAAAACGGCACATTTACAATTAGTAATGTTGGACCAATTGGCGGTATTGGTGCAACACCAATTATTAATCATCCGCAAACAGGGATTATGGCTTTTCATAAAATGAAAAAAGTGCCTGTTGTAATGGAAAATGATGAAATTGCGATTCGTTCGATGATGAACCTATCCTTTTCTTTTGACCACCGTGTTGCTGACGGTGCGACGGCTGTTGCATTTACAAATCGATTTGTAGAGTTAATAGAAGAACCTAAAAAGCTATTACTGGAGCTGGTGTAAATGGTTGTAGGGGAATTTGTAGAAACTCGTGACTTGATCATTATCGGTGGGGGGCCTGGAGGGTATACTGCGGCCATTCGTGCAGCGCAATTAGGGGTTCAAGTAACCATAATTGAAAAAGAGAGGCTAGGCGGAGTTTGTTTAAATGAAGGGTGTATTCCATCAAAAGTTTTCACCCATGCAGCGAAAGAATACGCCTCGCTTTCAAATCTCTCGTCTTTAGGGATCTCTACGGGTGAAGCGACGTTCGATTATGGCGAGCTACTGAACTATAAAGATCGAACAATTGCTCACTTGCGACAAGGCGTTGAGAAATTATGCGCTGCAAATAAAATAGAAATCATTTATGGCGAAGCGAACTTTACTGCAAAAGATCGAATCGGCGTTGAAGTAGGTCACCAATTTGAAGTGTATGAATTCAAACATGCGATTATTGCTACAGGGAGTACGCCTGTTGCACCGGATTTTCTAGCTAAACAAAACGAGCGTGTTGTATTAGCAAATGCTATCTATAATCTACCGGAAATGCCAAAGGAATTAATTGTTTATGGTAGTGATTCTCTCGCATTGGAAGTGGCTTTTAGTTATCAAAGTCTTGGAGCCTCTATAACTCTTATTGTAGACGAAAAAGAAGACTTTTTATTTGATGAGTCGATTAATAGGGAATTAAAACGAGTATTGAAAAAGCAGAAAATAAAAGTATATAGCGGATTTCAAGTTAGCGACATACTCTCATCTGCTGAAGATGTAACGGTTCACTTGACCAAAAAAGACAAAACAGAATCTGTAACAGGAACGCATATGTTTGTTGCGACGAAGCAAAGGGCAAATACGAAGTCATTGGGGATTGAACGGTTCGAGATTGAAATGACAGAAGACGGTTTCATTATAACAGATAAACAAATGAGAACGTCTATAAACACGGTTTTCGCAATTGGGGATGTAACATCTGGGGGATCGTCCGCTGCGAAAGCAATTAAACAAGGAAAAGTGGCGGCAGAAACGATTGCTGGGCTGAATAGCGAAGTAGATTTAACATTTTTACCAACCGTTGTTCATAGCATTCCACCGATTGCTGTAGTTGGGTTGACAGAGGAAGAGGCGAAAGCCGCGGGATACAAGGTGAAGGTCAGTCAATTTTCCTACAGCGGAAATGGTTATGCAATGATTACCAATGAAAAGAATGGACTCACAAAAGTAATTAAAGATGAAGAGACTGACTTGCTCTTAGGTTTCCATACAATGGGAGCAGGGGCTGTCGAGTTAATAAGCTTAGGGATTACCGCGCTTGAAATGGTTGGACGGGATGAGGACTTACATTTTCCATTATATCCACACCCAAGTTTCAATGAAACGATATTAGAAGCGATGGAAGGTTTAACTGGGAAAGCCATCCATATGCCGCCATTGAAAAAAGAAATCGCAATCACTTAAAGAAAAGGGGATTTTGAACAGAGCATAAAAAACTATAAAGCTCTTTAAATGTCTATTTGGTATTAGGTGTTTTGTTTTCGTACAAGGGGTAAAGGATTTGTACGGAGGTGCTTTTGATGGAACGATGCAGTATAGGGCAATTTACACAGGAAATCAATGTCACCGTTCAAACGTTAAGAAATTGGAATCATACGGGCAATATTAACCACGACTATATTTCTCTCTATCGCTGTCATTACTCCTGTAAACAACTTGATTTCGTTCATTTATATCTTCACAAGGAGTTGAGGGAGAGATGATTCTAGGGAAAAAGGTTCGGTTAAAACCGACAAAAGCGCAAGAATTACTAATGTGGAAGTCGGTGGGTACCGCGAGATGGGTGTATAATTGGACACTTGCCCGACAGCAAGAGAACTATAAACAAGGCAATAAATTTATTTCCGACAACGATTTACGAAAAGAAATCACTGTCATGAAACAGCTGGATGAATTCAAATGGTAATATGAAGTGTCGAATAATGTGGCGAAACAAGCCGTCAAAGATGCGTGTGGGGCTTACGTAAATTTCTTTCAAGGGAAGGCTGAATTTCCCCGTTTTAAAAGCAGAAAGCATTCCAAACTCTCCTTTTATAACGATACGGAGAAGTTAAAGGTCAAACCGAATAAACGCGTATTGATTGAAAAAGTGGGCTGGATGGAAACGTCTGAACAGATTCCGGTCGGTGTGAAGTATTGCAATCCTAGAGTTTCTTTTGACAGGAAATATTGGTATTTGTCCGTAGGTATCGAGCAAGCATTTGAAAAAGAAGAACTAACGGATGAAGTTGTCGGAATTGATCTGGGCATTACAACGTTAGCAGTTTATTCAAATGGCAATAAAATCAAGAATATCAATAAAACAAAAGAAGTACGCAAGATCGAGAAACGTCTTCGCAGGTTGCAGAGAAGCGTTTCCCGTAAATATGAAATGAATAGGGAGGGAGACCGTTACGCCAAAACAAGCAACATCTTAAAAATCGAAAAGCAACTCCAACACCTACACAGACGATTGACCAACATCCGTACCAATCATATTCACCAAGCAACCAACGCAATCGCGAAAACCAAGCCTTGCAAAGTTGTGATGGAAGATTTGAATGTGAAAGGGATGATGAAAAATCGTCACCTGTCCAAAGCGATTCAACAGCAAAAATTTAAAGAATTCTCCCGCCAAATGGAATACAAATGCGAAAAGTATGGTATTGAATTCATGAAAGTCGGTCGTTTCTTTCCGTCTTCCAAAAAATGTTCTTCATGCGATGAAATCAAGAAGGATCTAAAGCTGAAGGATCGCATTTATTCATGCAAATGCGGACTAAGGATCGATCGGGATTTAAATGCAGCACTGAATTTGCGGAAGGAAGGGCAATTAGCAGCTTAATTACCAATCAGATACTGCTAATGTGTAGGAATCGTTGCATCCGAATTTACGCCTGTGGAGTGTCACACCAAATGCGAGTAGCCACGGCAAAAGCAGGCACGATGAAGCAGGAAGCAAACAAGGCTTATCGATTTTTATAGGTTTTTGGCAACGGATTTCATATGTTTCGTATAAAAGCTCAACAAATGCCATCTTTAACTGAGACGCTACTCTTGGTATTCACTTTTTTAGTCATTATGAGTTCTAGTATTATTTTATTTGACGCGCCGCCGCATATACCAATAGTTATCACCATCTTACTGTTAATCATTTATGGGCTTTTAAAAAAAATCCCCTATAAAGAATTAGAATATGGAATTACAGAGGGTGCGAAAGCTGGAATGGGCGCAGTTATTCTCTTCTTCTTCATCGGTATCTTAATTGCGGCTTGGATGCTAGGTGGTACGATCCCTACACTCATTTATGCAGGATTTAACCTCGTTACACCAAGCTTCTACTTTGCGATTGTTTTTATTGTCTCGTCAATTGTTGGGATTTGTGTCGGGAGCTCACTGACAACAGTGGGGACGGTCGGTTTAGCTTTTATCGGTATTTCAGGGGCGATTGATGTTTCGCTTGCCATTACTGCAGGTGCGATCGTCTCAGGTGCGTTTTTTGGTGATAAAATGTCACCATTATCAGACACAACGAATATGGCGTCATCTATCTTAAATGTAGATCTGTTCGATCATATTAAGAATATGGGGTGGACAACGATACCTGCATTCGTCATTTCGTTTATCTTGTTTGGTATCCTCTCACCAAAGATTACCGCAACTGATTTTGGGAAGATGGAAGTATTTCAACAAGGTCTTTTAGAGACAGGGCTTGTCCAGTGGTACAATGGTGTAATCCCAATCGTTGTATTGTTAATCTTTTCAATTATAAAAGCGCCTGCTCTATTAGCGCTAGCCGCTGGGTCAGTGAGTGCAATTGGACTTTCATTTATAAATGAAGTAAGACCACCTGGAGAACTGTTTGGTATTATATTTGGGGGATTTGTATCGAACACAGGTGTAGAAGAAATTGATAGTTTATTGACCCGTGGCGGCATGGACAGTATGTTTTTTACAATAGGACTTGTCTTATTAGCTTTAAGCATGGGCGGATTGTTATTTACACTAGGGATTATTCCAAGATTACTTGCTTCTGTAGAAAATTTATTGAAGAAAGTGAGTTCGGTCATTGTTTCATCTGCCTTAACAGCTGTTGGGATTAACGTCTTAGTAGGGGAACAATATTTGTCAATTCTATTAACAACAGAGACTTTCCAATCCCAGTATAAAAAAGTAGGTTTAGGAAATTTGAATTTGTCCAGGGTGGCTGAAGATGCTGGAACTGTTGTAAACCCATTAGTGCCATGGAGTGTTTGCGGTGTTTTTATCGCAGGTGTTCTAGGCGTTTCAGTGGTAGAGTATTTACCTTTCACCTTCTTTTGCTTGTTATGCCCTTTATTGACGATGTTTTTTGGAATTACTGGTAAGACGTTAACTTATCTAGAAACAGATAACGAAGACTTAGTAAGCTTGGGGAATGTTAAAAAAGTGGAAGAAAACAAAAGTGTGCGTAGTGTGAACATCTGATTTATCTCCATTCAGCGGAAGACTCCCTTGCCTGAAAAGGCTTCCTGAATCCCAAGGGATTTTACTTGTTCAATGTGCTTGGAATGATGAAGTAGACATGCAAATATGTTGAAAGAAGGCGGAGCCAAATTACAATAGGTTCTGCCTTTTTGTTTGCTTTAGATAACAATTCACCTAAATAAAGAGGTAATTCATCTGACTGCTATTTGACATATACGATTTACAAATTTCTTAATATAAAATCACTCCTATCACACCAGCACTCATAATAACGAAGGCGGGATGTACCCGAAATTTAACGAGCGCGAGGAGTGATAATGCGAATATGCATAATAAGCTGAATGTATGTGAAGAAATTGCTCCAATTAGTTGGTTAGAAAGCGCAAATTTTATGGCAGCATAGACAATCAAGCCGACGATTATAGGGCGGAGCCCGTAAAAAGCGGATTGTACAGTACGATGTTTATTGGCTTTGTTAAAGAACATGGAAATCAATAAAATGATGCATAACGATGGCAGTATCATTCCGAGTGCAGACACAACTGCACCAAGAAGCCCGGCAGTTTGATAACCGACGAAGATGGCACTGTTTGTAGCGATCGGTCCAGGGGACATACCGGCAATTGCAATGATATCTGTAAACTCTTGTAACGTCATCCAATCGTGCTCAGTAACCTCCAGCTCAATGACAGGAATCATTGCATAGCCTCCACCAAAGGAGACAAGCCCGATGATGAAAAAAGTTTTAAATAGTTCCCAAAAAATCATGTAGCGATTCACCTACTTTCCATTTCGTATTCTATTGCATGAACACCTCTCTACAGCCTGTGCTGATTTACATGTCAAACTATTACGCCGACCTGTATTAAGATGTACTTATTTTTATTCTCCTAGATGTACCTCGTGTCCAAGTTTCTTTTTTGTTAATACAAGAAGGATACCGGCTAAGGCTCCGCAAAGAATAATAACCGCTGGGTGGATTTGCAATGTGAGCAATAAAACAACGGTTACGAATGCCGTCACTAAAGTCGTTTTATCTGTAATTGCCATTTTTCCAATTTTGTAAGCTGCAAAGCTGATCAATGCGACAATCGCGGGACGTATTCCTTCAAACGCTGCTATCATTTTGGGATTATCACTAAAATAAAGATAAGAAATACTTAATGCGATAATAATAAAGAAAGTGGGAGTGAGTATACCGAACATTGCAACAACCGCCCCGAGAGGCCCCGCAATACGATAACCGATGAATGTAGCAGAATTAATGGCGATTGCTCCGGGAACCGATTCTGCTACTGCAAAGACATCTGCCACATCTTCAGCTTTTATCCAGTTCCTTTTAGTAACGACCTCTCTCTCGATCAAAGGGATCATTGCATATCCACCACCAAAAGTTACAGGACCAATTTTGAAAAACGTAACGAAAATTGCCCAAAGTAGCTTCCATTTGATTTTCATAGAGTCTTCTCCTTTAGACTTCATTTCTTTCATTGTACCATACTTATATCCATTTTGGTTTAAAGTGAGGTTGAAAAGATTGAGTCAAGTATTTGTGGGTGATGTGCGTGTACATCTGCGGCCATTGAAACGCTTAGACATTCTAATTCCATCTTGACTTAAAGGTATTTTCACAAAGAGAGCCTCTTTTTCACGCCTTGAAGCCTACCGCACTATCGCATCCTTCCGCTCCTACTAAATTCAAACTAGGATTTCAATTTAGTGAGAGCGGTTCCTATTGAGTCACTCACAAACATTTTACTCAAACGTAAAAAAATGTCCGTTAATTTTTTAACGTTAACGGACATTTCTGTTCATTTATTCTAGAAAATAGCTTAAAACCATTCCTCCGGCACCGATTGCGGTCGCATTTTCACCAAGATTCCCCTTGGAAAAGGTAATTGTATGGTCAGGATAGATCACTTTACTTCGCTTGGAGGCCAGTTCGGTGACTGTATCGTAAAATAAATCCATGTGAGTGTACGTTGGTCCACTTAAGATGACCAAGTCGGGTTGAAGCACGGTAATTAAATTAGATAGACCGACACCAGCATAATAGCCCGCATCTTTTATAATTTGGCAACATAACGGATCGTTTTCATTTACAGCCTGACAGATATCTTCAAATTGAATATCTTCAATATTATTGATCCAATCATTAAGAATGGAGTCTTTACCTAATTTCAAACTATCAATGACATCTTTTTTTATCGCGCTCATCGAAGAATACGCATGCACACACCCATATCCACCGCAAATACATTTACGTCCGTGTATATCGACAACCATATGTCCTTGTCCATACATTCCTAATTTATCTGATCCGCGTGCTAATCGTCCATCCAAAATGATGCTTGAACGATTCCCAACTCCTTTTATGACATAGACCACATTTTTATAGGATTTAAAAAGCTCATTTTTATATTCTGCTAGCAACGCCGTATTTACTCCGTAATCGATGACAACGTCAAACCCTAGTCGTTCACTTAAAATGTCGTTAATCGGTACATCCACCCATCCTGGGGAAGGGAAGTCTACGGGATTTAAAATCATTCCACGCTGACGGTCGAGCGGACCAATTGCACCAATGCCCACACCTAGAATATCCCTCGTTTCAAGTCGGTGTTCACGTAGCATATCCTTAATTTTTTCCTCAATGAAATGGATGGTAACGTCGGGAGTACTTGTCTTGTCCATCTTTAAGCGTGCCTCGGCCTTAATGTTAAAGCGAAGATCCATTAATAAAACTTTTGTATACGTACGAGAGATATCAATCCCAAATAGATGATGTGTATCTGCCTTAATCTCATACAAATGCGGTTTGCGACCGCCGCTTGATTCACCGAAGCCATTTTCAATAATTAAGTGAAGGTCTATTAGTTCCTCAATCAACCGTGAACAAGTTGTTTGGGTGAGCCCCGTATGTACAATTAAGTCACTTTTAGAAATGGGCCCCAGTTCATTTATCAATACATATAATTGCTTCAAACTTTTTTCTTTTTGCGATAGCGCTTGATTGAATTGTTTTAGCATTTGAATCCCCATCCTTACGATTTGCTTCTTGTCATTATACAACTTAAAACCGAATTGGTCATATGAATAGGTGAGTATTTTTGTCTATTTAAAAAAATAGACAACATTATTGTTCCCTCTAAGAAAATTTAAACTTCTAAAAAACATTTGACTAAAATGGTTAAAAGTATTATGATTCTGACAAGTTAGAAAAAACTTTTTAAGTAGATGAGGAGGAAAAAAAGTGAATAACTTAAAGGTCACTATGCTTGGAACAGGGAGTCCTAGACCCGATCTAGCACGTTCTGGTCCGGCACAACTTCTTTCAGTAGGAAATCAGCATATCCTTATTGATTGTGGGGAAGGAACAACCGCTCAGCTTATGAAAGCGAATATTCCACCAGAGAGCATCCACTATTTGTTTATGACGCATTTACATTCTGATCACATTTTTGGGTATGGGCAGTTTCTATTAGGTGGATGGGGGTTGGGAAGAAGAGAGTTAACCGTTGTCGGTCCTAAAGGAATGCAGCATTTTCACGAAACAATTCTTAACTTATTCCATGACGATATTGCTTACAGAACATCGTTGGGACGTCCAGGAAACGGTGTGCTTGATGTGAATATAATTGAAGTCGAGGCACCGGGGGATATTGTGACTAAGTTACCGATGAAAATTACAGCCGCCCAGATGGTTCATAATGTTTTAACATATGGATATCGCTTCGAAACAGACGAAGAAGTAGTCGTGATTTCTGGCGACACCGCCCCGACTCCAAATATAGTAGACTTAGCAACCGGTGCTGATCTGTTAGTCATCGATGCCGCTTTGGCTCCAACGGCTGTTTATCGCCATACAACTAATCCGGAACTTCAGAAAATCTGGGATAACTTACAGAAGGAGCATTGTACACCTGCTCAAGCAGGTCAGATCGCTCATAAAGCAGGTGTCAAAAAAGTTGTCCTGACACATTTCTTACCAAATATTGATGAGGAGGAAACATTGAAAGAAGCGGCAAGTACCTTTGACGGAGAAATTGTTATTGGTCAAGATTTACAAGTGATTGCTCTGCAAAAACAGGAGAAGGCTATTTCTGGCAATTTATAACCGCTAGCACGAGCAAAGAAGACAATGGGTATTGGAAGAGAGAACAAAGGGGGACTGGAAAGAATTCAGTTCCTTTTTTGTTTAAGCCAGAATAAAGGAAAGTCTCTAGATGATGTATCTAATTAAAGGAAAAGCGTTAAAAAATATATTTTAAAAAATAATCAAAATACTTTTGACTAAATTGGTTAAAAGATATACAATGAATTCTACTAGAATTCCAAATATTCTATTATCTAAATCATATATTATTTTATATATTTTTTGTCGGAAGAAGAAATAATTGAAAAAACATATATGGTCTTTAGGTGTTGAGTTGGTTGGAATCTAGTGAGAATTCTTTATTCTTTTTTGAAAGGATCAGTGATACTGATGGTTAAGCTTGCTGTAAGAATGCTAGGAACAGGGAGTACGCGTCCGGATTTGGAAAGGTCTGGGACCGCACAAGTACTATGGCTCGACGATTTGCCAATTTTAATCGATTGTGGGGAAGGCACAACGACTCAGCTATTGAAAGCAGAGGTTCCTCCACATCCCATCAATCATCTTTGGTTAACACACTTACATTCAGATCACTTTTTGGATACGCGCAGTTTTTGATTGGTGGGCAAGGAGATGGACGGAGAGAGCCTACGGTTGTCGGTCCGGTTGGAACGAAGAAGTAAAGAAAGTTTATGCGGGTGAAATCGTTATTAGAGAAGATTTAAAGCTCATAGAAGTGGAGGATTGTTTTGTCGAAACTGTAGATTCACAAAAAGTAAAGAGTGAGTGTATTGAATAACAGTAGCCTGAATTTGTCACAGGCATCTAAGTGGGTTCTGGGAAGCATATGAATAACTCATTTTACAAGTTGTTCGGATTGAACAGGCAGTTTCTTAGATCTAATTTGTAAACGTTTACAAATGTGGATTATTGATGAATGGAGGAGATATTAATGATGAAGAAAAAACTATATTCACTCTGTATGTTTCTTTCGATCCTTGCATTGATCCTTGCGGGGTGCGGAAGTGGGAAGGCTGAAGAAGGTGCAGATGGTACTGGTAGTAAAGTATCCGGAATTGTTCCGATGTATACGCCTGGAGCGGGAGGACCGAACTATATAATTTCTGCAGGGATTGGTCAAATTTTTAAAAATTCGAATGTGATGCCGGGAGTTGTTTTAACAACAGAAGCGATGAGTGGCGTTGTCGAAGGTACAAATCTATTGATAGATCGTTATAACCAAGGAAAGCCTGCATTTGCAGCTTTTACCGGAGAAGCACTAGCGCAAGCGGTACAGGGAGAACTTGAGCAAATTCCAGGCGAACACCCTGAATTGAAAGCGGTAGGCTGGATTAACTCAACTGTTAACCATGTCGTGGTGGCAAAAGACTCGCCAATTAAATCAATGGCAGATTTAAAAGGAAAACGGATCGGTGCCTTACCTCCGGGAGCGACAGCAACAAACCTTTTTAACGTAGTTCTCGAAGAAGGTTATGGCGTTAAGAGTAGTGATTACAAACATATTCCGATCGGCTATGCGGAAATTATTGAAGGCATTCAAAATGGGAGTATCGATGCAGGTGTATTACCAGGTAGCCTGCCAAATCCGAATGTAACAGAGCTTGCACAGTTGTACCCAATTCGAATTCTTGAAGTAGAAGAAGATATTTTGAAGAAAATGGTAGAAAGGCATCCTTATTTTTCATATGTCAATGTCGAAAGTGGAATGTATCCAGGTCAGGATGAAGATACATTAATGGCTGCATTTGAATCTGTCATTTATACACATGAAAAGACGGACGAAGAGCTTGTGTATAATGTTGTCAAAACAATTATGGAAAACGGAGAAGAGCTTCGGAAAGTACATCCATCCGCGAACATTAGTAAGGAAACGATCTTAAACGGAATAAAAACGCCTTTCCATTCAGGAGCTGAAAAATATTTTCAAGAAGTGGGAATTGAAGTAAATCAATGACGCAAAGAGCAGCCTGTGGTGAAGTAGTTATTTTACTGCAGGCTAATTTCTTACAGAAAGGACAAGAATAAATGAGAAAATGGCTAACGGGAATAATAGCAGTACTTGCTTTAGTTATGGCTTTCTTTCACTTATATTCTGGCGGAATCCAACTACTCCCGGCTACTCAACAACGGGCGATTCATTTAGGATTGGCTTTTGCTTTAGTTTTTCTTATCTATCCAATCTTTCAAAAGAAAGATGAGGATAAGAAAGCGGAGCAAAAAGGGATTTCGCTTTTTATCAATATCACTCTTGCCATGCTTTCACTAGGTGTTGGATTGTATATGACGGTCCGGTATTTAGAGCTACCGTTAGAGTTAAGCGCTCCATCATCGCTGACGTTAACAGTTGGAGTCTTGGTCATCCTACTGACGCTTGAAGTTGCAAGAAGGATGCTCGGTCTAGCACTTCCCATTATCGCAATTGTTTTTCTTGTATATGCCTTTATTGGCGATAAGCTACCTCTTATGATTCAACATTCGGGGTATTCATTCGAACGGATCATTACACAAATCGGTTTAACAAATCAAGGGATTTTTGGAATTCCATTGGGTGTTTCGGCGAGCTATATCGTTCTTTTTGTCATTTTTGGAGCTATGCTTGAACGCTCCGGTGCAGGTGCGATGTTTATGGACCTTGCACTCGCCTTGGTTGGACGATTCCGTGGTGGACCAGCAAAAGTATCGGTCGTTGCGAGTGCACTTTTTGGTTCGATTAGCGGAAGTCAGGTTGCAAACGTTGTCACAACAGGTGTTTTGACAATACCACTTATGAAACGCGGCGGTTATAAAAAAGACTTTGCCGGAGCAGTTGAAGCGGTTGCATCGACTGGCGGAATGATATTGCCGCCTGTGATGGGGGCTGTTGCTTTCTTAATGGCAGACTTTTTGCAAATTAGCTATGCGCAAGTGGCACTTGCCGCTGCAATTCCAGCCATTTTGTATTTTGTAGCTATTTTTATTATGGTGGACTTACGAGCTGCCAAAGATGGCTTAAAGGCAACAGAAGTTGAAAATAAAGTGGACTTGAAGCAATTATTGAAAACTAGGGGACATTTAATGTTGCCGCTTTTGTTGCTAGTTTACTTATTGATGGTTATGCAAATGCCTGCTACAAATGCTGCATTCTGGTCAATTGTTTCTGTACCTATTGTTTGTTTAATTCGAAAAGAAACTTGGATGTCCGTTCGTCAAATTTTGTTAGCGCTACAGGAAGGGATTAGATTGTCCCTCATGGTCGTCGCTGCATGTAGTTCGGCGGGGATTGTCATCGGTGTTATTGATATGACAGGAATGGGGCTACGTTTTTCAAGTGTTCTTCTTGATCTAGCAGGTGGAAATTTACTTCTGCTTTGTATACTAACGATGGTCGCTTCAATCATCATGGGGATGGGATTACCACCGGTTGCTTCTTATTTAGTGCTTGCGATTTTAGCAGCACCTGCAATGGTTGATATGGGAGTTCCTGCACTAGCTGCACATCTATTCATCTTCTATTACGGTACATTGTCGGCGATTACGCCGCCGGTCGCACTTGCTTCCTATGCTGCGGCAGGTATCGCACAATCAAGCCCGATGAAAGTATCACTTGTTTCTTGTCGATTGGCCCTCGTTGCATTTATCGTCCCTTTCATGTTTGTCTATGGGCCTGCCTTAATTTTAGTGGGATCAGTAAGTACAATTATTTTTGCGGCTATTACAGCATTGATCGGTGTCTATGCCATAGGCGTTTCGCTTGAGGGGTATTTTCTTACACGAGTGAATATTGTCAATCGGATGATTCTTTTTGCTGGAGCCATTTTATTGATTAACACAGCATGGCTGTCGTCGTTAATCGGGTTTGTTCTTGTTGCAGCCATTTTGTTATACGAGTGGAAATTAAAGGTGCCAGCGAAGCAGTCAATTGCAGTAGAATAAATTGATGGAAATAAAAAACTGATCGTAAATGCGTTGCCATTTCGATCAGTTTTTTTATTCTTCAACTTAAATCTAGAATGGAAAATTGTTTACACGAAAGTCAATGCTAGATCTAAACTAGTTCTTTGCTGTAGATTTAATCCAAATTGAAAAAAGTTGAAAATATTAACTATCACTGTATAAGGATGAGAAAAATATTTTTGAAATATCCAAAATACTTTTGACTAAAATGGTTAAAAGATATACAATGAATTCAATTGGAATTCCAAATATTCTTTCATGTAAATCATATATCATTTTATATATTCTTGGTCAAAGCAAGAATTAATTGAAAAAACCTATATGGTCTTTATGTGTTGAGTGGGTTGGAATCTATTGGGAATTTTTTATTCTTTTTTGAAAGGATCAGTGATACAGATGGTTAAGCTTGCTGTAAGAATGCTAGGAACAGGGAGTCCGCGTCCGGATTTGGAAAGGTCTGGGCCCGCACAAGTATTATGGATTGATGATCTTCCAATTTTAATTGATTGTGGGGAAGGAACAACGACTCAGCTATTGAAAGCAGGGATTCCTCCACAGACAATCAATCATCTTTGGTTAACACATTTACATTCGGATCATCTTTTTGGATACGCGCAGTTTTTAATTGGTGGGCAAGGAGATGGACGACGAGAGCTTACGGTCGTCGGTCCGGTTGGAACAAAGAAGTATCATGAAAGAATTTTACAATTGTATGAAGAAGATATTAACTATCGTTTATCGCTCGGCAGATCCCCTAAAGGTTTAATGGACGTAAAGATAATTGAGATCGAAGAGCCAGGTGAAATTTCGACTGATATTCCTGCAAAGGTGACAGCCGCCCAAATGGTTCATAATGTGACGACTTTTGGCTATCGCTTTGAAGTAGGTGGGAAAGTAGTCGTCATTTCCGGAGATACAGCACCTACACCCGAAATTGTGAAATTGGCTGCTGGTGCAGATCTTTTAGTACAAGACTCCGCTATAACGACTACGTCGGTTTACACAAAAGGTGAGAACAAAGAATTCAGTAAAGTATTTGAAAAACTGCAGAACGAGCATTGTACGCCAACACAATGTGGGGAGATTGCACAGGAAGCCGGTGTGAAGAAGCTTGTTCTTACACATTTTTTACCTGGGGCAGATGGCGATGAAGCATATGAAGAAGTAAAGAAAGTGTATGCAGGTGAGATCGTTATTGGGGAAGATTTGCAGATAATAGAAGTTGATGATGAGCCGGTAGAGAAGCCGAATTCAAAGATAAAGCGTGAGGTGCATTCATAATGAAGAAAACTGGATTTCTTTGTCACGAAAGCTATTTTTGGCATTATACAGGAAATGGTGCAATGATGGCACCCGTTGGAGGATGGATTGAGGCGGATGCACATTCAGAAAACCCGGCGACAAAGCGACGCGTTAAAAACTTGCTAGAAAGAAGCGGTTTTATCAACCAGTTGGAAGCGCTTTCCCCTAGGGTGGCGTTTAGAGAAGAAATTGAGTGGAATCACTCATCTGAATATATAGACCGTGTGGAAGAGTTAAGCAATACGACTGGTGGAGACGCGGGGGATTTAGCAATTGTAGGACCCGACTCTTATGAAATTGCATTGCTTTCTACGGGTGGTGCATTAACGGCAATTGACGCAGTAATGGAAGGAAAAGTTGAAAACGTTTACGCACTTACACGGCCACCGGGCCATCACGCCGAAAAAGAAAAGGGAATGGGCTTTTGCTTATTTAATAATGCTGCAATTGCTGCCAAGTATGCGCGCAAGAAGCATGGTGTGGAGCGCGTATTAATTCTTGATTGGGATGTTCATCACGGAAATGGGACGGAAAGTTCTTTTTATAATGATCCGAATGTCCTTTTCATTTCTCTTCATCAGGAATATACATTCCCACAAGGTAGAGGACTTGTAAATGCCGTGGGAGAGGGAAAAGGAAAAGGCTATAACGTCAATATTCCCTTGCCTGCAGGCACAGGCAACAACGGTTACTTATATGCGTTTGAGAAACTCATTGTCCCCATCGTTGATGAATTTAAACCAGAACTCATTTTGATTTCAGCGGGTCAAGATGCAAGCAAATTCGATCCATTAGGTCGGATGTTAGTCGATGCAGAAGGCTATAAACAAATGGCAACCATTATGAAACAGCTAGCTGAAAAACATTGTCACGGTCGACTTGTTGCATTGCATGAAGGCGGATACAGCGCGGCCTATGTTCCGTTCTGTACGTTGAAAATTATCGAAGGACTAAGCGGAATTGATAGTGGGGTAGAGGATCCATTTCCAGACGTTCATGTAGCACCTCTTTATGCAAATCAAAAAGAAGCCATTGATAAAGCTATCGACATTCAATCTGCATTTTGGGCAGTGTTAAAAGATAAAAAAGTACCCTCAAATGTATAACCTAAAAAAATAACAGAAAGAAGGATGAATAATGACAATTGTAAAAAGCGAAGTAACAACATACCAGCTCTACATAAATGGGGAATGGGTAAATCCTATTTCAAATGACTATTTTGACGTTGTGAGTCCGGCAACTGGAGCGGTCATTGCCAAAGCGGCTCATGGAGACGAACAAGATACGAAGTTGGCGATTGATGCTGCAGCTAACTCGTTTCCTGAATGGTCCCGCAAAACGAGTAAAGAACGGGCTACGATTTTAACGCGTCTCTACCAATTGATGCTAGACAATAGTGATAAGTTGGCGGAGAAAATTTCCGAGGAAATGGGAAAGCCCATTATGCAAGCACGTGGAGAAGTCCTGAATGCAGCTGACTATGTCCTTTGGAATGCGGAAGAAGGAAAACGTGTCTATGGAGAAATTATTCCTGCGGCCACTTCTGATAGACGACTTCAAGTCATTCAACATGCTGTTGGACCCGTTGCAGCAATTACGCCATGGAATTTCCCATTAGGAATGGTTGCTCGAAAAGTGGCCCCAGCTTTAGCTGCCGGTTGTACGGTCGTATTGAAGCCGGCAGAACAGACACCAGGAAGTGCAATCTTATTCTTCCAATTAGCAGAAGAAGCTGGAATACCAAAAGGCGTCATAAACTTAGTGACAGGTACGCCTGATAAGATCGGTGATGCTCTATTAACAGATAAACGAATTCGAAAAGTTACATTTACAGGCTCGACAAACGTGGGGAAAATTTTGTTGAAAAAAGCAGCGGATCAAGTGAAGAGAGTTTCGATGGAGCTCGGGGGACATGCACCCTTCATCGTATTTGAAGATGCTGACTTAGAACATGCGGCAGAACAACTTGCACGTAATAAGTTTTTGAACTGTGGTCAAACATGTATTTCGGCAAACCGTATTTATGTACAAGAATCTATTAAAGATCAATTTCTCACATTATTAAAAGTAAAAGTTGACAAACTGCAAGTTGGTTACGGTTTGGACGTGAATACACAAGTTGGACCATTGGTTAGTGCGGCAGGATTAAAGAAAGTGGAGGATCAAGTGAAGGATGCAGTTGCGAAAGGAGCACAAGTTGTAACGGGCGGAACAAAGCCTGATCTCAAAGGGTATGAAGAAGGTTTTTTCTACCAACCTACTATTTTAGCCGATGTCAATGAATCCATGCGCATTGCAAATGAAGAAACTTTTGGACCAATCGCACCTATCTATACGTTTGAAACGGAAGAAGAAGTGATTGCAAAAGCAAATGATACAGATTTCGGTTTGGCTGCTTATTGTTTTACAACAAACTTATCCCGATCGATTCGTGTATCGGAAAGCTTAGAATATGGCATGGTAGGTCTCAATGATATCGTACTTGCCCAAGTGGAAGGACCTTTTGGTGGCGTGAAGGAAAGTGGCATGGGACGTGAAGGCGGTCCAGACGGGTTAGCTGATTTCTTGGAGAAGAAGTTTATTTCGACAGTCTTTTAAACCTTAGATTATCCCATTACGCCCAGAATCGACTAAGAAGGCAGACTGGTGGTCAGCGAAAGAAGTAGTTTGTCAATAAAAACTAGAGCATAAGGAAACTATAGAAGGAGGGGAAAATATGTTTAAGAAAAATTTTCGGTGGGCGATGATGGTTTTCATTATGCTCATTTTCTTTATCCAATTCGTGGACCGAGTTATTATTTCAGTGGCAACTGGACCTATGATGGAAGAGTTTGGCTTATCGCCTTCACAATGGGGGATCGTTTTAAGTGCGTTTTTCTGGGGTCTTGTCCCATTTGGGGTGATTGCTGGGATAGCGGCGGATAGATATGGCTCTAAAAAAGTATTTACAGTAGGCGCAATCTGGTGGTCCCTTTTTACAGCAGCTACTGCTGGTGCTTTTAACTTTGTTTCTTTAATTATTGCGCGGATATTTTTTGGTGCAGGTGAAGGACCTTCTTTGTCTAATGGCGTCCGGATTGTGACAAACTGGTTTAGCCCAAAAGAGTATTCCTCCGCTTTAGGACTTGCTTTTTCGGCTGTCTATCTTGGACCAGCCCTAGCTACGCCGATCCTGGCTTGGATGATTATGGATTATGGTTGGCGTTTTCCTTTTATTGTGATGGGCATAGTTGGCCTTATTTGGACGTTTTTCTGGCATAAATTATTCACAGATCGTCCAGAGGCAAACAAAAGAATGAGTGATGAAGAAAAGGAATGGTTACTTCAAGAGCAAGGTGACTTAGCCAAGTTAGCAACATCGGGCGAGAAAAAGTCGGTTAAAGAATTATTGACGATTCCTAAAGGTGTACGCGGTACGATATTAGCGAATATGTGGGCATTTTTCTGTGTGGGATACGCTTTATTCTTTCTATTAACATGGTTGCCAGGTTATTTAAGTCTTGAAAGGGGCCTGGATTTAAAATCTATGGGATTTGCTCTTTCTGTGCCATGGATTGGTGCGGCACTTGGTCAGGCAATTGGCGGGAGATTAAGTGACACGATTTATAAACACACGAATAGCAGGCGTATTGCAAGGGCATACTGGACGGTCTTTTGGTTTTGTATCTTAGCTGCTAGTCTTGTTCTTGTTGTTCAATCTCAAACAGTAACAGGAGCGGTAGTTTTCCTAACAATTGGGGCAATGAGCTTGGCTTCAGCAGCTGCTCCACTTGGTGCAGTAGTAGCTGAAACAGTTCCGGAGAAGGCCGGTTCCATGGGAGGATTAGCTCAAGTTGCGCAAACACTTCCAGGGATTTTAGCTCCAATTATTACTGGTTTTATCGTTGAAGCCACTAATAGTTTCAGTAATGCATTTTATTTAGCAGCGGTTATTATTGCTTCGGGTGTCGTAATTGTAGGGGTATTCTCCCGTCCACCGGAAAGAAGAACAGAAGCCGATAACCCTGCCGTACCGATAAACGTACACTAACTAATTGGAAAAGGGAACCAATGCCTAAAAGTGAGAGGGGAGAAAAGAAAGTATGGCAATACAGATAAAAGATACGACAGCATCATTCCGTTTTACAGTTCCTACGATCGTGAAATTCGGTTGTGGAACTTCAGAAGAAATAGGCAGTGTTGTAAAAGAGCTTGCTGTTAAACAAGTGCTTTGTATTTATGATGAAGGCATAAAGAATTCAGGGATAGCCGATCAAATTATCAATCAATTACATCTAGAAGAGCTACAGGTAGTGGCATTTGAGAAAGTTACTGCTAATCCGACCGACTCTATCGTCACCGAGGCGGCTGAATTCGCTAAGGAACATGAAGTAGAAGCAATCATTGCGATTGGCGGCGGAAGTTCGATTGACTGTGCGAAAGCTGTAAATATCTTATTAACGAATCCTGGATCTATCCATCAATATGAAGGACGAGACACGGTTAAAATTCCAACGAAACCACTCATTGCTATTCCGACAACATCGGGTACAGGTAGTGAAGTAACAGCGGTTACTGTCATTACAGATTCAAAAAAATCAAGGAAAATGGTGATTGGTGGACAGCATTGCGGGGCAACGATTGCGTTAGTTGATCCTCTTCTTACTGTGGGTCTTCCACCTGCTGTAACAGCGGGAACTGGAATGGATGCGCTCACCCATGCAATAGAGGCCTATATTTCCAAAGGGGCATCTGTTATGACGGACATCAACGCATTAAAAGCCATTGAACTCATTTCGGGAAATATTTATGAAAGTACGAGTAGTGGAACAAATATTGAAGCGAGGTCGAATATGCTACTTGGTAGTTTAATAGCGGGCGTTGCATTTGATTCTGCAGGTTTAGGTCTTGTTCACGCTATTTCTCATCCTATCAGTTCTCACTGTGGTGTTCCGCATGGTACTGCAAATGCGATTTTACTGCCGCACGTTTTGGCTTTTAATGGCGTGGATGAAAGAGTTCGACGACAAATGAGAGATATTGCATCGAGCATGGGATTACCTATTCATGGCATAGACGATCAAGAAATCGTAAAGAGCATTGTTGAGAAAGTAACTGATTTAAATCACAAAGTCAACATTCCACGATTACGGGAAGCGGGAGTTAAAAAAGAAAATTTCACTACAATCGCTGAGGATGCTTTAAAAGAAAGAAGTATGACTTTCACTCCGCGAACAGCAACAAAGGAAGATATTATGGCAATTTTGAAAAATGCTTATTAACGTAAATGGGGGAGTTAAAATGAGTCTAGTGACAAATGAAGTAAATGTAGTGCAGCTAAGAGAGTTAGATAAAAAGCATGTTTTTCATCCAGTAACGAGTTTGAAACAACATCAGGAAAACGGACCTACCCTTATTATAAAAGAAGGAAAAGGAATTCACGTAACCGATGTGAACGGAAAACAATATATTGATGGGCTCTCTTCACTTTGGAATGTCAATGTCGGGCATGGACGAGAAGAATTGGCGGAAGTGGCAAAGGAACAAATGACGCAACTCGCCTATAGTTCTAGTTTCCAAGGGATGTCCCATGAACCGGCCATTCGCCTAGCCGAAAAGATTGCTTCGTTAACACCTGGGGATTTAAATGTTAGCTTTTTCACATCGGGCGGTTCAGAGTCGAATGACTCGGCATTTAAAATTGCACGACATTATTGGAAATTAAAGGGGAAACCGGAACGAAACAAGATTGTTGCGATGAAACGCGGATACCACGGCATTACGATTGGTGCTACGAGTGCAACGGGAATTGAACAATTTCAAAACATGGCGACTGCTCAGGCGCCTGGATTCGTTCATGCGACAACGCGTTTTAATACAAACTGTGAACTTGGAGATCGAACGGATCCAGATTTTGCTGGTAGCTTCCGGGGTGTCATTGAAAAAGAGGGTCCGGAAACAGTAGCAGCCGTTATTTTGGAGCCGGTTCAAGGTGCAGGTGGGCTATTCATTCCGCAAGATGGCTATTTACAAGCGCTTCGTAAACTGTGCGATGAATACGGAATTTTAATGATTACGGATGAAGTCATCACCGGTTTTGGCCGAACGGGCAAAATGTTTGGTGTGGACAATTGGGACGTGGTGCCTGATCTGATGTCGGTGGCAAAAGGTATTACGAGTGGCTATAGTCAGCTAGGTGCAGTCATTATTCGCGAATCACTAAGGGATGAGTTGGCGGAGTTGTCCGGTGATGGGATGTTCTTCCACGGCTTTACGTATAGTGGGCATCCAGTGGCTTGTTCGGTTGCGTTAAAAAATCTTGAGATTATTGAACGGGAAGATCTCGTAGCAAACGCGAAAAATATGGAAACTGTTTTGAAGAAAGGCTTTGCCTATTTAGAAGAGAAACATCCGATTTTCACGAAGTCAAGAGCGCTTGGATTGATGGCGGCTTTCGAATTATATAAAGACCGTAATAACGAAATACCTTTCAATCCATCTCTCGCAGTGGCCCCTCGATTTGTCCAAGAATGCACGAAAAGAGGTTTAATCATTCGTCCGGTTATTTTTGAAGGATCAAATACAATTGTAATGGCTCCTCCATTAACGATTACAGAAGAACAAGTAGAGCAAATGATTGCTATTTTTGATGAATCATTGACTGAGATTGCAACAAGCATTTCTTAAAAGAACACCGATCTGTGGAGAGGATGCATACATACATCTCTCCACAGATTTCAATGAAGTGAAAGCCAATTCGGATCTTTGTACCAGTAACTATCCCAATATTCTCTCATAAGGGAGGCTGTCAAATGGCTGGAAATATTGTAGGTAACGAACAAGGTTTGAAAAGAGTGCTACGAGCAAGAGATTTAGTTATTTTTGGTCTGATTTTTATCTCGCCTAACGCAGCGCAATCGTTATTTGGAGGATTAACCATTACTTCTAATGGGCATGGAGTCTTATCCGTTTTTATTGGACTTGTTGCCATGATCTTTACCGCGTTTAGTTACGGGAAAATGGCAGGCATTATACCAAAGGCAGGATCGACGTATAGTTATGCTACACATAGTTTAAATCCAAGTCTTGGTTTTATGGCAGGTTGGGCTATATTGTTGGACTACTTAATATTCCCAATGTTGGTGTATAAATTAAGCTCAACTTTTGCTATAGAGTTATTCACGTTTGTACCACTCTGGGTCATGTTATTACTCTTAATGATCCCGATGACTTACTTTAATTTTCGAGGGACTAAATTATCAGCTCATTTAAACTTATTGATGTTAATTTTAAAACTTGGAAGTGTTTTCTTATTTATAGCCTTTGCCATTTATGCATTGACGAGTGCTGATGGACTTGGAAGTATTTTTAGTTTAGATGGCGTTTACCAAAAAGAAACATTTTCGCTCAACGCTTTAGTGGCGGGCACTTCAATTGCAGTTCTTGCGTACCTTGGCTTTGATGCGATCACTGCACTTTCAGAAGATGCAATCGTATCAGGAAAGACAGTTGGTTTAGCCGTTATCATTACATGCGTAATTAGTGCATTTTTAATTGGCATCCAAGTGTATTTCATGACACTCATTCAAGGGAAGTTGGGGACGTTTGGAAATGAGGACACAGCATTTTATGAAATTGCAACTGCTGTTGGCGGAAGTGGATTGGCAGCTTTCACAACCGTTGCGCTGGTGATTACGGCGACAGCTACAGCGTTAGCAGGACAGGCATCTGGTTCACGCGTTTTATTTAGTATGGGGCGTGACAAAGCATTGCCGAGCTTTCTCTCTTATTTGCATCCGAAACATCAAACCCCAATCTACAGTATTTATATTTTAGCTGTAGTTGGTTATATTGGAGCACTTTTGATCCCAATTAGTGTGTTTTTTTTAATCGTCGTTTTTGGGGCTTTGGTAGGTTTTATTTTCGTCAACATCTCAGTGATCATTGAGTTTTATGTTAAAAGGAATGAAAGAAAAGGCAAGCAACTATTTGGTAGCCTTGTTTCTCCAATCCTAGGTATTATGGTTTGCTTGTACATATTGATTGGCATGGATCCGATTGGAAGAGTTATAGGATTCGGCTGGCTACTTCTTGGTGTTGTTATCCTCGCATTGAAAACAAAAGGATTCAGAAGGAGCTTGCCTAGTACGAAGGCAGAACTTAGTGAGGAATTATAACGCTTAGCCGTTCGAACATTACCTTATGAAATTGGAGGAGAAATCCAATTGGAAATTATCCGTTACGTAACGGTTTAGCGTAACAATATCTTGAGTTGTTAGGGGGATTGTAATGCGTTGGATTATTGTACTATTTCTGTTTTTGATGTACATCATCAATTATTCAGATAAGGCAATTGTAGGCTATGCTGCAGTTCCGATTATGGAAGATTTAGGCCTTAGTTTTGTGGAGTTCGGGATGGTTGGGAGCAGTTTTTACTGGTTATTTTCAATAGCAGGAATCGTTGGTGCTACGTTATCAGATAAAGTAGGGACAAAGAGAATGCTAACGGTAATGGCCATTGCCTGGACGCTTTCCCAATTTAGCGCATTTGTCATTTATAGTTTACCATTGCTCATATTTTCCCGTGTATTTCTAGGGGCTTTTGAAGGACCCTTTTTAGCGGTAGCTGTCAGCCATATTAGTAAATGGTTTCCACCAGAAAAACGGGCATTCGCTACTTCTCTCGTAGCAAGTGGGAGTATGGGGGCAAAATTGATGGCGCCTTTTCTTATTCTTCTTATCCATAGCTACAGCTGGCGTATAGGTTTTGGATTTTTAGGAGCACTCAGTCTGTTATGGGTTATTTTATGGATGATCTTTGGGCGAGAAAGACCTAAATATCAAGTAAGCGTGGATGTAATCCAAGAAAAATTGCCAAAGCTCACATGGGCGGAACTTTCTACTAAATTGCTTACGGTTAACTTCATCCTTACTACTTTAGTGTTCTTTTCGGCTTTTTGGGTTCTGTCGTGGGTGTTTGTTTGGATGCCGACGTATTTAACCGAAATTATTCATTTATCTCCGCTACAAATGGGGTACATTGTCGGGGGAATTGGCGTCTTTACTTCACTTGGCTCAATCGCGGTTGCCATGCTATCAGACCATGTGTTGAAGAAAACCAAAAGCCACCGGAAGTCCCGTGTATTCGTAGTTGGTATTTGCTTAGTCTTGGGATCCATTGCCTTTTTCTCCACTACGCTAATCAGCTCAACTGTAGGAGCAGTTATTGCTTTAGGGATGGGCTTAATGCTCGTAAATACAATATTCTCCATTGCCCCACAAATCGCCAATCAATTATTCCCAGAGCGGAAAGGATTAGCTTCAGGGGTATTAATTGGGCTAGCAAACTTGGCCGGCATTATCGGTCCGCTTGCTACGGGGTTTGTTGTTCAATTAGCGGGGGATAATACAGCACTCGGGTTT
The DNA here is from genome assembly GCF_042655805.1 of Sporosarcina soli. Lineage (NCBI taxonomy): Bacteria > Bacillati > Bacillota > Bacilli > Caryophanales > Caryophanaceae > Sporosarcina > Sporosarcina soli. The sequence goes on along the minus strand of NZ_JBHSNO010000006.1, from coordinate 2,163 downwards.
AATTATTCTGTAATATTAGCAGCTTCACTCGTATTAATTTTTAGTGTGATTTTCTTGATTTTTACGAATCCTGATAAAGAAACTCGTAAATCAGGCCAACTGATTAATGCGCCTGCGTTTATAAAGTAAGCACAAATATACTGTTCGCTCATTAAATGTTGCTAAATAAGGAAAGATAGGATTTACAATAAGGATTGGTATTTGTTCAAAAGGTGTTTGACTCAAGGATATTCTTTGGGTTAAACACCTTTTTGAATAGTAATAGAATAATAACTTTTGTCAAATCAACAATGGATTGTGCAATGTCAAAAGAATTTAGCAGATGTTACACTTTGATTATAATCATAATTTTCATATTAATAAATCATTTGGCGACTTGTTTCTGTAAAATGCACAACTATAAGAGGAGGTTTTTTAAATTGATCATTAAAGAATTGGAGCAAATTAAAGAAAAGTTGGATGAAGGCTATTATCCGCAATGGGTTGTAACGGATCCTAAGGTTTACAAGTTAGAACAAGAAAAAGTATTCGGGAAAACCTGGCAATTTCTAGGTCATGAATCTGAGTTAAAAGAAGGTGGAAGCTATATTACAAGAATGATGGTTGATGATCCGATTTTACTAATGAAAAATAGAAAAGGGGAAATAAAGGCATTTCTAAACTCTTGTTCTCATCGAGGGACAAGGCTTTGCACTGAAGATTACGGAAATAAGAAAGCGCATACATGCCCTTATCATGGGTGGACATTCAATCTTGACGGGGAATTGATTGGAATTGTGGCAGGTAATAAAGTGTATGGTGAAAAAATGGATAAAAGTGAGTGGGGACTACGACCAGTGCCTAGAGTAGAAAGCTATCAAGGAATGATATTTGGTAATCTCGATCCCAATGCGATGTCATTAGAGGACTACTTAGGGGATATGAAATTTTATTTTGACATTATGCTGGGTAGAAGTGATGGAGGAATGGAAGTAAGGGGAGTGCCGCAGCGGTGGATAGCGAAAGCAAATTGGAAAATGACAGCCGAAAACTTTGCAGCGGATCCGTATCATGTGCAGACAACACATCGATCCGCCACGGAAATGGAGTTAACACCGTCGGACCCATTATATGCGTCTTATGGACATCAAGTTGTTTTGCAAAATGGACATGGCATTAATGTCATTACTTCTGCAACTGGGGAATCGGCTAATAAATATCAAGGGATGCCGGAGGATATGTGGCCCATGTTTGAGAGGAATTTAAATGAACAGCAAATTGAAGTTTTCTCCAAAGTAACGAATTTTGTGGGCGGTGTTTTCCCGAACCTATCATTTCTCAGTTCAGGAAGCGGATCAGAAGGGGTTAAACACAATCATCTCAATTGGCGTGTGTGGCGACCAATAGCACCGGATAAAATCGAAATCTGGGTATGGTATATGATCGACAAAGCACTCCCAGAAGAGTATAAAGAAAAGTCTTACAAAGGGTTCCTCGCAACATTTGGAGCTGCAGGAACACTTGAGCAAGATGACACGGAGAATTGGGCGCGCATCATTGAGGCGAGTTCAGGTAGTATGTCGCGTGATCGGAAACTAAGTTATAACAATATGGCGAATTACTTAATGGGCTTTGATAATGTGGAAAGAGATGAAAACTTTCCAGGACCTGGTGAAGCGTATCCGACATGTTATACAGATCATATCGCTAGAAGTATGCATAAATACTGGTTAGAACTGCTGACGAAGGAATCCGGAGGTGAAGACTAATGCGAGAACTTATGCAAATGTCATTACAGGAAGAGATCACGCAATTTTATTATCGGGAAGCTTACTTATTGGACCATCGCAAGTATCGGGAATGGCTTGATTTGCTTACCGAGGACATTCAATACGTAATGCCGGTACGAGTAACTGTAGAGAATAAAAAGGGATCTAATTTAAATCATGATATGACCTATTTTTCGGATACGAAAAAAGACATTACGATGAAAGTAGAAAGACTTTATATGAAATCTGCTTGGGTAGATGATCCAGCTCCGAGACAGAGGCATTTTATTAGTAATGTGATGATTGAACAAACGGATAGCCCGGAAGAATATAAAGTAATCAGTTACTTTTCTTACGTTTAGTCAAGTGAATTTACGCACACTATTTACAAAAGTGGATTTGGACGAGTAGAAAT